>NZ_KB893335.1 GCF_000374045.1 Segetibacter koreensis DSM 18137 | reverse complement strand
ACTATTAGTTATGAGTCGTAAGGTTTGTGCATTTAGTGATCCCATTTTTTCTGTTCCCTTCAATACATCTCCAGACTTAGACCATTTATCAAGAGCGACAGAGTCAGTCACAAATCGTTGCCATATGCCTGCCTTTCGAANGTATAACCCTCTTCCTGCCGCTGCCGGTGAGGATAGGTAAATTAACATACCGTCAGGTGGGGTGAGCGTGTTAATAGTTGCAGTATCAGTTAATCGAGGTAGCAAAAAACCTTGTCTGTCACTTTCCAATTCCAGGATGGAGGACTTGTTTATTTGTGTTGGGTTAGAGCCGATCTTTAATTGGGAAAAAGCAGAACTGGCCGTTAAAACAGAAGCAATGACAAGAAATATTTTAATTGCATGAACTGAATAAAGTTTTTTCATGAGATATTGTATTTTCTAATTTTTGTATAAACGTTTGAAAAGAAAGAATAGTATCTAAAAATCACCAGACGCAAAAGTTAAATGCAAATCGCTCTTCATTTATTTCAGGCCTTGTCAATATTACATAAATAGTTATAATGAAAACTTAGCAGAAGCAGAGTAAACCTCTTTGGGGTACTATTAAAACTTCGGCGGTTGGAGTATTTTGAAGAGGACAGGGGACATGTAATTAAAACCGAATGACTGATGCAATATTTTGCTCCACTGGTCTATATTCTTTCTACCCCTTACTTATGATCTTTTTCATCGCATTTATGAAAATAATATTTTGCACCATTTTCAGTACAAGGAAAACTATTTGAATATTTGTTATTACACTTAATTTAGTCCTTCCTTTGCGAGTCAAATATTCTTAACCCAACTATAGCTAGTCAATGATGGATTTTAGAGCGTATGAAGCAACACCAGGTATAAGCGTGATCGTACTTCCTGATGCACCTGTTTATACTCACGTTGCTGTAAGTAATGACTTTATCAAAGCGTTTGGAATGAATCGAAAGGATGTAATTAAAAAGGGACACTTTACAGTCTTTCCAAAAAACCCTGAAGATCTAAACTTCAATGGTGAAGAAAACCTGCAGGCTTCATTTGAATATATCATTGCCAATAAGACATCGCACGAGATAGCGGTGCAGCGATATGATACCCCTAACCCGGATGGTACTTTTTGTAAAAAGTATTAGAAGATTAACAACGCACCGATCTTAAGTGATGAAGGTGATGTACAATATATCATTCATTCAGCAATAGATATTACCGACTATGTAAAGGCAGAAAAAGAGATAGCAACAACAAAAGGTATCGAAAAAGCTTATAATCTTTTTATGAGTGCACCTGTTGCGGTTTGTATTGTAGGAGGTCCCGATTATGTAGTTGAACTTGCAAACAAAGATATGCTCCTATTTTTGGGCAGAACATCTTCAATAGTGGGTAAACCAATCATTGACGCACTACCAGAAGCTGGCCTTCAGGGCTTGATCGGAATACTGGATGAGGTACGCAATACAGGCCAGCCGTACCATGTTGGTAATTTTCCTGCAGTTATACTTATTGACGGAGTAAGGGAACTTCGCTACTTTGATCTTGTATTTAAACCTCATTTTCTTAGCCCGGAAGACGTGGTGCCCGCCAGTATTTTTTGCGTAGCTCATAATGTAACTGTGCAGTTCCATTACCAAAAGAATATAGAAGAAAGTGAGCATCGTTTTCGCACCTTTATTGAGGAAGCTGCTGTAGCTACCGGCTTATATCTGGGTAGAGAACTGCAAATACAGCATGCAAATGACATTATGCTAAGTTATTGGGGCAAAGACAATACAATAATAGGGATGCCGATAGGTGAAGCCTTACCAGAATTAAAGGGGCAACCGTTCCTTGGTTTGATAGATGAGGTTTATTTAACAGGGATACCTTACACCGGTATCGAAGAGGAAGCATTTTTGCGTGTAGATGGAAGGTTGCAACCCTTCTATTTCAATTTTACTTATAAAGCCTTGCGTAACAAAGAGGGCAACATTTACGGTATTCACCATACGGCTATAGATGTAACAAAAGAGGTTAGGTCTCGAAAGAAGGTAGAAGAAAGTGAGCAAGATCTGCGTAATATGGTTTTGCAGGCACCGATCGGTGTTTGTGTAATAGACGCTACGAGCTTAATCGCTCAAATAGCAAACGATCGCTTTATTGAAATATCTGGCAAGACGATGGATGAGATTGTAGGAAAGTTTTTTTGGGATGCTTTTGCCGAAGCGCGTATACATTATGAAGACGCTCTTAATAAGGTAATAAACGAAGGTGTTACTTATCGTGCTGATGATGCCGAATTAATGTTGATTCGGCATGGGAAAGAGGAAATGGTATACATTAGCTTCGCTTATGAACCGATGAAAAACAACCAAGGCATTGTGAAAAAAGTAGCTGTATGGGTTCTTGACAACACGGCAAAGGTAATGGCTCGTAGAAAGGTAGAAGAAAGCGAGAACAATTTTCGAAATATGATTCTGCAATCACCGGTTGCAATGGGTATCTTAAAAGGACCTGAGTTCGTTGTTGAAATTGCTAATGAGCGCATGTTTGAATTATGGGGCAGAAGCAAGGAAGAACTACTTCATAAATCTATATTTAGAGGATTGCCAGAAGCTACCAACCAGGGGTATGAGGAATTGTTAAGGGGCGTGTTTACTACAGGTAAAACCTTTTCTGCGCTTGGTATTCCCGTTAACTTACCACGCAGTGAAAGAGTTGAAACAGTCTATATAAACGTGCTATACGAAGCTTTTGCAGAAAGTGAAGGCAACATATCTGGCGTTATGGTGGCAGCAACCGATGTTACTGAACAGGTCGTGTCGAAAATGAAGGTGGAAGAGAGTAACCAGGAATTTAAGTTTGTAACGGATTTTATGCCTCAAATAATTTGGGCAACCAAAGCTGATGGTTATCATGATTTTTATAACAAGCAATGGTACGATTACACAGGTTTAACGGATGAGCAATCCAAAGATGGGGGCTGGAATACTGCAGTGCATCCTGATGATCAGGAGAGGGCGTGGGATGTTTGGCTACATAGTTTAAAAACGGGTAGTCCATACGAAATTGAATATCGTTTTAAGCGCTTTGACGGTCAGTATAGGTGGTTTCTAGGAAGGGCATTGCCGTTAAAAGACGAAGCGGGTGCTATTTTAAAATGGTACGGCACTTGTACGGATATAGATGATCAAAAGAAAGGGTCTGAATTGTTAGAAGAGAAGGTGAAAGAGCGAACCATTGAGTTGGAGGACCAAAAAAACCTGTTGGATAATATTTTAAAAAATTCCTCTAATGGTATTTCCGTTACCGAAATGATAAGGAATGAAAGAGGCGAAATATATGATGCCAATACAATTCTTGCCAACGCCTCTGCTGTAAAATATGTTGGTCTGCCTGAAGACATTTATTTATCTAAAACAGCAGTTGAACTAGATCCCAATATTTTAAATTCCTCTTACGGCCAAACGTGTTTAAAAACATTAGCAACAGGTGAACCTTCGCTTATTCAATATTATATGGAGGTAACAGACAGATGGCTGGAGCTCACTCTTTCTAAAATGGATAATGATCACCTAATTCACATATTTACAGACGTCACCTCAGTAAAGGAATCTCAGTTGCAATTAGAAAGAACTATGAATGAACTTAAGCGTTCTAATGCTAACCTGGAAGAGTTTGCCTATGCTGCCTCACATGACCTTAAAGAACCTATCAGGAAGATTCGAACTTTTTCAGAAAGGTTAAAAAAGAATTTGCAAGGGAGATTATTGGATGATGACCAACATTACTTTGAGCGGATGGAGAAAGCAACTGAACGAATGAAAAATTTGATCGATGATCTTTTAGAATATTCGCACGTTTCCACCTCAATTAATTATTTAGATGAAGTTGACCTTAATAAAAAAGTGACACAGGTTTTGGAAGATCTTGAATTGGAAGTTGCTGAGAAAAAAGCTCGGGTAATGGTAGGTGCTTTACCTGTTATTAAAGGACACAAAAGACAAATGCAGCAGCTATTTCAAAATTTAATTACCAATGCTCTTAAGTTCAGTAAGCGTAATGTTAGTCCGCAAATAAGTATTTATTCTGCTGTTGTAAGCGGAGAAAATATCAATTCGTCTGATCGGCTCGAGGAGTCCAAAAACAAGTTGTATAACCTGATCGAAATTTCAGACAATGGAATAGGGTTTGAACAAGAGTACGCCGATAAGATTTTTAAAATGTTTCAACGCTTGCATGGTAAGACAGAGTATGAAGGCACCGGTATTGGCCTCGCTATTGTGCGGAAGGTAGTAGAAAACCATAAAGGATTTATTGAAGCTGTAAGTCAACCTGGCAAAGGAGCAACCTTTAAAGTTTTTTTACCTATTGAGTAAATTGTTTTTTGTTAATGCTTTTAATCAATACAAGTAAGATCAAAAATCTTTAGTTAAGCCTCTGGCATTGTTAACTACGGCTTTTTTATTTCTTTCTTCTCTTACATTTTTGTTATGGACTTGCAATATAACAACCTTATAGTTGCTTATATTATATCTTGAAAGTTATTAAGAAATGGATATTAAATTCCTAACACGCTTCATACGGCTTCATTTTTAAATTGCTCATAATGTCTATCTATCTATCTATCTATCTACTGGATGCATATTATTAAATGAACTATTTCGATTTTATTTACTTTTTTTCTGATATTAACTCTCATCCCATAAGTCGTCTACAAAAACTGGTGGTAATATTTATTTGGAATTATATCAACTTTTTATTTTAAGGTTTTTAGAGAAATGCACCGTGCTTCTCTTGATAGTTTTTAATTTTTTATTGTAGCCAACGAGCTGTGGCGGCTCTTCTGCATTTGTTATCAATGAATAAGAAATAAATTCAAAAAAAATAATAATCTCTAAATCCGTTTAACAAAATTTTACGTTAGTAAAGTTATGGCGCTTAGTTCATCGTTTCAAAGCCGGCTTACTTCGCTGATACTGCCCCTATAATTCAAATTTCTTCTATGAAAAATCTCGCATGTCATCAGACTTTAAATTAATTATTTAAAACTTTTCTAAAATGAAGAACAAAACCTTATTGCCTCACAGGCATAAATGGTTATTGGCATTGTTGTGCCTACCGGTTTTTTCTGCTATTCTCATGTCTTCCAGTCATAGGGAGGCACCCATGATTGCCAATGATCCCCAGGCGGACAACACAGACTTATATGCTTTCCGAAGCCCGACAAATCCCAACAAGGTAGTAATTATTGCTAACTATATTCCACTCCAGTCGCCACAAGGCGGTCCTAATTTTTATCATTTCGGCGAAGACGTACGTTATGAAATTCACATAGACAATAATCCGGCAACAAAAGGCGATGATATTATTTATCGTTTTCTGTTTAGTACCGCAAATTCAAGAAGAGACCCAAATACTTTTTTCAATATACGATTGGGAAAAGAAAACCTACGGACAAGATATACAGTTGACAGAAGTATGGATGGTGGTAAATCATGGCTAAGAGTACTGTATGACGGCATTGTGCCTCCTCCCAACATTGGACCTCGTTCTATCAGTTCGCCGGTCGGTTTAAATGCACCAAGCTATGATTCATTAATGTATAAAAACATTCAGGATGATGGTGATGGTGAACGCATTTTTGCCGGTCCTGTTGATGATCCTTTTTTTGTTGACCTTGGAGGCATTTTTGATCTTGGTGATGCGCCCCGGCAAATGGGTCGCCCTGTAGATGGATTAAAATGTATGAACGTTTCTACTATTGCAATGGAAATTGATATTTCGAGGTTACAAAAAGATCATAAGAAGGCTTCTCAGGCTAAAAATATACTTGATCCTGATTTTGTTATTGGTGTGTGGGCCAGTGCAAGCCGCCAAAGAATTAAAACCTTGAATAACGCTACAGATCATATTTCAAAAAACTTTGAATCATATTCAGGAGACTGGGTGCAGGTATCAAGATTAGGTATGCCTTTAACTAATGAAGCGGTTGTTCCTATCGCTTATAAAGATTATTGGAATCGCTTAACTCCTTATGATGACCTCTCTGAATTAAAGGAATTTGGCAATTTTTTTTACAATCCCGAGCTAGCCCTTTATATGGATGACTCCCAGTTTGGAGGTGCAATCCCTGCGTTTAAACCATTGCGAATTCAAAGAAAATCTTTAGGACAATTTGATTTTGGAAATGGTGGAAATGGTCTATACGGATTGAAAGGAAGCGCCGCTCTTAACGGAACAGCGCTGGCTGAAAATGCTTTTGGCAGTCTGCTTTTGCCTGCATCCAAGTCTCCTCGATCAGTCGACCTATGGCCTATTTTTCATACCGGTGTTCCTAATTTACCTCCTTATCAGTTAGCAACGGGCAAAGGTGGCAATCCTTTAGCGGCAGGCAAGCCATTTATTAGTAATTTCCTGCCTAATGGTGGTGACATGTTACGCCTTAATATGGCTGTTCCTGTAACGAAAAGAGATGATCCTGATTTTAGTTCTTTGGGTTTAATCCAGGCTGCAGTATTAGGATTAACAGATAAAAGGTTTAATGGATCTTCAAAAATTCAATTTATTCCAAATATGGATGGCTTTCCTAACGGAAGGAGGCTGGAAGATGATGTAACCCGTATAGAGTTGCAGGCTGTCAGTGGAATAGTGCTCGCTGCAATAGGGTTGTGGTACGACGATTTTGACGGAACTAATCCTGTTACAAAAAACCTGCTAAGTGTGTACAACTATACCACGGGTATTGAAAAAAATGACACAGCTTTTAAATCAAAATTTCCGTTTGAACAAACGCCGTGGGCAGGTACGCACGTGTGCAGTTGCAGCGAAGATAACAATCAGAAGGAGGAAAAAAGAACAATGGGATCATTTCCGGTAGCACAAAAATTAGGTATAGCAACGCCGGAGGTTTCGGCTATTTCTTCACCAAATCCTGTCGTTAACACCAGTACATTAAAATATAGAGTCGATGCACCTTCGCAGGTAAAAATCCTGCTGTATGATGTATCTGGAAAGGCATTGAAAATTTTGGCAGATAAAAAGCAGGATGCCGGAACTTATACCCTTCAATGGAATGCCTCATCTTTAACAAAAGGAACTTATTACATAGCTATTAGTAAAAACGGATCAGTTACTCAAACACTATCACTCGTTAAAGCTAAATAACGTCCTTATTAGCAAGCCTATGGTTTCTAATCCTTAGGCTTGCTATCCTTTCATTAATTATCAATAAAACATTAGGTATGAATAAGAAGATTATTTATCGTGTTACATTGCTTTTGTTTTTGATTGCCATTGTTTTTATAATAGTAAGATCTAACAAAGAGCAAGGCATCAGTTATGAATTAAAAGAAAGAAAAGGAAATCTTGCAAAAAGTAATGAATACATACTAACCCGTGCCTCGGCAGACCGCTTACAACTGGCGATAAAGGAAAATCCTGAAGATAAAAAATCTTTACTTGGCTTAGCTGCATTATATATACAGGAAGCAAGAATTACCGGTGATCATGTTTATTACGACATGGCTGCTCTGCAACAAGTAAACAATGTTTTGAAAATAGAACCTGAGAATTTTGAGGCTCTGACTTACAAGGCCCTTGTTTATTTATCACAGCACCATTTTGCGGAGGGGCTTGAAGTTGCGGAAAAAGCAAGAGAAATCAACCCTTACAATGCATTCATTTACGGTCTTTTGGTAGATGCCAATGTTGAAATGGGAAATTATAAAAAAGCAGTAGAAAACTCCGATAGTATGGTCTCTATCAGACCCGATATAAGATCTTACTCCAGAATTTCCTATCTGCGTGAAATTTATGGAGACAACCCTGGAGCAATTGAGGCTATGAAACTTGCCGTAGGAGCCGGCATGCAAGGCGAGGAGGGAACTGAATGGGCACGGGTTCAGTTAGGGCATTTATACGAAAATACAGGCGACATCAGGAGTGCAGAAATGCATTATACAATTGCACTTGACGAAAGACCTGATTATGCGTATGCAATAGCAGGAATGGCACGGATTGCCACAGCTAAAAAAGATTATACAAAAGCAATACATTATTATTTAAAAGCTTATTCCCTCGTAGAGGATAATGTTTTTAACGAAGAATTGGTTGACGTTTACCGTCTTGCCGGGCAAAATGAGAAGGCAGAGGCACTTGCACGATCAGTCATTGAAAATATGAATAGAGCCTCTAAAGCAGAATTGACTAACGGAAATATAGGTCATTATTCAGATAGGGAATTAGCTTATGCTTATTTAAAAGTAAATGATAATGATAAAGCTTTAGCGCATGCGCTTGCGGAGTACAACCGCCGTCCAAATAACATTGATGTAAATGAAACGGTTGCGTGGGTGTATTATAATCAAAACAAAGCAGGTAAAGCAATACCATATATAAAAGAAGCTTTAAAAACGAACTGTAAAAATCCTACGTTGCTAGCGCATGCCGCCTTGATTTTTGCCAGGGCAGGGGATAAGGTATTAGCTAAAAATTATCTTGAACAAGTATCTTCTTCAAAGGCTTATATAAGTGCTTCTTTACAAACAGAAACTTTACATGTCATACAAGACCTCTTAATAGCAAAAAGATAATGAAGCAGAAAAATTCCACATTACTGCCTTTTTTACTATTGTTATTCTTTCTTATAGGAAATACTTCGAGCGTATTTGCTCATACAATTAATTATGCGCTTGAAAAAGCTCCGATACAGAATGCAATATTATACTATCTTAAGTTAGGTTTTACTCATATCATTCCTAAAGGATTTGATCATATTTTGTTTGTTATCGGCCTTTGTTTGCTCAGCAATAAAATAAAAGTTATTCTATGGCAAGCTACAGCATTTACTGTTGCTCATTCAATTACCCTTGCTCTCAGTATGAAAAGCATAATTATTGCTCCAAGTGCTGTTGTGGAACCGATCATTTCCCTTTCTATATTATTTGTTGCGGTAGAAAACATGTTGCTTACAGAACTTAAACCGTGGCGTATAATACTAGTGTTCATGTTCGGATTGATTCATGGAATGGGGTTTGCCAGCTCTCTAAATGAAATAGGATTACCTCGTAATAAATTTCTCACTTCCATACTTTCTTTTAACGTTGGTGTAGAACTGGGTCAAATAAGTATAATCCTGGCTGTTTTTTTACTAATACTGTTTCCCTTAAGCAAGAAACAGCATTATAGAAAATGGATAGTTATTCCTCTTTCCATACTTATTGGTTCAATTGCATTCTACTGGACAGTGCAAAGAGTATTTTTCATTTAAACTTAATAGGACAGGAGATAGTAGCGGATCAAAATGATTTTTACACTCGGCAGTTCTTCTGCCATCTTTGCTGCCAACCTTGCTTCAGTCAGCATATCAACGTCTTTTAGCGGAATTGTAGGAAAAGATATTTTCGGAAAATTTGTTCTTTTAGAAAGGAATTTTTTTGCCGTTTTATTTTTCAGTACAAATCTAGTTATGCTACTTTTTTATTAACAAGCCTACAACCTTAAAATCCTATCGGTTACAAAGAGTACTATGAGAAATATCAAAATTTCACATGATGGATATCATTAATGCGTATAGCGGGGAAGCATACTTTTGATTGAGTCTATAAATTATATAGACAGATAATCATCAGTTATGAAAAATTCTATTTTATTCATTACAATCATTTTTTCTTCTTTAAAACTTTGCTATACACAACCTACTGCACTTAACTCGTCACTTAAGAGTAATGAGTTTACCATAGTTACTTCGGAAGCCGCTTCTCCTTCCAGCTTGCCCAATGTCAACTACCACTTGACTGCAAGAGCCTGGAAGGCCCTGAATATTTCAAGAGATGCTTATCTAACCAAGGTTGAAGGGGTAGTTCGTGAGATTGCGAAACTGCAAAATTCGAGTGGAGCTATTATAGATTCATATGCTCATCGCGAAACTCAGTATTCTACGCCTTATTTCGCTTATGCTGTGGGTGCTTTGATATCAACAGGCCGGGCTGTGGATTTACTAAGTGCAGGAGTAGCAGCAATGAATAGTGCTACCTCTGATCTCGCAGGGGGAACTGCCTCGGTACCTGATGGCCACGGCGAATTTTTCATCGCCCCTCTTAGCAGTGCCATCACTTTTTATGCTCCTCATGTTTCTGCTGCTCAGTTGCAAATATGGAAAACAAGAATGGCGAAACCTATAGCAGGCATTCTTAGTGCGCGGACTCAGAATTGGAGAACGTATGCTATGAAAGGTGAATGGAGCCGGGCTGTAAATGGGTATGTAAATAAAGATACTGCCATTAATTGGATAGAAAATAGTTGGATTAATACTCAAAGATTTCGCTTCCTTAGTAATTTATGGAACTTTTATCACGACGATACCACAAATCCAAATACATGGGCCTATGAGTCCGTTGGAAGGAGTAATTTATTAGCCATGATTGCTGATGGATACAGCGGACCCTCCAGAAATGAAATGTTGACGTTATTAAAAAGGGGAACCCAATCCAGTCTTTTATTTCAAGAGCCCTCAGGCCAGATAGCCACGGGTGGCAGAAGTGGCGATCATACCTGGAATGATATACTATTAGCTAGCGGTTATGAAACAATGGCTGAAACGACGAATAAGGAAGGAAACGCTCGTTTAGCCGGCCAATATCGTCATGCTGCTGCTCTTGCATTTCAAAGTGTAGAAAGATGGAGACAGTCTAATGGAACTTACTTTGTGACTAAAAACCATTTTAACCCTGCAAGCAGGATAGGATATGCAACCTACAGCTATTTTAGTACCTACAATGGTAACATGATGTATCACATGGCAGAGAATTATCTGAGGCATAAAAGTTCAATAACAGAACAGCCAGCCCCTAATGAAATAGGTGGTTATACAATTGTAACAGATAATGAATTAGCAACAGCAGTCGCTAATGCAGGAGGAATGCACATGCAAGTAAGCCTAAGGGGGTCGAGTGGAGTACAATATGAACGATATTGGTCTACCCTGGGAGTTCTCCGTTTTTCTAGGCCCGGTTGGGATTCTCGCCTTGGCCCTTCAGATGGTGTAAGAGAAACAGTAAATAAATTGGGTGTTTCTTTTGCTCCTACCTTTTTAGAAAATGGCAACTGGTTGCGCCTCGCAAGTATACCGGAGCGTTATGAAGCTTTTTTTACAACCCAGTTTACTCACCCATTACTAGTCCGTTGCAGGGTAGTATATAAAGCTAAGAGTGGTAAAACAGGACCAACTTTTACCAATGATTTTATTATTACTCCAGATGGCATTCTCTCAACACTTACATCTACCAATACAAATTTTGGTATCACCTGGCCTATACTAACTTTTGATGGGGCCACCAACCTTAATACAAGTGTTACATCACATATTGCAAGTACTTCATTTCCGGGACAGGGAGATCAACAAAATTTTATTGCATTGCATTCTTCGCCGGCTATTACTGCCACAGATGCCGTTAATAGAAGTCCTTATGGTGACTTGCGACCTGTAAGAATGATTTCCGGGAGCACGAATAACGTGACATTTATTTATCCCCGCAGCGCTGCAGACCCTTCTGCAGAGACCGTAAGAAAGAGCTTTACGCGTGTAAGAGGTGATTTTTCAACAGTACTGGGAAGTGTAAAGGGAAATATTTATGTCGGAAGAACAGCAGCAGGAGGAGTTGGAACATCTATAGATATAAATAATGATGGAAAGCCGGAAGCTACTTTCAATATTTCCAACGGGTTTGTTATGCAATTAGCAGTTGGTGAAATAAAAAAAATTGAAACTGACAGAGATGTAACCGCAGTAATCTATGGAAAAACTCTTAACCTCAAAGCTTATACTCCGGTGTCTGTCACTAACCCTGCAACAGTGAATATCGCCAAAGTAATTGCAAGTTCAGATGATGGCAATGTTGCTTCCAATACTTTAGATAAGGATTATAATACCCGCTGGTCTGCGTTAGGAAACAACCAATGGATAAGATATTTTTTTGATCCGATAACAACGGTTAATACAATAAACATTGCCTGGTATAAAGGCAATGAAAGACAATATTCGTTTGATATTCAAACATCTGTAGACAGTGTTCATTGGACAACCGTTTTTACCGGCAAGAGTAGCGGTAAAACAACAGCTTTTGAAACATATAGTATAACCGCCACCCCTGCCCGTTATGTAAGAGTGGTAGGTCATGGTAATAATCTAAACTCATGGAATGCTGTTACAGAAGTAGAAATCTTAAAAGATACAGCACAAACAACGTTTGACCCGAAGATGGCTTTGAATAACGTGATGGGGCATTTGGAGCGAGCGCAACAATTTGCTAATAAAACTTCATATCCACGTTCTACAAACCCTGACGGAACCATTAAAAGGGTTACTGCAAGTGACTGGACAAGTGGGTTTTTCCCGGGATCGCTGTGGCTAATGTACGAAAATACCAGGAACGAAATCTGGAGAACAAGAGCAGAGCAATGGACAGCAGGACTGACCAGCCAGCAATATAATACTTCAACTCATGATGTTGGATTTATACTCTATTCGAGTTTTGGCGCAGGATACAGGTTGACAGGCAACGAAAAATACAAAGCAATCTTGCTGCAGGGAGCAAAATCTTTAGCTTCCCGTTATAATCCTAAAGTCGGCTGTATAAAATCGTGGAATAATTATCATTTCCCGGTAATTATAGACAATATGATGAATCTTGAAATCTTGTTTTGGGCTACCAGGGTTAGTGGAGATTTCTCTTATTATAGAATTGCAGTAAACCATGCGCTGACAACTATGGCTAATCATTTCAGACCCGACAATAGTTCTTATCACCTGGTAGATTATGATCCATCTACCGGAAAAGTGCTTTCTAAAATTACTGTTCAGGGGTTAAATGATTCGTCAGACTGGGCACGGGGACAGGCTTGGGGCTTGTATGGCTTTACGATGTGTTACCGTGAAACAAAAGACATCAGGTTTCTTAACATGGCTAAGAAAATAGCTGATTTCTACACTTCGCATCCTAAAATGCCTAAAGATTTAGTTCCCTTTTGGGATTTTGATGCCTCTGACTATCGTGATGTATCTGCTGCATCTATTGCAAGCTCCGCTTTACTAGAACTGAGCCAGTACGTGCCGGAAAAACAAACTGCTTATTATAATTATGGCATAAATATTCTAAAATCGATTTCTTCATCAGCTTACACTGCTTCCATTGGGACTAATAATGACTTTGTATTGAAACATGGAGTAGGAAGCAAACCTAAAAATTACGAGGTGAATTCTCCTCTTTGCTATGCAGATTACTATTTCTTACAGGCCTTACTTCGGTATAAAAAACCAGCACCAATGCTTACAGCAGCGAGCGGAAACGGGCAAATAATTTTAAAATGGGATTCTTCTACAGGAGCAACTTTTTACAGCATCGAAAGAAGTACGGTGAGAGGGGGGCCATATACGGTTATTGGCTCTAAAATCACTACAACCAGCTTTGTTAACGCTGGCCTAAATCCTGGCAAAATTTACTATTACAGAGTAACATCGTGGAATGAAGTTGGACAAGGGGAAACGTCAGGCGAGGCTAGTGCAACAACCAATGCTCCTCCAATAGTTAGCATTATAAGTCCTGCTAATAATGCCACTTATACTGCGCCTGCAATTATCACTATAAATGTCCGTTCGGAAGATAAGGATGGTGCAATCAGGAATGTTAAGTTTTATAATGGTACAACGTATATTAAATCTGTTGCTACAAATCCTTATACGTATACCCTTAATGATTTAGCAGCAGGCAATTACTCCTTTACTGCTAAAGCAACTGATAACGCTGGCGCTGAAACTATATCTGCAACGCTTACAATAAAAGTAATGCCCGCAAATACAACACCAGTAAATAGAAAGCCTATCAATTTGGACGGCCAAAGTGTTATTAGTAATACTGCCGGTATAACACTTGCTCCTAATCCCGCAAATAATACTATAAACATTTATACAGGAAGTTTGCAACAAAATAAGCCTCTAACTCTATTAATTATATCAACCTCGGGAGTTTTGCTTCAAACTATTCAATCAAACAATTCACCTGCAAGAGTTATACAGCTTGACGTATCATCAGTAACAAGCGGAGTATATACAATAAAAATAATGAGTGGAGATAAGGTTGTGTATAAGCGATTTGTAAAATTGTGACCGTTTCAGCAATCTTTTTCATAAATCTTTAAGTCTTATCATTGATTTACATAAGATATTGGTAATGGTCTGGGATTTCTATCTCAGCCATTTTCTTTTGATGATCTGGATATATCCCATTTGGCGGAATTGTAAAAAACAACTGCACAGTTAGAAAGTGATTTATAATAAGATTGTTACAAGCGATAAAACAAGTTTAGATATCCGCAGCTAAAAGATAAATGCGTTGCTGATTTAGAAAACCCTACTAAATTAAAGAGTAGTCGTTGGTTGGTAGCAGCGGATCTGCGGGAAGTTTGTATGGAGACGAGGAATGCGAAAAAAATCACATTACAACTGTTTATATTTTTATGAGTGATCCGCTCATACACATTTGTTATTACTCTTATATAAATATTAAAATAAGAAATGTAAAAAAGGTTAGTAGATTTTTTAAAAACGTTTTTGGTTGAGAAGGAATAACCTGTATATTTGCAGCCCAAATCCTGATAACAACAGGGATAATTTTTGGCTGCGTAGCTCAACTGAATAGAGCATCTGACTACGGATCAGAAGGTTTAAGGTTTGAATCCTTACGCGGTCACCAGATAGCAATTCAAAACATATTAAAAGCCAGCTAAATCATTGATGTGCTGGCTTTTGTGTTTTTAGCCGTGTCAAAACTATTCAAATAATATCAAACTGCTGGTGCCCTATTCGGATACCTATTTCTAAAAATTAAATTTAGGTATCGAATCGCACTCAAAATCTTACCAGCAGTGCGTTTCAGCTTATTAAATTCAAAACTTTTAAAGCGTCTTTTTTAATCGTTTTTGACTAAAAAAGATACCAAAAATTGAAACGTATGATACAGAAACACACATTTTCGCTACTCTCTTATCTAAGACGAGACAAAGCGAACAAGGATGGCCAAGCCCCGGTTTATTTACGAATAACACTTGATGGCAAACGAGCGGAGCTTTCTACCAAAACGTTTGTAGATCCTCTCAAATGGAATGCAGCTAAGGGCAGAGTAAAAAGTCCCTTTCAAGAGAGTAAAAGACTTAATCAAACAATTGAAACATTTGAGCATCGTGCAAGAGAAGTTTACAACGGATTGATTGAAAAAGGCAAAATCCTGAGTGCAGACGATATTAAAAATGAATTGTTAGGTTCCTTGCACAAGCAAAGAACGCTTGTTTTATCTTTTTCAGAATACCTGGCGGAAATGGAGGCAAGAGTTAATATAGATTTCTCAATTGGAACCATTAAAAACTGGAGAGTGACTTTAGGGCATTTAAAAGAATTCCTGGTAAAAAAATATCGGCGTTTAGATATTTCTTTTAAAGAATTAGACGAAAACTTTTTAAGGGAGTTTGATAGCTATGCACGAAGAAACTGGGGATGTGGTACAAATGCTATCATCAAACATATTCAACGAATTAGAAAAATTGCAACAAGAGCGGTAAGTAAAAACTGGCTTGACAAAGACCCATTTATAGCATTTGAGGCAACAGCGGAAAAGACCCACAGAACTTTTCTAAGGCCGGTAGAATTGGATGCTATTGAAAAGAAAATTTTTGAATTAGAGCGGCTTGAAAAAGTGAAGGATATTTTTATTTTTTCTTGTTATACCGGCTTAGCATATGTTGACGTAGAAAAACTGACTCCTGATAATTTAGTAGTTGGGATTGACGGTAAAAAATGGATTTATACTTTCCGCGAAAAGACAAATGAAAAATCGAACATTCCCTTGTTACCAAAAGCCCTTCAAATTATTGAAAAGTATAAAAACGATCAGCAAAGTATAAACAGAGGTAAACTTCTGCCTGTTATCAGTAATATTAAAACTAATGCTTATTTAAAAGAAATTGCTGATGTATGTGGAATTAGGAAAAATCTTACATTTCATATGGCTCGCCATACGTTTGCTACAACGATAACGCTTACTAATGGCGTACCAATAGAAACGGTAAGCAATATGTTAGGTCATTCAAAAATTACAACCACTCAAATTTATGCGAAGGTGCTTGAGAATAAAGTGAGCGCGGATATGGGTACGTTAGAGCGTAAGTTGTCTGGCTTATCATACGAGTAAGGGACGGCTGGTGTGTAACAACTTTGATAAATTAAGTAACGGTAGATGTAATAGAACATGCGGTGCGAACTATGTTACAAAATGCATTGTTCCCCCTGATCAAACAATTATCAGAGCAAATAGTAGATCGCCACATACTAATTAACCAGCCTGACCAGGTTATCATTATATGTCATACCGCCAAGGAAAAAAGATATTATTGACGGAGCTGTGCAACTAGGGGAAGGCACCTTAACCTTAGATGAAGACACTATTAAGGTAAATACCGGAGATGTCGTTTTTGTTCCTAGGGACACTTGGCATGGGTTGGACAATACCGGCAACGAAAATCTGCAAATGGTTTTCCAGTATTCACCGGCCGGTTTCGAAGAATATTTTATAGAGAATGGTACGCTCACTGGAATGGCAACTAAGGAAAGAACGGCGGAAGAATATGCAGCAACAGAGAAAAAGTATGGAATGATTTATAAAGACAAATAAACAATAGCTCGAACGCACAACATAGCGTTTGTAAAAGAGCTGAAGTGCTAAATTGAACAGCAAAACTTTAATAAACTGCAAAGCGAGAGTGAAACTGACGAATTCCAAATGCCACTCCTTCACAAACGCGTTTACCGTTATGCGCAACCTGAATTCAAACAGGTTCTAATGGCGGAGGGCTTGAATCGGCTAAAATTTAAATCTCTTTTGTGAACGAGAAGACAAATCTGACTGTGATAAGAGCTTAAAAACGATTCGAGAAAACCAATGATGTACATTCTAAAGATTAATAAGTTTATATTTTACTTATACTCTCTTGTAACACTTGTTATTATTATTCTGCTAAACCTACAAAAAATATCATATGGCGCAGACTCTACAGATTCCATTATGACTATCATATTTTTATTAATTGGATTTGGAGTAATGCTCTTGCAATGGTTATTTGCGAAGACAAAAAAGGTTTTGAAGATTGTACTTCTGTTAATAGCAGCAACAGTATTGCCTTAACAAAGGAGTAAAGTTTGTAGGAACTGAATATCAGCAAAAGTATCCTGATTTGAAGGTGGGGACCGATATACAGGTTGATGATAATAGATACATTGTCATCGAACCTGCGTCATCCCGGGCAATTTCTCGAGAAGCATTACCTTGATCCAATTCCTTTACAACAAGTTCAATTATCTAATGGTGCGCTCGCGCAAAACCCAGGGTGGTCAGCAATTGTTGAATAAAAATTATCAATATAAGATTGATGGCAAGTTAAAGGGGGATATGAATGGAGCCCGGCAATCCTTCGAATCAATTACAGAGAAATGGCTTCAGATACATCCACAGGTAGTTGTCGAAAGAGACAAAGTGCTTCGTAACCTTGGTATGCAAACCATTCCTGAACGGGAACAATGGTTGTCAAAAGTTGCTGCCTTGAAAGATGAATGGATAATTGAAAGAAGCGTGCAATTGCTAATTGATAAGGGTGAAGTGCAGAAAGCCAAAGATGTATTATTATCAACATATTTTCAAAAAGTGCATCAAACCTACGCGCGAACAGGACTGTGGAAACAAATTACAGAGAAGTTAAATATTCCTTTCATTCCTATACCGGCTCAATTGGGAGAAGATCGGTTGGCTAATTTCGGAGCGTACCGCGAATATGAATAATGATTTAACCATCTATTATTGTCATTGAATAAATACGTTGGTGTCCGTTCAGAAAAAAAATTAACTGGTTTGTTTAACTCCATGCCACTTGCTGCTGCCCCATTCATTTTTTTCATTCCTCCATTCTCCGTGATGGCTGACTGCATTACTGTAAAGTGTACAGTAAGAGATTGTCCCTTTTCGCCTTTCCCATTGCTTTGACTATAAGGAGTAGCAGTGAGGGTATGACTACCCAAGGTTAAAGTCATTGGGAAATAATTGCCGGCTATATCTCCACCTAAAGCATAAGGAGGTCCGTTCTCTATATGAGTCTTTCCGTCTAGATTTAACATTACACTTCCAACTTGATGAGGACGCACATTTGCCCTGATATTAACATTTGGGGTCGGAAGGGTATTAAGATCGATGATAGCACCGTCATGAATGGTCTGATAGGCGGAAATGTCTTCTTCATTATCTGCATTGACAAGGGTAAAGCTGCTAACAAGGAAAGGAGTAACTTCAAAGTGTATGGTGAGCGGTGTGCCAGCTACTCCATTAAGATACGGGGTAGCAGTGAGAGTATAATTACCAGCAGCAGGGGTCCAATTGTTGTAATTCCCCCTGTCATCATTGAACAATGCATACGGGGATGCGTTTTCGGTATGCTGCCGTTCTTCTATTCCGATAAGAGTAAAATTTACACTATCTACTTTATAAGGAGTGGTATTAGCCCTAACATTTAGATGAAGAGTGTAGAGGGAAGCTAAATTGATAGTTAACCCGTCTTTAAGTTCCTCGATGTCTTTATCATTTCCTGCGTCAATCAAAGTGTAAGTATTGATAAGAGAAGAAGGAGTTGCCTCTAGGTTATATGCTGCTATCAAGCCTCGTTGATTTCTTGGTAGTCCATTTGTACAAGGTCCTCCTACATACGCCCTTTTTTTGTTACTTATAAGAGTAGTAACCTCAAAATTATCAACTGAAAATTTGGTAGTAATTTTTCCATAATTGCCAAAACTACTATCTAAGGAGCCATTAGGATTGTAACGAGCGAGAGTAACGGCTTTATTGCTTATACCAGCCACCGTCATCTTTCCATCATTTTGAAGAGCCAAAGAATTGGTAGCCTTTATAAATCCAACCTTTCCTGCTAACTCGGTAATTAATTTTCCGTCTTTCCCAAACGTACGATCTAGAGAACCGTCTGTATTATAACTAGCAAGGGCGTAACTATAATTATGAGATCTGAAATCATAAACATAGCCTCCCTGTACTATTTTGCCATTTGTCTGAATGGCGAGGGAGAAAGCACCGTCATTACTTACTCCAAAATCAGTAACCGACTTACCGCCGTTCCCAAAAGCCTTATCAAGAGATCCATCAGGATTATAGCGGGCAAGCACAAAATCCCCATAGGTGCTATCAAAGTAAACGTTTCCTCCTACCACAAGTTTGCCATCGTCTTGAATTGCTATTGAAGTGGCAGAAGAGCTACCTCCTCCAAAATCAGTAATTACCTTGCCATTGTTACCAAAGGTATTATCTAAAGAACCATCCTTATTGTAACGAACAAGAGTAAACTTGCCTTCATAGCCCGTATATCCTGCCACTATTAGTTTTCCATCCCCTTGAATAGCTATTGCAAAAGCAATATCTGTGTATCCAAAATCAGTAAGAACCTTACCAGTAATGCCAAAACTACTATCTAAGGAGCCATCGGGATTATAGCGGACAAGAGCAATATCAGCACCAGTCTGAGTATTTGGATTACGACTGCCTACTACTACTATTTTACCATCTTCCTGTATAGCTGCATAAGTAACATTGCCATCACCTCCAATGTCAGTAACGACCTTGCCTCCCTTTCCAAAAGAAGAATCTAAGGAGCCATCAAAATTGTAACGGGCAAGGGCAAAATCAGAATATTCGCTATGGGGAGTTTGACTATTTCCTGCTACTACCAGTTTCCCATCTTTTTGATTGGCTAAAATTTTAATTGTAAAGATACCTGTTGGGTAATAACTAATTAGCTTTCCGTTATTTCCAAATGTAGTATCTAAAGTGCCATTAGCAAGGTAGCGCGCAAGGGCTAAATCAGAGTTGATATTATAGGCAGTATCTGTTGGATTATAGGCAGTACCTATGGCAACTATTTTTCCATCCTTCTGAATAGCGAGGGAATTTGCAGCATCGGCATTACTTAGAAAATCAGTACTTACTTTACCGTCTGTACCGAAAGTGTTATCTAATGTTCCATCATAATTAAAACGAGCGAACATAAAGTTAGTGTGGGGATTGTCAGGCAGGTCGGCCCCCATTGCCACTAGTATTTTTGCGTCTTTTGCAATAGCAATAGAACTAGCTCTATCAATAGATCCAAAATCTTCTATTACTTTGCCGCCTTTTCCAAAGGAGTCATCCAGAGAACCGTCGCTATTATACCGAGCCAAAATGAGATTGCGGTTTACATGATCCAGATCCTCATTGCCTCCTGCTACTACTAGTTTTTCATCATCTTCTATGACAACAGCGCTAGCCCAGCCAAAACCTCCAAAATCCGTCGTCACCTGACCCTTATTCCCAAAGCTGGAATCAAGCGAACCGTTTGGATTGTACCGAGCTAATACAAAATCAGAACCGCTTATATCAGGTTCTTCTTTAGACCCTGCCACTACTAGTTTTTCATTATCTTGAATGACAGTCCCGGAAGCCCAACTTGAGCCTCCTAAATCTGTTATCACCTTGCCGCCATTTCCAAAACTTTTATCCCGGGAGCCATTACGATTGTAACGAGCCAATGCAAAACACGTCTTATAATTATTACTCGCATCTTGAGTCCAACCGGTTACTACTATTTTTCCATCGCCTTGAATAGCTATTGAAGTAGAGCGATCAAAACCTCCAAAATTTGTGCTTACTTTTCCACCAGTTCCGAAGCCAAGATCTAAAGTGCCATTAGCATAATAGCGAGCAACATCAAAAGATTCTCCAAGCACTACTATTTTCCCATTAGTTTGCTGTATTGCTGTTATCGGATTTATCCGAAAGGGCTCAGAAAAACCTTCTGAACCAAAGGTTTTGTCTAAAATTCCGGTAGAATTATAACGGGCCATTAGAGTATAGCCGTTCTGCATAAATATCACGATATAACTACCGTCAGTTTGCAACAACACTTGTCTGCCGTTTTCACTTTCATAGTTACCTCTTCGAAAATCAAGGTAAGTGCGCCCTTTATTACCGAACGAGCGATCAAGAAAGCGATCCTGTCCAAAACTACCTAGTAAAGCAAGTAAGCTTGTAAGAAGCAAAAACTGCCGTTTCATATATTAAGAATATTAGTGAATGATTTGAGTGAAGAAGCAGGAGAACACTCCGGTTCAGCATTCCCGTTAAATCTCGAACTACTTTCTTTTTCCTGGCCAACTCCGTTAAAAGACAGTGGTTCGTAGAAGTGATTTAATCAAAGAAAGCTATTAAGCTATTAACAGGATTGCCAAGAATGGAAAATTATAACCAAGTTCTGGCGAAGAAGTTAATTGCGAAAGGACGACGGTTAACTGACTGTATGACTTATATCAGCAAAATCGGGTCCTGTCGCAACTGTGATTTGTATATTTAGTTGTAAGCAGATTTGTGTGATGTTAAGGGTCATAGTTTCCCTAAAAATGTTATTCTACAAGCGGTATATTTTAAATTAAGATTCAGTTTAAGTTATCACGATGTGGAAGAGTTATTATCTATTAGAGGAGTAAGGGTAGATCATGCTACAATACAAAGATGGGTATATAAGTTTACTCGATTGATTGAAGTTGAATTAAAAAAGAAGAAAATTGGTTGGTAATAGCTGGAGGATGGATGAAACTTATATTAAGGTGAAAGGAGAGTGGATGTAGTTGTATAGAGCTGTTGATAAGGAAGGAAAGACAGTTGATTTTCTATTAACCAGGAGAAGAAGTAAACTGGCAGCACATAAATTCCACGGAAACCAATTAGTAATAATGGCTGTCCCAAAGTGGTTAATATCGATAAGAGTGTAGCTAATAAGGAGGCTATCAAAACTTACAATAAGAGGCGTTTAAAGAAAATCAAAATCCAGCAGAACAAGTATTTAAATAATAGGGTAGAGGCAGATCATCGATTTATACAATGGCGAAGGTTTTTAGTATTAGGATTCAAAAATTTCGAATCAGCACAAAGGACATTGGTAGGTATAGAAATGATAAGGATGATTAAGAAGGAACAAGTAACTTTTCCTAGGTGTACTTATTTCAAAACATTTTGTTCTCGGGCAGCATAATTATCAGGGAAAAGGATAATACATACTTTTATTTTTACAGACGCGACAAAGCCAATTTTAGTAACATCTAGGTTGCCAATTATTTACTTAGTCTCAAATCTTCCTTTTCCACCCACAAATCGACGGTAAAGTTTGAGTTAATTTATAAAATTATTCAATGACTTTTATCTATAAGTAATGATTACCAACTCATGATTTGGCTACTTACCCTGTATAGATTATAGCAGTAAATTCATTATGACAGCAATCATTTTTTAGTATTACCCCCATCATTGCCGTTATTGTTTTCAACTTTTAGGTTTGTACTACAATTCAATATTTAACTCTTATACTGCATTTTTTATGAAAAAGACAATTTTAGCAACTATGGTAGTTTGTTCTTCGATAACTGTTTTTTCTCAAAGTACTCCCTCAAAAGTTAGCCACGATGGGTTTTATTTATCAATGGCCGCAGGGCCCGCTTTTGGCAACATCAACGGGGATGATAATACCGGGAAGGATTATAAGGTTAAAGGTGAAGCATTCGGCCTGGATGTGCAGATTGGCGGAGCCATAAAACCTAACCTTATATTGCATGCCACACTTCAAAACAAAACATTAGTCGGCCCTAAAATAAATGGGGTAAAAATGGATAATGATCACACTTTCCAGGAATTGTTTTACGGTGCAGGACTTACAAAATATACCGCTGATAACTTCTTTTTTACAGGAAATGTAGGATTAGGAAATTTTTTGCAAACAGAATCTGCCAATAATTCTAATTCTGGCGGAACAACAACTGATCCTGGTTTTTCCTTCAATATTAAAGCAGGGAAAGAGTGGATGGTGTCTAAAAAATGGGGACTCGGAGGGGCTTTATTTTATGGCAGAACCTCCTTAAAAAATTCAGGCGCAGGATATTCGGAAAAGTGGAACAGTAACAGGTTTGGCCTTTATTTCCAGGCAACATTATGTAGATCAAAATAATAAAATAAACCTTTAATAAAGCAAACCTTTAGTTAGGTGTATCGGCCTGGTTTTCCTGCTGTAACGCTGTTCCCATCATTGCTTGGATTGAAGGAGGAGGCCAACAATTCTTACTGAAGACCTAGCGGCCGAATGGATAAGCGCCGGGCTTTCAGAAGACGTATCACAAATCGCTACCTACCAAACTGCCATGTAAAGAAATGCACGCACACAGCCTGCAGAAAGATTTTATGAAGTCAGAAGATCCGTTGAAAGAAACCACTTATTCTTATATAAACGCACTAGTTTTCGAAGATGCGGTTTAAGATCAGTTTAAACTTTGACGGCAAGTTTTACGAAATGCAGGTAAAGCAAGTATACCAAGGTGATACTATTGACCCGCTCGAGGTGTCGGGAGGTGGCAAGGTGGTAGTAGTTCACACGAACAACCATTATTTTTAAAAAAATTAACTCACGCACAAGTGCTGATTGGAAAATCATTAGCGGTGAAGTAAGAAACGGAGTAGGTTTTGCGCTGGCAATACGCGAGATAGAAAGGCACTTCAAAAACGAAGAACAGGATAAAGGGTAATTATAATTACTAATACTCAATGATGAAAGAAGTGCAATCGTACAAAGCTTTGGTTGGCGAGATAGGGGCGTTGCTGTTGGATGCAAGAAAGAATGCCCGCAGGGCAGTGAATACTATTTTAGTAAACACTGACTGGCAATTGGAAAACATATTATTGAATTTGAACAGGGTGGAAAAGAAAAAGCGACATACGCCGCAGAACTACTGGAGCGTTTGTCAAAAGAGCTGACGCTACCATATACCAAGGTTTGAGCCGCTCTAATCTTTTCCTGATTCGGCAGTTCTATCTCAAATTCCCAAAAATCCGGACACTGTCTGGAAATTATCCTGGAGCCACTATGCAGATATCCTAAAACCGGACAAAGGACTGGAATAAGTTTCTACGTGCGACAATGCGAAAAAGAAAACTGGAGTGTACGAGAATTAAAACGCCAGATGAAGGGCATGCTTTTTCACCACTTGGCCTTAAGCAAGGATAAAGAAGGTATTTTGAAAATAGCCGAAAAGGGCATAGAGATGCAAAAACCAGAAGACATCATCAAAGACCCCTACGTGTTTGAATTTTTAGGCATACCCAGAAAAGCACTTCAGTATTTTGGTCACAATGTAGAAACACTACAAGTAGGCGTACATATACATTCGTTTTTTGGCGAGAATAGCAGGCAAATTGAAGACGAGTACTATCCAACCTATGCAGCTCAGATGAACCGCATTGGCAAGCAGAGGGGAGGGCCAGCATACACAAAGCAACAGTTTGAACAAGGGCGTTCATCACAAGGCCATCTCATTATTGGCGATGCTAATGAAGCTGTCGATAAAATACTTCACATGCAAGAGATGTTTGGCCTCACCCGCTTTTCCGCCCAGATGGATGTTGGTGGACCATCACATGAATCAATGATGAAATCTATTGAAATCTTTGGGACGAAGATTGCACCTAAGGTGAGAGAAGCTTTGGGAATTAGGGCAACAGAGCAAGTTTAAGGGACGGATTTTGTTTTGGGAAGTAAAGAACACTAATTTGCATTTATTATAATTCAGGGACAAGATTTGAAATAAGTAGTCAAGACGCAAAAACTATTTCCCCAACAGCTTAACATTAATACTATGGATGAATACTTATGCATTAATGATGTTTTTACAGCTGAGCAAAAGCGTGGATTTGAAAATTTGCCGGTAAAGGGTGAAACTTACACTTTGAAAGAAGAGGTTAAATCTACTATTGATAATAAGATAGGTTTAGTATTTTACGAGCTTCCAAACCCTAGCCACCCAAACGCACAAGAGTATTCTTTTAGACCAAGTAGATTTGTGAAAGTTGATAAAACAAAACGACAAACTGAATTAGTTGAAGAAAAGGAACTTGTCTATGTTGAAAAGAGCAAATGACTTTAAGGCAGACCATAATGTTTATTCCAAAAGGTGAAACCGAAGTTGTAAAAATTGAAATCTATGTTTACGAGGATAGTTCAGGCGACAACGGCTTTTGGAACATAGATACAAATAAGGTAGCATTAACGCCTTCACTTTATTCTCAATTCCGAAGCCTTGATACTCAGGCAGCACAAGGAAAGTTTTTTAACCAGCTAAGAAAAGTTAGTTCAACGTCGTTAAGCTAGAGTTTTCAATTTAGTAGAAGCGCTGCGTTCTGCTATATCATTACCTGCCATTCATTGCAAGTTGTCTGCCGCTCATTCTCCTATGCCAGAAGTAATAAGACAAAGTTCCTGGTAGTATCCATATTGCCATTGTAAGCATCATTGGGTCAAACTTACCTGAAGAAGCAATGCCAGAATAAATAGCACCAGCAAGGTCAAAAAACAAACCTGCGTATGCCCATTCTTTTATTCTGTCTAAATTTGGAATTAGTATAACCATAGAACCAATCAACTTTGCAACGCTGAGAAATTGTATAAAATAAACCGGATAACCGAGGAAGTCGTGCATTAATTGAATTGCCTGTTGCGAAGGTTTAATACCGCCAACAGCAGAGAATATCATTAACGCTGCGAAAAGGATAGTACATATCCAATAAGTAAGGTTTGTAGATTTTGTTGTCATTGTTTTGGCTAATTTTAAAATTGTCGTGTAATTTGTTTTACCAATTTAGTACATGTAGTACCTATCACAAAAATAATCGTGCAAATAAGAATTGTATAGGTGGCATTACGACATCTTAAGGTATAAATGCGACAAGTAAAAGCAAGGAGTAGCTACATTTTGCTGTGCCGTCATTGAAGTTTTTTTAGGCTTTAAAGAAAGGCACCATTCAAAAGAAATACTGGTTGACAACTATGCAGAACTACCTGCCCATTGTTACCATTTAATTGAACTTGGTATGCCTTATATTACATGGTACCAGGTTCAAAAAGAAAACTTTGCTAAAGCGATAAGAGATGCAGGCGCTGTTTTCAATAAATTTGGTGTTACACCTGTACTCAATCCCGATTATCTTGCCCTTGTTGGCGATAGCACGGATGGATATCCCAGCATCTCGGGTGTTGGCAAGCGGAGTGCAACCAGGCTGTTGAACAGATATGGGCCAATCGAAAATTTCCCGCCAGAGGTACTGGGACAACAACGTGAAAAAGCATTGCTGTTCAAACGCCTTGCTACGTTGAGAATGGATGAACCGGTATTCACCGATGTTAATGAGCTAAAATGGCGGTTTGTTTGCGTTAGGTGACCACGATCTTGCGCATGCAGCGATCACCCTGCGGTAATATGTCTTATCCAAGGCATCTTTTGATTTGATAGCAGCAAGTTGTTTATAGGAATCTCTGTTGGGTCCAAACTCCTTTAAAAAAGCAAGCAAATCCGGACTCAAGGCATATACACAACTGAACACATCCGGATAGAGCATGGCAATTTTTAACGCGCCGTATCCACCCATTGAATGGCCCCCAATTGCACGTGCGTCGCGAGTTGCGATTGTTCTGAAATTTTTATCCATATAGGCAACCAGTTCTTTAGCTTCAAACTCACTCCAGTTGCCGGTGAGGGAAGAATTACTGTAAAAGCTCCCTGAGTATAAAGTGTTATTGTCTGCGATGACCAATATGTAAGGTCCGATTTTACTTTTTGCAATTGACATGTCGAGAATGCTTTTCATATTGGTCGCAATACTGTCTGTACCCATAAAACCATGCAGGTAATAGATGACAGGATAACGGTGCTTTGAGTTTGCATAACCTGCAGGAAGATAAACCGAAATAGCCCTGTCAGGATTTTCGCCGCCCTTGTTTTGCAGATAAACTGAATGGATAATGCTTGTAACAACAGAGCCGGTAGTAGTTTGGGCAACAGTGATGTTAATAAAGATCAGTACACATACAACAGAAAATATTGTTTTCACATCACGAGCACTATACAATAAATGAAAGATACTTATTAACTGTTCAGCAACCTCCGGCGTTAGTAAAAATATGAAAAGAAAGAGTAAGTAGTCCGCAGATTTTATAGCTGCGCCCGATAGGGAAGCTTCCACTAAGAAGGACCTTAATTTAATATCAACATCTGCAAGACCGTTAAAGTCATTCGTTCAGCTACGGGAGAAGAACGTACCCTCACTGAGGGAATTAAATGGTATGACTGTATTTGAAACAGTGAAGACTAAACATTACAGCAACAAATGTGAAGGACTAAACAGAGCAAAAGCCATGCAAGTTTTGTCCAGTTAATCCCGGACGTTCTAACTTATGTGCGGGTAGTCTTATTCCTGCAAGGTCTTTAGGTGCCCTAATTAGACAAAAATTCCCCCTTTTCACTTGCAATTGCAAGGTAAAATTTGTATTTTACTACTGGTAATTCTCCTGAATATTCATTCGTTTCCAATGCTTTCCTTATCCTTGTTTGTATCAAGTTTCGGACTCCTGTTAATATACAGAATGTTAACACAAATTTTTCTTAATGAGAAATCTAAACACAATGAAACATTTACATAATATATCTGCTTATGGCAGCTATTGCTTTTTTCGGTTAAGACTTTTTACATGTTTCCTTGTTGCTGCTATTTTGTTTACCGGTTGCAAAAAGGAATTAGGTTACTCCTACGAAAAGAGCGGCAGAAAAAGCACCAATTTAGTTACCGCCGCTTTAACTCAATCCGAAATTCTTGAAGCGGAACTGGCTGTTTTAAGTGGAGCAGTAAAAGCGTCCGGTCAAACTGGTTATACAGGCTCCGGGTACGCTGATTTCGTAAATACTACTGGTGATTTTATCGAATTCACAGTTAATACTTCTGCTGCCGGTCCTTTTTTGCTAAAATTCAGGTTTGCAAATGGAGCAACGACTGATCGGCCTTTGCAACTGAAAATAAATGGAGCCGTAGTTGCAACTACGCTTGCCTTTCCTCCAACTGGCGCCTGGTCAACATGGGCTCTTTCTTCGACATATGCAAACTTAATTAGCGGAGCAAACAAAATACGACTCACTACTATTGGTTATAACGGACCCAACGTCGATAACCTTAACTTTAGTAGTAATGGTTTAAAGCACCTTCTTTACATGGTAGACAATGGCTTCAACCAACTCATCTTTCTTAATCAAAAGGACCCTTCCAAAAACTGGAAAATTTCTATTCCTACTGGTTCCCGAGACTTGCAGTTGGTCGCAAACAACAAGATATTGGTCAGCCATGGCAACGGCGCGGCGGAATACGACCGCACTACTGGTGCCAGGGGTTGGTCCATCAGTACATATTCTGGGGTTTCCACCGCGCAGCGATTGCGTAACGGTAACACATTGTTGGGCTGGTCAAGGGTGGCTTCTGGCAGTACTCCTGCCAAAGTGGTACTATCCGAAGTGACCAGCGCAGGGCGGGAAGTCGCAAGGGTGACTATAAATAATATTACAACCTTTCGTCTTGCTCGCCGGTTACCTAATGGCCACACATTGATCACGGGCGACTTTAACAACGACTTAAAGTATAAAGTGTTCGAGGTCGATGGGGCTGGCACGGTTGTGTGGCAGCAGTTGCTTTACGGTGGTAAGGGCTACGTCGCCAACCGCCTTACCAATGGCAACACGCGAGCAACGATGTGCCCTGTTGGCAACTTGTACCAGCCGGGGAAGGATGACAACAAGCTGCTGGAGTTCGGTTCGACCGGCGCGGTTGTCAAATACTGGGGCGGCATGACTAAACACCCGGCAGCGCGACTGCGAAAGTTTTCAGGCTATAGCGTTGTTCCTGCTAACGGCAATATCCTCATTGCTAATTGGCTTGGTGACGGCAATACTGGCACAGGTCCTCATGCTGTAGAATTCGATGCCTACAATCGCCTGGTTTGGTCTTGGACGGACTTTTCGTACGCCCAAACCGTTACCAACGTTCTTGTAATTGAGTAGGGCTTAAGGACCTAATGATGAGTATGGCATTTTTGATGTTTTTCCTGACAATGGTGCCCGTTTAAAACACCTCACTGGCCGTATTCCTCAGGAATTAACCAAACATGCGCTTTCGTTGCTTGGCAGTTTCCCGGATATGGATTTGCTGAAGGTTACCGCGGAGAATTTTAATCCTTAATTAAATCAAAAACAATCGTACAGCTTCGGTCGATAACGGCTATTTCATCAGAGGTCTGAGGCGGATCTCTTTATTGCTTCTCGTTCGGAGAATAGTTTTCTTTTCAACCGGGATGGAGAATTTACCTCTTTATTCAAGTTCAAAATTAAAGGCTTGCTCGCAGATTTCATGATGAAAAGAGTGGCCGGGATGATAATGGACACTTTAAGTTCAACTATAAAAAGCAAGCATAAGCACGTATTGACCTGTAAAATTTCTATTGGTAACATTTTAATTAAAACGATTCACTCATGAGTACAAACAGTAATCAACTTGAAAAAGTTTTTTCAGACGATACCTACCAGCTAACAGGTGTGGCGGTATCAAAAGACGGACGTGTGTTTACCTGTTATCCCCTATGGCCTGGCCCACATAAGTGGAGCGTGGTCGAAATCGTTGGACCTGATACATGCAAACCATTTCCCGACGAACAGTGGAACAGCTGGAAAGACGGTGACGACGGAAAGAACAAATGGGTTTGTGCGCAGGCCGTGTATGTTGACAATGAGAATTACCTCTGGGTTGTTGACCCTGCATGCCCTTTTATGGAACAGGTGTATGACAATAGTTATAAGCTGGTAAAGTTCAACCTTGCCACTAACAGCATTGAAGAAGTGTACAGGTTTGATGGGATACTAAGTAACAAAAGTTATATTAACGATGTTCGCGTTGATACGCAAAGAAAAGTAGCCTATTTAACCAATATGAACGAAGGTGGAATTGTGGTGGTTAATCTTGAAAACGGAACAATCATACAGTTGCTCGGCAATCATTATTCGGTGAAGCACGACCCATCCTTTAAGCTGATAGTGGATGGGAAAGAATTTAAAAAACAGGGCCAACCGGTGCACCTTCATTCGGATGGGATCGCGCTGTCACCCGACGGTGAATTGCTTTATTACAAACCACTCACCGATAATAAACTGTACCGCATAAGAACCAAGTTTTTACGTAATGAAGAATTAACGGAAGATAAAGTGGAGGCTGCGGTAGAAGATTTGGGAACGTTCGCTGTTACTGATGGGATGATCTTTGACCCCACCGGCAACCTTTACCAGGGTGATTACCAGAACTACAAAATGGTAAAAATAACGCCTGAACTTAAACAGGAAGATTTAGTAGCAGACGAAAGGCTGATTTGGCCCGATAGTTATTCCATTTCGGCCGACGGCTTTTTATACATCAGTTGCTCGCAGATCAATAAGCAACCCGATTACAATGAAGGCGAAAATAAAAGAACAACACCTTATGCCATTTACCGGATGAAGTTGCCTGCCACATAAAACGAGCCGCGACAAAACCAGAGTGCGACGCAACCAAGGCTAAATTGTAGCACAAAAGCTAAGTACATAAAAGCTCTACTTACCACAAATCCGAAGGAACGAACTGCGGTTAGGCCTTGTAGTACGTTGGTGAATTGCTGATGTCAGCATTGAGCCCGGTGCTACAACTGTACTTGATATACCTGCCAACTTCAACACCTTCTTACCGGTTTTAGACGGAAGCGTGGTGATTTGTGAAGATGAAAAACAGTTGAACAAGTACCAGGTGGGATGGTTAGATATTGCAAACGATGATGCTGCAAATGAGCTGAAGTTAACAGCAGGTAACAACGGAGCTTGGGCTGTATAGCGGTAAACCAACCAGCGACTCCATTGTTTCACATGGTCCCTTCATTGCAGATAGTTCACAGGACATGATGCGTTTTTATAGTGAATACAAGCAGGGGAAAATGAAACATATTTCAACGGTAGGCGAAAGCCAAAGATCGAGTTGGTAGGCATAAAACAAAAGCAATAAAGCAGAGCAAGTATCTTCGCAAAATTAAAAATCATTAGTATGGAATTAGGGGTTGGAATGTTTGGAGATCTGCACATAAATAGTAAGGGTGAGGTGCAGCCTGCACAGCAGCGGATGCAGGAATTAATAGAAGAGATCAAATTGATGGATGAGGTAGGCCTTGATTTTTTTGGCATAGGTGAGCATCACCGTCCCGATTATGCAGTCTCAACGCCTGAGATTTTATTGGCTGCAGCAGCAACCGTAACAAAGAACATTAAACTGGGAAGCGCTGTTTCTGTATTAAGTTCGTCTGATCCCGTGCGGTTGTACCAGAGTTTTGCTACGGTTGACCTGATTAGCAATGGGCGAGCTGAACTGATGGTAGGTCGCGGAAGTTTTACCGAGTCCTTTCCATTATTTGGTTACGACCTGCAACATTACAACGAGTTGTTTGAGGAGAAACTGGAGCTGCTCTTGCAGATCAATAAGCAGCCCAATGTAACATGGAAAGGCAAGTTCCGGCCGGCATTGGAGAACCAGCAGGTACTACCACGTGCAGTGAATGACGCATTAGATATTTGGGTGGCTGTTGGCGGCACACCGGAGTCGGTAGTTAGAGCGGCAAAGTTTAACCTGCCTGTAATTTTTGCTATTATTGGCGGAAACCCCTCACAATTCAAGCCGCTATTCGACTATTACAGAAAAGCACTTCAGCATTTTGGTCACAGTGTTGAAACACTACAAGTAGGTGTACATATACATTCGTTTTTTGGCGAGAATAGCAGGCAAATCGCAGACGAGTACTATCCAACATATGCAGCGCAAATGAACCGCATTGGAAGGCAAAGAGGATGGCCAGCATACACAAAGCAACAGTTTGAACAGGGGCGCTCACCACAAGGTCATCTTATCATTGGCGATGCTAATGAAGCTATCGATAAAATACTTCACATGTTTGAGATGTTTGGCCTTACCCGCTTCTCAGCACACATGGATGTTGGTGGACCGTCACATCAAACAATGATGAAATCTATCGAAATCTTTGGGACGAAGATTGCACCAAAGGTGAGAGAGGCGGTGCGGAAGTAGGGAAAAGCGTACCATTTTTGTTACTGATGTGCCAATTATCTTTCTTTTCAAAAACATTTTAGGCTTTGAATTAAAGTTTTTCAAAGCCTCGCATACACTTATTTAGTCGTTATTCTACCCCGAAATCACTTTAGCAAAGCTTAACTGTTATGCATCCAGTAAGCTTGTTTGTGTCTCACGAAGCTCCACTTCATCTTCTCCCTCATTCCCACAACTTCTTTATGCAAGAAAACGTTATCAACGCTATCACTTCCAAAAGTAATTTCTGTTTCTACGCTTTTTGTTCATAATCAGGAATGATTGTTGTTTTATGCGTGTCATTCGCTTTTCTCCGCCACGCTACCATTTTGCCTAACATGTTCATCAGCATTTTAATACAACTCGCAATTGCTTCTACGCCCACTCTTTTTAATATTCATTTGAATTAGCTCCTACGTCAACATCTTCTGCAAGGTTAAAGGCGCTAACTTTTCTCTCCTGTTTAAAATTTGAACAGGATTGTTTGAGCTACCTCTAGTATCTAATTTCGTCTTCCTATTAAAGTGTTTCAAATAGTTGCTTGATTATTAAGATTAAGAACGTAAATAAAATTGAGACTAATTGACATTAAACAATCTGAAGGTCGAAGCACTAAAACTATTTTAAAAACATGAATTAGCGTAGTGGACTATATAAAATTTTGAAATAAAAAATGAGGTGTAATGGAAAGAGCATTCAGAAAAACAGTAGAGGATACTTATCCTAGGAAAATCTTCGCTCATCAACTTATAACTGTTGATGATTTAGTGGAATTTAAAAAACAATTATTAGAAGAGTTGTTGAGGGTACTAAAGCCAGCACCAGGTATAACAACAAAAAAGTGGCTGAAGTCTCATGAAGTGAGACGACTTTTAAAAATTTCTCCTGGCACTTTACAGACTCTTAAAACTTCGGGTGTCATTCCTTATACTAAAATAGGCGGAGTGCATTATTACGACTACGAAGAAATACAACAACTACTCGAAGCAGGAAAGACCAACAGGCAGTAATAAACTCTGTTTGAAATTCATTGACCCTAGCTCGAGTTACATTCATCTTCTTTTTCACCCGCAAAATCAACTATAGAAATAGTTTGTAAAATCGCCGTATCAGAGGCTTTAAAATAAGGTTTTCTTTCAAGCAGATATCACTGAAACGGCTAGTAAAATAATAGGCGAAAAACATCGTGTCACCAAACCATTACTGTGCTGCCACCTGCAAAAAAATGATTGTCGAAGGCATTGCAAAGTAGTTATTGCGGCGACGTTCCATACAGTTTTAGTGGTAAAATTTATACGGCAATCGGCTTTAAAAATATAGCAGGAGGATATAAATTAAGGAACCAATGTTTTAAGGGAAGCAGCTAGCCAAAGTGGATTACATACGTGGATAAAAAGGCCAATAATATCAGTGTTTTTGGGGTCTTTTTTTGATTACTTGAGCTATCACGATTACATCAATAACATCCTCGTTCAATGACAAATTTTCTTATGCTAAACTCACTTTTATTCCTTGACAGGAGCTTGTTATTAATGGAAAAACATAACCAGGTTGCCTGCGCGTCCACGAAGATAACGATGTTAAAAAAATGCACTATGGGTGGCTAAAAAGAGATCAGCAAAATTTCCTGCTAAAAGCAAATTCTATGCAGTCTATAAAGATCTAAATGAATGTATTGTCAAACTATGCAAGGATCAAAAACGGGTTACCGGCAGCTTAGGTACTTACAATGTCTAAAGAAAAGCAAGCGGTGTTTTTGTTGCACAAAAACCCTGGCTTGCTTCTGCATCCCGTTGGTCGCATAAGAAAAAAGCATGATTATGGAAAGTGAAGCAGAACAAATGAAACACGGTGGAGGACGGCCAAAGCAAGCCATAAAAAAAGATACGGTAACGGGTGTGCGGTTCTCGAAAGTTGAACATTTTGTTGTAAAACAGAAGGCTGCTAAAGCAGGATTAGGGATTAGCGTCTACATACGACAAATGGCTTTAAATGGACAAGTCGTTGCAAGGCTGACTAATGAAGAAAGGCAATTAATTAGGACTGCCCTAGGAATTGCAAATAACTTAAACCAGCTAACAATAAAAGCACACAAGGAAGGATTGTTGAAAGCATTGTTAGTTTTTGAAACTTATAGAAACCAGTTTGACGAACTCTTACAACGGTTTAAAAAATGATTAGCAAGGTTATTACAGGTAGCTCTTTTAGCGGAGTATGTCCATATGTTTGTGCCGATCAAACCAGGGCTATAGTACTATATGTGGAAGGTGTTCGCGGACATGACTGCAAACTTATGGCATCAGATTTTGAAGAGCAGCAAGCCCTAAGACCCTCACTACATAAGGCCGTTTTTCATGCCATACTCAGCTTCTACCCTGGGGAAAAGATTCATGATGAAAAGATGGCTCAGATTGCCCGAGAATACCTGAAAAAATTAGGCATAATAGATACTCAAGTTGCCATCACAAAACATTGCGATAAAGAGCATCCACACGTGCATGTGATTGCAAATTTGGTAAACAATCAAGGGAAAACAATTAAAGACAACTGGATAGGATTAAAAGGCAAAAAAGTAGCCCAACAACTAACTAAACAATATGGATTAAAAGAAGCAGTTACTAAAAATTTAGACCTAATTCATCTTGATAGATTAAATGAAAAAGAAGCAAACAGATACGCCGTTTTCAAGGCTATTTCTGCAACAAAAGCAAGATGCACGGATCTGAATGACTTGAAGAATCAATTGCAAAAACAGGGTATAGAGACACTATTTAAATACAAGGGACAGACAACCGAACTGCAAGGGATTAGTTTCAAGATTGGCGAATACAAGTACAAAGGCAGTGAAGTGGACAGAAACTTTTCGATCAAGAATTTGCAGAGAACATTAGAGCAACAAGTGAAACAAACACCTCGACACTCACCTTTTTATGCTAATAATACTCCAGGGAAAGTTAAAAACGAAGTTCAGTATTCGAAGGAGAATAGTCTAATAAACGCACTGACTCAGCCCGACACTAAATATGAGCAGGTACCTAATCAACTTCTAATCAGGAAACGCAAAAAGAAATCAAAAAGCCTCCATTTATAACTTAAAAATGAATTGAGATGAGTGAGATAGTATTGCAGGCAATTGTAGACAAACTTGAGGCCATTGAGACTGCTTTATTAAAGCACCAACCTCTAACATTAGATGATGAAGCACGCCAGGCTGTATTGAATGAACTAAAGGGGTTCCGAAATGAGTTAAAAAATACTTCGCAAGGTGTCCAGATAAGCAACGAACGCGCAAATGAGATTTTATTGCGGCTTGATTCATCTCTGTCAAAAAAAGATGCGCCGATAAAAACTGAGGTTACGTACCATTTGCATTTACATAAAAGCTTATGGCTTGCTTTAGCATTATTTATCAGTTCTGTCTTACTGTTAATGGGATGGATTAATACCTGCAACGATAAAAAGCAATCTGAAGCAAACGACATCAAATACAGGGCACTGAAAATTACCGCAGGTAAGAATCTGTCGAGGATATTTTACTACATGGACAGCTCTTACAATTTCAATCCTGATTCCGTAAAAATTACAACAATACAGCAAGAAGATCGCATCGCTGAACAATTCAAACTGCTTCGACTTGCGGGTGAAAAAGAAAGAGAGGCCGAAGAGCTGAAAGCAAAAGCGAAGGAAAGCAGATAAAAATTGCGAGTCGTTGGTCAACAATTCTTGGGGTGTAATATAGCCACTACGAGTATAAAACTTTTACGAATAGAAAATGCAATCAGCCAGTCATTAAAATGGATGCAAGGGAGATTTAATTTATCAAAAGTTGAGTTAATACAAAGTCTAAGGGCAAAATTTATTTTCTAAAAATGCTTCGTACCGATTAAACCATCCTACCCCCTGCGCCCTGGGTACTAAAAGCTTCAATATATTTACAAGAAGGGCTAATGTTGCAAATACGTTCTTTGTATAATTAATCTGCATTATACTTCTTGCGATCAAAGCATAATCATCATGCATAGAAATAGCACCGCCGGTTCGGCTACTTTCAATTAATTCAGCGATCTTATCATTATTAAAAGGCCTGCTAGTAGATGGTACTCGTCACTATCATCAACAATCGATAATTTCAAAGGATTTTGTTTTGCAAAAGCTATCAGCTTATTGATCGTCCTGTTGGCTATTTTCTAACTGTAACAGCATAGGGAAAGATACAAATATGTGTTCGGGTTAATTAAATAACATCAAATCAATAGCGGGAACAGCTGCTTCTCGTACAAACCGTGACATTCTTAAACTCATGGAGCAAGGCATTCTACTTAGTTTTTATCAATCCACTACCCACATAAATAATATCCTTCAAAGCACTTTTGTCTTTGCAATATTCAATCACATTGCTGAGGCCGAAACTATTTCAATTTACCGCCGGTCTCGTTCGCAGGTAATAGGAGAAAGTATATGCACCACTAGCTACTCTATATTCCAAAATAATTAGTGCAATTTCAATTAAAACGTACATTTGACACTACAAGTGTGGGAGTAAACGACATCTAAAATAAATAGCTGGAAACCTTAACTTCTAACGACCATTTTTAACCAACTTTTGCCCTATATGAAAAGATTCGTTGTTCTCATATTACTACTAGCTTCGGTATATGACGCTGAAAGCCAAATTTCTTCCGGCACGGTGATTACGAGGATCCTTAACTCCACTTACTTAAAAAATACCTCGGGAGAAAATCCCAACAGGAAAATCTCGGTATACCTGCCGCCGGGTTACGAACAGTCGAAAAAACGTTATCCTGTTATTTACTATCTACACGGGTTCGGCGGCACCGATAGCATTGCGCCTAACATGAAAAGCATTCTTGATTTGGGCATTGCAAGAAACAAAATCCGTCCTTACATTTTAGTTATCGCCGACAACTACACTGCGCTTGGTGGAAGTTTTTATAGTAATTCGTCATCAATAGGCAACTGGAGCGATTTTGAGGCAAAGGAGTTAGTCGCTTACGTTGATAAAAATTTCAAAACTATTGCAAACCGAAATTCACGGGGTATAGGTGGTCATTCCATGGGCGGCTACGGTGCATTGAAAATCGCAATGCTTTACCCTGATGTTTTTAGTTGCGTGTATGCCCTTAGCCCCGGGTTACTTGCTTTTGTAAAAGAGTTCGGGCCTAATAGTGACTCTTATAAACAACTCGCTGCTATTAAAACCAAGGCTGATTTAGACAAATCTTATTACCCTAAAGTCATTGCAGCTTGCGCGTCAGCGTGGTCTCCTAATCCTAACAAGCCGCCGTTTTACATAGACCTTCCTTTTAATTACATTGGCGATAGCCTCGTGGTAGATACGGTAGTTTACAAAAAATGGCAAGCTAACATGCCATTGTACATGGTAGACCAATATGCATCGAATCTAAAAAAATTAAAAGCGATAAAATTGGATTGGGGTAGAAACGACTCGCCGCGCTTTCCTGTGCAATGTGGTATGTTCAGCCAGGCATTAGAGAACCACGGGATAGAGCATTATGCTGAAGAATACATAGGAACGCATGTAAATAAGATCTGGACAACAGATGGAAGGGTACTTAACGAGATGCTTCCCTTCTTTGCTGACTATTTGGAGTTTGAATAAATCATTAAAAACGGTAACTCAATTTATATGAGAAAGTCTCTGGTATACTTAACTATTCTCCTGTTTCTGACTATAAAAACGTTTGCAGCAACTGTTGACACAATTGCAATTCGAAGCAATGTTATGAATAAAACGTATAAGGCAGTTATTGTTTTGCCCGCTTCGTATGCATCTAATACCACAACTTATCCCGTACTGTACTTACTACATGGCGGCTATGGACATTTTGACGACTGGATAAGAAAGACTCCCGAAAAAACTTTGATCCAGAGACTGGCGGATCAATATAACATGATTGTTGTGATGCCCGAAGGTGAAGTCTTCAGTTATTACCTTAATAGCCCTGTAAATAAGGAAAGTCAGTTTGAAACCTATATCAGTAAAGAAGTGGTGGAGAAGATCGACAACACGTACCATACCATAAAAGACAGAAAGGGAAGAGCCATTACCGGCTTATCCATGGGTGGTTATGGTGCATTGTGTTTATCTGCACGTCATCCTGATTTGTTCTGCGCGGCTGGCAGTATGAGCGGAGCCTTAAACCCTGACATGCAGGCCTGGAAGATGGCGCCGGATATGGAAAAAGGTATCAGAAAAGAATTCGAAAAAATTTTAGGACCGCTTGAGACAAACCGACAGGCATATGCTGATGCGTCTGTAATAAACATGGCCGACAAAATAAAAGCTGCAAACATCAAACTGATTTTTGATGATGGCACTGAAGATTTTTTAATTGAAGCTAACCGTGAGTTGCATAGAAGGCTAGTCTTTAATAGCACCCCCCATGATTATTCAGAACGACCTGGTTCGCATACATGGGATTATTGGCAGAATTCGCTGCCATTCCATGCTTTGTTTTTCTCAAAGGTTTTTAAAGAAAATGGATCGTATGTAAACTAACTTCCTGCTTATGCTTGCAGTTTATGGCGTAGTTACTATCATTATTTTTCTCGTCGTTATCATGACAAAGCGTTTGTCTGTGATAACAGCTTTGGTGTTAGTTCCTGTTATTATTGCTTTTGTTGCCGGTTTTAGTTATAAAGAAATCGGAGCCATGTCTTTGGCTGGTATAAAGCAAGTTGCGCCTACCGGAATTCTTTTAATGTTTGCGGTCTTATATTTTTCAGTGATGCTCGATGTCGGTTTGTTTGATCCGGTTATTGCCATCATTGTGCGTTCTGTAAAGGGCGACCCACTAAAGGTTATTGTAGGTACAGCTGTACTTACCATGCTTGTTCATTTAGATGGTGATGGCACGGCTACTTTTATGATCGTGCTTTCTACTTTTTTGCCCATCTATAAACGACTAGGAATTAACAGGCTGATACTAGCTGGCATTGTAGCCCTGAGCGTAGGACCTATGCACCTGGTGCCGTGGTCAGGTACATCAGTAAGAGCAATGTCAACGCTAAATACAGACGCGGTACACATGTTTAATCCAAATATTCCTGCAATGTTGGGTGGCTTGGTTTGGGTGTTGTTTGTAGCCTACATTTTTGGAAAGAGGGAAAGAAAACGTATTGGCATCATTCAATTTGATTATGAGCACAGGGAAAATCTAACCGAAGATCAAAAAGCTTTGCGTAGACCTAAATTGATTCTCATTAATGCTATATTAACCATATCGCTTATTACTGCACTGTTAATAGGCGTGGTGCCTGCACCGGTTTTATTTGTTATTGCGGCTGTTGTTGCACTAATGATTAATTACAACAAACTCCCGGATCAGCAAAAGGTACTAAAAGCACATGCTTCGAATATTTTTTTAGTGTCTAGTTTAATATTTGCTGCCGGTGTGTATTCAGGTATTCTTACAGAATCAAAAATGATAGCAGCGATGGCATCAGGTTTGGTTAATTTGATTCCGAAAGAACATGCTTCGTTCATACCTGTTCTTACGGCTATTATCAGTATGCCAGCAAGTATACTATTTACGCCTGATGCTTATTATTTTGGTGTAGTGCCAGTACTTAGTCATACCTGTTCGCAGCTTGGGGTGGATCCACTTGAAATTGGCAGGGCTTCTCTATTAGGACAAATGACAGTAGGCTTTCCTTTGAGTCCGCTTACTGCCTCTACTTTTTTATTAATAGGTTTGGCAGAAGTAGAATTAGGTGACCATCAAAAGTTTATTTTTAAGTGGGCATGGGGCACTACAATCGTAATGACGATCATTGCACTCTTAACAGGATCTATTCACATATAAGCTACCTATCCACTTCTTAAAATGATAACTTTAAATTCCGTATATGAGAACAAAAATTACTTGCTCCGTTATTGTTACCATTGCATTGTTATTGTCGACAGCAAAGATGTATGCACAGAATGCTGCAAAAAGTAGGCACCTGCCTATTATTGATGTACATGTACATGCAATGAAGGTCAATCCTGCCTTTGCTGCAGATATGTGCCCCTGGTTTTTAAGCAATATGCCGGGAGGCGATCCCAACCAGCCGCCGCCCTCTTTTATAAATACAGATTGTGCTACACCCCTTAAGGCAGCAAAGTCAGATAAAGAATTCCAGGACTCATTGATTGCTACTATGAAGCGGTTGAATATGACAATTATTGCCAGTGGTGATGCGTCTATTATTCGCCGCTGGCAAAAAGCAGCGGAGCCGGGCAGGGTCATTCCTTCCCTTACCCTCAGCGCTTCAAAAGAAATGACAGTAATGGCATTCACGGATTCGCTTTCATCCGGTTTTTATAAAGTAATGGGCGAAGTCGCACCACAGTACCAGGGCATGTCCCCGAGTGACACCTCACTCGATGCCTACTTTGGGGCTGCAGAAAAATTGAATATACCAGTAGGCATTCATTTGGGTACTGGGGGGAAATGGTATGGCAAATATTTCCTCGCCAAAATACCGTGCCTCTATGGGAAATCCATTATTGTTGGAAGACTTACTTGCACGCCATCCAAAACTTAAAGTATGGGTGATGCATGCAGGATATCCAATGATCGATGAAATGATTGCACTGATGGGTGCAAACGCTTATGTATATGTAGACGTCGCTGGTATGATTTGGAGTTATCCCCTTGCAGAAGTAAACGATTACATTAAAAGACTGGTACAGGCTGGTTTTGAAAAAAGAATTATGTATGGCACTGATCTTATGATATGGCCGAAGCTTCTTGAAACTTCCATCGGGGTAATTGAAAATGCGAACTATCTTTCTTTCGATCAAAAACGCGATATCTTTTTCAACAACGCTGTTCGTTTTTTTCGCCTGGATGAAAATAAGTTGAAATGATCTACTAGTGTTTTAAACACTTCCTTAGTTGATAAGTAGACAACGAAACTGCTGCACTTATCAGCCATTGTTATATTTTTTCTATAGCGATTTCTAATGCCAGAGCTGTTCCTAGAAAGGGTTGATTTAAAAAAAATAAAGATGAAGCAAAAAGTAAGAATTGGTTGCGGCGCCGGGTTTTCAGGTGATAGAATCGAGCCGGCTGCCGTTCTTGTTGAAAAAGGTAATCTCGATTACTTAGTGCTCGAATGCCTGGCAGAACGAACGATTGGATTGGCACAAAAACGAAAAGCTGCAGACCCGACAAAAGGCTATGATCCAATGCTTGAAAGAAGGATTGAACTTTTGTTGCCCTTACTTAAAAAACACAACGTAAAGCTGTTAACGAATATGGGTGCCGCCAATCCGATCGCAGCAGCAGACAAGGTAATCGAGATAGCAAAACAATTAGGTTTATCGGTGAAAGTGGCAGCAGTAACTGGTGACGATATATTGCACATGCTTACCGGAGAAGAAACAGCGATGGAAACCGGAAAGGCGTTGTCTCAATCAGGTGAAATACTTTCTGCTAATGCCTATTTAGGAGCTGATGCAATTTTGCCGGCCCTGCAAACAGGGGCTGATATTATCATTACAGGTAGAGTTGCGGATCCGTCTCTGGTTGTTGCCCCTCTCGTAAAAGAACTTGGTTGGTCACTAGACAATACAGAAATTATAGGAAAAGCAACGGTCATCGGACACTTAATGGAATGCGCAGGACAAATTACCGGGGGGTACTTTGCTGACCCAGTAAAAAAGCCGGTTGAAGGTATGGATAGATTAGGGCATCCATTTGTAGATGTAGGAGCGGATGGTAAGGCTACCATCAGCAAGGTAGAAGACACCGGAGGCATCATCAATCTGGCTACTACAAAAGAGCAGTTGCTATATGAAGTCACCAACCCGCACGAGTATATTACTCCTGACGTCGTAGCTGATTTTACAACTGTTGGCGTGCAGCTCGAAGGAATCGACTGTGTAAGCGTAAATGGTGGAGGTGGTAAACAAAAACCTGTTACACTAAAAGTGAGTGTAGGTTACAAAGCGGGCTTTGTTGGTGAAGGGGAAATTTCGTACGCTGGTATGTACGCGCTGGAACGGGCGCAACTTGCTGGTGAAACTATTCGAAAGCGAATTCAAGCTAGGTTCGCTGATCTGCGCCTTGACTATATTGGTTGCACTTCTGTGCATCCTCCTTCGCTTGGGGAAAATAGTCATCCTTATGAAGTCCGGTTGAGAGTAGCGGGAAAAGCTGCAACAGCGGCCCAAGCAGCACTGATTGGTGAAGAGGTGGAAGCACTTTATACGAATGGTCCAGCAGGAGGCGGCGGTGTTCGTAAATATGTTAATGAAGTAGTAGGTATTGTCTCCACACTTATCGATCGCAACCGAATTAAAGCAACCGTAACAGTAAAATCAACATGAAACAAAAGCTCTACGAAATAGCCCATAGCCGGGCCGGTGACAAGGGAAATACACTTACATTGTCGTTAATTCCTTATGATGAAAAAGATTTCGAACTCCTATGCAGGGAGGTAACTGCAGAAAAAGTAAAAGAGCATTTGAGAGAAATTGTTCGTGGCGACATCATCCGATATGATCTGCCCAATATAGCTGCTTTACAATTTGTTTGTCAGCAGGCACTGGGCGGTGGCGTAACTACATCATTGGTTATGGATACACACGGCAAAACCCTAAGTTACGCGTTGCTGGAAATGGAGATTGAGGTCTAAAAGCTACACCACTTAAGGAACATATTCTTCAGCACAGTATAGAAATATAAATAATATGCTATTTCGTCTCAACGAAGTTGACCACATCCCAATAGGCTTTCTTCGGTTGACGGTTCATATCAAACAACAACGGATAATTTTTTCTGCCCCTGCCATCGAGCCAGCTGTAGCTGTCACTGACATTCCAGAATGTTACTCCCGATATCTTGCCTTTGTTCTCCCGGAGAACATCAAACACCATCTTGTACTTGTCCCGTTGCTGCTGCTCCATGTCGCCAGTGAAGGTTGCAGCTGCCTGATTTTGATTCTGAATAAGCTGACCACCCTGACGGCCTGCATACACTGAAACATCCATTTCTGTTACCTGAACTTGCAAACCAAGTGAGGAAAACATTTGTATAGATTTTTCCAATTCTTCCCGGGATGGGTTATTGAGTGACCAGTGACCTTGCAAACCCACTCCATGGATAGCAACACCAGCCTCCTTCAACTTTCTGACCGTCTGGTAAATCTTCTCCCGTTTCTTTGGATTTTCTGTGTTGTAATCGTTATAGAAGAGAACTGCTTTTGGGTCAGCAGCGTGTGCATATTCAAACGCTTTGGCAATAAAATCTTCGCCACAGATTTTATACCATGCCGATTGCCGGTAGAAAACTGAGTCTCTGTCGTCGATTGCTTCGTTCACAACGTCCCATCCATAGATAACATCTTTGTATCGATTTACTACCGTTGTTATGTGTTCCTTCAATCGTTGCAGTAAAACTTGTTTTGAAACGGTATCGCCTTTTTCATTTACAAACATCCATGACGGAGCCTGGGAATGCCAACACAGATTATGACCACGCAACCTCATTCCATGTTTTTTTGCAAATGTGGCAATAGAGTCTGCATCTTTCCAGTAATATTCATGCTCCCTGGGATGGATAGGCCCCATCTTCATTGCGTTCTCGGCAGTCAGACTGTTGAACTGAGAAAGGATTAATGCAGAGTCATCGCCATGCAGCATTCGGGGAGCAACCGCAACACCAATTGGAAAATAATCCTGATAATAATCTTTTAATCCTTTGGCGCTGGTAATATTTGACCGAATTGGTTTTTGGCTGTAGGAAGAGGAACAAAGGAGCAATAAAACAGCCGCGATTAACCATCCTTTTTGTGCATTCATTATTTGAGAATTTTTAAACAGCCAATTTATCTTCATTTTATTTCGAATGTTAAATCTAATTTAAACACTAAAAAACTTTATTGAAAAATGCTATCATTCATTTTCGGCAAGGGGTCCTCCGCACTGTCTCCGGTTAGAGCAATCTTTGAACGGGGAGGCGTGTAAATTAATGCTTCCCGTTTTGTGCCCATGGTTTTTGGATCATACATAACGGTGTCAATTTTTCCGCAAGGAATTTCTGCTTTTAACACATTAAAACCTGTCGGAGTTTATTGACACGTTGCGAACTGGCTGACAAAATACATAGTAGTGAGATAGCCACTGAGAGAATTTATTGCGTCATGTTTGGTGCTTTTTAATTGTACTTTATTAAATACGTCAATGTGCTTGTGGTTTGATGACCTGGTATTTGCCGCTTAAATGCATCAGGCTGAATAAATACAATAAACCATCGTAATATGGGTCGAAATAACCGTCTTCATACGGTTGTAGTTTGGCATTCCAAAGTGCATGTACAAAATCCAGGCTATTCTTTTCCTTGCTGACAAGTGAGGCTGTTGCCGCCGTACCTACTAACCCGAGCGAGTGTCTTAGCTTTTTAAATCCGCCAGCCTGCAGAATTGTATCAGGACGGGAGCCGTCCAGGTTAAACTGGTCCTCAAAAGTGTCAATGCCCTTCGACAGTAGAAAATTTTGAAAGTGTTTAGCGTAATCCTCTTGCCAACTTCTGTCCTTACCAAACCAATTATAGTCCATCGCAATGTTCATAGGCACACGCCATGAGTCGAACCGGAAGCCTACCGGCATCCATGGTGTAGGATGTGGTGCGCCACTGAACTCAGTATAATCGGCATTCAGCCCTGTTACTGCATTGCAAGCTCTATGCAAGAAAGATCGGGAAGTATCTGCACAATCCATGTAAAATTGTTCATGACCGTCTTCAGCGTATTTAGCCCAAATTTCATAAAAGGCGGGTAAGTGATAAGAAGGATCCGTCCAGTTGTGCATATCTCCTTCAGGAACAAAGGTTATTTGTTTGTGCTGCGTGTTGATGAGGTTGAAAACGTTTCCGGTACCATCTTTCTTCCAGGCCGCATCCAGTATGCGTCTGGCTTCGCCATAATAATTAATTCCGATGTTATTGCCCCAGCGGTTCGAAGCAAACAAAAGATCGGTTACAAAATACAGCTCACCATCAGAAGCCGAGCCTTCAGAGTTCTTCTTCATTGTTTGCGGATTGATGCTCCAGGCGAAGTAAGCCTCTCTTGGTCCTTCCTGGTGTTGCAGGTACTTTTTCGACCAGCGCCAGATGCGGTCAAAAACATCCTTCTTATTTAATTGAACTGCTATCATCATTCCATAAGAAAGTCCTTCAGTACGGGCATCGTGGTTTTTTACGTCGGAGACATAAGCCATCGAATCACCCACCTCGAAGTAGACCTTGTGTGGTCCCTCAAAGACGTCAGAATAAGCCTGGGCTACTTTCTTATCAATCTCAGCCTGGCTGTACCCCGCCTCGTGCAAAAGGTTTCGATAGGTGCCGGAATAGAACGCTGCTTTCTTTGTGGTTTTTTTGCTTTGCTTATTGTTTTGATTAAACGCCTGAAGAGGCAATAAAAAAACAACTATAATCACCAGCAATAGGCTACTCTTACATTTCTTCATTATAGATTACGCGATTTAATTTTCTTTTATATTTCTGAATGTCATTCCCTTATTTGAATATTTCTTGAAAGGCAGTAAAGAGATACTGTTACAGGAGGTAAGGGCCGGCTAAAAAATAACCGTACTGTTCTTCATTCCAATGATTTTACTCTTTAAACAACGTTGGCGCAAGCACAGACGAACGAAGGTCTTAAGACTCATTGGCTGTAATTTAATTTAATATTGATTTTGATTGATAAGGGATGGACAATTAATATATCAACAATGGCTTAACCATTCAACTCGCCAGGAATTCATCTACTTCAAATCCCAATAAATTACATAACGCTGATGATGTATTTTATAATACGGTATCATACTGATCTCTTTTCCATTCGCAGTACTACTGGTTACAAAAGTTAATGATTCAGCATTGTTAGCCGGCTTCAGCCATTCTGTTACCGTGCGTCCTCCGGTATTTAATTGATGAACGAGATTATCAGGCACAGGGTAGTTATTAAGATCGTTCTGATCTTTGGCATAAGGAGCCGGTGCTTCAATACCTTCCTTTCCCATCGCCCCGGCCAAAACAATAGGCCCGTAGGCAATGGCAGCTTTGTTAGGATTGTCGGGTGTGCCTACCAATCGTAACGACATTGGAAAAGTAATACCGATTTTATCCCCTTCCTTCCATTTCCTGTTTAATACAATATAACTGCCGGGCTTCTGATTAACCTTAACATTCTTTCCGTTAATTGCAATGGTTGCTCCGTTGACAGCCCATGAAGGATAACGGATGTATAGTGCGACATCTGTTGGTGCTTCCATCGTTAATGTTGTGGTAGCATCTTCAGGGTAGCGTGTTTCCTGGCGGATCTTAACTTTTTTGTCCTTCCAATTTAACTCTGAAGGAATAAAAAGATTTACAAACACCCCGTTGTCATCATGATAATAAATGCCTTCTCCATACTTTGCATGGTTCTCGAAGCCGGTGCCAACACAACACCAGAAAGAACTATCTGCAGTACTGTACACCTTAAATGAACCTGGCTTGAAAGGCATAAAATAAGACACCATCGATGTTTGTGGATCTTGTGTAGCCAGTATGTGATTGTATAAAGCCTGCTCGTAATAATCAGCATATTGCTCATTTGCGGACCACGTAAAGAGGTGCTTAGTGAGCTTTAGCATATTGTACGTGTTGCAGGATTCAGTAGTCCGAACGCCCAGATGCTGAGACAACTTGCCGGGTTCAAAAAAATGCTCATTATCACTGTTGCCTCCCGTTGCATAGGTATGATTGTCAATGACTGTTTGCCAAAAGAAGTTTGCTATATCTTTTTGTTTTTCAGTTCCGGTCAATTCATATCCACGGGCTTCACCTATAATTTTCGGGATCTGTGTATTTGCATGTAGTTTATTCAGCTTGTCTTCTTTTTTTGCAAGTGGTTCTAGAACGTTCTGGTCGTAAAAAATTTCAGACAGGGCTTTATCCTCTTTATTGCCAGTAATGGCATACAGGTTATACGCAGATTCACTCATGCCACCAAACTCATTTCTTTCCATTATAGCCAACCGCTCCTTGCTTAAAGGCGAAAGTTTTTTGTAAGCCCAGGAGGACATTTTATTTACAACATCCAATGCCTGCTGATTTCCCGTGTAAAGGTACATATCTATCATACCTGCCATAATCTTGTGTATAGTATACCATGGTGCCCATACCGGCTTGCCCGCAATACAACGGTCAACGAAGTATTGTGGAAAAGCACTTAAATAACCATCCTGGTTTAGCACTGTTTGCACTTCAGCCAGGGCAGTAACCAGACTATCTCCTTTCCTTCTGAAAGCTTCGTCGTTGGTGGAAGCATACATCAAAGCAAGTCCAGATAAGATGTGTCCCATGCTATGCCCCCGCAGTTCACAATCCAATGCCTCCCAGCCGCCCAAGGGTTTAGCATTGGTTTCAACGCCGGCGTTTACACGAAAGCTATGTAGCAGTCTCTTACTCTCCAGTGCAAGCAACCACTGTGCATCCCGATCCCTGTTTTCCGTAAAAGGGCTTTTTAATAAGGTGACATCCTGCAGATCGAAACTATATGCTTTGACCGGTACCTGCTCTTGTACTTTCTCTTTCCCCTCATACTGACCGGGGTATTGAGCAGACGAAACGATAGAACTACATATAAAACCAACAATTGAAATATAACGTTTAATATTTTTCATATGATTAATTAATCGTTGTGTGGAAGTAGGTGTTTAAGTGTCAGTCTAACAAATATAGCGTAATATATAAATTCGCCAGATATCCCCCAACTTTTTCACCAATAGTAAAAACTGTTTTTTTCAATAAACGTAGTAATTCGACTTTCTGATTGTTACCTGCATTGTTTGATATTGAAGAATGCGTTGCATTTGACCTTATTACTCCCAGTCATTGATGGGTCACTACTGTCGCCCGCGGCTGCGAACATTTTTCGTTATCTTCCCCCGTGTCTCCTTTCATAAACAAAAATTTTTGCAGCAGGTGATTTTGAAAGGGATTTTTCTAACTAAATTTGATTTAATTTGTAGGTGCCTTAATAGGATACCTACAACGACAAGTTCTTTTGAAACCCTTGCTGGATAAGCATTTGAAAATACAGTTTGAATCCTAACGCGGTCACTTGAAAATCAAGCACTTATAAAATTATCTTTGTAAGTGCTTTTTTATTTGCACCCATATTTGCACCATAAAATCCTCAACATGGCACGATTCCAACCGGTTGTTTGTAAGATTTGCCTTTGAATGTCAGTATCCTTTCTTTATTTCCATTTCCTATGGCACGACGATGAGTAGAAAGGTGACGAATATATAGTTAAGAGGAAACGTTCTTCAATTCATTGTTCGTTCTGCTCATTTTTGTGGAAATGATCTTATCACACCTGGCAGTTGCTGATCGTAGTTCTAATCCTGCTTACAGACCTTGATGTAACCGTATTTCATCCGTTCGCTTAACCTATGTGGCTATAAAAAAATATTAATAGTTGTATTAAGTTAGTTTAATAAGATATTTAAAAGAAACGTATGCAATAGATGTTTTTTATGATTAGATTAATTAAAATAGTTTTCTATAAACCTTTAAAGCGTAATTTTTAATTTTCGTAGTAGGAGAGGAGTTTTTAAAAAAAGCGACCGTTGTTTTATAACGTTGTTGAAATAGATTATTACCCCGCCTCGTACAAAATACACGGCAAGTTTCTATTTAACAACTAAGAGTAAATTTTAAATTTGAAATTCTTAACTAAGGAGAAAGCAATATTAAGAAGATGCACAGCGTAGATAATAGTAGATAATAATTAAAAAGCCGCAATTAAGGGGCTACAGACGGAAGACCAAAAGTGTTTAAAACATATTATCATCTGTAAAATTAAACACAGGGTTAACGGTAATTGCTTCTAATTCGGTTTCGTCTTTCATGACAATTATTGAGGCTATTAACATAGTAAAATAAGTTCTTTTCGTAGATAATTTTAATAAATTAAGGTGCAGTATATTTTAAATACGTCCACACGAGAGCAGCGTAAGTAGATGGCAAACCGGTTAAACTAAATGCCTTGATGTACTTTTTTTCTATTCGGTAAATTTTAACCTCGATAAATATATTGTCAATATCATAATTCATAGTTAACAGTTCATCTTTATTCTCGGACACTTTTCCAGCATCGCACAATAAAAACTTTTGTTTCGCATCATCGTAGTTGTTAAAATCTTCTACTGTTATACCGCGCATTTGTTTATACGAATGGTACAATCGTGCCAAAATATTAACTCGTTGAAGTACATCTAGGTGGGGAGTTACCGTTCTCAGAAAAACAGGAATAACTGTTGAAGCTTCTACTTACAATTGGAAAAATGTCATCACACTTACACAAGATTAAGTTGTATGAGGCCGCCTTTTAGTATTTGTTCTTTTTAATGCCCGCAGGAAACCCTAAAGAACCAAAAAAGCCCATTGTATAAACAGGCTAAAAAAATTTCTACAGCTGCAACAGGAAACATTAGATGTAATAGCGTCTATCCTCTAACACTGTCTTTTTCATTTTCTAAAATTAATTGGTGCACTTGGTGGTAAATCTTTTTAATCCACTCAGGCAACTCGTCCATATCCGGTTTCCATTCGCCAGTATCTCCTTTCCTGAAAAAATATTTCATACCGTTGCTATCGGGCTCTTTATTTATGACGCAATAACGTAAGGGGTATAAGATTCTGTTGAACTCAATGGAACTACCGTCGATTGTCTTTATAAAGGTAATTTGCATTCTTAGACTAGTTTTATGCCAATAAAAATATAATATTACCCCGATGTCAAGTCATTAAACTTTCTTAATACCTTTAAAAGATTTGGTAAAATTCGATACCATATAATTTAAACTTGTTATAGAAAAATTAAACAATAAAAATTATAATCGGTATTAACATTATAAATAATATACATAGTAATAAGGTAGCGCAGTAAGCGCGTGAGTTCTGATAATTGGAAATTCTATTGAAACATGTTTACACAAAAAGCAATGTTTACTCGAATCCCTCATTTAAATTGCCTCTGTAGACATTTTATAAAAACAACGACACGCTATCATGAATAAGCTACAATCGTACAAAGGTTTGGTTGGAGAGATTGCACGAACCACTATGAATGGATTGAACTTCAAACACAATAAAACATGAAATAAAGATTTATAATTATGGCTGATACAAAAAAAATAAGTTTTGATACTGCGATACTGCAAATTGGAAACAATACAGGCATTTGCGTTCCTAATGAAGTTGTCGAAGAATTGGGAGCAGGGAAAAAGCCGCCGGTGGAAGTTACGTTAAATGATGATTATACATACAGAAATACCGTTGCCGTCATGAGCGGAAAATTTATGATTGGTGTAAGTGCAGATATCCGTAGCAAGACAGGTATTAAAGGGGGCGATAAAGTAAAGGTAACATTAGAGCTTGACACAAAACCTCGAGAGGTAGAAGTTCCGGCCTACTTTCAACAATTACTGAATGAAAACCCCACAGCCAAACAATTTTTTGAAGCACTTTCCTACAGCAACCAACAACGATATGTTTTGCCCATCGAACAAGCAAAAACAGAAGAAACCCGGCAAAGAAGAATGGAAAAGGCCATCCTTGATTTAAGTGAAGGCAAAAAATAACCAATTTTGAACTTTCGGGAAACTACTACTTCACCTTCGGTGTCGAAGTACCCTAACTTGATAGCCTCTCGATTTCTTTACATGGGGAAGGGATATGGGATGAAAGATAGGATTTGCAGTATCACCCACTCCTTGTATTTTTAATCTTTTTTTCAGCTTTCCTGTTTCGGATTAATTTAGTTTTGAGTGGAAAAAAACCGAACAAAAGTGGTAAAGTCAGGACCAATTGTGATTATAGAAGATGATATAGACGCCCAAGAGATTATTACAGATGTAATAAAGGAACTGGACATATCGAACGAAATTGTTTTTTTGATACATGCTCCACAGCTTTCAGTTATCTAAAATCAACAGCAAATGAATAATAAGCTTCTGAAGTAATAACAATGTGATCCAAACTTTGATGCCGAGAGGAGCACCGGCTTCTTTTATCTTCCTGGTCAACTCTTCATCTTGTCTGGAGGGCTTTAGGTTTCCTGATGGTGATTATGAGAAAGTACGACCCCGCATGCATTGCTTTTTAATGCAGCTATAAAAATGAGTTTAGGATCTGCTACTGTGCCGCTAACTCCACCCGTTCAGATGTCATATCTTTATTCTGGCTTCAGTAATTTTATTGCCGCCACAGCTTAAATGCTTGTACGTTCTCGGTAATCCCTCCTTTTTCGGCTCCTCCAAAAATGATTTCCGAAGCTAACGTTTGACTGGTGCATCAGCATAATTATTATATTGCCTTGCTCTATTGTAAGGCCGATTAAAGACTGTTGCGTAATAGCACGGGCGTAATCCTGGTTGGAATGTAAAAAGCCTTTCTGCTACAACAAAAAGGCTTTGAGATGATTTCAGTGGTGAGTCCCCAGTTGGACATCCCGATCAGAATATTTACATGTCAAAGATACATTCCCTTAGAGCATTTTTAAACTAAAAAAGAATGCTTGTGAAGAAAAATGTTTCAATGGAAATTATTAATCCTAATGCCGCCGGTATTGATGTAGGTAGCCGCTCACATTTTGTAGCGATAGGACAGGCCAAAGATGATGTAAGGGAAT
>NZ_KB893334.1 GCF_000374045.1 Segetibacter koreensis DSM 18137 | reverse complement strand
CTATTTGTGTGATCCTTTTTTATTTGACCGGACATACATCAAAAGACATCGTCGATGTAAACACCCCTTTCTTATTTCGTCCGCAGCACTTTGGCTTTAATTTATGGATTGTTTACATTACCTGGCTTTTTGTTATAGTGGTTCTTTATAAGCCATGCAAATGGTTCGATCAATACAGACGAAACCACAGGCAGTGGTGGCTTAGCTATTTATAAAATATTTACAGAATGAAAGATAGTTGTGCGACTGAGGATGGGGAATGCTTGCAAAGAAGTATTCTGTATAGCCTAAAACTTCTCCGCAATATCCTCCTTTTTTAGAGTCTTTCAACAATCACTAAAACTCCCCAAGGCACTCTCCCATTCTCCGCTATCTCCTCCGCTCGACCGTCCTTGAGGATTATCAACAGCATCATAAGTTTCAACAACGTTTAATGATTGCAAATCCTGCAGCTTCATCGGGTTAAGGCTGTGGTGAATGTTGGTTCGGTAGCCGTAGAACCAGATCTCTTTTGTCCAGCTCTCTGCCGCTGGGTTTGTGCAATCTCCTCCGACAGTAGATCAGGATCGGGAAGGTTGTCTACGTCAGCAAGTGGTTTATCTTACCCATGTGTCATCTCTTCATCCAGGTTTCAACAATATATTTTCCCAAATCAGCACCCATTTGAAGTGCTACCTCATTATCTGTGCGGAAATGAATGCCTGCATAAAATCGTGAAGCTGCACATTCTTTTGCCAATTGTTGAAACTGTTCGGCGTCTGCAGGAAAAAAATATTCAAGTACTGCGCAAGAAGTGGCCGCTCCTGCAGCATGGCCAGACGGATAACCGGGGAAAGGTGGGGTTGGAATAAGAGGCTTATAAGTAGTATCGTATTGAGATGGCCTTATACCCCAATATGCATATTTTGCATCCATGATAGCAATTACGGCGTCATGATAAGCCGTAGTTAATACAGTGTATATACGCGCAACAGCAGGAGCATCGTCTTGCATACGGTATTCAAATATTTTTTGGCCTACTAAATCCATCCACACATCTCCTTTGCTTGCCCAATAATATGCTTGTGAAGCGGATTTAAAAGTTTGTTTGAAATTTTTCATTTCCTTCATATCCTTTGCAAAATCAGGAGGAGGCGCAGGTCTGAATTGGTTTGCTGAATGTATAACGATTGGCGTAAAGGAAGCGAGTGTTATACCTAGCGGGTATGGGCCTGTCCATTTTTTTGGGTCCTTGTTCATTTTGCCATCCCAGGCTTTAGCTGAACCATCGTTTTTTGCTTTTTCTATAATCTGCTTTGCAACCTGCTCACCAAGCTTCCAGCCTGCTTCTACATCACTTGGAAATTGCACGCCTGCATCAATCCTTGATTGCGAGGCATCATGGGCAATTTGCAAAATCGAGTCCGCTTTCGCGGGAAAAAAATACGCAAGCACATTGGCGGCCGCAGAAGCGGTTACAGAATGTTCACATGGATAAGAATAAGTCAGAGGTGCGTTAATGGCAGTTTTAATAGAAGTATCTAAAACGCTGGGACGTTTTCTCTTATATTTCAACTTTTCCTTCCACGCTAAAATAGTTGCATCATAAATGGCAATGTTCATCCACGCATCCGGCATGCGCAGCTGAACCTCGAACTTTTGAGCAAGTAGCTTGGGCACTATTTGATTCCACCGGTAACATGGCGCCCCTGCATCCCAATATTTTATTTGCTGCATTTTCTTGTCATCAAGCTTCCTCAGTCCCAGTTTCAAAGATTTCAATTCTGCTTTAGTTTGATCCGGACCGGGAGCAGCAGGTATTGTTATTTGCTCTGATTTATCTAACAACCATGTATGCCATGTGGCCGCTTCATAGTTGACCGGCTGGCGCTGCTCCATTTGCGCATTTGCATATACTGCAGTAAAAACAATCGCAAGCGAAAGAATAACGTGTTTCATAAAAGAGGTTTTAAAAGGTTGTTTTACAACTAGTCTTGTAAATTTTACTATTAGCTATCGACTATTTAGTACAAGAATACCTAATAAGAAAATTTGAAGGAAGCGGTTGTCAACAGATAACAACTGCTGGTCAACAAACAACACAATTGCGATAACCACCAGGAATAGCTGCTAAAAGAAATCTGCGTTTTTTACAAAATTTGATGATTAGGAAAAGCTGAATAAAGGTTTGTTTTACAAGTGAGTGACACGACGATGTTAAATAGCGAACATTGACGGCTAATCCCAATAGCTATCAATTGCACTTCTCACTCTTTTAATTGACTTCGACTTGTCGTTCGTTGACCACAAAATCAATTATAGAGATTGTGGAATAAAAAGGAAAAGATTTGACGATATTTATATCATCTAAAAAAGATGAAGAAGCCATTTGATATAAAGCTGGTTAAATTTTATCTATGGGTCGGTCTCGGTTACTTTTTTTTGGGGCTCATGGCCACTATGGGAAGTTATCCTGGCAAATTTTTTCCGGTTGTTTTCAATAATGTTTGGGGCGTTATTTATCTTATTGCTGTCAACTTTATACTTCTTGAATATACCATTCCATTTGTTTTAAAGAAAAGAAGTAACGTTAGCTATAATATTCTCCTGGCAATTATCCTTTCATTCGTTCATTTGATGTTATATTCTTACGGTTCCTATCTATGGAGGTCACTGGGACTGCAGTTAGGAGTTTATACAGCCTTAAAAAATTACTCCTCTTTAGACGCCCTACTTCAAAATCAGATGGGATATAGTATGGGGTCGGTTTTCCTTTTTGGCATCATCCGGCACATTTACAACTATACAAAACTAAAACAAGCAGCTCAGCGCTTGCGAATTGAAAAACAGGAAGCAGAACTCAACTACCTGAAGTCTCAAACGAACCCACATTTTTTATTCAACACGTTAAACAATATTTATTCATTAGCGAGAGATAAGAGTGACCTTGCACCGGAGGCAATTTTACGCCTGTCGAAAATGCTGCGGTACATGTTATATGAAACCAGCGCGGCATACATAGCTATAGAACAGGAACTAAAAATCATAAGCGATTACATCGCTCTTGAAAGCTTGCGTTATGATGACTCCTTACGCATCAATTTCAATCACGATGTTGAGGATATGAAACAAGCTCTACCACCACTGCTGTTGATACCGCTAGTTGAAAATGCATTTAAGCATGGCGTATCAGAAACCAGAACTCGGCCATTTGTTGATATTCATTTATCGGTGAATAAACGGCAGCTATCATTCTTTGTTAAAAATTCGTCGGAAGCAATTTCTAGCGAACGCAATGTAAAAGAAAATATAGGTCTATCAAATTTAAGACGTCAACTCGAATTACTATATTCAGATTACAGTTTATCGGTTCGTCAACATCAATCAGTCTTTACGGCGACTTTGAAAATTAACCTGGCAAGCCATGTCTAAAATAAAATGTATTGTAATAGAAGATGAGCCTTTAGCAGTAAAGGTTTTACTTGATTATATATCACAAGTTCCGTTTCTTGAATTGCAAAAAACATTTAAAGATGCCATTCTTGCAACTGACTTTTTACATGATAATCATACGGACCTTATCTTTTTAGATATCCATTTGCCAAGGTTGAAAGGAATGGCTTTTTTAAAAACACTTATTCATCCGCCTGCCGTAATTATCACGACGGCTTATCATCAATATGCGGTGGAAGGGTTTGAACTAAATGTAACAGATTACCTGTTGAAGCCATTTGAATTTGAACGTTTTTTGATAGCTGTTAATAAAGTAAGAACATTACAAAAAGAAATACACGAAGTGGATGAAAGCAGGGAGGCAAAAGATTACCTGTTTTTGAATGTGCAAAAGAAGAAGGTGAAGATTTTGCTCTCAGACATTATCTATGTTGAAAGTCAGCGCGAGTACATAAAGATTGTTACAACAAAAGGGGAATACATATCAAAGATGAGCACTCATGATATTGAGGATTTGTTACCTGCAAATCTTTTTAAACGCATTCACCGGTCTTATATAGTTTCTATAAACAAAATTGACTCTTATACAGCGGAGGAAGTTGAGGTAAACGGGGTGCAAATTCCAATTGGAAGGGGTTATAAAGATGTTATTGAAAAATGGTAGCAATACCAATTGAATTATAACCGTGCAAAAGCCCGAAGGCAACAGTTGATGGTCCCATTGTCATTAATTATGAAAATTCAGACTTTGGTTGACAAATGCTAATTTCTATATATTCATCACCGTTGTTCTCTTGTGCTAACCTTCTTAGTGTAAACAACAGCATTTCAAGTCTTACTTTTAAGAACACGCAGAGCCACTGATGGATTTAATAAACCTGATATTGAAGCATTTGCTCATTTTTTTCCTGTTGCAATGATTGCAACTTATTGAAATTGCGCCTCGTCTTTATTACATGATTTGGGCAGATTAAGCCCCCGAAAACTTTTTTTTATTTGTGGTTAAACATCAAAACTAAAACATGCAAAAAATTTTAAAGTCGGTCGCAATAGCTTGCTTACTAATTGCTACCCAATCTGTAAATGCTCAAAATGAAGCAAAAACTATTTCTATTGACCAAAAGAAAAACGTTTTTAAAGTCAATCTCACCTCCTTGATTTTTAAGAACCTTTCCTTTCAATATGAAAGAGTTGTAGCAAAAAAGACCTCGGTAGCACTTGGTTTGAGCGTAATGCCTAAAACCGGTTTGCCATTTGCTTCGACTGTAAAAGATAAGTGGGGTGGTAATGCTGATGCGGCACGAGCTATTGATCAAACACAACTAAGCAACTTTAGCATCACGCCTGAGGTTCGTTTTTACTTAGGAAAAAAACAAGCTCCAACAGGTTTTTACATTGCTCCATTTGGTCGCTACAACCAATTGAGGTTTGATCAGATTTACACGTTTACCCCAAGTGATAATACTTTACATACCGCAAACGTTAAGGGAACTCTAAATAATATTGGAGGCGGAATATTGATAGGATCACAATGGAACCTGAGCAAGAGCATGACGCTTGATTGGTGGATTGCAGGTCCAATTTATGGTTCAAGCAATGGGAAGCTATCTGGCACAGATCCAAAAGGCATTCCTGCACAGGATCGTGCAAAGGTTAAGAGTGACATCGAATCAACAAACATTCCAGGAACTAAGATGGAGGCAACTGTAGGTGCTAATCAGATAGATGTAAATTTAAGTGGACCGTATGTCGGCCTACGAGCATTCGGCATTGCTCTAGGCATTAAATTCTAATTTTAAAATACTCTTCATATTTTTCGTTCAGCATGGGCCGGTGTCTTTACACCGGTCCTTTCAATTTCAGGCGGGGATTGTGTGCACCATTTTGTCTTGTAATAGGAATGGGTACGTTGATAGCTGTCCTGATCGTTGCAAAACTAAAACTGGTAACTGCTCAACTTGCAGTGCCGCACGACAGTTCACCGGTACGCCATTTACTAAACACCTTCTCAAAAAGAAACTAGCGCATCGGCTTTTAAGCCGCCTTTCTGCCTATCGGTGGATTTATGATGATGCCCTTCAGCAGTGCGTTAGCAGTAAACAACCTGGGAGTGACGCATAAACAACTGCCCTTGTTATTTAGGGTTTCCCGGTGCAGTTCTCTTGTCATTATGCCGCTTGCAGGGCGAATTGCCGACCGCATAGACAAGTTTAGTAGTCCTCTGTCTGTATAAAATATTCAAACTGCTTTGAAACCTGCAACTTATTTGCAGAGGCTTGTTTAATTTTATTATCAATTAATACGTAAGCAATGTCCTCTTCACCTTTATTAGATATCTTTAAGAATACATCCACAACTTGCTTGAAACAATCTTTTTTTACTGAATATTCAGGCTCCGCAGTAACAGAATAGTTTTTTGAAAACTAAATAATTTTTTCCCGGATAGTCCCTTGTCTCAACTGTAATAAGTTGCAAATTTTGTTATTAGAAAGATTACGGTCAATTAAATCAAAAAACAACACAAGATTACGTCACTGATTTCTCACCGCATCTCCATCATGTCTTTTCCTGAAATTGGCTTTTTGTATCTGAAAATGTTGCGATTTTGACATTTCGAAAGTTTAGATCGGTATCGATCTATAGAGTGGATCGGTTAGGTAACACCGCACGTTGCGGCCGTGCAATCTGCTGGCTTTTCGTTAGACTTAGAGCTTATCTGCAGCAGCTAGACTGTTCCTAAAGACAATAAATGTACGATGAAAGGCGTTTGAAATTATTATTAGTAGGTTCTCTAACAATTCAATAAACTCTACACTTTAGCTTTATGCAAAAACTACCTGTCTTTTTTTTGTTGCTCTTACTTGTTTCTTGTACAAAAAATTCTACTTCTATCAACCAAACTAGCAATAGTCAAGGTAATGGTCAAACCGAAAGTAAAACCGTATGGCCAGTCGTGACGGGGAATTATTGGGTGTATCGAGACTCATTGTTTAATGATAATGGGTCTTTCGGTTCCGTATTCCCTTCCGATACACTTAAAACTACTGATAGCGTGACCTATGAAGGAAAAGTATTTTATGGAACTAATCCCTTTTATGTTTCCCGCACATACTATAGGCAAGTAGATGACAATACAGTTGAAGAATATGATTACAACATAAATTCTTCCGCTATCATTTTTAAACGAGTAGAAGCAAACAATACAATAATCAGGAGTCAAGATGCAGTTGTTCCGAACGAACATGTTGTAACGACTTTAACCGGCTACACAGATGTTATTAATATCTATGGTTATGATTGCATTAGAAATGAGAATACGCAGACGGTTAATGGGGACCTTTGGCTGAGAGTTGTAACTTATGTGAAACCAGGTGTTGGGTTAGTACGAATGGAATACTATGTAAAATACAAAGCGTCAGAAAAATTAAGGTTATATTTCACCAGGACTATGGTATCATATAAGATTAAATGACACACAGCTTGCGATCTTAGCTAATTGTATTGCAACCTGTATGGGTCCTATTGTTCTACAACCGGGCTTTTTTATTTAGCGAGGTCGGAGGTGGATTTTAGAAACAGAAAAATAAATCAATAGAATTTTAAAGCAAGATAGGCGATCCGATAAATACTTGCCACTCAATTGAAATTACTAGATTTTTAAAGTGTAACAGGATATCGGTTCATTCTCCTCTATCAACGTCCCTCAGGATTTAAGCTAGATGAAAATCAAAAGTAACAAGCTCTAATTCACCTGCTTCTTCAATTAATGAGTCTTTCAAAACGGTATCTCTATTCGGAAATTTTTCCTTTGTGATAACAACAATTTATTGAAATTAGCAACTCGTTCAGAGTACCCGCCAACTAATCCGTTGAACATAACCGGTAGTACAGATTCCGTTCTTTATAGGATTCTTTATTAAAAAAATCGTTGATATCAGTGTTGTAAATCATAAGAAATCTCTTTACTTTCTTCCCTTACTTACATGTTAAAACCCTACAATTGCCCCTTCAACCTCCTCAACACCTCCTGGAAACTTCCCAGCGCACTCTCCAAATTCTCTGCTATCTCCTCCGCCAAAACATCAGGATCAGGTAGATTATCTAAATCAGCAAGTGATTTGTCTTTTAGCCAGGTGATGTCTAAAGATGTTTTATCGCGAGCAATGATTTCGTCGTAGGTGTACTTCCTCCACCTTCCTTCAGGATTATCAGCAGCATGATACGTCTCAACACGTTTAAACCTATTGTCAGGATTATAACAAGTAATAAACTCCTGTAGATCGCTAAGCTTCAGTGGGTTCTTTTTAAGTGTGTGGTGGATGTTGGTGTGGTAGTCGTAGAACCAGATCTCTTTTGTCCAGGGGTCTTTGCTGCTGGGTTTGTTGTCGAAAAAGACAACGTTTGCTTTTACGCCGTTGGCGTAAAAGATACCGGTTGGCAAACGAAGGATGGTATGCACATCTGGTGTTTCCAACAGCTTTTTACGAACCGTTTCTCCTGCCCCGCCTTCAAACAAAACATTATCCGGAACAACTACTGCTGCCTTGCCTGTTGTCTTTAGCATCCAGCGGATGTGCTGAACAAAGTTAAGTTGCTCGGTGCTGTGGTTACCCAGAAGTCCTGGCGGTTGTAGGTCTTTTTTCTCCTGTTCGCCTTCTTCATTTCTAAAGGTTTGACTGCTCTTTGTAACAAGGGATGGATTGGCAAATACACGGTCAAAGTAATTTACCGAAGGGGCAACCAAGCGGTAGCACTCCCTTATTTATATGCAACTGCCGCGCTCGTTGGCCCGGCCAAAGGAACTAATTCTGTTCGCCTGAATCCTGCTGCTTTGGCCCATTTCTCAAAATCATTTAGTGTATAGTCAAAAGCATCACCATTTTCAATTAGCATATTTAAACTCATCAGTAAGCCAAATGTATTTTGCCTCCGTTCATTATCAATAATATTTTCAATTGCAATAAAAACTCCATTTTCTGGCAGCACGTCATATACTTTTCGTATTAATTTTTGTTTCGCTTCTTCATTCATCCCATGTAATATATTGCCCATAGAAATAAGATCGGCTTTTGGCAGGTCTTCTTTCATAAAATCCCCTTCACATGTAGTTATGCGATCACTCAAATTAAACGCTTCAATTTTCTTTTTTGCCAAAGGTTCTACAGCCGGCAAGTCAAAAGTGATGCAACGTATAGCAGGATGGCGAAGGCAAATTTGTATACTCAGCCACCCATCCGCACCTCCAATATCGAGCAATTGATTGTACTTACTGAAATCAAATTTGTTTGCCAGTTCGATAAAATTGCCTGTCTGAATACCGCTCATAGCATTCATAAATTCCTGCAGCTTTTCCTGGTCTTTATATAGGTCCTCAAAAAAAACCATGTTTCCCTGTGATGTTCCCTTTGCTTCATTTTGCGGTTGCCCAGTTATTAATCCATCTTCAAGATCGCCCCAATATTTGTAAAGGCGGTTGTTTGCCATTTCCAAAATGCCACCCATATAGCTCGGCTTGTTTTTATCTAAAAAAATGCCAGTGTCCTCTGCGTTTGAATACATACTATTTTGCAGCAAACCTGTACGCTCTAAAAATCCCAGTGAAACCAATGTATCCAGCCAGTCAAACACATGCCTGTCGTCGCAGCCTAAACCAAGTTTTTCCTTGATCTCTCTTGTCGACAAAGGCTTCGTTGCAAGAAGCGTAAACAATTCGAACTTAACAGCAGTAAGCAGTACTTTAGAAGCCCAGAAGCCCATCCCCAATTGCATAATTTTTGAAGGAGTAGGTGTGGGAGCAACTTTTTTTTCGGAAGTAACTTCAGTTAGCATAATCGTTAGTTTAAGGTTTAGTAAAAACAGGAGCAGTATAAAATTAAAAAAAATAACGGCAATTGCTAGTAGCGCGTGAGATATAAAGTTTTAAAAAAAGCAGTTTACTTGGGTGAGCTCCCAAGACGAGCTACTGTTACCCCTTCAACTGCCTCAACACCTCCCTAAAACTTCCCAACGCACTTTCCAAATTCTCCGCTATCTCCTCCGCTAATACATCAGGATCAGGAAGGTTATCTAACTCCGCAAGTGATTTTTCTTTTACCCGGGGGCCCTTTACGATTATCTGTTGCATGATATGTCTCAACATGCTTAAACCTATTCACTGGGTTATAACAGATGTTGAAGTCGTTCAAATTGTGTAGCTTCAATCAGTTTTTCTTGATAGTTGCACCGCACTATTTTGTTGGCAGCTAAGTATTAAGTGCGGTTTTTTGATAGGTCGCAATTGGTGCGTTAGTTTCTGAAATTCTCATTTTAACAGCAGAACCCTGTAAATATATTATTACTAGTCTCTTAATTCTTCAACTTCACCTTAATAAATTCCACATACTTTTCAATAATATCCTCATTAGAAGAGACGCCGTAATTGATTATTCGGGTATTATGGCGTACTAGTGGGGAAAGATGCATTAAAGGAAGAACAGGAATGTTATTATAAAATAAATTAAGATGGGCAGTATCACTTGTATTATTACTAATTTCCAAAAGTCGCTTATACGATACTTTAGGTTCTTTTATGCTTGTGAACCATAAACGTGGGTGCTTTCCCAAAGTCACAATAAGGTCCGGTTTAACTAATTCCACTTCTCTTGCAAATATTTCCTGATGAATTGCTCCATTTCCATACGCCTCTGGATTTGTAAAGGCTGCTATATCATAACTTCTTTTGCCCTGAAATTTGAAATATAATTTAAAAGTATCAGTTAAATATACTGTTAGATTAAGCTGCTCCATCAAACCGCTCATCAATTGCCAATAAATGTTATGTTGAGTTAAATGAAAAGCATAGGGGGTACCAAGCGAAATAAATTTTTGCAGATCAGGTTCACTTCTTAGTGGATCGATACCTACTACCATTATTTTAGGGGTATCTTCACGGTAATTATAATATACCGGCACATCTATTCCAACGTATTCAATAGTTGGAGCAGTGCGCTCTACATATCTGAAGGAAGGAATTAATGAAAAAGAGATTGGATATTTTAAAGAAACCTCTTTCGACGTTCTTACCTTGCTGTAAAAAGCACTTAACACTTCATACAAATTTGATGCTCCTTGTGGATCATCAAACTTAAATATCTTCTCTTGAACTAAATCTGCAAGTTTAGCATTCCAGGTAGGGTTGCTACAAAAGGATGGGAACTGATTCACGATATACGTTTTTTTAAGGATTATACTCGAATTAATTGCTTTTGTTTCAGACTTATTTTTCACCGCTTCAACCTCCTTAACACCTCCCTAAAACTCCCCAACGCACTCTCCAAATTTTCCGCTATCTCTTCCGCCAACACATCAGGATCAGGAAAATTATCTAAGGCAGCAAGAGATTCATCTTTTAGTCAGATAATGTTCAAAGATGCTTTTTCACAATGTGATCATAAGTAAACCTTCTAAATCTACCTTCAGAAGTCCGATAGCATCTAATAGTCTCCAAATTTCTCAATTATACTCTCTTTAGTAACAATGGTTGAATAGGATATTAAAGCATCAATAATTTCATTTAGGGGCAACCTGTCTTTAGTCTTATATGCTAAAAGATATAAAAGAGCCTCAGATGTTAATAAAATGAAACGCTTGACGTCTGTATTCCAAGTTATTGAATTAACAAGCTCGTGCAAATTGGATTTAAACGAATTTGAGACGATAATAAAGCCAATCTTATTAAAACCTGCCTGTCTCAGCTTTGGGCAATAGTAATTTATATACTCTCTTATTGCACGATCATCAGTTCCAAGCGAATAACCTAGCGAGTATGCCTTCGCATCTATAATAAAGGCAACATGCTCTTCGCTAAATTTAATTATTGCATCAGGTTCACGACCTGCCCCCTGGCCTAACATCTCTAGTTCAAAATCTAATAGCCGAAACACTTCACCGACCATTTTCTCAAATTCGTGTCCTTTTGAGGAACTGGATCTTTCCGTACTTGCGCCCAATTCAACCAATTTACAAACTTTAGGTATCAGATAGTCTGTCAACTCGAAACCTGGGGTAACAACTTTAATTTCAGCTTTGCCTTCAACAATAGTAGCAGTATTAGTGGTAGGAATAGGAGGAGAAGTAGCAGGAGTAAATTGCTTTTTTTTCGGCTGCTTCCAATTTACTGACACCGTACCTGAAAAATGCCAAAATGCATGTTCAATCTCCCAGTTTGAAATGGAATTTTTCCTCTGCTGTATCAAATAGTTCTTGATTTCCTCATTCAAGTTATAAAACTGCTTATAATTTTCTTGTGGTGTAGACTGCTCTTCCCATATACCTAACTCTTCGAAGGAGTTGATTAGGGAGCTATACATAACCGGCCACTTTTGGAAGTCATGAATCTGCCAAAAGTAGGAAAGAAAATATGCAGCCGATTTAGGATTAGCGCATTTTCTCTTGTCTATGGCCTTCAATTGATATTTGCTTGTGTACACAAATAGTTCCTGCATCCTTGATAGTGCATCATCAAGGTCCGTAGGTTCTGTAATAATTTTTTTAAGTAAGGCACTAAGTTTATCAAGTTCATTCTCGCTTGATTTTGTAAGTAGATTAAAAAACATTTGCCCTTTAGCTGCGGTAAATCCCCAGTAGTTATTTTGCTTATTGTAACTGTCAAGGTTTGTTTTAAACTCTAACAGATTTGTTTTATCAGTTAAAAAGTCTCCTATAATTTTTTTTATCACCTTTATTGCCTCAACTCGAGAACCGTCGATGTTTTCAATTTCATTGCCTTTTGTATCAAACGACTTTTTGTTACTGTTGCTATAGGCAAACCAAATGGCATTGATTCTTGATTTTGTTTCTTCAGTTAGCATTGTTTGTTTAATTAGCTACTCTTTTAATATCAAAAAATATTTATTTGCATACTACTATTGAACTAGTGAATCCCTTAGTTCTTGAACTAATTCACCCCCTTCAACTGCCGCAACACCTCCCTAAAACTCCCCAACGCACTCTCCAAATTCTCCGCTATCTCCTCGGCTAATGCATCAGGATCAGGAAGATTATCTAAGTCAGCAAGTGATTTATCTTTTAGCCAGGTAATGTCTAAAGATGTTTTATCACGGGCAATGATCTCTTCATAGGTAAACTTCCTCCACCTGCCTTCAGGATTGTCAGTAGCATGATAAGTCTCAGCACGTTTAAAACGATTGTCTGGATTATAGCAGGTAATAAACTCCTGCAGGTCGCTAAGTTTTAATGGGTTCTTTTTAAGGGTGTGGTGGATGTTGGTGCGGTAGTCGTAGAACCAAATCTCTTTTGTCCATGGGTCTTTGCTGCTGGGTTTGTTGTCGAAGAAGATAACGTTGGCTTTTACGCCGTTGGCGTAAAAGATACCGGTAGGCAAACGAAGGATGGTATGTACATCTGTTGTTTCCAACAGCTTTTTACGAACCGTCTCTCCGGCCCCACCTTCAAAAAGGACATTGTCCGGAACAACTACTGCTGCCTTGCCTGTTGTCTTTAGCATCGAGCGGATGTGCTGAACGAAGTTCAGTTGCTTATTGCTGGTGGTAGCCCAGAAGTCCTGGCGATTGTAGGTGAGGTCTTCTTTTTCCTGTTCGCCTTCTTCGTTAGTAAAGGTTTGACTGCTCTTTTTACCAAAGGGTGGATTGGCTAATACATAATCATAATAAACAGCTGAAGGAGCAATCAGCGCATCAGCCGGAGATATATTGTTGTCACTGTCTATATCGCCGATGTTGTGCAGGAACAGGTTCATCAGTGCAAGCCTTCTTGTGCCTGCAACTATCTCGTTGCCATAAAAGGTATTTAGCTTAAGAAACTTCTTTTGTTCTCTATCCAGGCCCTTATGATGCTCAACAATAAAATCGTAAGCGGCTAAAAAGAAACCACCGGTACCACATGCAGGGTCTGCAATGGTACGCATTGGTTCAGGACGAACACATTCTACCATTGCCCTTATCAGCGAACGTGGGGTAAAGTATTGACCGGCTCCGCTCTTCGTATCTTCTGCATTCTTCTCCAGCAGCCCCTCGTAGATGTCGCCCTTTACATCTGCACCCATCATTACCCAGTTCTCGTGGTCTATCAGGTCTACCAGTTTATACAGCTTGGCAGGGTCCTGTATCTTATTCTGGCTCTTGGTAAAAATCTGTCCCAGCATGCCTTTCTCCTTACCCAACTCACGAAGCAGGATGGAGTAATGCACCTCCAGCTCTCCACCACGAAGCGCAGTTAAGCTTTGCCAGTTATATTCTTGTGGAATAGCAATATTACGACTGCAAGGCGGCTTGCTATATTCATCTGCCATTTTCAAAAACAGCAGGTAAGTAAGTTGTTCTAAATAGTCACCATAGCCCACACCATCATCACGAAGGGTATTGCAAAACGACCATACTTTAGAAACTATTTGATTCGTTGACATTTAGTATTTTGTAATTATTATGGTACAAGCTGAAGTAACTCCGATTAATCATCATTGCGTCGCATTTCGTTCATCGGCACAATTTGCATGATACTTTTTCAGCTTATTATTTACCCAGAGCAGCCTCTAACAACAGTTCATCTGCAGGTAAGAGTGCATATTTTGTTTTCAATTGTGAATGTCTGAATTCGCCCGCCCTTAACTCACTCATATCTGGATTGTCTAATCCAAATATCTCAATAGATTTCCTTGCCTGGGGGGAATCATTTTTAACTTGTATAAGCAGTTCTATTTCGTTATCTGTCCACTCGTAATGTTCTTCCGGATCATCAAGATAAGGATGCACTATGTTGAACTTGCACTTCGAGTAAATAGTTTTCTTTATGCTTATGGTATCCTTTGTACCTTTCTTTTCTGGAGAATTACAATAATGGCATGCAAGCACTAAGTTTTTTAATGTAAAAGTAAACTCTGGATGACGGAAATAAGCCTTTGGTGCTATATGTTCGATTTGACCTTGGCTTGTGCCTTTCAACTTCAATCCACAGAAACCACATACTTTTTGTGACGCCTCTAAATCTACGCGTATTTTTTTCTTAATTGCATCAACTTCGTCATTTGGTGGATAATCCCAAGGATTATTTCCCTTATAGTTTATAAAAGGTTCATGTGGTCTGACTTTAGCAAGTTCTTTCACTTCGCTAAGGGTCAATGAAGAATTGTGTATACATTTTTTAATCATTGGTGAGATATTCTTCCGCTTTCGCTATAATTAATGTTATTGGATCTGACGCAGAAAATTTGAGTGATTTTAATTTCTCAACTATTCTCTGCATCTCTGCATATTCAGTTGACTTTATTGCAATATTGTGAAGCAAAAATCTTAAGTCTTCTTCCAAGTATTTGTTGCGGGTCGTTTTGACATCGAAAATTGAATAAAGCACTTCTTCAGCCGACCAACCATATGTTTGAGCAGTCAATAAGTTCGCTGAAATCTGACCCGCATTTTCGTTGTTTCTTAAAGCCAAAACGGAGGAAGAGGTATTCTCAAGATCGGATACTATAAAATGAGAATGGCTCGCGAGAATAAAATGACAGGTCGAATACTTATAAAACATTCGTTTAAGCTCATGAATATATCGCATCTGCCAATTTGGATGTAGGCTTATTTCAGGTTCATCTATAAAAATCAGGCTATCAGGTTGTATTCTTGAGAAAATACCTAATAGAGAGATTAATAGATGGTATTCACCAGAACTACTGTTTTCAACTCCATATGCTTTTGTATCTTTTTTCTTAATTCTTATACCCTCCAACCTTAATAAATCAAGGAATATCAATTCTTCGATTAATGAATAACTTTCGAATATTTGTTCTTCTTTGAACACATCAATAATGAACTCTCTCGACCTTTTAGAATCCTGCTTAAGAACCAGTCCGTCACTGATATCGTTTAGCAATTTTAAGAGACGTAAGATTTTTTCTTCGTCTTCTTTGATCTTTTCATAATACCATAAGCCCCAAGGCTTATTTTCCCTTTTCCTTTTTCCATTTGTTGCTATCCACCATTCCGTAAAGAATTGATGAAAGTTTTCAAGTTTAGCAGTTTGCTTTTCAAAGAGGTCTTTATACTTTATAGAATAACTAACCGTTAGCTGCTCTTCCAAACCCATGAAATCCAAAATCTCTGCAAGATTGATCTTAAATTCATTTGTCTTTGTTGCATCAAAAAGATAACGGATTGTTTTCCTCTCGAAAGTTTGCGTACTAGAAGTACTTCTATTTCTTCTAACACCTAAATATTGGTAGAAATCATCAGGAGTGCTATCTCGAAAAGTGAATCGATCAGTCAACATAACAGAAGACACCAAGACCCTCATAGGTAATTCAACTTCTCTACTTAGAACTACAAAAAAATCCTTTTCCTCGGGAGACAGACTTTCAAAATTTTTGGGTTTATTTTTCAAACATTCAACTTTTCTGTGCTCACCCTTTTTGTTGAAAATTTTAAATCTTCCAGTACGTATTTCGTAAGTATCCTTGTAAAACTTAAACTCTATCGAAAAACCAAAGCTGTTAGTCCAGAATAAACTTTCATCAAGTTGAAAATCCTTAAAGTAAACAAACGTATCAGCAATAGCTTTAAGAATATGACTTTTACCTGTCCCATTTGGTCCTATCATTACAGTTGTATAAGGAAACTGTTTATTTTCAACCTCTTCGTAGTTTACAAAGTCCAGCTTTAAGTCGCGCAGCACAGGATGATTATCAAATTGAACTTTTAAAAGTTTGAACATAATTCGTTAAATTAAATATTAAGCTGTTTCAGCTAGTGACTATTAAACTTCTTCATCTCCTGACGTTTTAACAAACTTTAGTTGACGTCCTTCAGCATTGTTTTAAAGTTGTTATAGATACAGCTTTTCGCCGCTTCCAAATCTTGTTTCATCATTAAACCGAGTCCTTCGGTAGCAGCTCGTAAGCTATCCAGGCGAGATTTAATATTATCGCTGAACGTAAAAGGTGCATCTGTTTCGGTAAGTAACAAATGATTTGGTATTGACATGATGATTTGTTTACCTTTTTCTGAAGCGACCATTTTATGATTTACAGAAAAATAATATCCGTTTCGAATAGCTGCTTTCAAATCCGTTTGATTTCCTGAGTACCAGTGAAATATTACTCTACAACTTGATTTCGCTAAGTACTTTTCTAATAGCTCAATCGTTTCTGATGCAGCATTTCGAGTATGAATTGTAAGCACTTTTTTGTCACTTGATTTGCAGAGGCTGAGTATTTCGATAAACACCTTCTTTTGATACTCGAAGCTTTTACTAAAACGTGGAGAGCCGTCTAATCCAATTTCACCTATATATTTGGTGTCACCAATTAGCTTTTCAAACAAATTTAGTTGGCTTCCATATTGATCAACTAATTCTGGATGCATTCCCAAAGCCACTCTAATATTTTTTGAATTTGAGAAAAGCCTTTTGCTTGGTTCGTAAATAAAGGGTGCGTTAGTAACGCTAATTGTTTTTATTGGCAGAGAATCCTCATTCGTCCAACTATATTGAATGTTTTTTAGTAAATCGACGTGGCAATGTGCATCAATATAATAATTCATGCAGTAAGTGTAACTCCATTTAAAAATTGATCAACCTCGTTTAATGCCCTACTATAAACATCAACATAACGTTGAACTTGTGTTCCTAACCGACCTGTATTTCTAATTGCAGCCGTCAAATAAGATGGATGCCGCTTTACTTTTTCAATCATATATTTAAAAGCTATTACGTCAGCTCCTTTGGCAGTTTTAATGTCGATTGGAGTTGAATGGAGATCGACACCATAAGGAAAAGGATCGTGTTGACTAGCTGCACGAAAAGATGACTGGCGAATGATACATGGGACACAATAGCCACAATGCTTGTTTGAACTTCCCACTCCACCTTGATATCGTCCTGCTGCAGGATGACTGCATGACATCGTTTCTGTGTTTATTACGAGAGATTGATTGGCACATTCAATTAGCATTTCTCCTTTAGTTTTAAACTGATAAGGATTATGTAAGGTAACACCTAGTCCTAATTGAGAAAATAACTCCTGCATCATCTTCAAATAGTAAGGATGCGTTGTACGAGTACTATGAGATCCTATACGAAGAGGTGTTAATGGCAAGTTTAAACTAATCATACCATTTTCTGGAATTACCAGCGTGGATGTTTGATTTAATGAGGAAGCACAAACCCCACCCAAAGTTAAAAAGAGAAAAGATCTACCTCTTTCAGTATTGTCTAAGCTATCGAATAAGTCTTCTTTAGGAATACTTAAAAAAGCATGTATCCTTTGTGGAGCAATATTATTATAGTGAGATGCTAAAGCGGCAGCACACTTTGATTGATATGGTGCAACATCTGCACTTTTAGAATGCCCAACTAAAAGCGGTCTAATACCTCTTTCCAATAAGTCTATCGCTCCAATAAAACTGTCCATCCCTCCTGAAAACAAACAGACAGTATCTGTATTGTAAGGCATTTTATACTTCTTACGATTCCCCCTAGGTGAAAGAATAGGCATATTTGTTCTAGGACGAAAATAAAGAGTCCAAATATCGCCAGTAAGAAAGCGAAATATCTTTTGTAAACGATCACTTTGATTACTCCAGCGAACAGGATCACTAACAGGTATATAGAGATCTATTATTCTTGTCCATGAATCTTCTCCAAATGTTTTCCTATCTATTCTTGTATCAGCTGCATACATGGTACTAGCAACCACAAGAAGATCCATAGCAACTTCAGAAGGCTCAAGCTTTAATTTTTTAAGACTTGAGAGTAATGCATGAACACTTACACTTGAAGATGCTGTAAACATTTTAAGATTACCGGTTTTTAAATATTCTCGTCCGCTCACATCCACTCCGGTATCTTCTTCACCCACTTTTGTAATTAAGGCAAGCTTTCCCATAGTTAATCATTTGTACCTGCCATTGCATCAAAGGCAGTTCGGTAAATGTTTTCAATGTTTCGTTCAAGGTCTTGTTTGTCTCCCCGTCTAGTAGCACTTATTTCAGGCATTATTTGATTGCGTACCATTCCCTTTACAATTTGGTAAATACCATTTTCAATCTCTAACAATGCTTCAATATCAACAAGGGTTTCTGTGTATTGATTTCCGATATCATTAATAACTCTTTGGGCAATTGTTTCTTCAATGAAAATCGCCATCATAACTTCTACCTGATCATTGCTTAAGTCATTTAAATCCATATCAGGTGCATCTTCACAAATTCGTATAACAGTATTTGCATAAGCGACTTTTGTAATACTATCATCTTGGGTGTCTTCATAGACTTTACCCGTATCACTAAAAACTAAGTCGCCTAATGCAGATAAGGTATCAAGTAACGGTTGATTTACGTATTCCGCCAGATTAAATTCAGTCAGGGCGGTGGTAGCACCCCGTCTACGAATGGTGTCAATCGTCTCGTAGAATATTGCTACCCGTGATGCTGATGGCCGCATCCTTCTTGCAAGGGCGCTGGTACTTCCAGCAGCAGTTCGGCTGTAACTTTTTAATGCTTGCCTCAAAGAAGTTGTATCTCTTCCCCCACTGCGTGAATATTTATTGAACTGCTTCTTGGGGAGGGTGTAACGATTGTTACTCCTTGTTTCGGCTCCTCCAAGCGGAGGATTGATACTCGTCTCCCCATCTCCATTGGGCGCAGGACCTCCATTATTATCTCCTGGTTCTGCATCACCTGAATTGTCTTCTGGGCTGCTTTGGTCTGTTTGATCCATGTCAGGTGGTGATGATTGCGGTGGAGGTAGACCTCCATTATCAATCCAACTAGGTATAAGTGGATTTCCCCCACCAGCGCCACCACCCGAACTTGATGTTCCCATATTTATTTTACTTTAAAACTTTTTGCTAGTGATTGTAAAGTTTTATTTGAATCCTGTCTTGCCCAGGTTTCAAAAAGTGCTCTCACTTTTTCTTTAGCTTGTTCATTCTTTAATCCCCCCAATTCTGCTACTGCCCAAGGACCTAATTCTGATGGTGGAAACGAAACCATTAAATTGATCATTCTTAGTTCAAGAGACTCATCTACTTTAATAATTCTTAATAACCCCTTGATAGGAGCAGGAATATTTTTCAAGTCTGTTGCCGCCCTGCTTTCAGCTTCAAGTTTGTCAAAAAGCAAAATCCTTTCTTTTGATGTAATCGTCTCAAGTTGTTTTTCTGCAGTACGCAACCCAAGATCAGAATTGCTATTTAACATTCCGAGTAATGTCTGCAGGTTGTCAGGGAAAAGAGAACTTGCATCAAATCCAACAGCTTTTTCTTTTGAAATAAAAATGTAAGGTCGAAGGTCTACCGAACTTAAGGAAGGTTCAAGTGATAACCACTCTCTCCATTCAAGGTCTTGCTTATCTACAGTTTTCTTTTCTGTTACCTTACCGTCTCCTTTTTCAGTTTCCTTCTTTTGTTCATCTACTTCAATAGTTGAGGATATCCCATTATCTGTTGAAGTTACCTCTTCTACCAAATCGTCAAACTTCTTTGATTGGAACCTTTCTAATAACATGAGTTTCGCCAGCACGTTCATCTTCACTATATCTTCCAATCCATAAATGCGGGCTATCCTCATTCGCATAAAGAGAGTATTCATAAACCTTTTAATGTTTCTTGGATTTCCTTTAAGCCCAGATGCTAAGGTGGGCGTTAATTGATCTGCAACTAACAACGTTTCTTTTAGCCCTGTGGCATCAGATCCAATTGCTTGTGAAATAATTTCATAGGAGAGGTTCACGGTGTCATAAGGTCTTTTCTTTTGTTTATTATAATGTTCGTATACATTTTTCAGTTGCTCATAATCGTGTTTTAAGTGATGCTGGAGCATTAACAACTTAATATAGTTTCCCGTTTGTGCTTTATTTAATAAAGGGATTCTGATAGGGATTTGAATTAACTTTTCTAAGTAATTCTTTGTGTAGTCCTGATAGTCTGCTGGCAGGTTGGGGAAGTGTTCCCTCACTGCATACTCAATCATTTTCTCATCTGCCGACAATACGAAAGTAGTGCCCTCGACAAAAAGGAATAGACGAATTGCTTCAAGAATTTCAATTACAGATTTAGGTAAACAACGATCTAAATCATCAACAAGGATAATTATATGATCAACTTTCGAAGTTTGAATTAATTTTTTGAACTCTTTCCGAAAAGCCTCAATTTGTTGAGTAACCGATTCTTCCTCCGCCTCTTTTAAAAAAGACTCATCATCTTTAGAACTTTCATCTCCTGCTTTGATTCCTATCAATTCCTTCCCCTTATTATACCAATTGCCCATTTGTCCAAACATTATGGGCAAGGGTACACCGGTAAGAAGCGTCACCGCCGCTGAAGAAGAAACCTTGGCAACTTTAAGCCAATTAATTCGCTTAAACAAAGACTTTGCAAGCTTTTGTATTCTCTCACTACGAGGTTGTAATCTTGCTAGTTCAGAAACGACTGTTTCCATTAAAGCTGTCTTAGCATCTTCGTAATCCTGAAACAACCATCCATTAAAAAGGATGCAATGAATTTCAGATACTTTAGCTTGCTTTTCCAAAGCTACTTTTGCCTGTAACAAGGATAAAATAGAAGATTTCCCCACACCCCAATCACCATAAACTCCTATAGTAAGTGGCCGCAAATGATTATCATTAATAATCTCAATTATAGTTTGTGCAATCTTATCATGCCCAAGTAAATCAACATCTGTTTCTTTATCGTTCCACATAGAAATAATATTATTTTACATCAACTTCCCTTCAAAGGCTTTCTTTAAAATACTTTGTCTTAAAGCCTCCGCTTGTTTTAGGCTGTTGGTTATTGTTTCTTCTATCTTATCACAAACACTAAGGCGACTTTCTATTTCCTGAACGATTTGTTGTTGTTCTTCTAAAGGTGGCAGCGGAACTTTTAAAGTTCCTATTCTATTCAATGCAAGCTTTCCTAATGTTGCAGATAAGATTTTCCCTTTAATTTCTGTTTGGCAAACATGTGAGTTCAACCATCTCGCTAAATAGATATTTTGAACATTTTTTAATTCGATGATCTTGGCCGCATTTTCAGTAAGTATAGCGTTACCTATCTTTTCTGGAATCACACCTGCATCACCAATACATGCACCGACAATAGTTATGTAAACTTCGTTACCAGTAACTTTGTAATTAGCAAGTGCATCAAACGTTTCTTTATGAATATAAGTTGGTGAATGCTTCACAGTCCCATCTTTTAGATTGCCTGCCATTATATAAACAAACTCCGTCTGTTCTTGGGAATAAAGATGTTTAGGCGGCAATCGTTTTCCTCCTTTTACTTTCCCTACATCATTTATTTCAACCCACTTCCATCCTTTCGGTAACTCTCCTTCGACAAAATCTTCATTTGTCAACTTCCCTTCAAAAGCCCATTTTAATACAGCTTGCCGGTATACTTTTAATTGCTGTTGTGCTGTTTTTATTTCTTCAATGCCTTTATCTATTTCGCTAAAAAGTTCTTCTATTTTAGTTACAATTAATTTTTGTTCTGCCATCGTAGGCAGAAAAATCTCTGCTTCCTCAAATTTTTTCTTAGTAATATGAGCAAGTCCTGCTGTGCCGTGAGCTTTACTAACAAATTCTTTTACCTTATTATTTAAAGCATATAAGTAAAACTTTTTATCAATCTTATCTTCGTTTACTACTACTCGAAAAATATGTTGATTCAATACAGCTTGATCGCCTTTCCAAATGTGGGCACCAAAGGAAGTATCAGGAGTTCCTGACCATGCAAATAATAAATCGCCTTTATTAAGTACAAACTTTTTGTCTACAGGAAAATTACAATAGTTATAAAAAGATTTTTCCTTGTTTAGATTTTGGATTCTGACAATTGGCAAACCTTCTGAACCCCATTCAGAAGGTTTAAATGCTTTCCCGTTTATATAAGTAGCAACTTCCCCGAGAGTCACTCGTTCCCAACCTGTTCGTATGTCTCTACTAACTATCATTTATTTTCTTAAAATATTGCTCAATATTGTTATCCACTACAAGAGTGCGACGCAACGGATGTTTCATAGTAGCAATGTTGTTTGGTTCATAAAAAAGTTCCTTTCTTTTATCAGGAGATTGCTTCGTCGTACTTCCTCGCAATGACGGGAAGTCTATGCTACCAAACTTTCATTTAATTCATTAATAATTTCATCCGTTTCTTCGCCAAATAACTGCCACATCTTACCCAGACCGCCTTGCTTGTTGAAAGGGTCGAGTTGGAAATCGTCTCTGTCTACATGAAACGAGTTGGCTATGTAATCCTTTATCATCCGCAGCCAATGTACCTGTTCTTCGGTGTACTTTAGCGTGCCTGCCTGTTTCTTAAAGATCCACTCCTGGAAATTCTTATCTACCGTTTTATCAAAAGGGGTAAGGGTGTTATCAATTCCACTTACTTTACGCACCAGCGATACCAAAGCAATCAATTCGTTCTTTGTACTGCCATTTACTTTTTCGAGTTGTTCGTAGGCCTGCCACACATGTAAAGGCGCAAGAAGGGGTTTGTTTGTCTTTATGGTTTCTACCAGGTCTTTTATCATCTTATACGATAACTCTCTTCTGCGGTAAGGCTGCTCGTAGAATATCTGTAAAGCAGTTATCTCTGTTTTATGTTGTTCTATCCATTCCCTGAATTCATCTACCAGTCCTTCAGCAGCGGCTTTATTGTCTTTTACCCAACCCATTTTTACAATCTCGTCCGCATTAATTGTATCAATTACCTGGTCGTACTTTTTACGCACATCAATAATATAGTTACGAAGGTCGGGATCGTTGAAGATATCAGTAGCCTTTTCAACTATGGTTGACAGTTGTTCGTTGATAGTTGATTGTATTTGTTCGGGACTTGCTCCGGGCATTTCACCTTCCACCTTAAGCCTTATACCTTCCACTGTATCTGCGTCATAAGCATTTAGCAGTTCCTTTACTACATGATTAATGGTTTGTCCGCCTGCTTTTTCGGCAAAGCTCATTTTCTCCTTTTCGTTGACCTGTTTATCTAAACGGATCAGGCGATTGGCTAAGGTGGTAAGCATGTCTTCGCTGGTATCTCCTAAATGTATTCTTTCAAGCACTTCCTTCAGGCTCATGCCTGGCTTTTTTTCAAGAGGACGACTGTCGGTCTTTTGGCTTTTCTCAACACCTATACAATCTATAATTACAAAATGATCTTTGGTGAGTTTTGCAGCAGGTGTACCAGTAGCCCTAAGTTCTTCGAGGCTGCATGTACGGGTACCACGTCCTTTCATTTGTTCGTAATAACTCTTGCTTTTTACATCTCTCAAAAAAACCAATACTTCTAATGGACGGATATCAGTACCGGTAGCAATCATGTCGACCGTAACAGCAATGCGGGGATAATAGCTATTGCGAAAATTGTTCAATATGCCTTTAGGGTCGTCAGCATTATAAGTAATCTTTTTGCAGAACTTATTTTCTTCGCCAAACTCTTCACGAACGATATTGATGATGTCATCGGCGTGGGAGTCGGATTTAGCAAAGATGAGGGTTTTGGGAACTTCGAAAACCCCGGCGCCTTCGCCTAAAGGGGAAGGAGTAAAACGGTCAGTAAAAATTTGTGGTAATTGTTCTTTTATCGTTTTAACGATTAATCTTATCTGGTTTGGGTTAACTACATCACGGTCTAATTGTTTTTGTGTGTAGGTTAAGTCTTCATCTGCTGTTTGCCAGAATTGTTTGCGGGTTAGTTTTTCACGTTTACCTACATATTCACCCATTGCTATCTTAGCTCCTTCCTTCGTGATCTTTGTTTCTATTTCAAACACATTATATGGTACCAATACTCCATCCTGAACAGCTTTTTGGTAACCATAATCGCACACAAGATTTTGATTGAAATAACCAAACGTTCTGTTATCGGGTGTGGCGGTTAAGCCGACCTGGAAAGCGTCAAAATAATCCAACACCTGTTTCCATAAGTTGTATATGCTGCGATGACATTCGTCAATTACCACAAAATCAAAAAACTCCATTGGTACTCTTTGGTTGTACACAACGGGTAACGGCTCTTTTTTCGTAAACGATTTTTCTGCAGGATTTTCCTCTTCGTCTCGTTCATCCAGCTCTATACCTTTTAGTATAGAATACAATCGTTGTATGGTACTGATATAAACCTGGCTATCACCGGGAATAAAGGAACTTGTCAATCTTGTTACACCATATAATTCAGGAAAGAGGCGATTATCATCTTGCGGTACATATCTTCTAAACTCCTGTTCTGCCTGTTCGCCTAAGTTCTTTGTATCAACCAGGAACAGGATGCGTTTGGCCTTGGTAAATTTTAGCAGGCGGTAAATGCTTGTAATGGCCGTAAATGTTTTACCACTACCAGTAGCCATCTGCACAAGGGCTTTTGGCTTAAATTGTTTGAATGATTTTTCAAGATTAGTGATTGCTTCTACCTGGCAATACCGTAAGCCGGTAAGTGGTAAAGTAGGCAGTTCAAGAAATTTCGATCTTAACGACTTTCCTTCCTGCAACCAGTTCTTAAATGTTTCAGGACGATGGAAAGTAAACACCGGGCGAGAACGAGGCTTGGGATCGCGATAGTCGGTAAAACGGGTTACCCCATCTGTACTTTCATAAGCAAAAACCAAAGGAGCATTATCTATCAACCGAAGTTTCGCCTTCGCATAACCTTCTGTCTGGTCTTCATGCACGGTCAGGTGTATTCCTTCTTCCTCACGCTTTGCTTCGATAACCCCAACAGGCTTCTTATTTACAAAAAGAATATAGTCAGCAGGACCAACGTTCGTTTGGTATTCGCGAACGGCAACACCAATATTTGCAGCGAGGTTTATTTGCTTTTTTGATTGTACTAACCAACCCGATGCAAGAAGCATTTTGTCAATTTTGTCTCGGACAAGCTGTTCGGGGTTTTGGTTAGCAATCAATGGTGTAACTTAGATTTGCTAATGTAGACTTTTTTTCAACCTGTCCAACCACATATTTATGTGGTTTTATGAAAAAAAGCAGTTTTTAGAAAATTAAGGCACTACCACAAGGAATTAGCGGACCAAGCAACAGGGTAAATAAAGAAGTCTGAGCAGTTACAATTTTTATCTATGTCTTCCCCATTCCTCTTCGTTTTGTTCGAAACCCCTCAACAATAAATATAAATAGAACTCCTAAAGTATAAGCAACTATATCGCTCCAGGAAAATGAACTTCCTAAAATAAGCCTGGCGACTGTAAAGTTTTGAAGCCCAAGCACTTTTATAAACTTGAAATACTGAGATACTTCGACTGCATAAGAAAAAGCCAACACATACAAAGCAAGTCTATTAACAGATTCATTCCAGAAACTCTTTAATGTTGATATCCTTGTTTTGAAGGGTTGTCCATTTTTCTATTAAAAAACCATGAGGATTATTATCTGATCTGGCTGCAAATTATTTACAAGACGCAAACACTATGAATTTTTATCAAAAATTGGCGGGCTTTGAAAACCTCAATATCCTAAACGACAGGGCAATAACAAAAACTATTCATGTATCTCTAAATTTCGATCCCCGCGAGAAATTGAGTAAGGAGGTGCTTTCTACGATAGCTGCGGAGTATATGAGTAGGATCGGTTTTGCTAAGCAGCCTTACCTGGTTTATCAGCACCTTGATGCTGGTCACCCTCACATTCACATTGTCAGCACTACCATTCAGGAGGACGGCAAACGCATCAGCAAGTGGTGTAAGCTCCGGTTAAAGTACCCACCAAAGTAAATTATCTGTAGATAGGCCAACAAGGTCATAACCAATGAGGGCTGGCTGTAAGTGTGCTGTAAAAAAGTAGATGCCTTCGTTAGAAGCATTTAGTGACTACTCTCATTAGCGCCCGATACCTTGTCTCAAGCTATGAGATGGGATCTCGGCAGGACAAAACAATATTCCGGGATAGAATGCTTTGAAAGTAGAAATATTAAAAGTATATTCATCACGCTTTGCGCAACTACAATTGGAAAAAGCCAAAATGAGGAGATTGATTACGCAGTAGCTTCTTAGGTTGGGGTTGCGGCGACAAGAGCGTTGGCGGTCATGTTAGATAAATTTCGGGAGGGTTGTTTCTGCAACCTTGCCAAACTTAAAATCTGATAAATGATTCTAAAAGATTTTTTACCTAACCCTGCATTAAGGGAGTTTATACAATGTTACCGGATCTGTCATTTTGAATTTGATAAAACAACCGAAATTCCACTAAAAGCTTACCCACCAAAACCGGAAGAATGTATTTATTTTATTTTAAAAGGTAGTATAGAGATTGAATTTATAAACTGCGGTAGAAAAAATCTTGATTTACCTATTGTATTATTTGGACAACAAACTTTCATTAACAAGCGCTATTTTTTTCCAGGGGTTTTCTTAAATTTTCAAATCGTTTTTCAACCTACGGCTTTATTCCAGCTAACCGGCATTCCTTCTTTTGAATTGACTAATCAATATTTTGATTCAGAAAATGTTTTCCCAAAAAATATCGGGTTTATTCACGAACAATTACAACATGCCAAAAGTTACAGTGAGATGCTTTTGATAGCTGATAGGTTTGTAGGCACCTTAGTTAGCAATGTGAGAAAAGATGTTCATCTGTTAGATTCAATAACTAAGTTGATGATGCAACGGAATGGTAACATTTCTCTTGACTGGTTAGCGAAAGAATCCTGCCTTTGCACAAAACAGTTTAAAAGGAAATTTAACGAAAGAGTTGGCGTTAATCCTAAAACATACGCAAGAATCATACGGTTTACTAAAGCCTATAATACAAAGAACGCCTATCCAGGTTGGGATTGGTTGAGAATAGCCATTGAATGTGACTATTTTGATTACCAGCACCTGGTAAAAGATTATAAAGATTTTACGGGATTAACTCCAAATGAATTTCATTTACTTGAAAAAAAATCACCCGAAAACAAACTTGGGCTTACTGATGAACTTTATCGCAGTCGCATGAGGTTAACGTAACTTTTATTGTAAAAAGTCCTTTTTTTACCACTTCTTAGCACCGAATGCTTCTCAATTTTGGCAATACAATTTATTGCTATCTAACGTATTTTCCTTTCGATAATAATATTCTTATTTATGGCAACCAATACTTTTTCGCACTCATCAAAAAAAACATACATTTTAGTGCATGGCGCTGCTCATGGTGCATGGTGTTGGAAAAAATTAGTTCCACTTTTAGAAGCTAAAGGATATGAAGTGATAGCCCTTGATTTACCAAGCCGTGGAGGTGACACGACACAACTTGAAAATATTACGCTTGGCGATGATGCGAAAAAAGTAGCAGATGTAGCAAATGCTACAGAAGGAAAAGTAGCTTTGGTAGGACATTCAAGCGGAGGCGTTGTTATTTCACAGTCAGCCGAACTTTTAGGTCCGGAAAAGATTGACAAGTTAATATACCTGGATGCTTTCTTGCCTCAAAATGGCGAGTCCGTATTTTCTTTGGCAGGAAAAATACGAGAAAGCTATAAGGTATTATCCGACTCAAAATCTGATGGTCCCGAGCCTGAGTTGCTTATTTTTTCAGAAGACAAAAAATCCGGCAAATGGAATACAGAACATGTTGAACAATTTTTTTATCATGATTGTTTACCGGAAGACATATCATTCGCTAAAGCTCATCTTTCATGGCAATCTGTCTCAACTATTGCCACTCCGGTACATGTAACGGACAATCGTTATGGCATTATCAAAAAGTATTACATACTTTGTACCCAAGCGAAAGATTTAGATAAAAGCAGTATCGTATCCAATGTTCGTTGTGAAAAAGTTTACAGACTTTCCAGTAGCCATTCGCCATTTTTTTCAATGCCGGAAAAATTGGTAGATATATTAGTCGAGATTTACTAATTGCTATTATTTCTGGTTTTCGTTGGAGAAACACGAACCGCCAATCGAGAAGGACGGCCTCACCGTTGGTAAGTAGCAGGGAGGGGCCCTCATAAAATTGGGTAAAAAACCTCTCTCTTTACCCCGGTGGCAGCTATTAACAACCTATATTTTTATTATAGATCATAAAGTATGTAAGCTGGTGTGGTATGGCAGATTAAAGTCTCTTTATCAGGTGGAAGAAATGTTTAAGAGGGCTCGGCTTCGTAATGGACTTGAACGAAGCGTTTTAATACCGACCATACTTAGACGTCTTGAATGCCCACCAGACGGTATCGGCTTTGGAGCCGCTGAGCACTGTTCGCAAAAAGCACAGAAAAAACCACGGGCTACCGGGTTAACATGACAATTAGCCTCCTTATTAAGAGTATGGAGTAAATTATGTTGGATTGGCAGTAAGACGTGTACAGGCTTCGTCAATTACCTTAATTATCAGTCCAAGACTACTCACGTCAATGTTTTTGTACGAAAGTAATATCTCAACTCGTCAGCGGAAGCCCTACATAAATGGCAAAGCTCTGTAAAAAACCGATGAAACAGTGTAACCACCGCTCGTAACCCATGAAATGAGGCCCCAGCAGGACAAAAGAATATTTGGAATCAGAATGCTTTGAAAGTAGAAATATTAAAAGTATATTTCATCACGGTTTGCATAATTACGACTCAATATTCAAATCCAGTATGATAATAATCAAACCGATGAAAATTGCTTAATTTGAAAACCGGGCTTTTTAAGTGTCGCATACCATGTTAGGCAGATATCAACCGTTGCAAAGGTCTTCGGCTACTGTACACTGGCAGTTTACTACTTGACGACACAACAATCTTAGATCACCAAAAGAAATCTTCGTATGAGAAATGCCAGTAACTTTTTTGCGCTCATGTTTTTTATCAGCGCTGCTTCAGCACAAAACGTAAAATTTTGTAAGCCGTGCGAGGAGCTAAAGAACCTCCAGCTTCCGGACGTGACTATTTTGCTTGCTGAAGTTAAAGCTTCGGACACGATCAAAACGCCGAATGAACCGTGGAATCCAACTGTCATAATAAAGAAACCTTTCTGTCGTGTGCTGGGCAGGATAAGCAAGGAAATAAATTTTGAGCTCTTGTTACCAAAGGAAAGTAACGGTCGGTTCCTCATGTCAGGAGGAGGTGGTTTTGTGGGTAGCATCCAAAACTCATTCCGGGACAAGGTGAACGAGGGCTTTGTAACCGCAGGCACTGATGCAGGACACGAAGGAGGCGAGGACGCAAAATGGGCTTACAATAACATGGAACGTCAATTGAATTTCGGAAGGCTTGCCATACACCGTACCGCTGTGGTATCGAAACTGGTCATGCAACAGTTTTATTGTGTTGCACCAGCTAGATCATACTTTGTCGGTTGTTCCCGGGGCGGCGGACAAGCTATGGTTGAGGCTCAATCTTACCCAGAAGATTTCGATGGGGTCGTTGCCGGGGCTCCAGCATTCGATTGGCCTGCTTTTGCAGCAAAATTTCTGGAAGACACTAAAAACAATTATCCAAATCCAAATGACCTGAAGCCGCTAATTACAAATGATAACCTCAAACTTTTGCAAAACGAGGTGCTAAAGCAATGTGACCAACTCGACGGCTCTGCAGACAGTATTATTAACGACCCTCGCAAATGCAAGTTCAATTTTTCAAAATTGCCAGTATGCCCCGCTGGGCAAGCAGGAAGGGGATGTTTTACGGACCAACAACTGGCTGCGATTAAGGCGGTTTACAATCCTTTGGTCGTAGAGGGAAAAGAAATTTATCCCGGCTTCCCATTTGGCTCGGAAGCTGAAATGGGCTCGTGGGATACGTGGATTACGGGAACAGGTTCGGAAATACCAAATGGTCCGAGTTTACATTATATGTTTTCAACTAATGTTTTCAAATATCTGGTCTTCAATGATTCCACATGGGATTATTCGAAGTATGACTTCAAGAATTTTGCTTCGCAGACGGCATATGCTTCATCTTATTTAGATGCCACTAATACTGACTATAGTGCGTTCAAAAAACGCAATGGGAAGATTATCTTCTTCCACGGGTGGAATGATCCAGCTCTGTCCGCATATGCAACCATCAAACATTATGAAGGAATATTGAAAGGCGACAAGGACGCAGGGTCGTATGCAAGACTGTTTCTCCTACCGGGAGTCTTGCATTGCGGAGGCGGTCGGGGATGTGACAACGTTGATTGGGTTACTCTGATTGTTGACTGGGTGGAAAAGTCAAAGATGCCGGATCAGATAGTTGCTTCAAAAACGGTTCAGGGGAAAATAATCACGAAGAATATTGTCCACTATCAGAAGCAGTAGTGGCACATGAATCAGTCTTGCCCGCTGTGCTTTGGCGTAAACAAAACACGGCAAAGCTCTGCCCGTTCGCGATAATTATTTTGCGACAATTAAATTTTAGAAATGCCTGACAACAAAAGCAATTAGAACTTCGTTGTGGACAGCGATTTATATTGTTTGCGCTTATTTTTTTGTGACTTTTGTGACCCCTTATTTTCGAAAGTAGGACGAAACACTTGAACCGAGAAGAATTGCTGAAATAGGATGGCTCATTGTTCACCTTAGCTTTGGCTTTTTTGCTTTGTTTCCTGCTCCACTTCAGTTCTGGCCGATAATACGGGCAAAATATCGTTATTATCATCAGACAGCAGGAAAGATTTATATAATCGGAAGTATGGTTTCCTCGCTAGGATAATCGGACTGATGGAATATTGGCTAAATTTAAGGCGCAGCAGTATATTATTGATGTGCGAAATATATTATTAGAAACGAATCGAGCAAAAACAATAAAATGAATTTCGAAATTGTTCTTTGGCATTTTTATGAGTGATTAGCATATGCATCGTTGCATGTAGAAAACGTTCAGTCAGGGAAAATGCGAGCTTGCAAATTTCTGTGACAGATGAAACGCAAAGACCCATTTCTGGTGCAATTGTACGTCTATATACGACCGATTTCTATCAAGGAGTTAATCAGGTATCCAACCACAAATTATTTCCTTGTTCCCGGTTTTGTTACATATGGATCTGCTCGTTTGGAAGAAAACGGGGTGCTAAAAATTATCAACCGCTCAGCAGATGCCTTTGTTATTTCATCTTCATCATTCCTTTTGGATTTACCTGCAAGAGATACAATTATAACTTATCCTCGTATAGGTCAGGTGCATTCTTTTTATGTTGAAATCGTCTTTTATAGTGATACATTAGAATTTGCCATACTAAAATATTTCAGTAGTACTAATCCGCTGGCCCCTTATGTAAAAGATATGGATATTTCAAATCTCATTTCTACTTAACCCATTAAATAATTTTAATGGACTGCACATGCAGCTATTCACTTGGCAATACTTTCTTTACAGGACTCAAATAGAAAGAATGTACATATCTTAAATCTTTAAACCTAAAACAAAACACCCTTAATGAGAGTCAAAGACATGACCATGAGAAAAAAAGTTTTCTTCAGCGTAGCTGCGCTGTGTATCGTAGTCCTTATTGGGTCCTGGGTCTTCGGCAAGTCCGACGCAGAACTCGCCGCTGAGAAAAAGGCTGCAGCTGTCGATCCGAGGCCAGCAGACCAATTGGTATTCTTGAAAACGATTCACCAGTTCCAGAAAGATTACGCCGCAGCTAGTGGCAATGAAATCGTGAAGGAAGAAATCAGGACGAAGGCACTTGCTTATCTTAACGAGAAGAGGTCGATGGACAACTGGCTCGGGTCGGTAAAAGAGATCAACGCCCATTACGATAAGCCTTTCGTAGTCGTCACGATGTTTCCCTACAATGCCATGCCGCCGGAGCTACAGAACCAGAACTATGGCAACAAGATCACGGTAGAGGTAGACAACGTACCCGAGGACCAGGCCAGAACGTTGAAACCGGGCGATGTCTTTAGGTTCTCAGGGACGATCTACAACGAAAAGTCGATAACCGACGAAGGTGCCATTGAAGAACCAGAATTTGTTGCCGAGCTCAGAGGAACTGAGACCGACCACGAACAGAACATTGCCGGCTACTCCAGCGTCGGCAAGGCTCTGGACGACGCCATTAACAATCCTGAAAAATTTGCTAAGCAAGCCGATGCTCAGGTCCAAGATTGGCAGCGAAGAGTTGACTCGATTGAATGGCAGCGAAGAGTTGACTCGATGAAGAATGCTTCTGGCTCGGACGATTCTGTTACCGTCATACAAGATGTATTTGACCCAGAACACCCGACTATAATTAAAACGAGCGACGGTAGAGAAATCGAGACCGAGGTGACGTCAGAAGATAAACCGTAATAAATTATATTAAGCGCAAAAACAAGGCACAGTAAGCCTCGAAGGGGGCTCTTGTCGTTTTAAGCCTTTGCGGAAATAAGTTTCCCAGTTTCGAGAAAACAAGTAAATGGGCTATTGTGGCTAATGGATGAAACTTACTTAAATTTTGCATTTAATACTCTTTTTGAAAATTACGGAAGAAGTGTTAGCGATACTGAAATGGCTGACATTGCCAATCATAACGGCATTGACTATCCTATTGAACATCATCGCATACTGCTTCATTTATACCGAGACGAGTATTCCAATTCGGAGACCACAGAACCCTTACTAGTTTTTAAAAAAGTTTTATAGTATTTCGTCTAAGGGTACAAGTTTTATTTATAACCTACCCAGGAATTTAAGGGAAAGGCTTATTTTTACCATTTAAAACAAATTAAGGATGAGGAAATCAGGAAAATAGAGAAAGAAGAATTGGAGTTGAGACAATTACAGTCTATTATTGATACAAATAATAGTGTCACGGCAAGTATAAATTTTCATATTTTATATTCTTACCGATTTTATAACCTAGTAGAACTGTTTTTTCCTGTAAATATCTTTTCGACTACTTTCCCATTTACGAGTATTATCGCAGTTTTAATTGCTGGGTTTGTGATTGCAATTATATTAAACAAGATTTTTGCAAAAGTTATTTTGTTAGTTAGCGTCAAAAAGCTTCAAACATTTATGCTACACCAAATTTCAATCACCCTCTTTTAAATCTAATTTAGGAATTCCTTATGAGACCACCTTTCGTTAGTGAAAAGAACCTATAAATCTATTTGTATATCGTAAGTTTTCCCATCTTCTCCTTCAATTTCAACATGACCATCTTCATCAAGCTCAGCAGGAGTTATGTGATCCTCATCTAGGTAACCATCATTAGGGAAATGTATAACTGTTACTTCGTTGTCTTCTATATCTACGTCTAAAGTATAGGTATTAGAATAGCCTGTTTTTGGATTAGTATACTCGACAGTGGCTGAGTAAGTATCCTCCTTCAATTTACCTTTCTTTATTGCTAAATTGTCACTACTATTATCTATATCATCTTCCACCAACTCTTCATCTTCAACCTCTTCATCCTCAAAATCCTCTGAAGAACCGTGTTTATAACTATTAGATGAATGACTCGAAGGATCGTCGTAAATAATGGGACCGTTTGTTTGCGTATTAGTATTATGTTCCTTTGCCTTATCATTTTTACACGCGATAAATATTATTACGAGCAACAAAGGTGTAAAATTTATATGTGTTGTTTTTTAGTTTGGTGACTAAAGCTACAGAATAAATAAAAGTAAATGTAGTCATTCAGAGTTTAGTAAGTGTCACTTTCGATAGTTTTCTCAGCTTAACCATGCATTTGGCTGTTGCAGGTGATATCTTAAGCTTTCCCATTATGATATATACTTAACAAAAGTTGTTGGATTTGATATGCATATACACTCGCCATAGCTAATTGTAACAGTTATAATTTATGGAGACCTTTTTGTAGCAAATACCGGTACCAATACGCACATATTCCATGACTAAAATTTTTATTTGCTGAAAAAATGGAAGATTTTTTTTCTTTTCTTCCGAAAATTCTTAATAGGTTATGCAAATACTTTTTCTTCACCAGCCCACCTCAGTTATGGTTGATGTTAAGCAAAAGGGTAAGGGTTGTAGTTTGACTAATAAAGCATCATAAGTGCGCCTGCTAAAGATTAAAAATTTTCTTCCCCGTACTATAGCTGTACAATGTTAAGTGCTTATAAGCAGGCAAAATCAATTTCACTGACGGGATTGCTTCACCAATAAGAATCGGCCTTGTACTTATGATGCCAGTTGTACTTCATACCCTAATTGTTTCAATTTTTTAATATAGTGCCTGGTCGCTTTTTCTTGTTTGTCTTTAGTTAAGTAAGGTTCGCCAAGGTCTTTATAAACGACTTTATATTTTAAAATATGCCAACAGGCAATTAGTATTTTATGCGCAATAGCAACCTGAGCTTTTTTAGTTCCCATNCGCGAACAGAGTTGATAAAACTTGGAGCGGAGATAAGAGTTTTTTACCAATACCGAAGACCACGCACATTCTATCAATAATGCTTTTAAAAAAGAGTTACCATGAGTTATGCGAGAGCTTTTTTTTTACCCGCACTTTCGTTGTTTCCCGGGCACAGACCGGCCCAGGAAGAAAGGTGTTGGCTTGTAGGAAAAACACTCATGTCTACTCCTATTTCAGCAATGATGGTTTTTGCAGCTTTATCCTTTACTCCCGGAATGCTTTGCAATAAATCATATTCTGTTTTAAACGGCTCTATCATTAGGTCCGTCTGTTGCTCGAGGCTATTAATTTCTGTAGTTATAAAGTCATAATAACGAAGATGACTTTGAAGCAGGAACTGATGATGATTGGAAAAGCAACCGGTAAGTGCTGCTTTAGCCTGGCCGATTTTAGAAACTAATTTTTTGTTCTTTGATAGATATTGGCTTAACACTTCAGGGTCAGTTACTCCTTGTGCAAGTGAGCGAAGTATGCGCATTCCGGTTGCACCAAAGATGTCAGAAAGCACCGAGGTAATCTTGATATTAGCTTCCTGCAAGAGTTTATGCATGCGGTTCTTTTGGTCAGTTAACTGATGCTGCAGTTTTTTCTGATAGCGCATCATATCTCTAAGTTCACGAATGCGCGAAGGTGGAATGAAGCTGGCTTCTAAAAGGCCGGCTCTAAGAAGTTGGCAGATCCATTCACAATCTTTAACGTCCGTTTTTCTGCCCGGAACATTTTTGATATGCCTGGCATTGGCAAGTATGATAGTGAATGCTTCACCTAAAACATTGAGCACAGGTTTCCAATAGACACCCGTGCTTTCTAAGGCAACATGAGTAATGTCTTGTTGCTGTAGCCATGCCTTTAAAGACAAAAGTTCAACTGTAGTAGCACCAAAAGTCTTGATTTGTCGCTCAACCCCTTGACGCATAATACAGGCTGTAACAGAGGCCTGATGCACATCAAGGCCACAAGCTTTGATAACATCGTTTCTCATAATAATAAACTTTTAAATAAAATTAAAATGAATATAAACAGCCTCCCGATTTTCATCCAGTTAAGTGAGCTCCGCTCATGGATATTTCACTGAAGGTTTACAGTACTCTTCACTTCAAAAATTCAGAAGCTACGGTTGATAGCCTTTTCTTCGTAAGCCTACATATTGCTCCGCTTCCTGTCTTATTTCCGCCATCGTCTTTTTGCGGCCTGCTTTTATCCAGTCTGCTAATTCTGACTTATAGAAATACAGTCGCTTACCCTGTTTATTTACAGGGATCTCTTTTCTGCTTACTTTACCATAAAGAGTGGGAACGGATAGATTGAGAAACTTTGCAGCCTCAGATATAGTCAGCAGTTCATCAGCGTGCTGTGGCTGGCTTGTTCCTTGCCGTAATAACTGCTCTATTGCGTCTAGTTTTTCACACAGCCCGCTTACTGCGTTGGGTAATTGCTCAAATGTTAGTGGTTCCATGACAGCATATTTTTGTTTTATGCCGCAATGATAATGTTCTGTTTAGTAGGGTTACAAGGGGGAAAACATCTTCTCCCCATCAAAACCCTACTATCATTTATGATTTTTATTGTTTTTTAACTAAACTGTCAGGTAATATTTGCCTTCGATTCTTTTTACCTCCAACAAAGGAGACTGACAGGGCTTAGTATTGGACGATACAATGTCCTGCAAATATTTTTCGGTGTACTGTTTTTGCACTCCCTTGTCGTTATACTGGAAGTTCTTTTGTATCCAACTTTCCAACTCTGTTTTGTTGCAGCCAACGATTATTTTGGAAAGATATAGTTGTTTGAAAGCATCAGCAAGCTGATTGCCAGAACCATTAAATGAAAGAGGTACCTCCACATCTTTGCTTGTTGATAGAAGTTGCAAAAGCGGTTCGTGGTCTTTTTCCGGGAAATAATTTTTAATAATCTCAAAAAACTCTGCTACCATTTCCTTTCTAAACACTGGCCTTAACTTAAGCTCCCTATTTTGCTTGACATAATTTTTCTTTTCTTCTTCTTTAGGTAAATCTATTGCCTTTAACACTGCTGCTTCAAATTGTTCCAGGATATCTTCCCTTGCAGTTATAGTATCTTCAAGGTCATTAACTAAGTTATTGTTTGCAACGGCATGATCCTGGTAAGTAGAATGGGGGGCAATGAAAATTTCATGGAGGCGTAACCTCCAAAAAAAATCAGTAGAATATGTATCTAAAGGTGAAACATATGAATTATTATAATTTTCCCAAAATCTTCGGAAGTTATCTTTAATATCTCCTAATCTCCGCATTTGAAAAACAATCTGTTCGCGCTGCAGCATTAGTATATCTGTTAAAGCAAGTTCCCTTAATTCTTTCATCTCATTAGCGAAGGAAGAACTTAAAAAGGGGTTTTCATGACTAATGTCATAGATTTTTTCAGGCTTTATGTCGCTATATCCTACACCGTTTCTCTGATTGATTTTTATATCAATTGTTTGTAGTTTTATGATAAATTGCTTAAAGTGCTGCATAAAAAGGTATACGTCTGAGTGGTTACTTTCTAAATCCTATCCTGTCTCTTTCATCCCATTTTCTCTGAGCTGCTTTTTCGTCCAACAAATTTTCCATTGCATCATAGATTTGATTTAATTGTACATCATGTTCACCTAATCGTTCTATTATATTTTTGAATTGTTCTTTCAAATCATTCTGCTGCAATAAAACCTTTCTCACTTCGACAAATGCCCTCATTATTGCAATATTCATACTTATTGCTTTATCAGAATTAAGGATGCCACTTAGCATTGCAACTCCCTGTTCAGTGAAGGCATAAGGAGTGACATTTGTATTGCGTTTGCTTTGAGATGCGGTCACAATTTGTGACCTCATAGAATTGGCACTTTTAGATGCGGTAACAGTTTGTGACCGGATAGCTTGCCATTCAGCCAGGGTTAGGCGAAACATAAAATCTTCTGGAAATCTTTTTATGTTCCGTTTTACAGCCTGGTTTAAAGCTTTTGTTTCCACTTCATAAAGCTGCGCAAGGTCAAAGTCGAGCATTACTCTTTCACCTCTAATTTCGTAAATTCTGTTTTGTATGCTTTTTATTATTTGCATTCTAAATGCTTAAAGGTCTAAATGAATTTTATCAGCTGCTTCCCTTTTAGTCTGATCAATAATTTTGGCATAAACCTGCGTAGTTTTTAAATCCCGATGACCTAACATTTTCGACACAGTATAAATATCGGTACCCTTGCTAAGTTGAAGTGTTGCAAACGTGTGCCGGAAACTGTGAAAAGTTATTTTTTTAGTAATACCGGCATCAGTAAGCCATTTAAATAGATGACGATTTGTCCCTGCTGAATAAACAAGCCCAGCAAAGACGCGCTCAGTTGGTTTTTTACGTTCTCCTAATAAACCAAAAGCCTGCTCCGAAATGGGCATGGCTTCCACGCCTTCTGACTTTTCCTGTCTAAAATGAATAAAGTATCCCTGCCCTTTAATAAATTCAAGTTCGCTCCACACCATTTTCTCAATATCAGAAAAACGCAAACCGGTGATGGCCGAAAACAAAGCTGCTTTTTTCAGTATTGGTAAAGTGCATTCCGTTTTGGCAAGTTGGTTCACTTCCTCCATTGTTAAAAACTTTCGTTGCGTTTCAGCCGCCTTCAAAGGGTTCACTTTTGCGTTAAGATCACTTTGTAAATAACCGTCTCTGTATGCTTGCCTTAGGGCTGCCTTAAATTTATTGAAATAGGAAAAAGATGAGTTTTTTGATAGCGGTGTTTTGCCACCTCGCATATTGGGAGCTGATAAAAGATAATCTTTGAAATTCTCACAAAAGCTTTCATTAAGATCAGCAAACTTTAAGTTACCCTTCGTAAATCTTTTCAAGTATTTTAAGGCAGATACCCAATTGTCATAGTTTGACGTTTTCTTCTTGTTGGCCAATTTTTCGAAAAACTCCACAAAAGACTGATTACTCTTTTCTTTTAGTTTGAGTTGCTCTCTCTCGAAGTCTGTATAAATTTCGGGCTTATTTAGTTGGTTGTCTCTTTTTTGTCTTATTTGTTCGGCCAGGCTTTGAGTTTCTTTGTTATGCTGCTTATCAACCAGAGTTTTAGGCGTATCAAACAAATAAAGCCCTAAAAATTCCCTTCTGGTTAATTGACCGGAATCAGTATTGATAATGGCAGGATAAAAGTCCAAGTATAAACTAAGCCTTTTACCTGAAATTGGCTTTCTTCTTAATTTCACCTTTATTGCCATGTTATTTATGCCTTAAAAAGGTTATTCAAATAATTTGTCTATTTCAGATCGCTTAACAAGCGTTTTCTTCTGAAGAATATTTGTCGCCTTTAATTTGCCCCCATTAATAAGCTTGTATACATTTTGCCTGGAACAGCCAATAAGTTTGGACACTTGCCTTACCGTTAAAAACTCTTTTTCTTTTAAATCCTCTAAAGTCTTATTTTTAATAGTCTCCGTCTCGATATTACTTGCCGCAATTTTTGCAACCATTACCCTAACCTTATAGGCCCGTTTTGCGCAATTGTCACTGCAAAACTTTGTAACGGTAGTTCTGGCAGTAAACTCTTTGCCGCATTGTTGGCAAATCCGTTGTAATTCAATTTTCGAACTCATAAGTTTAATTTGTCCAGTAGTTGTTGTTCCATATTTCGTACTTGCTGCAATAATTGAATCAAAATCTCTTCGTTTTTGTTCTTTTCTTTAGCCAAATCAACGGAGTTAGAAACAGCGTCGGTATATTCCCCTTTTTCTAATAGTTGCTGTCTATTTATCAGAATTTCACTTGCTTGAAGCCACGCTTTTTTATTGTGTCTTTTTTGTTCAAGAGTTCTAGGCTGATCATAAATATAGAGGTTCAAAAACTCTCTTCTACTTTTCTTACCTGTTTTAGGATTGAAGATAGCAGGGTAAATATCTAAGTAAAGGCTTTTTCGATCCCCGGTAATGGCTTTTGCTCTTAGTGTAACTTTTATCATATCAAAGAGTAATAAAAAGTTTAAAAGTGTTCAAAAGTGTAAACTTTGTCAACCGATGTTGTCATCAAAAAATTGTTGCTACCTCCATGGTACAAATAGGGTCCAAACTGACACTAAAAATACAAATAATAATCATACAAAAAAATATAATAAGATAAAAAAAGCGCTGTAAAACAGCGCTTTATATTTTTGATTTTATTTAAATATCTACCGAAATTTATCGATTTACTTCCCGATACAAAACTTACTAAAAATATAATCTAATTGATCTTCATTAGTGATCTCTCCTGTTATTTCTCCCAGGTAATGAAGGCAGCGTCTAATATCGAGCGATAGCAGATCTCCGGAAATATTCATATCCATTCCCTCGCGAATGTCTGATAACGATTGATGTACTAACCGTAGGGCTTCGTAATGTCGGGCATTTGATACAATCGTACTTTCTGCTTTCAGATTTCCGCCAATTACTTCATCCACCAGCCGTTGCTTTAAGACTTCTACATTTTTTTTGTTTCCTGCAGAAATGTATAAAACATTGATGTTCGAGAACTTTTCTGCAAGTATTTCATCTGTACTTAAGTCTATTTTATTTCCTACCAATAAATAATGAATCCTTTTTTCATTTAGTTCGTGTATAATGATTTGCAATTCTTCACCAGATATTTCATTTACATCAAATAAGTAAATTACCACATCAGCCTGGCTCATTTTTTCAAGGCTTTTTTCAATTCCAATATTTTCTATAATATCATGTGTATGCTGCCTGATTCCTGCCGTGTCTATCAACCGGAACAATATCCCGTCAATATTTAGTATTTCTTCAATTGTGTCACGTGTTGTGCCTGCAATTTCACTTACTATCGCCCTGTTTTCATTTAAGAGCGCATTTAATAAGGTAGACTTTCCTGAGTTTGGTTTCCCTATTATGGCTACCTGTACACCGTGTTTAATTACATTGCCTAATGTAAAAGACGATAATAAATCAGCCGTTGTTTTCTGTGCTTCATCTATTATGTTGTGCAGCCGTTTTCTATCAGCAAATTCTACATCTTCCTGGCTAAAATCGAGTTCTAGCTCAATCAAAGCAGAGAAGCTTAGCAACTGGTCGCGCAACGTTTTTAATATAGATGAAAATCCACCTCTTATATTTTGCAATGCATGTTTGCGGCTTGCCTCGGTGTTACTTGATATTAAATCGGCCACTGCCTCGGCCTGCGTTAAATCGAGTTTTGCATTTAGAAATGCCCGTTGCGTAAACTCGCCAGGCTTTGCTAACCTTGCGCCTTCAGCAGTTATTGCACCTATTATTTTTTCTAAAACATACGGCGACCCGTGAGAAGATATCTCCACCACATTTTCGCCGGTATAAGATGATGGGGCTTTAAATAAAGAAACAACCACCTGGTCTATGGACGTTCCTTTTTGCTGCAACATGCCAACATGTAAAGTATGCGATGGCTTTGCGGAAAGGTCTTTAGATGGAAAAAGATTATTTACTATGTTTATTGCGTCTTTCCCACTTACTCTTACCACACCTATAGCGCCAATGCCCTGCGGCGTGGCAAGCGCTACAATGGTGTCATCCCATCCTGATAATTTTCCTAACATTTTTATTAAAACATTAATATTTTTTAAATTCCTGTCAATACTACAGTTGCAAAGATGAATAACTTTTAAAACAATCCGGTTTTGTATACGAACTGTTTTACTTCCGTATCTATAAATAATTTTAATTCATCTTAGTAGTGTAACGTATAGCACGATTATGATGTGTTGAAAACCGGCAAGCGCAGACAGAAAATTTGTTTTTACTATTTTTGCACCAAAAATAAAAATAATGAATATAGCAATAGAAGCGCCCGTAACATTAACAGCAGGAGCTGTTGCTGAGTTAAAAAGAATAATAGATGAGCCGGGATTTGATAATAGTCAATTTTTGCGGGTAGGCGTAAAAGGAGGCGGATGTAGTGGAATGACGTATCTTTTAGGCTTCGATCAAAAACAGGAAGGCGATGAGTTTTTTGAAATAGCAGGCATTAAATGTATAATGACAAGAGCTCACGAAATATACCTTTTAGGAATGGAAATAGATTTTCAGGATGGATTAAACAGCCGGGGATTTACATTTAGTAACCCTAATGCGAGTAAAACCTGCGGTTGCGGAACTTCATTTGCCGTTTAATACAACGAAACTTACCTGTAAAAATAAACTTCAGAAATATAGAATTTGCGTGTAAAGATTTTTAAACAATTCCTACTTTTTTCTCAATAAGATAATTATTTCTTTCAGAAGAGTTTCGGGAGATTAGCTCTCCAATAAAACCGGCTAAAAATAATTGCATCCCTATAATCATAGATGTAAGTGCAATGTAAAATGAGGGGCGATTTGTGAGTGCGAAATCAAACGTTACAAATTTTGCGATTATCAGGTAAATAACCATGCATAACCCTATCAAAAAACAAAGGGTTCCATACAGTCCAAAGAAATGCATAGGGCTTTTTCCAAATTTGCTAACGAAAGTAATGGTTGCAAGATCAAGAAAACCATTAATAAAACGCTCCCATCCAAATTTTGTCGTTCCATATTTTCTTGGGCTATGCTCTACCACTTTTTCCCCGATTTTTTTAAATCCTGCCCACTTTGCAATTACAGGTATATAACGATGCATTTCGCCATATACTTCAATGCTTTTTACCACCTTTTTTTTGTAGGATTTTAAGCCGCAGTTGAAGTCGTGCAAATAAATACCGCTGGCTTTTCTTGTTACACCGTTAAAAAACTTCGTAGGTATTGTTTTAGAAAGGGGATCAAATCTTTTCTTCTTCCATCCACTTACAAGATCATATCCATCTTCTATAATCATTCGCCTGAGTTCAGGTATTTCTTCCGGAGAATCCTGTAAATCTGCATCCATCGTAATTACAACATCTCCTTTCGATGCTTTAAAACCTTCATTTAGCGCAGCTGATTTTCCATAATTTCTTTGAAATTTTATTCCCTTTATATGAGGATTGGCAGAAATGAGTTTTTCAATTATATACCAGCTATCATCTGTACTTCCATCATCTATTAATATAATTTCATACGAAAGGTTGTTTTCATTTACAACTCTTTCTATCCAGTCGCAAAGTTCTGTAAGCGACTCTTCTTCATTTAATAGGGGAACTACGATAGATACATCCATTCTTGATAAAATTAACCTTGTTGTACAAAAGGCCCTTGTTGTGGATTTTTTTTAGATACAGCGGCACCAATGACCGATCCGATTACTCCCATTATTAAAAAAGACAATAAAAGACCGCCTGCTGTCAAAGGAATAAAAAATTTCCTGGTAAAAGCTAACGCCTGGTCAATCTGGTCATCTGACATATTTTTCCCTTCCATTCCGGCACGTGCTTCCTGTAAGGCTAAATCGATTGTTTCAGGGCTTATAAACTTTATAGATATAATAGCATAAACGACCATAATTGCAGTAACTGCAGCGGCCGTTTTAAAAGCATGGGTAAAAAGACTGCCAAAGGTGACGTTTCCATTCATTTGCTTAGAAAAAGAAACCGCACTCCAGATGATGCCGGCCATAAGTATAATAAATTGTATTGAGCTAAAACCGCGGTTCTTACTAAGATTCAAAAATTGAATAATTAAAGAAAAAACAATCAAAATCAGCGATATAATTACTCCTTTTACAGCCGAAGATGTTATTTTCTTATCCATAAATAAACTTTTTAATCATTCAAATATACTCTGTCTTTATTGATTATGCCAATCACCTTTCCCTTTAGCTGCTTATTGATAAAAGGACTATTCTTTGACTTGCTTTTTATACTTGCTGAGTCGTATACGAATTCTCCTTCTTTTGTGAACAAGGTTATATCTGCCACTTCATTTTCTTTGATAACAAACTGGTTAAGACCAAATATGTTACGTGCATTGTTTCCTAAAAGATCAGTTATACTACCTGCAGAAATATGCGGAAATATATTGTTAATGACACCAAACACCGTTTCTAAACCAATCATGCCTGCGGCGGCATATTCAAACTCACACGTTTTATTGTCCCAGTCCTGCGGTAAATGGTGCGACGCTATACAATCAATAGTTCCATCTTCGACTCCACGTCTCAACGCCAACATGTCTTCCCTACTTCGCAGTGGAGGATCAGTTTTAAAGTTTGTATCATAGGTAGCCAAATCTTCATCGCAAAAAGCAAGGTGATGTGGCGTAACACTGCAAGTAATACTGACACCATTTGCTTTAGCCTCTATTACAACCTGTAAACTTTTGGCAGTTGATATGCCCGTAATATGCAGTTTGCTACCGGTATATTTTGCCAGTTCTATATCGCGTGCTACCATTAACTCTTCAGCAATTGCGGGTATGCCTGGCAATCCTAACCGGGTACTTGTAATGCCTTCGTTCATTAGGCCGAATTTCGAAATAGACTTATCAACGGGAACCTGAATAAGTACCGCGTTTATTGCTTTTACATACTGAAATGCCTTTAGCAATAACCCAGGCGTTTGTACTGGTTGTAATCCGTCAGAAAAAGCAATTGCACCACTGTTGTACATATCATACATTTCAGACAATTCTTTGCCTTCAATGTTTTTTGTGATAGCTCCAATTGGCACAACATTTACGGCAAGTGACTTTGATTTCTGTACAATGTATTCAACCGCTGTTTTATTACTTGCTACGGGTTGTGTATTAGGTAAAACAAAGACATGAGTAAATCCGCCTGAAGCAGCAGCTTTTGCTCCTGTTTCAAGGGTCTCTTTGTATTCAAACCCCGGATCGTTAAAATGGGAAAAAATATCAATCCATCCATTTGATACCATTAAACCACTTGCTTCAATAACTTTATGATCAGCATTAACAATAGAATTCTCTATTTTTTCAATAATACCATCAGTTACTAAAATATCCTTTATTAATCCGTTATAAGGAGAAGATGGGTCAAGTATAGTTGCTTGCTTTAATAAAAGCTTCATGTAGTGAAAAGAAAATTTAGCGCAAGATAGCCGTTTTTTACAAAATCAATTTACATTTGCCTCCCGCTAAACAAATATGGTTAGCAAATAGATCCGGATGTGGCGCAGTCCGGTAGCGTACACGTCTGGGGGGCAAGATGAAGAATAAATATTTTCTGTTAATAAACTTATTGAATAATAAAGGGTTACATTACTGTAACTCTTGTGTATTTTTACAAACTGCACTGGGGCTGGCTGGATTTTGAATCGTTATGTACAAAACTGCATGTAGCGCGTGCATTCTTTAGTATCTAGCTGGTGCTTCTTTGAAGGAACTAACTCTGTATAAGACTATATTGTTATTTTGTAGCCTTATTAAAACTAACCTATTGAAGAAAGTTCCCGTCATTATTCAGCTATCAGCATTCGTCTTTCTAATATCAATTGGATTGTATGTAATACTCGATGCCTTCTTTAGACCAGATCGAGATACAACAAGCCTAACTAATTACGGCTTTGCAATTTTTATTGGTCTTGCAAGTGTATGCTTTGGATGGTCTCGTGCTATAAAAGGACCTCAATCAGATATAGATAAAATTATTAAAACCGGGGAAGAAGCTTTAAACGCAGGTTTAATCTTCTTAGCGGCGTCGGGGTTGAAATATTTATTCCTGAATTTCGAATTATTGACGACAATTAAAAGCATTCCTCTCCTTCATAATACAACTAAGTCTATAGTTAATATTACCTATATGGCATGTTTCGCCTTTGGTTATTCAGAAGGCTTAACTGTTGTTTTTAAAATATCATTAATAATACATCAAAGGAATTAAACTAACTAATAAAGACATGGCACCGGCCTAAATCGATTTCCCTTCATCCGATAATTAATACTGGTTTGATATGGGAAAATGACGCACCATGCATTGCTATATACACTGCAACCCCTTATATTTGCAGCACAAAGATGGTAATCTCAGGCAAATAAATTATTTCAACGACTTGATTACCAGTAGTGCGGGATGTGGCGCAGTCCGGTAGCGTACACGTCTGGGGGGCGTGGGGTCGCAAGTTCGAATCTTGTCATCCCGACAACAGCGGTTTCATTACAAATTAAAAAGCTCATAAAACATTGATTTTGTGGGCTTTTTGTTTTTTGGCTATATTAATTCTTATCAAATTTCTTCAAATCTCGCGTTACCAATTCGGTTACCAGAACGGTGTTTGTATGTTTGGTAACCGAATCCTTTGTTACTCCTTGTAATTCAAATAGTTATTTTAAAACATTTTAATTGTTTTTGATATGTTTTAGGGCTTTTTGAAGCTTTTCGAGGTTACAAATTGAGCCTAAATATCAAGAGCCATTGGTAAACAAAAAAAATTTGTAAGAAATGGAAACGAGATCAAACACTTTCAGTGTCATTTTTCATCTGAGAAAAGACAGGCTGCAGGATGAGCAACTTCCTATTTACGCCCGCATTACAATTATGCGCAAAAGAATAGAGATAGCTATGAAGCAAAAAATCAAACCTGACGATTGGAACGAGGCCAAGGGAATGGCGAAACCTAAAAAAGAAGAATTCAAAATACTGAACAATTACCTGGAGCAGATGCGCGCCTCCTATGTTGATTGCTATCGTGAAATGACCTTAAAGAAAAAAGTTATTACGACCGAGACTTTTAGAAAGGCTTATTACGGCGAAGATGACGAAGATATCACGCTGATTAAGTTAGTTACCTATCACAATCAGGATATGAAGGATAGCATCGCATGGGGCACACTCAAAAATTATTTTACTACGCAGAAATATTTGCAAAAATTTCTAAGGGACCGACTACGTAGATCGGATATTTCGTTAAAGGATGTGAATTACAAATTTGTGATGGACTTTGAATATTTTTTGAAATCCTTTAAGCCACTAGACCACCATAAACCTCTTTCAAACAACGGGGTAATGAAACATATGGAGCGCTTCCGTAAAATGATTAACGTTGCACTTAAAAACGAATGGATGGAGAAAGATCCTTTTCGTGCTTATAAAATCAAATTTACCAAATATGAAAGAGGTTATCTCACGGAAAAGGAACTTGAAAGAATTGAAGTGAAAAGCTTCAATATTGAAAGGTTGCAATTTGTAAGAGATCTTTTTATTTTCAGTTGTTACACTGGACTTGCGTATACCGATGCCATGAATCTCAACCCTACTAATTTACTAAGAGGGATTGACGGAGATCAGTGGATCATCACACATCGTCAAAAGACTGCAACATCTGTAAAAATCCCATTACTACCAAAGGCAAAAGACATCATAGAAAAGTATAAAAACAATCCAAAGAGTTTGGCTGAAGGAAGTCTCTTTCCTAAAATCTCTAACCAAAGATTGAACGGGTATTTGAAGGAGATGGCCGACCTGTGTGACATAGAAAAAAACCTGACTTTTCACCTTGCCAGGCACACCTTTGCCACAACTATAACCTTGTCTAATGGCGTACCAATTGAATCGGTGAGTAAGATGTTAGGACACACTAAAATCACAACTACTCAAGTCTATGCCAAGGTGATTGAAAGTAAGCTAAGTCATGACATGCAATTATTGAAGCAGAAGTTATCTAAAGGTTTGTTAGGGGTAACACAGCAAGATATGTCATATAACGATATAAAAAGGCAGGCAGACAATCTTACGTAACTAGTCAGAAATTCCAAAATTCTTAAAAAAAACTATTGAAGTAAAATAATTTTAAATATCCTTTTTGACGCCACAGTCCTGTTCAAAATATAGTCAGGATTGTTTGCTATTTAAAGCCTAACTATTTTCGGTCTTCTAATACCTATCGTTTGGAATTAAAACGATGCGAAGATTCAGAATTACCATTAAAATAAAACAGAAAAAAGTGCGCCATGGAAAGAATATTCAAGAAAGCAGACGAGGCTTTTCCTCAAAAAATCTTTGCTCACCAGTTGATAACTATCGAGGACTTGCAGCAGTTCAGAAAACAGCTATTAGACGAGCTCTTATCAGCCCTTAAGATGCAAAGCGTAGTTTTGCCTAAGAAGTGGCTAAAGTCACATGAAGTAAGGAGACTTCTTAAAATTTCTCCTGGCACTCTGCAGACCCTGAAGTCAACAGGCGTTATCCCTTATACCAAAATTGGCGGTATTCATTTTTACGATTATGACGATATCCAAAAATTGTTAGAGGGAGGGAAAAGGAATATCCAATTTTGATCATCTTATGTTTTAAAATTCGGGTGAATAACTTTTTTAGGTCAGGAACAATTACGGAGAAAGTCCAGGGCAGTAAGGCCGTTTATTTCCGTTGGTGCGCCACTTTTGCCTACGCTTACAAGTACTTTAGGCTCAAGAAAAGGATACAGTAAAGTACGTTTCTAGACTATGTCACACCTGCAAAAATTAAAAATTTCGACTATTGGTACTTATCTCCTTTACGTGAAGAAAAGGCCTTCTTTCAAGGTAAACAGCAAATTGAATTATTGGTATGATCACGGCATTGGCAAGGGAGGAAATGTGATCGATTTTGCCATCCTTTATCACAACTGCACAGTAGGTGAATTTCTGCAAGAACTAAAGACACTTTTTCTCTTCACCAGGCTGCTACGTCACCAGCAGAAGTGAGTGGAGAAAACACTGAAGGCAAAATAGAAATCTTAAGTGAAAAAACTCTTTCTTCCTACGCTCTTGAACGGTACTCAACTCACCCACGAATTCCAATTACAGTTGCAAAGGAATATTGCAAAGAAGTATGCTATAGTTTGAATGATAAAAAATATTTCGGCATAGGGTTTAAAAACGATGCCGGAGGTTTTGAACTACGCAAACCAATATTCTAAATTAAGTAGCACTCCAAAAGACATAAAAACATTTGACCTCGTAGCAAAAGAAGCTATTGTTTTTGAAGGTTTTTTCAACTTCCTTTCTTTCGTTTCAATTCAGAAAAACTTGGCACCTATCCATGCCAATTATGTCGTCTTAAACTCCCTGTCATTGTTTGAAAAAGCGCGCGGGTTTATGGAGAAACACGACCATATCAAACTGTATTTAGATCATGATAAAACAGGACAAAAATTCACCCAATATGCATTATCTCTTTGAAAAAAATACAAAGATGAAAGCCGATTGTATAAAAACTAAAAAGACTTAAATGATTGGATAATGAACATTGCAAAAGGTCAGAAGAAAAGGCTTAAAATATAGTCCTAATAACTTTTGCCTTCTAAACCCCTACCCTATTAGCGTTAGTAAGAAAATTGTCAATATCGCTCGGTTAAGAAAATAGGGCGGAATTATGAAAAAGAGAAAAAACACTGTAAGACTTGCAGATTGCCACCTTCCTGCAATCTGCAAGATGTCCGGTTGTTAAACAACCGAATCTTGCCACCCTTACTCCGAAGTCGTAGGTGGAGCAGTGAAACAAGAGCAGAGCTAGTAACATCTAAAATAAAAGCCATGAACAACAAAAATTCATCAAGAAGCAGAATTATAGGCGTTCGACTTACTACTAAAGAATATGAGCAAATTGTAAAGAAATGGAAAGGAAGTACTTGCCGAAAATTAAGTGACTATGTTAGGCGAAGCATTTTTAATAAGCCTATAGTCACCATCTATCGAAACAAATCTTTAGATGACTTAATGGCAGAGGCAATAAAGCTAAGAAACGAATTAAACAGCCTCGGAAACAACTTTAATCAGGCCGTAAAAAAACTGCATACGCTGCAACAAATCCCCGAATTCCGGCAATGGATTATAGCTTATGAACTGGACAAAGAAATTCTTTTAAACAAGGTGGATGAAATAAAAAATAACATTCAAAAAATAGCCGAAAAATGGTTGCAGTAATCAAAACAGGGCACTCTATTAACCGCATCTTAAACTACAATGAAAACAAGGTTAAAGAAGGCAAAGCAGAATTTATTTCAGCTGTAAATTATCCTATAGATTTCGAAAAAATTGCGTTTAATCAAAAGCTAAATCGTCTCCTAAAACAAGCTTCCCTAAATGAAAATGTAACCCGAAACAGTGTTCATATATCCCTCAATTTCGACCCTTTTGAAAAACTTTCTAAAGAGCAATTGAAAGAAATTTCGAATAGGTATATGGAAAAAATAGGCTTTGGAGAACAACCTTATCTAGTATACCAACATAATGATGCCGGACATCCTCATATTCATATTGTATCTCTAAAAGTACGTGCTGACGGCAGTCGAATAGATACTAATAATATTGGCCGTATCCAGTCGGAAAAAGCCCGCAAAGAAATCGAGAATGATTATAGGCTGGTGAAGGCCGAAGGTATGAAAGCGAAGCCTTACGAACTCAAGTCAGCATATGCTCAGAAAGTGCAGTACGGCCGATCTGAATCAAGACGAGCGATTGTAAATGTTCTCGATAACGTACTTAATACTTATAAGTACACTTCTCTTGCTGAATTAAATGCAGTACTTCAACAATATAATGTATTAGCAGACAGAGGTAGTGAAGGTTCAAGAGTATATAAAAATGAAGGTTTGCTTTACCGAATTCTCGATGAAAAGGGAAATCCTGTAGGAGTTCCAATTAAAGCAAGTTCTTTCTACAATAAGCCAACTTTAAAATATATTCAGGAAAGATTTAACCCTAATGAAGCAGCTCGACAGAATCACAAAGCAAGGGTTAAAAATGCAATTGATTTGGCATTATTAAAACAGCCGGAAAAGTCTTTGCTAACCTTTGAAAAAGCACTTCAAAAAGAAGGAATACACACTTTCATAAGACAAAATAAGGAAGGGGTTATTTATGGCGTGACCTATGTAGACCACAAAACAAAATGTGTATTTAACGGCAGTGACTTAGGCAAACAATACTCCGCAAAAGGCATCCAGGAAAGATGTGGCGAAAACGATCATTTAAATCAAAATAATGGTCAAAAACAGCAACTAACAGTACGTCATCGAGAGAACCGAAACAATTCTACCTACAAAGAACAAACTTCCATCAAAGACCTTCTTAAGACGAATGATTTCGGAAGGACAGCAGACGAATTACTGCGACCTATACAAGGAGGCTACTATGTCCCTTACCAACTGAAAAAGACTAAAAAGAAAAAGCGTAGAAATATATGAAATAACCAATAAATTTTAAAAAATGCGTAACAGTGAAAACGAACAGGGGTTAAGGAAAATACTTGATATGACGAGGCTAGTGAGCATGGCATTATAGGTTTGCCTTTCTAGTTATGAATATAAGGTTATTCCAAAAGCATAGCACATAACGTGCTCTTGCAAAAGGCCAATTAATATCTATTTATGTTCCTTCCCCTAAGCAGGAAGCCGATCGGCACCTTGTTCGCATGCGCAAAAAAATATGGCGGGACCTGGTATGCTGCAAAAACAGGGTAAAAAGCTTTCTTGATTATGTAGGTATTCCTATACCTGCTCAATATGATAACCGTAACTGGAGCCACAACTTTATAAACTGGTTACAGCAGTTGTCTTTAGACTATCCTGTTATGCGAATAACACCTAACTACCAGATAAGAGAAGTACAACTGCTAAGAAGAGAGTTGGATTGGTTCATGTTCTTCCGCTAGTATTACATAAACATGCATGTTGTGGGAAGTCCTATTCGTCAATTTGGTTTTTCAAGTCCATTCGCTGGTGTAAACTTCTCAGGATTTCAATGTCATTGGATAGGCCCATCCGATAAAACACGATGTGTTTGGCTAGGCGAAGTCCGAAAATGAATTTATCGATTTCATCATAGTTCTTGCCGATTTTGGGATTTTGAACAATCTCCTGAAAAGAGCTGGTCAAAAGGTCATAATATTTTCAGCCTGGCTTTCCGACGAAACTTCATAAGTGTACTCCTAAATCTTTGAAAAATCTTCTCCCGCCTTCTTAGTGAGAAAATACTTAGCCATTTTGCTTTTTACTGGCTTTTAAACTTTCAACATGCTTTTTGGGGTTGAAGTTTTTCACCACACCGCTATTTATTCCCTCTTGAATGGCACTTTTCAACGCGGCATTCTTGTTTTCTTCCTCTTCTAAAAGCCGTAGTCCGGCACGAAGTACTTCGCTTGCATTTTTATACCGGCCTTCTGCAACTCTGTTTTCAACAAAATCTTCAAAATAGTCCCCTAAGGAAACAGAAGTATTTTTTCCCATTGTCAACACGTTTTGAACAAGGTTACCAATTTTTGATAATTACTATAAAAGGGTTTTGAAAGCAGCAAGCAGGGGATTTTGCACAACGAGCAGGTATTTATGCAGGGATGGCATTGGCAGTCCCCCTGTTGATTAAAGATATTGTCGAAGGCTTAACGTCCACCCACAATTTTTATAAAGCCCTTATGCTATAAAAAAAGTGGCGTTTAGACAGCGAAGTAGATCAAATTTAACTTTGACTACAAGTAACAATCTTGGTTACAACTAAATCTAAACGCCATGAATAAAGTTACAGCAAACTTCGACGAACAAACAATTTTTGTGGGTCTTGATGTACACAAACGTAGCTGGAATGCTGCCCTGTTCTTAAACGATCAGTACTTGCG
>NZ_KB893333.1 GCF_000374045.1 Segetibacter koreensis DSM 18137 | reverse complement strand
TAGAGTGCCAATAACTATAAAAATTTCGAAAACAAAACATGGCGTAGATGGAATTTCATTTTGTGCTGAAGATCAAAGTCCTGGACGTAAAATGCGTATTCACAAACATCTGAATAATGATGAACTTATTTTTATTCAAAAAGGTGAAGGTACACTTACTTTGGATGAGCAGACTATTCAAGTAAAGACTGGTNATGTTGCATTCGTTCCAAGAGGGACATGGCACGGTCTTGACAATACCGGGAAAGAAAATCTGCTGATGATTTTTCAGTATTCACCGGCGGGATTTGAAGAATATTTTATAGAGAATGGCACGTTAGTAGGAATGCCTGTAAAAGAAAAAACTGAGGAAGAATATGCAATTACTGAAAAAAAATATGGAATGGTTTATAAAGAACCGAATACCAGCAAATAGCACGAACGCACAACAGGGAGTTATTTGCTATGCTGGTTGAAGAATATATACTCATCGACTTATCGATAATCAGTTACAGTTCGGGCTGAATTAAAAAAGTCTAGGCATTCAGACGCAAAGCCTGCTATCAATAATGATTTAAGCGAGTCGAGGCAACACTTAAACAAAGTCAGAGTAAAATTTTTTACCTAGTTAAACCAAACCGCATAACCTTGCCTTCGCAAATCCCAGGCAAGCTTTTCCTCCATTGCCAAAGCTTCCTCGCGGTTCATGGGTTTTACATTCAGATGTTCATACAAACTTGGACGAAGATATATTCCGTACTTCTGAACTACGTAAGCCGATAGCTTGTGTCCTTTCTGGTTTATGTATCCGGTTTTGTGTTGTTGCAATCGTTCCGCAGGTTTCTTACTGGTCATGCCTACATAAAGACATTCCAGTGTGCCATTAAATTGTGGGTTAGCCGCTCTAAACTTCCAGTTTTCGGTAAATACTCTTTTTGATAGTTCTACCACATATACTCTGTATGTAACTCTCGGCATTTATTGTAGCTTTACTTCTTCAAAGTAAGCATTATCAATCCTTCTAAACAAGGTTTCCCGATTCAAATATATTCCTGCAACCGTACATGTTGCCGTTTACTCCAGTCCGATTGCCTCATGTTCCTACATCAATGTCCAGCCTAACGTGGAGTTGAACATCGAGGACGCGAAGGATACCAGCATGTCTTGGGTAGCATAGCAGCTACTAAAAAACTATCACGCTAAAACGAAAGCGACATTAGAATTATAACCTGCCCTATTCTATTGCGTGACGCAATCGTGCTATCATCATTAATTTAAATCGTCCCCCTGAACAATACTATTAAGGCGCATGTTGTAAGTGAATAACATGATGGAAATGAAAACAAGAAACGTAGTTGGTCTGCCAATGCTCGGCCTGGTTACCCTGGTACTTTTAAACTCGTGCAAGACCATACCTAAAAATGCAGTGGCGGTAAAGCCGTTCGACATAAAAAAATATTTAGGAAAATGGTATGAGATCGCACGGTTCGATTTTCGCTTTGAAAGGAATTTGAATAACACTACCGCTGATTACTCGCTGAACAAAGATGGAAGCATTAAAGTAGTGAACCGTGGCTATAATTATAAAACGGGAAAATGGAAAGAGGCTACAGGCAAAGCCAAATTTGTTTCCTCGCCCAACGAAGCCAAATTAAAAGTATCTTTCTTCGGACCTTTTTATTCCGGCTACAATGTAATCGAGCTGGATGACAACTATACTTACGCATTGATTGCGGGGAAGAACCTCGATTATCTCTGGTTGCTCTCAAGAGAGAAAACGATGCCGGAAAACATTAAACAACGCTTTTTGCAGAAGGCAACAGCCCTTGGGTACGATGTGAAGAAATTAATATGGGTGAAGCAGGAGTAAGGGATTTTTTATGCAAAGTTGTAATGACTATAACTACTTCGGTAACTTTTTGTTTTGATATGCCTGGCAATATCGACGGAATTAATTGTAGTTGTGGACTGAATATTCCTCTGTTCATATATTTGGTTACGTTTATTAATTAAATAACCACTAATAATTATGGCAAATGACTATCAATTGAAATTGATTAAAAAAGGAGTAGAAGTTTGGAATAATTGGAGAATAAGTAATTCAGAAATTATTGATCTCACTAGTGCTGATCTTAGTCAGATTAATCTTAGTGGAGCTGATTTTAAAGGTGCCAATTTAAGTCGATGTTTTTTCAATGATGCCGATCTTGTTAACGCTTCTTTAGACCGTGCAAATCTCTTTGAAACTGATTTTACAAATGCAAATTTGACGGGTGCAACACTTACAGGAGTTAGATTAACAGGATCAGATTGAAGTAAAGCAAATTTTAGCAAAACTAATTTATCTAACGCAAATTTTTTCGGGTCAGATTTTTTTAGAACAGACCTATCTTATGCTAATCTTACTGAAGCAAATCTTCAACGGGCAAGTTTTGTAGAAACAAATATTGAAAATGCAATATTAAATGGTTGCAAAATTTATGGACTTTCTGCGTGGAATACGAAAGGAAACCCAAGAGAGCAAGCGAACCTTATTATCACGCCAGACGAAGAAGCAGGTATAACTGTAGACGATTTTCAAGTCGGCCAATTCATATATCTGCTTTTAAATAATGAAAATATTAGAAATGCTATTGACACAATTTCTTCAAAGGTGGTATTAATTTTAGGCCGATTTACTGAAGAACGAAAGCTAATCTTGGATATTTTGCGGGACGAATTAAGAAAGAGAAATTATTTGGCTGTACTTTTTGATTTTAGCAAGCCCTCTAATCGTGACATTACAGAAACAGTTTCAACACTTGCACACCTTGCTAAATTTATCATAGCTGACGTCACAGATGCAAAAAGTATCCCACAAGAGCTTCTTGCGATTGTACCGGCCTTGCCCTCCGTTCCTGTTCAACCTTTACTATTGAATAGCCAAAGGGAGTATGGAATGTTTGAGCATTTTAGAAGATTTCCATGGGTTTTGCAAACTTATTTATATGAAGATATCAATGACGTCGTTTCTGCACTTTCTTCAGAGATATTACCGGCATTAGAAAAGATAGCTGCAGGTAAGTAAAACGGGCAGTTACAGCTATACCAGTATACACGAGCGACACCATACAATCTTTTTGCCTTTGCATCTTTTTCAAGTTTTCTCACTTTTTCACCGGTCCTTTCCCTGCAAATAAACTCGTACAAAGCGGTTGGTGAAGAATACAATAGCAACGGAAATTATCGTTCGTTCCGGATGACGCCTATTTTCTTTGCGACTTTTTTGTAGTATATTTGATACACTTTACTCTTGTTTTTTAACTACACCGGTTTCTGATTCTTCATTTTTAAATTTACAACGATGAAATCCTTAACCCTTAGTTCAAGATTTTCGCTGGCTGTAGCTCTTTTTTGTATTGCCTCCTGTGGAGGGAAGAAAGGTACGGACACTACCGCAAATGACAGCACAGCTAAAAACGCTACAGCCGCTGCAAATTCCAAGCCTTCCACTATCATTAATACACCTCAAAACATGATGATTGTAACACATAAGGTTGCGAATTTCAACAAATGGCAAGCCTCTTATGATGCCCACGATTCCATGCGGGTGGCCAGTGGTACTCATAACTATGTCATTGGCCGTGGCCTAAAAGATTCGAACACTCTCCTGGTGGCAGTAAAAGTAGATGACCTAAACAAAGCAAAAGCGTTTGCTAAAGACCCGGGGTTAAAGCAGGCTATGCAAAAAGGAGGTGTTGTAGGTAAGCCCCTTATTGATTTTACAACTATGACATTCCAGGACACAGCTACTATTAGTTCTGACCTGCGCTCAAGAACAACTTTCACTGTAAAAGATTGGGATAAGTGGCAAAGATCGTTTGACAGTTCCCGCCAGATGAGGGCAGACAACGGCTTGATGGATCGCGCTTACGGACATAATGCAGATGATAACCATAAAGTAACAGTGGTGGTAGCGTTGCTGGACACAGCCAAAGCGTACGCTTTCTGGAAGTCGGACCAGCTGAAAAAATTGCAGCAAGCATCAGGAGTAACAAGCAAGCCCGAACGATTTATTTACAGGGTAGTAAAGAGGTACTAAAGGCTTTTGTTTGTCGGTTATTAAAGGATGAGGCTTGTGCTTCATCTTTTTCGTTTATAATTTTAAATATCGTTTTTGCAGTGTACTTCACCTGCAAATAAACTCTAGTTGAGATTTGGTGAAGCTCCTACATCAGTGGAGGAAATATCAGCAGTCGGGCCATTTGAATTATGAAAGGAAGGAATTATTTTTATCCGTGATTCAGAATTTAAAATAATACTATGACCACCAAAACTGCTAAACTGCTCTATTGGATATCTACTATTGTTTTTGCTGCCTCAATGATCTTCTCCGCTGTCGGGGGACTAAAGCCTTCTCAAAAATCTATTCAACTGATACATGATGCACTGGGCTATCCAGTCTACTTTATACGATATATCAGCATTGCAAAATTGATCGGCTCGATTGCAATCCTGGTTCCCGGCTTGAACCGCAGCGTAAAGGAATGGGCTTATGCTGGTTTGTTCTTCGATCTGGCCGGTGCTATTTATTCAGGCGTAGCATCATCAGGTCAGTTCGACCCTATGATGTTGTTTATGTTATTATGGATAATTCCCGGCATTATATCTTATTATTACTGGCATAAGAAAAATAAAGGAAGCCTGAGCACACAATAAGGACGCAATAAAAAATTTATTTTATGTAAAAGAAATTTGTATTTTGCCTTGAATTTTGAAAAAACTTGCTTCCATATTTTTAATTTCTTTATTCCTGATCAATCTCGTGGGATACAGAGTAATGATTTGCTATGAGCAACAGCAATCAGACAAACAATTGGAAGCTTCGCTTAATGAAGATTTGTACAATGAAGCTGACTTGCTTACTATAAAAGTTCCTTTATCACTTCCGTATTTACCTAATAACTCTTCCTTTGAACGCGTCGATGGGGAAATAAAAATCAATGGCAAGATTTATAAGTACGTGAAAAGAAGAATTCTAGAAGGTCAGCTTGTACTATTGTGCCTGCCTGATTACAATAAAATGCGTCTGCAATCAGAAGCAAATGATTCTTACAAAAATATAAGTGACGCAACTGCTAATTCAAATTCAAAAAAATCTTCAGATTCTAAATCTGTTTCTTTAAAAAATATTTTTAGTGAATTTGATAAAAGTGAGCTTAACTATACTTCCCGCATATTTAGCGTTCAATCATGTTACTCGTCTTTCAGCAAACCGTGGGAATTAGCTACATTTCCTCACGCCACTCCTGAACAACCTCCCGAAAAGCTTAAAGCACTTCTTTAAATTTATTGACACAAGCAATGCAGACCCTACAACTGCCTGTGTGCTTTTACATTAGCATTTAGTATGCTACTGGACTATTAGCTTTAATATTTACCCAACAACTAACTTAATTATTATGAAGAATAATTTACAAAGGCGCGTGCTTTTGTGTTTACTGATTATTTCCTTGGCTTTTTCTTATTCGAAACTTTTTGCTCAAACTGAGCATGATGCCATCATGCTTAATAAAGCACAATGGTGTAACGGCTTTTCTTATATGAATTCAAAATGGACAGACTACTGGGAAGGCTCTTATAAAAGAAATAACGACAACATAGGGAGCGTAAGTACCCAGTCAGTGATGTATATGACTAACTATGGCATTTCCGATAAACTTAATGTTTTAGCCGGGCTTCCTTACGTTTGGACAAGTGCTTCAAAAGGTACTTTGCACGGGATGAAAGGTTTACAGGATGCAAGCCTTTTCTTAAAATGGAAACCAATTACTATACGATCAGCTAAAGAAAAATTTTCTCTTTTTGCTGTCGCAGGAGTTAGTACACCCGTTAGTAATTATGTAATTGACTTCCTTCCTCTCTCGATAGGATTAGGTTCAACAAATGTTTCAGGAAGACTTTTAGCTGATTACCAAAAGGGAATTTTCTTTACAACAATTTCAGGAGCCTATGTGCGCAGAAGCAACGTAAAACTTGACAGAGACGCTTACTACACTACCGAGCTTCATAATACAACGGAGGTAAAAATGCCTGATATGGCTTTGTATAATTTTAGCGTAGGAATCAGAAAAAAATATCTTGTTGCAGAAGCGCTGTTAAATAACATGACGACGCTCGGAGGTTTTGATATCAGAAAAAATGATATGCCTTTTCCAAGCAACAGGATGAATAGCACTTCTGTTGGCGTTCACGCGAAGTATACGCTACCGCGTTTCACCCATATTGAGCTGACTGGCGAAGCTGATTATGTACTATCTGGCCGTAATGTAGGACGTGCCACTTCTTATGGCGCCGGCCTGTATTATATTTTCAGCCTACATCCCAACAAATCTTCCAAGTAACCTTATTTTGAAAAATTGATTGAAAATGAAAAAAATATCTATACTATCTCTGATTACAGGTCTTTTAATTATCATACAATTTGCCTGTTCTAAAAGTATTATTGAACATACTGAAAATCTTCCTGCGCTTAATCAAACTAATATTGACATGGAAGCAGGAAGCTGGAAAACCGTTCTGCTATCACGCCCTGATACTTTTGCAGTAGCAACACCTGCCGCAACAAATACTTCGGGGTATATAGGTGAGTTAAACGAAATAAAAGGATTACAACAGAACCTTACCGAAGGTCAAAAAGCAGTAGTTAAATATTGGAGCGCGGGTACAGTGCTTCGCTGGAATGAAATTATGAGAGGGTTAGTGGCAAAACACAATCTGCCACCTTACCAGGCAGAAGATGGTACTTATCCCATTCCGAATGCTGCGAATCCGTTTAACTATCCGCAATTTCCTTTTTCAAATCCACCTTATGCGGCAAGAGCTTATGCTTATATAAGCGCTGCGCAATACGATGCATTAGTTGCTGCATGGCATTATAAAAAAATCTATAATAGAGCGGCACCATATAAAGTAGATTCGACATTGAAAGCAAACCTTTTGGTACCTCAAAGCAATTTGCCATCTTACCCTTCAGAAGATGCGGTGGTGGCCGGCGTTACTGCAGAAATGATGAAATTATTATTTCCGACTGAAATAGCTTTTATAGAGCAAAAGGCCGCAGAAGCAGAACAGGCCAGACTAATGGCAGGCGCTAATGTGCGTAGTGATATTGCGGCCGGAGAAATTTTAGGAAGGTCTGTTGCACAGGTTTTTATTGCACGTGCCAAAACCGATGGTGCAGGCAAAGCAGGAGGCACCGCAGTCGATTGGTCGAAGTTTGAAACAGACTGTATAGCAAAAAATGAAACGCCGTGGTACACTTTTGAATCACCCAAACGACCTCCCATGCTTCCTTTGTACGGTAAAGTAAAAGCATTTCTTTTTGACTCGGCTACATGTGCTTCTTTGCGTCCCGGCCCTCCTCCATCTACGGGTAGCGAAGAAATGAAAAAAGAAACTGAAGAGATATATAATTACGTCAAAAATCCTTCGCGCGAACAAATAAGAATCGTTCATTTCTGGGCTGACGGCGCTGGTACATCTACTCCTGCCGGTCATTGGAATGCAATTGCGGCTGACGACTTCCTTAAAAAAGATTATAGCGAAATTAGATGGGCGCGCAATCTCGCCCTCCTTAATATGTCACTAATGGATGCGGCAATTGTTTGTTGGAATACCAAATATTATTATTTCAATCCCAGGCCTTCTCAAATGAACCCGGCTATTAAAACATTAACGGGCATTCCTAATTTTCCTTCATACATATCCGGTCATTCAACTTTTAGTGGTGCTGCAGCAGAAGTGCTATCGCATATTGTTCCTGAAAGGGCCTCTGACTACAACGCAATGGCACAGGAAGCATCTAACTCCAGAATGTATGGAGGAATACATCACAGAAGCGATTGCCAGGCTGGTTTGACTGTCGGAAAAAAAATTGGCGCTTACGCGGTAGCGAAAGCCATGGCGGACGGAGCAGAATAAACGCCTTTTTCCTTTATCGGTTTTTTTTATAACAAAAACTACAAATCATGCCTTACATACCTCTGGAAGAACATTTGCCCGGAATAACCGGCTTACTTGAGTATCGAAAAGATTCCGCGCAGCCTATTCGGGAATTAACCCAAATTTTATTACGAGGCCAATCAACATTTACAGAAGGAGAACGCGAGCTGATAGCCACCGTTGTATCAAGTGGTAACAATTGCACCTTTTGTACAACAGCACATACCGCTGCTGCCGACCTTTTAATCGGCAATACTGAAACAGCGAAAAAGGTAAAAGAAGACATTAACACCGCACCTGTAAGTGGTAAAATGAAAGCGCTACTAACCATTGCCTCAATGGTAAGAGAAAGTGGTAAAAGTGTAACGCCAGAAGCTATACAAAAAGCGAAAGATGAAGGAGCGACTGATGTAGAAATTCACGATACGGTATTAATTGCTGCATTGTTTTGTCTCTATAATCGTTATGTAGATGGACTGGCAACAGCACTGCCTGATGACTCTGGTTACTTTAATGTGCTGGCAAACCGATTAGTCCGCCACGGTTACACCCGTCTGCCGCAGGGATACGATCATTTGAAAAAAGAGAAAATCTAAATTGTTTTTATGTCTCACACAATTTTATCGGCTGCACTTCCCCTTAAAGAGGAAGGTGTAGTTACGAAAGTAAAAACAACAAAGCATCTATTACTGTTTGCGATTTGTTTCACCAGTACTATGTTTGGCGGTACGGTATCTACGCTAATGTCTGTTTATTTGCCGGTTGCAGTTAAGGATTTATTAGGAGATGTATCGGTAGAAAAATTTAATAATGTCAGCGCTTACATAAGCTCAGTCTTTATTTTTGGATGGATGTTTGGTGGCATCGCATGGGGATTAATATGCGATAAGATTGGGCGGTCTAAAACCGTTATTTTAGCTACAGCTTTTTATGCTTTATTCACCGTGTTGACAGGTTTTTCACCATCATGGTTTTTGGTAGCTGTCTGCCGTTTTTTATCAGGCTTTGGCATTGGTGGCGTGTTGGTCACTACAAATATTCTTGTTGCAGAAGCATGGTCTCCCAAGAAGCGGGCAGTAGCATTAGGTATCTTATCCATTTCAATTCCTGTCGGCATTTTTTCTGCAGGCTTTATAGAATTGTTTGTATCAACGTGGAGGCAGGCTTTTTTGATTGGATTGATCCCTATGTTGGTTGCAGTAACGGCGATGTTTACATTAGAAGAACCTGAAAGCAGGAAAGATGGTTCACCGGAAAAAGATGGCCAAATCGTTCTTTCCCAAAAACTTTTTAATATATCTTACAGAAAAGATCTGCTTCTCGGTTCTGTAATCTTTGGAACTATGTTAATCGGGTTATGGGCGATTTTCTCCTGGCTGCCGACATGGGTACAAAGTATCTCGCCATCCAATGAGCAACACAATCGGGGACTGAGTATGATGATACTTGGAGCCGGCGGTTTAACGGGAGGTTTTATTTCAGGATGGATCGCAAACGCAATAGGATTGAGAAGAACGATGCTCATGTGTTTTTTAGTCAGTTTCATTTTCTCATTACTGCTTTTTAAAATTAATACAGCATTTAACACAACAGCTTTTATAGAACTTTCGGTGCTGGCACTTTTCTTTGGTATCAGTCAAGGCGTTCTTTCAGTTTATATTCCTCTGTTATTTCCACGAATTGTTCGTGCTTCTGCAACCGGTTTTTGTTTTAGTGCAGGGAGGCTGTTTACAGCCACCGTAGTTTTCTTTGTTGGCGCTTTGGTTAGTTTTCTTGGCGGTTATGGCAATGCTATATTTATTTTTTCATTTGTATTTGTTATCGGTTTTATCACCACACTATTTGGAAAACAAAACTCTATCAATTATCAGGATTAAGCCCAGCCCCTAAAGGGGTTTAAAGGCTTAAAAGATGAACATAGCGCTTTTTGCGGTTTAAAACGCAACATAATAGGGGGCGGAATTGAATTTTTTCGACGCGGCTATTTATACAAGATGTTGATCTATGCAAGATCTTAATAGATGTTATTTTCTATAGTTTACAAAATGTTTTTAAAAATTATAAGGCTTATTTATGGCATACATTAATGTTCCAGAAGGAGTTCCCGGCATTAGGGCATTAGTAATGTTCAGGCCAGAAACGGGCAAACCATTGTATGATTTAGCTCAGGTTTTATTAAGAGGCGAATCGCCGTTAAGCGAAGCTGAAAGAGAACTGATAGCTACCTATGTTTCTTATCTAAATGACTGTACGTTTTGTATGAGCAGTCACGCTGCAGCCGCGCGATGTCTTTTTAGTGACAATAAAGATACAGTCGATGCTGTCCTAAAAGATATGCAACACGCCAACGTAAGCGAAAAGCTAAAAACATTGCTGCATATAGCAGGTAAAGTACAAATATTAGGGAAAGAAGTATTGCCCGAAGACATAGAAGCTGCAAGAAAACTTGGCGCTAACGACAGGGAAATACATGATACGGTTTTGATTGCTGCGACTTTTTGCATGTTTAACCGCTATGTAGATGGTCTTGCAAGCTTAACCCCAACAGACCCTGCCGAGTACGACGCAATGGGCAAAAGAATGACGGAAAAGGGATACCAGTTGCCAACGACAGGTTAGCAGTAACTGGCCAAATTAAAATTCAATTACAATTTTTCAAATAACAAATATGGCTTTCATCGATTTACAAAAAGACTTACCAGGCATTAGAGGTCCAATGGCTTTTAGGCCTGAAACGGCTAAACCTTTAAATGAATTGGCAGAAGTTCTATTACATGATGATAACAACACGTTGTCACGCGGCGAAAGGGAAATGATTGGTGCATATGTGTCATCTCAAAACGACTGTTTTTATTGTCAAAATGTACACGGTGCACTTGCACAACATTACTTTCAATGTGATATACCGTTTATTGACGCCATTAAAAAAGATTATCAATCAGCACCTATTTCAGATAAACTGAAAGCATTGCTAGCTATAGCTGGCAGTGTGCAAAAAGGTGGAAAGTATGTAACGCCTGAGCAAGTTGAGCATGCGAGAACTTTTGGTGCGACAGACAGAGAAATACATGATACTGTTCTGATCGCTGCTGCCTTTTGCATGTTCAACCGTTACGTTGACGGGTTAAATACCAGGGCTCCCCAAGACCGTCAATTATATGTAGACCGCGCAAAAATCAGAGCCGAAGAAGGCTACGCGGATTTGAATGTTTATAAATAAAATAAAGTAAAAAGGTAAAAACATCCGCTTTCACGTTTCTCATTTTCACTTCTAACATTTTCAATACAAAAATTAAAATTATGCCCCATATTGATGTAGATAGAAATCTTCCCGGCATTAGGGCTTTAATGGCTTTCCGGCCGGAAACAGCAGCACCAATGGGCGAGTTGGCAAATGTTTTACTGCGTGACGATGAAGGGTTAAGTATGGCAGAGCGAGAATTAATTGCTGCTCATGTATCCTACCTCAACGATTGCTTTTATTGCCACCAGTCTCATGGTGCAATTGCTTGCGAATATTTAGACGGCAACAAAGACCTTGTTGAACAGGTGAAGAAAGACTATAATTCAGCTCCGGTGTCTGATAAATTAAAAGCATTGCTGTCTATTGCAGGCAGTGTACAAAAAGGAGGAAAGTATGTAACTCCTGAACAAGTTGAAAGAGCAAAAACTCTTGGTGCAAGTGATAGAGACGTTCATGACACGGTTCTGATTGCTGCGGTTTTTTGTATGTTCAACAGGTACGTCGACGGACTCGCTGCTACCACACCGACTGACCTTTCAACCTATCCGCCGAGGGCGAAACAAGTAGCCACAAATGGATATGGTGCTCACATTTTTTCCGCTAAACAAACTGTTGTATAATTTTCTGTAATCAATTATAAAATACTGCTTGTAAAGATTGTTATTCTAAACGGACCATTTAAACCAAAACATGATGAAAAAAAGGTTATTAATTATAACAGGAATACTGTGTATGCTTTTTATTCCTGTTATAGTTCCGGCGCAAAATATTGCGGTAACGGGACAGGTCATTGATGCAAGTGGTGCACCCATTCCTTCAGCAACCGTTGCTGTGAAAAATTCAACTGTTTCCGTGGCAACTGATGCTAAAGGAAATTTTAGTCTTGCAATTCCTCCCGATGCTTCTATAATTGTTAGTGCAACAGGGTATAAAACGCAGACCATAAGGGCAAGGCCAGACCTGAAAATAAAGTTAGAAGAAGACGTAGCAAAACTCGATGAAGTGGTTGTAACAGGACTGGCGACAACTGTAAAAAGGAGAAACCTGGCAAATGCTGTAGCCACTATTTCTTCAAAACAATTAAGCGGAACTTCGCCGGCACAAACGTTCGATGCTGCACTTTCAGGAAAAATTCCCGGGGCATATATCAATGCAAATTCGGGAGCTCCTGGCGGAGGCATCTCGGTGAAGCTACGTGGTGTTACATCTGTCTATGGAAACACTCAGCCATTATATGTAGTAGATGGAGTTTTTGTTGATAACACCTCTACTTCCGCAGGAATGAACGCCGTTACCTCAGCACAAGGAAGCGGGGGAACTACATCTAACCAGGACAATCCTTCGAGCCGGATAGCAGACCTGCGTCCTGAAGACATTGAAAACATTGAAATACTAAAAGGCGCATCTGCCGCGGCGGTGTATGGTTCGAGAGCTGCCGCCGGAGTTATTATTATTACAACAAAAAGGGGAAGGCAGGGAAAAACAAGTGTTTCTGTTTCGCAGGATATCGGGTTTGTAACTGCAAGAAAATTATTAGGTGTTAGAGCCTTTACAGCAGACAGGGCGGCAAGTTTATCTCGTGATAGTGCTACGAGTGTGGCCTTAAGACAACAATTTTTAGATGCTCAATCAAAGGGCCAAATTTATGACTATGAAAAAGAGATATACGGAAATACAGGCTTTTTAAGAAATACTGTAGTAAGCATGAGCGGCGGAAATGAAAAAACAAGCTTCTATTTCTCTGCAGCTCAGAAAGATGAAGGTGGAATTGTAAAAAATACCGGTTACCAAAACACAAGTATGCGACTTAATATTGACCACCGCATTACGGACAATATAAAGTTTGGAGTTAGTACAAGCTATATTAATTCTTCTGCAGACAGGGGCTTGTTTGGTAATGATAATGCCGGAATAACAACAGGCATTGCTTTGGCTTCTACACCCAGCTTTGCTCAATTGCATCCTGATAAAGCAGGGAATTATCCCAACAATCCTTTTGCTGCAGCCAATCCTTTACAAACCATTGCACTCATGAAGAACAATGAGACAGTAAACAGATTTATCACAGGAGCAAACCTGGATGCCATTTTACAAAAAAGTAATTCCAGTACTACGAGATTTATTGCAAGAGGTGGCTTTGATTTCTACAACCTAAATACGAACGTTTTATTTCCAGGCATTCTCCAATTTCAGGCAGTTAATAAAGGCACTTCTATCCAGGGCTTTACTAAAAACTTAAGTACGAATTACATTCTCTCTTTGGTAAATACTTGGAATGCCTCTGATAAATTATCGCTGACGACTTCAGCAGGCTTTACCCAGGAAACCGGCGATTATAATAATTTATTGAATGTAGCTACTCAGATCATTTCCGGTCAATCAAATGTTGACCAGGCTGGTGCGTTGAATGCAACACAATTAAGGACCAAATTTCAAAATTCAGGCATTTTTGTTCAGGAGGAAGCAAATATTGCCGATGCTGTTTCACTGACTGCAGGAGTGCGTTTCGACAGGTCGAGCAATAACGGTGATGCGGGAAAATTTTATGTTTATCCCAAAGGCGGCATTTCATGGAACCTGACAAAGACAGGATTAATTAAAGATGGTTTTTTTGAAAACATAAAATTGCGCGCAGCATATGGGCAAGCAAACAACGTTCCCGCTTATGGCAGCAAGTTTACATCTTTAGTTGTGTCTAATATTACAGGATTTCCGGGAGTGATTGTAAATACACAACAAGGCCAGTCTACTATAAAACCTGAAAGACAGACCGAATTTGAAGCAGGACTAGACTTTAGTGTTTTGAATGGCCGACTAGGTTTTGAACTTACATATTACAATAAGGTTATTAAAGATTTTTTGATGCTGAGCAATTTGGCTTCATCTTCAGGATTTTCTACAAAATGGCTAAATGCAGGAAACCTGAGAAACCGGGGTGTAGAATTAGGTATGAATGCAAGACCAGTTCAAGCAAGAAACATCACATGGAATACTTCTGTTAATTTTTGGCTCAACCGCTCATTGGTTACCAAGCTTATCATACCAGCAGCTCCACAAGGTTCTTTTGGATATGTTTTGGGTTCCTACCAAATTGAGCAAGGAAAATCGGCTACACAAATCGTAGGGCTTAACGGGCAAGGCGTAGGTGTGCTGGGTGATGCAGAACCTAAGTTTCAAATGAATTCTTATAATGAACTTACTTTCTTTAAAAACCTCAGCCTTCGTTTTCTTATTCATTGGAAACAGGGCGGTCAGAATGTAAACTTAACAACTCTGCAAAACGACTTTGGAGGTACGAGCGCAGACTTTGATAACGTCACTAATAAGCAAGGCATTCCCGACGGAATCTATCGAATTTCGCTGGTTGGTTCTGATGCGCATCAATTCGTGGCTACATCCACTTATGCACGGCTTCGGGAAATAGGTTTGTATTATTCTTTTACGAGGGTTCCTATCTCTTATGTTAAAGGAATAAGATTTGGTGTATCGCTCAATAATTACATCACCATCACTAAGTACAAATCTTATGATCCTGAAGTTTCAAATTTTGGTACCGGCTTTTCCTCTGGTGTAGATGTTGACCCTTACCCTGCCTCAAAACGCGCAAACTTTCATTTATCTATTGATCTATAAACGGCCGTTTGATTGAGCCCGAATCAACATTAATCGAAAATTGAAAAATAAATGTTTAAAAATATTATGAAAAAGAATATCATCCTGGCGGCATTAATCCTGGTAAGTTTAAGCAGTTTTTTTGTCAGTTGCAAAAAGGATTACGGTAACCTCAATAATGCTACGGTTGAGGACTTTTTAAAAAATGCATCTAAAAGCGACTTGAACAATCTTGTAAGCGGTACCGAAGCGGGTATGAGAAACCAGCTCGCTCTGTACCTTGACGACGTAGGCGTTATTGGAAGAGAAGGTTATCGGTTTTCGAATGCTGAACCCAGGTATGTTACTGACTTACCAGGCGCTAATAATGCCACGTTGAGCAACAGTAATTTTTATATTACAAACCCCTGGTCAGCAAGATACAGAGTCGTGAAAAATTGTAATGTTTTGTTACAAGCGGCTGCCAATTCTTCTCTTATTTCTGAAGCAAAGAAAAAAGGTTATGCAGGTTTTGCAAGAACTATTAAAGCTTACCAGCTTTTAATAAATCTTAATCTAACCGATACAAATGGGATAAGAGTAGATGTTGCTGATCCTGACAATTTAGGTAAATTCGTAACTTATAATGATGGATTAGCAGCAATTGCATCTTTGCTTGATTCGGCTGTAAATGATTTGTCCGGTGCGACTGTTGTCTTTCCTTTAGCTGGATTTAATGGTTTTAATGATGCAGCTGGTCTGGCTAAATTCAACCGGGCTCTTGCGGCAAGAGTTGCCGTTTACCGCCAGGATTGGCAAGGAGCTTTAACAGCGTTATCTCAATCTTTTTTTGACTTAAATAAAGACTTTTATTTAGGTGTTTTTCATGTTTTTGGCACAGGCTCAGGCGACCAGCTAAACCCTGTTTTTATACCTCAAAACCAAACAGGCGAAGTAAGGGTGGCTCATCCAACCTACGCCAGAGATATCGAAGCAGGTGACGACAGGATAAACAAAGCCACGCTTCGGACAACTACCGCATCTTTAAGTGGGTTAGCAAGCAATCGTGATATCTGGGTGTATACATCAAGCACTGCGCCTGTTCCTATTGTAAGAAATGAAGAATTGATCCTGATTTATGCAGAAGCAAACATTCAATTGAATAACTTTAGCGAAGGCATTAAAGCAATCAACACTATAAGGAAAGGACATCAGCTTGCAAACTATACCGGAGCTCAAACTAAAGCTGCCTTGATTAATGAAATGCTCAAACAAAGACGATATTCCCTGTTTTACGAAGGTCATCGGTGGATTGACATGCGTCGTTACGACCGTTTAGGTGAATTGCCGGTTGACAGGCAAGGTGACGATGTATGGAAGGCATTTCCGCGTCCTTTTACCGAACAATATTAAGCCGATACGACGTGGCGCGATGGGTAATTCTTTGACTGTTGCATTATAAAAACGAATGTACTTGTCATTTCAAGGAGGAACGAAGCGATCTGCTGAATTATGAAGCATGTTACGATTAGCCAAGCAAATTGCTTCGTGCGTTGAAATGACGATTAAGTAGTTTTTCTGGCGCAAAACACTATAAGACATTGTCCTTTTATGTGTTGCTAACGCAACGGATAGACGAACTAAATATCTAACCTAAAAATAAAATTCTCAATTCTCAAAAAGGGTTGCTTGTTCCTGATCTCTCTAGGAAAAAACACTTTGAATTATGCAAAGACTGCTATTAATTATCGGGTTCTTGCTTTTGTTCACTGTCGAAATACTTAGGGTTTACTTCATTATGCCATTTCCCGGAAGCCAGCAAACGAACACGATTTCTTTCGCGTATTGGTTAAGCGGAAATATTGTGTGGTTGAGAATACTTGCATTTCTGCTTATATTGTTCCCGGTTATAAATATTTTTAAAAACGGTAAGAAGCAAGCCAGGATTATCTTGCCATCCGCTTTGCTTTTGTACGCAATAGTTTTCTTTTTTATAAACTTTCAGGCTGAGGCTGACAAGATGTTTTATCAACCTCATCAACTAGTTTTTGCACAACCAGGTACAAATAAAATCAAAGGAGATAAGTTGGTTATCGGTGTTGCAATTAACGGCGAAGCGAAAGCTTATCCAATTCAATTTATTGGTTATCATCACCAGGTAAGAGATTCTGTTGGCCACACTCCGGTGATAGTTACTTATTGCACGGTTTGCAGAACTGGTCGGGCATTTAGCCCGGAGGTTCGTGGTAAAGTGGAAACGTTTAGGCTTGTAGGAATGGACCACTTCAATGCCATGTTTGAAGACGCTACAACAAAAAGCTGGTGGCAACAAGCAACGGGAGTCGCCGTTGCCGGCCCCCTGAGAGGAACGGCATTGCAAGAAATTCCTTCGCGACAGTCAACTTTAGCGGCATGGTTGCAACAATATCCTAATTCCTTCATAATGCAGCCCGACACCCTGTTTGCAGATGAATATAAAGACATGGCAAACTACGATAAAGGCAACGGCAAAAGCAGTCTTACAAAAAGAGACTCTTTATCCTGGAGATCGAAGTCGTGGGTGGTTGGTGTAAAATATAATGGCGAATCAAAAGCTTTTGATTGGAATGAATTAGTAAAGAGTAGAATAATACAAGATTCCTTACGCAATATTCCTGTTTTGTTAACTCTTGAAAGTGATACTGCTACATTTCATGTGTTTGACAGAAGGGTTAAAGGAAAAGTTCTGTCATTTACAAAATATAACGATGAACAAATAATTGATAATACCCAATCGATTTGGAATATGGCTGGTGACTGTACAAATGGTATTTTGAAGGGCGAAAAATTACAAAGTTTGCAAGCTTACCAGGAATTCTGGCATTCGTGGCAAACGTTTCATCCGGAAACAAAGAAAAGATAATTTTTTTTAAAGAGGTTAGTATTCCTTTGCCAACAACCTGTCCATCTTTGAAACTTGCTTGTCTTTATACTTGTTCCATTTTAATAAATCTTGTTAGCCGTTATCGTAGCATTTAAAAAGATGTTCAACGATTAATAATTATCGATTTTTATAAAAGCACTATCCATCTTATAATATTGTTGCTCCATTATCTATTCAAATTCTAATTTCTGCCCGATGGAAGTTTAATGATATTTTTTGCCCTTGTTATCACTATCAATTTTGGACAATTTACGTGCGTACCGTCTATTTTACATTCATTTTTCACTACCTTTTGCCTTTACATCATGCTATAAAAAAAATAATTTCTACCGGATTGGTGATCCTTCTGCTGTTAGCTTTTAACGGAAAGGCGTATACTTCAACTTTACATTTGAACGGTACTTCTTTTGATTTACTTAATTTATAGCTTCATAAAATAAAACGGGTGAGCGAAATTTAGCTTCGTTTAAATTATAGTTTTGACAACTTTTAATCTTAATTTAAGTTTTTTTATTTTATTTCTTTTTGTAATTATTGGTCTTTCATAAACTTTTTATTTTTAAATTTTAGTTTCATTACTTTATCTTTATCGCAGATAACCATTTCCATTATGCCACGAAGGAAACCAGAGTGGTGGTAGAAATGTGGTCAATAACTCTGTCTCATTACTTGGGCCTGACTAGAAGGGAAAACACAGGAACTGAAACGTATGATAAGTAAATGAAAAACAGAACGGGGTTCGTTGCACAAAGGGAGCATTTCGCAGTATTCGGCAGCGCCGGAATATCTGTGGATAATGGCGGACAACAACAAAAAAAATAGCAGGGCAGAAGCGCTGCAGAAAGAACTGGCTGCTCCACTAATAGTATAATTGTAAACCGATTTAAGCTCTTGATGAAATCGTTGGAAGTGTGTAAATAAAGACTTGACAATTTAAAAATATAGAAATATTAATGCTATCCTACTTGAAACTGCAAAGCTCTAAAAGATACCAGGGCATGAACTTCCGTAACTCTCTCCTGGCAAACAATTTTACCATGTTTTTTTGTTTTTTATCTTTTTTCACTGCTAATGGGCAACAAAGCAGAACTTCCTCGGGAAGTTCTGCTATCAATTCAAAATATGTTGCTGGTTTGCTACCGGTACCTCAGAAAGTTGCCGTTTCTTCTAAAACCTTTTCTTTGGATGATAACTGGGGTGTAGAAGATAATCGAACTACAGAAACTAACGCTGCTTTTGAAAGTCTGTTTGATGGCTTAAAAGAAAAAAGAATAAATTTTAAAATTTATTCAAAAAACATTGTAAATACTAGTTCTTTACCTGCAATCAGGTTGATAGTTAAAAGCGGCTCCGTACAAATAGGTGCATCCACCGATACTAATCGTATTGAATTAGAAAAGCAAGCTTATAAACTAAATTTGACTGATAAACAAATCACAGTTACAGCAAATGCACCACAAGGTTTATACTATGGCGTTCAAACTTTTTTGCAACTTTTAAGGCCTCAAAAAGAGAACCTGTCGTTGCCCGAAGGAGAGATTGTTGACTGGCCGGATTTGAACGTTAGGATGATTTATTGGGACGATGCGCACCACCTGGAGAAAATGACGGCGCTAAAGCGAATAATAAAGCAAGCGGCTTATTTTAAAATCAATGCTTTTTCGATTAAACTTGAAGGTCATTTTCAATTTAAGAGCGCTCCTGCAATTGTTGAGCCTTATGCTTTGTCCGCAAAAGAATACCAGGAGCTAACAGATTATGCAAAGTTTCATTTCGTTGAGCTGGTGCCTTACCTCGATGCGCCCGCGCATGTCGCATTTATATTGAAGCATCGTGAGTACGCACATTTGAGGGCCTTCCCAAATTCTAACTATGAGTTTAGTGTTATGAACCCCCAGACGGACAGTTTATTGCTAAAGCTGTTTGGGGAACTAATAGAGGCTAATAAAGGTGGAAATTACCTTGTGTTTTCGACAGATGAAGCATATTATGTGGGCAAAGCCGACGATGACCGAAAACAAGCGGAAGCCATGGGAGGGAGAAGCAAACTGTTGGCCCATTTTACCCGGCGAATTGCTGATGAATTAAATAAAAAAGAAAGAAAAGTTTCGTTCTGGGGAGAATATCCATTAGAACCAGAAGACATACCACTCCTTCCTTCTCACCTTATTAACGGTGTGTATGATAGCAGCACGGCGTCGAAATATAAGGCAAACAAGATGAGGCAATATATTTATACCTATACAGAAGGTGAGGAGCCGCTTTTTCCAAGCTACTATCCCATGTCTTCTGGTGATACAGTTGCTGATGCTGGCAACGACCGCCGAACCGGTCGGGTGGAAGGAATGCTAAAAACCATATCTTCTGCAGTATCGCAACAAAAGTCTGACTTTATGGGCGTTTTTATTGCTGGTTGGGCAGACGCGGGGTTGCACCCGGAGACGTTTTGGCTAGGATATGCAACCGGTGCTGCTGCAGGATGGAATCATCGCGGCGTCACCTCAAAAGATTTAGAAGAAAGGTTTTATACTTCTTATTATGGATATAGTTCAATTAAAATGGATACTATATATCGATTGCTAAGTCGGCAGGCCCAATTTTATGACGATAGCTGGGAGTGGGTGCCTTCTACATTGCGCACACCAATTTTCGGTAATCATGCAGAAATTTATAAAACACCAAAACCTGCGCGTGACCAAACGCTGCCTATGCTTGCTCTTCCCTCTAATGATTTCGCTGTAAAATCTGATTGGAGTAAATTGAACAGACAACGGCTGCAATCCGTTCAAAAGTTTTTAGAAGAGAATTATGAACTTACCGATCTATTGCATAAAAACATAAGAAGTGCAGAATACCAGAATTACAGCCTTGAGGTAATGCTTTCCGTAGCGATGTTATGCCGTCAAAACCTCACCATGTTACTTCACCTGCAGCATATGGATTCTCTTATGAAACTTGCTGCAAAAGTTGCTCCCAGAGATGCAGGTGTTGCGACATCTTTAATGGATGAAGTGTTGAATGAGGCAGAGGTTATAAAGGTGCAACGTGATGAAATGCTAAAATCTGTTACAACTGTTTGGTACAAAGAATGGCAACCAAGGGTGGAGGAGGCAAACGGGCGCAAGTTTCTTCACAAAGTTGATGATGTGAAAGATCATCGTCCTGATCGTACTATAGACATGACTTATCTTATTTACAGGGAATTGCATTATCCGTTAGGGAAGTGGGCCAAAGACCTTCAAAAAGTAAGGAACAATTTTGCCTCTAAAAATAATCTCCCAATACGAAATAAGCAACTTCAATGGGAAGATGTAAATGAGTAATGAATTGTTATACTTATGCAATAATAACCTTGATACCTGCTGTCTCTAATCTTTTTTTATCTTCTTCGGGAATTCCAGAGTCGGTAACGACAATATCTACGGCAGTTATGGGAGCTATAAAAGCAAAACTTCTCTTATGAAATTTACTTGAATCAGTAACTACAATGACTTGTCTTGCAATAGAGATCATTACCCGGTTGAGATGGGCTTCTTCTACATTAGGCGTAGATAAGCCATAGGTTGTATTGAAGCCATCGACAGCTAGAAACAATTTGTCACAAAAATAATTTTTAAAGCTTTCTTCGGCAGTAGTGCCCACGAGTGATAAAGAATTCTTTCTTAAGAAACCACCAGGAACAATGACGTTCACATGTTCGTGCTCAACCAGCTTGTTGGCAATATTTAGCGCGTTCGTTATTACCGTCAATGATTCTATGCCCGAAAGATTATTATTTATTTCCATTGTTGTAGTGCCAGAGTCGAGTATGATGGTATCACCACTTTCTATCAACGCTGCCGCTGCTTTGCCTATTTTTAGTTTCTCGTGGTAATGAAGTTTGTTCTTTTCCGACAAACTCACTTCTGCTCCAACACGTTCTGCTTTCATTGCTCCGCCACGCGCTCTTATCAGCATATTTTTTTGTTCCAGCCAATTAAGATCGTTGCGAATCGTCACTTCACTTACACCAAGTTGCTTACTTAAGGATGTCACATCAAGCTGCCCTTCCGCTTCTAACTTTTCAACAATCTGCGTACGACGTTCAACCGTCGAAATATTTTTTTTCACCTCCATATATTATGATTACTCAGTTTTTTTAAATTTAGTGACAAGCTTTGCGCCTAATATAGTACTGCAGATTTACGAAAAAGATTGATGCACAGAAGCTTTTTCATTATCAAAAGTAAATTAAAAATAAGAAAGTGAAAAGGTGTCCCACTATTTAAGCTTTCTTCTCCTTTTTTTGAAAATTTAATTTTTATACTCACAGTTGGTCTTTTCCTCTTCTATACAAGTTTCTTCCTATCAAGTAAATGCAGGGATTGAAAATTTAATCCCTGAAACTAATCTTCGTCGGAATTCTGCGACCTTATACTTTTAAAACCTTTCTATTTGCTTTAAATAATGTTTCAAAATCTTTCGAAAATATTTTTTTATTTTATGATTCTGTATATATTTGTAAGAGTTCCTTTTCAATACAAAAAATTCTCTCTGCACCAAACTTTACTATTTTATGAGAAAAAAGTTAATCCTTAACAGGTTTTTGGTGTGCCGCGCATGCCTGACGAGCCTGAAATGTTTCCCACAGTTTCTTCTTGTTCTTTTGCTATTTTCGATCACCTTTTTTGCAAATGCACAAAATTCGAGGAGGACACCTGTATCGGTAAGCGGCGTTGTTACAGAAAGAACTTCCGGACAGGCACTGGCAGGTGTGTCTATAAAAGTAAAAGGTGGAAAAGGCGGGACGGCAACAGACACCAGCGGTGCTTTTAGGCTGCAAGTTCCTCCAGGTGGTAGTCTTGTTTTTTCATATGTCGGATTTAACGACCGGGAAGTGTCAATCAATAACCAACGAACACTGAATATAGAATTGGAAAGAGGCGCTTCATCGTTAAATGAAGTGGTTGTAGTAGGCTATGGTACGCAAACTAAGAGAGATGTCACCGGGTCTGTCGCTTCTGTTGGAGCAAAACAATTGCAGGATAGGGCAGTAGTATCGTTTAGTGAGGCGCTTGCTGGGCAGGTGGCAGGTGTGCAGGTACAGCAAACTTCAGGCGCACCGGGAGGAGGAATATCGCTAAAAATAAGAGGAACAGGCTCCATTACCGCTGGCAACTCACCATTATATGTTGTTGACGGAGTGCCATTAGATAATGCAACAAATACTGCTGCTGCGCAGGGTGGTGATATTGGTGACCAGTCGCCTGTAAACCCACTGGCTGCCATTAATCCCGGAGACATACAGTCAATAGACATTTTAAAAGATGCTTCGGCAACATCTATTTACGGATCAAGGGGTTCAAACGGTGTAGTTTTGATTACTACCAAACAAGGTGCAGCAGGCAGATCTCAAATAAGCGTAAACGTCAGCACCGGTTTTCAGGATATCGCGAAAAAGGTTGCGGTAATGACTAACCAGGAATATGCGCAACGCCAGATTGATGCCAGAAATGTGAATTGGGTACACGCAGGCGGCAATGCCAATGACCCAAATGCTGTACGAAGCAGCCCTTCTTATAAAATCCCGGATGAATTTAAAAATGCAGCATCATTACCAACAACAGATTGGCAGGATTTGCTTTACAAAAGAGCCCCGATGACCAATTACCAGTTGTCATCGTCTGGTGGTACAGAAAATGTACGTTATTACCTCTCGGGCAATTACCAGGATCAGCAGGGAATAGTTATCAACTCGGGCTATAAAAAATATTCTTTTAGGGGTAATGTAGATGCAAAGGTGTCGGATAAAATTCGCATTGGTTTTCGGTTGTCACCTTCCTATACCAATAACAAGATTGCTACAACGGGTGGTATATCAGACTACGGCGCTATAGGCACGACTGTTTTATCAACTCCTCCGTTGTATGCTGCACGCAATGCTGATGGTAGCTATGCAACATCCTATACACTTCATTTTGATGATGGAACTTCACAAAACATCATTTACAATAATGCGCTTGCTTTTGGTGAAGGCATTCAAAACACAATGAATCAATTTAGTACTGTGGGCAGCATTTTTACTACGATTGATATTGTTAAAAATCTCCAGTTTAAAACCAGCTTCAATACCGATATAAACATTTTCAACAATAATAAATTTTCTCCTTCTTTTATAAGCGTAAATCCATCTGCAGGGCGTTCGTACTCATCAACCAATGTTAGTTGGATAAACGAGAACACGTTAACGTATAACAATACGTTCAATGAGAAGCATAATTTAAATGTATTAGTAGGGGTTACAGAACAAAAATCTTCTTTCAATTCAACAGCAGTTAATGCCAATTCTTTTCCGAATGATTTAGTGCCCACATTAAATGCGGGTATTGTTACCGGAGGTAATTCTTTACGCTCACAATGGTCTCTATTATCTGTTTTGGGAAGGGTGACCTATAACTATAACCAAAAGTATTTTTTAACAGGTACTTTCAGAAGAGACGGTTCATCACGTTTTGGTTCTGACAATAAATGGGGAACGTTTCCTTCAGCGTCTGTAGGTTGGCGGGTAGGACAGGAAGATTTTATGAAAGATGTGAAAAGTGTGAGCGAGCTTAAGCTGAGAGCGAGTTACGGACTTATTGGTAACAATCAAATTCCTGATTATGCTTCTGTTGGTTTGATATATGGTTCAAATTACATTCTAGGCTCAGGCGATGGTAATGTTGTTAGCGGACTTGCACAAGGTAACCTGGGTAACCCGCTGCTGGGTTGGGAGCAGGCAAAAGAAGTTGACCTTGGACTGGACCTGGGATTGTTTCAAAACAGGGTGTACCTAACTCTTGACTATTACAATAAACTTACTTCTAACTTATTGCTAAATGTTCCGGTGCCGCTTTCTACAGGCTATGAAACCTCTCTTAGAAACCTCGGAAAATTGAGAAACAAAGGCCTTGAAATAGCGCTGGAAACAAGAAACATTCAAAATCGTAATTTTACTTGGACTTCTAACTTCAACATTTCTTTTAATACTAACACTGTTGAGGCCCTCGGTCTGGGCGGCACACCCATAATTGTTGCTAATAGGGCGCAGGAAAACTCTCTAACTCATATCACCCAAATAGGAAGTCCATTAGGCAGCTATTACGGATTTATTTTCGATGGAATTTACAGAACCCAGGAAGAGGTGGATAAATCAGCACATCTTCCCGGCACTTATGCAGGTGATGCCAAATTTCGTGATATAAACGGTGACGGCGCTATTAATGATTTGGATAAAACTATCATTGGTAACAACCTGCCTAAATTTACCTATGGCTTAAATAATAGTATAACATTTCAAAATTTTGACTTTGGTGTTTTGCTGCAGGGAGTTCAGGATATGGAGGTTATTAACCTTGTTAAAAGAAGCAATTATCGCAATGTGGGAGCTGATTTTAAAAACTATTGGAGGTCTCCTGACCAGCCAGGCGACGGCAAAACTTTTCAGCCTGGCAATTCAGCAAACAATCGGACTATTTCTTCATGGCTGGTGGAAGACGGGTCATTTTTAAGAATAAAAAATGTATCTCTTGGTTACAGGTTGGGTAAAATTTTAAATGGCTCCTTTATAAAGAGTGCAAGGGTATATGTAAACATTCAAAACCTGTACACTTTCACTAAATACAGTCTCTACAATCCTGAAGTAAATACGACAGAAGGAGATCCGTGGATTTCATCAGCACTTACACCAGGCATTGATTATGGTACTTATCCTCTTGCACGTACAATTATTTTTGGCTTAAATGTAGGTTTCTAGTAATTATTAAATCTAATAGTTCATCTCCTAAAATATAAATTATGAATTGCAGAAAATTCCTTGCAATACTTGTTACCATATTTGTTGTATCATCTCTTTCATCGTGTAAAAAGTTTCTTGACTCTTCTCCGATTTCACAAATTGGCGTAGATAATTTTTATAAAACAGAAGCAGATTTCAACCAGGCTTTGGTCGGTGCTTATTCAGCTTTTGCCCAGGTTTACCAGGGCAATGGATACTACTCTTTATTAGTCGACTTACGATCAGACAATACTACAGAACTAACCCCTGGGGGCGATGGCAACGATGCTAAAATGAATCTCGATGAGTTTAAAGAAACAACAGATAATGAACACCTTACTGCTTTCTGGCAAAACAGTTATACGCTTATTGCCCGGGCAAATAGTATTATCAGCAATATTAATAATGCACAAATAGCTGATGACCTAAAAAAGCAGTTTGCAGGTGAGGCTAAAGTGCTGAGAGCTTTGTCTTATTATAATCTTGTTCGCTTGTACGGAGGAGTGCCACTGGTAACAGAACCTGTCTCTGATATTGACGCGAGTTATAAAGTAGGAAGAGCTTCGGTTGATGAAGTATACGCACAGATTGTAAGCGATTTAACTGAAGCTGAAACCCTTCTTCCTGTCTCATATGATGATGCTAATGTAGGTCGGGCTACGATTGGAGTCGCAGAAAGCTTGTTGGGAGATGTTTATTTAACGCAAAAAAAATATACAGAAGCTGCCGCAGAATTTAAAAAAGTTGTTGACCTGAAAGTCTATGAACTGTTGCCAGTGTATGCAGATTTATTTAAAGCAGGTATGCAGGGAAATAAAGAAGCTATCTGGCAGGCTCAATATAAAAATGGATCAGCCTATTTAGGTTCAAACCTTCCCAATCATTTCGCCCCAACAGGCTCTGAAGGTATTACCATTCCAAGTGGCGGTGCCTATGGTTTTAATCAACCGACGGAAGACATAGCAAATGCATATACGGCAAATGACGTTCGCAGAAATAATATTGCCGATGGATATACCAATGGAGGTGTGTTTGTGGCTGCTAAATATATTCGGGGTTATGTAGAACGCGAAACAGGCGGCGGTTATTTGGATTCTGGTGCTGACTGGTATGTATTGCGATTTGCCGACATTTTATTAAAGTACGCGGAAGCCCTTAATGAAGTTCACCATGGTCCAACCGGCGATGCTTACACTTATGTAAATATGGTAAGACAAAGGGCAGGACTTGCTGTCGTGGAAGGGCTGAACTACGATACTTTTAAAGCTGCTGTTTACAATGAAGAAAGACTTGAATCTCCATTTGAAGGACATCGGTGGTTTGATTTGCTAAGAACAGGCAGAGCTTTGCAAGTGATGAATTCAAAGGTGTCACAAGGCGCAGGAACACCAACTGTGGGTATTTCTACTCCAATTAAAGAATACCAATTGTTGTATCCCATTCCTGCAATTGTAGTTACAACCAGCAGTCCTGCCATCACTCAAAACGAGGGCTATTAGTTGTTAAGCCGGAAGACTTTTTTTAGAAAAAGCTTAATAAAACCTTAGTAATGGGTTACATTCATGTTGGTATCTATAAATCTAAAAATTCAAAGTGCTCGTAATGCAGTTGAACTATTTTAAAATCTTTTTGTCCTTTGTCGGCTGCTGTTTCTTTGCTTTTCAAAAAGGAATTGGTCAGCAAAGTATAACCAAGGCGAATATTGCTTTTATTGACTATACCGGCTTTCCTGAAGGTCAATCTACATGGGACGATATTGGTTTTAGCAGCAAGTATAATAAAGTAGTTGTAGGCGTAACAAATCATCGGGATAAAGTCGCGTTATTTGACTATGATGTAGCATCAGGTAAAATGACAAACAATGGCCTAATCGGTGACCTGGCACATTTGCGTGACTTTCAATGGCAGGCAAAAATCCATTCTAAAATTATTGAAGGTAATGATGGGTACATGTATTTTTCTACTGACGGTGGAGAGTCGAGAGAAGAATATTTTATGAACCACCCTTCAGGGTATGCAGGAGGCTTTTTCATGAAATGGCATCCGAAAACTAAAGACTTCATCAACCTGGGCATGGGAATGCAGTACGAAAGCATTAAGGACATCGACCTGGATCCACAAACAGGAAAGTTATACGGCGTATCTTATCCCCAGGTTCATTTCCTGGTGTATGATCCGGCAAAGAATAGTATGAAGGATTTCGGACGGCTAGGCAGCTCACATGTGCCTAGGGTATTGTTCACCGATTGGTGGGGAAACTGTTATTATGTAGATTGGCGCCAACGCCTTGTAAAGTATGAAAAAAATTCTGATTCTTTAATATTTGCCGCTACTAGTTTGCCTGCATTTGAAGGAACTCCCGGGGGCAAAATTGTTACAGGTATTACCGCGTACGCAAAAGACAAAAAGAACAATGTCATTTATCTTATTACCTACGGAGCAAAGATTGTTGCCTTGTATCCTGATAAAATCGGTATCGGAAAAGTTGTTGACTTAGGTGGAGTAGCAGACAGTAGCAGCAAAATAAATCCGTGGGGACCTTATGTGCCTAATCTAAATATCGGAAACAATGGGAAACTCTATTACATAGTAGGTGGACATGGAAATTATGTAATAGAGAATAAAACTGTCTTAATAGAATTCGATCCGAAAACACGAAAACACACTATTATTTATGAATATCCTGTAGATGAACTTAGTGAAGCTACTGGTTCTGATACCAAAGATAAAGAAGGCAATCTATATTTTGCCGGTCGAAGAGATTTGGATAAAAATGACCATTCTGCTCCTTTTTTAATTAAGTTCAATCCCGGTAAAAAAGTTCAAAAATGATTTTTTCCCCTATAAAGGTTTTAACTGTTGCGACACTTGTTTTTTTGGCTGATTCTTCATTTTCTCAGTACACGTATTATAAACCTACTGAAGGGTTTGGTATTGAAGTATCGCTTTCTAATACTAACCTCAAAAGAATGCCGATGTACAGAAACTCGATTGCATCTCTTGCAGTAATAGGCGATAATATAATTGGTGGAACTGCAGCAGACGAAAAATTAGCACCTTATCTATTTGTTGCGTCTTTAAACAAAAAAGAGTTGATAGAACTTAAAGATTTAAACGAAGTTGTGAAAGGCCAACGAAGTATACAATCGGGTTTCTTCAAAGGCAAGAACAATACATTATTTGCGGGTACAATTGCTAATAAGTTAGAAAACGGTACAACTGGAAGTGGTCACATTTTACAGGTTAATATTGGTACAAACGCCAACATTAGCATCACCGACCTTGGTACACCTGTCCGAGGTGAGGGAGTCAATGCTATAACTGGTGATGAGAAGGCAAATATGCTTTACGGCATTACTTATCCTTCCGGTATTTTCTTTTCGTACAATATAGCTAGTAAGACTTTCAAGACTTATAAAGAAGTTGCTCCAACTAAAGCCCAATTTGACACTTTAGTCAACGAATACCACGAAAAGCCAGAGGAGTTTTTAAGCAGTTCTCTTGCAGTGGATAACAAGGGCCTGGTATATGGCAGCCGGGCTATTAATAAAGTTTTTTACTTCAATCCTTCTGATGAAAGCTTCCATACGGTATCAGACTTACCAGAGGTATGGGGAAGACGAACACTAGGTCGGGTGGATGCATGGACCAAGAGCAGTGACGGTTCACTATATGGAGGAAACGGGGGAGATGGGCAATTGTTCCAGTTAGATGCCTCAACAAATAACGTAAAGAATTTAGGTAAACCGATAATGATGAACAGGTTAAGAAGTATGTGCTTTGGGGCCAACGGCAAGTTATATGGAATAGCAGGAGCATTGCCAGGATACGCACACCTGTTTAGCTATGAACCAAAAAATGAAGGATTTAAAGATTTGGGTAATCCCCAGTTTATCCTGAAAGCACCGGGAATAGAGCAAGGAATTGAATGGCGCGGGTTTCAACTACGAACGATAACCGCATCCGAAGATGGAAAATACATTGTAATGGGAGAGGATGAGGCTTTAAGTCAATTACTTATTTTTCCGGTAGGTGATTAGAAAGCTGTTTACAACGATCGGCGTAGAAAGAACTTTTATTTAGTATAAATTGATTAGTTGAATTTATGATTAAATGTTTTACACTTATATTGTTTGGTTTTTTTACTGTTGTTACTGCCAATGCTAATGACAGTACCAAGTGGAGCATTAGCGTAATTCCTTCTTCGGTGCGCATTGATCCTTCTACAAACCGAATTATCGATCATCCTTATTCTACAGATACAATAACAAATAATGGTGCTCCTTCAATACTAGAAAATAATTGGGTATACGATGGAAAGGTCGCCCATTTGCAAGGAGCCAGGGGAGAATATGTTTCATTTCAACTGGTATTGACAAACAAAACAGAGACGCCACTAAAAGGCATCAACGTATCAATGAAGCCTTTCCAAAACAATAGTGCTCAGATAAATATTCTTCCTGAATTGTTTTTAGAATGGGCCGTGGAAGTAAAAACAGCAAGCACTGGATATCCAAGAGCCGCACTGGGTAAAGGCTGGTATCCTGACGCCGTGATACCTTTTAAGTATATTCAGCAAGGCACCCAATCCCATAAAGTCAATGCGTGGGTTTACCCACTTCAATTGCCCGATTTTAATAACCGGATAACAAATCAAAAGTCGCAAATCATTTGGGTTGACCAGTACATTCCTTTTGAAAAGATTGCTGCTAAAAGTGGGTTGTATAGCAGCACAATAACTATTACCATTGATAATGTTACCCGCTCTATACCTGTGCAATTAAATATTTGGGACTTTGCCTTACCCAACGAAAATTTATTAAAAGCCAGTTTGCAACACGAGGGTTTTGTAAGTAGCATGAATGAAAAACAAGAGTTGGAAATTTACCAGTTGATGAAGAGAAACCGGGTGGGTATAATGGATCCGACGTATAAGCCGGATATGAAAAAGACTGGAAAAAATGTTTCAATCAGTTGGACTGGATTTGACAAACGCCTGAAGAAATATTTGACCGGCGAGGCATTTACAAAAGCGTATGGTTACAATTACGGCCCTGGTTATGGAACGCCTATAGAAACTTTCCTGCTACCATTCGATGTTTATGGTAAACATAATACTCCCGGCTGGCCCGACATAGGAAAACCAGATGTTGAAAGAAAAGAAGAAAACAAAGCAATTTATGCAAATATCATTCGTAATGTCAGAGACCATGTCAGGTCTATGGTAAATCTCAAGACAACCGATGTGACTGTGTATTTAGACGGACTTGACGAATCTTATTTTCCCGAGGCGTGGGACAGGATGGCGTACTATGGGGCATTATTTAAAAAAGAGTATCCTGAAGCAGAATTTAGAGTCGATGGTGGTTATACCGATAGTGCAATGAGAGTAATTGAAAATGCAATTAGTTCATGGGCGGTACACACTATTGAGTTTGATGAAAAAAGGTTTGAAAAGTATGGCAGAATGGGCATTAAACAATGGTTATACGGACCAATGATTTATGAGAGTAAAATCAATAGTTGGGTGGGCAGCTCCACGTTTACCGACCTTCCTTTAGTAAATGACCGGGCTATTAGCTGGAGCGCGTGGAAGTATAAAGCCCACTCATGGATAAGCTGGGGCGCGGGCGCCGGGTGGAAGGCAGGGTGGTACGACTCCGAGACGTGGAAAAGTGCTAACGATGGAGGTAACGCTGAAGGTTACGACGAAAAGAAGCTGAATGGAAATGGGATGCTGCTGTACAGCCCTGGTATAATACCTAATGTTAATGCCGCCTGTCCCTCAATTAGATTAAAGACTATGCGCGATGGGGTACAGGAATATGAGTATATGCGATTATTGACAAATATTGATAAAAATGATAGCCGTGTCAGTGCGGTTGTAAATAGTATTATTAATAAACCCTTTGGCGATGCAGCCGTAGGTAATATTGATGTATGGAGCTATAATCCCGAGCAGTGGGATAAGAAGCGGATTGAATTGGGAGAACTTATCAATCAATCTATTAAAAAGGTAAAATAAATATTTATATTGATGCTATTTATTTTGAGGTTAAGGTTTTTACCTATGTTTTTGCTGCTTGCCTAATTGGTATTGGGGTTTTCAATGTAGGAGTAGCCCCTCTAAAAAAGATAGTGCCGAAAGTTTCGCCTTCTTGTGGATAAAGACCTGAGAAAGTGAACGTGCGGGCTGACTAGAATTAATACTTCTATAACGCAGATTGTACTTGAAGATTAATGTAAAAATTGATTTGCGTGGCGGAAGGTAAAAGTTATTAAACATCGTATTGTAAATGAGTTTGGAACAGAATATAGAAAGACGTCCCTTAAAGGTTGAAGACTTGCAGAGTATAACTATGCTTAGTTCTGTTGGTTTGTCTTGTGATGGTACATATATAGCCTATGTAAGTACAAAAACTATTATTGAAGAAAATGCACAAAAAGATTTTATATCTATTATAGACCTAAATACCGAACAGGAAGTAAAAGTTTGGGAAGGATCCTCGCCGCAATGGTCTCCGGTGTCAAAGCAAATCGCATATTTAGCAGAACATAAAGACACTACCTATATCTGGATTTATACTTTAGATACAGAAGAACAAAAGCCGTTAGTACCGGTATATGAGTCGCATTATTTCATGGGGCACTTAAGCATTAAAAATTTTGCATGGTCACCCGATGGCTCAATGATAGGCTATATAAGTACGAAGCCCTTTTCAAATATTGAAAAGGATGACGGTGTACAAGTAATTGACAGGTTATTATACAAAACAAAGGGTGGCAGAGGCAGGCCTTCAATTGCAGATGATGGGCTTTCACATGTGTGGGTAGTTGCAATCAATGCCGGACTTCCAGAACTAATTACCAATACTACCTACAATGAGCATTCTATATCCTGGTCTCCTGACAGCACTAAAATAGCGTTCATTAGTAAGAGATCGGCGAACCCCGATGATAACCAGTTACACGATTTATGGAGCGTTGACTTAAGTACAAAAAATATTACGAGGCATACCGAAAATTTTGGAACCACTTATCAACCAGCGTGGTCGCCAGACGGAGCGTCTATAGCTTTCCTGGGAACAACAAGTAAAGTAAGTACAAACGACAGCCCGGCAGAAGATACGCACCTTTATCTAGTTCGAACAGACAGTAACTCTTTTCATTGTTTAACTCAGGCATTCGACCGAAGAATTGAACAAATAAACTGGCATCCTAAGGCCGAAGGAATATATTTTACTGCCGGAGATAAAGGCACTACAGCTATTTATAGTGTTTGCATTATTGACAACGCTATAACATTAGTGGTAGGAGAAAAATGTCACATACTCGAATATACAGTTAGCAAATCAGGGGATACTGTCTGTTACACAAGTACAGATACGACTCATCTGACAGAAATTTTTCTTCATGCTATAGATAGAAATATTACCAGGCAGTTGACCAATAAAAGCAGTAGTCTTTTAGAGAAGTGCCTTCTGCAGCATGCAGAAAGTTTTTGGTTCAAAAGCTTTGACAACTTAGATGTACAAGGCTGGTTAATAAAACCTTCTCACTTTGATCCTGCTCGTAAGTATCCACTTATACTTGTCATTCATGGCGGCCCACATAACATGTTTGGATACGAGTTTGAAGATCGGATGCAAATATTATCAGCAAATGGATATAGCGTTTTATTTATTAATCCGCGCGGAAGCAGTGGTTATGGACAGGCTTTTTCAAGCGGGAGTGTCTTAAGTTGGGGTGGGGGAGATTATAAAGATTTAATGGCAGGCGTAGATGCTGCTATTGAAGTAAATAGCTGGATAGATGTCGAGCGACTAGGCGTAACAGGGCAGAGTTATGGCGGATATATGACCAACTGGATTATTACGCAGACCAATCGCTTTAAAGCTGCAGTTGTAGACGGCGGTATAAGTAATTTAATAAGCTTCGCGGGCACTTCTTTGTACCATTCATTAATCGAATCGGAATTTAACGGAAGAGCCTATGATAATTTCTCATTGCTCTGGCAATGGTCACCGTTGAGAAATGTAAAAAATATAACAACACCTACATTACTGTTGCACGGTGACCGCGATAATGAAGTGCCAGTATCACAAGCGGAAGAAATGTATATAGCATTGAAAAAGCTAAATGTTGAAAGTCGATTTGTTCAATATATCGGTGAAGGACATGGATGGCGACCTGACCTTAAACCAAAAAACAGGTACGATGTACTAAACCGTACAGTTGAGTGGTTTGCAAAATATTTAAAGAAATAACAAGATTATCAGTACGATCATAGACGTACGCGTTAAGAAATCAATATGCAAAAGACAAGAACCTGGATAGGGTTTGTTATTATACATGTCATCTTTATGGGAGTATGGGGAGCATTGATAGAACTGCCCGAAAAAAATGGCTTTCCCGCTACTTTGGGTTATGTAGTATGGGCGCTTACCATGATACCGGCCGCCATTATTGCTCTGTCAATCAACAAATGGAAGTTGGACCATGACAGAAACTCAATACTCTATGGATGCCTGTCTGGTTTTTTGGGTGCCGTAGGGCAGTTGGTGCTTTTTTTTACTTTAAAAATTGCGCCGGCATATATTGTTTTTCCTATTCTGTCTCTAACGCCTGTTGTTACGATATTGCTAGCAGTATTGTTCTTAAAAGAATCTACCGGGATTGTCGGATGGATAGGCATAGGGATAGCAGTTTTGGCAATACTCTTATTGTCATACGTTCCTGCAGGAAACGGCAATACTTTAGGTTATTTATGGATTGTGATGACGATCATACCTCTTGTTGCATGGGGAACCCAGGGTTTTGTTATGCGCTTTGCTAATGATAAAATGAAGGCAGAAAGTATTTTCTTTTATATGATGATTAGTTCAGTCGCCCTTATACCGATAGCTCTATGGATGACTGATTTTTCAAAGCCTATTAATTATGGATTAAATGGCCCTTACCTCGCAGCAGGAATCCAGATACTAAACGCCTTTGGTGCGTTGTGTCTTGTCTATGCTTTCCGCTATGGCAAGGCCATCATTGTTGCTCCCATGACAACTGCTTTGTCGCCGGTGCTTACAGTTGTTATATCCTTAATTATTTATGCAGTTATTCCCCACCCTTTAATTATAGCGGGGATAGTATTAGCTATAGTGTCTGCTTTGTTGATGGGAATTGCAGAGTCAAAAATGGAAAGGAAAAATAACATAAAAGTAGCAGAGCGCACTTTGCTAAATCAAGTAAAATAGAACGTAAGAAGTATGCCATATCTAGATTTTAAACAAGAAGAAATTGAGGAGAAAGGCGGCCTATATACAGCCGTGGAAATTGAGGGACAGCCCCTTCTCTGGCAGGAAGTATTTGATTTGATCTACTCGCAAAAGAATGCGATTTGCAAATTCCTGTTTCCCTTAATAGAAAACCCCGACCTGAGAATTGTTTTGACGGGAGCTGGCTCGTCCGCATTTATTGGAGAAGCAGCGCAGGGGATCATTCAATTAAATACAAAAAGAATAACTAACGCTATTGCTACCACAGATCTGATTACACATCCCCGACTTCATTTTATAAGAAAAATCCCAACATTGTTGATATCATTTGCCAGGTCTGGTAATAGTCCTGAAAGTCTTGCTGCGGTGGAGCTCGCGAATGAATATTGTGACACTGTTTTTCACTTTATCATTACGTGTAATAAAGATGGCAAGCTGGTTAAAAACCGTTTTACAAACGCCTACCATTTGGTATTGCCCGAAAGATCCAACGACAAAAGCCTGGCTATGACCGGAAGCTTTACAGCAATGCTGTTGTCCGCAATCTTGATCTCGAAAATAGACAGACTCGATAATTTACGACAACCTCTGCATGTTTTAATAAAAGATACTAAAGAATTGCTTGGAAGGCACTTGCCCATGATTAAAACCGTTGCTGAGCAGCCATATGAACGGGTTATTTTTTTAGGGTCTGGTCCGCTGTTAGGAGTAGCACGTGAATGTCATTTGAAATTGCAGGAATTAACAGATGGGAAGGTGGTTTGCAAGCATGATTCATTCCTTGGTTTCCGTCATGGACCACGAGCTGTTTCGAACGAGGATTCGTTAATAGTTTATTTATTTTCAACTGATGAGCACGTGTTTTTGTATGAGCGGGATTTGTGTTTATCAATAGATGCTGATGCCCGTAATATCCGTACAGTTAGTTGTAATCAACATATAGAAGCGCTAAAGAATTCCGTCCTGGCTATTACTTTTTCAGAAGGCACCGGTTCAATAAATGAGCTGGCGTTTATTAGTGCTACGCTTATTGGTCAGCTACTTGGTTTCTACCACTCTATTTATCTGGGACTTAGACCTGATAATCCATCAATTTCAGGGTCAATCAGTCGGGTTGTAGAAGGGGTCACGATTTATCCTGAACCTGTTGCAGTGTAGCTAATTGTAGTTGATAATTAATGTTGTCAATTGATTTTATGAAAAAGAAAGATGTATTGGTAATAGGTGAATTAAACGTTGATATCTTACTAAATAAGGTAGAAGGATTTCCTGTAATCGGACAGGAGATATTGGCGGATGAAATGACTTTTACTCTTGGTAGCTCTTCCGCCATCTTTGCTGCTAACCTCGCTTCACTCGGTATATCAACATCCTTTTGCGGTATTGTAGGAAAGGATTTTTTTGGAGAATTTATTCTTTCAGAATTAAATAAAAAACAGGTAGAGACACAATTAGTTGTGGTATCTGCACATTACCAAACCGGCCTTACTATGATATTAAATTATCAGCAAGACCGGGCTAATGTCACTCATTGCGGTGCCATGAACCACTTTCACCTTAAAGATATTCCTGCCGATTGCTTTTCCGACTATAAACACTTACACCTGTCTTCTTACTTTTTGCAAAAAGGAATGCAAAGAGATATAGTGCAATTGTTTAAAACAGCTCGGCATAAAGGCATGTCAACCTCACTCGATATTCAATGGGATCCTGCAAATAAATGGGATTTTCCCTATAAGGAGTGCTTGCCATATGTAGATTTTTTCTTGCCAAACGAAGCGGAGATCTTTGCCCTGACCGACACGAAACAATTATGTGATGCCTTTGATTTATTGGGTCCCTTCGCTAATACTATAATTGTCAAAAGAGGTATTAATGGTGCGTTGGGATATAACAAAGGCACCTATACGGAAGCCAATCCTTATCTGCACACTTATTTTGTTGATGCTATTGGAGCTGGTGATAGTTTCAATGCAGGTTTTATTAGCAGTTTTCTTAAGGGGAAATCCTTGCGTGAAAGCTTACTTTTTGGAAATCTTGCCGGTGCCATAAACACCACTGCTTCTGGTGGAACGGGCGCCTTTTCTGACCTTTCTTCTTTCGTTACAAAAGCAAAATCAATTTTTAATATAGAAATATAAATTCATGCTTTTAAAACAAAAGATGCGACTTCTAACGGAGCAAAAGAAAGGGTTACTCGCGACAAATTTTTATAATCTCGAAACTTTGCATGGAGTGCTGCGGGCAGCCCGGGAACTTGATCAGCCTTTAATTTTACAACTGACCAGCAATTCAATAGAGTATATGGGGTTGAATACTGCGGTTAACTCAGCTAAAACAGGATTGAAGGATTATGGAGTTGAAGGGTGGCTTCATTTAGACCATGGAGGTTCTGTTGAACTTGCGCAGGCATGCCTGGATGCAGGTTTTGATTCAGTTATGATCGATGGAAGCGAATTGCCATTCGACGAAAACATTAAAATAACAAAAGAAGTGGTTAAAAGGGCATCCGCATACAATGCCAATGTCGAAGCAGAACTTGGATATGTAGCCAAGCTCGGTCAAGCCCATACACAAATGGGGTTTACCCGGGTTGCAGAAGCCGAAACGTTTGTTGAAGAAACAGGCGTTGATGCCTTGGCTATAGCAATCGGTACTGCGCATGGCTTTTACAAGGAAGAGCCCAAATTGCAGTTTGACCTGCTGGCAGATATTCATTCACGCATCAAGTCAATATTAGTCCTTCATGGTAGCTCGGGTGTACCTGCAGCACAGCTTCAGCAAGCTATTTCTTTGGGAATATGTAAAATAAACCTGGCTACAGAAATAAAAAATATATTCATGAAAACGCTTCAGTCTATTCTTAAGCAAAGTGAGGAGATTGATTTAAGAAAGGTTTTTCCAAAAGCTACAAACAGCGTGACTCAACTTGTGAAAGAAAAATTGTTAATCGTTCAGAATAATTAATATTTGTCAGTGCGATGTCGAAACAAGAATTAACAGCAGTAATTTATACGGAAAATAGTATCGGCTTGCTTAATAAAGTGACGACTATGTTTTCACGGCGACGAATAAACATTGAAAGTCTAAACGTTGCACCTTCAGAAGTCGACGGAATTCATCGCCTTACAATAGTTGTTTTTGAAAGCGAAGAAGTAATAAAGAAGCTTATGCTGCAGATTGAAAAACAAATTGATGTTTTTAAGACATTCTACTACACAAATGAAGAAATTGTTTGGCAAGACCATATACTATTTAAGATTGCAATAGATGAATCATCGAATCTGAAAATTGAAAATTTATGTAAATATTATGGCGCAAGGCATGTAACTGCAGGCGAAAGCTATGTTATTTACGAAACAACAGGTCCAGCCGAGACCTCAGACGCGATAGTGAAATCGTTGGAAACTATAGGTATAACAGAAATGGTAAGAGGGGCGAGAATAGCAGTTGCAAAATATAGGCACAGTTTTCAACAGGAATTGACGCAGATGATTTGTTTACCCTGATATTTATTATCTTAGAAAAAATTAAGAGACACAAGACCACCCAGAATGAAAAGAAGGACCGCTGTTAGAAACTTGTTTTTTATTGCCGGAGGTATTACTATAATACCGTCCTGTTTGTCGAGTCCGGAAAAAGCATCGATCGCTTTAAACAATTTTACGATTACCCGGGATCAGGAAAATATTCTTGCAGAAATAGCTTCAATCATCATTCCTCAAACAAATACGCCAGGAGCTAAAGAAGTGGGAGCACATTTATTTGTTTTAAAAATGCTGGATGACTGTTATGAAAAAGACATACAACAGAAATTTGTCCAGGGGTTAGATCAACTGGAAAATTGTACAAAGGTTAATTTAGGACGTTCATTTCTTAAATGTACTAACGCACAGAAGCAACGCATTCTTGAGGGTGTGGAAAGTAAGCAGGGTTACAGTCAGGAGGTTGTTGACTTTTATCGAATAATGAAAGAAAGAACCATTCAGGGATATATGACTTCAAAGTTCGTAGTAATGAATATCCAGAAATATGAAATTATTCCTTCAGTAAAATATAACGGATATTATCCAATCAAAAGTAAATAGGAAATAGAATGGGAGATATTAATGGTTCTGCTAAAGATCGGACTTTTGATGCAATTGTAATCGGTTCGGGAATGAGTGGGGGATGGGCTGCTAAAGAGTTTACTGAAAAGGGCCTTAAAACGTTAGTATTGGAAAGAGGAAGAGATGTAAAGCATATTAAAGACTATCCCACTGCCAATAAGTTTCCGTATGAGTTTGAGCATAGGGGAGAAATGCCAATAAATATCCGAAAAGCAAATCCTATTATAAATCGCTGTTATGCATTTGGCGAGGATGCAGCTCATTTCTTTGTAAAAGATGCAGAGCACCCGTACATCCAGGAAAAGCCATTTGACTGGATACGCGGTTACCAGGTGGGTGGAAAATCACTAATGTGGGCCCGGGCAACACAAAGATGGAGTGATTTTGACTATGAAGGACCTGCGCGTGATGGCTTTGCAGTAGACTGGCCAATACGTTATAAAGACATTGCTCCTTGGTATAGCCATGTTGAAAAATTTGCAGGCATTTCAGGCAATAGGGACGGTCTGCCACAACTGCCAGACGGCGAATTCTTGCCTGCTTTTCCGCTGAACGTTGTTGAGGACTATTTTAAAAATCAGCTACGTAAAAAATATGAACACCGGCATCTCATCAGCGAAAGAATAGCTCATTTGTCAAAACCGAATCCAATCCACCTGGAACAAGGTAGGGGTCAATGTATGAGCCGCGATTTGTGTCAGCGTGGTTGTCCGCTTGGAGGTTACTTCAGTAGCAATTCTTCTACTATTCCCTGGGCCGCGAAGACCGGCAACATGACTCTACGGCCTTTTTCTGTGGTTCATTCTATAATTTATGACGAACAAAAGGGTAAAGCAACAGGCGTCAGGGTAATAGATGCTACCACTAAAGAAATGATTGAATATTATGCAAATGTCATTTTTGTAAATGCAGGAGCGTTGAATTCTAACCTGATTTTACTTAATTCAACGTCGCACCGATTCCCTAATGGATTAGGAAATGATAACGGGCTGATGGGTAAGTTTGTTGCTTTTCATAATTACAGCGCACGAATTACAGGCGAATGTGACGGATTTAAGGAATTTACCACTGTAGGCAGAAACCCCGCTGGAGGTGGATATATGCCGAGATTCAGAAATTTATTCAAACAGGAAACAGATTTTCTTCGTGGATATGCTTCCGGTTTTTCAGCGTATAGAAGCTCTGAAAGTGATGCGTCCGGAGTAGGTTCAGGATTGAAGGAGAGGCTTTTGTATCCTAAGGTTGGCCCGTGGAAAGTTGGGTCACATATGATGGGAGAAACTATTCCAAAGGAGACTAACATGGTAAGTCTCGATCATACGCAGAAAGACAATTGGGGAATACCGTTGCTAAAGATATCAGTCGTTTATGATGACAATGACGAAAAGATGAAACAGGATTATTTTGGGCAGTATACAGAAATGCTGACGGACGCTGGATTTACTAATATTAAAACTCATAGCTCTTCACAAAATCCCGGCCTTGATATACATGAAATGGGCGGGATAAGAATGGGAAAAGATCCAAAAACATCATTGCTAAATAAATGGAATCAACTACATGCATGCAAAAATGTATATGTAACAGACGGAGCCTGCATGACGTCAACTTCCACACAAAATCCTTCTCTTACTTATATGGCTTTGACGGCAAGAGCTGTTGATCATGCGGTAACACAATTAAAGCGAGGTGGCTAAAAAACTCCTTCAAAATTGGGATTGTCTGAATAAAACGACACTGGGTGCCTGCCAATGTTAAGGCTGGTACTACGCCAAAAGCAGATAATGATTTTCCGCCTGACATAAAATAATCTCAACTCGATTATATGCGAAAATAATGGTGAAAACTAACAGATTACGGTGGTTATATTGCCTTATGTAACAATAAAACGCGGATGGACAACTGCATTCTATCCCTAAAGATATAAACACCTCCTGTCGCGTTTCAGAGCGACAAACGAAATAAGTGAGCTGCTTCATGTTTGCTATAAAAAAGCACGTAACCTGTTAGCATTGTGAAGTGCGTTGCCTCCTCCATCGTTGTTGAAATAAACATAAATTTCTTTTCCCTGCCTTTCCCACTCTTTAATGCGCGTCGCCCACCAATTAAGATCTGCTTCTGAATACGATCCTGCATACAAATGCTGGTGATCAGGGCCATGCATCCGCACATAAACAAATGACGCCGTAGAACGTAACACGCATGGAAGGTGTGCTCCACTCATTATGCAATAGGCAACCCCGTACTGTTCCAACAATCTAAAAACAAAATCCTGGTGCCAGCTTTCGTGTCGAAACTCGATCGACATCTGAATCCACGCAGGGATCTGTTGCAAAAAATACAGGAGTCTTTCTAAGTCAAGCGTAAATTTGGGGGAAAGCTGTACCAGCAACACTCCTCTCTTATCACCCAGTTCGTGCCAGCAAGCCTTTATTCGTTCTACCCAACGTTCAGGTGCATAAAGGGTCTTGGTGTGGGTAAGGAGGCGTGGAGCTTTTACACTAATTAAAAATCCCGCCGGCAACCTTCTCTTCCAGCTCTTAAAAGCAGCCGTTGTTGGCCACCTGTAAAAACTGCTGTTTAATTCTACGGTTTGATATTGTTGCACGTAATAATTCAGCCGGTCCCAACGCGCACTTCCATGGGGATATAATATGCCGTGCCAATGATCATAACTCCAACCTGACGTACCGATGTGTACACTCATACTGCAAAAGTCTAGAGGCGTTGCTTGTTATCTTCAATAATCTCCTGTACCCGTCCAATCTGACCGTCTTCTAAACGGACTTTTATACCGCGGTGATGTTTAGGAGCACTTGTGAGAATATCCTTTACGATCCCCTGGGTAAGCACACCGCTTCGCTGGTCTTTTTTCAAAATAATATTTACCGCTATTCCAGGTTTAATATCAGACCTGATTGTTCCGTCCATTTTTAGATTTTAGAAGGCAATTTACGCTTGTTTCAATTTATAAGGTTAATGTCCTTCACTCCGATACTTCTACACGCAATCAAAGAACTTTGATTTAAACAGAAAATTAACCGGCGACAACTAATAAGTCCGGTTCTATTACAAAGCAGATTCTATATTAATAGTTTTGTTTATTCAATAGAAAATGCTTTGGTATTATTTAATAATATGGACACACAGCCATTATTAACGGAATAAATATTACTAACTTTTAGCCTATAAGAAATCAGCAAATTGAGGAGTAATAAGGGGAATATGTGTTTGTTTTAAATGAAAGTTTCAGAATGTATCCCACTATTTTTTAAAAAGCGGGGATACAAAAGTATCCTCGCTTTTTAAATGCAGCATCGTCAGCGATTTTCGAGATCATCAATTACAATTTCACAAAATGCTTGTACAACATTTTCTGTCCGTTTACAACTTTAATAGTATAAACGCCGCTTGCCAGGGACGTCACATCAAGTTGTACTGTTTTTGATGCAACATTTGACTGAGTAGTTTTCAGTACAATCCCTGAAGCAGATATGATTGATATAAACATTGGCTTACTTTCTTGTAACCCATTTGCAATTAGCTGCAAGGTATTTACTGCCGGGTTAGGACTTACCTTTAAACTTATATCGTTACTTATAACAGTTTTTAGATTTTCAAATAGTTGCCTGCTACTTTCTATTGGTTCATTTATTATTGTAATCTTAAAAGGTGCTGATATAGCCGACAGACCCCTTTCGTCGGTAGCTTTAGCGGTAATGGTGTATGTGCCTTGCTGTACGTCGGTGTAGGTGTATGTATATGGATATACATATTCTGTTTTCAAAAGTTTTGTTCCATTGTAAAACTCAACTTTACTTATTTTACTATTTACATTCTCTACTTTTGCTACTATATCGACGTTTGAATGGACCGTATACATTGTATTATTTGCAGGGGTTACAATAGTTATTAGAGGGGCTGTATTAGCCACTTCTACTTTAATTTTAATAGTGTTAGATGAAGACACCAGGCCAGCATTATCTGTAGCTTTTGCCGTAATGGTGTAATAGCCTGCAGAGACATTCTTCCAGGTGAAATTATAAGGAGCAAATTTTTCTGTATGCAGTAATGTAGTGCCGTTGTAAAATTCTACTTTACTTATTTTGCCATCTTTATCGGTTGCGGTTGCAGTTATCTTAATTGTTGCCGGATATGTGTAGTTTACAATATTATCTTCCGTAGCAATAGTAACTACCGGAGCTTCGTTTTCTTCCAGTATGTATCTCGCTACCACTCCAAAATCTCCGGGATATCTGCCAATACCTGCAGCATAAAGTTTATTATTTGCGATAGCGATACTATTTATAAAATTATCACCATCGCTTGCTTCTGTTATTTGAATTCCATCTTCTGAAAAGGTTGGATCTAAGCTTCCAGTAGCATTGTAGCGGGCAACGCCGAAATCTAAACCGTCATCTTTCCAAACATACCCTGCCAATAGTATTTTTCCATTGTTTTCTATAGCAATTGATTTTGCTATGCTATAGTCTACTCCAAAATCAGTTGTTTGCATTCCATCTCCTGAAAATGTTTTGTCAAGGCTGCCATTTATATTATACCTGGCAAGGGCAAAAAGAGAAGGGTCACTGGTATAACCTGCTGCTACTATTTTACCATCAGTTTGCATTGCAATTGAGTAGGCGTAATTATAGGTATAACCAAAGCTGGTCGTTTGCTTTCCATCCCAGTCAAAAGTCCTATCCAGGCTTCCGTCAGTATTAAGCCGCGCCAGTGCAAAATTGGCATTGCTATAACCGGCAGTATAAAATACGGTAGTACCTGCAATTACTATTTTACCATCTTTTTGAACAACGAGTGAATAGGCACAATCGTCACCAGAGTTAAAGTCCGTTTTTTGCTTACCGTCAGTAGAAAACGTATTGTCCAGGCTTCCATTGGTATTATAGCGGGCAAGGGCAAAATCTGAATTACTTGTTCCTGCCACCACTATCTTTCCATTACTTTGTATTGCTACTGATGTTGCTTCATCCCGTGAAGAGGCAAAGTCGGTTTTTTGTTTTCCATTTCTATTAAATGTCATATCCAGGCTTCCGTCGGTATTATATCTTGCAACTACAAAGTCAGCGTTGCTTACTCCTGCGACCACTATCTTTCCATCACTTTGAATTGCTATTGCCGTGGCTTTATCGTCAGACGATGCAAAGTCAGTTAGTTGTTTTCCATTATTTGAAAAAGTATTATCAAGGCTTCCATCAGTAGTGTACCGAACAAGAGCGAAATCGAAATTTTTTCCATTCCAACTATATCCTGCAGCCACTACTTTTCCATCTTTTTGAATGGCAGTACAACTATAATCAGTAAAGCCCTGGTCTGAAAGCGCGATTTGTTTTCCCTGGCAATTAAAAGAATTGTCCTGTATTCCATTGGTATTATAGCGCACAAGGGCAAAATCAGAGTGACTTTCTGCGGAAGTGTAACCGCCTATTACTATTTTTCCATCATTTTGCACTGCTATTGACTTAGCATAATCATCTGAAGAGCTGAAGTCTTTTGTTTGCTTACCGGTTCTGTTAAAAGTATTATCAAGGCTGCCGTTTATATTGTAACGGGCAATCGCAAAATCGTTATTGGAGCCATGTACTGTATAGCCTGACACCAATATTTTTCCATCATTGCTTATAGCTACCGAATAACCAATGTCATTCGCTGAGCCAAAGTCTGTTGTTATTTTTCCATCACGATCAAAAGTCTTATCGAGGCTTCCATTTGTAGTATAGCGTGCAAGGGCAAAGTTAGAACCGCTTGATCCTGCCACTACTATTTTACCATCATTTTGAACGGAGACAGCATTTATATAATCATTGTGAGAGCCGAATGCAGTTGTAGTGATTCCGTCATGATCAAAAGTTTTATCGAGGCTTCCGTTGGTATTGAATTGTGCGAGAGCAAAATCGTATGTTGCGGTAGAATGATTATAAGCATAACCGGCTTCTATTATTTTGCCGTTTTTCTGAATAGTCAGCGAGGTCGCATAATCAAATTCGGGATAAGTGCCGTTGGAGTCTGCCGGTAATTTTAAACCTAAGCCTGTTATTTGTTTTCCGTCTGTACCGAAAGAACGATCAAGACTTCCATCAGCATTATAGCGTGCGAGAGCAAAATCGGTATCTTCATTTCCATTTGCAGCAGAACCTGCTACTATTATTTTACCATCGTTTTGGATCACTATTGATAAATTAGTTCCAAAATCTATTATTTCATTTTTATATTTTTTTAAGGTGCTGTCAATAGTTCCATCCGTATTAAAACGGGCTAGTGTTAGAGCGGAAACAAAGTTCTTGTATGTCCATCCTACAACTACTATTTTGCCATCCGGCTGAAGCGCAGCATGCGGATCATTAACATGTACCGGGGCCGAAAAACCTTTTTTGCCATAGCTCAAATCAGCAGCGCCACTTGAAAGCCGTTTAGCAATAACGGTTCCGTTTAAAATAGGTCCATTTACAACAACAAAAAGACTTCCGTTATGCAGTAATACTTGTCTTCCCGTAGAAGAGTTATCAAAGTTATATTTGTAATCAGCACCTATGTCAGACGTAACAATGCCATTGTTGCCAAACGTACGATCAAGAGTCCCGGGTTGTGAATAAATGTTTTCATGGCAATACAATATGGCGATAATCATTAGTATTTTTTTCATGGGAAATTAGTTTACGGTTTAGAATTTATTGGATAGTAATATTTAATTCCTTCGCAATTTCTTTTGATAGTTTCTGGTTTGTCTGGAAAGTTTTTTTCTGATTTTCAGGCTGAAGATTGTGGATGTCTTGAGGCGTTGAGATGTTGGCTGCGAAGGAAGATTTGTTTTGAAGGTTAAAGTGAACAATTTGCCATTTGGCAATCTTGTACGCGTCATTTTTATTTCGCATGCCCTCAGGAGCCATGTTAAAAGGATTAAACGACTGATGTAAAATCAAGCTTTTCCCTTTTAAAATGTTGTAGCCATAGGTACCGCCAATAGCGGGAAGCAGTGTAACAGTATAACCCTGAAAATCTATTTTGTCTTTTAAAGGGTTAGCAGGTTGGTTACTTTGGGCTTTTAAACAGAGGGTACACACAAATGATAACCAGGCCATCATGGCGATTTTTTTCATACTTGTCGGATTTTATGAATTGGTGATTAAATAATTAGGATAGCATAATAAAACCTGGGGGGAAAGCTCTTAGCTTGAAGGAAATATGAATGCTGAACTTGATACTAGATTAGGGTTTTCGTTAAATAAAATTTCAAACTTTAATTTTTTTAAACAATACTTGTAAGAACTAAATGAGGTTCAAATTATAAAAAAATATTATAAAAAGAATAAAAATATTTTGCTTTTTTTATTTGATATCAAATTTATATTCGAGGTCAACAAAGCATATTTGGCTCTGATTTATAAAATCATTTCTGACAAACGGTTTTCATTATCAATTTTAATAAAACCTATCTTTTTTTATAGCCGTTTTTGCTGATTTATCATTTGCTGATATTTCAAAAATATATTTCGTACAAGACCCATTCTATGAGAAGTATCAGATAATGACATGACCTTACTCAGCAATTTGTGCTATGACGCCAGAGATGGCAGTAAGTTTAAAATCAATATGAATAGGGGAGAAGAGATAATCGTTGCAATAGGTAACAGTACCCGTGCTGCCAGTTTTAATAATTATCACGTATAAAAAAAGTGTTGAATTCATTTAAGAGCACCTTAAGTATGCTTATGAAGATTATGTAAACAACAATAGTTTCTTATCGCGGCGTAAAAGTGCTATACCGTAAAAGACTCAAGACTCATAAAAAGAAACATGTAGTAGTGGCAGGATAGTTATGGCCTGGATTGACGCAATTTTAATTGAAAGTACTGGTAGCAGTACGAAGGGTAAGAATAGCTGCTTAAGGTAAGCGCAACTAAGAATTAATTATAGAAAACCACATAATAAATGTTGGTTTAAAAAATTCAGGAGCAAGCTAAGTTATAATATTTCACTTGCTCCTGAATAAAGGTTAATTAAATATACCTGTTGATCAGATTTTCTAGAAACTCTTGTCTTCCGCTTCTTCTTTGTGGCTCACCGTTTTCTATTGCATAAGATCTTAAATCTTCCAACGATAATTTGCCCTGCTCATATTCTGCCCCCTTTCCACTGTCAAAAGATGCATATCTGTCGTGTCGTATCTTTCTATATTCTGATGAGTTCAAAATCGTATCCGCAGTTATCAATGCTCTTGCAAATACGTCCATTCCGCCAATATGACCATAGAATAGATCTTCAGGATCGGTTGAATTTCTGCGCACTTTTGCGTCGAAGTTTACACCACCGCCTTGTAGTCCACCTGCTTCCAATACAATTAGCATAGCTTCGGTTAATTCTTCAACACTATTAGGGAATTGGTCAGTATCCCAGCCGTTCTGGTAATCACCGCGGTTAGCGTCCATAGAACCCAACATGCCTGCATCTGCAGCTACCTGTACTTCATGGGCAAAAGTATGGCCGGCCAATGTAGCGTGGTTAACTTCAAGGTTTATTTTAAAGTCTTTATCAAGGCCAAAATGCCGAAGGAAGCCAACAACCGTTGCAGCGTCATAATCGTATTGATGCTTCGTGGGCTCCATTGGTTTAGGCTCTATAAAGAAAGTACCCTTAAAGCCTTGCTTTCTTGCATAATCTTTTGCAGTATGTAAAAACTTTGCAAGGTGCTCCTGCTCACGTTTCATATTTGTATTAAGCAACGTCATATAACCTTCTCTGCCGCCCCAGAATACATAATTTTCACCACCCAGAGCCATTGTCGCATCCAGTGCAGCCTTTACCTGGGCACCGGCATGAGCTAAAACATGAAAGTCAGGATTGGTAGACGCTCCATTCATATAACGTGGATTTGAAAATACGTTTGCTGTTCCCCACAATAATTTAATTCCGGTTTTAGACTGCTTTTCTTTTGCATATTCGACCATTGTTTGCAGCCTTCTCTCATTGTCGGCAACATCGTTAGTATAATCGACTACGTCAACATCGTGAAAACAGTAATATTCCAATCCCAGTTTTGTCATAAACTCAAATGCTGCATCCATCTTATCTTTCGCTCTCGCAATCGGATCCTGTTTTTCGTTCCAGGGAAAAATCTGTGTACCAGGTCCAAAAGGATCTGAACCTTCATTGTTGAAAGAATGCCAATACGCGCAAGAAAACTTCAGGTAGTCTTTCATGGTTTTACCTGCAATTACTTTATTTTCATCGTACCAGCGAAATGCGAATGGATTATCGCTTTTAGGCCCTTCATATTTTATTTGTTGAATACCTTTAAAAAATTCCTTTTCACCAATTAAGACTGACATAGCAATTTGTTTTATTTATGTTTGAGAATGTTTATGAACCCAACTTTATTTACACATCAAGCTTCTGTTGCGTCGCACACTTGTACTGTTCTTCTCTATTTAACCACCGCTGTAAAACGCTTCAATCCCGCCTTTTTAAAATAAAAAAATACCTTTTTGTCTTGCCGAAACGTTGATACGTTTTGATTACCAAACGAACAATATAATAGTTCAACAACTGCTCCTGATAACTTTAATGATCCTTTTTAAAGACAAATGGATTAGGTAAAAGGGTGTAGGTTTTAAAGCTCAAGTATAAAGTTTCTCTTTAGGTAAACCCCCTTACCTTTGTTTTTGCTAAATGCACAAGCCATATACCTGCCACCCTGTACCTTCCAAATGCCTCTAATAATATTTTTCCTTAATCTTTAAATTGTTCAAACTATAGTTTTCAAATGCATCTCTAATACTTCTTTCCATTCCAGGTAAAGGGTATTATATACCTCCGTGTTATTTGGTTCCACAACCTCTAGGCGCTTCATTTTACTAAATGCTTCCTGCTCGTTAGAAAAAGCCTTTGCGCCGATACCGGCACCTATAGCTGCGCCGACACTTCCATCGCTGTTGTATAACTCTACCGGTACACCTGTGGCATTTACAAAAGCTTCTGTAAATACGGGGCTGTAAAACATGTTAGCCTTTCCTGCCCTTATAACTGTTGGACTCATTTTGTTTTCACGCATGATATCCAGGCCGTATCTGAATGCAAACGCAATGCCTTCCTGGCTTGCCCGAAATATGTGTGAACGTGTATGAATATTTAAATCAATTCCATGAAAGTGTGCACCTACTATTTTATTGTTCAGCATTCTTTCTGCTCCATTTCCAAAAGGCAGCACTTTTAATCCATAACTTCCTGCAGATATTTTCTCGGCTTCAGCATTCATTTGAGAATAGGAGATACCTGGAGCCATAGTATCGCGGACCCAACGGTTTAAAATTCCTGTTCCATTTATACAAAGTAATATTCCTAACCGTTTTTCACTGTCGCTGTAGTTAACGTGGGCAAAGGTGTTGACACGTGATTGCTTATCGTAAGTTAGCTGATCACTCACCCCATATATAACGCCTGAAGTGCCGGCAGTAGCTGCCACTTCGCCTGGTTTTAAAACGTTTAAAGACAAAGCATTATTCGGCTGATCTCCTGCTTTATAGGTAACCGGTATTCCTTCCTTCAATCCCAGCAGTTGTGCAATTGATCGTTGCACCCTGCCATGTTCTGCAAAAACAGGATTGATTTGTGGAATGAAAGATGTATTAAAATCAAAGTAATTGATCACGTCTGTAGAAACGGAATCTTCCAGGAAATCCCAAAATACACCTTCTGAGAGGGCAGAAGGGCTGGTGGTCACCTCACCTGTAAGCTTCATGGCAATGAAATCTCCCGGAAGCATTATTTTATAAATAGAGTTATATACCTGGGGCTCATACTGTTTTACCCATGCAAGTTTAGATGCAGTGAAGTTACCCGGAGAGTTTAGCAGGTGAGACAAAGATTTTTCTTCGCCAATGGTCTCAAAAGCTTTTTCACCGAATGGAATAGCCCGGCTATCGCACCATATTATAGAATCTCTAAGTGAGGTTTGCTCTTTATTTACTACGACAAGCCCATGCATCTGGTATGCAATTCCGATTGCGCCGACATCTTGCAGATCTACGTTTTTCGAGTCTCCAATTCGTTTAATTGCCTGTTGTACATGTTGCCACCACATTTCCGGATCTTGCTCTGCCCATCCTGGCTGCAGGGATGTTATTTGGCTTTCGGTATCGGGAAATTGAGCCGAACACAAACACTGCTGTGTCTGAGAGTCTACAACAGACACTTTAATTGAAGAAGTTCCTACATCTATACCAAGTAATAGCATTGTTATTTTTTAATTATTAAAAATAGCTCCATTTACTGTAAAAACTTATAAGTGCAGATATGAAAGCAGATGTAAGAAAAACGCAAAAGGCAAGCTTTTCAAAATCGTAACTTATGATGCAAATTATCCTGATTTTAAACTATTTACTACTACTTTTTTATTTTTTACCTAAACTATTTTAATAAAAAAGGTACATTTATGATAAAAGGTTACTTAAAATTGTTTTATGAAGCCATTCATTGAAAAACTTCCCCTTTCAAATGACACATCATTTGTTGCCCGCACACACCGTACGCCCAACTTTGAAGTGCCCTGGCACCAGCATATCGAATACGAACTGATCCTCTTTACGGAAGGTGCTGGCCTTAGTTTTATAGGAAATTATGTAGGCGAATTTGAAGTGGGAGATATTTTCTTTTTAGGCGCTAACCTTCCACACACCTTTAAAAAAAGCGGTGACCTTATAACGAGCGGGGTAGTTGTACACTTTCGTGACGATTTCTGGGGAAAGGAATTTTTAAATTTACCAGAAAGTAAAGAAATACAATTGTTGTTAAATACTTCCCTGCAGGGTTTAAAAATTTCAGGTAAAAGCAAAGAATTATTAAATCCCAAAATAAAATCACTTGAAAGTGAAACGGGCTTTACAAGAATAATTACTTTGTGTGAATGCCTTAATATTCTTACCGCTCAGCAAGAATATGTAAAGCTTTCAACGCAGGACGTAAAGCAAGTGAATAATAAAAACAGGGAGCGTATCGACCGTGTTTTTCATTATACGATGGAAAACTTTACAGAGCCTGTACAGTTATCTAAAATTGCTGCCATAGCAGATATGAGCATTCCGGCTTTTTGTAATTACTTTAAAAAAAGCACGCGTAAGAAATATATTGATTTTTTAAATGAGGTAAGAATTGGCTATGCCTGCAAGTTGCTTACAGATACCAACACAACAGTCGAAGGTGCTTGTTACGATAGCGGTTTTAATACTTTGGCAAATTTTAATAAGCAATTTCTGAAAGCTAAGGGGATGACACCCTCCAAATACCGAAAGATGTTTTCGTATAGAGAAACTGCACAAGATAGTGCAATGAATAAAGGAAGGCACGATTATTCCAGTTAAAATGGCGTTTAGGATACATGTTGGTTCATAATTTTCAAATAATGTAAATGTTGTAACATTTTTAAATGTTGAATCACTCGTACCTTTGCGTGCTTTATTAAAATTTCAACTACCGGAGATAATTAAGTTGTAAGCCAACAGAGTATATAATGGTCAATGAATGACCCGGTAAGTAACAAGTATTAACAACAATTCTTTAATTAAAACGTATGAAACTTTCTAAGTTTGTTTTTGATTTGCCTCTTAATTTGATTGCTCAAAATCCTGCAAAGAAAAGAGAAGATAGCCGGATGATGGTTGTGCATAGAAAGACAGGACAATTAGAAGACAAGCATTTTCACAATATCCTGGATTATTTTGATGATAAAGATGTATTTATTGTAAATAATACCAAAGTTTTTCCTGCAAGAATGTATGGACGGAAAGAAAAAACAGGTGCTTTGGTTGAGGTTTTTTTGCTTCGCGAACTAAATCATGCTAACCGTTTGTGGGATGTAGTAGTTGACCCTGCAAGAAAAATACGTGTAGGTAACAAACTTTTCTTTGGCGACTCCGAAGAGCTTGTAGCTGAAGTTATAGATAACACCACAAGCCGCGGACGTACCATCCGGTTTTTATGGGAAGGATCTGAAGAGGATTTTAAAAAACAGTTAGAAGCCCTGGGTGAAACGCCTTTACCAAAATATATTAAACGTAAGCCCGACGAAGAAGACCGTGAAAGGTACCAGACAGTTTACGCAAAACATGAGGGTGCAGTGGCAGCGCCAACAGCAGGTTTTCACTTTAGTCCGGAATTAATTAAGCGATGCGAAATAAAAGGCATTCGTTTTGCGGAAATTACCTTGCATACAGGATTAGGTACATTCAGAACGATAGAGGTTGAAGACTTGCACAAACATAAGATGGATGCAGAGTATTACCAGATAGATGAATTTGCATGTAAAATCGTTAATAAGGCTAAAGAAGAAAATAGGCGCATTTGCTCAATAGGTACCACCACCATGCGCGCTCTTGAAAGTAGTTATACTTCTCAACATTTTCTTAAGCCTGGTGAAGGATGGACAAATAATTTTATTTATCCTCCTTATGATTTTAACGTAGCGAATTCCATGGTTACCAACTTCCATTTGCCAAAGAGCAGCCTGCTTATTTTAGCTTGCGCTTTTGGTGGTTACGATCTGATTATGGAAGCTTATAAAAAAGCGATTAAAGATAAATATACATTTTCAAGTTATGGAGACGCTATGTTGATTTTGTAATCTTTCTTCTTTCGCGATAAAGTCTTATAGAATCTTACTGTAGATATAAAAAAGTAAAAGCTGTCTTAGTCATAGACAGCTTTTCTTTTTACAAGTATTAGTAACCAGGTTACCATATTTCTGCTCTTAGGCTGTCGGTTCTGTACATCTTGCTATTTGGTTTAATATTAAATGCTTCGTAGAATTCCGGAACATTTACCATTGGTCCATTTACACGTTCTTTAGCAGGTGAGTGAACATCGGTCATTACCTGGTTTGCCAATCTTTCTTTTCTTTCTTTATACATCCAGCCATATGCATACCCGAGGAAATAGCGTTGCAAAGGCGTGAGATTTCCTATTTTTTTACCATTTTTATAGGCGTCAGTTTTCTTAAATGCATCTAGTCCTAATAAAATACCTCCGAGGTCAGCAATGTTTTCTCCCTGTGTTGCATCCCCATTTATGTGAAGCGTATCAACCGGGTTAAACTCATTGTATTGCTGAATTATTTTTTTTGCCCTGTTACTAAATTGTACACCGTCAGTAGCAGTCCACCAGTTGTGCAGGTTGCCTTGTTCATCATATTGACGACCCTGGTCATCAAAACCATGAGTAATCTCATGACCAATAGTTGACGCTCCTGCGTAGCCATATACAAATGCGTCATCAAGTTCTTCATCTTTCATGCCCGGAACAGCAAAAATACCGGCAGGTAAAACAATCTCATTATTGCTGGGATTGTAATAAGCATTGTACGTTTGCGGCGACATGGTCCACTCATCGCGGTCCACTGGTTTGCCCAGTTTATTCATCATGTAATTATGCCACCATATATCGCCTCTTTCTACATTTAAAACAAAAGGACCACGATCAATTTTTAGAGCACTGAAGTCTTTCCACTTATCAGGATATCCAACTTTTTTCCTGATTTTTCCTAATTTTTCTATCGCTTTTTCTTTTGTACTGTCGCTCATCCATGTCAGCTTTTTAATTCTGTCTTTATAAGCATCTCTTATGTTTTCTACAAGATCAGTATATCGTTTTTTTGCATTCTCATTAAAATATTCTTTTACAAATATTTGCCCCAATGCCTCACCCATTGCATCTTCTTCAGCATCTATAACTCGTTTCCATCGTGGTCGCGGAACAGATGTTCCTGTCAGACTTTTTCTAAAATCAAAATAATTGCCGTAGGTCTTTTTATCAAGATAAGGAGCGCTGTTATTTACAAGGTGAAAACGCAGGTAATTTTTGAGATCTTCTATAGGGGTCAATTGAACTTCTTCGCTTAGTGTTTCATAAAACTCCGGCTGTCCCACAATTACCGAATCTATTTTCTTTGCATTAATCTTTGCTAAGTAAAATCGCCAGGGAATGTTGTAAGATAAATCGGTCAAACCTTTTACATCAATCTTATTATAGTTCTTATAGGGGTCTCTTAATGCTGCCAGTTTGCGGCTGGAATTCGCAAGTCTTTTTTCGAGGTTATATACATTTTCAGCAATTTTACCTGAAGACGTTTTGGTATTTCCCAGTTGTATAAAAGTTTTTATAAGATAGCTTCGGTAAGCTTTTCGAACGCCTTCTGTTCTCGCATCCGTGTTGAAGTAATAATCGCGGTTCGGCATCCCTAATCCGCCCTGCATCATTTGATAAGCATACATGTCACTATTCTTATCATCCTGGGCTACATAATCATTAAAGAAAACGTTTATCCCTTTATTATGAAAGTCTGCCGTAACGTCTACAATATCCTTTATTGACTTTATTTTATTTATTTTATCAAAATCGGCTTTCAATGGGGTTAGCCCTTGTTTTTCTATAGACAATGTATCCATGCCACTGTACCAGAAATCTCCTATTTTTTGTTCGACTCCCTTAGTCGCTTTTTCATCCGCAGCTTTTTCATTTATTTTTCTTAACCGGCTATATATTTCTTCCTGAACCATATTTCCAATTCCCCATGCACCTTCTTCTGAAGGTATTGGAGTGTTTTTTGCCCAGTTTCCAACTGCATAATCAAAAAAATCATCAGCCGGATTAACAGATGTATCAATGTTTTTTGATAAGAAATCGGGTTGAGTATTTTCTTTTACGGCATGATTACAAGCGAAAAAAACAGGAAATAAAACAAAAACACAAAAACGTGTAATTCTCATTAATAATACTTTTAAAAATGAAAGTAGAAATTAATTTCTAAAATATTTTTTAAGATAAACATACATAACAAATACTTCTATTAAAATTGGTGCAATTTTTTATATATCAAGCTGTTTGAAACTGTTTTTTCTACAGTCGTTATAATCTTACCTACTTTTACTCGTACAAATAATCGCCTTTTTTTACATGAAAACACTTCTACATTGTTTCAGGACTAAATTATAATTAAGAATGAGAACCATTAAAGCAAAACATAAAGCGGTATACGAACCAATAGCAGATTTGGTTACTTACCGGGCCATGCCTACCCATGCCGTTTCTATGAACTTACTTGATCCGTTTATCTTTCTAAACCATCATGGATGGCAGGAGTATCATCCTCATAACAATGGTTTGCCATTTGGTCCACATCCACATCGCGGATTTGAAACCGTTACTTTTATTTTAGAAGGTGACCTTACACATAAAGACAGCACCGGTATGGTAAGCGTTATAAAAGAAGGTGGTGTACAATGGATGACTGCCGGAAGCGGGCTGATACATGCGGAAGTCTCTTCACCCGAGTTTAAAGCCAAAGGCGGCCCGCTCGAAATTCTGCAATTATGGTTGAATCTGCCGGCAAAGTATAAAATGACTCCACCCAAATATGTTGGGCTGCAAGCGTCAGCTATTCCTACAGTTGACGTTGATAATGGAAAAGTTTCAATACACGTTCTTTCGGGCAACTGGAATGGGACAAAAGGTCCTTTTGAGCCGTTGACAGATATTCATCTTTCATTTATGTATTTTATGGAAGGAGGGAGGTACAATATCAATGTTCCGCAGGATCAGAACATTTTTTTGTATATAGTAAAAGGCGAGTTAAAAGTAAATGGAGAATTTGCACGCATACATCATCTTGTAGAATTTAATCATGATGGAGAAGAACTGCAAATGGAAGCTACTTCAGATGCCATTATTCTGTTTGGATATGCAACACCCTTCAATGAGGCTTTAGTAGCTTACGGGCCATTTGTAATGAATACTCGTGAAGAAATTCAACAGGCTTATGAAGATATGAAAAATGGAAAGTTTGGTAATGAAGAAGAATTGATGGATTGAAAGAGGACCAAAGATTATGTGTTAAATAAGAGATTTGTAAGCCTGGAGTTCGAAAAATTGCCTTTACAAAGCTTCCAAATTGTTTCTGCTTCTTAATTCAGTTCTTTGATGAAAAGCTTAAGCCAATGCAAAAAGTTTTGTTTGTATTATCAAAAGTTTGCCTAAACCATAAAAGCGCAGACACTATATCTTCAATTTCCTGGGTTGTAATGATAAGTTTTTCTAAAGTTTTTGAATAAGTAATATCGTTTCTTCTCTTAGACAAATTTCCTTATCGGTTTTTTCCTGTGATACGAAAAATAACATGTTTATAAATTAAGTCTCCTTTTGGTTAAACCGGCAACCGTTAATGTATAATTTTTTGCCTTGTCAGGTGTTCTTCACCTGCCAATCTTAATACAAAAGCAAGTATAAAAGAAATTTTGGTAACACAGCTTTATAAAGAAATAGCAGTCGAAAAAAAGATAAAAAATATTTAGTGTCGCGACTTTAAATGAAAAACATTAAAGTATATTGCGGTACGCTTTACGCAGCAGCTATTTAAAAAGCCAAAAGTAGGGTATTGATTATCAGCAGCTTTTAAAATGAAATTTCGTCAATAAAAGTGTTGAACCAACATCGCCTATTCAGGCGATGAGAAATCGATGATGATCTTTTTGTACCTTTTTATTTAAAACTAAAAGATCATGGAAAAAAAACTTTAAGTCCGCGGGCACTTGCGGCACTGGAAAAGACCGATCAGTATTTATCTCTTGGTCATTACAGTATTCACACAGTTCGTAATTATTTATCAGAGCTTCGTTATTTGCTGGTCTACTATGCAGAGGTAAGTCCGTCAGATTTTACAGAAGATATGCTGATGGAGTATCTTCTCTACCTGGCTAAGACTTTAGGATGCA
>NZ_KB893332.1 GCF_000374045.1 Segetibacter koreensis DSM 18137 | reverse complement strand
GTTAAAAAATGAGTATAAAGAGTTGCATCAGCAAACAAGCAACCCCAAACAAAACTTCAAACTTTTCCATCGCCAAGTAATGATGATTAAAGGTTGGCTTAGAGGTATACATCATAGTGTTAGAAATTTACAGCCCTACCTGGACGAATTTTGCTACAGGTTTAATCAAAGTAATTCAATAGAAGAGATTTTTCACAACATAACTGGCAGAATGATTAATACTCAACCAATTTTTATTAAACAATTGAAATTGGAGTAGCTAAATGCCTACTTCCATAACATTAATCAACATTTATTTATTTAATTACAAATACTAAGTTCTGGTAACCTATTGTCAAAGGAATAATTATTGCAAACACCATTTTAAAAAATAAGCTAAATGGCTGCTCATCTTCACTTTGTTGGAATTTCAGGAAGCCTCCGCAAAGATTCATGGAATACAATGTTATTAAAGTCCTGTTTCTCACTGCTGCCGTCAGATGTAACAATGGAAGTGGCATCTATAGGAGATTTACCGCTGTATAATGCAGATAATGATTTGCCTGCTGTTGAGCAAAGGCCTTTGCCTGTTAAACAATTCAGAGATATTCTTTCAAAAGCTGATGGTATTGTTATTGTTTCCCCTGAATATAATTATTCGATACCAGGCGGTTTAAAAAATGCAATAGACTGGGCATCACGGGGAACAGATTCTCCCCTCCTGAATAAAGTTGTCGCTCTCATGGGAGCAACGCCCGGTCTTTGGGGTACCAATAAAATGCAGGTAGCCTTCCATCCCGTATTTCAGTTTTTAAACATCCGCTCCGTGTATAAACCTGAGGTTCTTGTAAACCAGGCAAATAAAAAGTTTGATGACAATGGCATTCTGATAGATGAGATGACAAAGGATGTTGTTAAAAAACAACTTGAAGCTTTAAAAGCTCTTATCTTTCAATTAAGAGGAGAAAAAATTCAAGGTTAACTAGCTTGTTGTTATTTGTCAAGTGTACTAGCTATTTAAACCTTTAGTTGTAATTGATTTTTTTTACGTCCCTGCTTCATTCTTACCGAAAAGTAACAAAAAATAAATGTCAAAATTAAGTGCGGGAATTATTGCTTACAGAATTATAAATGGCGAAGTAGAAGTTTTACTTGTACATCCGGGAGGGCCTTTTTTTAAAAATAAAGACGCTGGCGCGTGGAGTATTCCAAAAGGCGAATATCTAGAGGGAGAAGACGCTTTGATGGCAGCTAAACGCGAATTTGAAGAAGAAACAGGAAATGTATTGCCAGACAATAAACTTATTCAGCTCTCACCTGTAAAAATTAAATCAGGCAAAGTTATATCTGCCTGGGCAATTGAAGCAAACTTTGAAACATCTTCTATACACAGCAACATATTTGAAATTGAATGGCCTCCGAGATCAGGAAAAAAACAGTCGTTTCCTGAGGTAGATAGAGCTGAATGGTTTTCTTTAAAAGAAGCGAGGTATAAAATAAATTCCGGACAAACTAACTTTTTAGATCAATTGGAAATCGTATTTGGAAAACGATAATTAATTTACATTTTTTTTACCGCACACTGTTAACATCAATTTTCAAATTTATTTTTGCTATTCTTCATCTCATACCTTCTTCTTCACTCAAGGCATATTGTGGCATTTTGACGACTTTTTATCAAGAATGAAAACAAGGTTTTGTTTAGAAAAATAAACTCTAAGAGATGAATTAATAATTTTGAAAATATAAATGGGTGGTTCATTTTTTGCATTATTTCGAAAAAACATAAAATGGAAAAAAATAATACAGCTCAACAGCAGCCAGAACAAAAATCGAACACAGTAAAAGATCCGGATGAATGGACAACCGGCGGTGAACCGATGACTGGGGCTCAACAATCTTATCTAAAAACATTATCAGATGAAGCAGGTGAGGAACTTGATGCAAACCTTACAAAGGCAGAAGCTTCTAAAAAAATAGATGAGCTTCAGCATAAAACAGGCAGAGGATTAAATAACGCTCAGTAGCTATTATTTCCTGCATGTAAAAATGCAGGAAATAATAAAAGTACGAAAATTGATTTCTGTTTGGTATTATCAATATTTCGCAATATTCTTTTTCTAAAATCCTTACTCTAATTCTCCGGTTACCAATCGTTACCTGCTATCATCTCGTTTTAAAACCTAGAAAGGTTGTAGTAAAATTTATCACAAAAAACAATATTGTAATATGTTATGCAGTCCAAAAACTGAAGTAAACACTATTCGACCAGTAACAGTTTGAACCATATTTTACCTAAAATGTTTAGAAACGCTATTGTTTGTAATGTTGTAATTCATTTTACCTTTAATTGAAATAATCTATCTATATGCCTGCTTCTCAAGTGAATGAATTCATTCTCGCTGAAATCTTTGATGGGCGGCCAGAGTCTATAAGTTGGATGAAACCTGTGTGGAGTAGCACAGACGGCTATAGAGATATCATTGATTTTCAACTTTGTTACTATAATCCTACTTCAGCTGTTATGGCCAATATCGCTGAGAAAAATCTTATTGGCAGTTATCTTTCTAATTTTAGTTTTCTAGATATAACCACTCAAAAGTTGCTTTTTGAACAGCATTTGAAAGTGTATTTATCAGGTGAACCTTTTGATACTACCTATTATAGTTCAGCTCTCAAAAAACACATAAATACAGTAAGGACGAAAACAGGTGACGGAGTTTTGAGCATAAGCCATAATATAACACCTGAACTTAACGCACTTGAGCCAAAAAAAGAGCAGAATGTTTTTTTAGATTCGGTAATTAATGGTTCCGTTACAGGTATTTTGTCAATGGAAGCTGTTCGTAATGACAGGGGAGAAATTGTCGACTTTATAATGTTGAGCTTCAACCGGGCCGCTGAATGGATTTTGAACATTTCAGCCAACGAATGGATTGGAAAAAGATACTTTTCACTTTTCCCCCAAGCTGCGGAATTTTTCGAAGTACATAAGAAGGCACTGCTTACAGGGTTCACGCAACGGTCAGAATTATATTACGACGATGAGCGATTAAGGGCCTGGTTCGATTTCTCCGCTGTAAAAGGTGGAGAGGACATTATTATAGCTACTTTTAACGACATAACAGCTAAGAAAGCTGCAACGCTGCAGATAGAAAAACAAAAAAAATTATTAGACAGCGTTATTAATAACTCGACAAGTGGGCTTCTTTATTGTCAATCTCTACAAGATGAAGAAGGCACTATTACTGATTTCAAGCCGCTTTTGGCTAATCAGCAAGCGGCAGATCTAATGGGCTTTTCCATGGACTATTTTATGAGTCTTTCGATCAGGCAAATTCATGAAATCAGAAAAGCAACCGATATAGTTGAAATGTACATAAAAGTGGTAGAGACAGGAGAGCCCGCTTCTGTCGACTATTATTTTGGATCGTTACAAAAATGGTTTGGTATCTCAGCCGTCAGGCTCGAAGATGGTTTCCTCGTCACTTACACAGACATAACCGAGACAAAGAACTTACAACTACAACTGGAAAAGTCAATAGAGGATTTGCGTAAATCAAACGTAAATTTGGAAGAGTTTGCTTACGCAGCTTCTCATGATCTGCAAGAGCCTATACGTAAAGTTCACTTTTTTGCTAATCGCATAAAAGAACAATACCTTGAAAACTTTGACGAAACAGGTATCAGGTATTTTGACAGGCTTGAAGTTGCTACTGAGAGAATGCGTAAATTAGTGGAAGATCTTTTGGCTTATTCTCAGGCCAGTAATATACCTCTATCTTTTGAAGAAATTAATTTAAACCAAAAGTTGCAGTTGGTGCTGGATGACATGGAAGTGGGGATTGCAGATAAAAAAGCGCAAATAACAATTGGGCAATTACCAATAATCAGAGGAAACAGAAGACAATTGCAACAGCTTTTTCAAAATTTGATTGGCAATGCTTTAAAGTACAGTAAGCAAAATGTGATACCTCAAATTCATATTTCATCTACGGTTATCACTGGCATGGAAAGCGGTTTAAATCTCTCTCCCGAATTGTTGAACAAGCAATATTATTTAATAGAAGTAAAGGATAATGGAATTGGTTTTGATCAAAAAGATGCTGAAAGGATATTTAATGTTTTTCAGCGCCTTCATGGAAATGCTGAATATAAAGGAACCGGAATTGGGCTTTCGATAGCACGCAAAGTGGTAGAAAATCACAATGGTTTCATATATGCAAAAAGCATTGAAGGGTTAGGATCATCTTTTTTCGTTGGATTTCCTGTTGATTAATATTACTTACTTTACAAATACCAGTTTTCCTCAATCTATAGTGTTATAAAATAATTAATATCAATAATTTTCTATCAACCGCACATATCCCCTAACAAACGAGTTTTTAAAAAAAACACCTCTTTTGAGGTGTATTTTTATTAAGCCGGAAGATTGTATTTCTTATTCAGTCTTGAAAAATATAATAAGAGGTGCAGTGCTGCAAATGCAAGTGAAAAGATAAATAAGCCCCAGTCAGTATCTGAACCTTCATTTGTAGAATGGTGAATAAATGCAACTACAGCCAACATAACAGCTAAACCGAGACCTATTAAAGAAACAATGCGGTTACTTCTGGCATGAGTGCTAACCTGGTGATCAGAAAGTGTGCTGTTCTTCATGCCATACAATAGATACACATCAAAACCAATCAGCATCCAGGCTATCAACCGTATCCATGTATCAAGCGGTAGAAACACCATCATAAATAAACAGGTAAAAACACCCAGAATTGGAACTAGCGGAACTAGAGGAGTTTTGAATGCTCTTTGAATATCAGGTTGTTTTACCCGTAAAACCCAAACTCCTATACACACCAAAATAAAGGCAAACAAAGTACCTATACTTGTCATTTCTCCCACAACCCTTGCAGGTACAAAAGCTGCGAACAGACTTACAAATATCATGAATAACAGATTCGATTTTGCGGGTGTTCTGAATTTTGGATGCACACGGTGAAAAACCGGAGGCAATAAACCATCTTTACTCATCGAAAAGAAGACACGCGATTGTCCCATTAACATAACAAGAATAACGGATGAATAACCTGCGAGAATAGCTACAATAATTGCACGGTTAAGCCAGGGATAATCTGGTTTTATCTCACCATTTGAGGTAGTTGAACCCATATGATCAATAGCAACTTTTACGGGAGCTATTCCATCTTTTCCTGCAAAGGTCAGGTAACTGGTTACACCGGTCATAACGTGTGCAAAGAGAATGTATAAAATAGTACAAACGGCAAGTGAGCCAAGAATGCCGATGGGCATATCTCTTTTAGGATTTTTTGCTTCCTGTGCAGCTGTTGATACAGCATCAAACCCAATGTATGCAAAGAAAACAATGGCTGCTGCCCTTATGATACCGCTAAAACCAAACTCGCCAAAAGTGCCTTCATTATCAGGAATATAAGGAACGTAATTCGCTTTATTAATATACTTCCAGCCAAGAAATATGAAGGTAAGTACTACCGCTACTTTTAGCGTTACGATTATAGAATTTACTATGGCACTTTCCTGTGATCCTTTTATTAATAGTAAGCTAACAGCTACGACAATAAATACTGCCGGCGCATTTATAACGCCCCCATCCCACGGACCAGTTGCCAGGGATGCGGGAATATGAATATTAAAATCTTCTAAAAATTTTACCAGGTACCTGCTCCAGCTTATAGCCACCGTGGCAGCACCAACTGCATATTCGAGTACAAGGTCCCAGCCAATGATCCAGGCAATAAATTCTCCCATAGTGGCGTAGGAGTAAGTGTAAGCACTTCCGGCAACAGGAATCATTGAAGCAAATTCTGCATAACATAACCCTGCAAAGGCGCAGCCAAAAGCTGCAACTATAAAGGATATGGTAATAGCAGGGCCGGCATTATTAGCTGCGGCAAGCCCGGTTATAGAAAACAATCCCGCTCCGATTATTGCGCCAATGCCTAGCGCAACTAATGCACCCGCACCTAATGTTTTCTTTAGACCTTTTTCTGAATCTGCAGCTTCCGCCATTAAGGCACCCAATGGTTTCTTCACAAATAAACTCATAGCTAAATCGTATATAAGAAATTTAGGCGGAAAAGTAAGGATTTATTTATTAAGGATATTGTTTTAGTGCCTATTTAATTGATTTGAATAAAATCCTTTTTTGTTTTAATACTATATTGCATCGCTTATAAATTTTTGCTTTAAATGCATACAACTCACCCTACGCCTAAAAACCGTCTTACTCTTTACATTCTCATAGCTATGGCGTTGGGGGTTTGTACAGGATACCTTATTAACAATTATTATCCTGAAACAACAAGGATTACTTTTTCCAATAACATAAAGCTGCTTACAACTATTTTTTTGCGGTTGGTTCAAATGATTATTGCCCCGTTGGTATTTTCGACATTAGTGGTAGGTATTGCCAAGTTGGGAGATCTAAAAGCAGTTGGCAGGGTAGGCGGAAAGTCGTTGCTTTGGTTTGTATCAGCATCAGTGGCGTCTTTATTACTAGGAATGATGCTTGTAAATTTTTTTAAGCCGGGTTCGGGAATTCACCTTGGTTCTGAAAATACCACTGCGGCTAAAGATCTTATAGGAAAGACGGAAGAATTTTCATTGCAGAAATTTGTTGAGCATGTATTTCCGAAAAGTGTTTTTGAAGCAATGGCTACAAACGAAATATTACAACTTGTCATTTTCAGCATTTTTTTTGGTGTAGCAACAGCAGCCCTGGGTGATTATGGAAAAATAGTAATTAAGGCCTTAGACGCAGTTGCGCATATAATTTTAAAAATGGTATCATATGTTATGAACTTCGCACCTCTCGGCGTATTTGGTGCCATATCAGCTGTAATTGCGACAAACGGCCTTCAGATATTTAACTTCTACGCTTATTATTTTAGCGAGTTCGTTTTAGGAATTACTTTGCTGTGGCTGCTGCTGATAGCGGTAGGTTTTATTGTATTAGGTAAAAGACTTAAGTTTCTATTAAAAAGAATTTCCACTCCTTTATTAATAGCATTTAGTACTACCAGCAGCGAAGCAGTATTTCCAAAGTTGACGGAAGAACTGGAGCGTTTTGGCTGTAAAGATAAAATTGTTGCGTTTGTGCTTCCATTAGGCTATTCTTTTAATCTCGATGGCAGTATGATGTACATGACATTTGCAAGTATTGCCATCGCACAAGCTTATGGCGTTCATCTCGATATTGGTACTCAAATTACCATGTTGCTGGTTTTAATGCTTACAAGTAAGGGTATAGCAGGTGTGCCAAGAGCATCGCTTGTAGTAGTAACAGCTACTCTTGCCATGTTTAAGATTCCGGCTGAAGGAATTGCACTAATATTGCCAATAGATCACTTTTGCGATATGTTTCGAACTGGTACCAATGTTTTAGGAAATGCGTTAGCTACCACTGTTGTAAGCAAATGGGAAAATTCACTAGAAAACAATTAGACACTGTTTATGATTCAACTTCTTGCGATTCATTTTAAAGATCTTCTTAATCCTGAGTTTTATATTGAGCACGGCGGTCTTTGGATACTTTTATTTATTGTATTTGCAGAAACCGGTCTGCTCGCAGGTTTCTTTTTACCAGGCGATAGCTTGCTGTTTGTCGCTGGTATTTACAGCGATAAACTTGGCAGTGAAATTTTGCCGGGAGGAAATGAATTTCTGCACCTGCTGATATTAATGCTACTTATCTCCGTAGCAGGAATATTAGGAAATTTTGTTGGGTTCTGGTTTGGAAGTAAGAGCGGGCCGTATTTGTATCATCGAAAGGATTCATTCTTTTTCAAGAAAAAGTATCTTAACCAGGCTCATGAGTTTTATGAAAAACATGGGGGAACTGCAATTATTTTTGCCAGGTTTTTACCGATCATCCGCACTTTTGCTCCTATAATTGCCGGTATTGTTGATATGGATAAGAAGAAGTTTACGTACTATAATATCGTAGGTTGTGTTGCATGGGTTGCCGCCATGCTATTAGCCGGGCACTTTCTGCAAAAGTTTATTTTAAATCAATTCGGGTTCGATCTCAAACATCATTTGGAAGTGATAGTCTTAGGAATTGTTTTGATCACTACACTTCCTGTTTTAATTAAGTTATTTTCAAGATCGACTTCAAAGATTAAACCGGTAAAATAAACAGTACATGGATAAACGGACTTATGGAATAATATCCATTCCAGTTATTATAGGTGCTCTTGGCTATTTTGTTGATATTTATGATTTGCTTCTCTTTGGCATTATTCGTAAAACAAGTCTTCGTTCTTTAGGGTTGTCTGAAGAAATGGTATTAACCAGCGGTGAATTTATTATAAGTATACAAATGGTGGGTTTACTGCTGGGTGGAATTTTATGGGGTGTAATGGGTGATAAAAAAGGCAGGCTTAGCGTACTTTTCGGCTCTATTTTATTATACTCTCTTGCTAATATTGCCAATGGAATGGTGGAATCCGTCAATCAGTATGCTTTGCTTCGTTTTATTGCCGGGGTGGGATTAGCAGGCGAACTAGGTGCCGGAATAACCCTGGTGTCAGAACTTTTATCAAAAGAAAAAAGAGGTCTGGGTACTTCTATGGTGGCTGGCTTTGGCCTGACCGGTGCAGTAGTAGCGTATTTTATTTCCAAAGAATTTGATTGGCGCGTTTGTTACTACATTGGCGGGGCTATGGGATTGCTGTTATTGGTTTTAAGAATAAGTGTATTTGAAAGCGGAATGTTTAAACAGGTAAAGGAAATGAACGTGAGTCGCGGCAATTTCTTTGCTTTTTTTACAAATCGCGAGCGATTTTTTAAGTACTCAAAAAGTATTTTGATTGGTTTACCAACCTGGTTTGTTATAGGCGTTCTGGTTACTTTTTCTGATCAGTTTGGAACACGAATGGGCATACCGGAAGCAATAGATCCTGGAAAGGCTATTATGTTTGCATACATTGGTATTTCATTAGGAGACATAGCAATTGGGTTTGTTAGCCAGGCATTAAAAAGCCGCAAAAAAGCGCTTTTTATATTTTATATTCTAACCATGATTTTTATGGTTTTGTTCTTTATGCAGAATGGGGGCACCGCCATTACTATGTACCTCCTCTGTTGCGGCCTTGGTTTTTCAACCGGTTTTTGGGCTATTTTTGTAACTATGGCAGCGGAACAATTTGGTACCAATTTAAGAGCAACCGCTGCCACAACTGTACCTAATATGGTTCGCGGTTCTTTGCCTTTAATCATTCTTTTGTTTAAATGGTTAAGAGAAACGACAGGTTTTATAACAGGAGGAATCATTACGGCAATTATTATAATGGTGATATCGTGGATAGCAGCATACTTTACAAAAGAAACTTTCCACAAAGATTTAATGTATGTTGAAGTTAGTTAAGTACTTTAAATCATTAACGAGGTTATTTCAATAAATCTCTTTTTGTCATGCCAAACAATGCCGGTGCAGTAATTTCTAATTTTTACCGTTTAAATCAGAAAAGAAATGCCAGTTGAAAATAGTACTGAAACTTATGCAATGCAACAAACCATGCGTTGGTATGGGCCGGCAGATCCCGTAAGTTTAGCTGATATATTGCAGGCAGGTTGTTCAGGTGTAGTAACAGCTTTACATCACGTGCCTAACGGAGAAGTGTGGACTGTTGATGAAATTCAAAAACGTAAACAGCAGATTGAAGCAGTAGGTTTAGCGTGGGTTGTTGTAGAAAGTGTCCCCGTTCATGAAGCAATTAAAACACAAAGTGAAGGTTTTGAAGGTTATATTGATAATTACAAAACAAGTATTCAAAATCTTGCTTCTTGTGGCATAAAGATAATTACCTATAACTTCATGCCGGTGCTCGATTGGACACGAACTGATTTGGCGTATACAGTTAAAGACGGCTCAAAAGCTCTTCGTTTTGAAAAAGCTGCTTTTGTTGCTTTTGATGTTTTTATATTAAAAAGAAAAGGCGCCGAAAAAGAGTATTCTTCAGAACAATTACAAAGAGCAAAACGCCGGTTTGAAGAGATGACTGACCAGGAAAAACAATTATTGCAAAGAAATATTATTGCAGGCTTACCCGGCAGTGAAGAGAGTTTTACCCTTGATCAATTTCAATCTGCTCTAAATGCTTATAAAGATATTGATGCTGACAGGCTTCGAAACAATTTGATATATTTTCTAAAACGCATTATTCCCACTGCTGACAAATGCGGCGTAAAGATGGTTATTCATCCGGATGACCCCCCCTACCCGATTTTAGGATTGCCGCGGGTAGTAAGCACCGCAGAAGATATACATGCATTAATTGAAGCGGTTCCCTCATTAAGCAACGGTCTTTGTTTTTGCACCGGTTCTTTTGGCGTGAGAGCTGATAATAACTTACCAAAAATGGTAGAGGAATTTTCTGATAGAATTAATTTTCTTCATTTGAGAAGCACAAGACGAAATGAATTTGGAGATTTTTATGAAGATAATCACCTGGAAGGGGATGTAAATATGTATGATGTTGTAAAAGCTGTTGTAAAAACAATGAAAGATAGAAAAGTGAACATTCCAATGAGACCAGATCATGGTCATCAAATGCTGGATGATCTTTCAAAAAAAACCAATCCAGGTTATTCTGCTATTGGCCGTTTACGCGGCTTGGCTGAATTACGAGGTCTGGAGTTCGGGATAAGACGAAGCATGATCGATTGATCTGGAGCAGAGGGTTTAATTTTCTTTATCGTTATGTTTGTTGAATTGCTTCCGGTATCGCAATTATTTTATTTGTAATAACACCTGAGACTTAAAAATAAAGCCACTAATTTCTTATACACTTCAGTAAGTAAACATGAGCCAACAATTAACGATACGCACAGTTCTAGATTACCCAATCGTTCCTGTATTTTATAATTCGAATCCTGAGGTAAGTGTTCAAGTCTTCAACTCATGCTATGCAGGTGGTGTTCGAGCTTTTGAATTTACTAATCGTGGCGAAAACGCATTAGAAACATTTAAACTGCTTCAGCAATCTGCGGGAGACTGTGAAGGTTATATTCTTGGAGCAGGAACTGTTTTGAAAGGTAGCGATGCCGAAGCATTCATTGAGTTAGGAGCTTCATTTATTGTTTCTCCGTGTTTTATAGAAAGCGTTTCAGATGTTTGTTATCAAAACAAGATCCCTTATGTGCCAGGTTGCATGACGGTGAAGGAAATCAATTATGCCATGGATGCTGGCTGTGAAATCATAAAAGTTTTTCCTGGAGAAGTAGTGGGGACGCCCTTTATAAAAGCTGTAAAAGCAGTTTTTCCTTCAGCACAACTAATGGTTACAGGCGGTGTGTTGCCAACTAAAGAAAGCATTTCCTCATGGTTTAGTGCAGGTGTCAACGCTGTTGGCATGGGGTCAATGCTATTTAAAAAAGATTGGCTTGCATCGGGTAATTACAAAGCAATCGAAGATACGTGTAAGGATTGTTTTAGCTATCTGCAATAAACTTATTTTCCCGTTATTAAATGCACCCTTATCAGTGTTTTAGTTGCTGTTTTTCTTTCTAGGTTAATTCCAGTAAAGCGTAACACCTATGGGAAGACTACACCAAATAATGCCACAATTGCTAAAAGCTGTAAACCGCATTTCTTTTACTTGACATGCTTTTGCTTATAACAATTGTGGCGTGTTCAATTTGTATCGATTTATGCTTATACTAGTATTATTAAAACCTCATTAGTGCTGCAATTTGACACTCTGCCGGCATTCTTTCTTTCTCTAACAAAAATACTTCTCCGCCATTTGCAAGTGTTTTAACCACAGCGTTGTCAATCAGGTCTTCACCGCCTTCATCAGGCGTTTGATGAAATAGCAGTTCGTTTGCCATTTCATCAAACGTTCCCCATATATGCTCACCTTTTGTTACAAAAAGATGTGAGACCTGCGAATAATAGGTAGCAGGAATTACATCTGCTGCTATAGAAGAGGTCAGCCCGGTAGCTGAATTATTCATATAAATTTCCAGCGCCCTGTTTACCCGTTGTTCAAAATACGGTTTCATCAATTCCATCGCATCTTTATGCAGACTTGTTGTTTCCTGCTGATCACGATTTCCAGTCAATACTTCAGGCCAAATATTGTGATAATCACATGCACCTTTGTAAATTGGTAAAACATACTCTACACCTGCTAACACAAGAGGCACATTTTCTTTATTTAACACCTTTTCCCATAATATATCATCAACTGCTTCAAAGTACACTAACATATTGTCTTTACCATCGGGATTACCTCCTCCCACTCCATGATATGCACCTTCCTGCGAATACCTGGGAGCCCTGGGACCAGAACTTCCTGACCTGAAAGTAGTAGCATCAAGTCCTGATATTCTTTTTACCTCTTCGATACTTTGCGGAAGCTCAAGAGGCACTATCTGCATTCCATTAGCATCAGCCTTAAAAAGCTTAGCACATTGCTTACTTATCACCAGCAAATAAAAATACTCTTTGCTTGTCATTAGCGGTACTAGGGCAGTTACATAAAATGTCGGCTCTATAACTGTCAGTTCTTCAACCGGTGGACTGGACATTTTTATGTACTTAAAAAACCCGTCAGCAATAAACACAGCAAGTCCAGGAGATTGTTCAGTCCAGAAATCATTATTACGAACGAGTTCATATCCTGGTTCTAATAATTTTTCTGCGTAAGCCTGGTCGGAACCTTTATCTTTTAATCTTCTCGCTATTTCTTGTAACTGCTTTTTAAAATAAATAGGATCATAGTGTTCATTAACTTCTACACCTTCCTTGTGAGCACCTATAAACAGAGATATACAGCACTCGCCCCTGTAGTTTGAAAGCTCTGTAAAAAGTTCTTTTGTAAGTACTCCAGGCAGTTGTTCTGCCGCTACAGTAGCCCGTTCTTCTGTAAAAGTCTGATTGTTGCTTTTATTGCTTTCTTCCTTATTTTCCTTACCCTTATAATTGTCCGCACCTTTCGAGGTGTTGCGATTAGGATGTCTTACAGGCACAGCCGGGTCTAGTTCATCTTCCTCACTAGTGTATTTTTCTGAAACCTCTATGTACTCATTCATTTTTTCAGGTGCTGTTCCCTGTATTCCTAATCCCTCTTCCTTATTTACCCCTGATGGTTTTCCCTTTCCCGGATGAAAAACTCCATTCTGATCTTTCCCCATTGTTTGTTTTGCCATATCTTACTTTTTTAACTTACAAGAATAAAAATAACAGTGCGCACGACTGCTGTCATTCATGTTACAAAAACCTATCCTTTATTTTTGTCCAAAATTTTCAGCTATTGTTTTTTGTTCTGTTTCCGATGTATCAATATTTATTGATTATTATTTTCGCCTGTCTTAGTTTCTTCACCTTTGCTCGTATTGCGGTTAGGATGTCTTTCTCGTACACCTTCCGCCAATTTATCATCCCCGGCTGTGTATTTATCTGTTATTTCAAGATATTCTTCTAATTTCTCCGGTGGCGTAGGCTGCAATCCGAGCCCCTCCTCCTTATTAGCTCCTGAAGGTTTTCCTTTCCCTGGGTGAAATACCCCATTTTTATCTTTTGGCATAAAAAAATGTTTATATTGATAGGTACAATTAATATACCATTGGAAAAGTTGTAGAGAAGTTGTTTGTATGATAGGTCACACGGTACTAACTCTGATTGTACTTTGAAGGGACCATTAACCTGGAATTATTCAACAGGTTTTTAAAACAAATCTGATATATTTACGAGAAAATAGATACAATAAATGTCTGAAGATTTACATGTAGTCGAAGGAAGTAAAACAGAACAGTACCGGGGTCTGATACCACAAATAAAAGGTTTACTAACGGGAGAGAGTGACTTAATAGCCAACCTTGCAAATGTAACAGCAGCATTGAAAGAACAGTTTCAATGGTTATGGGTTGGTTTTTATTTAGTGAAAGAAGATGAACTTGTATTAGGTCCGTTTCAAGGCCCAATAGCGTGTACACGCATTAAAAGGGGAAGAGGAGTATGTGGCACAAGCTGGCAGCAGAAAAAAACTGTAATCGTACCTGATGTAGAAAAATTTCCGGGCCATATTGCCTGTTCAGGTTTATCAAAATCTGAAATAGTTGTTCCGGTCATACAGAAGGATGCAGTAGTAGCGGTATTAGATGTTGACAGCGAACGTTACGACTTGTTTGATACAACCGATCAGAAATATCTGGAACAAATCGTCGATCTTATCAAATTTTGATTACTATCAATTAGTATATCTAAACTTTTCCGCGTATTTTTTAGAAAAGCAAAAAACTAATAACCCGACAAAGTAGCGCCATCACAAAAAGCATCTTAATAAGAACCGACCGATGCACTGTCATAGACCTGTCCTCTTTCCGTTTTAAGCATTCGTGCAGGATAACGGTTTATGACAATATAATCATGTGTAGCCATTATTACCGAAGTGCTGAAGTCTCGGGAAATTTGAAATAATAGCTGCATAATTTCATCGCTCGTTTCTGGATCAAGATTGCCGGTAGGCTCGTCGGCAAGCACTAATTTTGGTGAATTTAATAAAGCACGTGCTATGTCTACCCTTTGCTGCTCTCCCCCGCTCATTTCAAAGGGCATCTTAAAGCCCTTGCTTTTTAAGCCCACTTTATCTAGTACATCATTTATCTTTTCTTCCATCAGCTTATTATCTTTCCATCCGGTAGCTCTTAAAACGAATTTTAAATTTTCATGCACATTTCGATCAGTAAGTAACTGAAAATCCTGGAAAATAACTCCCAGCGAACGGCGTAAGAAAGGAACTTTTTTCCATGTCATTTGACGTAAATCATAACCGGCCACCATACCCTCTCCTTCCTTTAACGGAAGGTCTCCATACAATGTTTTCAGCAAACTGCTCTTTCCGGTTCCTGTTTTCCCTACGAGATATACAAATTCACCCTGATTTACATTAATATTTACATCTTGCAGTATAAGGTTTGTGCCCTGAAAGATTTTTGCATTAGTTAACGAGACAATTGACTCAACCATTACGATTATTTATGTGGCAAAAATATTGTTTCAAGATAGCAATGCCTAACAATAATATTTAGAGTGTGGAAAAAAGCTGTTAATGTTGAAAAATTATTTAATAAAGAATTTTTCAAGCACAAAAGAGTTCCCGACGTCAATACGGTTCTTCAATCTTCAAATTAAAAAAATAAAGCTTTAATATTTTATTTCGCCGAAACTCCCTTTTAAAATCAACTCTTTATTGCCTGATTCTTCAACCCTTCCTATTACTTTAGCATCAATGGCAAATTGTTTTGCGATAGAGATAATATCATTTGCCTTGCCTTCAGTTGTAAAAACTTCCAGGCGATGTCCCATATTAAATACCTGGTACATCTCACTAAAGGTCGATTTTGATTCCTGTTGAATAATATCGAAAATGATGGGAGGTTCAAATAAATTATCCTTCACGACCCGCATGTTGCCCGGTAGATACTTCATACATTTTGTTTGCCCTCCACCGCTGCAGTGTATAAGTCCATGTAAATCTTCAAAATTCTGCTCAAGCAGGGTTTTAACAACGGGAGCATATGTACGGGTAGGACTGAGCAGAAGTTTACCAATGTTTGTTACCACTGCATCGGCTTCTATTACATCCTGCAGATCATAATTACCTATATAAACAACCTCGTCATCCAGTTGAGGTTCAAAAGTTTGCGGAAAAGCATCGGCGTATTTCTTTTTCAATACATCATGGCGAGCACTCGTTAAGCCGTTGCTGCCAATGCCGCTGTTATATTCCGCTTCATAGTTTGCACGGCCCGAACTTGCTAAACCTACTATCACATCACCCGGTTGTATTCTGTCATTAGTGACCAGTTTCCTTTTTTGCCATCTTGCTGTCATGGTTCCGTTTACAGCAATCGTTCTCACAACATCCCCTACATCTGCCGTTTCACCACCCAGGTAATGGATATTAATGCCAAAGTCTTTTAACCAGTTAAATACTTCCTGTGTGCCGTTTATAATCACTTCAAGTACTTCCCCTGGTATATGTTGTTTGTTTCGGTCAATTGTTGAAGAAAACAACAGGTTATCATAGATGCCAACGCATAGAAGATCATCTAAATTCATTATTACTGCATCTTGTGCAATTCCTTTCCATATACTTATATCGCCAGTTTCTTTCCAGTACAAATAAGCAAGAATACTTTTTGTACCGGCGCCATCGGCGTGCATAATATTTACCCAATTATCATCATTTCCTAAAAAATCGCTATAAATTTTACAAAATGCATTAGGAAACAATCCCTGGTTCAAATGCCGCGTAGCAGCATGCACTTCTTCTTTTTGTGCCGAAACACCCCGTTGAGAATATAAAGACATTACAAAACAATTTATTGAAGCAAATGTACGGAGAGAATGCCTTTGCTTATGAAGCAGTTGCATCTTGTAGCTGCAGGTTATCATTCCGAAGGTTAGAAGTTGTTATGTCAGTTGTTTATAGTTTGACCTTCAACGCCTGAGTTCTGGGTTTTGCCGTCTATCTAATCATTTTATCTCTTAGCTTTGTTGCAATTATTATGATACAGGTTCATAGGGACTTACAGCACTTACCAAATTTTAAAAACGCGGTTATAACCATTGGAACTTTTGATGGAGTACACCTGGGACACCAGCAAATAATAAAATTGCTTAAAAAAGAGGCTGACAATATTGGTGGAGAAACAATTATTATTACTTTTTACCCGCACCCCAGAAAGATTGTTACACACGGAAAATCTGATGTAAAAATTTTAAATACCTTAAACGAAAAAATTGAATTATTAGATAAAAAGGGTGTAGGGCATTTGGTAGTAGTTGCTTTTAATGACGAATTTGCGAATCAATCTGCTGAAGAATACCTAGAAAATTTTCTTGTAAAAAAATTTCATCCACATACTATAATTATCGGCTACGACCATAGGTTTGGAAAAAATCGCTTAGGCGATTATCACTTGTTGGAGAAAATGGGTGATAAATTTAATTACCGGGTAAAAGAAATACCTGAGCACGTTCTAAACCATATAACGATAAGTTCTACAAAAATCCGGGAAGCATTACTAAAAAGCGATATAGGCACTGCTAATACATACTTAGGATATCAATATTTTTTTGAGGGAAAAGTGGTTGAAGGAAATAAGTTAGGCCGAACAATAGGTTACCCTACTGCTAACCTTGTAATAGAGGATGAGGAAAAACTGGTGCCCGGTAATGGTGTATATGCTGTTACATTAACGATTGGGCAAAATAAACCTGTATTAAAAGGGATGATGAATATTGGCATGCGCCCGACAGTTGATGGAACCCGAAGAGCTATAGAAGTGAATATATTTGATTTTGACGAAGATATTTATTGGCAGTACATCCGTGTTTACATTTTTTCATATTTGAGGGGAGAAGTGAAATTTGATGGACTAAACGAATTGAAAGAGCAACTGGCAAAAGACAAAATAAATGCTCAGCTATCTTTGAGGGATCTTTAGCTTCTTACACCAGACAAGTGACTATTACTAATAACTTAAGACTGCAACGATTTTTAATTGCACCTCATCAACTTACCATCTTCACTACCATTTCTTTCATAAGATCGGCGTCGCTAGTACCGGTGTCGTTTATTCCTATGCTTCTTAGATTGTATTCATGCAACAGCAATAAGACTTTTTCAATGCCTTGTATTCCGTACGTTTTTGCTGCAGCAATTCCTTCTTTTGCCGCATAAAAATTATTACTGAATATTCCTTTCACCGCATTTTCACTTTTATCACTCATTCCAAAAATCGTATAAACCTTACTAAAGTATGAGTAAACTGCAGGCAATATTAATTGTATAGGAGCAGCCTTGGGGTTTGCCTGAAAATATTGAATAATTCTAATTGCTTTTGCCAGATCCTTCTTGGCTATGGCCGCTTGCAATTCAAAGGCATTAAACTCTTTGCTGATACCTACATACTTTTCAATAGCATTTTCATCAATTGTTTTCGTCTTTACCAGGTTTATTGCAACTTTTTCTATCTCATTTTCCAGCCTGCTTAAATCGTTTCCAGTATTCTCGACCAAAAGCAGCAAAGCTTGTGGGGTAATTTCAAATCCCTTTGCAAGAATCATATTTTTTGTCCACTCGGGTAACTGGCTTTCGTAAATTTTTTTTGAAGAAAAAACTTCTGCATTTTTCTTTAGAAGCTTTGCAAGATTAGTACGCCCGTCTACTTTTTTATCTTTATATGCCACTACAAAAACAGTGGACGATAAGGGCTTATTAATGTACCCTTCCAGCTTTTCTATGTCCTTCATGTACTGCGCTTCCTTAAGCAAAACCACCTGTCTTTCTGCAAACATCGGGTAACGTCTGCATGCGTTTACTACTGCCGTCCAGTCTGCGTCACGACCATAAAAAACAGTAAGGTTAAATGCAGCTTCATTTTCATTTAAAATATGATGTTCGGCGTAATCAACTATTTTATCAATAAAATACGGCTCCTCTCCCTCTAACCAGTAGATAGATTTAAAGCTTTCTGACTTCCATTCTGATATAATACTTTGTAAAGACATGTTTTTTCTCTATAATTTACTTCAATTGTTTCCGTGTTGATCTGCCTGTGTTCTCCAATAAAATGAAGGGAGGACCTTTCTTCCAGTCACGGTGTGTTTTCATCATCGTAGGTCCTGTTGCAAAGTTACCTAACACCAGATCTGTATCACCATCTCCGTCTAAATCACCCGCATCCATTGTAATCCACCTACCTTGTTGAGCTTCTTTTACCGTAAACGGTTTATACACAAAATTGCCCTCATTTTCAAGATAAACAAAACCTTCCCTTGGCTGTTTGTTGTAATCGGCAAAGTACGCAATAGTAGCAATATCCACATCCCCATCATTATCATAATCCCGGGCAATTGCTTTATAACAGCCGTCAATATGGAAAAAGTACTGTTGTTTGAAACGATTGTTGCCCGTATTAATAAATATATAAACACCATGATAGGGCTTTAAAACGGTGGAATAATCAGCGTTATCACCACAGGTATACACAATATCGGGCAGACCATCCTTATTAATATCAGCAAATTCAAAATAAGACGACCCAAATGAAGGTGGGAAACGCAGAATTTGCTTTTGTTCAAATTGTCCGTTGCCTTTGTTAGTAAAAAGAAAAATACCCTCCTCGCCTTGGGCAAATAAAGCCCAGATATCCGGAAGGCCGTCTTTATTATAATCTTCAATATAAGTTCTTACTGCTCCGGCAACAGGCCTTATAACACGACGTTCGAATCTCCCATCAATATTGTGCATCCATGATAACGCCCCTGTTAAATAACCGAACTCGCTAACTACATAGTCAGTCCTACCATCTTTATCTACATCGCAAGCTGTTATTTGTACAGGCCTTGTTAGATTATTAAATAACGCCGCAGTATCTTTTTTAAATTTCCCGTTTGGATTTGTTCTTATATATCTGCCTTCACCATATTTACTATTCGTAGGGTTAAAAGTACCGATGTTGCAGGTAAGCATTCCCTTGTGCTGAAAATCTATATCAACAATTGCCCCGCTGGAAAACATCGAATCGAGTATATTTAATTTCTTATTGAAACGATAAATATTTTGCTTAAATAAATCGCAAATGATCAATTGATGCGACGACTTTCCTTGGATTATTTTTACAAAAGAGGTGGAAGGATTATCATATTTAATAGCAGGAATATGAGCTGTGAAAAGAGAAAGATGATTTGCTACAGGTAACTCTCTTTGTAGTAGTCGTAAAGAATCAGGCGAAGAAGCCACATAATAATCAATAATATTTTGCCATTCTTCCGGTTTTAATACTGGCTTCGCCGGGTAAAAACCTTTGGGTAAATTAACATCATTAATATTAGCCGGATAACGTTGGTAATTAGATTCATAAATTCCTAACAAGGGTCCCATGTGGGGCAATACTCCTTTTTGCCAGCTTTCTTTATCCAATAAAGAAGGGTCGGGAAATTGATGACAGGATTGGCAATATGAAGTTGCTAATTCTTTACCTTTTATTATGCTTGCTTTTATTATTTCTGTTTCTGTTTTTGGTTCATGCGTACCATTGCAAGCAGAAAACAGTATGTTAGAAAATGAACAAATTAAAAAAATAACAATTATTAAAAATGAACGGCACCGCCTCATACCATTTTTCTTATTATAGATAAGTAATTAAACCTGTACAAACTTCATTAAAAGCTTGCTTTCGAAAGTATACAAAAAGAGGGAGCATTTTTGCTCCCTCTTTTTGTAAGTAAAATACAATAAACCTATTAGTATCCTGGATTCTGTGTTAAGGTTTGTTGTCCATTTTGGCTTGTCAGGTCGATCTGGCTTTGTGGAATAGGGAAATATTCATTCTTGTTAGCGGTGAAATGCGCGCCCTTGAAATCATTGGTAAATTGAGATTCGTACTGAAATATTGCATTTAAAGTTTTTTCAGCAATACCCCAGCGTGAAAGATCAAAAAACCGGTAACCTTCTGTACCTAACTCAATTTTCCGTTCAAAATAAATTGCTTTTGAGGCAACATCTTTACTGCTAAAATATCCTGCAGGATAAGGAGATATTTTATAATTAGCTGCAAGCGTAGACGAAAATCCGGCAGCGGGGTTAGAATTATCTTTATACTGGTATAACCATGCTTCAGGATGAGCAGCAATTCTGTTTCGAACGCGGTTGACATAAGCTTGTGCATTTGGCAAATTTCCAAGCTGTGCTTCCGCCTCTGCAGCCATTAACAGAACGTCTGCAAAGCGAATGATGTGAACATTAATTGCGCTTCCGGGAGCCCAGGAGGTCCTGTCATCATACACAGGTGCTGTAGCTTTCCATGGAATTAATTTCTTCGGTGCATAAGGGCCTGAATAATTCTGGTCACGTATCCAATCCTGCCCTACATGAATACCCCAGTCGTGATAAGGAAGCCCTCTTCTACCAACTGTCCAATCCAATCTCGGATCCAAGGGACCAGCATCTGGAGTGAACGGATCAGCAGATTTAACTCCCAAGTCGCTTTTAACTGCATTTTGGTTATAAGTGTCTAAAAAAGGAAGACCGTTTGCATCTACCCGGAAGGAGTTTACCAAGTCCTGCGTTGGCTGGTAAAAGCCGCAGCAGCCGAAGGGACTACCTCCGTAAGGATGATTTAACATATCGCCCTGGTTGCCATTTGCTATAGATCCAGAACCGGTGTTGGCAGCCATTTCAACATCAAAAACTGCCTCCGGATTTGATTGTTCAAATTCCGGCCTCCAGTTATTTTCATAGTTTGGATTAAGGTCATATTTGATACCACCAGATGTAGCACCTTGTGTAATAACGACATCAAATGTCGTTTTGGCCTCCGCATACTTTTTTTCAAAAAGATAGGTTTTGGCAAGGTATGCTGCTGCTGCCCATTTATTAACTCTGCCAAGATCAGTTTGAATAGATGGTAAGCTGTCGTAAGCAAAGGTAAAATCTGCTTCAATCTTTGGCCAAATGTCTGTAGTATTAGGTTGCTTAAGAGTAGCCAGTGAACTAAAATCAACAGTATTTTCATCTATATAAGGAACCATATTAAACATCTTCTTCAATTCGAAATAAAAATGGCCTCTTAAAAAACTTGCTTCTGCCTTAGCTTTCGTTTTGCTTGCACTCGACATATTTGTAACAGCAGGAAGATATTTCAATACATTGTTACACCTGTTTACTCCCTCGTATAAAGCTCTCCATCTATCATTCAAAAGAGCATTACTGGGATCTACGGTGAAAGTAGCAATAGGCACCATAGCTGACTGGTCTCCCGCATCGCTTCCTTTATGCGCCTCTGCACCTGCAACACTGCCCCATAGCCAGTTAGTGGGAGCATTAGCCCAGGCATTACCACCGCCAAGGCTATTTACGCCTCCATTTATATTTTGTTGGCCATCCAATGCGGCATAAGCCCCTATTAATAAATCATTGATCCCTTTTGCAGAAGTTACATCTGATACCTTTAAAGCTCCCTGGGGAACTCGGTCTAAGAAACTTTTTTTGCAAGACAGAAATATGAATACCGGTAACAGTATTAATAATATATAACGTGAAAATTTCATAATCGTTTTTTAAATAGTCGAATTAAAAATTAGAATTTAAGATTAACACCCAATAAGTACTGACGTTGACTTGGGTAAGATCCTTCATCAATACCAAATTCTGTTACGCCATTTCCATTAATTTCGGGATCTAATCCACTATATTTTGTAATTGTAAATAAGTTGGCTGCCTGTACGTAAACTCTAAAACTTGAAAAACCATATCTTCCTAACAGACTTTTTGGAAACGTATATCCCAATGTTACGTTTTTGGCGCGTAAATAGGATCCGTTTTCAATATAATATGAACTGGCAGTTCCGTTTGTGCTGAAAGTTCCTGCATTTTCCTGTATTGGAGCTTTAGCATTGTGATTAGTTGGAGTCCAGGAATTATATAAGGCTGTCTTACTCTTAGCGCCAGCAAAAGAAGGGTAAAAGTCTGTCCAATACCTTACGTTATTCCAAATATCTGCTCCCTGGGAACCATAAAGGAACATACTGAAATCTAAGTTTTTATAATCAAGTGCTATGTTTAAGCCGTATGTAAATTTAGGATTGGGATTACCTATAAAAGTTCTGTCAGCAGCAGTGATTATACCATCGCCATTTACATCTGCATAACGGAAACGACCTACTCCCTCTGCAGTCTGATAAGTAGTTCCGCCATTTCCTGTTGACTTTTGAGCTGCCTGGTCTGCTGCTGCAATTTCTGCCTCATCATTCCAGAAACCAATTATTTTATAACCATAAAAAGCCCCAATTGGATGTCCTACCTCATTACGAACGAAGTTAGTTCCAAAACGTCTTTGACCTCCTGAGAAGAAAAAGCTTTGGTTATCTGCAACTTTGGTGACCTCATTATGATAATTAGTAAAGGTAGCAGTAGCATTTAATTTAAGGTCATGGGTAATATTGGTATGAAGACCTAAAGCCAAATCAATTCCATGGTTTTTAACTTGTGCTACGTTTGAAAAAGGCACTGTTCCTGTACCGGCAGTACCAGGATAAGTAGGATTGAAAAGCAAATCCTGGATATCCTTTTTATAGTAATCGGCAGTTATATCAACTACACCTTTAAACAAAGTTGCATCTATACCAATATTTGAATTGACATCTTTTTCCCATTTTGCGCTGGGATTAGGAATTTGACCAACCTGTAAACCTGATTGCAAACTATTATTAGTGCCTGCAATATCATAATAGGAAGAACTTCTGTCAGATACATAAGTGTAAAATCCATTAGTAGGATTTACATTCAGTTGATTTCCCATTACACCCCAACCAGCACGGATTTTTAAATCTTTTATCCATGATATATCTTTCATAAATTCTTCTTCAGAAATACGCCACGCAGCAGTTACAGCAGGAAATATTCCATACTGGTTATCTACAAATAAAGAAGAGCCGTCGCGACGAATGGTACCGCTTAATAAGTACCTGTCTTTGAAGCTATAATCCAACCTGCCGAACTGTGACCACAATCCCTGCGTTGATCTTCCACTGGTATGACTCATTGTACCGGAACCGGTATTAAGAGTGGTGTAGTTGGGATCAAACGAAAAATATCCCTGGGTGTTCGCACTGTTATTATACCCATTAGCATTGTAAGCCTCTGTACCAACCAAAACAGAAACAGTATGGATAGAATTGAATGTCTTGCGAAAATTTAAGGTATTTGTCCAGGTCCAGTTGAAACCGTAATTAGTATTCTCAGTATAAGCGTTTACTGAATTATTCTCAGAATTCTCGTACTCAGGATATGTAAAAGAACGGGAGAAGCCTGAATAACTTTCACCTCCAAAAGAAGTATGGAAGGTAAAGTTTCTTAAAAAGTCTACATCAGCATATACATTACCAAATAAGCGATTGCCATACCCTTTGTTGTCACGCATACGTTGCTCAATTGCAACAGGATTTCTGGCGTTACCAAGGCCGGGCCCTGAACTACCTGCATAATTTCCCATTATATCATAAACAGGAATAATTGGTTGTTGACGAAAAGCCATGCCTATTGCACTTCCTTCTGACAATGCACCAATTCTTGGATTATCTACAATAGAATAAGCAAGATTTTCACCTACTTTAATACCTTTTGCAATAGTAAATTGTGTATTTGCCCGAAGGGTATATCTTTTAAAATAAGTATTTATCAAAGTACCTTGCTGATTAGTGTAATTTAAAGACATCAGGTATCTGCCTTTTTCGTTCCCACCGCTTACAGCTATGTTATGACTTTGTGTGGGTGCTGATTTAAAAATCTCGTGAAAATAATCAGTCCCAGTTTTATTAGCTCTTACAATACGGTAAAAATTATTAAGTTCAGCAGGAGTACTATAGTTTGGATTAACATTATACTTAGACAGATCAACACTAGGATCACCTTCCATAGCGCCGGTAGGATAAATATAATCAGGCAAAACAGGAGTTGCTCCTCCACCATACAAAGCGTCAGGCTTAACAGTAGTTACGGGAGTTCCTGAATTTGCAAGCGCATTAAATTTAAGTTGCGCCATTTCCTGCGGTGTGAGTATATTATAAACATTTCCGCTTTTAGGCACTTGCGTACCATAGTAGCCATCGTAGGTAACGACCGTTTTACCCGACTTGCCCGTTTTGGTTGTGATTATTACCACTCCGTTTGATGCTCTTGAACCATAAATCGACGACGCACCCGCATCCTTCAATACCTGCATAGACGCAATATCATTCGGGTTAAGCGTTGAGATATTTTGAGTAGGCACACCATCAATTACAAATAAAGGCGTGTTGTTTCCAAATGTGTTAATGCCCCGAATACGAATTTGAGGTTCTTCACCCGGCTGACCCGAACCAATTACCGTTACCCCGGCTGCCTGACCTTGCAGTTGGTTGGCAACCTGACCTGTTGGTTGTTTGTTCATTTCTTCTACATTCACTACAGAAACAGAACCTGTTACATCTTTCTTTCTTTGAGAAGTATATCCTGTTACCACAATTTCATTTAGGTTAGAAGCAGCTGTTTTTAAGGCCGCCGTAACTGTATTGCTGCTGCTCAATGGCAGGGTTTGAGTTTCGAACCCGACAGATGAAACAGTCAGAGCATTCTTCCCGGTTGGAACCGAAATAGAAAAGCTTCCATTAGCATCAGTTGAAGTACCAGAGTTAGTACCGTTTACTGTTACTGATGCACCTACAACAGGAGCATTGTCAGGACCCACAACTTTACCTGTTATTGTTCTTGTTTGTGAAAACGCGAAAGAAGTAATAAATAGAAGGAAAATAGCTAAACATAACTGCACTGCAGACTGTTTAATTTTCAATGGCATAGATAAAAATTTGGTTATAAAGCCGCAAAATAATGTTGCAACACCGTAATTAAAAAATAAAATTTGCCGGAAATTTAATTTAGTTGCATACCATTTATAAAGGCTTTACTACCATTGAAATATAAAAGATATAAACTTTTACTACTACAGTTATATTTATTTTTATGGCAATGAGAGAGGTTATAAGCTCTGAAAATTACCTTACAAAGCTTATAAAATGATTACACTTAAAACTACTAAAGCTTATTTTTAAGGTTGAAGTTGTTATTATAATAGTCTCCGATCTTCTTACCAAACACCACCCCTTCATTTACGCTATGCATGTAATGGATACCCCCATATACTCTGCTTACAGATGCTTCTAACGATGCATTCATAAAAGAGGAAAAATTGCGTTGCATTCCAATGTATTCCATTTCGCTTGTGTCATGAAAAGGAAAATTCTCACCAAATCTTTTGGAAAGTATTGTGGCCGCTGCTGCCGATATTACGCTATGAGCGCTGACATGCTCAGGAAAAGGAGGTGTTTGTAAAAATGGCTGCCAGGTGCGATCGATTAATTCATTTACCACGGTTACCGGACGCACAACCTGCGTATCGTACTTCACTTTCCAGCAAGAAATAAAACCATCAAAAATAGCCAGAGATGTAAGTAAATATGTTTGTGCAGTTTCCACTTCGTTAAGATTTTTCATTTTACACGCAATACCTGTTATTCCCATCCAATGACCAACAGGCGTAATCTTTTTATTACCATACATCAAGTGCCCTGAATGTTCAGTTACAAAGGGATTATCATCCCAGTACCTTGCAATCGTTTTCTCAGAATCAGACAGGTTTCTTCCTATATTATATACTTCTTTTGCCTGCTTAAAAAAGTTGCTGCTGCTATCTACACTATAAGGATACGGCGGAGCGCACTGAAATTGAGTTGCAGAATCGAGCTTTAGCGGTTTAATCATTGCCCAGTAAGGCTCTGCGCCATCAGCGTAATCGGGGGGGGTAGGTCGCCACTTTCCCGGTTCATCGCTACCCAAAAATTTCTCCATTGCCCTTGTTTCCTTGTAATTATCGATCGTAGTTCTTTTCAAAATCTTCTTTCCTATTTCTTCCCCAAAAGCTATAGAGCGGTTGTAGGTGTCTTTATCTAATAACGACTTAAAATCTTCGTACACATTGTTTTGGTAATTAGCCAAAGTATCTGCAGAAAAAGTAATTTTTTCAGCTACAGTAAAAGCGGCCTTAGTAGCTGCCAACAGATAATTATACTTCTTATTCTTTTCGGGCTCAGGCAATTTTTCGACACCATTTAATTGTGCAGCAATAGAAACATAACCTGGCCTCGCAAAACGGATAGCCTCGTAAGAAGCTAAATTTGTGTAAGCATAAATACGGCTGGCGACTGGCGGAGAGAACACATCATGTACAATAACTTCTGTTATCTGCTTAATATTGTTGTGAAGAAGATTTGTATCAGTCAAAAGCTTTGGATCAGCTTTACGTTCATTCCTTGCACAGGCCACAAATAGAAAAGGTATCAATAAACAAGCAATCAATTTCCTCATTTCAACTTTTATTTTTATTAATTATTATTTTCAGTACAACTTAATTTATAAAATTATCTCCGAATGTTCTTCAATAGAAGAAAAGGAGGTCCTTTTCTCCAGTCAGTGCTCGATTTCAGCATGGTGGGAGCAATAATAAAATTTCCCAATACCAAATCAATTTTTCCATCTCCGTCTAAATCTCCGGCGTCCATTGTAAGCCATCTTCCCAATTGGGTTTGAGGCAAACTGGAGGCAGAAAATGTTAACCTACCTTTATTTTCAAGATAGACAAAACCTTCTTCAGGTTGCGTTTTATAGTCAGCAAAGTAAGAAATTGTTGCAATATCAATATCTCCGTCGTTATCATAATCCCTTGCTATTGCTTTATAACAACCATTTATATGGTAAAAATACCTTTGCTTAAAATTATTTTTACCGTCATTCATAAAAATATACACCCCGTGATAAGGTTTTAAAACAGTAGAAAAATCAGCATTGTCTCCGCATGTGTACACAATATCGGGATAACCATCTTTATTGAAATCATTAAATTCAAAATAAGAAGAACCATAAACCGGGGGAAAGCGAAGTACTTCTCTCTGGTCAAATTGGCCTTTTCCTTTGTTTGTAAATAAAAACACACCTTCTTCACCTTGTGAAAATAACGCCCAGATATCAGGCAAACCATCATGGTTATAATCCTGAACGTATAATTTTATTGCACCGGGAAAAGGTCTAAGCACGTGCTTATTAAACTTACCATTACCCAGATTTTCCATCCATGATAATGATCCCTGTAAGTAACCGAACTCACAAATGATGTAATCGGGTTTTCCATCGTTATTTAAGTCAGCAGTGGTAACCTGAACAGGTCTTGCCAAATTAGAAAACAAAGCGGCAGTATCTTCCTGCAATTTACCGCTTTGATTGACGCGTATATACTGGGCTTTCCCATACTTTCCATTATGAGGATTTAAAATACCTATATTACATGCTAACCATTCGTTTTTGTTCATTTCAATATCAACTACAGGTCCCATAGTATGGATTGAATCTATTTTTTCAAGATTCTCATTTAAGACATAAGTGGTTTGTTTTGTAACATCATTTATTATAAGCCGGTGCTGGTGATCTGATTCATCTATCTTCACAAACGAGGTAGCGGGAGTAGAATAAGCGAACGGAGGTACTATGGCAGAAAACAATGACAAATCCGTCTTTATTTTTTGAGCAGCATCTTTTCTAATTATTATTGTGTCAGGAGAAGTGGCTGAATAATAATTAACAATATTCTTCCAATCCTCATCTTTCAAAAGCGGCTGAGAAGGATAAAAATTTCTATCTACATCACGATCATACTTGCTGGATGGATAACCTACAAAATTAAAGTGAAATATTCCTAACCTGGGCCCCATTTGAGGCAATACACCTTTTTCCCACGATTTCGAATCTACTAAAGAAGGATCGGGTAACAAATGACAAGCCTGGCAGTATTTTACAGCTAATTCTTTACCTTTTTTAATACTTTCAAGTGGTACCTCAGCATGAGATTTATTTCTGGTATACTCATTCTTGCAAGAACTAAACAGGAGTAAAATATAACATGTTACCAGAAAAAAAATTCTATTGAGAACACAAATTCTTTCGATTTTACACATTTCATTTTGTTAGAACAACAACACTTTAAAGTTCAAATGCAGCCATCTTTTATAGAGCGGTTTTTAATTAAGTTAAGGTTGATCGATAATGCATCTTTGTAAAGCGTTTATCAAAAAGAAATGAGTCGTCGCTTCCCTTTACTGTCTGTAATATCTACACTGCTTATGTTTTTATCAATGTTTATAAATCTGCCGGACTGAGATAAAAATGACGAGCCGTAGTAAAGCTCACGCTTTTGCTTCTTTCCATTTTTATAAGTTATTATCGCTTTTACATCCAAAGGTTCTAGCGGTATATAGCTAACATCTTTTTTTAGCTCAAATACTTTCATTTTGCTTTTGTTCTGACTTGCGGCCAACAAACATTTTCCATTTGTACTTCTCAATTTTACAAGTGCCTTAGCATCGCCTGGCACAAACCACCCGCTTTGAACAATTGATAATGACGAAAATCCGCCCTTGCCATCTCCTCTAAGCATCAAGCCGTTGCAAGCATCATAACGGCCTACAGAAACATCAGTTCCATAATCGTTGCCGACCATTAATACATCCAAGTTTCCATCCTGGTCAAAATCCTCTGATATCATACCATTCATGCACGAATACTGAGTATTTAAAGGAAGTGGAGTAATTGTAAATTTTCCATTGCCATCATTCCTAATATAGCTATTGCTAAAATAGTTTGCCTGCAACTTCAATGCTCCTTTCATTTCTTCTGCAGTAAACATTTTAGAAAAAGGAGTTGTCGCATACGATTTATAGTTTTGAAATTTTGATTTGAAAAAAATCAACTGTTTGGTCATATCGTCCCTTGTATGTACCGGGTATTCCCGCCTTGTGGTATCTTGTTGAGATGAGGGAAGATATAAAGTCGGTATCGCATCATAACTTCCGTTTTTATCAAAATCTTTAGCGTAAATGCTGGCAGGATATTGATCAGTAGCCTTAAAAAAAGAATTTAAGCCTAAATTTCCTGCTATAAAATCTACATCTCCGTCATTATCAAAATCACCCGGTACAATACTAGTCCACCACCCTTTTTTATTAGCAACGTTTGTTGCAGGAGTTATATTTTCAAAACTTCCCTTGTTATTCTTTATGAAAGTAATTGGCATCCATTCCCCGGCCAATACAAGGTCTGGCCATCCGTCATTATTAAAATCAGTCCAGACAGCATCGCAAACAAGGCCAATATTATTTAATGGGTTTGCCGCGGAAGCAGAAACATCAGTGAATTTAATTATTCCGTTTTTTGTATCATTCCTGTAAATAAAACTTGATACTGGCTTAGGATAATGCCCCGGCTCTACCCTGCCGGCCACAAACAAATCCAGGTCCCCATCATTGTCGTAATCTGCAACCCTAACACATGACTTACTTGTTAGGTTTTTGGGCAAAGCTGCAGTATCAATTGAAAAATCTCCTATGCCATTATTTACATACAACACATCATGGTAACGGTTGCTATTTGGGTTCATTTCATAGCCTCCGCTTGCTACATACATATCCAGGTCTCCATCTCCATCCGCGTCAAACAACGTAACTCCCCGGTCGTCACCTTGCTTTAATGAGTAATCTGCATTAGATAAAATATTTTTCTGCAAAAAAGACCCGTCTTTCTTTTGTAATAGCGCAACAGGGCTGTTTGAAATAGCTCCTCCTGCAATGATATCATCAAGACCGTTTCCATCTACATCTCCAACAGCAAGTGCGGGGCTATATTCTGAGAATTTATGAGGTAATAATTTTTGAATGTTGAAATCAACAAAATCTTTTTGCTGATGCTGGTAATGAATACCCAGCGAGTCTGTTATTTCTGTAAATAACGTATTAGGTGCAAAAAGAGGTCGGTTCCAATTATATTCTTTTGTGGCAGACTTAATATTAACAGTTAATGTTTGGTTTGCCGCTACATTTCTAAGTACCTGTTCTTTATTACCCGGCCATTTTATTACAACTGAATCAACTTTGGATACATTTCCCAAGCCAAAGTGAGGGCGAATATCAATAGACGATAGATAACCCCGGTAAGGAGATTGTTCATACGCCTGTTGTTTACCTCCATAGTATACCTCTATCCATGTTCCTAAACCATTTCTATTCAGCGAATCTCCTACTAAATTGATACTTAAAAAATGTTGATTAGAATCATTCTTATTCATCAACGTATTCTCATATACAAAGGCTTCATCGTTAATATTATTTACAATCATGTCCATGTCTCCATCGTTGTCTAAGTCTGCATAAGCAGCTCCATTGGAGAAAGAAGGAGTTGTAAGTCCCCATGTGGTTGTAACATTGTCGAAGGTGACATCGCCCTTATTATGAAAAGCATAATTGTGCAGCTTTACCTGTGGTATCTGAGATAATGTAAAATCTTTAGACGCTACATTAAACGAGTGACTTCTGAAGTTTACAAAATCGTGATCTGTAATATCTTTAGGGAAACCATTAGAGATTATAATATCTCTGAAACCATCATTATCAAAATCAGAAACAAGGGGTGTCCAACTCCAGTCAGTTTCCGCAATACCAGAAAAAAAGCCAACATCGCTGAACACAGGATCACCGATGGAATCATTTTGTGTTACTCGGGGTCCCTGGTTAAGTTGAAGTGAGTTTCGGACATATTGGTACTGGTACTTATAATATTCGCTATTCTGATAATTTTGATAACTATTCGCGTTCATCATCATTTTTTTGCGATAGTTATCCTCCGGATCCATATCGAGCTCTACTACATCAGATAATCCATCATTGTTTATATCAATGACGTCCTGCCCCATGCCATTTGCAGAAGTATGTTTAAAATATTCTGACGCCTTATCTGTAAAGGTTCCATCATGATTATTTATGTAAAGGAGGTCATTTGAGTTAAAATCATTTGTTACAAAAATATCCTTCCATCCGTCTTTATTAAAATCAGCAATGTTTACACCATGGCCAAATCCCTCAATAGTTACACCCGCCTCTTTTGTTACATTTGTAAATAAGGGGTGTTTCAAGGATGCATTCCAGTCATTACGGTACAATCGACCTGTACTCGGATGTTCTCCTTTTGTTAACTTTGGCCGATAAACAGCTGGGTTATCACCCTTAACGATCTGGTTAACCACAAGGTACATATCCAGATCACCATCATTATCGTAATCAAAAAAAGCAGCCATGGTCGAATGAGTTGTGTCATTTAAGCCGTACTCTGCTCCAAGTTCCTTAAAATGCGGAACTCCATTTTTGTCAGCGCCCTGGTTAATATAAAGAAGGTTTTCCCGTTCTTCCGGCTTATGTAACAGTGTTGCACTAACATACATATCCAGCCAGCCATCATTATTAATATCTACAACGGAAACTCCCCTGCACCACCTCCCTTCACCCTCAACTCCGGCTTGTTTTGTTATATCTTCAAACTTAAATTTTCCCTTATTTAAGTATAATTTATTTGAAACGAGATTGCCGGTAAAGTAAACATCTTCCAATCCATCATTATTAAAATCGCCCATACCCACTCCCCCACCGTTGTACACATTTGTTACATCTATTGGGTTGATAGAGTCATTTTCGACTATGTGGTTATTAAAATGAATGCCAGAGTGATCTGAAGAAACCAGGTGAAATAAAGAACGCTTGCTACTACAGGATGTCAATAGTAAAATAAATAAAAACCCAAACAGCTTGTTTATCAATTTCATTTACACTTTTTATACGAAGTAAATATCAGAAAATACCATCAAAAAAAAAGGTAGAGTTTTAGCTCTACCTCTATACATTAACATTTTTATAATCAATTACTTTTTAGTAACCGGGATTTTGTGTTAACCTAATGGTCTTGTCACCATTCATGTTGTCGATTTCACCCTGCGGTATAGGAAAATATTCATTTTTACCTACTGTAAAAACTGCATTTTGCTTTAGCGGGCGCTGAGCTTTTTCCCTGCTAATATATCTATTAATAACAGGACCGGCAATTCCCCATCGAACAAGATCAAAGAAACGGTGACCTTCCATTGCAAGTTCCAACCTTCTTTCAAATATTACGGCCTGTAATGCATTTGCCGCTGTAAAAGTTGCAGCAGTATATAAGCCTATCTTATAATTATCAGCTGGTGTTGTTTGTGTAGTGTAGGTCGCACTTGCAGCATTATAATCGCTGTTCTTATAAACCCATCCTGTTTTATCTGCTGCTCTTGCCCTAACCCTGTTTACATACCCCATTGCTGTTGGTATATCTCCAGCTGTAACTGCACATTCTGCAGCCCATAACAACACATCAGCAAAGCGAATAAGGTTTACATTATTAGCTACTAACTCAGTAGGTCCCCAGTAGGCACTACCAACATCCGTATAGGTACCTTTTTGAGAAAGAGCATATACATTTTTCTTTGGACTAAAATGACCGTCATTCTGAACATTTCTAATCCAATCATCACCAGGATGTGGACCCCAGTCAAGATAAGGTATTCCCTTTCTACCAGCAGTCAAGTCGATTCTGGGATCTAAAGTACCTGTGTAAGGTGCAGCAGGGTCACTTACTTTTAAACCTGAAGCATAAGATTCGTCTAATAAAGGAAGACCATTTGCATCTGTCTTATAAGCATTTGCGAGGTCTTGCGACGGGTTGTAAAAACCGCAGCACGCACCAGGACCACCATTGTATGGAAAATTCAAAATATCGCCGTAGTTGCCATTAGGACTTCCACCCCAATCTACTGATGAACCATCCTGAACTGAAGTTTGAACCGCAAAAACAGATTCCGGACTATTCTTTTGAGCTGGATTAAAATTAGAATAGAAGTGAGGATTTAAATCATATTTAAGTCCGTTTGTTGTTTTTCCATTAGCAATGATATCTTTAAGAAGAGTATAAGCCTCCGGTAATTTCTTTTCAAACATATACGCTTTAGCCAAAAATGCCATAGCTGCCCACTTATTAACTCTTCCAACTTCACTCCATGTCTCGGGTAAACTATCTACTGCAAATTTCAGGTCCTCTTCAATTCTTGGCCATACATCTACAGAATTGGTAACATTTATATTGGTATTGTCAACAGTTTCATCTGCATAAATAATGTTATTAAAGATTTTCTTTAATTCCATGTGGTAAAATGCTCTTAAAAAACGAGCCTGTGCAGTTATACCGGTTCTTGTCTCTGCTGGTATTCCCGTAGAAATAGCTAACGTTCTAATAACATCATTACTACGCTGAATTCCGTTGTAGCAAAGATTCCATTTTTGAGGTATTGCACCATTAACGGGAGTTAAGGATACAAATTGCTCAAAAGGAGCGAAGTCTGCTACGTCAGAAGGGTCAGAACCTTTATATGCATCATCACTCGCCACACCGCCGTACCCCCAATTAGATGCAGCTGATCCGTAGTTTCCATCTCCTGCCGAACCATTACCATCCAACAAAGAATAAGCACCAATTAACAAACCCTGCACCCCTTTTTCATTTGCCACGATCTCAGGGCTCAATGTTCCTATAGGAGGTTTCTCAAGAAAATCTTTTTTACATGCAGCAAAGACCACCACTGCTACAAGACTCGAAGCAATTAAAAATTTATATTTTTTTATCCGTTTCATATATGAAGTCAATTAGAAGAATTAAAAATTAAGATTAACACCAACAAGATAAGCCGCAGTATGAGGATAATTACCCTGGTCTATACCGAATCCAGTATTTGAATTAAGATCGCTACTTTGCAACTCAGGATCAAGCCCTTTATATTTTGTCACGGTAAAAAGGTTAGTAGCTTGTACATAAACTCTTAAGCGCTCAATTCCAAATCTTGTCAAAGCTTTTGATGGAACGGCGTAGCCTATTTGCATTTGCTTATTGCGTAAATAAGAACCTTTGCTTATAAAGTAACTGTTGGTTACCAGATCCGTACTAAATCCTCCAACAGTACGTAGTTTAGGTATATTGGTATTGGTGTTCTGTGGTGTCCATGAGTTAAGTGCTACTTCCCTTCTCATACCACCTTTAAAGAAATCAGGGAAATCAGTGTAATATTTTGTAGCGTCATAAATATCATTACCCACTGATCCGAAAAAGAAAGTTGAAAAGTCGAAGTTTTTATATGTGAATCCAATGTTTAAACCATAAGTAAAATCCGGGTTTGGATTACCAATGTACGTTCTGTCTTTATCATCTACTACACCATCGCCATTTACATCCTTATACTTAAATAACCCGGGAGCCTCATCACCTTGTTGTTTTGGAGATTTATTTACATCCTCCTGCGATTGGAAAAGGCCAACAACTTCGTAACCGTAGAAAGCTCCGACCGGATGTCCGACTTCATTACGTGATACCACTACATTTCTGATACCATTAGAATAAAAATAGGGCAGTCCAGGAAGCTTAACAATCTTATTATTATACGAAGTAAATGTACCTGTGATATCAAATTTAAAATCCCGGTTAAGTGAACCATGATAAGTAGCATTGGCGTCTATACCAGTATTTTGCATATCGCCTATATTTACTTGTGGAACATCTGCATCTCCGATAAATACCCTGTCATATTGTGTTCCTGAAGCAGCAAATAACAAACCGCTGATTTTCTTTTTATACCAGTCAATAGTGAAGTCAAGCTTGTTTTTAAACAAACTGGCATCAAAACCTACGTTTGAAATAATATCGCCTTCGAAAGTAGTTTGAGGGTTACCTATATTACTTCTAAAGAAACCAGAAGCGGGCGAATTGCTGGTACCTGCGATGTCATAGAAAGAACGACCGGCACTTGAACGATACAAATTATAGGGATTGGTGGCAGTTACACTTCCTGCATTACCTAACTTAGCCCAACTGTAACGCAACTTTAGATCACTAATCCAGGAGACATTTTTAAGAAAGTTTTCCTGCGATATTCTCCACGCTATTGATCCACCTGGGAAAATAGCATGTCTTTTATCTCCAACAAACACCGAAGCACCATCTCTACGAACGGTAGCATTTAACAAATACTTTCCTGCGTAACCATACTCCAAACGTGTGAATTGTGACCATAAATTATTTTGGTAAGCATTACCTGTATTTGATTGTCCTCCGGGAGATCCTGAATTTAATGTCCAAAAATTTGGATTTTCGGAGAAATAATTACTCCTACCTGCTTCCAAATTGCGTCCATAGTATTTTACAGCCTCAGTACCAACTAATAGCTTTACATTATGTTCACCAAAGCTATTGCTGTAAGTTAAAGTATTGTTGTAAGTCCATTGGGTATTGTAACTGGCACCTTCGTGAAAAGAGTTAGAACCTGTATTACCTTCAGCATTTTCGTAACCCACGTATTGGAAATAATAATAATAAGAATTCCCTAATGTACCACCAAAATTGGTATGATAAGTAAGGTGCTTTAATAAATCAACTTCAGCAAAAACGCTACCATTCATATTCCAATCGTTACCCCTATTATCCTTGCTGCGATAAATATTTGCATATGGATTTTGAGCATTACCTAAGCCTTGAGACTTCGTACCTGCGAAATTTCCCATAATGTCATAAACCGGGATAATAGCATCTTCACGAAAAGCAACTGAAAAAGGACTTCCCTCCCCTTGGTTACCAAAACGCGGGTTTTGGCTGTAATACAGGTAGGCATTTTCACCAACGCGAATATGATCACCGATAGCGAATTGTGTATTAGCCCTTAAAGCATATCTTTTTTGATACTGGAACTTTCCAATACCCTGGTTATCTAAATACCCAAGGGAAAAGTAATAAGAACTTTTATCTGAACCTGCGCTTACAGAAATATTATGGCTTTGTTTAGGTGCATTACGGGTAATCTCTTTATACCAGTTTGTCCCTATCTTATTAGCGCGTGTAATCTGGTTAGAATTAATGTCATAAGTTGAAGGATCAACTGTTCCTGTGAACCCTTTAGGTGTAATATAATCAGGAATAACAGGACTGGCGCCACTTCCAAATTGTGCATGTTCCGGAGTTGTAATCCCGGAATTTCGCTGTTGTAACCAGATAGCATTAGCTTCCTGCTGAGTGTTAGCCATGTCATATCCCTTTCCCTGAGTTGTTACCCCGTAGTATCCATCATAACTAACTCTGGCCTTTCCGGTTTTTCCTCTTTTAGTGGTAATAATAATTACGCCGTTGGAACCTGCAATGCCATAAATAGCTGCAGAGGCGTCTTTCAACACTTGCATTGATTCAATATCATTAGGATTGATATTGTGCAAATCACCTCTTACACCATCAACAATAATAAGGGGTGAATTATTACCAAATGCGGTAATACCTCTAATACGGATATCGCTTCCTGCTCCGGGCTGACCAGAAGTAATAATAGTAACACCGGCAGCTTGCCCTTGCAAGGCCTCTTCGCCTGTGCCAACTGGTTGTTGTTTAAGATTGTTTACGTTTACAACTGAAACTGACCCGGTAATATCTTTCTTCCTTTGGCTTCCGTAGCCAGTCACAACTATTTCGTTTAAATTGGAAGTAGCTGTTTTAAGCGTTACAGAAACGTTGGCACCTGAAGGTGTAACATTTTGTGTTTCAAATCCCACTGATGAAATAGTAAGGCTTTTTTTCCCTGAGGGAATTGATATTGTAAAATTACCGGACGGATCTGTCTGCGTACCGGTTGTAGTACCATTTACAGTAATGGATGCGCCTGCAACGGGACTACCGTCAGAACCCAATACCCTACCTGTAATTCTCCTTTGCTGAGCAATAGCTGTGAAAGTGATTAGAAAAGAAAGCAGACCTAAACAGAACTGGAATGCAGTTCGTTTAATTTTTAATCCCATGGCGAGCGTTTTATAAGTTTTTATGAAAGTTTTAGCAAATTATATAAATTCTTTACAATTCAAAGTTTTTTTTTAATTTTTCTAAAGTTGGATAAGAAAGAAGTTAAAAAAAGCAGTTAGCATTTAGTTGAAAATTTTGGGCAAAACCTAAATATGCATGAGTAATTAAATCGTTTAATGTTAGAAAATGTTTTATCAATTATGCAGACAATGAATATTTACTATTAGCTGCATGTTTTTTTCATTTTTTTAATAAAAAAAATGAACCTTCTTTTAAAATTACTATTATATTATATGCGTTTTTTAAGTCTCCTGTAAAATTGTCTACATTAGTGTTGGTCCATTAAAAAAAACTGGGGGGAGACGCTTAAACACTTTCCTCCAGTTCATACTTTAATCAGAATTTTTACTGGTTCTGCTTCAATACTCCATGGCTTAAATCAATTTCCTGTTGGGGTATTGGAAAATATTCATTTTTTCCTTTCGTAAAATGTGCAGTACTAAGCAAGTTGTAACCTGATTTCACCTCATGAGCTATATATGCATTTAACACCTGGTCAGCAATTCCATATCTCACCAGGTCAAAAAACCGGTGCCCTTCCATTGCCAATTCCAATCTTCTTTCAAACTGAACTAATGTTCGAGCCATTGCCTGACCCTGAGAGGCAAAATATCCGGTTGGGTAAGGATTTATAACGTAGTTGGCAGCAGGTTTATTCGTAAAACCTTTAGTAGGGTCGTTCGGATCTATATATGTATGCACCATTCCTGCAGGATTAGCGGCCCTGTTTCTTACCATATTTACATATGTTTCAGCTTTATCAAGTGATCCAATCTCTACTTCCGCTTCAGCAGCCATTAATAACACATCTGCAAAGCGAATTATATTATAATTTATAGCTGTGTACCCAGCGGTCCAAGATGTATTATCTGTAAATTTTCCAACCTGGCTCTTAAGGGGAGCATCTTTAATGGGAAGATATGGTCCTCCGCTTGACTGGTTACGTATCCAGCTATACCCGGTCATTATACCCCAATCAAGAAATGGGATTGCTCTTCTCCCAACCGTCCAGTCTACACGGGGATCTAAATTACCAGTATAGGGTGTAAAGGGATCACCATCTTTAAGGCCATAATCATTAGTAACATCTACATCATTGTAATGCTCTACATCGGGCAAGCCTGCAGTAGTTGTTTTAAATGCATTTACCAGAGTAAAGGACGGCTGGTAAAAACCACAACAGGCAACGGGATATTTTGAGTTGTATGGAAAATTAAGAACATCACCAGGATTAGCATTTGCAGCTCCTGATCCATCATTTACAGACATTTGAGCAGCAAAAACAGTTTCGGAATTATTTTTTGTAGCCGCATCAAAATTGTCATGAAACTTAGGAACCAAAGCATACGGAAGGCCACCTGAGGTCTTACCATTAGCAATCACATCATCAAACAAACGCTTGGCCTCGGCGTACTTGTGCTCATACATATAAACTTTTGCAAGGTAAGCCTCTGCAGCATATTTGTTTGCCCGGCCAATTTGCGCCTGTGTTTCTGGCAAATTTGTAATAGCATATTGAAAGTCGGCTTCAATATTAGGCCAAATATCCTTATCATTTGGGATATTAAAGTTTTTGTCCTGATAAGTTACACTTTCATCTATATAGGGAATATTATTAAACATTCTTTTTACCTCAAAATGATAATGACCACGAAGAAATCTGGCTTCGGCGACAATTTCAGCAGTGTCAGAAGGCTTAATATTTGTTGCAAGTCTCATCATACGTATAGCTTCATTAGCCCTTTGCACCCCATCATATGCCCATGACCATTTTGCCTCTAAAAAGCTATTACTTGGGTTAACTTTATATTGTTCTAACGTAAGTATGTCGGCCTGATCTCCCGGGTCTGAGCCTTTATGAGCGTCGTCAGAAACAACACCTCCATATACCCAGTTAGAAGCAGCTGATTGCCACGATCCACCCGCACCTCCATTACCATCCAGCAAAGAATAGGCACCTATTAAAAGCCCCTGAACACCTGCAGAATTAGCCAGGGTAGACTGTCCATAAGAACCAACAGGGGGTTTATCTAAAAAATTTTTTTTGCATGCATATACACCGGCCAATATAATAATTGAAGCAGCCATCAATACATATTTTGAATTAGAGCTTCTCATAATATTTATTTTTTAGACTCTTTTTTAATTTAAAATGTCAGATTAACTCCTACGATATACATTCTCTGGTTATTAGGATAATTGCCATAATCGATTCCAAACGCCTGTGCGGTTCCGAATACTTCCGGATCTAAACCAGTGTATTTTGTAATGGTAAACAAATTAGAAGCTTGTAAATATGCCCTTAACCTGGTAATTCCGATTTTCTTGAACGTGGATGGAGGTATGCTATAGCCTATTATAAGAGATTTACATTTTAAGAAAGATCCATTTTCTAAATAATAAGAATTAGGGACTGAGTTAGTGCTAAATGTGGATGCATTTTCTAAAATAGGAACTTTTGCCCCTGTGTTTTGTGGTGTCCAAGAATTGTATAATAAGTCTTTGCTTTTATTTCCCTGGAAAGATGCCCAGAAATCAGTCCAGTAGCGAACATAATTAATAAGATCATTTCCCTGGGAACCGTATAAGATCATTGTGAGATCAAAATCTTTATAATTGGTATTTAAATTAATTCCATAAGTAAATTTAGGATTAGGATTACCAAAAAATACCCTGTCGGCGTCTGTAATTGTGCCGTCATGGTCAGCATCCAAATACCTAAAGCGGCCGGGGGCAGCATCGGTCTGTGTAGGAGCTTTTGCAACTTCACTTGTATCTTTAAACAATCCTATTACTTTATAACCAAAAAAGGCGCTTACCGGATGATCAACCTGGTTGCGTACAAAGTTTCCTATGCGGGTGCTGCCGGCATCGAAATAATTGCCGGGAATACTTACAACAGAACTTTTGTAAGCTGTAACATTTGCACCAATATTGAATTTGAAATTGTTACTTGGAGCTGCATGGTAGTTAACAGAAACGTCAACACCTTTATTCTGAACATCACCAATATTAACTGAAGGTCTTGTAGCACCACCCGCAGTGGCCGTAGTCTGGTCGGTAAATAACAGGCCAGTGATACTTTTTCTATAATATTCTATTGAAAAATCTATCTTGCTGTGTAATACTGCACCATCAAGACCTACATTGATAACTTTATCCTGCTCCCATCCTGTACTGAGGTTACCGAAACGGGAAAGATAAAAACCTGTTGCTGTACTTGTACTGGTACCAGTTATATCATAGTTAGAATTTCCGGGGGTACTTAAGTATTGCGTATAAGCGTTTGTGGGATCTACATTGTTTTGAGAACCTAAAATACCCCAGCTACCTCTTAATTTTAAATCACTTAACCATCCCACATTTCTTAAAAATCCTTCCTGCGAAATTCTCCAACCGGCAGAAAAGGCAGGAAATACACCATAACGCTTATTTGAACCAAATACAGATGAACCGTCTCTGCGAACAGTAGCACTTAATAAATATTTATCATTGAAGGCATAATCGGCTCTGCCAATTAATGAAAATAACGTATTTCTGTTGACGGTACTATAATTGGTCTGCCCTGTAGCGCCGCCGGCGTTAAGTACCTGTAGTGATGGATCATCATTAAAATAACCTAACCTTGTACCGCCAACAGTTCGCCCATAATAATTTATTGCCTCTGTCGCAACAAACACTTTAAGGTTATGCTTCTGCGCAATAACATTATTATACGTTAAAGAGTTGGTCCATGTCCAGGAGCTGTTATAAAAACTATTTTCGCTAAAACTGTTGTTACTGTTATTTTCGGCGTTTTCATATGTATGATAGCCATAATAATAATAATATCCGTTATCAATCGTGCCGCCAAAACTTGTACGGGCAGTCAAATGATTAAGAATATCTACTTCTGCCCATCCATTTCCTATAACATCCCAGTTATAACCTTTATTATTAGCTGTACGTCTTTGGTTCGCTACCGGATTTTGGGCATTACCTAATTCTGGTCCGTTTGAGCCTGCGTAATTTCCTTTTATATCATATACAGGTATAATCGGCTGTTCACGATATACCATATTTATAACGTTCTCTCCCAGGTATCCAATTTGTGGATTGTCTTTGTGAAACATGTATGCATTCTCGCCCACACGTATTCTGCTGCTTACATTAAATGTAGAATTCAATCTGACATCATACCGGTGCAGATAAGTATTAATTAAAGTTCCTTGTTGATTGAAGTACCCCGTTGAAAACAAAAATGTTGCTTTATCACTTCCCCCGCTTACGGAAAGAGTGTGGCTTTGTATTGGAGCAGGTTTAAACACTTCATGAAACCAATCAGTTCCCACTTTATTAGCTTTGGTTATTTGGTAGATATTTCCAGCTGTATAATCAGTATTGTATAATGAAGGATCTACTGAAGCATCACCTTCACGTGCCCCTCCGGGAGTTATATAATCAGGCAATACCGGTGTTGCGCCGTTACCATATTGAGCTGATTGAGGGTTTCCATTAGAGCCGACCTGTTTTGCATTTTTGCTGGCTATCCATAAGGCATTAGCAAGTTCCTGCGAATTAAGTAAATGAAATGGATTTCCACTCAAAGTTCTTTGAGTACCATAGTATGCATCATAGTTCACAACAGTTTTACCCCTGCTGCCTCTCTTGGTAGTTATAACAATAACACCATTAGAACCTCTTACGCCATACTGTGACGCAGCTCCGGCGTCTTTCAAAACCTGAACTGACTCAATATCGTTTGCATTTATATCGTGCATGCTTGATTGAATTCCATCTATTATAACCAATGGGTCGGAATTACCAAATGACGAAATACCCCTGATAAAAACATTGGAAGGGCCACCCGGCGCACCAGAGGTAATCACACTTACTCCTGAGGCCTGCCCCTGCAGCAACTGCTCCGAACTTCCCGATGGTATCGATTTCATATCACGTACGCTAACTACGGAAACGGAACCTGTTATGTCTTTTTTTCTCTGTGCCGTATACCCAGTCACTACTATCTCATTTAAGTTAGTAGTTGATGTCTTAAGTGTAGCAGTAATGGTGTTGCCCGGAGGTATGGTAAGGTTTTGCGTTTCAAAACCGACCGATGAAATAGTGATACTGTTTTTTCCCTGAGGAGCGACCAGCGTAAAGTTACCGCTTGCGTCCGTTTGAGTACCCGTTGTCGTTCCGTTAACTGTAATAGATGCTCCGGCAACAGGCTTCCCATCTGACCCCAATATCTTACCGGAAATTCTTCTTTGCTGAGCAATAGCAGTAACAGTAATTAGAAAAGAAAAAAGAGCTAAAAAGATGTACAGTGCATTTCGTTTAATTTTTGATCTCATGGCAAACGATTTTATAATTTATTGATATTAACTAAGTAATAACAACACATCGCTTTAGAGAAAATTGAAACTTTTATAGAAAATTGAATTTTATCAAAAAAATTTCAATTTCATCATTAGGTTTCCCCAGGATAAAGAGCACTTTCGACAGACAAATTACAATATGAATTTGCTGCATAATATTTAAAATAGTTCTACTATAAGTACAAAAAGATGTAGCAGGAATAAGGAATGGATAGAAGAGGTTTAGCTTATAACCTCCACAGAACAAATTTTTTGATATTGAGAAAACTAGAATGGTCCATTGAAAGCATGATTGGTCAAAACTTTTAAAATCATTAGGGAAAAACGTATTTATTCGCCCAGTTCTTTCTTCATCAGCCAGTCAATCTGCCGATCTTTGCCTAGCAGGAATATATGCTCACTAAATTTTTTAAAACAATACTTTTCATAAAAATGAATCGCCCGTTGGTTATGTTCCCAAACGCCTAACCAGATCGTTTTTTTGTTGTTACTTTTTGCAAAAGAAATAGCAAAATTCATTAAGCTTTTTCCAACTCCTGACCCAATTTTATCTTTCAGCACATAAATTCTTGCAATTTCCAGTGCATCAGTTTCTTCGATTTCCAATGGAGGTTTCGATACCGATAACTTTATATATCCCGCGATCTCATCTTTTACTTTTGCAAAAAAGAAGTAGTTAGAACTTTCACCCATTTCAGAAGTAATTCTATCGATAGTAAAGTTTTCCTTTAGAAAAAACTGCATATCTTCTTCAGTATTCTGTTGATGAAAAGTATCATAAAAACATTTAATACTAATGTCAGAAAGAATTTGAACCTCAGTACTTTTTACAGGTTCAATTTTTATTTGCATAACTTTTCAGGAATATAAGATTATTAACTCTACTTTTCAGGAGTTTTGCAAAACGCGAATTACAACAAATAGTTGATTTTATAAAATTTTGTCGAGGGCTTCTTTGCTTAAAGGTTTTGAGATAAAATCTTTTACCAACCTAAAATCTTTTGCCTTTGTAAAATCTTCCGGATCAACTGTTGAAGAAAGCAGGTAAATATCAGGTAACTGTTTAAAATGAGATTTTACTTTATCTAATTCCACGAGAAAATCCCATCCATTCATTACAGGCATATTGATATCGAGAAAAATGATTTTTGGCAAATTTTCATTTTCAGGCTTAGACAATAAGTAATCAATAGCAATTTTTCCATTTAGGCAGGAAGTAACTTTTTCTGCAAAAAAAGTCATTTTCATTATCCTCTCACATACCATTATCGTGATTGGGTCGTCTTCCACTAAAAGTACATCTGTAAATTTTGCCATCTAATTTTTTAAACTTTAAACAATATCTAATCTATAAATCTATAAACACTTCTTTTTGTGTTTCTTTAATTTAAGCTTTTAACCGACGTATTTATCAGTTCAAAGTTTAATCTGCATGTGCATTAAACCCTATAAATGTTGCAAGAACTTTTTTTGCGGATTTCCTTTCTTTTTTTTTACACATGTCTTTGCCCTAAATAATTCTTTTTACAAGCAAAAAAACAGTAAGAAATAACCTTTATTATGCTAATATAAATTCTTATTTCATTACAATCAATTTCAAGCAAATTTAGGCTTCGACCCTTGTGAAGAATGATAACAAATATAAGTGTAAATCACAAACAGCCGACAGTTGTCAACCTATTTAAGCTGGCAAATTCGGCAACAATCTAATCTTCTGCAGATCTTTCTTCAACTACAACAAGGTCGCTCAAATCTACACTCATGGGCAGTAAACCTACCTGTACAATAGCGCGTTTCCCTCTTATCTCTTTTACCGATCCGACCTGGTAATTTTTTTTCAATTTTACTTTTGCACCCACCACTATTTCAGAGGTTACTTCCTGGTATTTTCCTTCCACCTTTTTTGCCAGTTTGTTTGTTACCACCTGGTCCTTCTTTTTAAATAAAAGATTGTGCATTTGTTTAAGCGGCTCACTCTTGTCTTCGGCTTTTCTCCATTCGAGCAGTATTTGTTTCATCTTGCGCTCCATATCTTTCAAATAGGCAATCCGGTCTTCGGTTATCTTGTTTTGCTGCTTAAGCAATTCTACCTCCTGCCTGTGCCTTTCCTGGTCAATGACACGTGTCATTTCTTTTTTTAGCCGCTCATTTTCTTTTAACAGTTTGTGCAGATCCTGCTCCTTTTTTTCAACCTGTCTCAGATCTTGTTCTGTCGCATTTAGCAGTTTATCCAACCTAAAATGATCTTCATCTACCAACTGCCGGGCTTTTTTTATTAAATCTCCTGAAAGGCCAATTCTTTCAGCAATCGAAAAAGTATATGAACTTCCGGGTTTGCCAATAATCAGTTTGTACAAAGGCATAAGACTTTGCTCGTCAAAAGCCATGGCCCCGTTTATTATTCCCGGCACTTTGTTAGCCATCACTTTCAGATTAAGATAGTGAGTGGTTACCACACCAAAAGAATGTTTACGGGCAAGCTCCTCCATAATCACTTCAGCAAATGCACCGCCTAAATTTGGATCACTCCCACTGCCTAACTCATCTATAAAAAACAGAGTTTTTCCGTTTGCCACTTCCATAAAATGCTTCATGTTTTTTAGGTGGCTGCTGTAGGTGCTTAATTCAAACTCTATACTTTGTGTGTCTCCTATATGAATCATCAATTGTTTAAATATGCCCATTCGTGAGTCTGCGCTCGCCGGTACAAGGAGTCCACTCTGCATCATAATCTGTAGAAGGCCGATTGTTTTAAGGGTAACTGTTTTACCTCCTGCATTTGGACCGCTGATTACGAGTATACGGTTTTTATCATTAAGGGTTAAAGACAGGGAAATCGTATTTTTCCCGGATTTTTTATTGTACAAATAAAGAAGAGGATGATAAGCATTTATTAATTCTATATGTGCTGCATCAACTATTGCAGGAAACTCGCCATTCATATCAATAGCCAGTCTCGCCTTTCCCCTTATAAAATCATACTCACCGACAATAGTATGGTACGTTTTCAGAAGATCTGCGTACACTGATAAATCGGACGTTAGTTTTCTTAAGATACGTTGAATTTCCCTGCTCTCCTCATTTTCCAGGCTAAAAATATCATTGTTGAGCTCAATTGTTTCTTCAGGTTCTATGTAAGCAGTTTTCCTGGTATCACTTTCTCCATGCAGTATTCCTTTGATTTGCCTTTTATACTCAGAAAAAACAGCTACTACCCTTCGCCCATTGCTAAAGCCTTCTTCAATATCTGCGGCGTAACCGGCTTTATTTAATCGACTTATCACTCTTTCGAATACCCTTCGCAGCTCATTCCTTTTTTTACATAAACTAAGCCTGATCTTTTGAAGGTCTTCTGAGGCATTGTCTTTTACATTTCCATGTTCATCAAGTACTTCATCCAGCATTGCAAGGATCGCTTTTTCATAATAACTGTCTGCTATAACTTTCGTTAATGCCGGATATGCAGTTCTTCTCTCATTATCAAACCAACGGAAGACCGACTGAATTCCCACAGCCAGTTTTCTTATTTGAACGAATTGCTCGCCTGTCAGTACGGCACCTGGTATGGATAGCAGACGAAGGTCTTTGCTAAGATTTAGAACATAGTCGTTAGGAAAATATTGACCGTTCTGTTGCAACAATTTATACTCATACGTTTGCTGAAGCTCGGTCTGGATAAACTCTTTTTTTGTGTGTATACGAAGATCATCGGCCTTTTTTTTAGCAAATTCACTTTTACAGTGTTCGACAAGTAACTCTTTTATTTTATCAAACTCTAACTGCACCAATGCCGAATCTGGAAATAATTTCATATAACTTCTACTGCGAGCTTAAAATATTAATTAAAAGTGCAAAAATAAAGGGTTACTAATGGAATAAAGCATTATGAATATTTAAACTAATAACACCTGGTTTCATTGAAGCAGAAAACCTGCAACGCATTACAATGTACAAGAAAAATGAGATAAATTAATTAAAAGTAATTGCAGGCATAAAAAATAAATTTAATCTAAAACAAACTTCTTATTTTCATAAGAAACAAAAAAAATTATGGTCGTTACGACTGAAATTTTACCATGTAACGTATTGCAATCATTTGTTCGTTGTTATACACTTCGTGAATTTAATACATTTGGTACTGATTTGGCAAAACCACTACCTGCCAATCACGAAAGTTCGATAGCATTTGTTTTAAGTGGTTCTGTGAATACTAATAAAATAACAAATAGTCGTATTGAGCAGGGAACTACCACCCACATAATCGGGTTACAGACAGAATCGAAAGGAATTGTCATTTCGAACGGTGATGTAAAATTGTTTGCAATACAATTTAAACCAACGGGATTTCATAGAATATTTGGCATTCCCATGCCCCTGATCATCAACAATATTTTCGAGGCGTCTGATCTTGTTACTAAAGGAATTGAAGTTTTTAATGAGCGATTAAGTGCCGCAAAAGACTTATTCGAAATGAAAAAACTAGCTGATAAATTTCTATTGTCTCAACTAACAAACTATGAAACAAATGCTTACGATAATATTACTTCTGCAGCATCAGTTATTTGCAAAACTAAAGGCAATACAAATATTAAAAACCTGGCTTATGAAGCTAACATGAGTTTAAAAAGCTTTGAGATGAAATTTAAGGAACAGGTTGGAATTTCGCCAAAATTATTTGCCAGAATTGTTCGTTTCAATTACGCGTTAATGGTTAAAATGAAGAATCCATTTAAAACCTGGATCGATATTTCGAACGATTGCGGGTATTACGACCAAATGCATTTTATAAGAGAATTTAAAGAGTTTGCGGGTAATACCCCTGCAAGTTTTTACAAAGAAACCCCTCTGCCTTTTGAAGACTTCAGGAAGGAGCAACAATATTAAAAAAATTTAACATTTTTTAATATTGCAGTATTACTTAAAGCATTAATTTTATTTTTCATAAGTATCGATTGGGGGATTGGTATTTATGAAAACTATTGGGAAATGCTCAAAACGCATTTCCCTTTTTTATTGATGAAATATGTTCTCTTTTTAAAACCATCCTTTTTGTTATAGCAACTGAATATTCTACCCCATATTATTACCGTTAAAGTTATCAGGAATTAAACAGGTTTTCTTTCAACTAACTTTACCCTTTATTGTTATCTTATTATGCAGCCTGTTATTAAGGTATCTAATCTTTCGAAGCATTTCAATGAAATAGTAGCAGTTAATAATCTTTCGTTTACTGTAAACCAGGGCGATATTTACGGTTTTTTGGGTCAAAACGGTGCCGGTAAATCAACCACTATTAGAATGTTGTTGACGTTAATTGAGCCTAGTCATGGAGAAATTGAAATGTTTGGGATGCATCTTTCTACACATAGAAAAGAAATACTACGACAAACCGGCGCGGTTATAGAAAAACCAGATGTTTACAAATACTTATCAGCTTTTGAGAATGTACAGCTTTTTTCGAAAATCAGTGGCGGCCCGAAGCTGACTCGGGCTCAACTATTAGACCAATTAGCAATGGTAGGCTTACAGGAAAGGGCATTTAGCAAAGTAAAAACATACAGCCAGGGCATGAAACAACGTTTAGGAATTGCGATTGCTTTGGTGCACAATCCACAACTTATTGTGTTAGACGAGCCAACCAATGGACTCGATCCTCAAGGCATTGCAGATATTCGAAACCTTATGCTGCATCTCAGCAAAGAGCGAAATAAAACAATTTTGGTTTCTTCTCATTTATTAAGCGAAATACAATTAATAGCAAATCGCCTGTTAATTATAGATAAGGGCAAAAAAATGGCGGAAGGTGACACGTTGGCATTATTTGATCCTTCACAAACTCTTGTAGAGCTCGAAACGTTAGACAATAAAAAGGCATTTTACCAATTACAACAAAGTCGATGGTCAGCAAAATTGCAGCCTGCAAGAGAAAAGACAATTGTTTTAAAAATGGATAAAAATGAAATTCCGGCTTTTCATCAGTCTCTCGCACAAATGCAAATTCCGATTTTGTCTTTACAACCAAGAAACTCGCTGGAAGATTATTTTTTACAGGTAACAACAGGCAATCAACATGTGGAAGCTTTTACAAATTGAGTTATTTAAAATATTTAAACGACCGCGAACCTACATCAGCTTTGTTGCTGTGGCCGCCCTCGTCAGTATCATTCAGTTCGGATTAAAAGTCGATGGAAAAATGTACGTTGATTTTATGTTACGAGACTTATCAGCTTCGTTCAATATCGAAGGGAATGTATTGAATGGTTACCTTGTTTGCTACATTATTCTTCAACTGTTGCTGGTGCATGTGCCACTGCTTATAACCCTTATTGCAGCGGACCTTATTTCAGGCGAAGCAAACATGGGAACCTTGCGGTTACTTCTTACAAAACCTGTAAGTCGTACCGAGGTTATTTTGGCAAAGTTTCTTGCAGCCGCTATTTATACTTTTCTGTTGCTCATATTTATGGCTATACTTGCTTTGTTTGTGTCCATGGCCATTTTTGGTACAGATGATATGCTTAATCTTAAAAGTGGCTATGTTGTACAATTAAAAAGTAACGATATTTTCTGGAGGTATATTTGTGCCTTTTGTTTTGCAGCACTGGCAATGCTAACGGTTGCATCACTGGGTTTCTTTTTATCACTCTTTGCCGAAAATTCTATTGGCCCTATCGTAGCCACCATGAGTGTCATTGTCGTATTTACTATTTTAAGCACCCTCGATATACCTATTTTCAATGCAATAAAGCCTTATCTCTTTACAACTCATATGATTGGGTGGAAAGGTTTTTTCGATGTTAAAGTAAATAATGACAATGAAGCCATAATTGGCTCGGTACAGAATTTGGATAAAGTACTGCAAGCCGCAGGAATACTTGCTTTACACATCTTTGGTTTGCTGCTTGCTTCCGTACTGGTATTTAGAAAAAAAGATATTTTGAGTTAAAGCCTTATTTCGATAATTTTTATGTAAAGCTATTTAAGAGTTTTTTTTGTACCGGGCATAGAAAAGCTATTAAACATCGTTGCGTCGCACACTGCAACTTTCGGTTTTTCATCCGCTTTAATAAAGCAAAATCATTTTCTGAAAATTGCCATAAGAAAGCAAAGATGTAAGCACTTTTTATGGTTTGCGAAGTTTGTCTTTTTATGGTTCGTTAATATTTAAAATCACCTAGTGAACATTTAAAATGAAAAAAATAATATTTGTATTTCTGTCATCCCTCATTTGTCATTTCTCAACATCTGCCCAGGATGTAAATAGCCTTATAAAGAAAGTAAGATCAAAGCTTGATAAGGTAAATGATTATATCGCCGAAGGTAAAATGAAAACCGATGTTGCTTTTATAAAAGCACCGGTAGGTAAAGTGAAAGTGTTTTATAAACGGCCGGATAAATTTACAGTTAAAAGAGATAAAGGCATTTCAATTTTACCTAAAAGTGGTGTTTCCTTTAACATGAGTTCTGTTTTGTCAGGCGATAATTACACTGCGATTCCTTCAGGAGAAAGTACGGTAGGCGGAGATAAAGTAAAACTGGTAAAACTATTGCCAAACGATGATAATAGTGATGTAGTATTAACTACCTTATACATAGATGAAGCAAACCTACTTATAAAAAAAGCCAATACTACAACACGCGAAAACGGCACATTTGAAATGGAGATGAGTTACGGTAAATATGCTTCATATGGGTTACCTGATAGAGTAATTTTTGCTTTTAATACCAAAGAGTACAAATTACCTAAAGGTGTAACACTTGAGTTTGACACGGATGATACACCAAAGCACAGTGTAAAGAATAAAAAAGGAAGAGTCGAAATAATCTATTCTTCCTATGTTATTAATAAAAACATATCGGATATGGAGTTTAAGTAGTTAAATCATAGAACACCTTTAAATAAGATGTAGTAATCACTATTTGTCGTCAAATGACCTTATGAATGGAATAACTAAATTTGTTTCTTGTTTGTTTGAAGTAATAAACTGGTGGAGTTTTCTACCTATACTTTCTATGGACAAATATTTTTGATAATAATCTATTACATTGTGTCTCATAATCTCTATTTCTTCTTTCTTCATTTCTAAAACATCATCCATAACCTTTTGAAGTTCATTATAATTTTTAAAAACTAAACAGTTTTTCTTATCTTCCAAGACCGGAGTGAATAAGTCAGCATATTGTAAAATTGGTATAGTTCCTACTGACATGGCTTCTATACTATTATGACACCAAGGTGCAGAAACACCTGGAGGACAGATAAAAAAATCAGTTTTACTAAGCATTTTCAACCAATCTATTTTTGCTGTTCTAGCTTCAGAGATTATAATTGAATTAGTATAGCTGTCAGCATCAAATAGCTCATATAAAAAAGATTTGTCTTTAATAACTTGAATTTTACTCTTTGCTTCAAAAGTGGTTTTAATAAAGTTTATTACATCCCATCTTGGAAGTACGTCGAATTCTTTTCTCATGTGCTCCTGGCTAAATAAACTTCTGTTTACATTACCACTAAAAAAGATTTTAATTGTTCTTTTAGCTTCTCTAAGTCTCAAAAGATATTCGGAGTTACAAAAAAACTGAATATCTAGCGGAAACATTGGGTACGGTGCAATACAGTCAAAAGCTTTGTTTTTGATACTGCTATAACCGTAATTGATATTAATCAGTTTGCCTACATATTGTTCACCATTAAGAGTAATAGTATTGATGGGAGTGGATGAATTTCTAATTAACCGATATTGCTGTTTAATGAAAAGTTTTTTAAAAGGTTCAAGTGATTTAAAAAATTTGTAATTGGTTTTTACAATTATATTAAAGCCAAAATAATTTAAATAAAGACAAATGATGTATGAATACCTTCCAAAATCATAATTGAGTAACATATGGTCAAGATTAACAATAGCTGAAAGGCCCTTTGAACGGGCTCTATCGTTGGCGGAGGTGTTTTTCACGTAACTTAAGAAAGCCCTCACATCGTAAAAGGCAGATCTCAGAAGTATATATGTCTTCCTAATAAAATTCATATTAATGTTAAAATTAATTGTTGAATTAAATATTAGATTTAAAGATATTATTTTAAGAATATATATACAACTCTATTTCTTATCTGATGCAGTTAATGAAGTAATTACAACTTGTATTATTGAATTGAAAGGTTGAGGGAGGTAGCTTTGCTTCTGTATTTTAAAAAACCTCAATACTATAGGCAATTTCAAATCTGCCATTCGCTGCCAGGCTATTTATCCCTTCTTTTTCTTCTAAATTTCCTGAGGCATCTACACTGTCTGCAATACCGCTCCATGGTTCTATACAAACGAAGTCTGCATCTCTGGCTGCCCAAATACCCATATATGGAAAACCCGGAAAGTGAACTTTGGCACCATGAGGTGTTTTATCACTAACAATAGATATGGAATCTGATGTAAGATGCTTGAAAACAATGGCGTCCTTATGAAACAATTCCTTTTTTAAAGGCAACCTGTTCTCATTTTTTAAGCAGGGAGTTGCAGTTGTTTCTATAAGACCATCTAAAGATAAAGGCCACCGGCCTGCATCTTCGGCTTTGTTGAACTGTAAATAGTAATCTTCGTAAGTTGTTCCCTTTACCAAAGGAACGGCAAAGGCAGGATGTGCGCCAACAGAAAACAGCAAATTGTCAGAACCGGTATTTTCAACTATAAAAGTTACCTGCAACTTATTTTCCTGCACCGCATATTTTACACTAAATACAAAATCAAAAGGATAACACTCTTTTGTTTGTTCGTTACTTTTAAGAGAAAATGTAAGAGAAGAATTTGTTTTTTCAACAAGATCAAACGTATTATCACGGGCAAAACCATGTCGGCCCAATTGGTAATATTTTCCTTTGTAGTTATAAGTATTTTTTTTCAGCCCTCCTACAATAGGGAATAATACAGGACTTTTCTTTGCCCAAAAAGCAGGGTCGCCACTCCACATGTATTCTAACTCTGATTGCTTGTTGTAAATGCTTTGAAGTTCTGCGCCCTTATCTGCAACTTTAATTGATATGGTTTCGTTGGAAATTGAATGCATAATAGATTGATGATTTTCGGTATAAGCAAAGATTGTCATTCAGGTTATTCTTCAATTCTTTCGTCTACCACATTTGCAAATACACGGGCACTAATTCTGCGCAACGGATTTTTTCTGTTGTCTTCATAAAAACCCCTGCGTTTAATAATATCAATACATTCAAAAGTAGCTGCAATAAATGATGCCTCGTCTGCAATGCCTTTGCCTGCAATGTCGAATGCTGTACCATGATCGGGACTGGTGCGCACAACAGGAAGCCCGGCTGTATAATTTACGCCTTCGCCTTTGGCCAAAGATTTAAAAGGTATGAGTCCCTGATCGTGGTACATAGCAAGAACAGCATCGAACTTCTCATGTTGGCCGCGCGCAAAAAAAGCATCGGCACTAAAAGGTCCAAAGGCAAGAATATCTTTATTTTTTGCTTCTTTAATTGCTGGTTTAATAATGGTTTCTTCTTCTTTTCCAATTAAACCTTCGTCACCGGCATGAGGGTTTAAACCTAACACAGCAATTTTGGGTTTATCAATTCCAAAATCTTTTACAAGGCTGCTGTTAATTATTTGCAGCTTGCTTACAATTGCTTCGGCTGTTATAAGGTTTGCAACTTCAGCAACCGACACATGCTCCGTTACCAGCCCTACGCGCATATTACTGGCTACCATTAACATTACAACATCGTTGACACCAAATGTTGCTTTTAAGTATGGTGTGTGCCCACTATAATTAAACTCCTCTGATTGAATGTTTTTTTTATGTATCGGTGCTGTTATTAGCCCCTGTATGTGGTTATTTTGTAGCGCTTCTACTGACGCCTTTAGTGATTTGAATGCATATTTACCACCTGTTTCGTTTAACTGCCCTGGTGTAATCGTAATTTCTTCTTCCCAGCAATTATATACATTTACCTGCTTTATATTGGGCTTCGATAGATCTTTAATAACTGTAAAGGCAAAATTAGCAGCAGTTGAAGATTTCCTGTAAAAGTTTATGCTTTTGTTGCTTGCAAAAACTACAGGCGTGCAAAAATCGAGGATACGGGAGTCTGCGAGCGTTTTTATGATTAGCTCTGTACCAATTCCATTTAAGTCTCCACAACTAAATCCAATTATAGGTTTTTGCAATTCGGTACTCATTATTTTCTATTTGTTTAAAAAAGTAAAAGTAAGCAATCTATTGAGTGAGTTATAAATGGAAGCGTGACTTTATAAGAATATTCTGACCTTCTTTTAAATGAATACCAATCATTAACCAATTCAATTTACTTTTGGTGCTGCATGGAATACAGATTAAAAAAATCCCTGGGGCAGCATTTTTTAAAAGATGAAAATATTTGCAAAAGAATTATTGACGAGTTGCAACAACATAAGTTTAGTCAACTTTTAGAGGTTGGTCCGGGAGGAGGCGCACTGACAAAATATCTTTTAAAAATTCCGGGAATTGAATTTAAAGCAGTGGAACTGGATGCGGAAAAAGTCGCTTTTCTTGAAAAAACTTACCCTGCTATAAAGGATAAAATCATTCATGAAAGCTTTTTAGATATTAATCCCCCTTTCGAAGGAGAATTTACTTTGGTCGGAAATTTTCCATATAATATTTCAACACAAATTTTATTTAAGGTATTAGAATGGAAACAACAGGTTCCCGTATCTGTAGGAATGTTTCAGAAAGAAGTAGCGCAACGGGCCGCATCAAAAGAAGGCAGTAAGGTGTATGGTGTTTTAAGCGTACTGGTACAAGCGTTTTATACGGTAACTTACCTGTTTGATGTAGAACCTTCAAGTTTCACCCCTCCTCCAAAAGTAATGAGTGGCGTAATAAGGCTAACGAGGCGACAAGATGTACCTGAAATGAAAAGTGAAAAAGCATTTTTTAACCTTGTAAAAACTGCTTTTAACCAAAGAAGAAAAACCTTGAGAAATGCAGTGAAATCTTTATTTTCAGCAGATGAATTAAAAGATGAACTATTTAATAAAAGAGCTGAAGTTTTAAGTGTTGAAGAGTTCGCCGCTCTAACTTTTAGAATGGCATAAATTTTACCTAACCTTAATCCATTAAGTAACATTAATAAAAAAAGAATTGAATCCATTAGTATTAATCACAGCGCCATGTCATCCTTATATTGAGGAGACTTTAGTGAGAAAGGGTTATATGATTTTAAACCTTCCCGCTATTACATATGACGAATTAGAAATTACCGTTACCAAGGTTGAAGGTATAATTGTAACTACAAGACTAAAGATAGACAAAACTATTATTGATGCTGCTCCTAAACTTCGGTGGATAGGAAGGCTTGGCAGCGGAATGGAACTGATAGATGTAGCGTATGCAGAAAGCAAAGGAATTAAGTGCGTAAGTAGTCCTGAAGGAAACCGAAATGCTGTTGCAGAACATTCGCTTGGTCTTTTGCTGAATCTTATGAATAACATCAGTAAAAGTTTTGATGAAATTAAGCGCTATATTTATTTGCGCAATGAAAACAGGGGTATCGAGCTATCGGGTAAAACAGTCGGTATTATAGGTTATGGAAATACCGGAAGCGCGTTTGCGAAACTTCTTCAATCGTTTGGTGTTACAGTGCTTGCGTATGATAAATACAAGTTTGATTTTGCAAAGGATTATGTAAGGGAGGCAAGCCTCGAGCAGGTTTGCAAATACAGTGATGTAGTGAGTTTAAACATTCCCCTTACTGAAGAAACATACCATTTTGCAAATGACAGTTTTTTTCAGTCGCTTACAAACAAACCCTATTTTATAACCTGTTGTCGTGGAAAGGTTACAGACACACAAGCTGTAATTAATGCGTTAGATGCAGGTTACATAAAAGGCGCTGCTCTTGACGTTTTAGAAAATGAAAAACTTCATACCTATACGAAGGAAGAGCAGCAACAATTAAGTAATCTGTTAGCCAGAACTAATGTTATAATAACGCCGCACATAGCCGGCTATTCCGAGGAGGCTTTTTATAAGATGGCAAAAATATTATTAGATAAACTTGGCATTAGATAATTCTTCAATTTCACCTTCAAAGGCAAGGTCGAAGTCTTTATGAAAGTTTCCTTCCTTTAAAAAAGAGGTTCCAACCCATTCTACTCCTTCAGGGTAAGGGTTTGTTATGTTCCATGGACATTCGGCTATAGCTACCATTCCGCCTCCTTTACAGGAAACTTTAAAGGCATAATATCCGTCTTTTTTAACTTCTACATCAGGAAAATCGAACTCTATCCATTGGCTCTCCTGTTCTTTCGTAATATACTTTGTAGTCTCCGCCCGCTTTTCCTTCCATGTAAAATTTATTTCATCAAATTCGTATAAACTTAATGTGGCATCGGCTGAGCCAGACACTACAGATGAAAATAGTTTAATGCTTTTTAAAATACCATGAGCCGGAGCACGAAAAGTTTGACCGGCATAGTAATCAACGTTTTTGCAATTGCCAACCCAATAGTATGGACCAATTTCTTTAAAGCCAAATGCAATAACTGAAGCCCGGCTTTTTGAGGGGCTTGTAAAGGTTATCATGTGAGAATATTTGCCCGTTTCATTTCAATTAATGCGCCAATGTATAAAAAACAATGTTAAATCTTTTAGCAATGTTATATAAATTATTATTTGTATAAGAATTTACAAAAAAAGAATATATTTATAGAATTTCTTAATTTTGTTAAATGCAACGCTGCAAAATCTCTGTAGCGTTGTATTTTTTTGTGATCTGTTAAAAACAAAATGAATATGAGTGAGATCAATTACGTGACCATGGAGACTTTTGAATCTATGAAGCATGAACTTCATCACCTTAAAAGTGTTGAAAGACCTGCAGCATCTCGTGCTATTGCAGAAGCCCGTGAAAAAGGCGACCTTAAGGAGAATGCAGAATATGATGCCGCAAAGGAATCGCAAGGAATGCTGGAAGCTAAAATAAAACAACTGGAAGGTGCAATTGCCACTGCTAAGATTGTTGATACATCAACGATTGATACAAGTAAGGTTACTATCTTAACTCGAGTAACCATTACAAATATGGCTACGAAAAAAACCGTCACTTACCAGATTGTGGGTGAAAAAGAAGCCGACCTTAAGGCAGGAAAGATATCTGCATCATCACCTATAGGCAAAGGCCTGATTGGCAAAGTAAAAGGAGAAATTGCTGAAGTGCAGGCCCCCACGGGAGTTTTGAAATTTAAAGTGGTAGATATTACCGTATAAACTATTGATTTTTAAATAAAAGAGCCAGCTCTGATAGCTGGTTTTTTTATTTAAATAAATCATTTTCCACATTCCACTAAAAAACTAAAACAAATGACAATATTTTCAAAAATAATAGCAGGTGAAATTCCTTCTTACAAAATTGCGGAAAGCGATAAATTCTTTGCATTTCTGGACATTTATCCTATAAAAAAAGGACATACACTCGTTATACCAAAAATAGAAGTAGATAAAATCTTTGACGTTCCGGATGAATACCTGGCTGACTTGCTTTTATTTGCTAAACCAATTGCAAAAGCAATAGAAAAAACTTTTAACTGCAACCGGGTTAATATAATAACAGTCGGTCTCGAAGTGCCTCATGCCCATGTGCACCTGGTGCCAACAAATCACTTAAGCGATATGAATTTGGGAAAAGATAAACTTACACTCTCTAAAGAAGAATTTATTAAAATACAGGAAAAGATCATTTCAGAAATGAATAATCGAAATTCCTGAAGACTACGTATTATCATCAAAAAATCGTGTTTCGAAATACTAAAGATTTTAGAGGTATTTGTAACATTTGATCTTTTTCGTTCATTAAACCAACCGGCAAAAGCCAGCTTACAATTTTAATTTGTGCGCTACGCACAATACATTCTGACTAACGTTTTATAAGCAGTTGAATTGCAGCCCTAATTCATCAGTCTTTATATCAAACTTATGAATAAGCTTTCTCATTTCCTGCACTTTTCTTTTGCGCTTTTGATCTAAGAATTCATAGCCGTGTTCGTTGTTATATGGTTGCTTTTTTATCACCATATTCCATATAATCACTGCCAGCTTTCTTGCTGTTGCACTGATCGCTGACACTCTTCCTTTTCGGTAGTTGATCCGGTTGAAAAAATTGGAAAGCGGTGTTTCTTTTAAATTCCCTATCGCATTGGCTGCATT
>NZ_KB893331.1 GCF_000374045.1 Segetibacter koreensis DSM 18137 | reverse complement strand
CGCAGAAAACGAAGAAAATCTTCTTTGTTTTCATAAGCAGAAAAGTGAAATTCTATATACTGAACAATTTCATACCCATCATATTCATAGAGCTTATTAAAAATATCGTTTTTATATCGAATACTGTTGGGCGGGCTTGTGAAATAGAGGTAGTAATCCCTTTGGTATGGCGCCATTTTATATTGAAAGTAAGGAATAAATGTCCTCTTGGCTGCAGAAGCAGGAAAACCTATTACATCGAACATCATGTTACGCAGCAATAAATTACTGCGTAATTTTTCTTTCCAGTTCATAATAACTGTTTTAGCGGTAATAGTTAGATTAGGTTAAAATTAAGAAAGAAAAGAAACGGTTGGAATTGCGAATTGTCAAGAAATCGCTAACTCAATTGTTAATGCAGAGTTATTTGAGTACAAAAAGGAAAAAGAGTAAGTCTGCTTGGAAATTGCTTGGAAATAAAAAAGCAGTTATAAACTATCTTTATAACTGCTTGATTATCAGTGGGCCCACTAGGATTTGAACCTAGGACCACCTGATTATGAGTCAGGTGCTCTAACCAACTGAGCTATAGGCCCTGCTTCTGGGAAGCGGGTGCAAATATAGAAGTTTCTGCATTTCCACAGCCATTATTTTTGCAATTATGAAAAAAATAAAAAATATTATTTTTGATCTTGGTGGAATTTTTATTGATATCGACTTTTTACAAACAGAAAAAGCCTTTAAAGCATTAGGCGTCGCTAATTGGAACAAGTTTTACACCCAAAGTACTGCGTCCGCTCTTTTTGAAAATTTAGAAACAGGGAAAATTACTCCAGAAGAGTTTTATGAAAATTTTAGAAAAGAGTCAGGAGTAGCCTTGTCAGATGAGCAGATAAGGGATGCATGGATTGCAATGCTTGGAACTTTTCCGGTACAAAGACTTCGTTGGCTGCAAGAAATAAAAAAACGCTATAATATTTACTTATATTCAAATACAAATCTTATACATTATATAGCTTTTCAAAAAATTTTCCGCGACTGTACAGGCGAAAAGAACTTTGACGATTATTTTATAAAAGCTCACTATTCTCATGAATTGGGCGTAAGAAAACCTTACCCCGAATCTTTTATCAAATTGCTTTACATCGAGAACCTGAATGCTAATGAAACATTATTTATTGATGATACTGCTAACAACATAGAAGGTGCTAAAGAGGCTGGACTACAAACAATTCTTTTATTGCCGCCAAAAACAGTTTTAGATCTAGACTTATAATTTTTCAGATACGATATTTGCAAAATTTAAAAAAACTTATGTGAAACTCGTTCTTTACATTTTCTGTAAAAACAAATAGCTCTCTTAGCAAACAATGGCCAGATATTTCTTTGTTTTTTGCTGCTTCATTGTTAGCTGATGTAGAGAGGTTCTGCTAATTTCACATGTAGGTTTACCCCACATACTATATAGTTACCTTCCAAAAAACATCTGGTAAATTAATTTCTACAGGTTGCCTTATCTTTATTTTATGCGCCCCGATAAATACATTCAGCAATTAATTGAACCGGTCTTCAATACAGGTAGAACTAAAGAGATTTTCGGCTTTAATCCAACTGTTCAACCTGAGTGGGAAGATGTAAAAGAAACAAAATTGTATGTATATAGTTATAATGCAGTATCTATTGAAAAAGTTGAGTTGAAGAATATCAGGGAAACTTTTCGCTTTCGCGATAGCGGAAAAGTAAGCTGGATAAATGTAGATGGAATTGTTAAGCCGGATATAGAACTCATAAGTCAACATTTTGGCGTTCACCCCTTACTCGTAGAAGATATATCAAGTATTGGTCAACGACCTAAAATGGATGACATAGAGGGCGTTTTGTTTTGCCTGCTGAATATGTTATATTTCAATGAAGAAAACTGTGCCGTAGAGCAGGAGCAGATAAGCATAGTTTTGGGAAAAGACTTTGTAATTACCTTTCAGGAAGATGCTACAAGAGATGTATTTAAAAGTATTCGTGATAAACTAAATATTGCTAACAGTAAACTTAGGCTAAGAGGAGCAGATTATTTGTGTTATAGCTTACTCGATGTTATTGTCGATCATTACTTTGAAGTAATGGAGAAGTTGGGAGACAAAATAGAGCAGCTTGAAGAAGAAATAGTTCGTAGAAGTACCAAAAAATCTTTGGCTAAACTGAACAGTCTTCGAAAAGAAATGATTGTATTGAAAAGAAATGTTTCGCCGGTAAGAGACCTTATAAATGGTTTCATTAAGAGTGAAAGCGAACTGCTGGATGACAAAATAAATAAATACTTTAAAGACGTTTACGATCATATTATACAAGCAAATGATGTTGCTGAAAACTATCGTGACATTCTAACCAGTCTACAGGACTTGTATATAAACCAGGTGAACCTGAAGATGAATGAGGTAATGAAAGTAATGGCAATTGTTACCTGTTTACTTGCACCCGGTGCTGTCATAGGAGGTATATTCGGAATGAATTTCGATGTTATTCCTTACTCGCACCAAAAGTGGGGGTTTTACATAACAGTAGCAGTTATGCTGATTGTACCGTTAATCATGCTGAGAATATTTAAGAAACGAGGCTGGTTTTAAAGTTTCTTACCTAAAAGAAAGCATTGAAAATCAGCAAATATTAGGGATAAATTGCACATCTTAAAAACTTTTAACTTAGCTTAGACAATAATTATTATAATTTGGCGTCCTTAACCGTAAATATTACACTTATAAGATTATAATTTATGCGAGGATTTTCAAAGTTAGCAGGAAAGGTTTTATTGGTCACGTTACTCTTTATTTCGGTACAATCTTTTGCAGGCGATAACAAAAAAGGGTTGCCAGGTGGAGATAAAAATTTTCCTACATTACTTTCCAATTCAGCAAGCGCTCCCGTTATTAAAAGAATTTCTGATTCCATTTACGATCTAATTAGTCTAGGCGAATACGGTCTCGAAAAAGATGTGTTTTTTAATGCTTATAAAGGTTTTCAATACCTCGAAAGTAAGGGTATGTTAAACAAGACAAACGTACTTACTATTTGTGATTATAGCCAAAGCAGCAGAAATAAGAGGTTGTATGTAATTGATGTTGTTAACAGCCGCTTATTGTTCAATACGTATGTTTCTCATGGAAAAAACAGCGGAGAGGAATTTGCCACAAGTTTTTCAAACTTATATAATTCTAATAAAAGCAGCCTCGGATTTCTCGTAACCGGGCAGCCGTACAAAGGCAAAGCAGGTCTTAGTTTACAGTTAAACGGAATGGAGCCGGGTATAAATGACAGAGTCAAAATGAGGTCAATAGTGTTGCATGGTTCAAAGTACGTAGCTGCATCGGTGGCCGGTGCAAAAGGCGCAATTAGCAGAAGTTATGGTTGTCCTGCTGTTCCGTATGGTATACATTTTCGAATAATTGATGCTATCAAAGGCGGAAGTTGTGTATTTGTAAGTTATCCTGATGATTGGTACACTCATACCTCTGCTATTTTAAATGCAGGCTTCGACCTCAATCCTTCTTACCAGATCAATGATCCATCATCTATACAAAATAATACTGCATCAAATACCGATGGCGGTTCTTTGTATTCAACTGATGTAAAATAATAATGCAGCGTTTATGAAAGAGAATCATCAGGAAATTATAAAGGATATTATTATCTCCTTTATTCTCGCCTTCATGATTATTTCTTACTTTCTAAATATGTAATGATTGCCAGCCTGATGTCTAATTTTGGATTATTGGCTGAGGTGTCAGCAGGATACATTTTTGTAATGGCAGGATTTTGAGGATGTAGAAAACCAAGGTTACTCTCTTTTCCGGTAAGTAAAAATTCTGACATAGCAACCCGGTATGTTTTAAGTGAATCAATTGGAGTATTATTTATCATAAATAAATTGCTGGTATTATTATAGGTTACAGGCTGATATTGTAAGAAACCACCTGAATTTCTATTCTTTAGTCCTGCCTGTAATACTTGTATCAGCAGACTTCCTTTCATATCGGCTTCTACAATGCCACCACCAAAAGGCAAACTGCGTATTATATCGTACTCAGAAACAGGCGGAGTTAATATATCATCTAATCTTATTGAACCTGAGTTAAAAATAACTACATCTGCTTGGGGGCATACAAATGCCATTGCTTGTGTTATCAACCTTGTAAAATTTGTTGACGTGTTTCGAGTTTCTGACTCTTTGCCATTGAGTACTTCTCCGGACGCTATGACAATTTTCTTTGGGTTAAAACCTAGGGAAGCATAATTATCTTCTGCTATTTTTTTCCACTTTTGTACAACTGTATTTGTAGTGATGTCAAAAGCAATCTTTTCGTTTATATAGTTAAGTTCAGGAGAGGCAGTAAATTGATGAGTCTTTTTATTAATAAGAAGTTTTATAACGTAGGCAGTTTTAGCGTTAGCTTCCGCTTTGGTTATGTTTACATTACCTGTTTTATGGAATACACCAGAGTGTTCATGTCCGCCTAGAATAGCAGCTAAGCCAGGCAGTTCAGTTGCGAGTTTAATGTCATCATCAACTGTCTGGTGTGTAACAGCTACAACTGCATCTACAGAATCTTTAAGCTCATCGTATAATTGTTTCGCTGTTGACAATGGCTCTTTGTAACTAACATATTCTGCAGGATTTGATGAAAGCGTAAGACCTATAATACCTATTTTAGCAGTTGTACCATCGGCATCCTTTACATTCATTATATACTTTTGAGGAAAGGGAACTGCACCCGGTACATTTGTTTTTGTAAAAGGAACAATGCTATCTTTTAACCTATGAAAAGTATTTGATGAAACCCACAGGAAGTTAGACTCATTGATTCTATCCTGCAAATCTTTGTCCGAAAAATCAAACTCGTGGTTGCCAAAAATTACGAGGTCCATTCCTGCAGCGTTCATCGATTCTATCATTTGCGCACCCCTTATTCGTTGTCCGTTGTATTGTAAACTATTGTACACAGAGGGACTAATAAAATCTCCGGCCATTATTAAAAAAGTATTTGGGTTAGATTGTTTGTATTTCCTTTTTAATGTGGCGACTCTTGCCATTCCACCTTCTTTGCCACCTGCTATCGGCGCTATTTCATACACATCATTTACCTGCACAAAATCAATTTCTATTTTTCCGTCATCTTTAGTTGCAACAGCGTTTTTAGTTACTTTACAAGAGGCATTTGTAATAACAATAAATATGAATAAGATTCTAAAATATTGTTTCATATACTTTACAGTTAGTTGAATAAAAGCAACAATAATATTACAAAAAAATGGGGTGAATACCTATTGTACATTTTTTTGTTTGTCTGTTAAAAACATGCTTTTAAATTGTTTATCTTCTCTGTTTGAACATAAAGCTTATGATGTCGGAAGATAAACGAATGAACAGAATGTGATCACAATAAAGTTAGTAGAGGATGAAGGATGAAACATTAAAACCAAAGGCTTAAATCAGAAAAATAAAATCTTCACTTTCTTTATGACTTTTTAATTCAATTAATGCAATCAAATTAATATATATACGAACGGAAAAAGACGTTTAGAAGTTTGCGTCTAAAGAAGTAGCTAAAGATGTAAGGATTTGTAAAAACTGCTGCTGTTTGTTGTACTTGCAACTAATGCTTGTGGCTTTAAGTCTTATTTATTTTTATAGAATTGATACCTAAAGAGTAAAGAAAAATATCAAAAGCACCGGCACTGAAACAAAATGAACAATCAACACCTGTCTAACCCATCCCTCATGAAATCACTGTTATATCGTCTTTCGGCAAACTTCAATTATAACGAAGTATATGAAATCTTTTTAACCGAAAACGATATAAGTGTTCTTGATGAAATTCTTGAATATTTTTTAAGTATCCAAAATTATAACGCGTGCGCTGCTATAAAGCAATTAGTAAAAGAGAAGTGTTTGAAAAATTGACTCTTCAAACACTTCATCATTTTATCAAAGTCTGTATAAAAAATACGGGTGCCAAAAGCACATCTAGTTCAGCAAATCATTTTTAATTAAATATTCTGCTATTTGAATTGCATTTGTTGCTGCACCCTTTCTAAGATTATCGCTGACAATCCACATGTTTAAGGTGTTTGGCTGACTTTCATCTCTTCTTAACCTGCCTACAAATACATCATCTTTCTCATGTGCCCATAATGGCATCGGATAAATTTGCTCCTGTATGTTGTCTTGCAATGTTATGCCAGGTGATTCTTCAAGCAATTGCTTTACCTCATCAAGGTTAAAGTCGTTTTCAAATTCTACATTTACACTTTCACTATGGCCACCCATCACCGGTATACGCACTGTAGTAGATGTTAGTCTTATGCTGTCATCGTGCATAATTTTTTTAGTCTCATTTACCATCTTCATTTCTTCCTTGGTATAACCGTTTTCCAAAAACACGTCTATTTGAGGAATTACGTTTAAATCAATAGGATATTTATAAGCCATAACTCCTTTCTCGTCTTTGCGTTCGTTCATCAGTTGCTGCACCGCCTTTACCCCTGTGCCTGTTACGCTTTGGTAAGTGCTTACCACAACTCTTTTAATTTTATATTTTTTATGCAATGGTTGCAATGCTACGACCATTTGAATGGTAGAGCAATTAGGATTAGCGATGATCTTGTCTTGTTTGGTAAGAACCTCCGCATTCACCTCAGGTACTACCAGCTTTTTATTAGGATCCATGCGCCATGCACTTGAGTTGTCAATCACAGTTATCCCTGCTTCCGCAAACTTAGGAGCCCATTCGAGTGATGTGCCACCTCCGGCAGAAAACAATGCAACGTCAGGCTTTGCAGCAATCGCATCTTCCATGCTTACTACTTTATAGTTTTTGCCTTTAAAAAGAACTTCCTTTCCAACTGATTTTGCTGAGGCAACCGGCAATAATTCTGTTACCGGGAAATTTCGTTCGGTTAACACCTGCAACATTTTTGTGCCTACAAGGCCTGTAGCGCCTACAACTGCAACTTTCATTGTTTTTATTTTTTCTTGTTTTTTCTGATTGTATGTTTTGTCGCGAATAATATTTTTTTACCTTTTATTGTAAAAGCACCGCATAAAAAAAGCCTTCCTGTTTCGGGAAGGCCTTACTTTATATGTATAATGTACAAACGCAGGCGGCTTCCCTAGGGTAGCTGTTTCTTTGTGCGTTTAATATTTTGTTGTACTGTAATCACTTTTGCGAAAGTAAATACAAAAAGAACTAAAGACAAATTTTTTTAAAGTGATTTTTTTTGAGCCGAATTTTACTGGGCATAATAATTCTATAGAGATAACAAAACCATTGTATTTTTAAAATATCAAGGCCAATAGAGCAAATGCCAAAAACGATCATTTTTACCTTTATTTTAATTACTTGTTTTTTATTTACAAACTCAAATGCTCAAATACCTAAGGCTTTTGGCGTAGTGATTGATGAAATTCTTCCAGATCCAAGCCCTGTTAATGGTCTGCCTGATGCAGAATTTATTGAAGTTAAAAATATTAGCGGGAAAGATATTAATCTTGGTGGTTGGAGATTAATGAGTTTGAGTAATGGCAGTAAGTCGTTTCCTTCATACATTTTACCTGCAGATAGCTTCCTTATAATTACAGGCCTGAACAATGTTGACCTTTTTTCATTATTTGGGAAAGTTATTGGAATACCTTCTTTTCCGGCTCTTAATAATGAGGGCACAACATTATCTCTTATATCTAAAGAAGGAGTTGTAATTCATTCTGTCAGTTATAAAAAAAGCTGGTTTCAAAATGATGTAAAGAGTAGCGGCGGTTGGAGCCTTGAGATGATGGACACACATAATGCTTGCGGTGATGCCAGCAATTGGAAGGCAAGCTCCGACGCACGAGGCGGAACACCCGGCTCAAAAAATTCTTTAGATGCACACAATCCTGATAATACTGCGCCTGCACTTTTAAGAGCTGCTACAATCGACAGTGTAACAATTATATTAACCTTTAGTGAACCGATTGATAGCTCAAAAGGCGCAAATGCTTCTAATTACAACATCGGCAGCGACATTACCCCGGTTTCTGCTGTTGCCATTTCTCCTGAGTTTAATAAAGTAAAGCTTACCGTAAATAAGGCCTTATTAAGTAATAAGGAGTATACAATAACAGCAAATAATATAGCAGATTGCAGTGGCAACATTATACAGGCAGTAAAAAACGCACGCGTTGGGTTGGCAAGTGCTATTGATAGTAATGATGTTGTTATCAACGAGGTACTTTTTAATCCCAAACCCGGTGTCGTCGATTATGTTGAGATATATAATCGAAGCGCTAAAATAGTTGATTTAAAAGATGTGTATATAGCTAACAGATCTTCTACTACAAATGCTGTAGGAAGTCTAACACAACTTACAGGTGATCCTCTTTTACTGTTTCCAGGAGATTTTTTTGTTGTCAGTGAAGATGCGTCGGTTATAAAACAAAACTATTTTGCACAAAACCCTGATAATTTTATTGATATCAACATGCCTTCTTTTCCTGATGAAGAAGGTGATGTTGTGTTATTAGATAGCCGAAAATATATAATTGACGAACTGCACTATAACTCTAAATGGCATTTCCAATTAATAGATAATACAGAAGGAATTTCATTAGAAAGAATTGATTATAACAAGCCAACTCAGAACAAAGAGAACTGGACATCTGCTGCATCAACTGCCGGTTTTGGAACCCCTTCTTATCAAAATTCACAATTCAAAACAGATGCTTCTACGAGAACGAATATAACAGTTGCCCCAAAAACATTTTCGCCAGATAAAGATGGATTTGAAGATTTTACAACGATCAACTACTTAACCAGCGAACAAGGATATGTAGCCAACATAACCATTTTTGATGCAGCAGGAATGCCTGTAAAAAGCCTTGCTAAAAATGCAACATTAGCACTTTCAGGCACTTTTAAATGGGACGGTTTGGATGACAAGCTTAATAAAGTTCCCTTAGGCCCCTATATCATTTATACTGACGTCTTCAATCTAAATGGCAAAAGGAAATCGTTTAAAAATGTGGTAATTGTGGCGGCAAAGTTTTAAGTTGAAATAGTTTGGCCAGCCATGTAAGACTAACTTATACAAAAGAAAATTATCACACCACGCTTACTAAAACCTTATCCTTAATAATGTGCAACATTTTTATAGTTAATGCATGGAAAAGAATTTTAGCATTAGCATTTCTTTCGACATAATATGCTGCTTTGTCAAGTTCTGTTATAATAGCTTGTTGCTGTGTTACGCTTGCCACCTTATTTAGCCTTGCTGCGAAGTCTTTTTCAGGTTCAGAAAGAGATAAATTTTGAGGTCCCAAAATTCTTAATCGAACACATTGCTCAAGCAAGTGATTGTAATACCGGAGAAACTGCTTTTGTTTTTCACGACCCAGTTTAGCAGCTTCTTCTACCCATTTTACCTGGCCCAACTGGTTTTCTTTCAGTGTTACGTTCATCCATTCGCGTAGCAGGCTTAGCCAGTCTTCTTCAGAATGTTGTAAAAGCTGCAACGCTTCATGATAATTTCCCTGTGCAATTCCTGCTACAAGTCTTGCCTGCTCAGGTGGCGTATTGTTTCTTTCTATCAATGCCTGTTCTACTTCAACATTTTCAAGTAAAGGAACTTTTACCAATTGCGTTCTTGATAAAATCGTTGGCAAAATTTGCTCTTCGCTTTCAGCCACCAATATAAATAATGTGTTTGCCGGTGGTTCTTCTATCAGTTTTAAAAGCTTGTTTCCTTCTTTGCCCAAATATTCGGGCATCCACATCAAAAGAATTTTATACTCGCTTTCAAAGCTCTTCAGGCTAAGTTGTCTTATAATATCATTACATTCTTCCGCCGTTATATTTCCCTGCTTGTTTTCTGCTCCTATAAATTGAAGCCAGTCATACACATTCCCATAAGGACTCTGCTGTATAAATTCCCGCCAATCACTTATAAAGTCTGTCGACTTTGGCTTGTCTCCGCTTTTTTTAGAAATTACCGGGTAAGAAAAATGTATATCAGGATGAACCATTTGCCATGCCTTGGTACATGCAGGACATTCTCCGCAGGCGTCGGTCAAGGTCGGAGATGTATTCATTGGTTCAACTGGTTCGTCAAACCCAAACAAAGAAGGGCCTTGTTGATTAGATGTTGATTTCCCATTTACTTTTTCGCAAACAAGAAATTGGCCAAAAGCAAGGGCTAAAGGCAAAGCGCCGCTCCCTTGTTTTCCTAAGAACAATAAAGCATGGCTGAGCCTGTTCAACTGCACCATTTCCGCTAGGTGCTGCTTAACCTCAGTTTGACCTATAACATCTTTAAAAAACATTTAGCGAAGATAAGCTGTTGACTCATTTTATAAGTGATGAAAAAGTTCATATCGAAATACAGGTTTCAAATTCAGTACTTCAGCTCAAGAAAGCCGTTTCTCTAAACATCCACAAAAAGTTAAATAGAATTACTACAATTGAACGGAGCGTCGCAACCAAAGCTAAAAGAGGATGAAAAGGCCGGCTGCAGAAAAAAAATACAGAATCAACACATTCAAAGTGTCTTTTAATTTTTTCATTATTTGTTCGATAACTCTTTCAGTTACTTTCATTTGCTTTATTTTCTGTTATTCCTTTTTTACTTGTAATCATAATTGATCTTTTTAAACGTTTATTACATAAAGTTTGAATGGTAATTAACAAATTGAAAAAAACCTTTTCCTATTTTAAAGATATTTTTACAACTAATTCTATTGTAATATATATGATGCGATTTGTATTTATTAGCCTGGCTTTGTTTATAATAAGCCACAAATCTTCGGCTCAAACTAAAACTGTAAAGAAATCACCCGTAGCAACAAAAACCGCTGGGGGATATAATATTCCGGTTACAATTGCTCCGTTTAAGAATACATGGATATACCTTGGCTGCTATTTCGGAAAGTTCAAAAACCTCTCCGACTCCGCGTGGCTAAACGAAAAAAGCCAGGGAGTCTTTAAGGGGAAAGAAAAACTGCCACAAGGAATTTATTTTGCAGTATCGCCCAAGAAATATTTGCTTTTTGAATTTTTGATGGATAAAAATCAAAACTTTTCAATAAAGGCTGATACAACAAAGCTTAGTGATGTGACGATAACCGGCTCTCCTGACAATCAAATGTTCCAGGAGTACACGAGGTTTCTTGCGCAGAAAACACCCGCACTTAACTCACTGCAAAAGCAGCTTTCGGAGGCTAAGGATGCGAAAGATTCATTGACCATAAAAAGCCTGATAACGATATCAAACAAAGAGCTGGATGATTACCGTGAAAACGTAATGAAAGAGAAACCAACGTCTATGCTCAGCAGGTTCTTTTTTGCAATGAAGCGGCCTGAGATACCTGCAGTACCCGTATTGCCCAACGGTAAAAAAGATTCTTCTTATCCATACCATTACGTGAAAGACAATTGGTGGAACGGTGTATCTTTTGATGATGAGAGCCTGGTGCGCACGCCCTTTTTTGAACCGAAGCTTGAAGAATACTTTAAATATTATGTTGCGCCAGAGCCCGACTCGATCATCAGCGAAGTGAATTATATGTTACTTGTATCAAGGGAAAGCAGGGAAATGTTTAAATATCTTCTCGGTAAGTTTACTGATAAGTACATCAACCCGGAATACATGGGGCAGGAAAAAGTATTCCTGTTTTTATTTGATAAATATTTCAGCAAAGGAGATACAGCCTGGCTGAATAAAAAACAAAGAAAATACATTTTTGACAGGGCATATAGCCTGATGGCCAATCAACTTGGAGAACAAGGCGCCGATATACAAATGCTTGACACAAGCGGTAAGGCAGTGTCTTTGTACAGCATAAAAGCACCATATACCTTTTTAACTTTTTGGGATCCTAATTGCGGACACTGTAAAGAAACAGTACCGAGAATTGATTCTATCTACCAGGCAAAATGGAAAGCCCTGGGAGTTAAAATAGTAGGGGTAAATGTAGACGACGGAGCAAATGAAGCATGGAAAAAATTTATAAATGAACATAAGCTTGAATGGATAAATATTTATCAGCCAAGGTCAGTGAAAGAAGAAGAGGCAAAAAAAGGAGTCGCGAATTTCAGGCAATTATACGATGTTTATAAAACCCCTACATTATATTTGTTAGACGCACAAAAAAGAATAATTGGTAAAATGCTAAGCATTGAGCAATTTGATGATGTGCTGCGAGCGAAGATTAAAAACGGCGTCTCATCAAAATAATATAGCAATAGATGAAAAAAATTGCATTAGCCTTAATTTCTATAATTATAGTAAATTATTCTATTGCCCAAAATGTATTTACATATGGCAACAAAGCAGTAACCAAAGATGAGTTTGTAAAAGCATTTAATAAAAATCCTAACATTAGTGGCAATCGTAAAAAAGCCTTGCAGGATTATCTTGATCTGTATATCAGGTTTAAACTGAAAGTACAAGCTGCCTATGATGCAGGGCTTGATAAAGATGCGACACAACAAAATGAGTTACAGAATTTTCGAAACCAGCTTGCAGATAATATTATAAATGAACAGGCTAATTTAAAAGCACTGGCAAAAGAAGCTCTCGAACGTAGCCAGAAAGAAATACACCTGGCGCAGGTATTTATAGAGGTGCCGGGGAATGCAGATACTGCAGAAGCATACAATAATATTCATACTGCATATAAACAATTGAAAGAAGGCAAAGATTTTGGAACAGTAAGCCAGCAATTTTCCACTGACGAATCTACAAAACAAACTAAAGGAGATCTGGGCTTTATATCAGTTTTTACCTTGCCATATGATCTTGAAAACATAGCTTATAATTTACCAACAAATTCATTTTCTGCACCTGTAAGAACCAAAGCAGGCTATCATATATTTAAAAAAATTGGTGAAAGAAAGTCCCTGGGTTCACGAAGGGTAGCACAAATTTTAATTTCATTTCCTCCTGACGCTACAGCAGAAGAAAAGAATATTGCTTCACGCAAAGCTGATAGCATTTATAACCTTCTTGTCAAAGGAACAAGTTTTGAAGATCTGGCAGCAAAAGTTAGTAACGATCTTAGCAGCAACAATAACAAGGGCGAATTGCCTGAATTTACAAGCGGAACTTATAGCCCGGAGTTTGAGTCAGTAGCTTTTTCATTACAAAAGCCGGGAGATTTTTCAAAGCCCTTTCAAACTTCTTATGGTTATCATATACTAAAACTAATTGAAGCAAAACCTGTTCCCGATCCGAATAATCCTGCAGCACTTGCCACTCTTGAGGAGCAGGTAGCGAAGGATAACCGCATGGAGAAATCGAAGAAGGAGCTGATCGACAAAAAGTTGGCGTTGATAAAATATAAGCCAGCGAACTTCAATGAAAAAGCTCTTTTTATTTTTACAGATAGTGACATAAGCAACCCAAACACTAAAAATGTGAAAGGAATAAATGAAAATACGTTGTTGTTTTCATTTGCAAAGCAAAACATAAAAGCCAGTGATTGGGTGCAATTTGTAAAAAGTTCAGAAAGTGCAGCAGGCCGAAATGCAAAAGAAAATTATTCTGAGTTATTTAAAAAATTCATACAGGCATCTGCTGATGACTATTATCGCAAACATCTTGATGATTATAATTCAGGATTTTCACAACAGGTAAAAGAGTTTAAAGAAGCGAATTTGTTGTTTGGTGTAATGGAGAAAAATGTGTGGAGTAAGGCTAACACTGATACCGCCGGGCTGATACAATATTATAATTTGCACAAATCAAAATATAAATGGCCTGCCAGTGCCGATGCAATTATCGTTACCTGTAAAACACAAAAGCTTGCTGAAGAGATGCAGCAGAAACTAAAGGACAGCCTAAGCAACTGGAGAAAAATAACAGCCAATAATGGAAACGATGTAACTGCAGACAGCGGCCGCTTTGAGCTTGGACAATTAGCAGTTGCAGAAAGAACAAATTTTACCCCAGGTTTACTAACCTATCCTGTAAAAAATACAAGCGATGAGTCATACACTTTTAATTATGTGATTCGAGTTTATCAAGGTCCTGATGATCGAACTTTTGAAGATGCCCGTGGAATGGTTATAAGCGACTACCAACAGGAAATTGAAGATAAGTGGATAGAGGAATTGAAAAAGAAATATCCTGTTAAGGTGAATGAAGCAGTTTTCAGGACAATTAAATAATTGAAACGTGTGCCCTCGTTTAATTTTTACTTACAAATAAAGGGATTGATTTTTAGAAATTCTAAGATAAACCGAGTGCTGTAAACCTATAAAGCCTTTTTAGGTTTACAGGGATTTCCTGCTGCAAACACATCGTCAGGAATATCTTTTGTAACAACGCTTCCTGCCCCAATTACCGAGCGACTACCAATAGTAACACCAGGACAAATTATCACTCCTCCGCCTATCCATACATCTGAACCTATTGTAATCGGCTTTGCAAATTCAAGACCTGATGCCCTTTCCTTCCAGTTCATGGGATGTGTAGCAGTATATATTTGTACAGAAGGGCCAAACAAAACATTACTTCCAATAGTAACCTTCATCACATCGAGAACAATACAATTAAAATTGAAAAAAACCTTATCGCCTACACTTATATTACTTCCATAGTCGCAGAAAAAAGGCGGCTCTATCCATAAACCTATCCCCTGCGATGGAATTAACTCTTTTAAAATTTGCTGCCTTAGTTCTTGTTGATCATCTGTAGTATCGTTAAATTGCTTAAAAAGCAACCTTGCCTGTCTCCTTTCATTCACTAGCTGCTGATCGGTAGCATCGTACAACTCACCGCTCAGCATTTTTTGTTTTTCTGTTGACATAAGAGAATTTTAGATTCAATCTTTTATTGCTTTAAGAAGAACTAAAAGACCATTGCAAAGCGCCAAAACAATAAAAGCTAAAAATTTACCTCCTGCTGGCAATAAGCAGGTTGAGGTCTGTGTATTTTAAGTCGAAACGCTGGCTTAAGTAAAAATTTGTCAGGTATCCTTTGTAAATATAAATTCCATTTCTAAGATTGAAGTCGTGCCACACCATTTCTTCCACTCCACCTTCCTCACTTATATTTAATAGTAATGGCATAAGTACATTGCTGATAGCCTGGCTTGCAGTTCGGGCAAAGCCGCTCGGAATGTTTGGAACACAATAATGAATTACACCGTGTTTTACAAAAGTGGGTCTTTCGTGGCTTGTTATTTCACTTGTTTCAAAGCATCCACCCCTGTCTATGCTGACATCTATTATTACACTGCCCGCACGCATCGCGGCCACCATTTCTTCAGTAACCAAAATAGGTGTTCGGCCAAATTCACTGCTCAACGCTCCTACAGCCACTTCGCATGTTTTCAATTGTTTTGCCAGAATTTTTGGCTCTATAACACTTGTCCAAACCCTTACTCCAAGATTGTTTTGCAATCTTTTTAAACGGTAGATATTGTTATCAAAAACCTTTACAGAAGCACCTAGTGCCAAGGCTGTGCGTGTAGCAAATTCGCCTACCACACCCGCACCAATAATGATAACTTTAGATGGGGGAATTCCACTTATGCCACCCAGCAAAACACCTTTCCCGTTGTTAGCACAACCAAGATACTGGCCTGCAATTAACATAATTGCCCCGCCGGCTATTTCACTCATACTTCTCACGATCGGGTAAGTGCCACTGTCATCTTTAAGGTTTTCAAAACTTAAAGCAGTGATTTTTTTATCCATCATCGCCTGAAGAAACTCTCCTTTCATGGCGGATAAATGGATAGGAGAAATAATCGTTTGATTCATTTGAAGCAACGGAAGGTCTTCCTCGACCACTGGGGCACTTTTTACCAGTATTGGCGCTTTAAAAACTTCTTTACGGTTATATTCTATTTTAGCCCCCGCTTCGCTATAGTCTCTGTCGCTATATTTGCTGCCATCCCCTGCTGTATTTTCAATTACTACGTGATGCCCGTTGTTAACCAATACACTCACCCCTTCAGGTGTTAGTGCGATCCGGTTTTCCTGGAAAGCAGTTTCTTTAGGTATGCCAATGTGTAATTCTGCACCCTTTGTTTTTATATCAAGGGTTTCTTCCAAAGTTTCATAAGAAAAAGCAGTGCTGATCACAGGTTTTGCAGATGCCATGTAGAGTTAAGGTTGATTATATTGGTTCGAAAAAGAATACTGGATTTCATTTAAAGCATTAAAGCTATGATGTTTTTAGCAATTTTAATAATGATGGCTTTACATGCCGGTAACAGAGATAGTTCGTGTTTCCTCATCTAATACAGCAATATTAATATGATAACTATCTAAAGGCAATAAAGAAGGCGCCTTTTCAGGCCATTCAACGAGACACAGATTTCCACTCAATAAACACTCTTCAACGCCTGCCTGTAATGCTTCTTCTTCATCTTTTAAACGGTACCAATCCATGTGATAGATAACTCCTTCATTGCTTTTATATTCGTTAATAATTGCGTAGGTGGGGCTTCCGATAGCTGAAGTAACTCCAAAATTTTCACACAAAGCATGAATGAATGTTGTTTTACCAGAACCCATATCTCCATGTATTGCCCAGACTTTTTTACCGTTGCTATATTCGAATATTTTATGCGCAGCCTGTTTTATTTCTTCCAGCTTATAACTAAAGTGCATGTGTAAACGTATTGTAAATTTTTCATTTTTTTCGTTGTAATTGCAACATTGTAGTAAAGATAAAGTGCTGCGAATAAATGTTCCACTAGATGGTAAAGTAACTTTGTAAAAACAACTTACAATTGAACTCGAGCCTAAAAGAGCAAAAGATGGAAAAGGTGAACTGGAAAGTGGAAGGAATGACCTGTAGCAACTGTGCTTTAAGTGTAAATAAGGTTTTACAAAAGCAGGGCATGCAAGATATTGCTGTTAATCCTATTACGGGAGATGTGGTGTTTGAAGCCGCGTCTGTAGAGGGAAATGTGGAAAAAGCAAAAAAGAACATAGAATTATTAGGATATACTGTAAAAGCAGACACCACGTCAACAACATCACAACCTACAAAAAAGTTCTTGCATACTCACATTCAAAAATTTTGGTTTTGCCTTCCGTTTACGCTAGTGTTAATGCTAGCGCACTGGGGCATGACTATGGATCTTCATTTTTTGCACAATCCTACTATTCAGCTTATTTTATGCATCCCGGTTTACATTGTGGGGATGAGTTATTTTGGTAAGAGTGCAATTAACAGTTTAAGGTCAGGAGTGCCAAATATGAATGTTCTTATTGCATTAGGCGCAACTGCAGCTTTTATATATAGCCTGATCGGTCTCATCACTGCAGACATAACTAAAATCTTTTTTGAAACTTCCGCATCCATTATCACTATCGTTTTTTTTGGTGAATGGCTTGAACATATGACGGTTGTGAAGACACAGAAAGCCATTAAGGAATTAACCAGGAATGAAAAAGTAATGGCAAATATGATAGCGTATGACGACCAGCATAATGAACATGTGTTTCCTGTAGAAAACACACATCTTAAAGTAGGCGATCTTTTATTGATTAAAACAGGCGAACAGGTGCCTATGGACTGCAAGATCCTAAGTGGTGAAGCCGAAGTGAATGAAGCAATCATAACGGGGGAGAGTGTACCTGTTTTTAAAAAGCAAAATGATATCTTAATTGGTGGTAGTGTTATTTCAAACGGAACGGTAAAGACCTACGTTACTGCCACAGGAAATGAAACGGTTTTAAACAGCATTGTACAAATGATGAAGCAGGCACAAGGCAACAAGCCACCAGTGCAAAAGCTCGCAGATAAAATAAGTGCAGTATTTGTACCTGCTGTAATAGCGATTTCACTGTTTACTTTGGCTGTTAATTACTTTTTTGCTTCTCACACTTTCCAGGAAAGTCTTATGCGGTCAATTGCAGTATTGGTTATTTCTTGTCCGTGCGCAATGGGTCTTGCAACCCCGGCAGCAATAGCCGTAGGTTTAGGCAGGGCGGCCAAACAAGGTGTTTTATACACAGATACAAAAAGCATGGAACTATTTAAAAATATAAAACAAATTGTTTTTGATAAAACAGGAACACTAACGAATGGAAAGTTTACTATTAACGCTTACAAGACAGAAATTTCTGACGAAGAATTTAAGAAAATTGTATTTTCCCTTGAAAAACTTTCAAACCACCCTATAGCTAAAAGCATTGCTGACACATGGAAAAGCAGCAGTACTTTAAGATGGAAAAAAGTAGAAGAGCTGAAAGGTGTTGGTATGAAAGGAGAAGATAAAGAAGGAAATATTTTTTTAATAGGCTCAGCAAATATTGATGAAAACATAAGGGAAAAAGATCACAATTTGTATGTAACAAAAAACGGTCAGCTTTTAGGGTGGATAGATATGGCAGACCAATTGCGAACAGAAGCAAAAGAGGTCATTAACTTTTGCAAAAAGAAAAACATAAAGACAATTTTATTAAGTGGTGATACATTTGCAAAAACGAAGCAAATAGCTGATGAGCTGCAGATAGACGAAGTGATTGCAGGGCAAACCCCGAAGCAAAAACTCGAAAAAATAGAGCAACTTGTCAACGAACAACCAACTGTAATGGTTGGCGATGGTATAAACGATGCACCCGCGCTTGCAAAAGCAACTATTAGCATCTCTTTAAGCAAAGCTTCGCAACTTGCCATACAAAGTGCCACAGTTGTTTTAATGGATAATGGCCTTAAAAAATTACCTTTGGCAATGCAATTAGGAAAGGCGACGTATGGCACTATAAAAGGAAATCTTTTCTGGGCTTTTCTATATAATTTAATTGCTATTCCTGTAGCTGCTGTTGGCTTGCTTACTCCCACTGCAGGTGCCCTTGCCATGGGATTGAGCGATGTTGTTTTGGCCGGAAATTCTTTATGGCTCAAATGGAAGAAAATGGATTTGTAATCATTTAATAACTTTAGAAAAAATAATGGACGCACACAAAAGCCTGACAATCGGAATATTTGGATTTGGAGTAGTTGGAGAAGGATTATATAAAGTACTTCAGCAAACACCGTCGCTTAAAGCACAAATAAAAAAAGTTTGTATCAAACATCCTTCTAAAACAAGGAATGCTCCTGCCGAACTTTTTACTACAAATAAAGAAGATCTTCTTTTTGATAATGATATCAATGTTATCGTAGAGGTGATAGACGACCCCGAGGCAGCATTTGAAATTGTAACTATAGCCTTGCGAAATGGAAAAGCAGTTGTAAGTGCAAGCAAAAAAATGATTGCGGATCATCTTCGTGAAATTCTGCAACTGCAGCAGGAAACTCAATTGCCGTTTCTATACGAAGCGGCTGCGTGCGCAAGCATTCCGGTCATAAGAAATCTTGAAGAGTATTATGACAATGACCTGCTGCATTCTATTAAAGGAATAATCAATGGCTCTACGAACTTCATTCTTTCTAAAATGTTTGAGGACAGGCTAAACTTCAGCCAGGCACTTATGCTTGCCCAGCAATTAGGATTTGCTGAAAGTAATCCGGCATTAGACGTGGAAGGATATGACGCTGTAAACAAACTCAGCATCTTATTAAACCATGCATATGGAATTGTCGAACATCCTGATAACATATTATTTTCTGGTATTCAAAATATTCAACTTAGCGATGCATTGGTGGCTAAAGAAAAGCAGGTCGATATAAAGCTGGTGGCGCAGGCAAAAAAACTAAAAAACGGGAAAGTAGCTGCTTTTGTTTTACCTCAGTTTATTAAGCATGATGATGCGCTTGCTTTTGTAAAATATCAATACAATGGAGTTGTAATAGAAAGTGGCTTTGCTGATAAACAGTTTTTTTATGGAAAGGGAGCAGGCAGTTTTCCTACCGCTTCAGCAGTTTTAAGTGACCTTTCTGCTTTGCGTTACGATTACAAATACGAGTATAAAAAATTATATCACCATACCCCAAATGAGCTTACAAATGACTTTTATATAAAAGTTTACGTAAGCTTTGATGATTGGGATTATGTGCCACGGGAAAAATTTGAATGGATTGAAGAATGGCATGCAGAAGCAGAAAGAAAATACCTGGTAGGAGTCATTCATATTTCTCAATTAAAAGACAACTGGTGGAAAGAAAACAGGATTTCCCTTGTTCTTACCGCAGATCCTATTATTGAAGATTATGAAATTATCAAATTGAAAAGAAGAAGCCTTGAGCTGGCTGGTATTATTTAAGATAATTTTTGCGAAACTTACTCTATATCTCGAAAAGGTTTATTATATAGGTTTCTGTGCTTTTAAAACTTTTTTACAAAAAATCGAAACAGCAGACTTCAATAACTAGGTTATTAAAGTTTGCTGTTTATTTAAAATACTACTAATGATAATGAAGTTAAAGCGAGTGATAAAATAGAACCGAACACTTACTTTAACTTCATTTAATTAACCTCAAAATCAAATTGCCGCTTTAGCTCCAAGCCAAGCCATCATTTGTATGCCGTTTACAATCGCATTCTCATCAATATTAAATTTAGGTGTATGAACATTGTGCGTTATTCCTTTTTCTTCATTCCGTACACCAAGCCTGTAGAAGCAGCCAGGCACAACGTGGGTATAATATCCAAAGTCTTCTGCACCCATTCTTAGTTCTGTTTCTTCTATGTTTTCCTGCCCCCAGTAGTCATTTGCCAAATGCCAACCGACTTCGGTCAAAACTGGGTCATTGTCAACAAAAGGATAGCCTACATCTATGAGAACATCTGCCTCAGCTCCCATGGCATGTACAAGTTCTTCGGATTGTTTTTTTATTAGATGGTGTGCCTTTCGTCTCCACTCTTCATCCATTGCCCTGAAAGTACCCTTTAATTTCACTTCACTGGGAATGACGTTGGTTGTGTGACCTCCTTGTATAGAACAAATAGATAAGACGGATGGAGATGTAGGATTATTATTTCTACTTATAATTTGTTGCAGACTTACAATTAAATTTGACGCAATTAAAATGGTATCAGCAGTAAGGTGAGGTGCAGCAGCATGTCCCCCTTTGCTTTTTATCGTGATATAAATTTCATCGGCGCTTGCCATTACCCGCCCTTTCCGAAAACTAAATTTTCCTATGGGCAGTCCAGGATGAACATGCATGCCAAAAATGCCCTGGGGTTTTGGATTCTCTAAAGCGCCATCTTTAATCATAAAGCTCGCGCCACCGGGATTTCTTTCTTCCCCCGGTTGAAAAATCAGCTTTATTGTCCCCTCCCATTCTTCTTTCAACTCCTGTAATATTTTTGATGCACCAAGCAGGCAGGTTGTATGTACATCATGTCCACATGCGTGCATAACGCCTTCAGTTGCTGATTTGTATGCTATTTCATTTTCTTCCAGAATAGGTAGTGCATCCATATCTGCACGTAACGCAATCACACGGCTTCCAGGATTTCTTCCCTCTATCAGGCCAACCACCCCGGTTGTTGCTTTAACCTCGAAGGGGATATTATAATCAGTAAGTTTTTGCTGAATGTATTTTGATGTTTCAAACTCCTGGTAACTTAGTTCCGGATGGGCATGAAGATAATGCCGCACCTCAATAAACTCCTGTTGATATTGTAGCGCAAGTGACTTTATTTGCTCTTTTAACATGCGGTAAAGTTATACTCTACATTGGTTATTTTTCCTCCTGGTCCTCTTCATCTGCGGCAGGCTTATGCTCAATAATATCAGGAACAATATAGATTCCTTTCCCCGGGTACAGGGCTGAGATTTTTTTCCGCAGCGGCAGGGCGTCTTTTTGGGTAAGAAAGTTTCCTATCCTGACGCGAAAGTTGGGCGACTGGTATAACAAGTAAGACTTCTGATCGGGAAACCTGCGTAGCAATTCTGCTTTTACTGCGTTCGCCTCATCACGGTTTTGAGTATTTGCTGCCTGAATTCGAAACCCGGGAATAAAATGCGATGTAGATAGATAGGACTTTTTATTTATTTCAGCCTGCATTGCCGCCAGCTCATCAAATCGTGGATCTTTATGAACTATGACAGTTGGCACAGAATCGTTGCTTACCAGTTGGGCCGGTGCAATAATAGGCGTAATAATAAAAAGAGAAATAAAAAATAATAACGTTTTCATATTTTTAATAGTCAGCTTTAGAAGATGCCTCCTGGTTTATAATCGCTACGCTTGCACTACATCCCAACCGCGTTGCACCTGCATCAATTAACTGCCGTGCAAAATCATAAGTTCTTATTCCGCCGGAAGCTTTGATCTGCACATTGGCTGGAAGGTTTTTCCTCATTATTCTTACGGCTTCAACAGTAGCGCCTTTTTCGGCGTAACCAGTCGAGGTCTTTAAAAAATCAATTCCAGCAGCTCCGTATAATTCACAGCACTTCAGCAATTCATCCTCAGTTAAAACACCGCTTTCAATGATAATTTTGATCATTTTTCCTTTAGTTTTAACTAAAGGCATTATGTGGTTTATTTCATTTGAAACATATAACCAATCATTATTTTTTATTGCCAGAAGGTTAATTACAACATCGAGTTCATCTGCGCCGTCGACCATAGACAACAATATTTCTGCCAGCTTTGCCTCAACTGCAGAATAGCCAAAAGGAAAACCAATAACAGTTGCTACTTTAACATCTGTTCCCTGCAATAGTTCTTTGCTTTTTTTTACAAAAGGCGGAGGAATACAAACAGCAGCAAATCGAAATTCCTTTGCTTCTGCACATATTTTTTCTACTTCAGAAATAAGGGTAGTTGGCTTAAGAATGGTGTGATCAATATAATGATTGATTTTCATCTATTATAGGAAATTATAAATTATATGGTAAAAGAGTTTGAAACTTTTTCATTAAACAAATTAGACTCAACACATGCGTGAGCCATGAAATGACCCGGTAAAGTTAATTATTACTTTTCCTTGTTTATTTAAATCGTACAGACCCTTTTTTTCGTAAAGAAACTTGAAGTTTAATATAAATTTTTTAATTTTAAGAGAATTAAGCGGCAGTAGCTCAGTTGGCAGAGCATTAGCTTCCCAAGCTAAGGGTCGAGAGTTCGAACCTCTTTTGCCGCTCAGAATAACTAATATATTATTTCAATAATTCTTTTCCATTTTAAAACAATCTGTCGACTTTTCCTGCAAAAGCAAAATCCTTATCAGTTATTCCATTTGCATCATGTGTGCTTAGTTTTATGCTTACTTTATTATAAACATTTGACCAATCAGGGTGATGATTCATTGTTTCGGCAATTAATGCAACCCTTGTCATGAAAGCAAACGCTTCACTAAAATCTTTAAAAGCGAAATTTTTCTCAATAGCCTCGTTACGATAACTCCAGCCTTTTACATTTTCAAGATTTTTATTTATTTCATTTATATCATACTTTCTCATAGCCAGGTTTTTAATACATAAAGAAAGGAATGTTTTTAGTCTTTTGCAATCGTATATTTATTAAAAGTTTCGCAAAGAAAGTATTAAGACCGCTTTCAGCATCTTGTGAAGACATAATTGACGACTAGTTAAAGAAAGAGGGAAAATTGTGAAAAAGGTTTATTTTATATCGGGATTAGGTGCAGATAGCAGATCATTCAAATTTCTAAATCTGTCTTTTTGTGATCCGGAGTTTGTACAATGGATTTTACCCTCGGCAGATGACACGATTCCTTCTTACGCTAAAAAGTTGCTTACTTCTATAAACGATGAAAACCCTACCATTGTAGGAGTTTCTTTTGGGGGAATGCTGGCTACCGAAATAGCGAAAGTTTATCCTAATGCAAAAGTCATTATTATTTCCAGTTGTAAAACTTACTTTGAAATTCCCGGTTACCTTCGATGTTGGAGATATGTTCCTATTTATAAATTTCACTCAAATAGTATTAAGAACTCCGCTGGGCAATTTGTACTGAACATACTGGGCGCAAAAGGCATTGAGCAACGAAAAATGCAGCAGGAAATATTAAAAGACACAGACCCTTTATTTATTCGCTGGGCTATACATGCTATCTTAACCTGGCGAAATACGGTTATTCCAAATAATGTTATTCATATTCATGGTTCGGCCGACAAGCTTTTGCCTTACAGCTACGTACATGCAGATTATACAATTAATAAAGGCGAACATGTGATGATAATGGATCGTCCAGATGAACTGTCTGAATTATTAAAAAAACTCGTAATTACTTAATCTGCTGTAAAACCTTCCACATTTCTTCAGCAACAAGTTGATTGCCATTATTATTTAGATGCACCCTATCATAGGTAAGAATGTTATACTCAGCATTTTCAACATTGTTAGCATTGATATAATCAAAAAAAGCTTTTCTGAGATCAACGAGGGGAAGATCATATTTCAATGCGAGATTTCTAACTATTTCACTATACAATTCTACATCTGCATCCTGTTCATTCGTATAATGTAATTTTTCACCGATGACTGTTGGTGTACACAGAACAGCTTTTATAGCTACAGACTCTAATTTTTCGATAATAGCTTCATAAACTGTTTCAAATTTTTCTCTATCCGTTCCTCCCCCTGTAACCTTATGCCATATATCATTAATACCAATAAAAATCACTACAATATCTGCCCCTTTTGAAAGAATATCTCTATCCATTCTTCTGTATAAATCTGAAACAGTATTGCCATTGACTCCTGCACCAACCAGTTCGAAATTATATTCAATATCCGTGTCTTTTAGCATCCTTAATATTCGTGGTATGTACCCACCTGGTCTCGATCCGAAATTGGTAAGAGAGTCACCAAAAAAAACGATCTTCTTTCTTTTTTTTCTGTGATTCCCTGCCATCAGCAACATACTTACAACAAAGATTGCCAACAATAAAAGTTTTTCAGACACGCAAATTCTTTTAAAAACATTCATATTAAATAAGCAATATACTCACATTTATCGCCAAATGCACGTATAGTTTCGTCGGATTCTTCTAAATAATAGGAAAGATAAATGTCGGACGTAGGCGCATTATTCTGATTAGTTGAAATAAAACGCACTGGAAAAATAGTGAGAATAATACAGCGATAACCTTATTCCTTAACTTTTAAGCGGGAGGCAGACAACTAATGAGATGTTGAAGGCTTATGCTAAGGCAACTAATTATTCTTTCAATAAAAAATTTAATTTTTGTGTATTATGCCATTTTAAGAAAACCGGTCCAAATACCTTTATATCAAACCTTAATTCTTTAAAAACGTTAGTCCCAGTCTTTCATTACAGGTGTTGTTTCTTTAGCCATGTGCTCAACAAATTTGCGCTCTTGTACAAGGAAGCCATTTCCTTTTGCGCAAAGGTGTACTCTTATATTTTCTACACTCATAGGGCTACCTTCCGGAATATCAGCAATGTTGCTGTGCCGGATATCATGTCCATCAATAATAACAACGAGTCCACTGCCAATTGCCTCCATTTTGTTGCCTTCAGTTATCAGCATTCCAGTGTCTTCTCCCAATCCGATACCAATGCACGATGGATTTGCGCCTACTGCTTGCGACAACCTACCAAAACGTCCGCGTTTTTCAAAGTGAGAATCGAAAATTACCCTATCCATAAAAGCCAGTCCTGTAGTTATTTTTACTTCGCCTTTTAAGTGAGCTTTTGTTGCGTCTCCTTCATAAATCATTGTATTGCTCATTGCCATAGCACCGGCAGAAGTTCCTGCTACAATAAACTCTTCGCTTCTGTAACGGTTTTGTACAATTCGAAGCAGCTTGGTTCCGCCAAAAATGGACGTGAGTCGCATTTGGTTTCCGCCAGTAAACATCACTGCATCACATTTTTCAATTCTATCAAGATACTCTTCGTTTTGTACATCTTCACGGGTTCTTATGTGCATTACCCCAATGTTTGTACATCCGATTCTTCCAAATGCTTCCAAATAATTATTGCCTACCTCAAACGGCGTCATCGATGCTGTTGTAATTACCTCTATCCTGGCTAAAACACCTCCCGCTTCGTCAACTATTCTACGCAGGATGCCTAATTCAAAAAAGTTTAGGTTATGGTGAATAGCCATTAATTTTTGAATTTCTGTGCCTTTATCTTCGGCACCCCCGATTGCAATAAGTTTTCCTTTGATTTCCAGCATTCTTAGTGTTTAGACAATAGTGCAAATGTAAAATTAAGTTATGGTTTAATAACGGCAAATGCAATCAATCAGCTATGTTATCCTTAACTTTAACTGTTTCTAAAGTGGCAAACTTCTTATGCAATTTATTCTTTTTAATTAATAAAACGATTATTTTAAAACATATAACAATTTTAAATATTAAAAGAATCAGGGGCAAAAAAGCCATTTACAGCGGAACAAGTTTTTTAAAAAATTATAAGATGTAATAAAGATTGGTTGTTGTACGCTTCAAAGGCTCATTTAACAGTTATTGTTTTTATTGATTTGTTTGACAGAAGTATATAAAATTTATACCTTTCTAATATTACTACAATCCCAATTTTATTTGTATGCGAATAATAGATACTAAAGTTTTGCGTGGACCGAACTATTGGAGCATCAGGCGAAATAAATTAATTCAAATGCGCGTCGATCTCGAAGACATGGAGCATATTCCTACAAATAAAATTCCGGGATTCAGACAAAGAATTGAAAAGCTGATTCCTACAATGTATTCACATCGCTGTAGTGAAGGCGTACCCGGCGGGTTTTTCCACAGGGTTGAGGAAGGTACCTGGATGGGGCACGTGATAGAACATATAGCTCTTGAACTTCAAACACTTGCAGGGATGGATACAGGATTTGGACGCACACGGGGAACCGGTAAACCAAGTGAATATTTTGTGGTATTCAGCTATATAGAAGAAGACGCAGGGGTATATGCAGGAAAAGCTGCAGTGAAAATTGCGCAGGCGCTTGCTGAGGGAACCGAATATGAACTGGCAGCTGATATTCAAAACCTGCGTGAAATACGGGAAGATACCCGTTTAGGCCCTTCTACAGGCAGTATTGTAAATGAAGCGGTAAAACGGGGGATACCTTTCATCAGGCTAAACAAAGAAAGCCTGGTACAATTAGGATACGGAGTGCACCAAAAAAGAATTCGTGCAACTATTGCAAGCACGACATCTAACATAGCAGTTGATATAGCCGGTGATAAAGAGGAAACCAAAAACTTATTACAGGCAGCAGAGATACCGGTACCTAGAGGCACAATTGTAAGAGATGAAGAAGAATTGCGTGATGCTATAGACCGCATTGACTACCCCATTGTTTTAAAACCCATAGATGGTAATCATGGCAAAGGCGCCACAACCAACATTACTGATTGGCAACATGCAGTAAAGGCTTTGGGTGCAGCACAAGTATATAATACCAGTGTTATTTGTGAAAGATTTATTACCGGTTATGATTTCAGAATTCTTGTTATAAATCATAAGTTTATTTGTGCAGCACTGCGAACACCTGCAAGTGTGGTGGGCGATGGAGAACACACGATACAATGGCTAATAGACGAGACAAATAAAGATCCGCGCCGGGGATTTGGACATGAAAAAGTGCTTACGCAAATAAAAGTTGATGATTTTACTCATAAAATGTTATCTGATCTTGGTTATGATCTGAATACTGTTTTACAAAAAGATGAATTAGTTCTGCTAAAACCAACTGCAAACTTGAGCACGGGCGGCACAAGCACAGACGTAACAGACGAGGTGCATTCGGGTAATATATTTATGGCAGAGAGAATTTCAAAAATTATTGGACTTGACATTTGCGGTATAGATATTATGGCTCCAAATTTAAAGGAACCCATTTCAGAAAACGGAGGAGCTGTATTGGAAGTAAATGCTGCGCCAGGTTTTCGCATGCACATTGAACCAATTGCCGGGTTGCCTCGCAATGTTTCCGAACCTGTAATTAATATGCTTTTCCCAAAAGGCAGCAGCGGCCGTATTCCTATTATAGCTGTTACCGGTACAAACGGCAAGACGACAACCACAAGATTAATAGCACATATTTGTAAATCTGTTGGCTATAAAGTTGGCTTCACTACATCTGACGGAGTCTACATTCAAAACCACTTAATGATGCGCGGTGATTGTACAGGACCGGTCAGCGCGCAATTCGTTTTAAAAGATCCGACAGTTGATTTTGCAGTATTGGAATGCGCGAGGGGAGGCATTTTAAAATCAGGCCTTGCCTTTCAAAATTGTGATATTGCTATTGTTACCAATATTAGTGCCGATCATATTGGCTTGGGTGGCATTCAAAATCTGGAACAAATGGCCAGGGTAAAAGCCGTTGTTCCTGAAACAGTTTTTCCGCACGGCTTCGCAATATTAAATGCAGATGATGACCTTGTTTATGCCATGAGAGAGGGATTGAGTTGTAACATTGCATTATTTAGCATGGATGAAAACAATCCGCGAATAAAAACACACTGTGAAGAAGGTGGCTTTGCCGCTGTTTTTGAAAACGGATATGTATCTATTTTTAAAGGAACGTGGAAAATAAGGGTTCATAAAGTAACTGATATTCCCATAACTTATGGTGGAAAAGCCATACATAACATTATGAACACTTTGCCTGCCGTTTTAGCGTCTTACCTTTACCGTCACATAACTATTGATGATATAAAACAAGCCCTTCTGACCTTTGTTCCATCTCCCACTCAAACTCCGGGAAGGTTAAATCTTTTTCGCTTTAAAAAATTTCAATTGATGCTTGACTTTGCACATAATCCTGCAGGGCTCACTTTGCTTTGTGATTTTTTAAATAAAATGGACGCAACTCAAAGGGTAGGAATTATTTGTGGTACTGGTGACCGGCGAGATGATGATATAAAAGATTTAGGAAGAATAGCAGGAAAAAACTTCGACGAAATCATAATAAGACAAGATGAGTCGCTAAGAGGCAGAACGGCTGATGAGATTATAAATTTACTTATAGAAGGTATAAACGAAACAAAGCCGACGCATCTTACTGTAACTGTTTTACCAAATGAAAAAGAAGCGATAATGCATGCTTATACTAATGCAAAACCAGGATCGCTCATAACTTTATTGGCAGACGATGTAGACGCATCACTCGATTTTGTAAAAAAACTTAAAGAAGAAGAAGACAAAGCTTAAAAAACTACAGTAGCAAAATAATCTAAAGCAAGCCTTTCGGATTATTGTTGTCGCCCCGGTTATTGTATACACTAAATCTCATTTTAATAGCACACCCTTTTAAAAACTTTACAGTATAAAAAAGCCTGCAACTAACTGGCTCAGCGCTCCTAAAATTAATCCCCAATAAATTTCCATCGGATGATGATCTGAAACAATTAATCTTGAAGTGCAAACTATGCCGGTTATAAGAGTTGCAATTGCAATAGCAGGTCCCATTGGTTGGCCTGTTACTAAACCCGCCAAGATCATAAAAGTTGCAGCACCGCCCACGGCCAAGGCATGCATACTTATTTTAAAATAATTATTTGCCATAAGAGCCGCACTCGCACAAAGAAATGTTCCCAGGAAAAAAGATACCATAATGGGTGGTGTTCCTTCAAGATTTCGGGCAACGAAAAAAGCCCAGAAAAAATAAATAATAGAAGCTACATACGGAATTATTCTTTCTTTTTGAGTTTTTAAAAGAATCGAATCCGCAAATTGAAGGCGCCATAATAAGAGAACGGTAAAAGCCGGAAAAAAGGCCGTTATTACAAATATTGAAAGCAGCCTTAAAAACTTTTGTTGCGGATCGAATGCAAAAAAAGAATAAGGATGCAGGTAAATAAGGTAAGCAGCAACATAAACGGAAATAAATAAAGGATGAAAAAGATAAGAAAAGAATGCTGCCAATAACTTAAAAATCCGAGCCTGGGGAAGTGGAAATTCTGCTTGTCTTGGTATTGGTTGAATATAATTCATTTTATCTTATAACTGCTTTCTCAGCCGGGCAACAGGAAGGTTTAATTGTTCACGGTATTTAGCTACTGTACGGCGAGCTATATTATAACCTTTTTCCTGCAGCAGGTCAGTTAACTGTTCGTCACTTAATGGTTTTCGTTTGTCTTCAGCCTCAATCAGGTTGCTCAAAATCTTTTTTACCTCGCGAGTACTTACCTCTTCACCTGTATCGGTACTTAAAGATTCACTAAAGAAAAATTTCAAACGGTAAGTTCCAAATTCTGTTTGCACAAATTTACTGTTCGCAACCCGGCTTACAGTACTTATGTCAAGACCTGTCATTTCAGCAATATCTTTTAAGATCATTGGCTTCAGTGTTGTTTCATCACCGGTAAGAAAAAATTCTTTCTGGTAGTTCATGATACTTGACATAGTGCCTATCAATGTTTGCTGGCGCTGTTTAATCATGTCTATAAACCACTTTGCCGAGTCGATTTTCTGCTTTATAAAAAGAACCGCTTCTTTTTGCCTTTTGTCTTTTTTAGTTCCTTTTTCATAATCTTTCAGCATATCTCTATAGCCTTCACTAATGCGAAGGTCAGGAGCATTTTTGCTATTCAAAGTAAGTTCAAGAGTACCATTATTGTTATAAATAAAAAAGTCAGGCACAACGTAACTTTCTGCTTTATTTACCTCACCTATGTTTCCACCGGGCTTCGGGTTCAACCTGATGATCTGGTTGATAACCGCTTTTAATTGCTCGTCGGTAAGCCCAAGACCACGCTGTATTTTTTCGTAGTGTTTTTTTGTGAATTCATCAAAGTACTTCTCTAACACCTGCGTTGCTATTTCTACTTCTTTTCCTTCTTTTAGCTTGCGCCTTAGCTGAAGTAACAAACACTCTTTAAGATCACGTGCACAAATACCAGGTGGATCAAACTGTTGAATTTTTTTTATAAGCCCTTCTATTTCCACCTCTGAAGAAAGAATATTTTGCCTGAAAGCCAAATCATCAGATATCGATGAAATTTCTCTTCGCAAATACCCATCATCATCAATGCTTCCCACTATTTGTTCAGCTATTTTATTGGTACGGTCATCCAGTTCCATCATACCTAACTGGTTTAGAAGCATTTCATGAAAAGAAGTTTCAACCCTTATAGGTATAACCTTTCCTTCATCCATCTCGGGGTAATTGTCATCGCGCAGTTTATAATCCCCGACTTCATCATCTCCTTCAGAAACATACTCGCTAAGATCAATATTGTCGTATTCATCAGCACCGACTTCTGAGTCATAATCGTCCTCCGAATCGCTTTTAAAATCATCTGCTTCTTCAAAGTCATCGTGACCATCTTCACCAACCTCCAGGGCGGGATTTTCTTCAAGTTCTTCTTTTACACGTTCTTCCAAATTGGCAGTAGGAACCTGCAACAACTTCATCAACTGAATTTGCTGAGGCGATAACTTCTGTAATAACTTCTGTTGTAATGATTGACTTAATGACATTTTTTACCTCTTGGATCAAACCGCAAAACTCGCAAATTAGATGTTTTAATTTTGCCAAAAATCTGTTACAGGTATCCTTTAAAAAAAGCCTTCAACAATTTGAGGTAAATTTACATATAAAAGCAGGCAACATGAAATGTTCGTCCATTTGTTTCTTTCTAATTTTATTTGTATGTTTTTGTTCAAAAGGACAAAGTAATTTTACTGCTCTGTCTTCTGTGAAACAGGAAACCGTTGCTGATACTACGAAAAAAGTTCAAATTGTTTTTATGCCTTTTATAAACCAGTATCACCTGAATGGAATTAGTAATTCTGCTCTTAAAACGGTACCATCAACTTATTATTTTAATTCTTTAGGTTTTTTTTGCCGCAAAGAATTGCAAATTGAAAGAACACTTAAATTTCCTGTAAAATTTCGATTGGGCAGTGTTTCTTATACCGATCACCTGGAAGGGAAAGGTATTGGAACGCGGCAACCGTTTATCTATTAAAAAGGAACTTTAAACTAAGTTATGTTGAGCAGTTAATACCTTACGAATGGCAGCTACCATTTTTTCTCCTTTTTCTTTTATCTGTTCATCTGTCCATGCGAGACTTATAGAAGTTGAAATGCATCTGCCCATAATGGCGTCACTTGCCGGAAATTTTTGGGTTGCATATGATCGCAGTTTTTCTGTAACGGCATGGCTGAGACCAGTTAAAAGACTGGCATTTTTTAAGTGATCCCATTTGCTTATATAGTGCCAGTTGTTTTTATACCAATAAAAGTTGCCACCTAAAATTCCTTGCGATTTCATTTCTTCTACAAAGGCTTGCGTAATTTCTTCAGAAGGTAAAAACCAGCTTAAAAATGTGCAGCTATCTCCGTCAGGATCAGGAACTGAACGAAAAGTAACTTCGGGCACCTGTGAAATAATCTGCCTGAGCTGGGAGTAATTTTTCTTCTGAATATCTAAAAATCGTTGTACTTTCCTTATTTGTGCGAGGCCTACTGCTGCATGCAACTCACTTATTCTGTAATTATAACCTATAAAAGGATGATCATCAGCTCCGCGATCTGCTCCGCCTTTGTGATCGTGTCCATGATCAGTGTAGCCATCACATTTTATATATACATCTTCTTTATTGGTCATTACCACACCGCCTTCACCGCAAGTCATTGTCTTTACAAAGTCGAAACTAAACGTTCCTGCATCGCCAATTGTGCCAACAGCTTTGCCTTTGTACGTAGCACCAATGCTTTGACATGCATCTTCGAGCAATAACAGGTCGTGCTGTTCGCAAATGTTTCTTAACGCGTCTAAATTTGCCATACTGCCACACATATGCACCGGCATAATACATTTTGTATTTGGCGTAATAGCTTCCTTAACTGCATCCGGGTCAAGTGTTAGTGTTTTATCTACATCTACCAGTACAGGAATAGCGCCGACGCTCAGTACCGCTTCAAAACTTGCTACAAAGGTGAAGGTGGGCATGATCACTTCATCCCCATAGCCGATGCCTAATGCTGCCATTGCAGTGGTTAACGCGGCAGTTCCGCTGCTGGTAAGCTGAGCATATTGGCTGCCAAATGTGTTGCATATTTCTGCCTCAAGTTCTTTGGCTTTCCAGATTCCTTTTCTCGCTCCATCAAACCCGTAACGCATTAAAATTCCGGTTTCCAAAACGTCATTTACTTCTTTCTGCTCTTCTGCGCCCCATAGTTCAAAGCCTGGCATATGATTAAAATTGAAAGGTTTTGCAATTGAAGGTCAAAGGTAAAAGTTTTGCAATTGCAAGAGCAGTAGTTGTTGTTATAAAAGATTGAATTAGATAAAAGATTAAAAGTATAAATGTTTGAAAAAGCTGAATAAAGAATCTATAAGTACAAGTGAGTGACACAAGGATGTAGAAAAAGCTGGTAAAGCTGGTAACCAAAAAATTTAAAAGTCGGTCTTATCTCAACTGCACCCACTCACTCACATTATTATTTCTATCTATTGAAGAAACGAAAATTTTATCTCCGCTGTTTGAAGGAATGGAGGAGAGATTTACATCAATGGTCTTATCAGCAACCAAGATTGCTGCAAGCGTAGCATCATTTATATTCTCTTCTGCGCCAGCGGGTAATGTATATATTGCAAATCCTTTAATGGGTTCAACGCCACGATAATATAATCTGACCTGGTCTTCATTTAAGTTTTCTAACAAGGGACTGATAGGCGGAATGGAGTCGATCCACTTTATAGGCGGAATTAAAGCGGGATATTTATAATAATTGTTTCGAAGGCTGTCGCTCCATCCGTTGGGATTCCTAGCGAAGCTTGCACTGCTGAAATAAATGCTTCCCTGCACGTTGGGATTAGCCCTTACTGCTTTTACCTGGCTGGGAAGTTCGTTGGCATTTTTCCATGAACCGGTCCTGGCTTCGAGGGCTCTGTAAATACCATGACCTATGTACAAATTTCTGCCATAAGTATTATTGGCCCACCAATCTAAAAGCATATTGAAGCCTACAGATTTTTGCGTGGTTTCCCAGTACAACTGTGGGGCTACATAATCTACCCATCCTTTTTCGAGCCATAATAAAATGTCAGCATACAAATCATCATAATTAGTAACACCGGCTTTGGAATCGCTTCCCCGCTGGTCTTTGCTGCTATTTCTCCATACACCAAAGGGACTGATACCAAACTTTACCCGTGGATTTACGCTTTTGATGGTTTCGCCAAGCATTTTTATTATGCTGTCGACATTGTTTCTGCGCCAGTCACCTCTGTCTATACCATTACCGTATTTTGAATAACTTACATCATCCGGAAATTCTTTGCCTGCAATGTGATATGGATAAAAGTAGTCATCGAAATGAATGGCATCGAGGTCGTACCTTTCTACCAGATCTCTCACTATTCGATTTACATGATCACGAACTTCTGGTAAACCGGGATCAAAATATTTCGTGTTTCCATAAGTCACGAACCACTGCGGAAATAATTTGGTAATATGACCGGGAGCAACAGAAGAACGATTAACATTAAAGACCGCACGATATGGATTCATCCACGCATGAAATTCCATTCCACGCTTGTGCGTTTCTTCTATCATAAATTGTAATGGGTCGTAATACGGGGTTGGGGCTAATCCTTGTTTTCCTGTAAGATATTCACTCCATGGCTCAAAACGGGATGGATAAAATGCATCGGCGACCGGTCTTATCTGCATTATTATTGCATTCATTCCATTTTTCTTGTGCATGTCAAGAAGGCGAATAAATTCTTCTTTTTGTTGTTCTACAGGTAAGCCTTTTTTGCTTGGCCAGTCAATATTTTCAACCGTAGCTACCCATACCGCTCTAAATTCGTATTGAGGTGGTTTCTGAGCAAATATGCTGAATGAATAAATTGTGCAAAAAATAATAATTATGAAAATCCTCATAAAATCTAATGGTAAATGAAATTGAAATATCGTTCTAAGCTTTCTCTCTTATCTTATCAAGCAATTGATTTACTGTATCTATATCTTTATCCGTCAGGTTAGAAACAATGCCATCCAATTCATGCGTTTTTTTTTCGAGACGATGTAGAAGCTTAAGCCCTTTTTCACTGAGGGTAACATCAACTAAACGTTTATCGTACCTACATATTTGCTTATTGACCAAATCTTTTTTTAAAAGACGTTCCACTATTCGGCTGGTATCACTCATTTTGTCGAGCATACGCTCTCTTATTTGCAACGTAGACAGAGGAGTTTCGCTATTGCTGAGAATACGAAGAATGTTGTATTGCTGATGAGTAATATCTTCATTTTCCAGAAATTGTTTTAACCTTTCCAGAATCCAGTTGGAAGTGAAAATTATATTTACAAGTGTCTTATGACTTGAATTTCGTAAATAACTTTTTGGAATTTCTTTTTCGATAGCCATGCTCACTTGTTGTAAACAGGAAATATTATTTTTTGCTTATTAAAATTAATGAATTTAATCTTCCCACACTTTCAAACCTTCACTACAATTTGCACAAATATCAATGTTTTTGCGACTGCTCATTATTTCTTTGCGAAATTGCTTATAGTTTTCGTTATTCCACACTTCTTTAAAAGTTTGCACCTGCAGGTTTCCTAATCGATGCGCTGCATCTTTATCAAAACAGCATGGCACTACTAATCCATCCCACGATATAACGTTGCCTTGCCAAAGTTTCCAGCAGTGATTTCCCAGCCCGCTTTTACTTTTCATCTTTCCATCTTTTCCTTTGCGATAGCGGCTATATTTGTCTATGGTGGGAATTAATTGGTTCGGGTCATTTTCGTAATCGTAAACCTGGGCTGTCTTAAACCTTACCTGGTCAACACCAATTTCTTTCGCCATTTGTTTTATCTCTTCTATCTGGTGCTCGTTGTGTTTTACTACAAGAAATTGAAAAAATACAAAAGGAGTTTTGCTTTTCAATTCTTTCTTCCATTTTACAATGTTCTTGGCACCTTGCAATACCTTTTCAATATTGCCCCCTACCCTATATTGTTTGTATACATCCTGAGTAGTTCCATCAATGGAAATAATCAGTCGATCAAGTCCGCTTTCAACAGTCTTTTTTGCGTTCGCATCGGTCAGATAGTGAGCGTTGGTACTGGTAGCCGTATAAATACCTTTGTCTGAAGCGTATTTTACCATTTCCAGAAAATCAGGATTTAAATATGGTTCTCCCTGGAAATAAAATATAAGATAAGTAAGTTCTTTATAAATATCATCTATAGTACGGCGAAAAAAATCTTTTTTAAGCATACCAGTAGGCCGTGTAAAAGCACGTAAACCACTCGGGCATTCAGGACAACGCAGATTGCAGGAAGTAGTTGGCTCAATAGAAACTGAAATAGGATAACCCCATTGTATAGGTCTGCCTATGACTCTGCTCAAACGATAACTGCTCCAAACCCTTATGGCATTAAAGGCACGCCGGGGTGTTACTTTTGAAAATAAGTTTATAGTATCATTTAAATTAAAATAAGGCATTATGTAAAATTAAGGCTTGACGACAAATTGAGGCTTTAAATTTTGATAGAAAAGAATGTAAAATGCTAAAAACAAATTTTTAAGTTGTTCTTATAAAAAATTATCATCCCTTAATTGAAGGCTAAAACACGTTTTTAACATGCCATAGCAAAAATCATTTTCTTCCGGCTATTAAAACTTTCTGTTTATTGATTATGGACTAAAGTAAATTTTTCTCACTGCAATCACTTTTGTTTTTCTTAGTCATTTTTTTCATTATTAAATAGCTACAACCATTTTTTCAAAAACATCATAATATCCTGTCGCATCTCAGGTGTTTCCTGGTGCCCAATGTTATAAATCTTCAATTGCCATGCATCAGGGGCTCCGTCTTTTTGATAAGCGTCCTTTAAATTTTTATTAATTATTTCCAACCCTTTTAAAGGAGTTAAAGGGTCTAACCGACCGGCAAGCCCAAAGTGAGGACGGGGTGAAATAAGTGCATTAATCTGCGAGGTACTGAAATGATTAAGCAAGTCAGGCACAAAATAATAAATGCCATGTAAACTAAGTGCTTTTTCTTCCAATAAGGTTTGAAAATCGGTTAAGCAGCACAAATCGACGCAAACTTTTATTCTCTCATCCAGGGCTGCGAGCCACCATGACATAGTGCTGCCCATCGACATTCCCATTGTTGCAATCCGTTTGGTATCTACATCATCTCTAGTTGTCAAATAATCCAGTGCCCGTAAATCATCATATACCATCATGCCCCACATTACCTGGCCTTTCCAAAGCATTTCTTTAAAAGTTTCTATTTCCGTTGATTTCTGCCGTTCGCCAAATGCCCAACTATCTATACACAAGCCTGCATAACCAGCACGGGCAAGGGCTAAAGCAAAAGGCGGTTTTTGCATTTCTTTTCTGCCGCGTATAAATTCATTTTTTCCTACTTCATATTCTCCAAAATGTGAATGATTAAATAATACAACCGGTATTTTGCCAATACTGTTTTTAGGTTTTGTAAAATAAGCAGGAACTTCTTCTATCCCATTTAGGTCAAGCAATAATTTTTCTACAATCATCTCATCAGTTTCTTCCTTCGAAATTACTTTTACAGATATAGGCCTATGCCTGTCAGGCAATTTTCCCAATAAGCTATACAATTCTTTGCGCTGCTTTTCTTTGCCTTGATTTACTTTTTTAGCATTTCTGTCATTTATCATTGATTGAGATTTATTTCCTGACGCCTTGTTGTGAACTTTACAACCGGCTAAAACAATAGTAAAAGATATAAGAAAGATTGTTAACCAAAAAAATCCGCTTTTCATATTTAGTGATTTCATGTAAAAAATATTCATATTTTTAAAGTTGATGTTGGCTTTGCTGTTTTTAGACTAAATAAATATAGTTATCAAATATTATTTACAATCCCTTCTTTTCAATCTCCTGCCTATTCCTTTATGCAAACGAAAGTAATAATTGCTGCAATCGCAACTTAAACAGTTCCGTATTGAATAAGCCAAGTGACATAATCAGATTTACAAATAAAAGTTTTCATTTTTACTTCACACATTATTAGTCATATTTGTCATTGCAGATGATGCAGGTTTATGGCTAAAAGAAAATCAACAAAGAAAAATGCAGGTAAAATATGGTATATAATTATTCCTTGTATTTTGGTTGCTTTAGCTGTTATTGCATATTTACTGTATAAGAACGCGAGCATTCAACGGGCAAGATTTGTTCGCTATCCTGCTTTTGGTATAGATATACCTGACAGTTACGAGATTCATGGAATAGATGTAAGCAAGTATCAAAGCTTTATCGACTGGCCGTCAGTAAAAGAAATGAAGGTGAATGATGTACACATAAGTTTCGCTTTTATAAAAGCTACTGAAGGATTAGGCAATGTTGACAAACAATTTAAACGAAATTGGAAAAAAGCTGCAGAAGCTGGCGTGATAAGAGGCGCTTACCACTTTTTTCTTGCTACCAAAAGCGGAAAAATCCAGGCTAAAAATTTTATCAGTCACGTAGAACTTAAACCAGGTGATCTGCCACCAGTACTAGATATCGAGCAGTTGTACGGGGTAAAACCTGAGAAAATGCGCAAAGAAGTGCAGGATTGGCTCGCTGTAGTGGAAGACTACTATAAGGTGAAGCCGATCGTATATACTTATGTCAATTTTTATTCGAGGTATATGCAGGGACAGTTTGACGAATACCCCCTTTGGGCCGCTCATTATCTTGAAAAAGACAAGCCACGCATAAACCGCGACTGGGTATTTTGGCAACACAATGAAAGAGGCAGGGTTAACGGCATAACAAAACCTGTTGACTTTAATGTTTTTAACGGCGACAGCCGCGATTTTGAAAAGCTGCTGGTTAAGTAATGAACCAAAAAACCTAACTTTATATTTGGTTTTGGTTTAACGCTCCTGTAAAACAATAAAAAATGGAACCTGAAGCAGCGGCATTCCTAAAACGTGTTGCAAACAGCTTAGTGATAGCATTTATTTGGCTTGCCGTTAATGCTACAGCTGCCATTAAAGGAGACAATGCTTTTATAGGTGAACAAATTACTATTGGCAATATCCTTTTTTACGTATGGTTTATTATAAGCGTTGTAATTCTTATAATATTATATAAAAAAATTTGGAGAATAAATAATTAAATCAGAGCAAAAGCTATTACTCTATCTTTCCTTACTATTAATAATTATCGGCTATGGTCTGCAATAATGAGCCAATGGTTTTTTATTTTTTTAAAAAGCAGCGTAAAATATCCGTCAAGGTTACCAATTGAACGCATTAGTAGCCATTTTCCTGTTACATAATAATACTCTTTGCTGAGCCTTTTCATTTGTAATATATCAAAATATAACTTGCCCCTTGCAGAGGTATCGGGGTAACTTTTTTTATAGTTTTCAAGCGTTGTTTTATATCCGTATTTCAAACCATTCTTTCCTACAAACATTAGACTGTCACTTTGCCAATAACCTTTCATAAAATCTTCAATACTGTTGTTGTTCCATGCTGCAATCTGGTCTGCCAATAATTTTCTTATAGTTATTTCATCCCGGTTTTGTGCATATGATCTTTGAGGCAAACCAGCGGTAAAACAAATTACAAATACGCAAAAGAATTGATACGGCGTAAGCTGGCAACAAAAAAATGCAGATCTTTTCATAAGTTAGTAACAGTATATAAGGTTAGCGTTTGTAAGCGAGTACTTTCTGCAATCTATGATATGCAAAAATCACATGCCAAATTTACTTTGTAGTAATTTTAAAAAATGGAATACTTATTTCAATTGCAGAAAGATAAAAAACTGGCAACAATTATAAAAGAACCTGTACCACTGTTACAAATGCATGAAAATATTTCCTTGCGCTTGATGGCAAGTATCATGAGTCAACAATTGAGCACCAAAGTCGCAAAAGTCATTTACAAACGTTTTCTTGAAATATACGAAGGTGAGGAGCCACAACCAAAGCAAGTGCTTGATACTCCGTCTGAAACTTTACGCGGTATCGGTCTTTCAAATGCTAAGGTCAGTTACGTAAAAAATGTTGCCGCATTTTGCATTGAAAATGAAATAACAGATTCGAAACTGTTGTCATTGACAAACGAAGAGATTATTGATTTGCTTACGCAAATAAAAGGGGTCGGAAGGTGGACGGTAGAAATGCTGCTGATGTTTACGTTAGGTCGCGAAGATGTTTTTGCAGTTGATGACCTCGGTATACAGCAGGCAATGGTTAAAGTATATAAGTTGCCTACAGATGATAAAAAGCTGCTAAAGGAAAAAATGCTGAAAATATCTTTAAAATGGAAGCCCTATCGCACATACGCTTGCATGCATTTATGGAATTATAAAGATGCTGTTCCTCAGGTATGAGCTTTTTTTGGTACAGCCATTTGTTCTTCTATTAAACTTTTCTTGCGACGCTCCGTTGGTCAGCATAACTCTGTGTAGCCTTCTACTTTAAAGGTAAGAGTTTTATTAAATAAACCAATAAAATGAAGTTCTTCAATTCTTTCATAATTCAATAAATCGTAGTCTTCCGCTACTTTTGCGAAATGAGAAGGAAGAAAGTGGTATTGCATCATGTAGTAATGGAAAAATATGCTGCAGAAGGAAAATCTCTCGCAAGGGTAGAAGGCAAAGTCATATTTGTAGAGAACACCATACCGGGTGATGAGGTAGATGTATTGCTTCAAAAGAATAAAAAAGACTGGGCAGAAGGTGTTGTTGTGCATTTTCATAAATACAGTGATTTGCGAGTAGAACCTTTTTGCCAGCATTTTGGTGTTTGCGGCGGTTGTCAGTGGCAAATGCTTCCTTATCACCAGCAGTTGAAATACAAGCAACAGCAGGTCGCGGATAACCTCACGCGTATTGGTAAAGTAAACCTGCCTGAAATTATGCCGATTATCGGTGCAGAACAAACTACCCGGTACCGCAATAAAATGGAATACACATTTTCTAATAAACGTTTTTTACTAGCTGAAGAACTTCATAACCCGTTAATTTCTGCTGATGAAAACGTCGCAGGCTTTCACGCACGCGGTTATTTCGATAAAGTGGTACCGATTATAGAATGTCACCTGCAAAGTGAGCCGACAAATTTTTTACGGTTAGCGGTGGTGAAATATGCAAAAGAACATAACATTTCTCACTACGATATCCGCAATCATACTGGTTACCTTCGCAACTTACTTATTCGTATTGCTACCACGGGAGAAATTATGGTAAATGTGGTGGTGGGATATGAAGATGAAAAAATATTATTTCCCCTGCTTGAATTCATTCAGAAGAATTTTCCTGAAATTACCACGCTGTTATATACCATTAATACAAAAAGGAATGATAGTCTTTTTGATTTGCAGCCGCAGGTTTTTTCAGGAAAGGGGTACATTATAGAAAAGCTGGAAGATTTCGAATTTAAGATTTCTCCAAAATCTTTTTTTCAGACAAATACTTCACAGGGCGAAAAACTTTATAAGATTACTCGGGATTTTGCAGAACTAAACGGTACACAAACTGTTTATGACCTATACTGCGGCACAGGCAGTATTGGTATATTTGTGAGCAGGCTTGCAAAAAGAATAGTAGGTGTAGAAATGGTGGAAGATGCAATAGAAGATGCAAAAGAAAATGCCCGTTTGAATAATCTTAAAAATTCGGCCTTCTTCACCGGAGATGTTATTGATGTATGCAATGGGGAGTTTTTTAATAATGAAGGCCGGCCCGATGTTATAATAACAGATCCTCCACGGGCAGGCATGCATGAAAAACTGGTAAAAAAGCTGCTGGAGATATCTGCTCCCATAATAGTGTATGTTAGCTGCAATCCTGCAACCCAGGCACGCGACCTAGCTTTATTAAGTGAGAAATATGAGGTGACAAAAATTCAACCGGTAGATATGTTTCCGCATACGTTACACATTGAAAATGTAGTTCAATTAAAACTTCGCTAACTTATAGAAACATACCTTTGTAACCATTAAATATATTATGACCGAATTCAGACCGAGCCGTTTCGAAATCCTTCCCATAGTTATTAAGAATCTGCTGATTATAAATGTTCTTTTTTTTCTTGCGCAGCAAACTCTAAGCGCAAGTGGAATATTAAATATGGAAGATCTGCTGGGGCTGCATCATGTAAAGTCTCCCCTCTTCCAGCCATGGCAAATAGTAACACACCTATTTTTACATGGCAGTTTCATGCATTTATTCAGCAATATGTTTGCTCTCTGGATGTTTGGAGCACACCTTGAAACGCTGTGGGGGCCAAAAAGGTTCCTGACTTTTTATTTTTTATGCGGTATCGGAGCGGGATTAATACAATTAGCATTCTTATGGTACGATTATCACCCATTACTCAGCCAGTTTTTACTACTCAAACAACATGTAACGCCTGAGGGAGCGATTGGATTTTTTAGGAGGTATGGATTAAACAATGACCCTACAGGTGCGTCAGTCTTACAAAATTATCTTGCAGACCCTGGTGATGGAAGTAGTATGCGGGGACTTGTTAAATATGTATCGGATGTTACCTATTCTGTAATAAGCAACCCTACGATCGGCGCCAGCGGGGCAGTATTTGGTATTTTAGCAGCATTTGTTTACTTATTTCCCAATACTTATTTATATTTTTATTTTTTAGTACCAATTAAAGCAAAATGGGTAGGATTGGCGTATTTTGGGTTTGAAATTTATTCGGGGGTTTTAAACAATGCAGGAGATAATATCGCGCACTGGGCACATATTGGAGGTGGTTTGGTGGGTTTTTTGTTGGTACTAACCTGGAATAAAAAAAATAGGCGTAACTTTTATTAGAATCTGAGGTGTAGATTTTTAATATTTAAACCATGAGCATTTTACAGCAAAATAACCGCAAAAAAATTCTGCTTGGCGAGGATGGAAACTCTCTTTTGTTGCTGATTGTAGTAAACGTACTTGTTTTCATTTTTTTAAGTTTTATAAAGATTGTTTACCTGGTAAACAATAGTACAGTGGGCACTTTTGAAGCCCAGGTGCTCCAACTGCTTTCTCTTCCTGCCCAGCCGGCGGTTTTTGCAACACGTCCATGGACTTTGCTTTCTTATATGTTTACGCATATCGGTCTTTGGGAGTTGATCTCAAGTATGCTTTGGTTATGGGGATTTGGTTATATTTTCCAAAGTCTTACAGGCAATAAAAAGCTGATTCCCGTTTATCTGTATGGCGGTCTGGCGGGTTCAGTTATTTTTCTTTTAACTGTAAATCTTATTCCTGTTTTAAAAGAAAATGTAAACAGTGTTTTTCCGATGTCTGGCGCGGGTCCTTCTTTAATGGCCATTGCCATTGCAACTACATCATTAGCTCCCAGGTACCGGATTTTTCCTATGTTAAATATTCCTTTATGGGTATTAACAGCCATATTTATTATTTTTAGATTAGGCACAGTGGGAGCAGGAAATGCGGGACAAGCTGCTGCACTGGTTGCCGGGGGATTAATGGGCTATGTTTTTGTATGGCAACTGCAAAAAGGTAATGACTGGGGGCAGTGGATGAGTGATCTGGTAAATTGGGTAGATGACCTCTTTAACCCACAGAAAAAACATGTAAAGGACTCTCCCTCCAAACAATTGTTTTATAAATCAAATCAAAAACCATTTAAAAAAACTCCTCACGTTACCCAACAACGCGTTGACGACCTGCTTGATAAAATAAACACAAAAGGTTATCATGCTTTAACTGAGGATGAAAAAGAATTTTTGAAAAAAGCCAGCCGGGAGGAATTATAACGTTGCTGTTTCCATAAATATTTTTTGTTTTTTCTATTGTAAAACCTCATAAAAACAGTTATCGCCTACAACGGTATCATGTTTCAGGTAACTTTTAAGCTTTGTATCATTATATTGCTTTTTGAAAGGTGACATTTCAAAAGTTAATAAGAGTACAGCTAATAAATACCAGCTATCTAATTTTTTATATTTACAGTATGGCGGGCAAAAAGGTTACAAGCATTTTAAATCGTTTTTTTATAACTGTAAACTGCATCATCGCAGCCTTTTTTCTTATTGCCTGCCTTGTTCCATACCTTAATCCGTCAGCGTGGTGGTTTATGGGACTCTTTGGGCTCTCAGTTCCTTACCTGGCCTTGCTGCTTATTTTTTCAATTTTTTTTTGGTGGCTCGTCAAACCCATGGGTTCTGTTATATCAATAATAACTTTGCTTATTGGGTGGAAACAACTAAGTGTATTGTTTGCAACAAACAAATATGAAACTTTTACTGAAAAAAAAGACAGCACACACCTTCGCATTGTTGACTGGAATATCCGGAGCCTTGTAGGCTTAAGTGAAGAAGCAGATAAGAAAAGAATTGACCGTGCTACAATTCCTGAGACTATCATGACACAAAATCCTGATATCATTTGCCTGCAGGAATTTAATAATTCAGATGCTCAAAACAACCTAAGTCCTTTTAAAAATAAGTATCCTTACCATTATTTCTCCAAAGACTTTACAAGAGCAAAACAAAGTTACCAGGCAGGAAGTATTATTTTTTCGAAATTTCCGATTGTCGATTCAGGAAAAATCCGGTTTCCCGGTACATCTGCTGAAAGCCTGATTTATGCTGACGTACAAACTCCCCGAAAGATCATAAGAGTATTTACTACACACCTTCAGTCTTTTAAGTTTAAAAAAGAAGATTACGACGACATTGAAAAAATAAAAAAAACTGAAAATAAAGCTTTACCCGCTTCACTAAGCATAATCGAAAAGATGAAACGGGCATATACCCAAAAAGGCAAGCAGGCAAATATTGTAAGAGAAGCTCTTGATAACTCCCCTTACCCCAGTGTTATTTGTGGCGACTTTAATGATGTCCCTAATAGTTACACTTATTTTCATATTCGGAAGGACTGGCAGGACGTATTTTTGGCTACTTCTCTAGGTATAGGCCGTACTTACCTCGCACTTGCCCCCACGCTTCGAATTGACTATATTTTACCAGATAAAAATTTTTTTATTCTCCAATTTGATCTTGTTGATGAAGATTTAAGTGACCATCTTATGCTGGTTACTGATATTGGTCTTAAATAAGAAGACATCGGTCTATGATAGAACTAGAAATTTCAATGATTAAGGTCTAAACATGGCATAAGCAATTTACTTGCTTCTGGTGACCAGTTAAATTACCTTTGTGCCCCGTTTAACAATAATTATATTTTTTATTAATTTTTACTAATTTTTTATAACGCATGTCTTCACTTAAGGTGTATAATACTTTAACCCGTCGCAAGGAGGAATTTGTTCCATTAATAGAAGGTCGCGTGGGAATGTACGTGTGCGGGCCTACAGTTAGCGGAGAAAGTCACTTAGGTCATGCAAGGCCTTTTATCACCTTCGACTTTATTTACCGCTATCTTCAATACCTAGGGTACAAAGTAAGATATGTACGAAATATAACAGATGCCGGCCACTTTGAAGAAGAAGGAAGAGAGGCTGAAGATAAAATAAGCAAAAAAGCAGTTATTGAAAAACTGGAGCCAATGGAACTGGTTCAAAAATATACTAACCTTTTTCATTGGGCAATGCACCGGTTTAATAATCTTGAGCCAAGTATCGAACCTACTGCTACAGGTCATATAGTAGAGCAGGTTGTGATGATAGAAAAAATAATCGAAGATGGTTATGCATACGTTGTTAATGGAAGCGTATATTTTGACGTTGAAAAATATAATACAGATTTTTCTAAATTGGGTCTGCCCTATGGCATGTTAAGTGGCCGAGTACTTGACGAGCAGGAAGATACGACACGCGAACTTGAGAACCAGGAGGAAAAAAGAAATAAAGCTGATTTTGCTTTGTGGAAAAACGCTCCTCCTGAACACATAATGCGTTGGCAAAGTCCATGGGGAGAAGGCTTTCCCGGTTGGCATATTGAATGCTCCGCAATGAGTACGAAATACCTAGGTCACCAGTTTGATATTCATGGTGGCGGCATGGATCTCCAGTTTCCACATCACGAATGCGAGATAGCTCAAAGTACCGTTTGCAATCACATAACACCTGCCCGTTACTGGATACATAACAATATGATTACCATTAACGGAAAGAAAATGGGAAAAAGCTATAACAATGTCATTAAAATCAGTGAATTATTTAGTGGAAGTCATCCTATTTTAGAACAGGCATACAGCCCGATGACCATCCGTTTCTTTATTTTGCAGACTCATTATCGTGGCACCCTTGATTTTAGCAATGAAGCTTTACAATCTGCCGAAAAGGGCTTAAAAAGACTTTGGGAGGCCCATGAATATCTTCAGAAAATAAAGCCTTCTGATATTGAATTTGAGAAAGAAAGAGTTGATGCAGAATTGGACACAAAAGTGCAGACCTTGTTGCAGGAGCTTGATGAATTTATGAATGATGATTTTAACACTGCAAAAGTTCTGGCTAATATGTTTGAAATAGTTCCTGTAATCAATTCAATAAAAGATAAACATATCCCTGCATCGGCACTAAGCAGTGACACTTTTCACCAGATGCAATCTAAAATAAAAACTTTTGCAGAAGACATTTTGGGTCTTAAAAGTGAATTGGAAGGAGATTACTCAAAACTTGACGGAGTGTTGCAGGTATTAATTCAGATGCGAAAACAGGCCAAGGCAAAAAAAGATTATGCAACATCTGACGCAATAAGGAGTGAGTTATTGCAATTAGGTATTGCCTTAAAAGATGAAAAAGATGGAAATATTACTTATTCTTTTGTTTAGGGCCAGTTGATATTTTTAAAGTTTCATCTGCTATTAAAAAGCATTGCATTTTTAGTAGCAATTATTTCTGATTAACTTAATTAATGGTTACAATCATCGGCATGCGCATGATTGTGAATTTTGCATGCCCGAAAATTTATCATATGGGCCGAGACTATTCCTATTACGGCCGGCAGAAGTAGCCAGTTTTCGTAAGCATCAAAAAATAATTTCAATACAAGCAATATAAATCCCGCAGAAAATACCAAAAGCGGAATGTAGTTATGATGGTGCTTTTTCCAGCCATGGTATAAACTATACACGCCTATTGCAAAAGCTACAATCACCATGATAATTTCAAAAATCTTATTCTCAATTATATTAATACCAAATAGTGGAAGACTGGTAAATAACAATGGTAATAGGGCACAGTGAATGGCACAAGCAACTGATGCGGCTATCCCTAAAGCATCCCAGTTTATCTTAGAGTTTTTATTCAAAGGATGGCAAAGGTATAGGTTTGCAACAAAGTTGCAAATAATTAAATTGTTGCGTTAATGCAATAAGCAGGTCTTCTTGCTATTTGGGAATATATTTCTTTACTGATAAAAGTGATATGCATTACAACCGCATGTGTTCTTTTAAATACAAAAGCATTAACAGTGGCATTAGTAACTTTGCGGTTCAAGAAGTATATATGAGCAAAAAGGGAATTGGGTATCTGGCTTTCTTCGTTGTGCTTACAGGTCTTTTCTTTTATTTTGTTTTTGCAGGTACAGATAACTGGAAGGCAAAACTGCCGACAGTGAGCTATGTAAAACCATTTTCTTTTGTAAACCAGGATGGAAAAACCGTTACAGAGGACGATCTAAACGGAAAAGTGACAGTTGTAGAGTATTTCTTTACGACCTGTAAAGGAATTTGCCCTAAAATGAACAAAAGCATTAAAAAAATTTATGAACAGTATAAAGATGAGCCTGATTTTTTAATTCTTGCTCATACTGTTCAGCCAGAAAAGGATTCTATTGCGAGACTGCGATTTTATGCGGATAGCATGAAAATAGACACTAAAAAATGGGTATTGGTAACCGGAAGGAAAGACAGTTTGTACACGGCAGCCAGGACAAGCTATTTATTAGATGACCCGGCAAACAGTGTAGAAAAATTAGATGACCAGTTTATACACACCCAATTTATAGCATTGGTAGATAAAAGCGGAAATGTAAGAGGCGGTGTGTACGATGCACTTAAACAGGATGAAATGAAAAAACTAAGCACCGATATAAGAAATCTGCTACAGGAAAAGGTGGGACCAAAAGGATTTGTAAACGGGGTATATGGCAACGCTCCACAATAAATTTTGTAATTTTACAAGTATGGACATGCTATCCATTGATCATATATTAAAACGAAACCAGCTAAGTGTAACAGATAGCCGAAAAAAAATTCTCGAGCTTTTCAAGGAGCATAATGGTGCATTAGCACATAATGATATTGAGAAAAAAACTGGCGAAAAATTTGATCGCGTCACCATATATCGTACACTTCAGACTTTTGTCGAAAAAGGAATTATTCATACAATACCCACTCCTGATAATTCTGTACGATATGCGTTGTGTAAAGATGAATGCTCGAAGGGCCATCATCATGACAATCATGTGCATTTCGTTTGTGATATCTGTAATGTAACTTATTGCCTCGACTCCGTCGTAACTCCCGAAGTTAATCTTCCCCAAGGTTTTAAGCCATCTTTAATTGATGTAGTAGTTACTGGAAGATGTAAGAATTGTTAGTTTTTTTCATACCACTTAAAGGCTTTTAAGGTATGTAAAAAATGTCGGGCCCGGGCCCGACATTTTTTACTTGAATATCTTTTGCGCATTTATTCCAATTCATCATTTAGCCATACATCCTGCTTCAGATGATTTTCTGATATTCCTCATTCACAAAATCCATCAGAGCCTTTATATAATCCGGCGACAAATTAAACTCTAAACCTGCGGTTTCATACAGACCGGGTAAAGTTTTTGTGCCTCCGAGACTTAATGCATTAATATAATTCAACAGAGCCTGTTCTTTGCTGCGTTTAAATTGTTTCCATAATCCAATGGCACCTAGTTGAGCTATTCCATATTCAATATAATAAAAAGGCACTTCAAAAAGGTGTAATTGCCTTTGCCATCCAATCTTGCGGTATTCTTCCAGGCCACTAAAATCAACTGTCTTTGTAGAAAACTCTTCCAGAATTTCCATCCATTTTCCAGTTCTTTCTTCTACAGTATGATTTGGGTTTTCATACACCCAATGTTGAAATTTATCAATAGTTGCAATCCATGGGAAAATAGAAATAGTTCTTTCCAACTGGTGTTCTTTCGCACGCACGAGGTCCTCATCGTTATTAAAAAACACTTTCCAGTAATCCATGCTAAAAAGTTCCATCGCCATACTTGCTACTTCCGCTATTTCCATGGGGTATTCTTTAAAACCACTTAACGGTAACGGATGTGAAAGGAAAGAATGAATAGCATGTCCACCTTCATGTACCATTGTAGTTACGTCGTGCATTTGGCCTGCAGCATTCATAAAAATAAATGGCGCACCACTTTCTGCTAACGGACAATTATACCCCCCCGGAGCTTTTCCTTTCCGGCTTTCAAGGTCAAGGTGTCCAAGCTCTTTCATTTTTCGCAAACAATTTGCAAAAAACGGATTTAGCTCTTCAAAACATTTGATGGTCTTTTCCGTAAGTTCTTCGCTTGTATTGAACGGATGAAGAGGTTGCACTCCTTCAGGCTCTGCTTCTGTATCCCATGGGCGTAATGTATCTACACCCAGTTTTTGCTTTTTCCGCTCATTTATTTTCTGCACCAACGGCAACACGTGCAACTTTACTGCCTCATGAAATTTAAAGCAGTCTTCTTTGGTGTAGTCAAACCGCCCCATTTCGGCAAACTTATAATCCCGGTAGTTTTCAAAACCGGCATTTAAAGCAACCTGATGACGCTTGTGAACCAATTGTGTATATAAATCATTCAAAGCATCTTTATCCTGCATTCTTCTCTCATTCATTTTCCTGTACACCTCTTCTCGCAGGCTGCGGTCGTGGTCCTCTAGAAACTTGGCTGCCTGTTGCAATGTGTACTCCTGCCCCTTTACTTCTATTGTCATCCGGCCGGCAATCTGTCCATATTGCTGTTGCATAACGCTTAGCTCTGCCTGCAACGGAATATTTGCCTCCCTGAATAAATCAATGCTTTTTTTTACATTTCGCAAGTAGGTAAAATATTGTTGCTGGTCGAGTTCTTTGGTAAAAGGACTGTCAATCAGCTTACGGTTCAGCAGGTCAGCATACGGCTGAATCTTAGGCTGAATTTCCATGAAAAAGAAATTGAAAGACTCTTCCAGGCTTTTATCAGTTGTATCGCAAGTCATGCGGATTTGTCTCCAGCATGCATCTTCGCTCACTACCGCTTCAACTTCACTCATATCTTTCAACCATTTCTCAAGGTCTTCTCTTGAATTAATGGGCCTTTCCAGCAACTCTTTAAAATAAGGCTCCAAAGTATTCCAATCCGTTACCGCAAAATCCGCAGGAACATAATGTCTTTCGAGTTTCTTAATATCTGCAGTCAATGTCATGGTGGTAGTATGTTTTAAATACGTAAAACTACAAGCTGTAAGTGATAGTAGCATTACTATGCCTGTCGCTCATAGCTTACAATATTATTTATTACTGTTCTGCTCTTTCTGTTCCTGCATCCTCAGCATCATCAGGCGATGTTACTTCGACACCTTGTTCGGCTTCTTCATTTTCCTCTTCTGCCGCCTCGCTTAATTTGAATTCAACATTATTAGCCTGCAAAATCGAAAACCACTTTACCATCTTCTTCATATCACTGGTATACACTCTTTCAAAATCCATATCAGGATAAACTTTTTGAAAATAAGCTTTAACCGCTCCGTTATCCTTATCGGAAGGCAACGTTTCTCCACTGTTTTTCATTGCAGCAAACACCTCAACGAGATTTACATTATCACGAACAGTATATACTTCAATGCTTTCAAGGTGTGAAAAATTATGCACACGGCTTGCTACAAAACGTGTGCTTTTGTCTTCAAGAGACCGTACAATAGCGCCATCTTTCTTACTGCCTACCAATTCAAACAATCCACCCAGTCCTGTAACAGAAATTATTTTTCCATATTCCATAATCAGTCTATTATTTTTAGGATGTGCAAGATAAAAGTATTTGCTTTAACCTCGTTTCAAATAATAATTTTTAAGATTTTGATGAGGAGTTTTTTTATTAACGAGTTTTAGAGCTATTGTTAAATCTGTACCCATTCTTTTTTCAGCCTCTAAGGTTTTGTAAAAAATATGATTAGCTAAGGTGAAGTCAATCTTTATAGTCACAGAGTGTGATTAAATTGAAGGGTAATTTACAAACCGGGTTGATTTTTATTAAGCTGGGCGATTTTTATTTGCATAATTGTAGCAATGCTTTTTGCTTTCTGCTTTGCTATAAAAGCAACATTTCCTTCAAACAATTCATCAACTGTTTTATTAAAATGGTGTAACCAGGTATCAAAATGATGTTTTTCAAACTTTGATTTCTGGTTCAAATCCAAATGCGGTTGTATAGCATTCTTCTTGTAAGTGTGTGCATCAAACAAAACCATATCCCAAAAATCAACAATAACGGGCAGGTGCTGCTGCATATCCACTTTAGCTACATCTGTAAATATGTAAGAGATACTTTCATCCTTTAGCAGTTCGTTATAAAACTTGCCAAACAATTTAAAAAGGTCTTCTCTCGATTCTATGTCCCGCTTCATAACTTGTGTATTTATGCAATCTTTACTGAGCTTAAAACATTATCTATTCTTTGTTTCAGCGTTTCATAATCAGTAAACCCTCGTGCTACCATATGAAATTTTAATTCGTCGGTTTGAATAAAAACACAAGGAAACCCGGTAACCTGCAACTGCTTAACCAGCGAAAACTCATAATAAGCTTTCTCTTTATACTCTTCACTATTCAATCTTTCGTAAAAGACTTCCGGGTGGATGCTATATTTTTCAAGCAAGTGCCGGTACGCTTCATCGTCAGTTAAATCTCTCCCTTCATAATTTAATGCATGTTGCAAATCTGATGCAAACTCAACTGATCGTTCAGGATAAAATTCTTTAAAAATACACATGGCTATTGCCGGCTTTTCGGAGTTAGGATACCAGTCGCTGTCTTCATAATTGAAAATGTGCCATAAAAAATCCTCTCCAAATTTTATCCCTGTAAGTTCTTCTACTGTTTTATATGCTTTTTGTATATAAGGAGCAATTGTACTTATATGAGCAGGCTTTTCGGGAAGTATCATTCCTCCTGATAAAACATCTGTTTCCAGCATGTCTTTATATTCATCTGCGATTCTTTTTATAACAGGACTAAATCCGTAACACCAACCACAATAAGCATCATAACAATAAATGAGTACAGGTTTCATGATCGCAAAGGTAGAACCATGAATTTGAACTATGACAAGGATTTAATGAATTACTCTTATTGCAATAACTGTTTAAATTTTATTTTAAGCTTTTTTATTTACTAAGTGGCAAGAACTCCTGCAGATATTTATTGATATAATTATCCTTTGTTTTTAGTTTGTATTGCATAATAAACCTGGGATGAGATAACGGAATTATTTTGTCGAATAATTTATAAGTCATGTTGAGCCTTGATAAAAATTTGTAGTTCGTTCCCTCCCCCAGGCAAAAGGCGACGGAGGTTTCTAACCCCCAGGATATTTGCAACCTGAAACATTCAACAGCAAAAGGAATTATTTTGTCAATTAAAACCTTATCATCATAATAATTTAGATTTTTGCCTGCCCTGGTAAACCCAAGAGGGCTAACAGCAGTAAAATAAAACTTATTATAAAAAGCTTCGACGCAACCAAAGGCAGTAATCATATCATAAACAAACACAGAAGACAACTCCTGTTTGCGTTGCCAATTGTTGTTGATGCCGCACTCTTTTTCTAACCTGATGGGGTCAGTAAAGGGAATTCCGGTCACACCTCCGCCAAACCTACCAGGGTTAATGCCAATTATACAATACCTCGAATTGCTATCACTATAATATTTATCATAGAAGATCCTGACAATCCTGGCTGTTTCCGGATCTACGAAGGGGTGCATCACTTCAACTGCTGGTGGTAAATCAAAAGGAAATTGAAGATTAAAAAGAAAATCAAGTATTTTTTTAGAAAGCATACCCCAAAACCCCTGAAGGGGCTCAATTAAAAGATTTTAAAAGATAAGTTTATTAAGGTCCGTTAGTCTTCCGCGAAAATTTTTATTCAACAGTTTTGTTCCTTTATGCGTCGGCGGCTTAATGCGCTTCCAGCCAATTGTCGCCCACTCCTAAATCAGCACTGGCGGGTACCTCATTAGGTAAAGTCAACGCAGATTCCATACAACTAATAATGATAGGTTTGATTAACTCTACCTCGTCTTTATATGCATCAAAAACCAATTCATCGTGCACTTGCAAAATCATTTTCGATTTAAGGTTGCGCTGCTTAAATTCTTTATAAATTTTTATCATAGCAAGTTTAATCATATCTGCTGCGGTTCCTTGTATGGGCATATTTATGGCATTTCGCTCAGCATACCCACGTACCGTGAAGTTTGCACTATGAATATCTTTTAGCCATCTTTTTCGGCCCAGCAGTGTTTCAACATATCCATGCTTCTTGGCAAATTTTATTTGATTGTCCATGTACTGCTGTATGTTGGGAAACTGCTTTTTATAGTTTTCAATAATTTCCTTTGCTTCCGCCCGACTAATTTTGAGGTTTTCAGAAAGGCCAAACGCTCCTTGTCCATAAATAATTCCAAAGTTTACGCTTTTTGCTTTGTAACGCATTTCCTTGGTTACGTCGGCTTCATCTATGTTATACACTTTTGCGGCAGTAGCGGTATGAATATCTTTGCTTTGTTTAAATGCATCGCACATGTTTGGGTCACCACTTATAGCTGCAACAATGCGCAATTCGATCTGTGAATAATCTGCACTTACTATTACATGATTTTCATCTCTTGGCACAAATGCTTTTCTTATTTCCCTTCCACGTTCGGTACGTACCGGTATATTTTGAAGGTTTGGGTTATTGCTGCTTAACCTTCCGGTTACCGCAACTGCCTGGTTGTAAGAGGTGTGAATTCGTCCTGTTTTACGATTGATCATTTCAGGCAATGCGTCAATATAAGTGCTTTTTAATTTTGTTAGCTCACGAAAACCCAAAATATCATCTACAATTTTATGTTGAGATGCAAGTTTCATCAGCACATCTTCACCTGTTGCATATTGACCGCTTTTCGTCTTTTTCGCTTTCGGATCGAGCTTTAGTTTTTCAAATAATACTTCGCCTAATTGCTTTGGCGATGCAAGGTTAAACCTAACTTCTGCCACCGCGTATACGTTCTCTTCGCAACATGCAGCTTCTTTTTCAAGTTCTTTAGAATATTGACTTAAGAAATCTTTGTCTATACGCACGCCTTCATATTCCATATCCAAGAGTACTTTCACTAATGGAATTTCTACTTCGTTAAAGACTTTATCAACTTTTCGTCTTGTTATTAGTGATGCAAAAGAGTTTTTTAACTGAAGTGTTATATCGGCATCTTCTACTGAATATTCCTTTATTTTCTCCAACTCCAAATCCCGCATTGAAAGCTGGTTTTTTCCTTTTTTGCCCAAGAGGTCATCAACAAGGATAGGCTCATAACCGAGAAATTGCGCACTCAGAAAATCCATATTCCTTCGTCCTTCCGGCTCAATCAGATAATGAGCAAGCATGGTGTCAAATATTTGCCCGGAAACCTCAATTCCATACCACTTTAATATTGTCAGCTCATATTTAATGTTGTACCCCACCCATCTTTTAGCTGGGCTTTCAAATAAAGGTCTAAAGTGCTCCAGGAATTCCTTAACTTCTTCTAACTTCTTTGGAACCGGCACATAATAACCTTCACCTTGCTTAAAAGAAAAAGTAATTCCTAAAAGTTCAACATCATGGGCGTAAGCACCTGTAGTCTCGGTATTAAGACTTATTTCTTCGATAGCTAAAAGCTCATTAACCAGTTCTTTTATCTTTTCTACCCCTTCAACAAGTACATAATTGTGAGCTGTGTTTTGAATATTTTTATCAGCTGTAAGCCCTTCCAGCTCTTCCGGTTCACTGATGGAGGCTATCTCCACGTCTATTTCTTTTCCATCCTCGACCGTTACAAAAAGATCCATTTGTCCTCCTGAGGGCAGTGTTGCAACTTTTTCAAATACGCTGAATTCGTTTCCAAGAATTCTTTTACCCAATGCTTTAAATTCAAGCTCAGTAAATATGTCTTTTAACTCCGGAATGTTCCATTCCTTCAGTTTATAATCTTCTTCGTGAAACTGAACAGGTACGTCAGTAATAATCTTAGCAAGCTTTTTACTCATAATGGCTGCATCTCTCCCATTTCTTATTTTTTCACCAAGCGAGCCTTTTATTTCATCTGCATGTTCAAGTATGTTTTCGAGTGTGTCGTATTCTTTTAAAAGTTTACAGGCAGTTTTTTCACCCACACCAGCAATCCCGGGAATGTTATCTACGGCATCACCCATCAATCCAAGCATATCTACTACCTGTTCGACTCGTTCTATACACCACTTCTCTGTTATCTTTTTCGCGTCCAGTATTTCTTCTTTATTTCCCATGTAGGGAGGCTTATATATATACACGTGATCATGTATCAGCAATTGTCCATAATCTTTATCAGGCGTAACCATGTACACTTCATAACCCATATCTGCTGCCTGCCAGGCAACCGTGCCTATTACATCATCTGCTTCATAACCATCCAATTCTACAACTGGTATGTTAAAAGCTTTTATTATTCTTTTAATATCGTCAAGAGAACCTGTTAAGTCTTCAGGAGCTGCTTGCCTGTTAGCTTTATATTCGGTGAAGTCTGTGTGACGCTCTGTAGTGGCTTCAGTATCGAAACAAACAGCCAGGTGTGTAGGTTTCTCTTTATTTATTAAATCAACTAAAGTGTTGGTAAAACCAAATTGTGCATTTGTATTACGACCTTTACTGGTCAGCCTGGGATTACGGATTAACGCATAATAGGCCCGGTAAATAAGGGCCATCGCGTCTAATAAAAACAACTTCTTTGCCATCCGGCTAAGGTAAATAATTTAGAACCACTATTAATTTCAGAATCATTTTTAATTGGAATAATCCGAATTTTTAGCAAAATGCGCGGAATTCCTATAACCGATAATTAACAGGATTAACAATGACTTTGGTAAAAAAAGTAATTACAGCAGGCGAAATGAGGCCGGGAATAAAAGCTGCTATACAAGTTCCTTCACAACATTCCAGATAACCTTTGGCTTGCCGAGTGTATAATAGTGTAATACCGGAACTCCGAATTTCTTTAATTCCTTACTTTGTTGAATAAGCCATTCAGCACCTACGCATTCACATTCCTGGTCTGTTTTTGACCGCATGATAGCATTTGAGAGATCTGTAGGAATGTCTACATGAAATATTCTTGGAAGTATTGATAATTGTTTTTTGCTAGTAATAGGCTTTAAACCAGGAATGATGGGCACCTCGATGCCTATTTCCCTGCATGCCTTTACAAAATCAAAAAACTTCTTGTTATCAAAAAACATTTGAGTCATTATATAACTGGCTCCCGCATCTACTTTCTCTTTTAAACGCCTAAGATCGATTTCCAGGTTTGGTGCTTCAAAATGTTTTTCAGGATAACCTGCAACTCCAATGCAGAAGTTTGTTTTACCCCCGTTTTGAATATCTTCATCCAGGTAAATACCGTTATTGAGGTCTACCACCTGTTTCAAAAGGTCTATCGCATAACTGTGGCCATCAGGTTCCGGTTCAAAGGAAGTTTCATTTTTAGCAGCATCGCCTCTTAGAACCAAAACATTATCTACATCAAGAAAATTAAGATCAATGAGGGCATCTTCGGTTTCTCTTTTATTAAAACCGCCGCAAATAAAGTGAGGTACAGCATCTATTTTATAATGGTTCATAATAGATGCACAAATGCCAACAGTACCAGGCCGTTTACGCACTTCTACTTTTTCAAAAGTGCCGTCGGCTTTTTTCTTAAACATGCTTTCACTTCTATGATAGGTAACATTTATCCATGAAGGTTTAAATTCCATCAAAGGATCAAGATGATCATAAATTGAATTGATACTTTTACCTTTTAATGGTGGTAAAACTTCAAAAGAAATAAGTGTATCCTTAGCCTGTTTAAGATGCTCAATAACTTTCATCCTGTATTTTAAAAATTGCTGCAAACATAAGCTGTATAAAAATAAAAACAAGAGCAGGAGACCTTCCACAAACCTTTACACATCTAATTTTACTTTTTTTAGTAATTTTTGTATAAATTTTTTATTTATACGTTTAGCAGGTTTGTGTCAACTTGCTTAAAATCACCCCAATAAACTGTTAAGAGCCATGTTCGGATGACAATAAACTTGCTATTAGTGTATTTTTGTTAAAATCATTTGTCATTGAGTCTTATTATACATACCAAAGACCTTATTAAAAGTTATCGCAACCGTACTGTCGTCAACAATGTATCAATTGACGTAAAACAAGGTGAAATTGTTGGTTTGCTAGGTCCGAACGGCGCAGGAAAAACGACCACATTTTATATGGTGGTAGGTTTAATTAAGCCTGACGAGGGAACTGTTTTTTTAAACGACGAGGAAATTACCAAGCTTCCAATGTATAAAAGGGCTCAAATGGGTATTGGGTATCTGCCCCAGGAAGCCAGCGTTTTTAGGAAGCTTTCTGTTGAAGATAATATAAAAGCAGTGCTTGAAATGACCAAGCTGAGCAAAAAAGAACAAAAGGAACGGTTAGAAGCTTTGCTTGATGAGTTTAATTTGCATCACGTTCGAAAAAATAACGGCGACAGCATAAGCGGGGGAGAAAGAAGAAGAACAGAAATTGCACGTGCACTTGCAGTCGACCCTAAATTTATTTTGTTAGATGAACCTTTTGCCGGCGTAGATCCTATTGCTGTAGAAGATATACAGACTGTTGTTGCAAAATTAAAGTATCGAAACATTGGTATATTAATTACAGATCATAATGTAAATGAGACTTTATCTATATGTGACCGTGCTTATTTGCTGATAGAAGGAAAAATATTTAAACATGGTAGTGCAGAGGAGCTGGCAAACAATGAACAAGTGAGACGATTATATTTGGGAACCAATTTTCAACTCCGCAGAAAAGACTGGATTATTGAAATGGAAAGAGACAATGCTCTTCAAAAAGCTACAGAAAGTGTTGCATCTTTTGATGATCAGCGTTAGAAATATGAATAGTTTTTCGCCTAAAAGCTGGTTTTTACTGTCAAATATTAAAAACTCCTTAAAAAAAACCGTTCTGTTTAGTTTCATTTTGTTATTTTGTCAAGTACTACACGTATCTAATGAAACTTTTAAGCCCTGCCATATCGCGCCTGGCCCGTTTTAGGCTTTGGCGAATCGAAAACTGGATCAATAATCCTGTTGCTGCTCAATACGAAGTATTCCAGGATCTGATAACATCTGCTCAGTACACAGAAATAGGAAGGAAATATCGTTTTGAAGATATTTATACCATAAAAGATTTTAAAGACCTTGTTCCTATTCACGAATACGAAGATTTAAAACCGTATATAGAACGTATGATGAATGGGGAGCAGAATTTGTTGTGGAATACTCCTATTAACTGGTTTGCCAAAAGCAGCGGAACTACCAGCGATAAGAGCAAATTTATTCCTGTGTCTGAAGAAAGCCTGGATGGAAGCCATTTTCAGGGCGCCAAAGATCTGCTTACATTATATTACAATTTTAACCCTGACAGTGATTTGCTAACGGGAAAGGGGCTGGTTATAGGTGGAAGCCACCAAGTGTGCAAAATGAATGAAGAAGCCAAGTATGGAGATTTAAGCGCAGTGCTCATGCAAAACACACCTTTTTACGGTCATTGGCTCAGAACTCCAGAATTGTCTATTGCTTTGTTAGATGAATGGGAAACAAAAATAGAAAAACTTGCAAAAACTACTATTCATGAAAATGTTACCAGTATAAGTGGCGTGCCAACGTGGACCTTGGTTTTAATTAAAAGAATACTGGAAATAACAGGAAAAGAATGTCTTGCAGAAGTATGGCCAAATCTTGAATTATATATTCATGGCGGCGTTTCGTTTACACCTTATAAAGAGCAATTTGAAAAGTTGATCGGGGCACCAATTAATTACCTGGACTTATATAATGCAAGCGAAGGTTTCTTTGCAGCCCAGGACAATCCGGATGTAGAAGGAATGCTGCTGTTCTTGCATCATGGAATTTTTTATGAATTTCTGCCGGTGGAGGAATACGGAAAAGCAAATCCTCAAACTTTACAACTGGATTCTGTTGAAATTGGAAAAAATTATGCTGTTGTTATAAGTACCAACGGCGGATTATGGAGATACCTAATAGGAGATACCATACAATTCACCTCATTGTCACCGTATAAAATAAAAGTTTCAGGAAGAATAAAGCATTTTATCAACGCATTTGGTGAAGAAGTAATTGTAAATAATTCAGATTGTGCTATTGCTGCGGCATGCGAAAAAACCGGAGCAATAGTAAACGATTATACAGCTGCTCCCATTTATTTTAGCGAAAAAGGAAACGGCGGTCATGAATGGTTAATACAATTTGAAAAAGAGCCGTCGGACCTGGGATTTTTTACTTATGAACTTGACAATGCTTTAAAAAATGCCAATAGTGATTATGAGGCCAAGCGTCATAAAGATATTGCATTGCGGATGCCGGTAATCAGGTCATTGAAAAAAGGAGTTTTTGAAGAATGGCTCAAAAGTAAAGGAAAACTTGGCGGACAGCATAAAGTACCAAGACTAAGCAACGACCGAAAATATATTGATGAAATTCTTGCTATTGCAAATAATCAGTGAGGATTAAGGGATCTGTTTTTTATTTGCCTTTAACCCCTCATGCCAATATTGGTGTTACACCATTCCATATTTAGTTCCTTTGGAGAGTATTTGTGCAATTTTCCCTCTAATGATCTATTGCACCTACTGTTGCTTAAAATCAGCCTCCTTCAAATAACTTTATAACAAACTCTTGTCTTAATTTCCACTACGTTTACAAACAAGTATTTCTTTGATTAATATAATGCTGGAGTTTAATAATATTCAAAAATATTACGGAAGTTATTTAGCTATAAAAGTTCCTTTGTTATCAATTACTAATGGAATATGGTGGATGAAGGGAGAAAATGGATCAGGGAAAACTACTTTCCTTAAAATGATTGCTGGCTTGCACCCTTTTACCGGGGACATAATTTTAGAAAATAAATTCAGTATTAAAAAACATCGAAAACATTTTGTGAGGCTTGTAAATTATGCAGAAGCTGAACCTTTATACCCATCTTTTTTAACTGCTAAAGATTTAGTGGAGCTGTATTGTGAAACAAATTGCGGGGATTTGCAACAGGCTGAGGATTTATTAAAACAATTACATGTTTATGATGCGTACCACCAAAGATTGGGAAGTTATTCCAGCGGCATGATTAAAAAAGTGAGCCTGGTACTTGCTTTTATCGGACACCCAAAAATAATATTACTCGATGAACCACTAATTACTATAGATGCAAAGGCTGTAGATACAATTTGCAGAATTATAAACGACAAATATAAAGAAGGAACATCGTTCATCATCACCTCTCACCAAACACTGCATAAAGATCAGTTGCAATTTTCAGGAACATTGATTGCAGAAAATAAAACGATTTATACAACCGGTATATGACCAAAGGATCCAGCATATTGCAAAGGGTTTTGGTTAATCATTTTTATAAGGTTAACGCCGGGCTTTTCATTTTTGGTTTTTTTGTGTTATTCGGGTTACCTTTTTCGCCTTTAGCCTTTCATCTTTCCATTATTACCGGCATCATTCAAAGTCCTGTTTTCTTAGCTTCAGTTATGGTCACCTGGCTTTTGTATAATTTCAAATGCATCGATTATATTTTGCACCAGCTTGCTGATCCCCGGCAATCCTTTTTGTTTTGTCTCAACAGTTTATCTTTTAAAAAACTGTACTTATACATGGTGTATGTACAAGCGCTTGTTTATTTGCCTGTAATATTATATGCCCTGGCAATTGTTTGGCTCGCTCTTGCTAAACAACAATATTGGTGTGCCATAGCGGTTCTTCTTTTTAATGTAATTGTTGTTAGCCTGACAGCTTTAATTTATATTGTTAGTATACAAAAGAAGAACCTGTTTAAAGCGAGGTTTGCATTACCAACTTTCAATATAAATATATCAAAGCCACTTTTTATCATTCCGCTCCTCTTTCTCTGGCACGACCGCAAACAAATGCTCTTTGTAACTAAAATATTTTCTCTATTGATTCTTTTTGGATTTATAAAGCTATACGTGCCCGACCGCTACGACATTCGTCCATTGCAGCTTTTACTTTTAATTACTGCAGCCTCACACAGCGCCATTGTATTTCATATAAGAGCTTTTGAAGAAGAGTTTTTGTCGTTCACCAAAAACCTTCCCATCACAATTATCAGCAGGTTTATGAGGATGTCAATAATGTATACACTCCTTCTGCTCCCTGAATTTCTTTTTGTATTCAAAGGCTTAAATGTTCATTTCGTCATTGCCGATTACCCGCAAATATTATTAATGGGTATTGCACTATTATGCATGTTTCATGTAGTGCTTTTAACTGACAAAACAGATATGGAGCAGTTAATCCGGGTTGTGTTTGCTATTATTGCCGCTTGCTTTTTTATTCTGTTATACGATCCCGGGTTATTACTTCCTGCGGCAATCATGTTACTGGCATTTGTATTATACAATTCGTACTACTATAGTTACGAAAAGAAATATAGGTAGAAGTTTAGAGCGATTTGATTGTAAGGTGATTGAATAAAGAGAAAAAGTTGAGTATATGAGTGTACTGATGTTCTATTAATTTACTTTTGCTTTCAACCAGGCACAAATTAGAAAAAGATTAGCTCTGTATAATCCTGATACGTTTATAAAATTTATGTCAAATCTATGAAATTACTCGAGGGAAAAGTTGCTATAGTTACAGGCGCGAGCCGTGGAATCGGTGAAGCAATTGCTTTAAAATTGGCAGAACAAGGTGCAAACATTGCATTTACATATGTAAGTAGTGATGAAAAAGCAAAAGCGCTGGAAGAAAAACTTCAAGCTGCAGGCGTAAAAGCCAAAGCATATAAAAGTAATGCAGGAGTTTATGCAGAATGTGAGGCAATGGTAAATGACACTATTAAAGAATTTGGAACCATAGATGTTTGTGTAAATAATGCTGGCATCAGTAAAGATAACCTGCTGCTGCGCATGACGTCTGAGCAATGGGATGACGTAATGAATATCAACCTGAAGAGTGTTTTTAATATGACGAAGCAGGTTATAAAACCTATGATGAAGGCAAGAAAAGGCAGCATTATAAACATGAGTTCTATAATAGGTATCAGAGGCAATGCAGGACAAAGCAGTTACGCAGCTTCTAAAGCAGGAATAATAGGATTTACTAAATCGATGGCGCATGAATTAGGAAGCCGTAATATTCGATGCAACGCAATTGCTCCGGGATTTGTAGAGACAGACATGACGGATTATCTTAAAGATGGAGAAGCCTCAAAAACTTATTTACAAAAAATTCCTTTAGGACGTTTTGGCACCGCCGCTGAAATAGCAGACACTACTTTATATCTCGCCAGTGACATGAGTAGTTATGTTACGGGCCAGGTTATAAGTGTGTGCGGGGGGTTGAATATCTGATGAAAAAGGATATACGTTTTTTTTGTTCTATTACTTTTGTTTGTTAAATGATATGTCGAATATTGTGATTAATATCTCTGGTTGTTATCTTTGCCTCAGGGTAAAATGATAAAACTTAAAATCATATCGTTTTTTTTAAGTCTGTTGATAGCAATACAAATGTTGCCAATAGCGCAGATCGGCAACATGCTGAGTAAAAACCAGTGGACAGAAGAATTGCCTCATAATGCCGCTGACGATGCAGGCAAAGCTGATACATTTGCCAAATTCAATCACCCTTATTTACCCCCTTCAGGTTATTCAACCGGTATTTCTTTTTGTTCTGACAGTAAAGAACTTGCTTATATTCATCTTTCAGAAAGCATCCCTTCTAATCATTCCACAGAAGTTGTAATTCCACCTCCCGATTCGGTTATATAAATAGATTGCCTTGTCCTTTTTATTATAACTGATTATATTTTATTGATTCGATAAATACATTCTTCTGCATGAAAAATTATTTAAAGCATGCAGGAGCCGATATACCGGCTTCTGTCGTGGTTTTTCTGGTGGCATTACCACTATGTTTAGGTATTGCCCTTGGTTCGGGTGCGCCACTTTTCTCTGGAATTATCGCCGGCATCGTTGGTGGGATCGTAATTGGAACATTGAGTGGTTCGCAATTAAGTGTAAGCGGACCGGCGGCGGGGTTAACTGTGATTGTTGCTTCCGCTATTATTAAATTACAAGTGTATGAGGCTTTTTTGCTGGCCGTAGTACTGGCTGGTATGATACAAGTTGTATTAGGGTTTGTCAAGGCAGGTGTTGTTGGAGATTATATTCCCAACTCTGTTATAAAAGGAATGCTGGCTGCTATCGGTCTCATTCTTATTCTAAAGCAACTTCCCCATTTTGTAGGTTACGATTCCAATTATACGGGAGATGTGTCATTCTCTCAAGGTGACAAGGAAAACACTTTTTCGGGTATTTTTCATTCATTAAATTATATTACTCCTGCCGCCGTCATTATTGGTATTATTTCAATAATCATTTTAGTTGCCTGGGAGACTAAATTTTTTAAATCTAAAAAAGTATTAAAACTTATTCCAGGACCGTTGGTAGTGGTATTGGTAGCTGTTTTTCTAAGTAAAGTATTAGCTGGTTCTACGGGTATGCAATTAGAACAAAAGCACCTGGTATCTTTGCCTGTAGCAGAAAATGCATCGATGTTTCTTTCATTTTTTACTTTTCCTGACATTGCTTTTATCAAAAATCCGGATGTATGGATAACAGCAGTTACACTCGCTATTGTTGCGAGCCTGGAAACATTACTTGGTATTGAAGCTGTGGATAAACTCGACCCTCTAAAAAGAGTTACACCAAGCAACAGGGAACTAAAAGCACAGGGAATAGGAAATATGGTGTCTGGTTTAATAGGCGGTTTACCATTAACCTCGGTGGTAGTAAGGAGCTCCGCAAACGTAATGGCAGGAGCAAAAACAAAAGCTTCATCAATTGCTCATGGCATAATGTTGCTTGTTTCTGTACTTCTTATTCCGGGAATACTTAACTTAATTCCCTTATCGGCACTAGCCGCTATTCTTATTTTCACAGGATATAAACTTGCTAAAGTTTCTATATTCAAAGAATTTTATATCAAGGGATGGGATCAGTTTATTCCTTTTGTTGTAACAATACTTGCAATACTGCTTACTGATTTACTGGTTGGAATTGTAACCGGAATAATTGTAGGTTTATTTTTTATGGTCCGTGCAAACTTCAAGTCTTCAGTACTTGTTGTAAGTGATGCTAACCGGTATCTTGTACGTCTTCGCAAGGATGTTTCCTTTCTAAATAAGCCAATAATAAAACAGAAGCTGGAAGAAGTTCCTGCAAATTCGTTCATAGTTATTGATGCAACAAGAGCTGATTTTATTGATAAAGATATAATTGAAGAAATAAACAACTTCCTGAAACACGCGCATCTAAAAAATATCAAGGTAGAAATTAAAAAAAGCATGTCCAAGACAATGCATTCACTATTTGATGAACCTTTAAAACTTAAAATTGCATGACATCATACGAAAAGTTATTGTTAGAAAACAGAGCATGGGCAAAAGAAAAAGTTGAAGATGACCCCAATTTTTTTTTAAGACTTGAGCATTTGCAAACACCTGAATTTTTATGGATAGGCTGCAGCGACAGTCGTGTTCCGGCAAATGAAATTACCGGCACTCAGCCTGGTGAAATTTTTGTACATCGAAACATAGCCAACCTGGTGATAAACACCGATGTAAATGTGCTAAGTGTTTTGGAATATGCAGTAGAAGTTCTCAAAGTCAAACACATCATTGTTTGCGGGCACTATGGTTGTGGAGGAGTAAAAGCAGCGTTGACAAACCACGATCATAAGCAAGTCTTAAATATGTGGCTCCGAAATATAAAAGATATTTACCGGTTGCACCGGCAGGAAATGGAAAAATATCCGGAAGGAGAAGAAAGAGTAAATAGACTAATAGAGCTTACCGTAAGAGAACAGGTGATGAACCTGGCTAAAACTTCTATAATACAAAAAGCATGGAAGCATGAACAAAGGCCCCATTTGCATGGTTGGGTGTACAGTCTTTCGAACGGCATCATTAATCCTGTCTTTGAAATGCAGGCGGGAACTCATATAGACCCGGTATATGAGTATGATTTCAACAATTTGTAGATATTTTTATTAAAAGAAAACCCCGATTAATTTTCGGGGTTTTTATTTACAGTGAAACTTACACTTTAAAGAGTGCTTTTGCTTTTAAACTTTTGAATAAAACTCTTAGTATGATCACTTAAAATTAATCGGCCGCTTATTGCAGCTCTTTCTCTCAGCAGGTCGTCCCAGTCTTCTGTTCCTTTCCAAAAGACTTTTTTTAGTTCTTTCGTTGCATCAGGATTAAAATGCGACAAGGTAAAAGAAAGCCTTTCGATAGACTCTTCCATACCTGATGGCTCTGGATGCAATTCTGCATACAAACCTTTTCTTCTTGCCCAGTCTGCCGAGCGCCACATATTCGCATCAATGGTTAATTGACTAAAAGAAGACAAACCAATTTTCCTCTGCACTGCAGGGCCAATGACAAATGGGCCAAAACCTGCCGACAGTTCACTTAACTTAATGTCTGCACCTTCTGTTGCTATAGCATAATCTGCCGCTGCCGCTAATCCTAATCCTCCGCCTACACATTTTCCATGAATTCTTGCGATAATAAATTGAGGAGTCTTGCGCATTGCGTTTATCACCTTAGCGTAGCCGCTAAAAAAATCAGTACCGTCCTGGGCGTTAGTTATAGACGCAAGCTCATCAAGAGACGCGCCCGCACAAAATATCTTTTCTCCGCCCGATCGCAGGATAATGACTTTTGTCCCAACATTCACTCCCTCGCTATGAATTGTTTGCGCAATCACTTCAAGAAGTTTTCCGGGCAACGAATTGCTTTGTGGATGGTAAAACTCTATTGTAGTTATACCATGTTCCTTTTCAGTTTTAACGTATCCATCGCTAACTTCTGTTATCATAACTATGCTAAATTATTTTATAGATGGATGTACTTACTATGATTAATCTTCCTGTGAACCTTTATTATGTAAAACGTACTTTTTTTAAAATGGTTTACGATAGTCAAATGAAAATTCAGAAAAAATTAATCATTTATAAACATTGTATAAAGCTAAAACAACTTTTTTTATTACCATTTCTTAAAGACAGTTATAATAAAATAAAATTATTGAAAGGCTTTTTTACTTTAAAAGATTTCAATTTTTAAAAGTCTTACAAACGATGGAAACATTTCATTTGAAAGACGATTCGCATGGAAAATAATGTCCCTTACTCTAATTCCTGGGAAGGAAAACTAATTAAAAAAGCCTTCCGGTTTAGTGGAAGGCTCGTGCAGTTGGTATTGGGTTGCTAAGAACTTAATTTACATTCTTTCATCTATTTTTTCACAAAGGCTTTCAAAGATTTCATCTACTGTGCCTTCTCCCGGTATGTCAAAAACCTTATTAAATTTGCGATAATAATCTGCGACAACAGATGTTTTTTTGTGATACTCCGTAATGCGCGCTCTTATTACCTCAACATTATTATCGTCTGGTCGTCCACTGGTTAATCCACGGTTTAACAATCTTTGCACAAGTTCTTCTTCACTTACTATTAATGCAAGTACAACTCCTATTTCTGTTTGCTTTAGTTTTAACAGTTTATCAAGTGCCTCAGCCTGCGCCTCTGTACGAGGAAAACCGTCAAATAAAAATCCTTTTGCCTGCGGATTGTTTTCAAGCGCAGAACTGATCATTCCAATAACTACTTCGTCAGGAACAAGTTGCCCTTTATCCATCAGGTTTTTGGCCTCTAATCCCAAAGGCGTCTGCGAAGCAATTTCACTTCTAAGTATATCTCCTGTAGACAGGTGCTTTAAACCGTATTTTAAAACCAATCTTTCGCTTTGTGTGCCTTTTCCACTGCCTGGAGGTCCAAACAAAATAATATTGAACATTATAAAACTTCCTTAAATAAGGCGCAAATATAAGGGTTTGGGCATTACATTTCCCTTAACACTTTTTACGTTTTAAAATAAAAAAGAGTTCGTTTTAAATAAGAGTTGCGCTGTTAGTGTTCTAAAACAATCTCATGATAACTTTAATGCTCAAAAAAGTACTTTTACAATATGAAATTAAGTCAACTTGCGGAAACGCTTATCGGGTCAGAAATCGTGAAACTTGGAAACGCTATAAGTGAACGTGTACGTAATGGAGAAAAAATATATAATTTCACTATTGGTGATTTTGATCCTAATATTTTTCCTATCCCTAAGGAGCTTGAAGATGAAATAATAAAAGCCTATAAAAATCATTACACCAATTATCCTCCTGCAGACGGTATTGTGGAATTAAGAAGTGCAGTTTCAAGCTTTTTAAAAGATTGGGAAGGTTTGGATTATGCAAGTAATGAAATTTTGATCGCTTCCGGTGGTCGTCCGCTTATTTATACCATATTTAAAACAATAGTAGATGAAGGTGATAAGGTAATTTATGCCACTCCATCCTGGAACAATAACCATTACGTGCATATGACAGAAGGTGTGCACTGTAAAATAGAAGCGACACCGGAAAATAATTTTATGCCTTTGGCATCAGACATTGCACCTCACATAGCTGGCGCTACTCTCATCTGTCTTTGCTCGCCTCAAAACCCGACCGGCACTACGTTGCAAAAAGATGAGCTAGCGAAAATATGCGATCTTGTTTTGGAAGAAAATAAAAAGCGCGGTGATAATGAAAAGAAGCTGTATGTAATGTACGACCAAATGTACTGGACCTTAACTTATGCCTCAACCGTACATTATAATCCAGTAAGTTTAAGAGCAGAAATGAAAGAATATACAGTATTTGTTGACGGTATATCGAAGGCATTTGCTGCTACAGGTGTGAGGGTAGGATGGTCTCTCGGCCCTGCTTTCATCATCAATAAAATGAAAGCAATTCTTAGCCACCTTGGCGCGTGGGCACCAATGGCAGAACAAAAAGCCACTGCGAATTTTCTACACCAAAAAGAAAGTATTCAGAAATATCTTACACATTTTAAATCTGAAGTAGAAGAACGGTTGAGAAAAATTTTTGAAGGATTTATCGATTTAAAAAATAGTGGATTTGCTGTAGATGCGGTTTCTCCTCAAGCTGCCATTTATCTTACAGTTAAATTTGAACTGACCGGAAAAAAAACTAACAACGGCAAAGTATTGGAGAAACAATCGGATGTTACAGACTACTTGTTAAGTGAGGGAAAACTGGCTGTCGTTCCGTTTTATGCTTTTGGTGCAGACAAAGAATCGCCGTGGTATCGCCTAAGTGTTGGTACTTGTAAAAAAGAAGAAATAAATGAAATGTTTGGAAAGCTGGAAGAAGCGTTAAACAAACTTTATTGATAAAGCGGAGGAAAAGGCGCAGTGTTTATTAAGATCACAAACTGTAATCCTTTCCGCAAATTCTAAATTTTCTCTTAAAAACATTACTTACCACTTTTCAGCATTGCTTACTTTCCCTTGCAATAAAAAAGGTGAGATTTTAGAAATCTCACCTTTTTTATCATTTATTCTATAATTGCTGCTAATCTCGCTTTACGTTAAACCAACATTCTCAAAGGTTCTTCTAAAAGGCTCTTTAGTGTCTGAAGGAACGCAGCTCCGGAAGCTCCGTCTACTACCCTGTGATCGCAACTTAATGTTATTTTCATAATGTTTCCCGGTACTACCTGGCCGTTTTTCACAACAGGTGTCTGTGCAATACCACCAATAGCTAAAATACAGGCATCGGGTGGATTTATAATAGCGGTAAATTCATCAATACCAAACATTCCAAGATTACTGATGGTAAACGTGCTTCCTTCCCAATCAGCAGGTTGCAACTTTTTGTCTTTAGCCTTTTGAGCAAATTGCTTTACTTCAGCAGCTATTTGACTAAGACTCTTTGCATCTGCAAAACGGACGACAGGAACGAGTAAACCTTCATCAACCGCTACGGCTACACCTATATTTACGTGATGATTAATGCGAATTTTATCACCAAGCCAGCTACTGTTTATTTTTGGATGTTGCTTAAGAGCTACAGCCGCAGCTTTTAATACTAAGTCATTGAAACTAATTTTTACCGGTGAAAGTTCATTAAGCTTAGCACGAGTCTGAACTGCATTATCCATATCTATACTCATTGTAAGGTAGAAATGGGGAGCTGAGAATTTACTTTCAGCAAGACGTTTTGCAATTACTTTGCGCATTTGAGAAACGGGAACTTCATCAAAGCTTACCTGCCCTATCATACCTGCGGCAACTGTAGGTTTAGCCTCAGTTGGTTTAGCAGGAGCCTGAACTTCAGGTGCAGGCGCTTGAGGTTGAGAAGGTTGTACAGGTGCAGCCGGTTGTTGAACTTGCGCTGGTTGTTGTACAGGCTTATAATTGTCTATATCTTGTTTTACTATTCTTCCGTTGTCTGCCGAACCTTTTACATACTTAAGATCAATACCTTTTTCCTCGGCCAGTTTTTTAGCTAAAGGAGATGCAATAATCCGCCCTTGATTTACCACTTCCGGTTGTTCAGCCTGTGGCGCAGAAGTTGGTTGTGAAATTTGAGCTTGGGGTTGTGTTGAAGAAGCAGCGGCTTCTTCAACTGCTGGCTGAGACACTGCACCACCTTTTGCCGCGGCTACAATTGCATTGATATTCATCCCCGGTTCGCCAATAATGCAAAGCAACTCATTAACGGCAATTTTATCACCGGCCTTGGCTCCCTGGTATAATAATGTTCCGTTTTTATAACTTTCAAGCTCCATTGTGGCCTTGTCAGTTTCAATTTCAGCCAAAACTTCACCTTTTTTTACAGTATCGCCAATATTTTTCTGCCATGAAGCTATAACACCTTCGGTCATTGTATCGCTTAATCTTGGCATTAAAACAACTTCTTCCATGTTAGCAAGGTCCATAGGTGCAGCACTGGAAGCGGGCTGAGGGGTTGGCTGAGAAACGGTTTGTGTCGGTGCCGGAGCGGGCTCAGACGCCGCAGCCGGTTGCTCGGGAGCAGGCGATGGCGTAGCAGGAGTTGCTTGTGGTTGAGGCTGTGACTGAGCTTCTGGCTGAGGTTGTCCATTACCAGCAGCATTTCCACCTGTATGTTCTGCTACGATAGCAGATACATCTTCTCCTTGTTTGCCAATAATAGCTAACAGGTCATTTACCTGCAACTTCTGGCCATCTGCTGCACCTCGATGTAGCAGTACACCTTCCTGGTAACTTTCAAGTTCCATCGTAGCTTTGTCAGTTTCAATTTCAGCAAGCAAGTCACCCTTTTTAACTGTATCACCTACGTTTTTATGCCATGCAGCTATTACTCCTTCTGTCATGGTATCGCTCAACCTGGGCATTAATATCGCTTCCGCCATACTTTTATATTTTGCTAAACGCTATAACTTGAGATGCGGCATCAACTGCAAAGCGTTATCGCGTTAAATTTTGAGCCGTGAAATTACATGAAAATGAATTAAAGGCAAGATGAGGAATAAAATTTCCTTTAAAAAACAATACTTCTAATTTTACTTTCTTTCGCTAATGATAGAAAATGATGAATTATTTCAAAAAAGGAGTTTTTACTTGTTTTTAAATCAGTTTACCCGAAAAAACTGATTTAAAAAATTCTATTCTAAACCTGTAGCGGAAAGAAAACTGATAATAGAAGGGATGAATTTTACTGGATGAATGTTAATAACGGAAAACCTTATCAACCTGAACTAAAACATTCTTAACTGTATTCCCTTACCTACTTTGCGCGGAGGTTTGGCATCTCCAAAGACAGTCTTACCCCCGTACTTCCAGCTTTCATCTCTTTCTTTTTGAATTAGTTCATCAAGATTATCTTTTGGAATGAAATTATTCTCAGCCTGCTTAGCAATTTCATGAAGTTTCCTTATAGCTGTTTGTTTATCACTATTATCCAGTTTAGCTTTCTGCACTGCATTTTGTAGAATGCTTATTGTTTCATCATATATGTTTACAGGAACTGGAAAAGGATGACCGTCTTTCCCTCCATGAGCAAAAGAAAACCTGGCAGGATCTTTAAATCGTGATGGTGTGCCATGGACAACTTCACTTACTAGGGCAAGTGATTGCATTGTACGCGGTCCGACGCCCTCAAGCAACAATAAATCTTCAAAATATGTTATTTGCTTATCATGTGCTAACCAAAGCACTGTTCCCAACCTTCTTAAATCAATATTTTCGCTTCTTACTTCATGATGAGAAGGCATTATTAACTGCTGCACTTCGTGCATCATTTTTTCAGGCTTTTCATGCGTAACATTTATAATCGCATTTTGGGCAGGTTTGGCGTCTGCAGCAGTCATATTCAATATTGTTCCCTGGTTGATACCGCAGATAGCGGTATGTGGTTCTTCTACAAAAGATTGCAATCCTTCGGAGTGCCAGTGATACCTCCTTGCTGTTTTATCACCTGCATTCATTCCTTGCTGCACTACCGTCCATTCACCGGTGTCGCTAACAATAAAATTGTGCATGTACAATTGAAAACCATCCTGTATAGCAGTATTATCGACTTTTGCGCTTAGCTTGCTACATCTTACAAGATAATTTCCATCAAGACCCGTTTGATCGGCTACAGAAATAAGTTCGGCAGGTGCCTGTCTGGATGATTTTCCTTTGCCACCGCAAATAAAAATTCCCAGTTCTTTCGCCCGTGGATTGATTGCTCTTTTCAGGGCTCCCATAACTGAGGTTGTAATGCCGGAAGAGTGCCAGTCCATGCCCATTACTGCACCAAAACTTTGAAACCAAAAAGGATCACTAAGACGTCTTAGAATTTCATTTTTGCCATATTCACTTATAATTGACTCGGTAATCGCTAAGCCAAGTTTAGCCATACGAACAGCCAGCCACTGGGGAACATAGCCATAATGTAAAGGAAGATTTGCTGACCCTGATCGTTTCATTGCTAACAAAATTAGCTAAACGATTTGCAATTAAAGCATAAAGAATACCTGTGTTAGTCATATTCAAAAGCAAGTAAACAATTCTCGAAATTTTTATACAGAAATTAGAATATGGAAAGGTTGCTAAAATGCCGTTGAGGATATGGGCGGAATTGTTGGATCATCCTCTCTTGACTTTATGTGCTTTTTTGATTTTTCACCTAATATTTGTTGTATAATAACAGATCCAAGAACAAGAGCACCGAGCAGCATAAAAACATTTTTCATAATCACCTGGTTTTTTTGTTATAAATACTATTTCTTAATTACTTACTTACAATTTCTCCTGAAAAAAATTCTACAAAAAGAATTTTTTTTCATATCACCCCGATGTGTCTTTTGTAGTTCTGATTAGACCTATGCCCGAAAAGAAAAAGATAAGGCCAAGTATGAGATAAACAATAATCATTTTTATATTATCACTACCGCCACTGCTGTGTACAAAATTCATTGCTGCAGCAATAAGTCCGGCAATACCTAAAATAGTAAGTATAATCCCAAACACTTTTTTTTCCATAACCTTTTTTCATATTAAATGCAAAAGGTGGGCCGTGAAAAGAAGATGTAGGCCAATTGTTAGAAGCTGTTAACCGTCAACATTCCCTTCCCCAAATTGTGGCTAGCATAGTTTTAGTAAAATCCTATTATCATTATTAACCAAATAAAACTAAGAATTATGTCAGAGTCTTCATCAAAAACAACGACTGATCTTAAAGTCATACAGAAATGGGCAGAAGAAAGAGGCGGAAAACCTTCAAGAGTAAAAAGCACTGCAGATGATGAAGGTGGAGGTGTTTTACGTATTGATTTTCCAGGGTATACAGGTCAAGACACCTTAGAAGAAATCTCCTGGGAAGATTGGTATGAAACCTTCAAAGACCGCAATCTTGAATTTTTATACCAGGATCATACTGCGGGTGGTAAGGAAAGCCGTTTTTTTAAGCTAATAAATAAGGAAAAATAGCTACTGGTTTTATTGTAGAAGCAGGAAGTGGCTACAATACTATTATGCAATGTGAGGAACGAAATGTCTTTGCACGAAAGGCATGAGGTGAATATAAACTGAAGGTTCAATCAAGATGTTTAGCCCCTATTGGGGCTTTACTATTTCATTCGTTTAATCTTTAACAATCATCGTTGTTCAGGCTGGTTGTATGCGTATGATTTTTGTATTTATTCTTTTAATAGATACACCTGGTATGTAGGTTTCTTGCTTGGCCAAATGCAGACGATGTAAGGTAGGAAAATGAAAAATTAATTTTTAATTAGAATATTTTAAATAAGAAATTGTATGAAAACGCTCTACATTATTTTGTTTATAGGGTTTTGCTTAAACGGTTACAGCCAAGTCCATCATTCTGTGTATAGCAAGACAAAGACTTTTAAAAGTAATAATGAAGCAAAAAAAGCGCACAATAGTATTGCAGATACTTCTACAGCTACACAATTAAGGGAAACTGTAACAGAACAGTACGTAAACGGCCGGTCAGATAAAAACAGCGACGCTGATACGGGAGAATCTAATACCGTTACTAAAAGTCCTTTTGTTGGAGGCATTCATGCTGCAGCAGATGCGCAACAAAAATTTGACACAACAAGTAAAAACATACATAACATAAACAACATCGCCAATGTAAGAGACGCTAATGCTACAGCCACTCCTGTTGACGCTGCTAATGATACTATTTTTAATGTCAATACTATCACCGATAATGGTGTATTAACTAATTCAGGCGCTGTAGACAAATCTGGTAATGCACAGTTTGGCCAAACCAACTGGGGGAAAAGCAGAAGAACTGTAGGAGAAAGCGAATGGACAGTTCCGCCGCCTATAACTGCTTCTTTTAGAAAAGAGTTTCCAAACGCTGCCAATGCAGCCTGGAGCAGGAATAGTAAAGATACTTCTATTTACTCTGCAAGATACAAAGCCGGTGATACATGGATAACTACCAACTACAATGCCTCAGGGCAAAGGATGGATATGAGGACGGAAGTACCCCTGGTTTTGTTGCCTCAAGCTGTAAGTACTTATGTATCTAAACTGCCTTCAAATTTACAAGTCACCACCATTTCTCGCTGGCAGGTTCTCGGAAAAGCTGATGTTTATGAAATTCACACCAAAGGCGGTAAAACGATGTATGTAAACGAAGAAGGGGCAGAAGTGAATTATTAGGAAAATTGATGCCTCATTAATATTTACCGAGAGGTTCTAAATCAGTTTCGTCAAGTACCACTCTTGAAGGCAATTGTAACTTATCCTTTCCGTATTCCCATTTAATAAGGCGTATTTTGCCATCTGCTATTTCTATACCTGTAATATCACCGTCGTTAAAACAACAACAACCACTGTTGAAATAGGTAGGTTTGTAAGCTGTAAAATCAGGGAGGGAATTACCTTTTAATTTTTTCTGTTCAATTTCGCTCTCAATTAATTGTATTGTTGCCACATCATTTGCTTCTTTAGCAGCAGCCATATTTCTGTATAAACTTTCAAGGTGGGTCAAAGATTGAAAAACAGGCTGGTGTGTATGCCCCGTTATCAGTAGCATATTTTTTTGCTTCGTTATCCACTCATACATAAAAAGATTATGATCCGTTTTTAAGTGATCCTGAAAGGCAGGCGTATTAGGATTAATGGATAGGTACGATTGTAACGGCGCCCAGATTTTTGCAACAAACCATTTACTAAACCAATTCCCATCACTCAATTCATCGCCCTGGTGACCGTGGGTTAAAAAAATACGCAATGGATTATTACCTGGTGTTTTTAAAATGATCCCTTCATATATAGGAACTTTGCAACCATAAATACTTCGAAGTTCGACACCTGCTAACGGACTGTTATCCCACTCCAGGTCATGATTGCCAAAAACTTTAGAAAATGCATTTCTCTGCAAAAAAGATTTTTCTTTTTCATAGCTGGCAACATTGCATTTTTTTACTGCAGCTAATGTATTTTCCCAAAGTTCTTCTCCGTCTCCCAACGAGATAAAATGAAAATTGTTTTGATTGTAGTACTCTAATGCGTACAGGTAATTTTTCTCGGCAAATGCAAAGTCGTCAGAACCATTTTTTGCTCCTTTATGTTGGTCTGAAAAAATAATAAATCTGTCTTCGTCGGGAGTAAAATCAATTAGCAGCCCTTTCTTTTCGTTACCGGTTGATATCTTATTATATAACTGTGTTAATGCTTTATGTACTCGCGCTTTATCTGGCTTTGATGAATATTTATCTGCTAGGCGGCTTACAGGTCCTGATAATATTCGTTGTAAAAATTTTCTCATCAATGATTGAAGAAGCCTTTTAGATTACAAAAGGAGAAAAGGCGACTGCTGCAATATAAATTATAACAAGTAATTTTAGCTTTATTGCCATTACAGCTTTAGTTGAGCCAGAGGCAAAATGATCAGGCAGAGATAAGATAAATTTTAGATGAAACAAAAATACCAGAAATTAGATAAAAGATAAAAAGCCCGGGAGTTGCACGAAAAGGAATTTTATTAAACGTTCGTAGAATTGAAGACTTGTGGAATACACGATGCTAACTTTTTCCCAGGAAATTTAAATTATTCATGTAAGTTTTCTTCAACTTCTATCTTGGCAACTTTTTATCTATTCAATTATACACTTACATATTTCTTCTATACTGCCCACCTACTTCGTACAATGCATGAGTGATTTGGCCAAGCGAACAATATTTAACAGTTTCCATAAGTTCTTCAAAAAGGTTTGCGTTATTAATTGCGGCCTTTTTAAGTCTTATAAGCATTTCAGTAGATTTATCTTCATTTCTCTTTTTAAAGTCGTTAAGGTTTTGTATCTGTTGTTGCTTTTCCTCTGTAGTGCTACGTATAATTTCATTGGGTAAAACGGTAGGGCTGCCTTTTTTATTTAAAAAAGTATTTACGCCAATAAGAGGAAGTTCACCGGTATGTTTCTGGTGCTCATAAAAAAGACTTTCTTCCTGTATTTTGTTTCGCTGGTACATTCTTTCCATTGCCCCCAGCACTCCTCCTCTGTCGTTTATCCGATCAAATTCTGCAAGCACAGCTTCTTCAACAAGATCTGTTAACTCTTCTATTAAAAAACTTCCCTGGTTGGGGTTTTCATTTTTAGCGGTGCCAAGCTCACGATTAATGATAAGTTGAATGGCCATGGCACGACGCACACTTTCTTCGGTAGGGGTTGTTATAGCCTCGTCGTAAGCATTGGTATGCAAGCTGTTGCAGTTGTCATATATAGCATACAATGCCTGTAAGGTTGTTCGAATGTCATTGAAGTCAATTTCCTGGGCATGAAGACTGCGACCACTTGTCTGAATGTGATATTTTAGTTTCTGGCTGCGATCATTTGCATTGTATCTATACTTCATGGCGTTGGCCCATATTTTTCTTGCTACACGGCCGATGACGCTGTACTCAACATCCATTCCGTTACTAAAGAAAAAAGATAAATTAGGTGCAAAATCATCTATATTCATTCCGCGACTGAGATAATATTCTACGTAAGTAAAACCGTTGGAAAGAGTAAAAGCCAGTTGGGTAATAGGATTAGCTCCTGCCTCCGCTATATGATAGCCACTAATACTGACGCTGTAAAAATTACGGACCTTGTTATCAACGAAATATTGCTGCACGTCGCCCATAAGTTTTAGTGCAAACTCTGTACTGAAGATGCAGGTATTCTGCGCCTGGTCTTCTTTTAAAATATCTGCCTGCACAGTTCCGCGAACCTGGCTTAATGCTTCAAACCGTAGTTGTTGGTAAACCTTCGCTGGTACAACTTCATCACCAGATAGACCTAACAGCTTTAAACCTAATCCATTGCTTCCTTCAGGAAGTCTCTCTGGTGAGGCCGGATTATAATAAGAGGGCCTTGAAAAATGGATAAACTTCTCTTTAAGTTTATTATTCACCGAAGACCATTGTCCATTAGCTTCGATCCATTTTTCGCACAACTGGTCGATAGCAGCATTCATAAAAAGAGCAAGTATAACCGGCGCAGGACCATTAATTGTCATGCTTACTGACGTGCGGGAGTCACACAAATCAAAACCGCTATATAGTTTCTTAGCATCATCTACAGTTGCTACACTAACACCACTATTTCCTATTTTACCAAAAATGTCTGGACGCAAATCCGGATCTTCTCCATATAAAGTGACGCTGTCAAAGGCTGTAGAAAGACGTTTCGCGCCCTGACCGAAGGACACGTAATGAAACCGTTTATTGGTGCGTTCGGGACCGCCTTCTCCTGCAAACATGCGAGTAGGATCTTCTCCTTCCCGCTTCAATTCAAACACGCCGGCAGTATACGGAAATTCACCGGGGATATTTTCCTTTAATTGCCAACGCAAAATATCGCCCCAATCCTTATACTTTGGCAATACTATCTTGGGTATAGGTGTGCCCGATAAACTGGTAGTAATAAGAGACTGCTTAATAAATTTGCCCCGCACCTCATACTCAAAAAATTCTGCATTGTATTTCTTTATTACTTGCGGCCACTTATGTAGTAAGCTATGGCATTCTTTGTCTAATTGTTTTTCAAAATGTTTTTTTGCTAGCGGTAAACTCTCTAAAGCTTGGGCCTGTACTTCTATTGGATGAATCTCTTTTAGTGCTTCAAGAGCACCATTTATTTGGTAAAGCTTGGAAGCAATTTCGCTCTGCTTATTCACCCAGCTATTATACTTGCGGTTACTTTCTGCTATTTCAGATAAATAACGAACTCTATTTGGCGGCACAATCAATTGGCTGATTGAATGGTTGATTTCACTCTCTTCTATTTCTTTTTTTCCAAAGCAGATATTTGTTTTTGCTTCAACAGCCTTTACTATTTCCACAAAAAGGCTATTAACTCCCTCATCGTTAAATTTAGCTGCAATCGTTCCTACTATTGGCAGTTCCTGATCTTTAGCCGTCCATAACCCATGATTGCGCTTATACTGTTTTCGCACTTCCATCAATGCATCTAATGATCCCGCTTTGTCAAATTTATTTATGCAGATAATATCGGCGTAATCGAGCATATTAATCTTTTCAAGCTGGGAGGCGGCTCCATATTCCGGGGTCATTACATAAAGGCTTACATCGCAAAATTCCAAAATACTGGCATCGCTTTGCCCTACTCCCGCACTTTCTAAAATAACAAAATCATATCCTGCACGTCTTACAATTTCAATAGCCTCGCTCACGTGCTTACTTAGGGCTATATCACTCTCACGTGTAGCCAGGCTCCGCATATAAGCACGTCCACTATGAATAGAATTCATTCTTATCCTGTCGCCAAGGAGGGCACCTCCTGTTTTCTTTTTTGAAGGATCTACAGAAATAACCGCAATTGTTTTATCGGCATATGCATTTAGAAACCGACGGACTATTTCATCAGTAACAGAAGATTTTCCGGCTCCGCCCGTACCTGTAATTCCTAATACGGGAGAAATTTGTTTATCCGCTATTTTTTCAATTTTAGAAAAGGGAGAAATGAGCTCATTAAACTCCTGGCCGTTTTCGGCGTGGCTTATTGCACGAGCAATAAAGCGAATATCTTTTACTTCCTCAAGTTGCAGTTCTCCTGATATTTCCAGATTTCCATCAAGCGGGAAATCGCAACCTTTTACCACATCTTCAATCATTCCCTCCAGACCCATCAGCCGTCCATCGTCGGGGCTGTAAATTTTAGCTATGCCATAGTTTTCAAGTTCTCTAATTTCTGCGGGAAGTATAGTACCGCCGCCGCCGCCGTATATCTTTATATGGCTGCAACCGTTCTCATCGAGCATATCTTTCATATACTTAAAGAATTCAACATGCCCACCCTGGTAACTTGTGATTGCAATTCCCTGAGCATCTTCTTCTATTGCACATTCCACAATTTCTGCTACGCTTCTATTATGACCAAGGTGAATGATTTCTACGCCTTTTGCCTGCATTATACGCCGCATGATATTTATGGCAACATCGTGTCCATCAAATAATGATGCTGCTGTTACAATTCTAACTTTATTTCGGGGAGAATAAGACATTATGTACATTTTTCAATAATATCATACCATACATTACAAAACCTGCTTTTCGTTGTCTTTTGTTTTTTAATTAAGTCCAACTCCTGATATTTTTATTATCAAAGATCTTGTGTACAATATGCAGGCAAATCGCTTTAGCAAAATTAAGCTTTTCAAATGCAACAAGGGTCAATTGGAGAAATCGCACACAATTGATACAAGGATTTCAATTTATTCTTCCTGAAATAAATGATTTTGCATCAAAATTATTCAAGTGGGAATAAGAAGGAAAAACAGAAAGTCGAATTGAAAAGATCAGGTTCTAAGAACAGTTTAAGTCGATTAACCAATATCTGTTCAGAAAGGATTTTTCTGTAATGAGAAGGAGTTTTATCCTATCTGGCAGGAAATAAAACAGAAAGCAGAAAATTAAAATTAATTTGTTGGTAATAGTTAAAACCAAAAAAAATCCGCATATGAAAAAGAATATACTTTTTTCGTTAGGTTTTTTAGTTATTTTTTTTGTGAGCCACGCACAGGTTGCCAAGGTTCATCTAGTTAATGTTGCAAATTTTTCTTTTAGCCCCAACACAATAAGTGATGTGATTGTCGGAGATACAGTAAGGTGGGTTTGGGTCAGCGGATCGCATACAACTACATGTGATCCCGCATCTCAGGGCACGGGCAATTCTCTTCCCGCCGGTGCTGCTACATGGAATGCTGATATTAATTCTACCAGTACAACTTTTGATTATGTAGTTAAAGTTGCAGGTGATTATAATTATTGGTGTATACCTCATGCCCCCAATATGGCTGGCTCTTTCACAGCTTCTACCGCTTTGCCCGTAACGCTGACCACTTTCCAGGTAAACAGTTCTAATTCTAATGTTTCTTTAAACTGGAAAACTGCAACTGAGCAAAATACTGATTATTTCTCTATCCGCCGCAGTTCAAACGGGTCAGAATTTACAGAAATAGCAAGAGTACTTGCCGCAGGAAATTCTGCCGGTGAAACATCTTATTCATTTACTGACACTAAAATTTCTTCAGGGCAGGAGTATTATTATTATAATCTTGCAATAGTAGATAAAGACGGTAAGCGTGTTTTTTCTGATACAAAACTGTTTAAGAATAAATTGTCTAACCTTAAGCTAATAACTTCTATAAGCCCTAATCCCGTAACTGCAATGGGCCATTTAATGTTGACGTTTAACGCGGAAAAAGAAGGCAAAATGAATGTAAAAGTTATCAGTACCGAAGGAAAGATACTTATAAACACAATGATGCAGGCGTATGCAGGTGTAAATAATGGCCATCTACATTTAGGAGATTTGCCTGCAGGCAATTATTCCATCATTTTCATGCTCAATGGGTTAAAAGAAACTCACCAGGTAGTAGTCAAATAGCATTTTTTGAAGTAGAGGACTATCGGTAATCTAAAAAATCCTGCAAGACAAACAGACAGTTTTGCAGGATTTTTATATTAGTAAAAGAACGACAATTTCAGTTAAAAAAAATTACGCTCCTAAAAACATATGTGATGGAGAAGCGATCATAAAATCGCACAAATCATTCATTAAAACACGCAATTATAATCTATGATTATAACTACTGATGCTTGTGTTCCCTATTTTTTATTAATGAAACTGTAAAACCAATAATGATTATTATACCAGGCAGCATAGTGAGAAAATCTTCCATGATTGAATTTTTTATTGTGATACATTGATGTTTCTCACAGTATTCAAAAATTATTTTCTGAACTATTAGGTTAAATAGTAATCATAGAAAATTGGAGAATTTAAAAGAGAGAAGAAAAAGAAATAAAAGATACGAATTAAAGTTACAATAAAAGAAATCTGTTTTTTTAAGGAAATCTGTTAAGCTACTTTTAAAATCAGGCAAAAAAAATATGATATTAATAAAATAAGTGCAAAAAGTATTAGAAGTAGTGCGAAAAAAAGGTTGAAAAACAACTCCTTTAACTTTCACAATTACAGAATCAATAATGTTGAGTATATCACCCAGATATCTATCTTATTAAGATAAAACTGCCTTTGCGGTTTACGATTTTTTTAGTATTAATATCTGTATAGCGCATCATCCAAACGTAAGTACCGGTTTGCTGATTCTGGCCTTTGTAACGGCCATCCCAGCCTTGGGAAATATCTTTCGTAAAAAATACTTCCTGTCCCCAACGGTTTAATATTCTAAACTCATAGTGATCTGAAAGTTTTACATTTAAAGGTCTGAACAAATCATTTAGACCATCTCCGGTAGGCGTAAAAGCATTGGGAATATATACAGTGCAATTGGTATAAATATCCAGGGGTATGGTTATACTTTTCACGCAGCCATACTGATCAGTTACAGAATAGCTAACCTGAAAAGCATTTCCAGCTTGCTGGGTGTACTGGTAGGAATGGAAAGGCGATGCCTGGTCAGAGAATGTGCCATCACCGAAGGACCACTGATGTTTTACAATCTTTCCCTTTGCTGTGCTAATAAATTCTACGGGCTCCTGGGTACATTCCTTTGCTTTTACATCAAGATCTACACTTAAATAGTTATCCAGCACAATAGTGGCATTGGCAGTATCACTACAAAACCCATTGCTTGTTATCAGCCTCACTTGTTTTTCGCCAAAAACTGAATAAAGAGCCATAGGGTTTTGATTTGTGCTGTTTACGTTATCACCCAATTCCCACATCCATTGATTAACACCATTACTACCGGTATGCCTAAAAAGGACACTATCTATTGAACAACCATATTTTATGGTATAAGTAAATGCAGCATTTACGGTATCTTTTATCTCAAAAGATAAAGCGGAACCTTTTGGCGTTTGCTGGTTATGTTCATCCAATAATGTATTTCCATCACTGCCGTCCTGAAGATGTAATTGAAACTTCCCTGCTCGCTGCAAGGGCTTATCCAATTGAATAGTAATTGAGGATGAAAATCCATTACTGACACAATCACCTCTGGCACTTGTTACTCTTACTGGGTATGGCCCTTCAACTGTAAAATCACTTCCATCGACAGCAATAGAAGCACAACTAATGGGTTGGCGAAAAACCAATTGTAAACTCTGAGGTGAACAGGTTACAGGAACAAGGCTATCCATTAAAACGGGGGGACATGAAATGGGTACAACCCCCAGCTCGTATAAAGGATCCCCCAAAAGAGTACAAGAGTTTGCATCTGAAACAGATATTAAGTGAAAAAAGTTTTTTTCGGGAGTAAATACAGTATCAGGTTTGAAAACTACATCTACCCAATAATTTGTGTTGTCAAATGACTCGGTAGGAAATATACCGCCAGGGCCATATTTAAAAACCCCATTAGCACCCTCTTCACCGCTACTTAATGCTTTGAGAAAAGAATTACCGGCTGAGTTATTGGTAAAATAATTACTACTATACAAATATTGACCAACAGGTGTATAATAAGAAGCTATATAGACAGTATTTGCCTGGATAACTACAGGTGTTGTAAAATTTAGCTGCTGCCAGCCGCCTGAAGTTTCATTACTAAATATACCTGTTGCTAATAAATTTCCGTCTGCGGACCACAGCGAACCAGTATGCTTACCTGAGTTTCCTGTCGCCTTATAAAAACGTATTCCAAGAACCTTTCCGCTTGTAGTTGATTTGAATTTGACACCCAACTCGACACTGCTACTGTCACTACTTACAGTTGCTGTCGACGGTGGTGTATTATTACTCCAAATGCTAGTGGCAGAATATGTTTGCATGCCAGTGCTAAAAGCCGAACCACTAATAATATTTGAGTAAGATGTGCCATTTATAACCAGATTAAAAGGACCGGCTCCACTATTAGCATCAAAAATCAGATTAATTTTATCACTATCACAGGTTTGTTCCTCAATTCTTATTGATCCGGAAGGCAAGGGATTAATAGCGACGGAAGCTACACTCAATGCTGCGCCATTTGAAGTACAATTATGACTGTCTGCAATGCTCGTCAGCGTATAATTGGTAGTTGTTGCTGACGTGAGCGAACTAATAAACAATACATCAACCCAATAATTTGAATTGTTGAACGACTGATCAGGAAAACCACCGCCGTATTTATAAATTCCATTTAATTCACCAGCATTTGATTGCAAAGCTGTAAGCGAGTCTTTTGACACACCAGCATTTGTAAAAAAATCTCCACTGTAAGCATAAATACCTTTTGGTGACAAATAAGAAGCTATGTAAGTAGTGTTGGCTGCAATAGAAACAGGTACGGGAAAAGTTACCTCCTGCCAGCCGCTGTCGGTCTCATTGGTAAAGGTAGCAGTTGCTAAACGCGTACCCGAAGAATTCCATAAGGACCCTATGTGAACGCCGGCATTTTGTACACCTTTATAAAAGCGAATTCCGGTAATATAGCCTTTTATAGCAGACCGAAACTTGACACCCACCTCAATGGGTACGCCATCGTTAACATTGCCATTTGCAGGAGTACCACCCATGCCCCATATACTGCCAGCTGCAGAAACTGTTGCAAAGGTTTGCCCTACCTCGACCCCCTTATACGTAACCCCGTTAACTACAAGATCAAAAGGAGCATGACCACTAGCCTCTTTCAACTTTAAGGAAACAGTTCCACCCTGGCAGACAGGAGAGGAAGCCTCTATAGTAGCAGTAGGCCCTGTGCAGTTATTTGCATCCTGAGCAATAACAGGACCAAATGAAATGAAAAATGATAGAAAGAAATAACAAATAATATTGGGCAATCCGGACCTGAAAAAACAGTTATATATCGGAGTAACTTTACAATAACCGTTAATCACCGGTTTATATTTATATCTGGAGTATTTCTTATTAAAAATTTGTTTAAACATAACTTTCCTTTCATATCAAGAATACTTTCAAAAGAAAATAAATCACAAAGAAGTTGAACTTCGGTTTATATTTCAAAATTCCTTCTTTGTTTACTCAGTCAGATGCACGTTATAGTAGACCTAAATTAATTTCTAAAAAGGCATGATACTTAAATGCGCTCTTTAGCAATAAAATATTTTGTTATTGCAATGTATTATTAAAAAATATAAAATCAAACACTTGCAGGATTCACTCTAAATGTTTATATTGAAGACTCTTGCATTTGCTTTTTATATCCCTTATTTTTATAGTAGCAAGTCCTCATTTTTTTCCAACTCTCCTTTTCCCAATCTTTTAAAGATAGACCTATGTGTCAACACTTTCATTTTTCAACTATTCCTCCGTAAGTTTTTTCTTACTTATGACAAGAGTTAATTGAAACTTCTAAATCATTTATAAATATTTTAATTATGAAAAAGATATTCTCTATTTTGAGTTTTGCTTCTTTTTTATTTATTCAACTCACCGGTCTTGCTCAAAACTGGGTAAATGGAGGCAATACCTTAACTGCAACAGGAAAGTTTGGTACAAAAAATAGCCAATCTGTTGTTTTTATAACAAATAATACAGAACGGGGCAGGATAACCAATGGAGGTAACTGGGGGATAGGTTCAACAGGCACCACTTCCAGGTTTACCGTTAACAGTGCTTCCGGTGTAAGTCCTTTTCGTGCGCAGGTAAATGGGTCTACTAAATTTATCGTTAATGGCAATGGTGGTGTTTCCATCGGCAGCAGCAGCAGTGGTCCGTCAAATGGTTTGTATGTGTCAGGAAATGTAGGAATAGGCACATCATCTCCTTTATATAAATTGCAGGTAGCCGGTAATGCCTCAATTAGTAGCGGACTGTATGTTGGCAACAACGGTATTTTTGGTTACAACAGTTCAGGCAGTGGAGTATACGGAAGTGGAAGTACTTATGG
>NZ_KB893330.1 GCF_000374045.1 Segetibacter koreensis DSM 18137 | reverse complement strand
TAGAGTGCCAATAACTATAAAAATTTCGAAAACAAAACATGGCGTAGATGGAATTTCATTTTGTGCTGAAGATCAAAGTCCTGGACGTAAAATGCGTATTCACAAACATCTGAATAATGATGAACTTATTTTTATTCAAAAAGGTGAAGGTACACTTACTTTGGATGAGCAGACTATTCAAGTAAAGACTGGTNATGTTGCATTCGTTCCAAGAGGGACATGGCACGGTCTTGACAATACCGGGAAAGAAAATCTGCTGATGATTTTTCAGTATTCACCGGCGGGATTTGAAGAATATTTTATAGAGAATGGCACGTTAGTAGGAATGCCTGTAAAAGAAAAAACTGAGGAAGAATATGCAATTACTGAAAAAAAATATGGAATGGTTTATAAAGAACCGAATACCAGCAAATAGCACGAACGCACAACAGGGAGTTATTTGCTATGCTGGTTGAAGAATATATACTCATCGACTTATCGATAATCAGTTACAGTTCGGGCTGAATTAAAAAAGTCTAGCATTCAGAATACAACATCACCTTTAATAACTTTACTCAGCTGGTTCCGGGCTGACAAACCACAGAATATCAGCACGCAGAAAGCCAATTGCCTTTGTATGCCACCTTATCGGACACCTTATCGGACACCTTATGAAATTCATACAATCGTCAGACAAGCCTTATTTCTTTATTGAAGAGGCTTGGCTAAATCACAGATTGCCCTTAAAACACGGCGAATGTCGTTGGCAACCTTAAAGACATCCATCTTACCAACTTCTTTTGGCGCATTTGCTTTCAAAGAGGAAGAGCGGCAGCCATATCCGCCACAGCCCGAAAAGGTGGCGGTCATCATCTGGAACATGGTAGTAGGAGGTATTTCTTACAATCCGTCCACCATCTACGGGTTCCTCAAGCAGAAAAGAAAAAGAAAGTTGCAGGAAATGAAAACTAATCACTACGTTTAATCTTACGCATGAACTGGGCCTAACTTGCAGCTCGTTGTAAAACGTCAGTCGCAATTGTAAAACGACAGTAATAAATCATAGACACAATAAAAAATAGAAATGTATGAGGAAATTAATTTCATTTATGCACATATCGCTTGATGGTTTTGTTGCAGGACCGAACGGAGAAATGAACTGGATTAAAGTTGATGAAGAAATTTTTGATCATGTTGGCGAACGGATAAGCAAAACTGATACTGCATTATATGGACGAGTAACCTATGAGATGATGCAAAATTACTGGCCTAATGCTGGAGACGAACCTGGAGCATCCAAACACGACGTCGAACATTCAAAGTGGTATAACAAGGCTCATAAACTTGTTTTATCAAAAACAATGAAAGGTGCAAGTTTGGCGGATACAACAATTATCAGCGACAACCTTTCAAACGAAATAAATGAAATAAAACAAGGGGAAGGGAGTGAGATCCTGGTTTTCGGTAGCCCGACAGCAACACATTCACTTATTCAACTGAACTTAATTGACGGCTACTGGCTATTTGTTAATCCAATTATTCTTGGGCGGGGCATTCCATTGTTTGCAGACGTCAAAGACAAAATAAAACTCAATCTATTGACAATACGACAATTTACTTCCGGGGTAACTGAACTGAATTACACAGCGGACAGACAATAACAACAAACTACTAATATCGGTTTGGCGGTATCGCGCCTGAAGTGCTTCTATGAAACTTTGTGCGAAAACGAAGATTTGGAGTTCTATTGAACTTTAGTGCTAAAAATCAGTCGCATCAAACAAACCCTTATCCGCTGTGCGTTAATGCTGATAAAGCTGTAGAGTTAAATTACACTCTGCCTTGATTAACGGCACCTAACTTTGATTTAAGGAATAATAACAAACACTTCTAATCATCACAGTATGAAATTACTTTACAGGACTATCTTACTTAGCACATTGAGCATTTTTTGCATAATAAACAGCGTTTGGGCTCAAAGAAAAAGTGAGGCCGGAAATTTGCTAAGACACATAGTGGTTGTAACGTTTAAGCCAGGAACGTCTGATGAACAGATGCAAGCGATTGACAATTCTTTTAAGAATCTTGCAAAATTAAATATGGTAAGGGGCTTTGAATGGGGCATTGGTTCGGAGGAACGTGATACATCACATGTTAAACATATTTACATGATAGCTTTTGCAAATAAAAAAGATGAAGCAAGCTATGGTGCTTCTCCTCAGCACCAAACGCATATCAAACTTGCGGCAGATTACATTGAAAGTGTCAGTGCTACCGATTATTTCGTTAATAAATAGTCCTGCATACAAGCACGAACGCACAACATCTGAAAAATGTGTTTTCAACAAACTATTTCTGTTGAGCAACAGCAAGCAAGTGAAACGAAACACCCAATTGCCCTGCCTTCAGAAGCGGTCAACCGTAAGTTGCAACCCTAATCACATTACAATATAAGACTGCATTTGTATGATTTGGTAAATACATCTGATGTCAATATTTAATTAATAATATACTTTCAAACAAAAACGATAAAACAATGGAACAGCGAATAAATATGTTGACACTTAGCATGAACGACTTGAAAAAATCGAAAAAAGGCTTCGCTGGGAACATAACTACTACGCACTGCGAAACTCGTTTTTCAAAACATCATCAATCTATTACCACACTTCACTGAACTAGATTCTATAAAATCTTCTATAAAAAGGCAATGGCAGGAGACTTTATTGATTTCGCGCTTAGAATTAAAAGCTAATTCTTTCTCTTTCTAAGTAAGGACAAGGGGCACAAGTGCCTATTGCGTTTCAATCATGTTCAAATTTTGAACAGGAAATATATAAAAGTAGAAAGTAAATTTGAACGAATATTGGCCCAATAAAGAACACGCCTAGCGATGATTTGATGAGAAATTTTAAAGTGAGTGAGATACGATGAAGTATAATGACAAGGCAGTAATGAAGGCGGTTGCAATATGTTACGAACCCTGTCTTACGCCAGAAGAAGCTATGATTTATTGTAACCTGGGTCGTACTCAGCTCGCGAAAAAATGTGAGGAGTATGGCATCTTCAAAAATAACAACGGATACTACAAAAGGGAAGAGCTTGATCTTATATTGTCAGCAGCACCTACTGAATACATACGGAGACACGATAAAGAAGCTTAAACTATAACCGAGGGAGCTTCTTAATGGCTTCTTTAGACGGCATGTTCATGAGCTTTATATAATCATCTTCCGTCAAAATCTCTTTTATCTGTTTGTTTTTGTTGGACTTAGCCACTACATCTTCTGATGAGTTGTTTCTAAAGTATCCATCTTTTTTTGCGGCTTTTAAAACCCTTTTAAAACGCATGAAGTAATTAGCAGGAGTTTCTCCATTATATTTTTTTAGTAGGTAGTCTCGAAAACCTTCGCATAAGTTTTCTGTAATATCAATAGCCGAGATGAAATCCTTTTTTAGATATGTTTTAAAAGCAGCAAGACTAGTTTCTAAATGTCGATTACCAGCTTTTCGATTCAATTTGATGTATTCAGAATAGTAGTCTAGAAAATTAGTTTTTATTTTATGTTGAGGCGTGTAGCCTGAATTTATTGCTTGACCGCCAGTATAAGTTGTGACAGCTTGCTTTGAAGAATGATAAAAGCCTCTTTATTGTGATTTTTTCTACCTGATTTTTCGGCTTCACCCATGTAAATACCCGGTTGATTTTCTTTGTCCTGTAGATCTTCCCCATTCAAGGGAATACCACACTTTTTGCTTATCCCGTGATACTTTTTGAATTATGTTTACATTCATAAAACAAATATATAAAAATGTGGGTCAATCTGGTAGTCAAAAGTTTGTCAGAAAAAACGGGAAAAGCGGGAAAACAGAGAAAAAAAGCGGACGACTTAAAATGATAAACCCTTGTAAATCAATAGTAATTAATGAAGTACAAGGGTTATAAAGTGCCCGGGACTGGAATCGAACCAGCACATCCTTGCGAACGGCAGATTTTGAGTCTGCTGCGTCTACCAATTCCGCCACCCGGGCTTTAAATCATCCTTTCTTATTTCAACAAACCACATGATGAAAATATGATTACATTGAATTAGGGCTGCAATATTAATGCATCATATCATAGCAGCCAAAATCCTGTTCAGATATTTTTTCTTGAAATAATATTCTTTCACCTTAAGCAGTTCTTTATTTGTTGTTTTGCCTTCTTCATATCCTTCGACAATATCCTTTACCGGTGCATAGATATCTTTTTGCTGATTTTCAATTATTTTTTTTATTGCTGCTATTGCTGCCGGATCTTCTCCCATTTTTGACTCAGTTAACAGCTCATTCAGTTCCATCATCTCCATTAAAAAGTCTGAGGACAACTGGTACTTCTCTTCGTCTTCCAACAATTCTTTCAATTGCAAAACATATTTGATTGTTTCATCTTTATTTTGAAAAACTTTATAGGCTTTGTTTATCTCTGACGATATTTCAAGGGAGTCTGCTTGCTCAAATTCATTTTCGTTTGTATAAAAATCCGGATGATACTTCCGGCTAAGCTCATAAAATTTTTGCTTTACCTGCTGCATATCAGGTATAAAAGAAACAGGTAAATTGTATAATTCAAAATAGTTCATCATTTCAATTTTAGTAACCGGAAGCGCTAAAGGTAAAATTTAACCTCTTTTACTTTTCAAAATCCAAATAGTAATTATATGAAAATGATGTTTTTGCTCCGTTACGTATTTTATAGATTAGTACTGTACTTTATTTATTATTGCTTTATTTTTTTTCTTAAACCATATATACACTGGCACTCCTGTAAGCATGAGAACCACTCCAATTGCTGCCTCACGCGGACGGGAAAAAATGGTATTGACTATAAGGACCGCGCAAAACAAAATTACAATAGCAGGCACAAGAGGATATCCCCATACCTTATATGGACGCGGGGCATCGGGCATTTTTCTGCGCAGTATAAAAACACCTAATGTAGTAGCTCCGTAATAAATAAAAACGGCAAAAATAATCATATCTGTAAGCTGGTCGAAAGTACCCGAAAGTACCAGCAAGCAAGCCCATACACATTGAAACAGTAATGAATTAGCAGGAGTATGAGCATCATTTAACGTAGCAACCTTTTTAAAAAACAGTCCTTCTCTAGCCATTGCAAAATATGTGCGACAGCTGACCAATATGGTCGCATTGGTACAGCCGAGTGTTGTAATAAGAATAAGAACAGATATAAATAAAGCGCCTTTTTGTCCCCAGAAACTTCGTACAGCTTCCACTGCAGCTATCTTGTTTCCTGAATGGTATATTTCTTCAAGAGCAGGTATAGATAATACGGACAGGTAGGTTGCATTTACCAGCATATATAACCCTAGAATTATAAATACGCCGAGCGAAATTCCCTTTGGAATATTCTTTTTAGGATCTTTGATTTCTCCACCTACATAACCTACAGATGCCCATCCCTGGTAACCCCAGAAAGCGGCAAGCATAGCAGTAAATACCGCACTAATTGTAACAGGCGAATTATTTGTCGTACTCATATCAAAACTGTGGCTTACATTAAGATGTCCCGAGCCGACAGCTCCCCCAACTATAATTAAGATGCCGCCAAATACTAAAAGCAATATAGCCGTGCTAACTCCTGCGCCCGTTTTTATACCTTTGGTATTTATCCAGGTAAGAATGATTATAAGTATAATAGCAGTAAGCTTTACATTAAAATCTGCAAAAGGGTAGAAGATGCCGCCTATGCTGAATGTTGCTAATGAAGGTAGCAAAGGGGGAACTGAAACAATGCTGTTAAACGATTGTGCAAAAACGTAAGCCAAAGAAGAAATACCTGCTGTTTGTATCACTGCAAATAAAGACCAACCAAAAAGAAAAGCAAAAAAGCGATTATAAATTTTTTTATAATAAGCGTATTCTCCACCAGTATCGGCAAGTAAGCCCGCTACCTCGGCGTTGCTTAAAGCGCCAAATAAAGTAATAATGCCGCCAAGAATCCAACAGACTAATACCCATCCTGATGAATGTAATTCAGCTGCCATTGGAGCAACTTTTTTGTATACCCCCGAGCCAATTATATTTCCTACAACAACCACAATTACTAACCGCAGTCCCAGTGATCTGTTTAATTGAGAAGTACTCATAGGCTCTAGCTAAAATTTATTCGATAAAAGTAATGTGAAAGTAGAGAATACAGGTACGTTATTAAGACAAGTATTTTTCAAAATGCTTATTGATCTGCTACAGATGTTATACGTTTTCCTGTAGATGAATCGTATTTCTTCCGTTAAATTCATGATAAACAAAAAAACAGCCTGTTTGCTGGCTGTTTTTTCCTGGGCGGGAATACTAAATTATTGGAATAAAATCTTTTAAAAATAACTCTTCTTCAAGTTTACCATATGGTAAACTAAATACCGACCATAAATTACTTGTTTCCTATTACCAATTTAACTTCATCATTTTTTGTATTTGAACTTATTTTTAAAAAATACACACCTCGCGGTAATGAAAGTTTTGAAATATCATAATTTGCCTCTGATGCTCCCTGATATATTTTTTTATTGCCAAGATGATAACTTCGTCCTGTTTGATCTGTAATTATAAAATTAAAATTTCCCTTGTAGGTAAGTGGGAGTCTTATATTCAAATTCCCCTGAACAGGATTAGGATAAACAATGGGCTTTCTTATTCTTTGCGTACTACCTTGCTGAGGTTGAACAACAGTTTGTTCTGAAGACAGAAGAACATCTTTACTTACAAGGGTTCCTTTATATGTTCTGGTAGAAAAATTTCCACCTGTATAATAAATGTTGCTGTCTATTACTGCAGCCAAGCCCGCAGATTTGTCTCAGGTAAGGGGGGAAGCTCAGTCCAGCTATCAGTTGCCGGTGAATAAGCAGAGACAAGTTTGCTCCTTACATTGTGAGACGTTTCACCTCCCAACACAAGTATCCTCGATCCTATGACAGCTACTGAAGAAGAAATATGATCGCGTGCTACAGGCATATCGGCGGCAGCCGTCCAGGTATCAGTGTCCGAATGGTACACCTCTACAGTTTTCTGGGTAATAGCATTATCATCCTGGTTATGCGCCCCTCCTATAAAATATATTTTTCCATTATAAACAGCAGAACCGGGGTGATTACGGGGATTGTTAAGCGGAGCTAACGCAACCCAACCCGCAGATAGATTATTCAGATCTAAAGCATAATGAACTCCTACATCTTCTCTCAACAAATTTGCCCCACCCATATAATGTATTTTCCCACCTAAGTACTGCAGCTGCCCTGCAGCTAAAGGCTCGGGCAAGTCAGGAAGTTTAGAATAAGTATCAGTAGAGACGTCGTACTTCCAGGCCTCTTTTGTCCCAAACAACTGGCCGGTACCATCAGAATTGGAGGTGTAACCGCTGCAAAATAAATATCAGTTCCGTCAGTCGCAAGACCTACATGCGTGATGCCACCAAAGCCAGCACCATTCGGAGTATGTGGTAAATCAGCAATAGGACTCCAGGTATCTGCTGCAGGATCATACACATAAGAACGTTTGGTAGGAGTATATGTAGGTTGCTTATTTTTATCGTAGCCACCAAAAATGTATAATTTACCTTTTACAACTTCTCCGTGTACTTCATGCGTTGCGACCGGTTCGCCTGCAACTGTACTCCACGAAATGCTATCGTTTCCGTTTTGTGCTGTTACAGGAAAATAAATAATTGTAAGAATGAAAATGGTAAAAGCAAACTTAAGAGCTACCTCGGATTGATATCCTAAAAATCGGTAGTAAAATTTTTTCACAATAAGATTTGTTTAGTAATTTTTAATTTTTACAGAAATAATGTTAAAACAAAGCCTATACCATTATTAAAAAAAATTAGACTATTTTAAGAAACAACAGACTATTATAAGGATTGATTGCAAAAACAGAGAACTAAATACTGCTTCTTTTACTTTAATCTCCGGGTAAAATCTTCTTAGTACTTTTTTTTAAAGGGTTGGAAAATGGTTTTAGCCATAATTAATATAAAAGGTTATGAATTGAAGACTTAATCAACAAATGTTCGATAATCAAAAAAAATTTTATAAATAGTAAGTAAGCGTTTTTTAACTTCTACTAATTTCAGAAAAACTGTTATTTTTTTGCTTGAGATAGGCTAATAATAATAACCCTGGTACCGGATAATAATGTACTAAAGTTTCAAAAGGAATATACTACAACAAAAAATTCTCTTATTTTCTTGCATTTTAATAAATAAAATATAATTTTAGATATTGCTATTTTTAGAATAATCTTGAGTGCATTATTACAGATAATAGTGGCTAATTTTCTTTCCAGTCTTCTATATTTAATACGAAAAGTGCCTGCTTTGTTCGTGAACAAATACTATTGAGGTTATCAGCAAACAACAGGTAGAGTTATCTTCATAACACGATCGCAATCGTAAGGATTAAGCTGTTGTACAAACTTAATATACAGTTTACGGTTTAACACTAACCATATGAAAAAGATTATTTTACTTATTTTTTTGTTTTTTTCTTTATCTGCAATCACCTACTCCCAACACACTGGTCAGCTTGACTCTACTTTTGCAAACAACGGAATGGTTAAGATTGATACAAACTCTTTTTCGTGCACTGCAATTCAAAGTGATGGAAAAATAGTTGTAGCAGGATTGGCTTTTGACCGCTATAATGCCGATGGAAGTATTGACAATACTTTTAAAAACCATAAGGTGGATTTTAATATTACTTCAATAGCTATTCAAAGCGATGGAAGAATAGTGGTTGCCGGCTCTGCCATTGCGCGCTATAATACAGATGGCAGTCTTGACAATACTTTTTCAGGAGATGGTAAGCAAACTTCTGATTTCAATATTACTTCAATGGCTATCCAGCCTAATGGAAAAATTGTGGTTGGTGGTGCTGCGGTTGCCCGCTACAATAAAGATGGAAGTTTGGATAATACGTTTAATGGAAATGGAATTAAGTCCACCGGCGTTGCAGTAGCTTCAATAGCCGTTCAAAAAGATAATAAGATTGTAGTAGCAGGCACTATTTTTAATGCGTTAAGCCTTAATGATTTTGCGGTTGTGCGCTGTAATAGCGATGGCAGCCTGGATACCAGTTTCTCGAATGACGGAATACAAACCACTAACTTTTATTATGAACATGAGTTTTTTACTGATAACGCCGATGATAAGGTAAGCTCAGTAACAATACAAAACGATGGAAAAATTGTTGTAGCGGGTGGAAGTTGGGGAGGTACGGAGAGACAGTATAACCCTGAGTTTAGTTTTTCTCTTGTTCGGTATAATACCGATGGTAGTCTCGATGTAAAACAAAGAGCAAATTTCGGAGATTTTTTTGGGCCAACTACTACGGCCAAATCAGTTGTTATTGAAAACAATGGAAAAATAATAATTGCAGGTTACGTAGCTGAAAGGTTTGCCTTTGCCCGGTTTAAAGCAGATGGAAGTGTAGATGAAACTTTTGGTAATAAGGGAGTACTGAAAACATCAGTAAGTGAAGACGCGAGTGACGTATCTATTTTGAACTCTGTCGCTTATGATTCTTTAGATGACAAATTATACGTTGTTGGTTATATTGGTAAGATACTTTCAAATCCTCCTTACGAAGATTTAGTGCCCACTTATGGTCTTTTTGCCCGTTATTTACTTAACAATGAAAATAGTAATCAAACTCTGAATGTAAGCCTAAGCATTCCCGGCAATATTATCAAATATGCTTCGCCTGCAAGAATCAAACTCAATGATCTTGCGACAGATAAAAATAGCACTGTAACCAAAGTGCGGTTTTATAATGGCACTACCTTACTACATACTGAAACTGAATTTCCTTACGGTTTTCTTTGGGAGGATGTACCAGTTGGAAATTATATACTTACCGCTAAAGCCTACAATAAAAGTGGTAATGTAGCTACATCAAACAATATAACGGTGTCAGTAGTTGACCAAAATGTACCCCCTGTTGTAAGTATTGTAAACCCGGTAACTGATACAACATATGCCGGACCCGCTACCATTCATTTGGAGGCTAACGCAAAAGATGCAAATGACAGAATAAGCAAAGTAGAATTTTATAATGGAAAAACATTGCTAAGAGCAGAATATATATACCCATATACTTACTCATGGACAAACATTGAACCTGGGGCCTATACAATAACTGCTATTGCTACAGATGATAAAGGCCTTTCAGCAACATCTGCACCTGTAACCATAACAGTCGCAAATGCAACAATTGTAAATAGCCGGCCTCTTGAAAATACCAATATAAATTATCCTGTGAGTTTGAAACTGACTCCTAACCCGACAAGCAATTCTTTGCAGATTTTTACAAATGGCTTGCGGCAAAATACGTCTACAACAATTTCTATTATTTCCATCGCAGGAGTTGCAGAGAAAACTATCCATACAAATGCTTCAAATAATATTCTTCTTGATGTTTCTTCATTGCATAGCGGAGTTTATACTATTAAAATTATAAATGGAGATAAAACGGTGTATAAGCAATTTATAAAATTGTAAGTCTGGTAAAGTTCACCCGTTTATAAACGCGTAAGCCTTACCGAGCATTACGCAAAGGTGTCGAATACATAAATGTAACCAAGAGCCATACAATACAAAAAAGTAATGGCTCTTTTTATTTTTATTGTAAAAAATGTAAAGGAAAAAGAGTAACAATAAGTTTGTCTGCAGCGTGCACAAGTCGATAATTGAAACCAAAAATTGCTATTGCATTTCAAAATATAATGATCTATCTTTAATAGTGCTATCTTGATTTATAATATATAATGAGATAGAAACAGTTCCATTCCTCCAATCCTCATTTTTATTTGACGTTTTAAACAACTCATTATTCAATTTATGAAATTGCTATTAGCAATGCTGTGTCGTTGCTTGATTCCGAGTCTGCACTTCTGTGTACAACTTCCAATCCGCTCTTTAAACTAATAATATTCTTAATATATGAAAAACTTTATTTTACTAATTACCCTATGTAGTTGTTGTCTGCACATTGTCTATTCTCAGCCGGGAAAACTTGACTCTTCATTTGGAGGAAAAGGTTGGGTAAATGAAGATTTTATAAAAATTAATTATTATTATGAAAGTGCATTGCAAATCTTGCCACAAAAAAATGGTTGTTATCTTTTGGTAATAGGTGGATTGAATGGTGGGCCTAATGCGTTATCTCGCTTTCGTTCTGATGGAACGTTAGATCGCGGTTTCGGCAAAGAAGGTTATTTATTTATTACTTATATGCAAATAACAAAAGTAGCGGAACAAATTAACGGTAAAATTATAGTGGCCGGTACCTCAAATAACAGTAATAGCAGTGATAGTTACAACCTTGCCCGTTATAATGCCGATGGAAGCCCGGATAGTACTTTCAGTAATGATGGGAGGGAAAACACCAGCTTTGAGATTACTTGTATCGCTGTAGAAAACAATGGAAAGATTGTAGTAGCAGGAGGAAACGATCATTTTATTGTTGCGCGTTATAATAGCGATGGCTCCCCTGATGTTACTTTTAATCTTGATGGCAAATTAACCCTTGATTTTAATGGTGGTCCGGATAAAATTTATTTTATTGGAGTACAAAGGGGCGGTAAACTTATTGTTGGAGCTTCCATTTTTATACCCCTTATTTGTGATAGATGTGATCCTGAAGACGGAAGTACTGAGTTTATTTTAATGCGATTAAACATCAACGGCACAACGGACCTTAGATTTGGAAAAAAAGGTAAAAAAATTATTTCCGGAGGAGTTCTGTCAATGCAAAATGATGGAAAAATAATGGAGGTAAGTACCGGCGGAATTGGCATTGCTCTTACACGTTATAAAATCGATGGTTCAGTTGATCTCAGTTTTAATAAAAATGCGTCTCACCAGGTAAGTTTTGAAAATGGCCTTTTCCCTTCTTCTGTTGCCTTTCAGAGAGACGGAAAAATTCTTATTACAGGATCAACGGGAGGAGATCGTCCTGAAAATAGCCGGGACTTTGCTCTCATGCGATATAACAAAGATGGTACTTTAGATAGTAGTTTTAATGAAGATGGAAAACTTACTACTGATTTTGGATTTAATGATTTTGCGAATTCTGTGGCAGTAGAAAGTAATGGAAAAATAATTGTTGCAGGCGGAACGACCGGCACAAACAACTGGGACTTTGCCCTTGCCAGATATAACAGCGATGGGTCTTTGGATAAAAGTTTTTATAGAGGCGGAAAAGAAGTTGGATATGTTCCTGTGGGGATAGGGTCTTTAAATAGTATCGCAGTTCAAAGTGATGGAAAGAAAGTGGTAGCAGGCGTCAGTTTTGACAGCCTCAGTCGTGAAAACTTTTTCATTTCCCGGCACACTATGGATGGAAGCCCGGACGAAACATTTAGCGGCGATGGTAAACAAATTACAGATTTTGGGTATAGCTACTCTATTTTAAGTTCGTTAGCTCTTCAAAATGATGGAAAAATAGTTGTAGCAGGTACTGTTTTTCATACCGGCTATCCCAATTCTGATAACAGCTATTTTGCTATTGCCAGGTACAATATCGATGGAAACCCCGACAGCACATTTAGCGGTGATGGAAAACAAATTACAAACTTTGGTAAGAGTTACCTGTTCGCAAGTACTTCTTCACTAACGATTCAGGATGATGGAAAAATACTGGTAGCGGGCGCTGTTACAGATACCGTGTGGAATACAAGTTTTGCAGTCGCTCGTTATAATACTGATGGCAGCCTTGATAATACTTTCGGTATTAATGGAAAACAAACAACATCCTTTGGTTCTGATTTTGATGTTGCCTTCTCAATAGCTCTTCAACGAAATCATAAAATAGTAATAGCAGGTCATGCAGTTATTAATAGTAACCTTGATTTTGCTGTTGCAAGGTATAACCAGGATGGAAGGCTGGATAAGACCTTTGGTAATGATGGAAAACAAACTACTGACTTTGCTTCTACAAATGATTATGTTAACTCAGTTGCCATTCAAAACGATGGAAAGATTATAGTAGGAGGCAGTATTTATATAAGCGATGAGGATTATAACTTTTCGCTTGCCAGGTATAACAGTGACGGATCCTTAGATAATAAATTTGGTAATAATGGAAAATTAACTACAGATTTCGGTTACAATGATGGCATAAGGACCGTAAGAATCGAGGCAGATGGAAAAATAGTTGTTGCAGGATCAAGTTATAATGGTAAGGAATTAAAAGGGAATGACATTGCAATTGCCAGGTACAATAGTAATGGGTCGTTAGATAGTGGTTTTGGTTTAAATGGAAAGTTGACAACTGACTTTGGTAGTTATGAGCGCGCTGATGCTTCTGTGATATTTAATAATACGCTTTATGTAACCGGCAATAATATAATTGCAGCTTATAATCTTACAGGTGTAAGTAATGTAGCTCCAATTGTACATCTCTCAGTTTTAGATGGCATTGTAAAGTATGCCAGCCCTGCAAGAATTAAACTCAATGTTATGGCAACTGACAAAGATGGCAGAATAATTAAGGTAGAGTTTTACAATGGCAAGGCTTTGTTGCATACAGAAAATATGTCTTCATATGGTTTCTTATGGAAGGATGTACATGTCGGGAATTATACACTTACCGCTAAAGCTTTTGATAACAGTGGCAATGTAACTACATCTAATAGTATCAATATATCTGTAGTAGAAGAAAATGTTCCGCCAGTTGTAAGTATTGTAAATCCGGTTGGTGGTACAACTTATACATCGCCGGCGACCATTCACTTAAAAGCCAAAACAAGAGATGCAAATGATAAAATAAGCAAAGTGGAGTTTTTTAATGGAACAATGTTGATAAAAACAGAATACATTTATCCATATACTTACGACTGGATGGAGGTGCAACCTGGCACATATACCCTTACCGCAAAAGCTACTGATGACAAAGGCCTTTCAACAACATCTCTTCCTGTTATAGTAACCGTTGCTGACCCGACCCATGGCGTTGTAGAAAGCAAACCGACTTCGATAAAACAAACTGATGTAAATAAAATCTTAGGTGTGAAGCTTAGTCCTAATCCTGTAAATAAGACGCTGCTCATTTCTGCAAATACTTTTCAAAGTAATAATCGGGTAACAATATCTGTAATATCTGCTTCAGGAATTGTAATAAAAAATGTCTCATCAAATATTCTAAATCAAAAAATTTTATTGGATGTCTCATCGCTGCAACGCGGGGTGTACACTATAAAGATTATGAGCGGAGATATGGTCATTTGTAAGAAAATAGTAAAGTTGTAAGCATACTATAGCTTTTAAACCAGGTAAATTTTCTTGCTATTAATATAAATGCACATTGCTGAAGAATTGTAAGCCGGTGATACACAGTAGAAAGTTATATAAAGAGGGTTTTAGCTTAAACTTTTACGAATATCTTTTCTTAAAAACAGATGGATTTTCGCCTGTTATTTTTTTAAATAGTTTATTAAAATAAGAAAGACTTTCAAAGCCTACTTCATAGCAAGCTTCTGAAACACTTATCTCCTGCAAAAGCAACGTTTTTGCCTGGGTAATTCTGTATTGGTTAACAAAATCAGTAAAAGTCATATTGGTTTGCTTTTTAAAATAACGGCAAAATGCAGCTGTACTTAAATGAACACTTAAAGCAACTTTATTGACGTCTGGCGTTTCGTTATAGTTTGCGTGAATGTATTTGTATATAGAGCCCATTCTTATTTTGTCATTCAAAAACAACTTTATACTGGTGTCCTGCTCATTCAACCGAATTACTTCGTCAGAAGTTGCCATTATCTGAAATATTTCTAATAAGCACAATAATTGTTCAAAATGACTTAAGTCTTGCATATCCTTTAGCTTTTTTACTACTTCCATTTTCGTTTCACCACTAAATGATAATCCAAGATATGCTTTCTCAAAAAGGTGTTGTATTGCTTCAAATTCCGGAGTTTCCTTAAAAGCATCTCCTAAAAAGTTCTCCTTTAGCTGCACTACAATTTGCCGGTACTCGGTTTTTAGCCCGTAATCAAAATTTAAATGAGGAACATTTGGTCCTATAAGTACCAAATCACTTCCCATAAAACTTGATATATTTTGACCTACGTGTCGTATTCCATTTATTGCTTCAACATACACCAATTCATATTCGGGATGGTAATGCCAGAAAAAATAATTTTTTAGTCTGGGAGTAAAGAGTTTGAAAGATTGTCCGGGGTCGGGCAGTACTATTTCCTTTTTAATTTTCACTGCATCATTTTCTATAAAAATACAATTTAAGAAGAAAAAGGAGTAAAAATGTCAATACAGAGCAAATATTGGTCATTATTGATAACAGAGAGGCCTCGGCCAATTATGAACTTTGCTTTATTAAATTACAAATAAAATTGTTATATGGAAAAGACAATGGCACCTGCCATGCCTCTGACAAATGCACACAAAGACATTCCTGGCAATCCTTCTACTGCAAAAAGCAGCAAAGTGAAACTGAATGACCGAAGCAATGGAAAACCGCTTGAGGTATTATCTGAAGAAGACTGGCAATTCTGGATTACAAATGGCTACATAGTTATCAAAGATGCTGTTCCAAAAGAGCAGGTGAAACGGTTGGCTGACTTTCTTTGGGAGTTTGAAGATAAAGACCCCAACAATCCTGAAACATGGTATGCGCCGCCCAGGGCAGAAATGAAAATGAAAGAATTAACTAATACCGGAATGGTCGAAGTGTACAATCATCAATACTTGTGGGATAACCGCCAGTATCCAAAAGTACACCAGGCCTTTACTGATATATGGGGGACAGAAAAGTTATGGGTAACCATTGACAGGGCAAACCTAAATCTGCCTATACGTCCCGGGTATGAATACAAAGGATTTATTCACTGGGATTATGACCCCGAAACAAAGCCCCAAAATGTACAAGGTGTGTTGGCGCTTGCAGACCAAAATGATGAAAACATGGGCGGTTTTCAATGTGTACCTGAATTATACAGAACATACGATACCTGGAAATTGACACAACCTGAAAATCGCGACCATTTTAAACCAGATGTAACAGGATTTGAAATAGTGAAAGTAAAAATGAATGCAGGAGATTTATTAATATTCAACAGCACACAACCTCATGGTATCAGGCCAAACAAAAGTGGTGATAAAGTGCGTCTGGCTCAATATATTTCTATGATGCCGACAGAGGAAGAAAATGAAGAGCTGCGTCAATGGAGAATTGCATCCTGGAAAGAAAGACGGGCTCCGGAAGGCTATGCTTTTCCCGGTGACCCCAGAGGCTGGGAACAAACAAAATATAAAACAGCAGAATTATCACCTTTAGGCAGAAAATTGCTCGGGCTAGATAAGTGGTAAAATGCATCTTTTTTATAAAAAATAAAATTTAATGAACAGCAATGGTAATAACTGTTGCTGCTTATAACTTGTAAACCTGCTTATATGTGCGTAAACGTTATTAGGAGTAAATCCGGCATTGATTGCAGTAATCGGTGTCTCACTTGTAAAAACAAAATGACTGCTTTATTAAAAGACGAAGTGAGCTTTCACCTTAGCAACGATAATAAACAATTTGCAGATGAAAAATTGACCTTACAAAATAATAACAACCAGGGAAAGAATTATAAACTAAAAAATGTCAAAGAAGGCAATCATTTTTGATTTAGATAACACCATTTATTCCGTCCATTCAATAGGAGATAAGTTGTTTGCAACTTTATTTCAACTTATAATAGAAAGTGGCAAGCATGACAACGATATTGACGCTATTAAAGATGATATTATGAGAAAGCCTTTCCAGGTTGTCGCGGCCCATTACAGCTTCAGTGACGAGCTAACACAAAAAGGTATTGATTTGCTGAAGAACCTGACATACCGGGGACCAATCAAGCCATTTAGCGATTACCAGGAAGTAAAGCATTTGCCTGCAGAAAAGTTTTTAGTTACTACAGGTTTTTTAAAATTGCAACAAAGCAAGATAGAGCGAATGGGAATAGAAAAAGACTTTAAAGAAATTCATATTGTTGACCCCGCAACATCAGGTAAAACAAAAAAGGATGTATTTGCAGACGTCTTGAAAAGAAATAAATATAATTTTTCAGAAGTGTTAGTGGTAGGAGATGACCCACATTCAGAAATAAAAGCTGCAAAGGAATTGGGAATTGAAGCGGTACTTTATGATAAAAATAATTATCAACCAGCCACTACTTCGGTTAAGAAGATTGTAGATTTTAAAGAATTAAGGGTCTTTTTTTAGTGTAACCAACTTCTGTACCTTTATTAGACATCGTTGTGTCACTCCCTTGTACAATTAGTTTTATATTCAACATATAACTCTCTTAAAAAGTATTATCTTCAAACAATATAGCAAAAGGATTATTTGCTATAATAATGTTTAATAATCGCGCTGATTTTCAACATAAATAAAGTTATATGGAAGCTGTAAATAGAAACCTGGTAAAATGGTTTTTCTTTATGTTGGCAACTTTATTAATATCTCTTGATGTACCGGCCCAGAATAACGAGCGAGACAAAAAATGGTGGAAAGAAGCTGTTGTATATCAAATATATCCCAGAAGTTTTAAGGACAGCGACGGTGATGGTGTTGGAGACTTAAAAGGCATTATCTCCAAATTAGATTATATAAAAAGTCTCGGTATCGATGCTGTCTGGCTTAATCCAATTTATTCTTCCCCTAATGATGATAACGGTTATGACATCAGCGATTATCGAAATATTATGAAGGAATTTGGAACTATGGAAGATTTTGATTCAATGCTGAAGGGCATGCATCAACGTAACATAAAGCTGGTTATGGATTTGGTGGTTAACCATAGTAGCGATGAGCATGAATGGTTTAAGCATTCAAGGAGTTCAAGAACCAGTCCTTACCGGAATTATTACCACTGGTGGAACGCGGAAAGGGGAAAGCCAGCTCCGAGATATAGTTTATTCGATGTAAATCACGATGCCTGGAAGTACGATTCTATGACCAGGGCCTATTACCTGCATTATTTTTCGCGAAAGCAGCCAGACTTAAACTGGGAAAATCCACAGGTGCGCAAAGAAGTGTATGATATTATGAAGTTCTGGGCAGATAAAGGTATTGATGGTTTTAGGCTCGATGCTTTTCAATTTGCAGCAAAAGACACCACTTTTCCAGCTTTTCCAGCAGGTTACGAAAAAAACTTCGTAAAGTATTATGCCATGGGCCCACACTTACACGATTACCTGAAGGAAATGAACCAGCAAGTGTTTAGTAAATATGATGTAATGAGCGTGGCGGAAGGTGCAGGAAATACATTTGAAGATGCGCACAACCTGGTAGATGCGGAACGTAAAGAATTAAATATGGCGTATGCCTTTGAAGGTGTTGATGTTGCAAAGCCAGAAGGATACAGCCTTTTGCATTTTAAAGAAGTATTCAGCCGATGGGACAGCGCTTTTGCAGAGAAAGGATGGTTGTCAATTTTTCTTGCCAATCATGACCAGGCAAGATTAGTTAGCAGGTTTGGAAATGACAGTCCTGCCTTCAGAGATTTGTCTTCGAAAATGCTTACAACCTTTATTATGACTATGCGTGGTACGCCGTATTATTACAATGGAGATGAATTGGGCATGACCAATGCTGGATTTGAAAAAATTGAAGACTACAGGGATATGCCAACACTTAATGAATACCAGCATCAAAAAGATATTGGTGGAGACATACATCAATTTCTGGAGCGGATAAAATTTGAATGCAGGGATAATGGCAGAACTCCCTTCCAATGGGATAATACAACCAATGCAGGTTTTACAAGCGGCACACCTTGGATAAAAGTAAATGCAAATTATAAAACTATAAATGCAGAAGCACAGGAAAAAGATTCTAATTCTGTATTAAACTATTTTAAAAAGGTGGTCCGGTTACGAAAGCAAAACCCGACATTGATTTACGGGAAGTACACACTCTTAGATAAGGACAATCCAAAAGTGTATGCTTATACAAGAGAAGGGGAAGGGAAAAAGATGCTGATAGCTTTAAACTTTACAGGTGCAAATGCCATCGCAAAAGTTGGACTGAATACTGAAAAGGCAAAGATTCTTTTATCTAATTATCAAGAGGCACCTGTGCAAAAAGGAGAAAAAGCAATGATTAAATTACGACCTTTTGAGGCCGTAATTTATCAATTACCATAAAGAAAAAAGTGCGTGCTACCAATATGGTAAAGTAAGTACGCGAGCTATGCTTGAGCTCAGCAAGTAGTAGTTACTAATTTTAAATATATGACCACAAATAATTTATTGGCTCTTTGGGCAGAAGGCCGAACCCGTTTTACCAAACTTTTGGATGTGGTAACGGAAAATGATTTGCCAAAAAAACTTTTGCCTTCGCCTAACAGCATAGGGTTTCTTATCCGGCATATCGGTGATGTGGAATTGTTGTTTGCGAAAAATGTGTTTCATTTAAATGAAGTTTCCGTTCATGCAAAAACGGTAATTGCTCAAAAAGATACGGGGGAATGGACAAACCTGAATGAATTGAAAGATTATGTAAAAGGGTCTGCAACAATATTGCAGCAGGCTATCGTGAAAATGAAAGAAGAAGCATGGATACAAAACATTACTACAAAAGAATTTGGCACAAAAACGCTCGCGGAATCATTAGGTAGAATTGTTACTCATACAGCATGGCATGCGGGACAAATAGGGATTATTCTAAAATATGGCAGCTAAAAGGCTAATAAAAATATAAATCCATTTTGTGCAAAAATCAAAGGTAAATGTTATATGATGAGATTATATTAAGCACAAAATCTCCAGTCAATCAAAAAAAAAATTATTAAATGCTTATGCGCCTTAAGATTTGGTATAAAAATTTAACACCTACACAGCACCTTGTGTTTCATTTCTAATAACCTGGATTGTTTGGTTTATAGGCTCGCTGGTCGGCGACAGCATATTCTTTTTACGATCACGATCGTTGACATATCATATTTTTAATGCGACTTTGAATGCCTTTTTTATGACGTCTTTTTTCCATTGGAAAAAAGTCAAGTTGCTGTTCAAACGTGAAAATAAGCATAACGTAATAGGTAACAAAGAGTGACCAGTCATTCACACATTTAGAGGAAAATAGTACATAAGTCGCGAAGATTAACTTCTTCAAATGCTAGTAATTCACAAACGCTTTAGAGATACGCGATACAACAAAATAAAATACCAGTTCGGGTACAGGGAACAAGAAGAAAAAGGTAAGTATAGGTGATAAACGGAGGTGTTATAGACGTATTATTTTTTAGTAAGTTTAGAAGAGTAGTAGGAAGAGTGACTTGTGTGAAAGTAATAGCTACAAGTTCTATTTTCACATCTTTTATAAAACAAAGTGCAGAATGAAAACCGAATCTCTATCCCTTATCGTTTCACCCGATGTCGGGTCGGTCTCAGCTGAGTATATCATTCCCGAAAAGAGTAATTGCATAATGACTTTAGCACATGGGGCAGGAGCAGGCATGAATCATCCTTTCATGGTATCGCTGGCAAAAACACTTGCAGAAATTGGCATCGCTACACTTCGTTTTAATTTTCCATTTATTGAACACAAAAAAAGAAGACCTGACGTGCCTGCGGTCGCTCACAAAACAATAGAAGCAGCTATCTTTCATGCCCGTGAATTGTTTCCATTACTGCCCCTTTTCGTATCAGGCAAATCCTTTGGTGGCAGGATGACGTCACAGTATTTATCAATTCATCCTCACTCTTTAGTTAGAGGAATAATTTTTTACGGCTTTCCGTTGCATCCTCTAGGCAAACCCTCCGTGGAAAGAGCCGATCATTTAAAAAATGTAAAAGTTCCCATGCTATTTCTACAAGGTACACGTGATGCACTGGCTACTTTAGGCTTGATAACATCAGTGTGTTCATCACTTTCTAACGCTACATTGATAAAAATAGAAGGAGCCGACCACGCATTTAAAGCTGGAAAGCAAAATACTGTGGAGTTATTGGCTAAATCAACAGGTAAATGGATAGGAAATGCTATTGAGTGAATTTATAGCGAAATAAGATTATGGAATTTTTTTTACCATGGGTACCAGCAAAGGTGAAAGCCTGACCTCATTTCAAGCAAAAGTAAAACAAGCAAGGGTTAAGCGTTCTTCTTCTCATATTTTTTTCTTGCCTTCATAATAGCTTCAAAGTTTTCTTCAGCCCAGGAGGCTAATGATAATAGTTGCTTTAGCAGGCTTTCTCCCAAATCTGTTAAGCAATATTCTACCCGGGGCGGTATTTCCGGATAAAGCGTGCGGGAAACAATTCCATCCTCCTCCAGCGACCGGAGGGTTACGGTTAGCATCCGTTGTGAAATACCAGTAATACCTGCGCGAAGTTCATTAAAACGCATTCGCTTGTGCTGACCCAATAATAGAATAGTGTACATTGACCATTTATCTCCATAAGTAGCCATGATGTCTTTAACCGGGCAAATATTCTTTTGGCTGCAACGACCAGATAAAATGTTACCTATTCGTTCACAATCTTTATTGTTTACAGACATTTTCGTTGTTTTAACATTAATTCTTTTTTCAATAATGTAAAGTTACTTACCTTTGGTTACTAAAAGTAACTTAGTAAAGTTAAATTACTGATACTGCGAAATACAATTAAAGTTATGGAATTAATAAAGTCGCTCGAATGGCGTTATGCTTCAAAGAAAATGAATGGTCAAAAAGTGCCTCAGCAAAAGATAGATAATATATTAACGGCTATACAACTTACTCCGTCATCTATGGGTTTGCAACCTTATACTGTTTTGGTTATTAATGATCCTGATCTTAAAAAACGGATCCAACCGGTTGCTTACAATCAATCACAAATTGTAGATAGCTCGCATTTACTCGTATTTGCAGCCTGGGCAGATATTACTCCGGGCCAGGTTGAAGAGTACATACAGCACACAGCAGAAGCACGCAAGACGCCTGTTGAAGGATTAAATGATTTTAAAAACTCTTTGCTAGGTATTATACTTAAAAATGACACCGAACAGAACTACCAGTGGGCAGCAAGGCAAACTTATATTGCCTTTGGTACAGCTATAGCCGCCGCTGCTGAAGAACGGGTAGATGCTACTCCAATGGAAGGTTTTGATGCAGCAGCTCTGGATAAATTACTTGGATTGAACGAAAAAGGATTGCGAAGTGTTACTTTATTGCCTTTAGGTTATCGTGATACAGAAAACGATTGGCTCGCAAATCTTCCTAAAGTGAGAAGACAAAAAGAAAAACTGTTCATCGTGCAGTAAATATTACGATGAAAAATTATGAAGAAAGCTGAAATAGTGGAGGTTATTCCTTCCGGCAAAATAGTGGTAGGTGTTAAAGATGCACCTGTTACGTTAATGGAGTTTGGGGATTATGAAAGTGAAGCGTGTGCTAAAGCAAATGTGGTAGTAAATGCTATATTGGAAGCATTTCCGCAACAGGTGAAATTTATCTTCCGTCATTTTCCAATACTGAAATTTCATCAAAAGGCGCATAAGGCAGCAGAGGCTTCACTGGCTGCTGGGCAGGAAGGTAAATTTTGGGAGATGCATAATGAACTCTTTGCTAACCGTCATAGTCTTGGAGTCATTAGCCTGAAAGGGCATGCACGCGACGTTGGCGTGAAATCAAAAAAATTCCTTGAAGAAATAATTAACGGTTACTATGGTATGTATGTGCAGGATGATTTGAGAGAGGGTATTACATTAGGAGTAACGGATATTCCTGCTTTTTTTATCAATGGTAAAAAGTTTGAACAGGAACCTAGTTTTGAAAATTTAAGCAGTTATATTCAAAACCTGCTGGAAAAAACAAAACAAAAAGCAGTAAAAAGTGCTGCTTGAATAAAAAAATCAAGCCTTTAAAATTTACAAATGAAAGTAGAAATATGGTCAGACATCGTTTGCCCGTTTTGTTATATTGGCAAACGCAAGTTTGAAAAAGCAGTAGAAGGTTTTGAAGGAAGAGATAAGTCAGAAATTGTATGGCGCAGCTTTCAGTTAGACCCTGAAATGGAATATGTACCCGGGCAGTCTGTGCATGAATACCTGGGGAAAAGAAAAGGCACCTCTGCTGCGGAAGGGAAAAAAATGAACGATACAATGGCAGGCATAGCCAAAGAAGTAGGACTTGAATACAATTTTGATAAGGCTGTAATTAATAATACATTGAATGCACATCGGTTACTGCATTTGGCTAAGGAAAAGGGCTTGCAGAACGAAACCAAAGAACGTCTGTTTGCTGCTTATTATACCGAAGGCAAAAATGTAGGTGACATAGATACACTTGTGCAGCTAGGAGAAGAAATAGGGCTTGATGGAGCAGAAGTAAAGCAAACATTAGAAAGTGAGGCTTTTGTGAAGGAAGTGCAATTAGATCAGTATGAAGCACAAAAGATTGGAGCCCGGGGTGTACCATTTTTTGTATTTAATGATAAATATGCAGTATCGGGAGCACAACCAACCGAACTGTTTTCCGAGGTGCTTCATAAGGTGTGGGAAGAAGAAAAGCCCGCTTTAACTAGCCAGGAAGGTGAGGGTTTCTGCACTATTGATGGCGTTTGTTAACCCTATCCTTACAGCGGTGTTATTAGGCCCTATACTAATGCTGGCTTTAAAACTTATTACATTATTACAACTTCTATATTGTAACCCAAAAGTCGCAGCCTTCTGGGTAAAAAAAATTTCTGTTCCCTTGAAAGCTGTATTAAAATTTACTAACTAAAAGTTTGATAGCATTCATTCACCATAAATGTGAACAGGCAGATATGCCTGACAAATAACAATATGAAAAAGCAAGTTTTATTAACGCCATATAATTTGGCAGGATTAGAGTTGAATAACCGAATGGTAATGGCACCTATGACCCGCAGCCGTTCTAATAACGAGGGCAATGTAGCCACATCATTAACGGCGAAATATTACGCGCAACGCGCGACAGCCGGATTAATTATTACAGAAGGAACTTTCGTAAGCACAAAAGCAGTAGGTTTTATCAATGTTCCAGGTATTTATAGTGAGGCTCAAACTGAAGGATGGAAACTGGTAACAAAAGCGGTTCATGATAATGGAGGAAAAATATTTGCTCAGTTGTGGCATACTGGCCGCTTATCACACCCTGACTTACACAACGGGGAGCTGCCGCACGCGCCTTCAGCTATCAATCCAAACTCAAAGGCATATACCACCGCTGGTTTTGTTGACACCGTAACGCCTAAAGAAATGAGCATTGAAGAAATAAAACAGACTGTTCAAGACTTCAAAAATGCCGCCGCTAATGCAGTAAAAGCAGGTTTCGATGGAGTGGAATTACATGCGGCCAACGGCTATTTATTTCACCAATTTTTTAATGGTGTTTCCAATCGTCGTACTGATGAATATGGTGGCAGTATAGAAAATCGTGCGCGCATTTTATTTGAAACATTAGATGCTTTAAAAGGAGTTATTGATTATGATCGCGTAGGTATTCGTTTCAATCCTTCTATGCACAATGCAATGGGTATGATGGTGGATGAGCAAACAATTCCAACATTTGAATATATTATAAAACGCTTGAATGATTATAGTCTTGCTTACATTCATTTAACTGAACCCTTTACCAATGTTGATGATGTGCCGTTTGCGGTAAGCAAGGTAGCGAAACACTTCAGACCCTTGTATAATGGTACACTCATTATCAATAAAGGTTTTAACAAAGAAACAGGCACACAAATAATTGAAGAGGGTTATGCTGACCTGGTTGCTTTTGGTGTTCCTTTTCTTGCCAATCCCGATCTTGTGAAGAGGTTTGAAATTAGTGCCCCTTTAAATAAACCCGATCAGCAAACTTTCTATACAACAGGAATAAAGGGCTATTTGGATTATCCCGCATTAACTGCTTAATTAACTGACTATATTTTTTCAAATTTAAAAATTTTACCGGTTCTTAGGATTTGCTGCTGCAACAAAACCATCAGGTCTGGTTGTTGTAGCAGTACTCTATCTAATTAATATTGGACTTATGATGAAATACTTAATCCCTTTTATTGAGGTACCGTTTTAACAGACGAGGGCTAGAAAAGAGATATGGAAGAAATGTAACGGTATAAAAAATAATCTTAAACATAATATCATGGAAAAAACAAGTAGTCCTGTTTGGTTTATAACTGGTTGCTCTACGGGTTTTGGAAGAGAGCTTGCCAAATTGATATTAGGCAGAGGCTGGAATGCAGTTGTTACTGCCCGAAACGTAGACCAAATCAAAGATATTGCAGAAGGATATGAAAACGCACTGGTACTATCACTTGATGTGACCAATAAATCTCAGGTTTTAACTGCGATAGCTAAAGCAGAAGAAACGTTTGGGAAAATTGACGTTTTAGTAAATAATGCAGGATATGGTTACTTCAGCAGCATTGAAGAAGGTGAAGAAGAGAAAATCAGGGCGCAATTTGAAACAAACTTTTTTGGATTAGTTAATGTAATTCAGGCAGTATTACCTGGAATGCGAAAACAACGACACGGCCACATTATTAATTTTTCTTCTATTGGAGGACTTGTAGGCTTTACCGCAACTGGTTTTTACCATGCAACCAAGTTCGCAGTGGAAGGATTATCTGAATCGTTGTCTAAAGAAGTAGAACCGCTGGGAATTAAGGTATTATTGGTTGAACCAGGACCTTTCCGGACAGATTGGGCAGGACGGTCAACCTCCCGTACACCTGTTCAACTGGCAGATTATGAAAGTACGGTAGGAATACGCATGGCAGCAAGTCAAAAGGGTAGTGGTAAGCAGCAAGGAGATCCTGTGAGGGGATGTGAAGCCATTATTGAAGCAGTCGAATCTCAAAGTCCCCACCTGCGTTTATTATTAGGCAGGCCGGCTTTTGACATGGCGCTACAAAAAGTAGACGCACTTAAAGAAAATTTTACAGCATGGAAAGAGCTTACCCTTAGTGCAGATTTTCCTGAATCAGAACGATAAATTATTGGGCAAATAAAACAATCGGCGAAAGTTTATGTAATAAAAAAGCATTAGAAGTAAAGGGGTCCTGACGTATTAGATATTTTTATAGACTAAAATTAAATATATGGAATCATTGCGAGGTAAAACAGCGTTGGTAACAGGCGCTGGCAAAGGAATTGGAAAGGCGATAGCTGTAGCACTGGCTAAGGAAGGTGTAAACGTAGGCCTGCTTGCGCGCACAGAAAAAGACTTAAAGGCCGTGGCAGATGAAATTACTCTTTTAGGCGTAAAAGCATCTGTTGCTACTGCTGATATAAGTAACAGAACTGAGGTAGAAGCAGCCGTTGCAAAAGTGCAAAGTGAATTAGCACCTGTGGACATACTTATTAATAATGCAGGGACCGGAACGTTTGGAAAGTTTCTGGAACTTGAACCTGAAGTATGGGAAAATATGATTAGAATAAACGTATTTGGTGTGTATTATGCAACGCGGGCTGTATTGCCGCAAATGATAGAAAGAAAAACCGGTGATATAATTAATATTTCTTCTACAGCAGGTAAAACGGGTAGTGCTGTAACGAGTGCGTATAGTGCATCTAAGTTTGCCGTGTTTGGTTTAACGGAAAGCTTAATGCAGGAGGTACGTAAGCACAACATCCGTGTAATGGCATTAGCACCAAGTACTGTAGTTACAGATTTAGCACATAGCGCCAATTTAATTACTGGTGATCCTGAAAGAGTCATGCATCCGGAAGACTTTGCTGAACTGATTATTGCCCAACTAAAATTAAACCGAAGAATATTTGTAAAAGAAGCCAGTATTTTTTCTACAAATCCATAAACAGGTATTAGGTGCTTCGAAAAGGGTTAAAAAATTTTCGAAACCCGTCTACTGCAATAACTTGTATTCACTTTACTTGCCGTGGATAATAATTACATCCTGGCCTCTTTGATTTTGTTTAGGTTTATCTTTCACTCCATGATCAGTGTAACTGGCGGTGACAACAAAGGCGGCTTGTTGCTGAGTTTCAACAGGAGGTTTAATGGTAAAGTAACCTTCTGTGCCCCGGAAGTAACTCACATTAGGATCAGCTGCGTTTTCTAAGATCCAGGTAACCATTTCCCGGGTTTCTTCTTTCGTTAATTCAGTATGCGTAGGCATGGTTACGTTGCCCCATACACCTGATGAACCTTCCCGGATATGTTTTTCGAGAATATCAAGATTCAATTTTGTATTGGGATAGCGTTTGCTAATATCGTAAAATGAAGGACCAATTAATTTACCGGTAAAAGCGTGACAGTTAAGACAATTTGAACTTTTAATGGCTGTTAACCCTGTCGGTTCGCTTTTGTCTCCCTGCTTTAATTCAGCAGATGCTTTTGTTGCGTCAGCCAGGTACTTTACCTGTAGAAACACATCATTTGATGAAATTTCCTGGAATTCAGATTCTCCATCCTCCGGGTCAGACACTTTGATCTTATAAGGAATTGGAGTGTTCCATGCATAAGAATTGTTGTTTGCAGGAGTAATGATTTTTACAACAGGTGGATGGTTTTCTTGCCCTTTTATATTCTTTTCGAAATTGCTGCTGACCGTAACAAAAGAATATAAAACAACAACAACAAATACATACATTAGAAAGAATGTTAGTTTCTTTAGCATAAGTTAACTTCAGATAAATTGTTCTGAAAAATCAAATATTATTAATCTCCCTGGCTACCCGTTGAGCCGAACGAATACACGATTCCATTCCGCGGCTGAGATTGTCTGCATAAGTGCCGGCAAAATATATTCTTCCATCAGGTTTCATTATTTGTGGCCAAAACTTATGCATTTCTCCAATAGGAAATGGTTCCATCTCACAGGTTGGTGCAAACTTATCTTTTGTCCAGTCTACCGTTAATGCCTGTACAATTGTGTCTTTTTTACCTGGATAGAGTTTTCTAAAAGCAGCTAAAACCCGTTGGGGAGAAAGTCCGCCAGGCCCATATGCCTTTAAGATAATGCGAGTCGTATCTACCTGGTTTGTTTCCTGCCAGACAGATGAAATATCAGGATGTTCAAATTCCATATTAATGCTTTTTATTCCATCATCTAACCAAAATCTTGAACTTGCTTCAAATACATAAAAGGGATGAGAACTGTAAGAGATGTTGTCTACTACATATTGCTTTTCCGGTGATAACGCAGGAGTTACCGGAATGTTTTTAAATATGGGAAGTGGAATGCAGTTCACGAGAAAATCTGCGGTCATTTCTTTTTCTTCATCATAGCCGTAGGCCTTGTAAATAACCGTGATTCCGGTTTCGCCACGTTTAATAGCAAGAACAGGATGATTTAACAAGACACGTGATCCCAGCCGTTTGGCAAAAGCAGTAGGAAGTTCCTGGTTGCCACCTTTCAAATGAAAAGTTTCGCCCTCCGACATTGGTATTCCGCGAAAACCCATAATTGCCAGCCGCCACAAGTAGTAGAGCGCAGACGTATTCTGTCCTCCAAGAAAACGAAGTGCAGTTGGTGACGCATTTTCTTTTTTAAAAATATCAACAATGGAAATTTTATCCAGATCATCGTAACCTATCCCAAAGGGCTCGTCAGGGGCAGCAAACTTATTGCGATAGGATTTCAAAAACAGCGAGCTTAAATTGTACCAGGGGTTCTTGGATAGGAATGTAACTTCCCTTTCATTAAAACCCAGTTTTCTTAAAACCGCGGGATCAGCAAGCATTTCGCGTGAATAAAATTTACCATCAATCATTTTAAGGGCATTTTTATCAGGGGCGGCCTCAGAGCCTTCTGCATTGGGGTAAGGAAGTGCAGTAAGATCGAACTCCTTCACATACTCAAAAAATCTTTCATAACCCGGCTTTGTTATGTGGTCGGCTCCGTAATCTGCATATAACCCTTCAGACAAGCCGTCGCGACCGGTAAAGACGTGTCCTCCATGCCTCCCGTTAGCCTCCAATACAACTACATCATGACCGTTTTTCATTAATTCATAGGCACAGCATAAACCGGTAATGCCACCACCGGCAACAATAACTTTCTTACTTTTACCAGGAACAGAAACACCAATATTGCCGACTTCTACTTTTACAACATCTTCCATAGCTTCTAGACTAACAGGAGCAATAAGAGAAGTACCTATTCCGGCTATCATTGTGTTTTTAATAAAATCTCTTCTTTTTACATTTTTCATTTACCTGGCTTTATGCTAATAAATTTTAGAAACTCTGTTGGTCGCGTTCATGCAGAATGTTCACTACACCTCGATAATTCAAGATCGCAATGCCAGTTATTACACCATCCTGGCAGCAACCCGTTTTTTCGCACTGCATTGTTCGGCTTTAGCCTTAATTGCAAAATACTTATTTAAAGTTGTAACAATTTCTGTATTCTATAAATAACATCTTGATTTCTACAAAATGTCGTGGAAGAGGTGTGAATGTGATATTGATAGCAATTGGATAGTATATACGACTACATACTTGACAAACTCACTGTTTTCATAAAACAATTGGCCGAATGATCAATATAAAAAGTTACGTCAAAACGTTTTGTTCTCCCACTAATAAAAATAAACTATGTACTTTCTCTATTTTAATTTGAACTAATGCGATACTTACGGCTTTCAAAAGTGTATTCATTTCTTCGACTAACTCAGCGGCAAAATAAATCTATAAGAGAGTGTTTCAACAAAATTTGAATACCTATTTAAATTATTTATATTTGAGTTGTGATAACCTGCTCACCTACTACATAAAGAAAATAACTACACCGAGCCCTAAAGATTAAGTGAATAAAAAGCTGATAACAGCAATTAATTTTATTTATCTGAGGCAAAACTGCCGCAAATAAGTTCTTATTATCAGAATGGTTAGATACAGACTCTACACGTGCAAACCTCAACCCCCAAGTCATGAAAAATATTTTGGTATTTATACTTGCAACTTCAATTACATCTTCTCTTTCTGCTCAATCGACTTTATTTACCGCAAATGCAAAAGCTGATTCATTTATTGGGCACAAAGTAATTTTAGATAAGCAGTCAAAAATTGTTTCCTGGATCACACCTCAATCAAGTGCTTATAGTAAATTTCTCCACCAGCGGTGGAACTTCATTAAAACCAGGGTTCCAAATAGTCCGGGCCCTAAACCCCGATCCTCTTATCCGCAATATTATTTTTACTGTGCGTACCTCTGGAATCTTGAACCTGATACATGGATGAATGATGTTGGTGAAAAAATACCAAACTGGTTTGAATCTGCTCGTTTATATTATGCGTATACGGGCGATACAACCGTAATGACTATTGTAAAAAAACTGATTGATTATACTATAGCTCATGGGACCAGTCCTTCAACATTTGCTTGGCCAAATTTTCCATACACTACCACCAATGCAGGCGACACAATCTTTCGTGGTTTTACATCAGCTGGAAGATTTGTTTTGCATGAAATACAGGTAGACCATGCAGGTGATATGGGATTGACCTACTACCGGCTGTACCTGTATACAGGTGAAGAAAAATATAAAACAGCGGCAGTTAATGTTGCAAATACGCTTGCTCTCAAAGCAAGAACGGGTTCTGCAACCAAGTCTGTCTGGCCTTACAGGGTAGTGATGAGTACAGGTGAAATTAAAGCGGAATATGGAGCCAACTGGATAGGATGTTACTCGCTGTTGGACAATCTTGTGAAAGCAAAAATTGGTAATATATGCGATTATCAACTGGCGATGGACAAAACACGGAATTTTATACTTCAATTTCCTATGAAAACAGGTTACTGGACTGATGGCCACACTGATAATAATGTTAACAGCAACACATATAAAAGTAACATGAGCGCGAGCAATGCAAAACTGTATATGTTTGATCATCCAGAGTTTGATACCGCGTGGAAAACTGATATACCGAAACTGATAAAATGGACCGAGGACAATTTTGTTACCCGTTGCGCAGGAAACGAACCTGCTAATATGTGGGGGGCAAATATAGTAGGGGAACAGGATGGATTTTTGATTAAAATGGATTATCAGACAGCGCGATATGCAGCAGAATGCGCACGTTGGTATGCAATATCGGGCGATGAAAAATATAAAGATAAGGCGTACCGTTCATTCAACTGGGTTACCTATTGTAATGATTCGACCGGGCGTGCTTTTGAGAGCCCGGTCAGTAACGGGATCTCCAATTGGTGGTCTGACTGTTATGGTGAAGGCCCTCGCATGTTTTATCCAGCTTTAGGGGCAATTCCGGAATGGGCGCCCCTCCATGAAAACCACATTTTGTATTCTGAAGGAATATTAAAAAAAGTATTTTACAAGCCTAAAAGAATTGAATATAGGGCTACAAGCGATAATGGAACAGAATATCTACGGCTTGCATTTAAACCAGTAAAAATAACTTTAAATGGGAAGACTATTTCATTACGTTCCGATCTAAGAGACCAGGGCTATGTTTTGAAAAGCCTTGCTAATGGTGATTATGCAGTTACAATTAAAAGAATGAGCTTGGGAAATATAATAATTACGGGTCTGTAATATTCTGAGGTACAAAATTAACAGGTTTTATCTGCTTTTGATCGGTCTTAATTGTAATGTATTTCTATAGCCTGCTGCAATAGTTCAACTAGTATCAACTTCAGTGAGTAAAGGTTTTAAATCACCTTAACCTTGATCAGTTTGTAACCTGAATTTCAAAAAAAAATCCTTCCAATTTTCCAAATAATTCCATCAAATCTGGTTCTGCCAATCCGCAGTTCAGCCTAACTCAGGTCGAGACAATTAGCTAACTTTACATAGGTGTTTGAATGCAAACTATATGAATGAATTTAATGACTTTAATAATCCACATGTTGCCCTGTTGCCAAAACATTTAAGGCAATTTATAGTAGAACAGCATTATGAAAAATACACACCTGTTGATCATGCTGTATGGCGATACGTGATGCGTCAAAATTATAGCTATTTAAAAGATGTGGCTTATTACCCTTATATACCTGGTTTGCGTAAAGCCGGCCTTACTATAGAAAAAATTCCTGATTTGCAGGAAATGAATGACGCACTCGCAAAAATTGGATGGGGAGCTGTTACTGTCGATGGTTTCATTCCTCCGGCCGCCTTTATGGAATACCAGGCATACCACGTTTTGGTCATTGCCGCTGACATACGCCAGCTACATCATATAGAATATACTCCTGCTCCTGACATCATTCACGAATCTGCCGGCCATGCTCCTATAATTGCAGATAGTGATTATAATCAATACTTAAGTTATTTTGGTTCTATTGGTGCAAAAGCAATGTTTTCCTTTAAAGATTTTGAGCTGTATGAAGCAATACGCGAACTGTCAATTTTAAAAGAGTTGCCAGATGCTGACGCTGATGAGTTAACCCAGGCAGAAAAAAAGGTAGCGTTCTGCCAGCAAAATCTTGGTGAACCTTCAGAAATGGCTTTATTAAGCCGCTTGCATTGGTGGACAGTAGAATATGGTTTAATAGGAACATTGGAAAATCCGAAAATCTACGGAGCAGGTTTGTTATCGTCTATCGGCGAAAGCGCTAACTGTATGAAGCCGGAAGTAAAAAAACTCTGGTACACTATTGACGCAGTTAATTATCCGTTTGACATAACTAAACCACAGCCGCAGTTATTTGTAACACCAACTTTTCAAAATTTGATAAATGTACTTGAAGAATTTGCAAATACGATGGCTTTTAGAAAAGGGGGTGCCGAAGGTGTGCTTAAAGCTATAGAATGCAAAAATGTTTGCACGGTTGTTTACAATTCGGGTTTGCAGGTCTCAGGAATATTTACAGATGTGAAGGTAGATGACAAAAACAATGTAATTTTTATTAAAACCGGCGGACCTACTGCTCTCGCTGAAGAAAATAAGCAACTAAGCGGTCACGACAAGAGTTATCATAAAAATGGTTTTACATCCCCTGCGGGAAAACTAAAAGGAAACAACTTGCCACTTGAAAATTTTTCAGAAGAAGACTTGCAAAATATAGGCATTGAAAAAGATAAACCTGGTTCCCTCAAATTTGAATCAGGCATTACTGTAGGTGGAGTGGTTGCACAACTGACATTTAAAAATGAAAAATTATTAATTATTACTTTTGCAAACTGTACGGTTAAAGGTGTTGACGGGGAAAATTATTTTGAGCCTGCATGGGGTAATTATGATATGGCAGTTGGAGAAAGAATTAGGTCTGTTTTTTGTGGGGCAGCAGATAAAAACGCTTTTGAAGAAGTTGCATTAATTCCTAAAACCAAAACCCATCACCATAATTATACTGTAAGGGAAAAGGAATACCAGCAATTGTTTCAGGCGGTAAGAAATTGCCGGGAGCAACACAATGATTGTCTTCAGTTGCCCGAAGTTTGGAACAGGTTAAAATATGTTTTTCCTGATGATTGGTTATGTTCTCTTGAAATTCTCGAGATAATGACCCAGGAGAACATTTATACAGAAATCGCAAAAGAAATAAAAGAATATTTAGAGCGCAAAGCTTCCACATCGGCAGAATATGAAAAACTAATAACAGATGGGCTTTATCTTATTGATCATCCCGTCGTCGAGTTGGCAACTACATAAACTATTTATATGAATATTGTAATAACAGGTGCAAGCAGCGGGGTAGGATATGAAGCGGTTCTCGAACTTATTCTTAATACTGATAATGCAGTTATCGCGCTGGCGCGTTCCGAAGATAAGTTGGAAACTCTATCTGAACTTGCCTTAACTCTTAATCCTGATTGTAATTTAATAACATCAAGGTTTGATATTGTACATGGAGATTACACTGCCGACTTAATTCCTTTTGTGAAGGAGAGGATTGGAAGTATAGACGTTCTTATTAATAATGCAGGCACACTTATCAATAAACCTTTTGAACAAATAACGCAATTGGATTTTGCTGAAATGCTTCAAACAAATTTACTCGGGCATGTAAAAATGATTCAGTTTTTGCTTCCCCTTATGAGAAAGGGTGCTCATATTGTTAACATTGGCAGTATGGGCGGTTTCCAGGGAAGCGTCAAGTTTGCGGGTTTGTCAGCATATTCTGCAAGCAAAGCCGCCTTGCATACATTAACCGAATGTCTTGCATTGGAACTTGCTGATAGAGGTATTAAAATAAATTGTCTCGCTTTAGGCTCTGCCCAAACCGAAATGCTTGCAAAAGCTTTTCCGGGTTATCTTTCACCAGTTAAAGCTGCAGAAATGGGAAAGTTTGTTGCAGATTTTGCGCTTTCAGGTCATAAAATTTTTAATGGTAAAATTTTGCCCGTTTCTATTACGACTCCTTAAGCACACAAGTTTATTTTTCTATATTCAAATGTTCAATAATTATATTAAATCTGTTTGTAGCGGCACTTGTTTTAAAAAAACTGATGCAAAAAATAAATTATGAAGTTAATTGAAACGGGCTGCAAATATTCAATAGGTTAATAAGCGTTTAATAGCAGGTTTTTTTATGCTTTTTAGTGTGCTGTAAACATAAACGCAACATTTGCTATTTTGATTCTTTGCGGGCAGAAATAGCTGTATAGCCCGGAATAGTTAAGAAAGTACTTTTTTTGTAAGGAGCAAAGCCGGCTTCTTTTTGCCATAATTTAATTTCCTGCAAACTCCATATGCCCGATGTGCTGCTTAGGGCGAAAAAGAAATCTCCTAACGCGCTCAACATATCCCCGTTGTATTGAATAGTATCAGTTCTTAACACTTCCATAATTGTAAAAACGCCCCCTGGTTTCAGTGCTGTGAAAGCCTTTTTTGCCACAAGTATATTTTCTTCGTTTGTAAAGTGATGAGAAACGCTTGCCATTAAAATAAGGTCATACATTTCATTTCCCAAATCGTCGGTAAGTACATTGCCTGCCCGGTGCTTTATTCGGTCTCCCATTGTATACTTTTCTAAAATAGGTTTTGCTTTTTCTACAGCAGCAGGAAGGTCAAGAATTACTGATGAAAGACCAGGATTTTTTTTACATAAGGCAACAGAATATAATCCGTGAGCGCCGCCAATATCAAGCATTTGAGAGGCATTTGCAGGAACAGGGATTTTTCTTACTGCTTCTTTAGATGTCGCAGAGGCTGCTGCTTCCATTGCTTTTTGATAATAAAACCATTCTTCTTCGTTGAAAGTGTTGTGGTATTGAAGCCCCTGGCCTGTTTCCAGAAAATTCCCTACGTTATCCATCCACTTTAGGCAAACGCGGTTGTCAAACATCATTAACCAGTACAAGGATTCGGGGCTATCTTTCAGTATCCATTTTTTTGATTTTTTTGTGAGAAAAAAAGAATCGTTTTTATAATTTATCAAACCCATTGTTGCGAGAACTCCTAATAAACTTTTAAGCGCTTTTTCATTTAAACTACATGCTCCCGCAATGTGGGCTAGCGAAACGTTGTTACGGCCAATCGCTTCAAAGACTCCTTTGTCAACTGCCTCGAGCAAAAACTTGCTTAGCATAAACCCGAAGTGCGAATAAGCTAATGGCGTTGGTACAAGGCCAGCCTTTAACGCAACCCACTCCAAGGGATTTTGAGCGATGGGAGAAAACTTCATAGTACTGTTTCTATTTTGTGTTAACCTACTTTACAATGATCTCCACGTATTATTTGAAAAAGTTAAATCAGGGAACTAAAAGATGAATGTACTGCGTCGCAACAATGTCTCATAGTATTCCTACACTTTGGTTCATAAAAATCTTACCACTATCTTAATGATTAGTGATAATATACGTTCTGTTCCTGCAGCTATCAATAAAAAAATACGAATTTTGAAGATCTGAAAATAATGAACAATGAGGAAAAAGAAGTTAGTAGTGTTGACCGGCGCGGGAATAAGCGCAGAAAGCGGCCTTAAAACTTTTAGAGATACAGACGGATTGTGGGAAGGATACAATGTATATGAAGTGGCTACCCCAACGGGATTTGAAAAAAATCCTGAGCTGGTGCTCGATTTCTATAATATGCGTCGAAAAGATGTAGCTGCGGCTAAGCCAAATGAAGCACATACTGGTCTTGCAGAGCTTGAAAAAGATTTTGATGTTACCGTAATCACTCAAAACATAGATGACCTTCACGAAAGAGGCGGAAGCAGCAATATAATACACCTGCATGGCGAAATCTTTAAAATGCGTAGTGTAACAAATTCAAACCTTATTTACGACATAAGGGGCGACATCAATATAGGAGACCTTGCTGAAGATGCAGGCCAGTTACGGCCTCATATAGTTTGGTTTGATGAGCTGGTACCTAAAATAGAAGATGCGTTAGAGGTAATGAGTACAGCGGAAATATTTGTAGTTATCGGCACTTCATTGTTAGTTTATCCTGCTGCCGGCCTGGTAAATTACGCTCCTGCGAATATTCCTAAATTTATAATCGATAAAAATATTCCTTACACACGTTCGATAAGCAATGTAACTGTTATTGAAAAACCCGCCACAGAAGGAGTGAAGGAGTTGAAAAGAATATTAAGTGAATTTACCTAAACAGTTTTTTCAGTTTTATTTTAGATGAATGAAAAAAGGGTAGGAGAGTCTTATAACGCAATATAAAAGTGTAATGAAAAGCATTTCTTTCATTCAAATTTAATTGTAAACTCAATGCCGTGTTTTGCAAGTTCGTCTAAAACAGGAATGTAAATAGAGGGGAGAACAGGAATATGAAGACCGGTTTCAGTTAAACTGCCGTCAAGAACAAGTTTTGCGGCAATACCAAGAGGAAGACCAACAGTTTTAGCCATAGCAGTATGCATACCATCTTCTCCCTTAACTATCAGGCTACTCCTTACTTTGTTACGACTCCCGTTTCTTTCATATTCTATCTCGTGCACCATTACTATCATATCCTTATCTTTTTCTTTTAATGCAAGTTTTTTTTCAACAATAAACTGAAGAACTTCTGCGGCAGTACAATTTCCCTGGTTTATCATCTCGTTGCTGTCAAGACCTAAAAAGAAAAGTTGTTTAAGAATAAGACTTGCCTCATGCATTTTAACTGCAAGACTTGCTGCTGCCTGTTCTTTTACATCTTCTACTTCAAAAGTATTTAATTCACCATTTTCATTTACCAGCATAATCGTCTCATCTTCTTCATTTTCCGGGGCTTTTTGCGATTCTTTTTCTGTTTCTATCAGCTGAACAAGATTTTCCATTATATCTTTTGCATTAGAAAGCCTTGTTGTCAGCATTTCATTTAACCATTCGTTAAATCCAAATTTGTCAAAGTGCGCTTTAAAAAAATCAGCTATCGACATGTTGTTTGTATTGTACTCAATTGTATCATCTGTCAGCTTGAGGTCAATCAGATTTTTCCATCCGAAACAGAAATCGGGATGTCGTAAAGTAGTTCTGATAAATGTATTGGTATTTTCTAAATTATATATAGGAACATAAGCAAGAGAGTCGCGGTTAGGATAATATGAAAGAACTATTTCTTTATCTACAACTACCGTGTTTTTATTTGTAAATAGTTCTTCGTATGGAACATGTTTTATTTCACCGTTTTCTTTAAATACGGCACCTGCTTTTCCAGCAAGAATTATATTCCTCGGGTTCCAGCTGATTTTATAATGCCAGGGATTATCATCACTCTCCGGCGCTACTAATCCACCGCAATGCGATTTAAAAGATATTATTTTCCCACCCAGCGCTTTTATTGTATTTATCAGCTTCATTGCACTCATATGGTCGATACCAGGATCTAAACCCATTTCGCATAAAAACAACAATTTTGCTGATTCGATCTGAGGCTTTAGCGCAAGTATTTTTTCGTCTGTATAGGAAGCAGTTAAAAGATGTTTACGATAGTTTATACAGTCAATCGCTACAAGATAATGCAGCGAAGGAGGAAGTAACGATATAACTACATCCGCCTCTTGAATTAGATTTTTTCTTTCAGTTTCATTTTCTGCATTGGCCTCTGCGGCTTTTACAAAAGGATGTTCACCAACTTTTGACCGTACACTTTCAAAATTTTCATCGGCGACAGTAACATTATATTGAAAAGTCGTAGAAAACTCTTTTAAATATTCTATCAGATAAGTAGCAGATTTGCCTGCACCAAAAAGCAAAATGTGTTTCATAATGTTACAGATTGTAACGAAAGATACTTATTGAACCTGCAACTTACTAGTCAAATAAAAAAACTTTTTCTTAAAAAGAGATGGAACTATAACTTTAAATCTTTAATAAGTAATACTTAGTGATATTTGCATTCCTGGTTTTCTGGAAAAAAATATCATTGTAGTGAAAAAAGGCTGAAGGTTAAATCTCGCTATTAATAAAGTGAGGTACAAAATCAAATGAAAAAAATAATTGAGGTTCAAAACCTGGTAAAAAAATATGGAGATTTTACGGCGGTAAAAGGCATTAGCTTTAGTGTAAATGAAGGTGAGATTTTTGGCTTGCTTGGACCTAATGGAGCAGGAAAAAGTACAACACTTGAAATTATTGAAACCCTTAGAGAGAAAACCGACGGAAAAGTATTTGTAGATGGAATGGACCTTGATTTGGAGCCAAATGAAATAAAAAAGATAATAGGAGTACAATTACAAACTTCGGGGTATTATCCCGGGCTAAATCTTACCGAACTGATTAAGCTGTTTAGCGGCTTGTACAACCAAAAAGTTGATGTAACGGAATTTTTGAATCTTGTAAATTTAAAAGATAAGGCAAAGGCAAAATATAAAGAGCTTAGCGGTGGACAAAAACAACGCTTTTCCATTGCAACCACGCTTATCAATCAGCCTAAAATTATCTTTTTAGACGAGCCTACCACAGGTCTTGATCCACAGGCAAGAAGAAATTTGTGGGATTTGATAACTGATATAAGGAAAAAAGGCACAACTGTTATAATAACCACGCACTACATGGATGAGGCTGAAGTGCTTTGTGACAGGGTAGCGGTGATTGATAGTGGTAAAATTATTGCCATTGACAATCCTGATAAACTTATTGATGACCTTGTTTCTACCGGTTTTGAAAGAAAAAAAGAAGTAAAGGCGGCAACACTTGAAGATGTTTTCATTCATCTTACAGGTAAATCCCTTCGCGAAGAATAACTACATTGCAAACAAATTACCATTTATACGATTTATGAAAAGACTTTTTTTAATGCCATCAGTTCTGATGCTGACTGTAACGTTGCATGCACAAACAAAAACAGGCAAAACGGTAACAAAAACCAAAACTGCGACTACCGGAGCTGCACTTAAAAGTAATACAGACAGTGTAAGTTATGCTTTTGGCATATCCCTCGGTCAGTATATGAAAAGCCAGGGGATAAAAACGCTGAACTATTCTATGTTGAATAAGGCAATAGACCAGACAATAAAAGATCAGCCAACATTGATGAATATGGACCAGGCTAACCAGATAATGGGCAAATTAGCTGAAACCAAAGCGAAAAAGGTTGCTGAAGTAGAAAAAGAAAAGGGCAGGGAGTTTTTGGTGAAAAATAAAGCACGCAAAGAAGTTGTTGAAACTCCGAGTGGACTTCAGTACGAAATTTTGGTGAAGGGTACCGGTCCGGTTCCTAAAAAAGAAGATACTGTTACTGCTCACTACATAGGATCATTGCTTAGCGGAAAAGAATTTGATAACTCTTACAAACGCGGTGAGCCTCTTAGTATTCCCGTTTCAGGTGTAATTCCTGGTTGGACAGAAGCATTGACTATGATGCCTGTAGGCAGTAAATGGAAATTGTATATTCCATCGTCTATTGGCTACGGCGACTACGGTGCAGGACAGGAAATACCCGGGGGATCTACGCTCGTGTTTGAAGTAGAGTTGCTTGGAATTGGCAGTAATAAACCGAAACAGTAATTATGTCTGAAGCTAATGACAACGTTCGTTATCCAATTGGAAAATTTGAGCCTCAACCTTTTTCTGGTAACTTAAAAGAAAAATGGTTAACAGATATTAAGTTTCTTCCCACTGATCTTGAGTTTGCTATTCAAAATCTGGATGAACATCAATTGGATACTCCTTACCGTGAAGGTGGATGGACAGTGAAGCAATTGACGCATCACATTGCTGACAGCCACATGAATGCATACATTCGTTTTAAACTTGCGCTCACCGAAGATAATCCCACTATTAAAACGTACGAAGAAAAGGAGTGGGCAAATTGTACAGACGTGTTTTCCGTTCCTGTAAACGTGTCAACGACCCTGTTGCATGCTTTGCACCGTCGTTGGTATGCTGCTATCGAAAATATTACCGAACAGAAATTTTTTGATAGAACTGTTTATCATCCGGGGCAGCAGAAGCAATTGTCACTATGGGATTTGTTGGGCATGTATGCATGGCATGGGAGACATCATGTCGCACACATTACGCGGCTTAAAGAACAGGAAGGTTGGTAGTAATGAAAAAAGAAAATACAGGGATGAAGTGGGAAACAATTTCTTCGGAATATATTTTTAGAGATACGTGGTTGTATGCAAGAAAAGACAGGTGCATAAGACCCGACGGGAAAATTGTTGATCCATACTATGTAATGGAATACCCTGATTGGGTAACCGGTTTAGCACTGACAAAAGACGAGAAAGTGATACTAGTGAGGCAATACAGGCATGCATTAGGAGAGGTGTGCCTTGAATTACCCGGAGGATGTGTAGATAAAACTGATAAAAATTTTGAAGAAGCTATCAGGAGAGAATTTTTGGAAGAAACGGGCTACAGCTTTGAAACTGCAGAATACCTTGGACGATCATCTGCAAATCCATCTACCAACAGCAATACCTTACACATGTTTTTATTGTTAGGCGGTGAAAAGGTTCAAAGCCAGCAGTTAGATGCTAATGAGGAAATTGACATTTTAATTGTAAGCTTCGAAGAATTTAAGCAGATGCTTTCTGAAAACAAGTTCATTCAGTCTATGCATGTAACCAATATTTTTTATGCATTAGCAAGATTGAAGAAACTTCAGCTTAGCTAAAGGTCAAAGAAAATTTTTTCTTGCTTTTGTAAATTGGAAGAACAAGATTTGTAAAAGCAATATAAAAACTATTAAAAACGATTTTAATAAAACAGCCCGGAAATCATTTTCCAGGCTGTTTTATTTTTATTGATCAAGAAAGGTTTGCTCCACTAATAGGGCCTTGCTTCGGTAGATATTTCTTCAGCTTGTTTAACTGCTTCTTCTTTCTGTGCATTGCTTCCTGCCGCGGCGTGGCCGTTTTCCTTCATCATCTCTTTTTCTTTCATTATCAATTCTTTGGCTTTCTTTATACCATCAGCTACTCTTTGCCCATATTCGGCATCGCACTGTGTCAACATGTCGATCATTTTATCCTGGATCACCTGTGCACAAGTTGCAAGAGCGCTTCCAAGATTTGAAATAAGCTCTTCTCTTTCCCAATTCTCAAATGCTCTGTATCTTTCTCCAGCTTGTTTAAAAGGGTTAACTCTGTCAATTTTTTGACGAACAAGATTAGCTGAATAAAAAGGTGTATGATCTTTACCGGTCTTAGGAGATTCTTTTAACCCGCCTAAGTTCGATGGTTCGTAGTTTACATGCGGATTTAAGCCAGGGACAATATCCTGGTAATAAGCCATTTGACCATCTCTTTGGTTTGTTGCAGCCTTTTTTACTGGCGCATTGATGGGTAATTGAAGGTAATTTGCACCTACTCTGTAACGTTGTGTATCTGAATAAGAGAAGGTACGCCCCTGCAACATTTTGTCATCAGAAAAATCTAAACCGTCAACCAACACGCCCGTACCAAAGGCTGATTGTTCTACTTCTGCAAAGAAGTTTACCGGATTTCTGTTCAGTGTCATTTTACCGACCGGCATCCATGGGAACAAGTCCTGCGGCCAGATCTTCGTGTCGTCTAAAGGATCAAAATCCAATTCAGGATGTTCACCATCTTCCATGATCTGCACATTTAACTCCCACTGAGGATAATCGCCTCTTTCAATCGCTTGGTAAAGGTCTTGTGTTGCATGGTTAAAGTTTTTACCCTGTATTTCCTGTGCCTGTGCCTGGGTAAGATTTTTAATGCCTTGCAATGGTTCCCAGTGATATTTTACTAAAACACCAACGCCATCTGCATTCACCCATTTATATGTATTTACGCCTGATCCCTGCATTTGCCGATAATTGGCAGGTATGCCCCAGGGTGAATATAAAAAGGTGATCATGTGCATTGCTTCAGGTGTGTTACTGAAGAAGTCGAAGATGCGTTCTGCGTTCTGAATGTTGGTAACAGGATCAGGTTTCTGTGAATGTATAAGATCAGGAAACTTAATGGCATCGCGGATAAAAAATACTTTAAGGTTATTACCGACAAGATCCCAGTTGCCATCCTCTGTGTAAAATTTAACTGCAAAACCTCTTGGGTCTCTCAGCGTCTCGGGAGAATGAATTCCATGTCCTACTGTTGAAAATCGAACGAATGTTGGAGTCCTTTTTCCTTTTTCCTGGAACAATTTAGCTCTGGTATATTTTGATATAGGTTCATTTCCTACGGTTCCATATGCTTCAAAATACCCATGTGCACCGGTACCGCGTGCATGTACCACCCGCTCAGGAATACGCTCCCTGTCGAAATGAGACATTTTTTCGAGGAACTGGTAATTCTCTAGAGTGGCTGGACCGCGATTACCTACGCTGCGAAGATTTTGATTATCGCTGACAGGATGACCCTGCCGGGTTGTTAGAATATCAGACGGCGTTGACTGGCCTGTTGATGGACCACCGTTGTTTTGGTTTTGTTTACCGTTTTCTTCAGGTATCATTTGTAAAAATTTAAAAGGTGAAACTGTTGTTATTACAAATTTTTTAAAAAATTGTTTTTCAAATTTTGTAAGTTAAAGAAACAATTGCCGGAAAGATTGTGTTTCAAAAAAAATACCATTAAAACTTCTTCGCCTTGTCAGCAAGTGTTTACTTTTTTACTTAAACAAGTGATTATTTAGTATCTGCTCAAAAGTTTTTTACTATCTGTTTTAATTAAAACCGGTATTTTTTCTTTCTGTAAAGTTATTTATTTTCTATACATAAAGCAGCTTGGTTATGATGGTTTAAAGGTCAGAAATCGCCAAAGTTTTACATTCTTTGCGGAACATTGATTCCTAACAATCTCATAGATGTCTCAATTACCTGGGAAGTTAGTTGCGCTAACTGCAAACGAAGTTCCTTTTTCTCTTCTGTTTCTGCATTGGTAACCGAATGTTCTGTGTAAAATGAATTAAAAGATTTTGCAAGATTAAAAACAAAAATGGCAATTTTTGATGGATCGTGATCATTCCCTGCTTCCTGTATAATTGTCGGAAATTGCTCGAGGCTAACTAAAATATTTTTTTCCATAGGAAGCAGACTAGCCGCATAAGAAACTGCTTTTGGTTGCTGTTTCCGTAAAATGCTTTTTATACGCGCATACGTGTATTGAACAAAAGGTCCGGTAAAACCGTGAAAATCTATACTTTCTTCCGGATTGAACACCATTCGTTTTTTAGGGTCAACTCTTAACAGAAAAAACTTTAAAGCTCCTAATCCAATGGTATCGTGTAGTTGCTTTAATTCGTCTTCTTCAAAATCTTTGACTTTACCAAGTTCTTCCGTTTTCTCTTTAGCAATGGAGATCATCTCATCTACCAGATCATCCGCATCTACGACTGTTCCTTCACGGCTTTTCATTTTACCCGTAGGCAGCTCTACCATTCCGTAGCTTAAGTGAGTGATGCCATTTGCATAAGGGAACTGCAACTTTTGCAAAATCAGCTCCAGCACTTTTAAGTGATAATTTTGCTCATCGCCCACTACATAAATGCTTTCATTTATACCATACTCCTGGTATTTCAATTGGGCAAGACCCAGGTCCTGGGTAATGTAAACTGAAGTTCCATCTTTCCGTAAAACAAGTTTTTGGTCCAATCCTTCTGCTGTCAGGTCAATCCACACACTTCCATCTTCTTTTTTAAATAAAATACCTTTTTGTAAGCCTTCTTCTACTATATCTTTTCCTAATAAGTATGTTTTACTTTCATAGTAAATTTTATCAAAATCGCTCCCGATTCTTTTATAGGTTTCATCAAAGCCTGCATAAACCCAGGCATTCATTCTATTCCATAACTCAAGCACTTCGGCATCGCCCTGTTCCCATTTAAGCAACATTTGCTTTGCTTCTTTCATAATAGGAGTGTTGCTGCGTGCTATCTCATTCAATTCACTTTTTAATGCATTGTATTTTTCTTTGTTTTGTGCCAATACTGCATGATCCATTGCATCGAGCAACGTCATTACTGCACTTTCTTCTTCTTCAGATAAATGTTCGAACTCCCTGCTTAAAAACTGATCGAGAACAATTGCAGCCTCAGCCTTCAGATCTTCTTCAAACCGAACGTAGTATTCGCCAACCAAATGGTCTCCTTTTTCACCTGTGCTTTCAGGAGTTGCCCCATTACCATGTCTCTGCCATGCCAGCATACTCTTGCATATATGTATTCCCCGGTCATTCACAATACATGTCTTAATCACCTGGTTTCCGGAGGCTTCTAAAATTTCTGCAATGCTCCACCCCAAAAAGTTATTGCGTAAATGCCCCAGATGCAACGGCTTATTAGTATTGGGTGAAGAATATTCAACCATCACTTTTCTTCCCGTGCTGGCAGATGTTCCAAATGAAGTATTTTGATATTCATTTTTAAGAAAGCCTGTCCAATAGACGGGGGAGACTGATAAATTTAAAAAGCCCTTTATTACGTTAAATCCTGAAAATAACCCTTTGTTATTTTCAACCAGATATCTTCCCAACTCCTGTCCCAGTAATTCTGGCGATTTCTTCAATTGCTTAATAAAAGCGAACAATACAATTGTATATTCACCTTCAAATTCAGGTTTGGTGGCATTAACTGTTATTTCGTTTTCATTTATTGAAAATTGATATAATTCATTAATGGCCTTAGAAGCAGCAGATTTTATGTTTGAAACGACACTCATTCTTTTAACGATTTGGGCGGCAAAAGTACAATTTAAGACTCTTATCTTCGTCGCTTTTTGAAAAGACACCATTAATGAAGGATTTGATTCTTAAGGTTATTGACTTTTTTCATCCGTTATTTAGAAAGTTTATGCCTTTACAGACTTTCAGGTACGCTGCCTGCGGGGGTGCTAATACTTTACTCGATATTTTTCTTTTTCATGAGTTTGAATCTTCTTTTGCACAAAGAGGTATCATAAGAATTTATTCCCTGGCAATGAGCCCTCACATCGCTGCTCTGGTTGCAGCTTTTTGCTTCACTTTTCCTATTGGTTTTTACCTGAGCAGGTATGTTGTTTTTACCGAAAGCAATGTTCGTGGCAGAATTCAATTAGTCAGATATTTTTCTCTTGTACTAGCGTGTATGGCTCTTAACTATATGTTTCTTAAATTTTTTATTGAGCAATTGCATATAGAGCCGACCCTTTCAAAAATTTTTACCTCGGTTGTTGTTATTACATTCAGTTATCTCAGCCAAAAACATTTTACTTTTAAAATAAAGAAGATTAAACAGCATAGCCTGTAGTGTTCTGCCATTTTTTCATCTTCTGCCCCTTGGCATAATGATTGACAAATGTTAATTGACAATTAAATATTAATACAAAAGGATAAAATATGGGAAAGATTATAGGAATTGACCTGGGAACTACCAACAGTTGCGTAGCCGTAATGGAAGGTAATGAGCCAGTGGTTATAGCTAACGACGAGGGCAGAAGAACAACCCCAAGTATTGTCGCTTTTATAAAAGACGGCGAACGTAAAGTAGGTGACCCTGCAAAGCGTCAGGCTATTACTAACCCTGCTAAAACTATCATGAGTGTTAAGCGTTTTATGGGTCACAAATTTGATGAAGTGACATCTGAAGCAGGACACTGGAGCTATAAAGTCGTAAGAGGTGACAATAGTACTGTTCGTATTGATATAGATGGCCGTCAATATTCTCCGCAGGAAATAAGCGCCATGATTTTGCAGAAAATGAAAAAAACTGCAGAAGATTACCTGGGACAAGAAGTAACTGAAGCAGTTATCACGGTACCTGCTTACTTTAATGATGCACAAAGGCAAGCTACCAAAGAAGCCGGCGAAATTGCAGGCTTAAATGTACGTCGTATTATAAACGAGCCAACTGCTGCCGCTTTGGCTTACGGATTGGATAAAAAACATGCAGACCAGAAAATTGCAGTATTTGACTTGGGTGGAGGTACTTTCGATATATCTATACTTGAATTAGGTGAAGGTGTATTTGAAGTTAAATCAACAAATGGTGATACACACCTCGGTGGAGATGATTTCGATAAAGTAATTATGGACTGGTTGGCAGACGAGTTTAAAAAAGATGAAAATGTTGACCTCCGCAAAGATCCAATGAGTTGGCAGCGTTTAAAAGAAGCGTCTGAAAAAGCTAAGGTTGAATTGAGCTCTTCTTCTGAAACAGAAATTAATTTACCCTATATTACCGCGATTGATGGAGTTCCTAAACACCTGGTAAAAAAGCTAAGTCGCGCTAAGTTTGAGCAACTAAGCGATAATTTATTTGCCAGATGTATTAAACCTTGTGAGCAGGCTTTAAAAGATGCCGGTTATTCTACCAATGATATCAATGAAGTTATTTTAGTAGGTGGTAGTACACGTATACCTAAAGTACAGGAAATAGTTGAAAAATTCTTTGGCAAAAAACCAAGTAAGGGAGTAAATCCTGATGAAGTTGTAGCAATTGGAGCAGCGATACAAGGTGGTGTATTAACCGGTGAGGTGAAAGATGTATTGTTACTTGATGTTACTCCGCTAAGTCTTGGTATTGAAACAATGGGAGGTGTCATGACTCGTTTGATAGAAAGCAACACTACTATTCCTACAAAGAAAACTGAAGTGTTTTCTACAGCAAGCGATAACCAGCCTGGCGTACAAATACACGTATTGCAAGGTGAAAGACCTATGGCTAATCAAAATAAGAGCTTAGGTATGTTTAACCTTGATGGTATTCCACCTGCACCCAGAGGTGTTCCTCAGATTGAAGTGACTTTTGACATTGATGCTAATGGTATTTTACATGTTACCGCTAAAGATAAAGGAACCGGAAAATCTCATAACATACGCATAGAAGCAGGTAGCGGATTAAGCAAGGATGAGATAGAAAAAATGAAGAATGAAGCTAAAGCCAACGAAGCTGCGGATAAAGAAGCTCGTGAAAAAGTTGAAAAAATCAACCAGGCTGATAGTTTAATCTTCCAAACTGAAAAGCAACTGAAAGAGTATGGCGATAAAATTCCGGCAGATAAAAAGGCACCTATCGAAGCTGCTTTAAATAAATTAAGGGACGCTCACAAATCGCAGGATGTGGCAAGTATAGATACAGCATTAAATGAAATGAATACTGCCTGGACTGCAGCTAGTGAAGATATGTATAAAGCAACTCAAGGAGCAGGAGAACAGCCAGGTAGCAACGGACAAGGTGCAGGCACAGGTGGTGCTGACACTAATGCAGGTGAAACCGTAACTGATGCTGAGTTTGAAGAAGTAAAATAAATTTAGTTCGGTAAATCTGAATATAAAAGTCCCCGCATCTTTTGGCGGGGATTTTTGTTTTATACATAATATAGCTGATAAGGAAATTCTATTAAAAAGTTAGCACAAGTTTTATATGTTCGAAGCACCTTATTTTAGAAAGTGTATTCTTTGAGTCTTTTGTTGAATGATTTTCGCAACACTGCATAGTTTAATTTTTTCCCGTCATCTTCATGGTAACAAATAAAGTTGGTACGAAAAATGAATTCTCTTTTTAAAAATAAAGTATGGAAAATTTAGAACAAGAAACAGACATAACGTTAGAACATTCTACTGAAGCAGAAAAAGAAATTCAGGAAAAGTTGAATCGTTATTATCACGATCAGGAAGATATAACAGCCAGACTGGTAGCATTGGATGATGAGTGGGATATTGAAAGGGTGTTGCAATTGGAAAGCACTGCAATAAACATCGCTGGTGTGATCTTAGGTCTAACTGTTAATAAAAAGTGGTTTGCATTATCATTGGCAGCCTCTATTGTAGCATTAAATACAATAGCAAAAAACGGAACAACTGCCTTACCTATTTTACGAAAACTTGGTTTTAGAACAAGGGTAGAAATCGAAAAGGAAAAATACGCTCTGAAAGCAATCAGGGGAGATTTTAAATATTTGTTAGATGTTCCTAATTCTGTTTGGAATGCCGTAAACAGGTAAAATAAAACGGTCCCTTCTTTGTTAACATCTTTAATGCTATAAGTAAAAGAATTAATTAAAGAAATCTAACACTACTTGTTCTGTTACTAAACGCCATTTATTCGTACTGTGTGTGTTGTTCCTTCACTTAATAAAGTTATTCACGTACCGCAGCTGCCATATTTTGCCACAAAAACTTATACTACATTTGAAAAATTATTTACTATTTTCAAAAATGTATAGTAGGTTAAACAATTTTATTAAAAAATTGCTTTAATCTGCCAAATCAGAAAAAAGATATGAAAACAAAATTTACTCTTTTTATTTTTTTATTCTTAATGTATTTTTCTCCCTGTGTTTCCTTTGCTGCCTTTAGTAAGGGAGAAGTAAAAAAGCCTGATACTTCGCTAGCTAAGGAGCCAGCTACTGCAACCATAGAGGAAGCTATGAAAGAATTTAATAGTCTTTCAAAGCATGAAAAAAAGAGCAGGATCAAGGAAATGAAGAAAGCTATTAAAGAATACAAGGCTCAGAAAAAACAAGGGAGCGATGTTAGTACAAATACCTTATTACTTGTAATAATTGGTATTCTTATACCGCCTTTAGCCGTTTATTTGCATGAAGGCGAAATAAACAACAGGTTTTGGATTTCAGTGTTACTTACACTCTTAGGCTATCTTCTTTTTGGCTTTGCAGGAATTTTCTTTTTAGGGTCATTACCAGGCATTATTTATGCTTTGTATGTTATTTTAAGCGGTACGTAATAAAAGACACTGTTTATTAAAATTGAAAGGCTGCTCAAACTTTTACTTTAAGCAGCCTTTTTTATACGGCAAGCTATAGCGGGAACTCTAAAACCACTCAATAATAAAAGAGGATGCCTTTTTGGACACCCTCTTTTATAGATATTTTTCTTTTATCTGCCTTATTTAAATTCTGCAACTTTTCCTACGACCTCTTTTCTCTTTCCAGGCTGCTGGTTGGAAGCTTGCTATGCTTAGTTTTATTAATGGCCTTATTACTGCTTTTAAAAACGGGTTCTTCCATAAATGGTTGATTTTTGACACGCTTGCCGGTCGCAGCAAAAATAGCGTTTGCGACCGCTCCGCCGGTAGGCGGAAGGGCCGGCTCCCCTAAACCAGTTGGGTCAATACCATTATCAACAAAATATGGTTCAATTTCCGGTATTTCCTTCATACGTATCAGACGATACGTATCGAAATTCTTCTGTTCTGTAGCTCCGTCTTTAAACGATAATTTGCCAAACATGGCATGTCCTAATCCATCTACGATACCCCCTCTTACCTGTTGACGTGCTCCACTTAAATTAACAACCTGTCCGCAATCTGCAGCAGCATAAATCTTTTTGACAACAGGTTTTCCGCTTTTCATCGCAACTTCACAAACCTGGGCAACATATGAACGATGAGAAAAGTAAACGCTAAAACCTTGCGAGATTCCTTTTTTCGATCCCCAACCCGATTTTTCAACAGCCAATTTTATCACGCCTTCCATTCTATCAATATCATATTTTATTTCACCCACCGGCGCCTTTTTTGCTTTTTGTAAAAGCTCCAATCTAAACTGAACCGGATCTTTACCGGCAGCATGTGCAACCTCATCAAGGAAGGCTTGTTCTGCAAAAGCCAGAAAGTTAGTAATTGGAGCTCGCCATGCACCTGTTGTGATAGGTGATACGTGTTCAACAGTATCTATCAATAAATTATCTACTGCCCCTGATGGGAAATTATCTTCACGTGTACAATTTCCAGAATTTATTCCGACGCCTCTTAATTTATATCCTATCATATTTCCGCTGGTATCTAAAGCAGCCTCAAACCGGTAACGAACCGCAGGCCGGTAGCTTCCTCCCGTCATATCGTCCTCCCGTGACCATATTACTTTCACCGGCGCTTTTATAAGATTAGATAATTCAGCAGCTTCGGTTACGTAATCTGTTTTTAAGCGTCTTCCGAAACCGCCACCTAAGCGGGTTATATTTAAAGTGATTTTATCTTCCGGTATGCCTAATAATTTTGAAGTCGCTTCACGCGCACTTGCAGGCGTTTGCGTCGGTCCAACTAATTCTACTCCATCTGCACGTACATGGGCAAAAAAGTTCATTGGTTCCATAGGGCTATGCGATAAAAAAGGGCACTGGTATTCACTTTTTATAGTTTTATCAGCATTTTTAAACGCAGCTTCGGTGTCTCCATCCTTTCTTCGCACAGTAGCAGTTCCTGTTTCTAATAATGATTTAAATAATTGGTCATGATCACTTGAGCTTTCAATATTGCCGTCTTTTTCATAATCAATCTTTAAAACCTTTCTTGCCTTCATCACTTCCCACGTTGATTTACCTACTACGGCCACATTGTTTTTAAAAGTAACCACATCAACAATTCCCGGCAAAGCTTTTGCGGCGTCAGCATCTACTGACTTAATTTTAGTGCCAAAAGCAGGTGGACGCTGCAGTACCGCAAACAACATTCCCTCCCTGTAAAAATCCAACCCGAAAAGCCCTTTACCTGTCACAATATCCTTGTTTGCAACATTTTTTATTTCTTTTCCAATAAGTTTGAAATCTTTTCTGTCCTTCAGCTTTATTTCAGTTGGAGCTGGAATTTTAGAAGCTTCTTCTGCAAGATCACCAAAGCTTAATTTTCTTGAAGATTTTGAATGAAGTACAAAACCATTATTTGCTGTACATTCTTCAGGTAAAACATTCCACCGTTGTGCAGCCGCCTGTATTAACATGTGTCTTGCAGTAGCTCCTGCATTCCTTAATAATTTCCAGGAATGTGGAACAGCGCCGCTACCGCCGGTTACCTGCCTGTCAAAATTCTTGGTGTCCAGAGGAGCTTGGATCACTTTTACTTTTGTCCAATCTGCATCGAGTTCCTCTGCTACAATCATAGGAAAAGAAGTCATAATGTTCTGTCCCAACTCGGGGTTTGGAGAAAGAATGGTTATGGTTCCATCAGTAGAAATAGATAAATAACTATTAAAAGCGCCCGTTCCTGCTACACCTGCTTTATCAACAACTGCCGGCGCTTTTGCATCAGCACCAAACCAGCTAAAACCCAGCAGCAATCCACCTCCGGTGAGAGCTGACATTTTTAAAAATTCCCGCCTGTTATTTTTATTGTTGGTAGACATAATCAAATTTTAGTACTGGCTAATTTTATTGCTTCACGAATACGGTGATATGCTCCGCAACGGCATATATTACCATGCATTGTTCCATCTATTTGTTCATAGGTAGGGTTCGGATTCTGCTTCAAAAGTGCAGCAGCTGTCATAATCTGCCCAGCCTGGCAATAACCACATTGAGGTACATCTACTTCATTCCATGCTACTTGTAAAGGATGATCTCCATTTTCAGACAACCCCTCTATAGTCGTAATTTTGGAAGAACCTACAGAAGATACAGGTAACATGCAAGACCTTACAGCAACACCATCAAAGTGAACAGTACATGCTCCGCATTGCGCTATTCCGCATCCAAACTTGGTTCCTACCAAACCCAGGTGATCCCGCAGGACCCACAACAAAGGAGTATCCGGAGCTACATCTGCTTCCTGCTCTTTGCCGTTAATATGAAGCTTATAAATCGCCATAACTTGATTGATTATAAATTATTTATAAAAATAAGGAAAATAGGTTTTGCTTCACAAACAATAGATACAAATTTTATTCTATTAGTTTCTTGCTGTGGCAATCAATTATTTACCTGTCGGTTACTTAATTAATATCTTATCTTTATAAGTTCTCTGTTTATTGTAAAGCAAGTATTTCATGCTCTATTTCAACGTATTTTTCCAGTGCCTCCTTAAGTGGCAATCCCTCAGGAATGTCGGGACGTATATATTTAGTAGCTGTAAGCCATGCATGTTTCATCATCAACTGTCTCTGTTCAACCAGCTTTAAAATTTGTATGCCGTTAGCATCTGCGGCAAGACTTTCAGATATACCGGGAGAAGCAACAGCACCTTTACAGCCTAGATATGCCAGAATTTTCCGTGCCATGATCCAGTGTCCTGTTTCGCCTGGATGTACGCCATCATCTGCCAACGCAAAACCTTTTAGATTAAATATTGAATCAACTTTTCTATGTGCTTCAAGATATTTTTTCATAGGGTAATGAATATCTATTACTTCCCATTTTTTTTCGGAGCGTAAGCTTAATAACCAATTTGAATACTGGTCTAAAACTTCAGCGTAACCAATACTCTTACCTTTAAACTCGTCGTATACAGGTGGGGTAAGATGTATACACCTCGCGCCGCTCTTCACAATCATAGTATGCATCCAGTTGATTCCTTCTTTAAATTTCGTAAAACGGCTATTATCAAAAGGCATATAAATTCCGTCATTCATTCCATAACAGGTAAATACAAGATCTGGCTTTGTCTGAGCAAGAACCCGCTCCAATCGTTCATGAAGATCAGGTCTTGGAAATTTACCCCCGGCATGCCCCACCTCTGATAAGCCCGAAACCGTTTCGCTAGGTAAGCCTACATTAATAAATTCTAAATGCTTTTCGGGAAAATGTGAAATAAAATAAGCTTCAATGTCATTAATATAATTACCGGCGTAGGTTATACTGTTGCCAAGAAAAACTATTCGTTTCACTTTCGCAGAAAGAGCTTGGGAGTAACATGCATTGGCCCATTGAAAACAAAGTAAGATAAGGAAGAAAGCAGTACGGGTAAACGTATTCATAATTGAAAATAAACGAAAACTTTTAATTATGAAAAGTTCGACTTGACAAGAAGGAAAAGTGAAGTTGGCTGTAAGAAAAATTCAGCATTTTTGCCTTAAATGATTTCTATTTGCAATCCATATGTTTTCAAATAATTTCTAATAACAACGGTTAACCAAAGTGCACTAACGATTATGACTAAAAAATTATTATTTGTCTTTTTTAGCATCATGCTAATTTTTTCTCAACTACTGGCCCAGCAAAATCTTAAGCTTTGGTATAAAAAGCCGGCCGCTGTATGGACGGAAGCCTTGCCTATTGGAAATGGAAGGTTAGGTGCTATGGTATTTGGTAAAGTAAGCGAAGAATTAATACAGTTAAATGAAAGTACTTTATGGTCTGGTGGGCCGGTAAAAACAAATGTAAATCCTGATGCACCTAAATACTTGCCACTAATTAGAAAGGCATTAATGAAAGACGAAGATTACGAAACCGCCATTGCATTAGCAAAAAAAATGCAAGGTGTTTTTACTGAGTCCTATATGCCGTTGGGAGATCTTTTAATTAAACAAAATTTTAAAGACACGACTCCTTCATCTTACTATCGCGATTTAAACATAGAGGATGCAATTTCTACAACCAAGTTTACCATTGACGGAACTGAGTTTACACGTGAAATATTTTCCTCCGCACCTGACCAGGTAATTGTTATTCGTTTAACCTCCGGCAAGCCTAATCAATTAAATTTCTCAGTAAGTACAAAAAGCCTGTTGCTTTATCAACTTGTTGCATCAGGTAACGATGAACTGATAATGAAGGGAAAAGCCCCTGTTCATGTAGATCCGAGTTATCATAACACTGACAAAGATCCTGTTGCATATGAAGATACAACGGGATGTAATGGAATGCGGTTTCAATTACGAATAAAAGCTGTTACAAAAGATGGGACTGTTAAGGCTGATACTGCAGGCATACACATCGGCAACGCATCTGAAGCTATTTTATTTTTATCAGCAGCTACCAGTTTCAACGGGTTTGATAAATGCCCTGATAAAGACGGAAAAGATGAGAATAAGCTGGCTCAGCAATACCTGGAAAAAGCAGTGCATAAATCATATCAGCAATTATTAAAAAACCACTTATCTGATTATCACAAATATTTTAAACGGTTCTCTTTTACTTTAAAAGATACTACAGAGAATAAAAATGCCTCCTTACCATCTGATGAACGCCTTCAGTCATACACAAAAGGAGCTTATGATCCGGGCATAGAAACGATGTATTTTCAGTATGGCCGGTACCTGCTTATTTCATGTTCAAGACCGGGTGGCACAGCTGCAAATCTGCAGGGAATATGGAATAAGGAATTAAGGCCGCCATGGAGTTCCAATTTTACTATTAATATCAATACCCAGATGAATTACTGGCCTGCAGAAGTAACGAATTTGTCAGAAATGCATATGCCGCTTTTTGATTTGATAAAAGAACTTTCGATTACGGGCAAAGTAACAGCAAAACAATTTTATAATTTGCCGGGGTGGGTAGCACATCATAATACAGATATATGGGCTCTGTCAAATCCTGTGGGACAAAAAACCGGAGACCCTAAGTGGGCTAACTGGGCGCAGGGTGGCAACTGGTTATGCCAGCATTTATGGGAACATTACCGCTTTACAGGTGATAAAAAATTTCTAAAAGACACTGCTTATCCATTAATGAAAGGAGCAGCGACCTTTTGTTTAAGCTGGCTTGTAGAAGATAAAGATGGGTACCTTGTAGTAGCCCCATCTGTTTCTCCTGAAAATGTTTTCAGTTATGCCAAAGGTAAAGTTTCTGAAGTGTCTGTTGCCACCACCATGGACATGTCTATTGTTTGGGATTTATTTACAAACCTGATTGACGCTTCAAAAGAATTGGGTTTTGATAGTGATTTTCGTACCCTGTTGATTGCAAAGAAAAAGAAATTATATCCCATGCATATTGGTCACAAGGGCAACCTGCAGGAATGGGATAAAGACTGGGAAGACGTGGAGGTGCACCATAGACACGTCTCGCATTTGTTTGGGCTGCATCCAGGTAGGCAGATTTCACCAATTGCTACGCCTGAGTTTGCTGCAGCAGCGAAAAAAACATTGGAAATAAGAGGCGATGAGGGAACAGGCTGGAGTAAGGCCTGGAAAATTAATTTTTGGGCAAGGCTGCTTGATGGTAATCACGCTTATTTATTGGTGAGGGACTTACTACACGCTACAGGTCAGGAAGGAACCAATTACTCCGGGGGCGGGGGAACTTATCCTAATTTTTTTGACGCTCATCCGCCTTTTCAAATAGATGGAAATTTTGGTGGAACGGCTGGCATGAGTGAAATGCTACTTCAAAGTCATTTAGGTGAACTGCACTTGCTTCCTGCGCTTCCTGACGCATGGGAGGAAGGACAGGTAAAGGGTTTAAAAGCAAGAGGTGGTTTTGAAATAGACATAGATTGGAAAAGTAAGCAGTTGACTACAGCGACTATCAAAGCAGGTGTTGGTGGGCCTTGTAAACTAAGAACTTCGCAACCAGTAAAAATAGAAGGAGTAATTGCAAAGACACAAAAAATGAATATTGGTTACGTATTATCTTTTATAGCTCAAAAAGGAAAAGCTTATACACTTGTTCCATTATGATATGAGTTATAAAATTTAATACTGGTTGTATTTTTCATTAATAATTAAGTCCCACGTCATTGGGACTTAATTATTTGAGGTCTTATCTCTGAAAAAGTTAACCTTGGTACAATTAATTTCCTCCACCACTTTTAACCCTGTTTTGCTCATCATTAGCACCGCCGGTTTTCCTGCGCTCTGATGGAATATTTGTCTTACCAAATCGATATATGAAGTTAATGTTCAACTGACGGCTGGTTCTGTATCCAGCTACTTTTACATCTACAACACTATATTTTGCATAACCGTGAAACTGCTGGGTATTGAAGATATCGCTTACGCCCATTTTAATTGTGCCTTTTTTCTTCAGTACTTGTTTTGATATTGCTGAATTTAATGCACCCATTTTTTCAGCTATCAAAAGTCCTTCTGCTCCATTGCTGCGAAACCAGCCGCTTACTTCTGCATTCCAGCCTTTGCCCATCGTAAAACTGTTTGTCATATTGCCCATTAAACTTGTCAATTGTATATCTATTGGATCAGTGCCATAAATACCTTTGTAGTGATTATTAAAAACATTGGTGTAAAGGTTTATATTCCACCATTTTGTTACAGGCATATTTACTGTTACCGCGATACCAAATTGCTTCATGCTGCTTAGATTTTCCGTAGTTTGATAAGTCGTTTTCTTTTGTGCATCCTGCTTTAATATCTGCGTCATAATACCGTTGGTCTGCGTGTAGTTAATAGTGGTTGTGAGGAATTTATTATAGGTGTGGCTGAGTTCGAAGTTGTGCGTAAACTGCGGCTGCAGGTACGGATTTCCCTGGCCATAGGTGAGCGAGTCTATAAAGTAGATAAATGGGTTAAGATCTTCATAATCAGGCCTGTTAACCCTACGACTGTAACTGAAATTTATCTGGTTTTTATCGTTTGCGCTATAGGCAAGACCTATATTAGGAAACAGGTTAGTGTAGTTGCGATTAAAGGTTGAGTCATTTTTAACCTGGTGTCCTTTGGAAATTGTATTCTCCAAACGCAAGCCTGCTGTCAAATCCCATTTCTTCATTTTTTTAGAAAAAATTGCATAGGCAGCGTTTATATTTTCTTTGTATACAAAATGATTACTTCTGTCATCCTGGCTCCAGTCGCTACCATTGTTCCTCAGATATGTAACCTGGTTGTCTGTTTCTACATAACTTGTTTTAAGGCCGGTTTCAAGTTTTATTCCACTTTTAAATGGATGTACATAATCAAGCTTTCCGCTGTAAATATTTATTTTTGAGGGAATGGAGCCCAGCAGACTTATAGTATTGCCATCTTTTATATCGTTTTCGTCAAAACTTTGTGTATTTAAAATGTTATTCGTTTTGTTGTTATAAAATGCATAATCCACATCTACGCTTACTTCACGGCCGGTAGAGTCGAAAGTATGCTTGTAATTTCCATTTGCAGAGACGTTGTTGTATGAAGAAGGATTGGCTGCAGTAGATCTAAGCCTGTAAAGAATATTTTCTGATGCATCGCGTACAGTCGAACTTGTTGAATTATTAGGTTGCTTATTATCACCAAAATATCCGTTGACTACAAAACCTGCAACGTCTTTTTTAGAGAAATAGTAGTCCATTCCCGCTTTTACACTTTGATAGTTCCCTTTAAAATGCCTGTATGAAAATTGGTCTCCGCTTCCTGCTAAAGTTTTATCATCATTATAAAATTTGCGATCTATCGTCATATTGTTATAACCTTCATAGGTGCCTCCATTATAACCGCCAAATAAGTTAAGCTTATTATTACGGTAGTTGATGTTGGTACTGCCATTAAACCGGCTGTAAACGGATTGTGAATAACCGATGTTAGCAGTGCCATTCATACCTTTTATATTCCCTTTTTTTGTTTTTATATTAATGATACCTGAATTGCCCGAAGCGTCATATTTTGCCGGAGGATTTGTCATTATTTCAATCTGGTCGAGGTTACTGCTTTGCATGTTTTTTAGAAATGCAGCAAGGTCTGTCGGACTCATATAAGTAGGCTTACCATCAATCAGTATCAACACCCCCTGCTTACCTTTAAGGCTAATGTTTCCATCATTATCAACAGACACTCCCGGTGATTTTTCTAAAAGTTCCAAAGCATTTGCACCTGTATTTGTTGGCGATGCGTCTACGTTTAGTACTGTCATCCCGGGCCTTTGTTCTATTAGAGGTCTTTTAGCTGTTACGGTAACTGTACCCAGTGATTTTGATTGCGGTACCAGGCGGATTGTTTTTAAAGTTACAGAGCTAATTTTTTCATTTATTTCAGCAACTTCAGAATAAGCTGTTTCATGCCCGACAGCCGAAATAGAAACAAAATATTTTCCGCTTGCTATGTTATCAAAACGAAAATTGCCAACTTTATCTGATGCACTGATTTTCGCTATTGAAGAGTCTTTAACCCTTAATAAGGTAATAGTGGCAGATTCAATTATTTTGGTATTTCCATCCGTAACGCTTCCATTTATTTTGCCATTATGTGGTTGCGAGAAACCAAGCAATGACACTGTTGTAAAGACCACGCTTAACAGTGTAATTATTTTTTTCATGATTGTTTTTTTTATTTCTGACAGTACTAGTTATACAAGATTACATCACAAAGATTGGTACTATGTATAATATAGTAGCTTGTATTGTTATGAGCGGTTATATAATTGGATGAGTGGCAAAAAATAGGAGTGATAGTATTTTACTTGCCGAGTGGATCACGATTAACGGAACATCTTTGGTTCTTCCCACATATACTTAATAAAGTAGAAGATAGTACATAGACAAGATTAAGGCTATTAGAAGAACAAATGACTGCAACAAAATTTCACTTTAATACATCCTTCAATTTGTAATTCAATTATCTTCGCCTCAAAATAATGTAGCTATGAATTTGCATGAATACCAGGCTAAGGAATTACTGAAGAAATATAATGTTCCTGTACAGGAAGGCATTGCAGTAGATACCGTAATGGCTGCTGAAGAAGCTTACAGGCAAATTAAGAATGACACCGGCAATAACTTTGCTGTAGTAAAAGCCCAGATACATGCCGGCGGGCGTGGTAAAGGTAAAATACAAGGTAAAGAACAAAGGGGTGTTGCTGTAGGAAAAAGTCTTGAAGACATTTCTAATATTACTAAAAATATTTTGGGTGGTACACTCGTTACTATTCAAACAGGTGCTGCAGGTAAGAAAGTAAATAAAGTGCTGATAGCGCAGGATGTTTATTATCCCGGCCCTAACCCTGTAAAGGAGTTTTATTTAAGTATTTTACTTGACCGTACAAAAGGTCAGAATGTTATCATGTACAGTACCGAAGGGGGTATGGATATAGAGGAAGTGGCGCATAAAACACCTGAGAAAATATTTAAAGAATGGGTATTTCCTGGAGGCGGTCTTCCTGGTTTCCAGGCAAGAAAAATTGCTTTCAACTTTGGGTTGCATGGAGAGGCTTTTAAAAACTGTGTGAAGTTCGTGACAAATTTGTACAATGCATATGTAGGCTTAGATTGTAGTATGGTTGAAATTAACCCAATGTTTAAAACAGCAGATGAAAAAATTATTGCAGTTGATTGTAAGATGAACATTGATGAAAATGCTTTAATGCGTCATCCGGATGTGGCTGCAATGAGAGACGTTTTTGAAGAAGATCCTACAGAAGTTGAAGCAGGCCAATATAATTTGAATTTTGTAAAATTAGATGGTAATGTAGGTTGTATGGTAAATGGCGCCGGCCTTGCAATGGCTACCATGGACATGATTAAATTAAGTGGGGGAGAACCTGCTAACTTTCTTGATGTTGGTGGCACAGCAAATGCACAAACTGTAGAAGCTGGTTTTAAAATAATAATGAAAGATCCTAACGTAAAAGCAATTCTTATAAATATTTTTGGAGGAATTGTTCGTTGCGATCGTGTTGCTGCGGGCGTTATAGAAGCATACAATAAGTTAGGAAATATTCAAATTCCTATTATTGTCCGTTTGCAGGGAACTAATGCGGAAGAAGCGAAGAAACTGATAGACGAAAGTGGCTTGAAAGTGCAGAGCGCTATTCAACTTAGCGAAGCAGCCGAATTAGTAAGAAGAGCTGTTGCCTAAACATATACTTGAATGATGTAAAAAAGATCCTACCGTAATGGCAGGATCTTTTTTTTGTACAAAACTTTTGTATTGCTATTAATGTTGGTATACATCCAATTTTAAAATAAATTTTTTCTTGTTATTTCTATGCCTGGCTATTTTACTGACGTTATGGTTACTTTCCATATTATTTCTTTATTTATTATAACGGGTTAGTAAACATTTTTTGAATAAGATTAGCATCATGGCCATAAATGTCATCCCTGAAGTTCAACATTCCTTTTTCATCTACCCATGCAGTGTAATAAGTGATAAGCACAGGAATAGGATTTTTAAGCTTTACAAATTGTTCTTCCCCACTGTTCATTGCCTCTTCTATTTTCTCCGGGGTCCATTCCTTTTGATTTCGCAGAAGATAATTTGCCATTTTTACCGGATCGCTTAGGCGTATGCAACCATGGCTGTAAGCTCTCTTATCTTTATTAAAAAGGCTCTTAGCAGGGGTATCATGAAAGTATATATCGTAGCTGTTTGGAAACAGGAATTTAACCTTGCCCAGGGAATTTTTTGGCCCAGGCAATTGTCTTATAACAGGTATACCATCAACCGGTTCTCCAACTTCTTCCATCTCGTTTTTTGACAAATAGTCCGGATCATTTTCCATGGCAGGAAGTATTTCCTTTTCAACTATGTTAGAAGGTATATTCCAATAGGGACTAAAAACTATCTGGTTAAGGTTCCCGGTAAAGATGGTCGTATTGTGTCCTTCTTTTCCTACCACTACATTCATATCAAATACTTTATTTTTCCCTTCATAAACATGCAATACAAATTCAGGAAGATTGACCGTTATTAAGTTTCCTTCTGTATGGTTAAGCATCCAGCGCATTCTTCCCATATTTATTAATAACTGCTCAACTCTTTTAAGAGCAGGAACGTTCATTTCCTTTATAAGGGAAGGAGTTATAATGGCGTCAGGCGTCAGGCCGTGACTGATCTGAAACGTTTTAACAGCACGTGCGAGCTGATCATCAAAAGTTTGTGTAGTATCACCTGCGGGCATTTCGCCTGTCATTTGCAGTCTTTTCTTAATTGCTGAAATAGCAAGCGATGAATCGCCTTTTTTTATCTTCTTTTGAGCCGCGTCTACAGATTGCCAGCCTCCCTTTTTTGCTATGTCAAAATACTTTTGTAGCTGGTCTTTGAGGAACTTATACGCAGGATTTACATCAGAATAATATTTGTTATCCTTATGCTTTTTTGTGAGCAAAGAATCGGCCAGGGACATCGCTTCTTCTTTTTTAAAAGGAACAAACCTTTCCAGTTCTTTGCGCTTTATTTCCCCTGATTTATAATTATCCAATATATATTGAATAAAGTGCTCAGTAAGTGTTATTTCAGTATTGGCGATTGATTTATCAGAAGCTTTTACCGATAATGTGTCCACACTTACCAATGCATTCATTTTTTTCTTTAGCGCTTTATCATCTAAAGTGGTGTCGCTATTATAAGTCGTATAGTATTGATGCAAATTCCAGAAGCTTCGGCCCTGCTCTGTTACTCCATCGCTTGCAAACCAGGCATACTGGTAATTACGTGCGTTATAAAAACTTCTTATCCGCCTCGTTAAGGTGTCGTTTAATTTTTTTTCAGCAATAAAATTTTCTACGTCAGTGCTGTCAAGAAAAAGATCAGAATAAGAATTTGAGGAATTTATGCTATAATCTCTTTTTGTTATTTTCTTTGTGTTCTCAGTTTTTTCATTATCAGTTCCGTTTGTTGTTTCTTTATCATTTTTATTGTTTTTACAGGCGGCGAAAATTAAAATCAATGTGAGGTAGGCTATAAATCTTTTCATAATTGATCTCTATTTTGCAAATCGCATGCCCGCAATCAGAGGTAATAAAATAAGAAGGTTTTGGATGGGTTTTTTTATGAAAATCTTTTAATAACCTGCTGTTATGAAATCTCTATTTTCAGTATTTAAGCTTATCATTAAGAATGATTGACGATCATTTATTTAGCTTTAGTTGAGTACTTTCCAAAAAAAGATGTGGAGTAACTTTGAGTCTGAATTAAAATCCTGTGTTCTTTTTTAAACAAGTAATTCACCTTGTGACAATCTATTACATTTTTTTGGGTTTGTTGAAGACACGGGCAAGGTTTTGAAAGCTTTTTTTAAATTCTTCCGTCAAAAAGCCTGTAATGTTACTTAAGAAAAGGCTGGTGAAGGTTATTCTCACATTGCCGGAAATTGAACAGTTTGTAAAATTCGTTCATTAAGGACTCTTTATTGCGTTAACATTTTGGAGCGATGTCTCTGAAATTATTATACCGGTTTTAATAATTTAAACGCAGAAGGAACTATTTTAACTGTTTTCCTGCAGTTCTGTCTTTATTTCTTCCGAAAGAGTTATTAAAACTTTATCGATGCGGTTTCCATCCATATCAATTATTTCAAAGTCGAAACCCTTCCAGTTCAGTGTATCGCCTGTTTTAGGAATGGTCTTTAACTGGTGCAGAATAAAACCAGCAAGAGTATTAAACTCCTGTTCACCTTCATTCATAAATTCCGTTTTTTCAAACCTGCTTAAAAAATCATAAAAAGGAATTTGTCCATCAATAAGATATGTTCCGTCTTCTCTTTCCAATATTTCATAATCGTCCTCATCCACAGGACCAATGTCCCCTACAATTGCTTCGAGAATGTCGTTAAGAGTCATCATACCTTCGAGGCTTCCATACTCATCTACTATAAAACAGCTATTGGCACTGTACTGTTTAAATTTTTCCAATACCTGGTACACCGAATTGTTTTCGGGAACATATAGGCCGGGTTTCATAAGATTTCTTAATAAGGTATCATCACTTGCGAGCAAAATATCTTTTATTGAAACTATCCCCTTTATGTTGTCGATAACTCCTTCACAAAGCGGATAACTGGTATGAACCACCTCATTCATTTTTTGTTTAATATCTGCAACCTTGGCATTTACTTCCATCCATACAATGTCGCTCCTGTGTGTCATAAGTGAAGTAATATTCCGATCACCGAGATGGAACACTCTTTCGATAATTTCCTGTTCCTTTTCTTCTATTGCACCGGTTTCCGTTCCTTCGTTTATAATGGCTTTTATTTCCTCTTCTGTCACTGAACTTTCATGTGGTTTAATTTTGAAAATTTTTACCAGCGCGTTTGCGCTTCTTGTCAACAGCCAAATAAAAGGATAGGTAATAAAAGTAATAACTCTCATTGGCGCTGCTACCAGTTTGGCTATCGATTCAGGTTTTGAAAGCCCGATTTTTTTCGGTACCAGTTCACCAATTACCAAAGAAAAATAGGTTAGCAATATTACTACCACTGCAGTAGCAATAGGCCCGCTGTACGGAGCCAGTAAAGGATACTGTTTAAAAAAATCATTAACAGATCCTTTGAGGTTTTCACCTGAGAAAATACCGGTCAGGATTCCTATAAGAGTTATTCCTATCTGTACGGTTGATAGAAAAGTGTCAGGATGGTTTGCAAGTTCTAAGGCTCTTTTTGCCTGCTCATCTCCCTTGTTCGCTTGTAGCTCAAGCCTTGTCTTACGGGCAGATACTAAAGCTATCTCTGCCATTGCAAAAAGCCCGTTTATTACAATTAATCCAAAAATTATTAATATTTCAGTCATCTTACTTTCTTGCTGCAAAGCTATTGCAAATGAATTTGTTTTGAAAAGTATATAAAAAGCAATTCGTATACAGAATGTTATATATGCATAAACCTTAACATTTTTTGCCTTTTATCGCAGTTATGATACTCGCTCTTTTTTATTTTCAAATAGTTATTTCAATATTTCACGTTTGTAAAAAGCTATCGTGTATGTAGTCTGCAACTGATACCAAGCTATTTGTCTCTTTAAATACTGCTAGCTGCCTGTCAGCGCCAGTTCCGTTTTCAAGTATTTTGTGTACAAAAGAAATGGCATGTCGGCTACCAAGAATATCTACAACATCGTCTACAAATTCCAGTAATTCATAAATTAAAACTCTTGTATTTACTTCTGACTCTTTACCAAAGTCAATCATTGTTCCGTCAATTCCGTACCTGCCTGCGCGCCATTTATTTTCGTTTATCAGCAGGCGCTGGTACATAATAAAGTTCAGATTTTTTGTTCGAAGTTTATACAATTTTGCACAAATAGCCTGGAACAGAGCTGCTATTGCAATTGTTTCGTCAATCGTCATTGGCACATCACAGATTCTAAATTCAACAGTGTTAAAAAATGGATGAACGCGCAGATCCCACCAGATTTTTTTAGCATTGTCTATGCAGTTGGTTTTTACGAGTAGCTTAATATAATTGTCATATGCTTCGATACTTTCAAAAAAATCGGGAATTCCGGTACGGGGAAATTTATCGAATACTTTGGTACGGTAAGATTTATAACCCGTAAACCTGCCTTCCCAAAACGGTGAATTAGTACTGAGGGCGTATACATGTGGCAAAAAATAACGGGCAGAGTTCGCAATATGTATGGCCATCTCCCTGCTTTCCATTCCTACATGTACATGAAGACCAAATATAAGGTTACTTCTTGCAGCTTCCTGAAGTTCGTTAACAATATCATTGTAGCGGGCATGATCGGTTATCAACTGTCTTTCCCAATGGCTAAAAGGATGTGTACCGGCAGCTCCCAACCACAACCCCATATCTCCTGCTATTTTTGCAATTGTATTTCTAAGCGTTGCAACATCCCTGTATGCAGTATCAATATCGGGGCAAATGTCCGTTCCTACTTCTACTACCGCCTGGTGCATTTCGGCCTTTACTTTATCTCTGATTACTTTCTGACCTTCAATTACAATTCTTTGTTCGTGGCTTTTTAATTCGCGCGTTTGCGGGTCCATTACCATATATTCTTCCTCTATCCCAAGCGTAAAATGTTTATAATTCGCAGGCCCCATACAAGTAGATTATATTTTAGAAATTTGTTCAGCCCGCTGATATTGTGTGTGAGAAATTCTTTAAATTGAAATATTGCATCGGTATTACCACGGCTGACTCTTATTACTTTTTTTGCAGAAATATTAAAACTTTGAATAAAATAATTACCAATAGAAAACATTAGAATTTTGTTGTTAAACCAAATTTACATTTGAACTGCTTCTTTTTACATATTCTCCCCATGTAAGATTATCTTTTCCAGGTTGATAGGAAAGTGCTTTTTCTATTGCATAGGTTGCGGCTGTTTCTACTACCCAATCGAAATTTTCCTGGCCTACACTATTTATATCAGCGTCTGGTGCAGGATTACAAAAGTCAATTGCGTATGGAATTCCATTTCTTACCGCTAATTCTACCGTATTAAAATCATATCCAAGATATTTATTTAAGAGAAGAACAATATCTTCCATTTCTTTAAGCTTTTCTTCAGTAGGATAAAAATTGGCGACATACCGTGAGTGAAAAGGATTGCGGGGTTCGTAAGGCATAATGCGCACGTATTTTCCGCCAATACAGTAGCACCGGTAATATTCTTCAAATATAATTTCTTCCTGCAGCATCATAACCAGTTCTTCAGTCTGATGATGTTTTACCAGAAAATCGTCTACATTCTCAACCTTATACACGCTTTTCCAACCTCCACCAGCAAATGGTTTCATATAAGCAGGAAAACCGATATAGTCAAAAATTCCTTCCCAGTCTAAGGGGTAGGCAAGGTTGCTGAAAGATTCATTTGAAGTGTCTAACGGCAATTTATATGAAGGTAAAATAACTGTTTTAGGCACAGGAACTCCTATTTTGGTCGCAAGACAGTTATTAAAAAACTTTTCATCTGCACTCCACCAAAAAGGATTATTGATAACAGCAGTTCCACTTAAAGCCGCATTTTTAAGATAGGCTCTGTAAAAAGGTACATCCTGGCTGATGCGATCGATGATAACTGCATAACCTGCTGGTTCTCCCTGCATTACTTTATCTATATAGACTGGTTCAGCAGATATTCCGTCAAATTTTTTGCTGTTAACTCTATCAATAAAAGCCATGGGGAAGCTTCTCTCTTTTCCAAAAAGAATTCCAATTTTTTTCATAACAATTAACTGTTTTCATGTTAAAAGCCTTTTTTATAGGGCTTCCGGTAGCACTGCCATATACAAGTGACACTCAAGAACAAAAGTATTGCCAGCTAATTCGTTTTTAGTTAATTAGGATAGCGGACTGTAAAAATGAGTATGTAAAGTGATACATTCGTTCCTCATCTTTGTATTTCTCGAATATACTTAAAGAATTATAAAAGGGGCTCATTTATTGCAAAAATGTAGATTTAGGAATATTATATTAAAGATTTATGTTGGAAGATGAGGTTGTTTTAAACGAAAAAACTGGTGGCATCCGATGTGTTGAACAAAGAAGAATTTATTCTGATTATTTAGAGAGAGATGTTATTGTCGATATATATCTGCCCATAAGTTTACTTGGCACTGCAGAAGAAATCGAATTATTGCTTATTAATGATGGGCAAGATCTGCGTACTATGAACTTTACTTCACTTATAGACTCGTTGCTCATGTCTAAAAGTATTAGACCGGTTTTATGTGTGGGGATACATTGTGGTATTGACAGAATGAATGAATACGGAACGATCTGCAGTGTTGATTACAAAGGCAGGGGTGTAAAGGCCGGCCTTTATGGTAAGTTTATCTTTGATGAATTGTTGCCCTCTATAAAATCAGAATTCGTTATTTCCTCGTTCAAAGAGAAATCATTTGCCGGTTTTTCTCTTGGGGGCTTAAGTGCACTTGATCTTGTTTGGAATCATGCTGCCGAATTTGTAAAAGCAGGTGTTTTTAGTGGTTCATTATGGTGGAGAAGAAAAGGGTACGAAGATGAAGGTTATAATGATGAAAAGGATCGGCTCATGCATTTGCAGGTTAAGAAAGGAATTTTTAAACCCGGCTTACGATTCTTTTTTGAATGTGGAAGACTGGATGAAACTGCTGATCGCAACAATAATGGAATTATTGACTCAATAGAAGACACAACCGACCTTATTAGTGCCTTAAAAGATTTAGGCTATACTGATGAACAGATTTTTTATTTGGAGCTAGAAGATGGTAGACATAACGTAGAAACATGGAAAAGAGCTTTCCCTGCTTTTTTACAGTGGGGATGGGGAAATACGGAATAATTCAACTTTTGATTTTGCAAAAATACAAATACAAAAAAGCTGCGTTATTATTTTAAAAACGCAGCTTTTCTGTGTAGTAATAGTATTTAGTTAAACAAATATCTTATTCCAAACTGGCCCTGCCAGCGAGAAAAAATACTTGTATTATCCTGGTAACTGTTTGTAAAAGGAATTTTGTTCGCAGCATCCTGGTAAAGAAATGAATAACGGGGCTTTCCAAAGTTTGCGTCAGCTGGGTCGGTTACTAAACCTTCATATTTAAGAAATGAAGTAGAACTGAAATTTTTAGCAATCCCCCAATTTTTATTTACGAAGTTCCCAATATTAATCATGTCAAAGGTCAATCGTAACGTATGCTTGCTTTTGCCTGTTTTTAAATAAAAATCTTGTGTTATGTTAGCATCAAGGTGTTTAAAGAAAGGCAAAACTGCAGCATTCCGTTCGGCTACCTGTCCTCTATGAGACTTCATGTAACGATCCTGGTCAATGAAGCTATTTAACTCGTTCCACATTTCATTGGGTGTCCGGGTATCGGTTACAGTGCCTCCACCTGTATTAACAGGTACAAGAACTATATCAGCCTGTGTTCTGGGAATGTAGATAAGATCATTATTTCCACCTGTACCATCATTATTTACATCACCTGCATAGGTATATGAACCGACACCGCTTGGCGCAGCCTCAAAAACCAAACCCACTGATGTTGCATAGTGATCTCCATATTCTTTGCGATAATAAGCCTGGGCAATAACACGATGAGGCTGGTAAAAATTTGAATAACCCAGCTCAGGGGCATTTGGATCATTCGAAACAGGCCTGTCTCTCCATGTGCTGGCAGCAATAGAGCCTCCATCGTTTATACTCTTGCTTTTACTATATGTATAAGATACACTAGCATACAAGTTGCGGAAGTTTTTCTGTAATTGAATTGTTGCAACAGTAGAATATCCTTTAGAATAATTTTTCATCAATATTGCATTGGTGATATTAGGATTAGTTTCTGTTGCGACAGGCGTACCGGAATAAATTTTTGTTGATGAATACCGAATCCTGTTATCAAGCCCTGCTAAAGGGGTACCTGTTGAAGGCAGGTTTACATTTTCAAAATTGATAGCATAAAGGTCTTTGTTGTAAGTAAATTCAACAGTTGCAATAACGCCACCGGGAAGTTTTTGATCTACACCTATACTTGTTTTTAAAACCTGGGGATACTTAAAATTTTTATCCGTGAATACAAGGTTGTAAGAAGTATTTGCTTTTCCTGTTGTGCCTTGCCTGTAAGTGTTTATATCAGGACTGAAAACATAAGGCAAACTGTCAGCAGGATTTACAGTTCTTGAAAATGAGCCGAATTGCACTCCATTGTTACTTGCCTGGTTGCTGATATATACAAATGGTGGTGGGCCTGAGAATGAACCTATTCCTCCGCGTATTTGCGTTTTCTGATTATTAAATACGTCCCAGTTAAATCCCACTCTTGGCGATATCAGTGGATTTGTAGAAGGCTTTTGACCTACATCATAATGCTGGCCGTCTCTAAAGGTTAAGGATGGAACAAACGGATTCGACGTAAACTGATTCTTGAATATCGGAGCATCTGTGCGAAGCCCATAAGTAATAGTAAGATTATTCTTAACCCTCCATTTGTCCTGCAGAAAAAATCCTATCTCGGTAGAGCCTATATTAGCATAAGGAAAAGAGCCATCTTTAGTCAATGAATATTGCAAAGCGTAATTTTTGGCAGTGTGAGCACCGTTGGTTGCGCTGTTGTAAAAGTCTGAAAGACTATTAAATATATAGGCGCCTTCGTAATTAGGTGCAAAACCGTTTTCAAATTTCTTAATATAATTCTGAGTGCCTGCTGTTATTTCATGCCGGCCTGCATAGTACGTTAATATGTCTGATACCTGGTAAATATCAGAATATAACAAGTTGTTGTAAGTGAACGGCTCATAACCAAAGGAAGTATAAGTTTGCCCTACTGGATTTAAAATATCTACCAAAGGAAAATCTGAGCCTGCTAGAGAAGCTCTGAAGTCACGTAATGCAGAGTATCCTGCCTGTAACTTATTAGATAACTTATTACTGATCCTGGTATTTAATTCTGCAATAAAAATGTTGAAATTATTATTAATGGTGTAACCACTTCCGCTGAAAGGCAATCCATTATTACCTGGTTGCCTGTTTCCGTTAGGAGCACCACTATTACTTGCAGCGATGTCTCTGAATGATTTCAGGTAATTGTATTTCAATGTAAGTGTATTGGCTTTGTCTATATTCCAATCTAGCCGTACCGTTAATTTATCACTGTGCGTTCTGTAATTATAACCCTGGTACTCTCCGGGATTGTAATTATATTTTGACATCAAAAAATTCTTTAGCGCATCTAAAGTGTCAGCAACAGCTTGTGAAACAACTCCCGGCACTCCGGTTTGACCAGGCTTAGCTGCAACAAGGGTAGTAGCCGGCTGGCTTATTCTTTCCTGTTCACCGCTTATAAAGAAAAATAACTTATTTGCAATAATAGGTCCTCCAACAGAAGCTCCGCGTAAGTTATAATCAAAGCTTGGCTTAGGTATTTTGTTTTCTCTTACGTTATAACCCTGCAGGTCCGGTGTTCTTATATAAGTATAAACAGAGCCTTTAAAAGTATTAGAGCCGCTTCTTGTAACAGAATTAATACCTGCTCCTGAAAATCCTCCTTGCCTCACATCGTAAGGAGAGACGTTTACCTGTATCTGCTCTATCGCGTCAAGACTAATAGGTTGCGAACTGGTTTGGCCGCCTAATGTAGAAGAAAGTCCAAAGGCGTTATTAAAGTTTGCACCATCAACGGTTACATTATTATACAAATTGCTGCGTCCACCGATACTTAAGCCATTTGCGGAAGGAGTAAGTCTTGTAAAATCCTGTAAACTACGGTTAATGGTCGGCAACCTTTCAATTTGGTTGCGTCCAATTATTTCCTGGCTACCTGTATGACTTGTATTAAAAACTCTGTCTTGCCTCACAGATGTAACTATTACATTTTGCAGTGCTGCCGATGAAGCGGTGAGATTAAAATCTGCTTTATATTCCTGTCCCAATAGCAAGAAAACACTATCCCGTTTTGATTGCTCATACCCCACATAACTAACTGTAATAGAATAAGGTCCGCCTACCCGTAGATTAGGCAAATTATAACGGCCTTCTTTACGTGTCGTAGTTGTAGATTGGGTGCCCGTCGGAATATTAAGCACACTTACTGTAGCTCCTACCAATGGCGTTTTTCCATCTGAAACTGTTCCTACAATTTCAGATGTAGTTTCCTGTGCCATTACGACGAAGGGTATAAAAAATATTAATAAAAAATAAATGTAATTTTTAAACATAAGTGCATTTTTGTTTGAAAGGCAAAGAAACGTTTTATTCTTTTATCACCGATTTGCCGATATTAATTAAATATTAACAACGATGCACAAAATTTGTTTCATTAAATATTATGCTGTATTATTTTAATACGTATTTATTTAAAATTATTACTGCACCTAGTAAACTGTACTTTGTATGATAGACCGTTATATTGTAGTATACACCGCCGTTATGTTTAATCGTTGACATTTAAACTTTACGATTGATTTTGTTATATTTGAAAGGTTTACACTCTTTGATTGTAATTTTGTAAAAATGCGATTTATGTTAGATTCTATTGAAAGTGCTATTGAAGATATACAGGCAGGAAAAATGGTCATTGTAGTTGATGATGAGGATAGGGAGAATGAAGGTGATTTTATAATCGCAGCAAGAATGGTGACGCCCGAAGTTATAAATTTTATGAGCAAAGAGGGTCGTGGATTAATTTGTGCTCCTCTTGTAGAAGACCGTTGCGATGAACTGGCACTCGATCTTATGGTTAATAGCAACACTTCTTTACACGAAACCCCTTTTACTGTTTCTGTTGACTTATTAGGTCATGGTTGTACTACCGGTATATCTGCCCATGACAGGGCGAAAACAATACTCGCATTAATAGATCGTAATACAATGCCGGCAGATTTAGGACGGCCAGGACATATTTTTCCGTTACGGGCAAAAAAAGGTGGCGTACTAAGGAGGACAGGCCACACCGAGGCTGCTATTGATTTAGCACGGCTGGCCGGGTTTGAGCCTGCAGGAGTATTGGTAGAAATTATGAGTGAGGACGGAACCATGGCAAGACTGCCGCAGTTGCAGGAGATAGCGCAAAAGTTTAATTTAAAAATTATTTCAATAAAAGATTTAATTGAGTACAGGCTTAAAAGGGATTCTTTGATTGAAGAGATCGTCAGGGTTGAAATGCCCACGAAATATGGAAATTTTAAACTGGTGGCTTTTAAAGAAAAAAGTACGGGAAGAGAACATCTTGCATTAATAAAAGGAGAATGGCAAAAAGGTGAGCCAGTACTCACACGCGTACATAGCAGTTGCTTCACCGGCGATATTTTAGGAAGCCTGAGATGTGATTGTGGGGAACAATTGCACAAAGCGATGCAAATGGTAGAGCAGGAGGGTAAGGGGATCATTTTATATATGAACCAGGAAGGAAGGGGAATAGGCCTTGTAAATAAATTGAAAGCATATAAACTGCAGGAACAAGGGATGGACACTGTGCAGGCCAACATACATCTTGGGTTTGGAACAGATGAAAGAGATTATGGAGTGGGTGCCCAGATTTTGAGACACCTTGAAGTTACCAGGTTAAGATTGATGAGCAACAATCCGAAAAAACGAGCAGGGTTGAAAGGATATGGTTTAGAAATAGTTGATATTATCCCTATTGAAGTCAAGTCAAACCCGCACAATGAGAAGTACCTCCAAACCAAACGCGATAAAATGGGTCACGAGATTTTGAATGATATATTATAATTGGCTTTATAAAATGCATATGATTATTTGAACTAAGGGAAATGAGGTGAAAGATCTTTTGTATTGATCATAAAGTTCCTTTTTTGATTGCAAATCCTGCAGTCAACCCTGGCATTTAATAATTTTAAAAGGCGTCATTTTCAAATCTTTCAAATTGCTTACTTCCAATTTTTGTTACAATGCGCATGAAATACGCTGATATTTTCGCGCTGGCCTCCCGTACTGTTCGCAGTAATAAATTGCGCACCGGTATTACTGTTGCAATTATTGCTTTTGGCATAATGGCATTGATTGGTATTATCACTGCAATACAGGCTATGAATCAGAGCCTGAAAGAAAGCTTTTCAACTTTAGGTGCGAATGCATTTACCATTCGATATAAAGAAAGAAATATACGTATAGGACCGGGAAGCAGTCGGGTATCGCAGGTTAAAAGAGGTGCAAGGAGGGATAAAAATTCTAACGCAGGTCAACCGATAACTTATACCCAGGCAAAATTATTTAAGCAAAATTACCGGTTTCCATCCTATGTCGGCATCCAGTTGGGTGGCCCGAGGTCTTTGATTGCTAAGTACGGAAACAAGGAAACAAATCCTGAAGTGCAGGTTAATGGAGGTGACGAAAACTTTTTATTAATCAACGGCTATTCTTTGCACTCAGGAAGAAACTTCAGTAAACTCGATGTAGAAACTGGCCGAAATGTTTGCCTGCTAGGAAGCGATATTGCAAAAAAGCTGTTCCCTAAAAATCCTGAAAGCTCGGTAGACAAAATAATAAGAATTGCCAATATCCCTTACCGGGTAATTGGCTTGCTTAATCCAAAAGGCACAAGTGTATTTATGCGAATGGATAAAGTGGCGATAACCAGTTATAACAATGTTCGTCGTTTGCCAAATGCCGCTGTTTCTTATACAATTAATGTTATGGTAAATGATGTTACGCAACTTGACCCGGCAATTGGTGAGGCTACCGGTACTTTCAGAGCAATACGCAGAATGGATATAAAAGATAATGATAATTTTTATATTGACAAAAGTGATGCAGTGGCCGAAACAATGATTGGCCTGTTGGGAAGCATATCGGGTTCTGCAGGCGCTATTGGCTTAATAACACTTATAGGTGCCGCAATCGGATTGATGAATATAATGCTGGTAGCAGTAACTGAAAGAACAAAAGAGGTTGGTTTAATCAAGGCACTGGGAGGCACCAGGAGTAGTATACGCAATCAGTTTTTATTTGAATCTATCATAATAAGCTTGTTAGGAGCCATTTTTGGAATTGTGCTCGGTGTCTTGGTGGGGAATGTCTTCTCAATGGTATTAGGGACTGGCTTCGTCGTGCCATGGGGCTGGGTTTTTACCGGAATAATTATTTGTAGTATCGTTGGACTTACCGCCGGTTTGTGGCCCGCTATCAAAGCGTCTAAACTAGATCCCATCGTCGCTCTGCGATATGAATGACCCAAAATACTCCTCTTGCAGAAGCGGTATTTAATAGGTGTGACATAAGATACTGGAGTTACATTTGCTTTTTCTATTCTTCCCATTTAAACCTGGTTGTTGTATTATGAAGAAAAAAGTTTCTCTGAAAGATATTGCTCAAAAAGTGGGAGTTTCAACCGCCCTTGTTTCTTATGTTTTAAATAATAAAAATATAGGCAGAATAGGCAAAGAAGTTACTGAAAAAATAAAAGATGCTGCAAAAGAATTAAACTACAGAACAAACCAGATTGCTAGAAGCCTGAAGACGAATAGGACTTTTATAATTGGACTGATAGTAGCAGATATTTCAAATACTTTTTGGTCAAGCCTGGCACGAATTATAGAAGACGAAGCAGAAAAATATAATTATACTGTCATCTTTGGCAGTTCAGACGAAAATGCAGAAAAATCATTGAAATTAACGAATATCCTGCTTAATCACCAGGTTGACGGTTTCATTCTGGCACCTGCAGAAGACTCATTATCTCAATTAATTTTTCTACAGGAAAACGAAATTCCTTTTGTACTTATTGACCGTTATTTTCCTGAAATAAAAGCAAATTATGTAGCAATAGATAATTATAAAGCTGCATATACTTTAGTAAAACATGTTATTGACAAAGGTTATAAACGAATCGGTCTTATCACTTTTAAAAGTTCCCTTTTTCATTTCCAGGAACGCAAACGGGGCTATGCAGCGGCTATTGAGGAAAACAATGTAACAGTTATGCAAACATGGATAAAAGAAGTAGGCATAAACAGCTCAAAGGAAGCAGTAGAAAAGGCGATTGATGAATTAACAGGATTGCAGGAGCCTGTGGAAGTCATCTTATTTGCTTCAAACTACCTGTCCATTTATGGGCTAAAATACATCGTCAATCTTCCCCTTAAAGTTCCCGATGATTTAGCCCTGATATCATTTGATGAATCAGATGCCGCTGATCTGTTTTATTCCCCTGTCACTCATATAAAACAACCATTAGAACAAATGGGACAATTAGCAACAAAAATTTTATTAGAACATATTGAAAAGCGCTTGCCGATAAGTGAAGTAAATCTTGAGCCTGAATTCATAATACGCAAGTCGACATCTGCAAATAAAAACTGACATAGCATACAACAACTCTATTATTCATACTCATCTCTCTGCAGAATAATCTAGCGTAGTATTTCCTCTCCGGTTATTTCTTTTTCTCCTTTACAATTGTTGTATCCGTCACAAGGGTAGGAACAAAATAATTGCCCGAATCGATTTGTGTTTTAACAAAAGAGAGCTTTAGTTTTTTAAAATCGTCCCTCGAAATATTAGTTTCATATAAAAATAAAGAATGAAGAGACTTCAATTTCTTTAGTGGCATTATACCCTCAGCAGTAACTTTTGTGCCTACCATGTTTAAATAATGAAGGCTATCCAGAGACTGTAAAGCGGCTGCTTCTTTATCGGTAATATTTGTTTTTGAGAGATTTAGTTTTATAATGTTAGTCAACTGAGGAAGTTGCAGAAGCGCCTCTTTTTGAATAGTAGTATTAATTTTTAGCCAAATCAATTGCTTTTTTAATTTTTGTAATAACTGCATATCTTCTTTACTCACCACAGTATCTTCTTCGAAAGACGCCATAAGATAATTGCTGTTTTGAGTCACTGGTAAAACCAAAAAGCCTTTTTGTGTCAGCTGTTCAATTACTTTATTATCTGCTTTTTCAACGGCTGCTACAGGTATATCGGTTGATTCTTTTTTAATGATCACGGGACTTTCCAGTGCAAGCAGTATTGGCTTTATTTTTACAGTTTGATTAAGCTCCTTTACTTTTTTAGTAAAGTCTGCCTGATTGCTTATCCACCAGTGAAGCAGCGCAACCTGGTTTTCTGTTGGCTGCGGTTTTTCTTTTGGCGGCATATGGTGCTCGTCATCCACAGGCAATAGCATGCGTTTTATCATTTCGCTTGAATCAGCATTGTTCAAATCAATTATTTTACCATTTTTACCTCCTTTCATCAGTAGCTTAATATCATCCATTCTAAGACGGCCCTTTTGTTTGTTGGAGTTGTGGCACGAGTAACATTTGGTTTGCAAAATTGGTTTTACTACATCATTGTAAGCCAGTGCTTCCTGCACGTTTGGAAGTGGTTTGATAGCTGTGTTTGCAGTAGTGTCATCACCCAGAATTCTCAAAAATGGTTTGGTAAGATAATCAGAGCCATGTGTTAATGAGCCTCCCAGGTGGCCCGTTACCAGGAGCAACCCTAAAAGCCCCAATGACAGTAATCTTTTAGGAACCTCAAATGCAGGATTTTTTTCTTTTGCATATAATATTGCAGAGGTAAGTACAACTGCTATGGCCATCCACATGTGCCAGTTTACTAATGATTTGTCATAATCGTCACTTATACTTAAAAAATAGCCTGTTATGCAGGAAAGAAGTGCGGTTATCGAGCCCCACAATAAAACTACAGGCACTGCCTCCTTAACCGATGCATATTTTTCTTTGCCTGCTAGCCATTGAAGCAGTAAAGCAACCATTAAAATACCAAGGGGTAAATGCACAAGTAAAGGATGAAAGTGGCCTATCAGTTCTATCATGTATGAAAAGTCTTGTAAAAGCTACTGGCTATAGTAATATTTTTAAATAAAGTGATTATGAAGCTACTAATATAGTAGTCTCACCATAACTATGTTTTGCATACTTTAATATCTTGTACAAATAAACATAAAATGTTGAAAATTGATGCCGGCACAAATGTTTTTATTTAATAAAACACTAAAAATGAATAAAATGAAAGGCAAGTTGTCCTTTAGAGTTATATTCTAACGACGGTGCAGGAAACTTAAAACAGTTAAGTGCAACCAATGCTAGCCTTACCAAAGTGTGACGCGTTTTAATTTTAGTAAGATCAATATCAGGCGAAATATAGTATTGCCTATATCGGGTAACGTCTCTGCGGTCAAAATTTATATCGCCACGTTCATCTTTTCCTACATTAGATACTGCACCAAACATTCCATCAGCACCATATCCCACCGCTATATTTAACCACGAAGGCAGATTGCTTGCAGGCATAAAAGATTTTAGGTTGGCACTTAGCCAATACGTTTGTGCATTGTAATCTTTTATGAGGCGTTCGCCAAACGTTTTTCCATACAATTGATCTGCCCGTTGATTGAAGTCAGGAGAGCCATAATTTTTTTTATGCGTTGAAAATTTCATATGAATTCGTTGATCATTCCACGCAAGCTCCTGGCTTATTACCAATCCACTCCCGAAAACATTTGCCCCAAAGTCTCCCCAGCTCCAGCCCCATTGTGAACTAAATCCATCAAGCGTTTCAATTACTGTCTGGTAAGCGATACCACTTAATCCTCCTATCCAAATACGTTGTTTCCGTTTCATTCCTGCCCAACGCCACAGTTCCATACTGCCATTACTTTCAACGTAAGCACTATAGGCATGACCAACTTTATCTACCTGTTTCCACTCGTGGTTATCATTGAAAAAATGAAAATGAGTCTGTGGGTAGTTGCTGTACCAGTCGCTATACAAACCAGCCATGGCCGCGCCGTAACCAATAATATTAGTAGCCGCAATTATCTTGATCCTGTTTTGTGTTGAATGGTATGTTGAATTTTGAAAATTTTCAGTTGATGGGTGGGGAGTTAAATAAGTAACCGAATCTTTTTGGTGAAAGGAAAGAGGAGATTCTAATTTCTCTATATTTTGCGCCGCTATGCATAATGGGGAAAATGAAATAATGAACACATATATACTTAAAGCGTATTTTTTGAGCATAAGGGCATTCTTCATTTGCCAAACGTACGGGTTTAAATACATTAGAGTTTATTTTTGAAGGTTTTAATCGTTAAAAATTCTTAAACTTGCTTAAAAAACGGTTGATGTTGTTGTTGTGATAAACGGAGCGTCGCAAGGATGATTAACCGGAGTTACAAAAGCTGGTACTATAATTATGTATTTTCAATAAAAGCTAAAACATATGGACGCTGCTATCTTAGAAAAAGTAAATGTATGGTTGAATGGTAATTATGACCAGGAGACTAAAGAGGAAATAAAACGTATGCAATCCTCTTCTCCTGATGAACTTGCAGAATCATTTTATCGTAATCTTGAATTTGGTACTGGTGGCCTTCGGGGAATTATGGGCGTAGGCACAAACCGGATGAATAAATTTACAGTAGGAATGGCGACACAGGGCTTTGCCAACTACCTGAAAAAAGTGTATGGAAATGCTGAAATAAAAGTAGCAATTGCACATGATTGCAGAAACAACAGCCGGTATTTTGCCGAGACTGCAGCAAATGTTTTTGCTGCAAACGGCATTAAAGTCTATTTGTTTGAAGATCTGAGACCGACGCCTGAATTGTCTTTTACCATTCGCCATTTGAATTGCCATGCGGGCCTTGTACTTACCGCTTCGCACAATCCTAAAGAATACAACGGGTACAAAGCGTATTGGAACGATGGAGGACAACTGGTACCGCCACACGATAAAAACGTGATTGAAGAAGTAGATGCTATTACCAGCGTAGATGAAGTGCAATGGAGTGGGGGTGAAGCCAATATCTCCATACTGGGCAAGGGCATGGATGAGGCTTTTGTTGATATGGTAAAAAGTTTAAGCATTTACCCTGAAGTAATAGAAAAACAAAAAGACCTTAAAATTGTTTATACACCCATACATGGTACAGGTATTACCCTGGTACCTCAGGTATTAGAACGCTTTGGTTTTACCAACGTGCATATAGTGGAAGAGCAGGCAACCCCGGATGGTAATTTTCCTACCGTTGTTTATCCAAATCCTGAAGAAAGTGAAGCGATGAGCATAGGGCTCAAAAAAGCAAAGGAACTGGATGCAGATATTTTATTGGGAACTGACCCAGATAGTGATAGGGTAGGTATCGCCATAAAAAATCCTAAGGGAGAGTGGGTTCTAATGAATGGCAACCAGACTGCTGTTCTTGCTTTTAATTACATGATCGAAGCACGCAAGGCAAAAGGAATTGCTCAACCGAACGATATGGTAGTGAAAACCATAGTTACTACAAACCTGATCGATGATATAGCTGCGGCAAACGGTGTTACCTGTTATAATGTTCTTACAGGGTTTAAATGGATAGCTGAATTGATAACCGAAAAATTGGGCAAAGAAAATTTTATAATAGGCGGTGAGGAAAGTTACGGACTGATGATAGGTGATCAACTGCGTGACAAAGATGCAATTTCTGCAGTTGCACTACTTTGTGAAATGGCAGCTTATGAAAAAAACAAGGGGCGCAGCTTGTTTGAGAAACTGCTGGACTTATATGTGCAATACGGCTATTATAAAGAGTCATTGATATCGATAACAAAAAAAGGTATGCGTGGCGCAGAAGAAATTGCAGAGATGATGCAAGAATATCGTGCAAATCCGCCAGCCACTATTGCCGGTACTCCTGTCGTTCAATTACTAGACTACCAGACAAAGGTTGGTAAAAACCTTCAATCAGGAAACGTCTGGGATATAGAATTACCAAAAAGCAATGTGCTGCAGTTCATACTCGAAGATGGTTCAAAAATATCTGCAAGACCAAGCGGAACAGAACCAAAAATTAAATTTTATTTCAGCGTGAAGACCCACCTTGAAAGTGTTGAAAAATTTGAAGAAACTCAAAAGAAAATGGATGATAAAATACAGGCAATAATTAAAGATTTGAAACTTAAATAAGCAAATTATTTATCCATAGAGAGGTTGTCTCATTAGTTGTGAGACAGCCTCCCTTGGTTTATAATGGAATTTCTTTTACAAAGCTTTTCAACTGTAATTTTTGCAAATCAATATTAAATGAGATCGTTTTTAGGAACCTTTTTTCTGTTACGGTAGTTTTATAATAGTCCCGGAAAACTTTTGAGTAAATTAAAGGAACATAGATATTTATAAATGAGTTAAAGAGGGGTAACTGAATGCCGGCATCATAAATAAAACGGCCCGAAGCAGGGTTATCTCGCCATGCTTCAGCATAAGTTCCTACATCAGCAAAAATTTTTATTGGAATTGTTATAGGCAAAATGCGCAATGGATTAACATTGTCAGGCAGGTCTGAAGCAAGGTTAACACTCATGATCCAATTATCAGATTTGCCAATCTTATTGCTTAAAAGGTTGGTATTGACTTTAAAAAAACCATCCCGTTCCATTACCTGCTGGCTTTTCCATCCATCAAATTCATTTCTTCCAATAAAATAATCGCTATAAGTATAATCTTCGTTGCCAGAGGGTGCGCTTATATTTAAAAAATATCGTTCATTATTAAAGCTTGTAATATTTTTTTTTGGGTTTAGGTACATAAATTTTCCTGCAAAAAAACGTGCAGTCATTCCTGATTTTCCATCGGGGTAGTTGAAAAAATATTTAGCAGTCAGGCCAGCCCTTACAAAATCTCTTCCCTGGTCGGCAGATACGTTGAGACTATAAGGAAATAAGATGCGGTCATCACTGATAACGAAAGACAAGCGATTGATGTATGAATGATTGTCAGTGACACTTGCTACGTCTGTTGTATCAGTAGGAGAGAACACTGTTTTAAAATTTAGTGTGCCTTCATTTAATAAAAATGTTTTCCATTGAGCAGTAAAATGGCGGGAAGAATGGACGTCTTTATCAAAAAAGGTGATTTTTACCGAAGGTGTCCAACGCTTCACAGGAAGAATTAATTTATTATTATCACTCGTTGTAAAATCATTTTGTGAATAGGAAATATAACCTAAAGATGTATTGAGATGATAAGCCTTGTGATAAATATTATAGGAGACGTGGGCAAATCCATTTATCTTTTTTGAGCTGGTAGCATACATTGCACCGCCAACATACTGAACTTTTGTAAAGGGTAAGGTATAGTTATGAATAAGCGCGCCTGCCATTATATTATCATAACTATTATAACCAATAGCAGGAGCAATATTTATATAATTATACTTTGGGGAATCATTAAAATTAAAAAGCAAAGAAGGTTTAATGGTTTTTTTTTTGACAGAAGAAATTGGCCCGGTTGTATGAAGTAAATTAAAAATACTGTCAAGATTTCTTCTGCTGGTTTGTTCTATACTTTGTTTAAAATCTTCAGGATAAGGATGCTTAAATTTCCAGGTGCGGTAATAATTTCGCATGCAGTTTTCAAATACATCTTTTCCCAAAACATCTTCCAGTTCTTCCATCCACTTGCTGGTTTTATAATACACCACCAGATCATAATTGATGAGTGTGAAATCTTCTGAAGGTGTTTCTATTGGCTGGNCTTTATTAATTTTTACAATCGAGTTGAAGAACATTTCTTCTTCATCAACAGGTAAATGTTTTTTTAATGAGAGGAAAGATTTTTTGTAATGTGAATCGTATTTATCTTTTTCATATCTTTTTTCGTAAAAACTATTCATTCCCTCATCCATCCATGGATGCGTTCGTTCGTTGCTGGCAAGGGCTCCATAAAACCAGTTATGACCAATTTCGTGTACTATTGTCACATCAAGTTCCTCACCGCTTTCCTGGGTTGTTATCAATGTTATTGTCGGGTACTCCATGCCGCCGCTGTTTTGGTTCTCACTTCCCTGTACAACAGTTGCAGACGCATACGGATAATCGCCTAACCAAGTACTGTATTTTCTCAATCCATCCTTAGCGTACGCAATACTTTTATTCCACCCTTTTGAACCTTCTCTATAATAGGAAAAAACATCAATAATTTTTTTAGAAGGAAGAATAGCTGTATCATGTTTTACAATAAAATCTTTACTGGCAAACCAGGCAAAATCATGAATGCTATCCTGTTTATAATGCCATGTTTTAGTTGTGCCTTCTATGGTATGGTGGCCTTTTTCTTTAAGCTGCTGCGAAGTTGCAGCATCCTGTAATGTACCAGTCGCCGCTATAACGTAGGCTGAGGGAGCTGTTATTTCTACATCAAAACTTCCGAATTCCGCATAAAATTCTCCCTGGTCAAGGTAAGGCATCTGGTGCCAGCCCTGCCAGTCATATACCGCTGGTTTTGGAAACCATTGCGTAACCTGGTAATCATTGCCCACATGTCCACCACGTGAAAAATTATAAGGAAGCCTGACTTTGAAAGGCGTAGTGATAATCGTCTTATTTTCGGGTGGCAAAGGCTTTGGTAAAATAATCTTTATAATATCAATGTTATTGGTATCATTTATAATCGTCGCATTGCTGCCATCGGCTTTAAAGTCGAGTTGATTAATGTATCCTTTTTCTTCTGGTTTTGAAAAATAAAAATCAGTTCTTCTTTCTTTCAATAGTTGTTCGCTGAAGGCTGTGCGATCGTTTTTATATGCGTTTGGCCATATGTGAAACCATATAAAGCGTAAAGTATCCGGAGAATGATTTGTATATTCAATTGTTTCAAAGGCGTCAAGGGTATTATCAGTATCATTAAGTGAAACGTTTATAGTAAAATTTACGTTTTGCTGCCAATACTTATGTTGTGCAAATAATACGTTAGAAAGTAGAAGGAGGCATATAATAAGAATAGTTTTAGTCACACAGACGAGAATTGATGAATGAAGATAAAAAAGACTAATTAATAAGGTTCGGTTCTCTTTTTAAATACAATAAAAATTTTATTTTTTTTGCCAATCTTTTAGTGCTCAACCTATAAAGGATTGCCACGGCACATTAAAAATTAAGGTTTGTTGATAAACTTTCTACTATTTCTATCCAAATATTTTTAAGCTTATGATAAAGACCTAGAGCGGCTTATCTTTTCCAAAATCTGGTGAGCTACTTCCATGGCAAGAAACCCATCAATTTCGGTCACAACAGTAGGTTTATTATTGATGATTGAGTCTGCAAAAGCTTCAAGTTCGAGCTTTATAGCATTTACATCTTTTATTGGCGGATTAGCAACGGCTATTGTTTTTTTCCCGCCTGGTGTTTCAATATCAAATGAAAAAACGTTTGCGTCTTCGGGCTGCTTTAGTTTTATTATTTCTGTTTTCTTTTCCAAAAAGTCAATACCAATGTAGCTGTCTTTTTGAAACATGCGTATCTTCCGCATTTTCTTCATACTTATACGGCTGCTGGTGAGGTTGGCAACACAGCCATTGTTAAACTCTATCCGTACGTTGGCTATATCAGGAGTATCGGTCATAACAGCAACGCCGCTTGCTGAAATATTTTTGACATCACTGTTTACAATACTTAAAATAATATCAATGTCATGAATCATCAGGTCAAGTATCACGCTTACTTCGGTGCCGCGCGGATTAAACTGTGCAAGGCGGTGCACTTCTATAAACATAGGCTTAAGCTTCATGTCTTTAATTGCAAGGAAGGCAGGGTTAAATCTTTCGACGTGACCTACCTGCATTTTTATATTTGCTTCCCGTGCCATGTTTACAAGTAACCTTCCCTCTTGAATCGTATTGGCAAGCGGCTTTTCTACAAAAACATGTTTTCCTTTTCGAATAGCCTTTTCACACAATTCAAAATGATAATTGGTTGGTGCAACAATGTCGGCGGCGTCGCAGGTATCCATAAGTTTATTTGGGTCGGTAAATCTTTTCAGGTTATATTTTTCAGCAACTTCTTTCGCCATTTCGTTTGCCGGATCATAAAAGCCAATCACTTTTACTCCCTCAATCTCTTTCCAGTTATTCAAATGAAATTTTCCCAAATGTCCAACTCCAAATACACCTATCTTCAGCATAGCTATTCATATATTTAATACTTGTAAAGATACAGAACCACGATTAACAGCATTAAAAAGGATTGTAGAGGAAATTACAAATGGATTATTAATTGAAGTTATATCTGTGGTCTAAGAAAACACCATTCTGGTTTTCTTTTTAAAATTTCTGCTAATTCATCAAATGCGTTTTCTGCAATTTTTTCCATTCATCTTCCAGAATACTCATTTCAATAAGGCTCCAATAAGTATTTTCGTCATATCTTAATACGTCTCTCATTAATCCTTCTTTTACAAATCCTGCTTTTTCGTAACATCGGATTGCTGAAGTATTAAAGTCATATACCCCTAAACTTATTCTGTGTAATTTCAAATCTTCGAATCCTATTTTTAGAATGGCTTTTATCATTCCTGTGCAAACGCCTTTTCCGCGCTCCACTGTGTTCCCTACCAGCACACGACTAATTCTTGCAGACCTGTTTTTGTCGCTTATGCTTCCTAAAGATATATGACCCACAGTTTTGCCGGTTATAGTACTTACAGCTTTATAAATAAACGCGTCAGACGAGTCTATTTTATTGGTATCCTCTATGTACCAATCAAGGCTATCTTCGGTTAAAGGATATTTAAACAGCGACCCTGCCCAATTGGTTATTAAATGCTCACTGTTCATCCACTCTATCAACTGTTGAAAATCTTCCCGATCAAAGTATTCTAATTTAATCATGAAAGTTTTTTTATAAAAAAATTATTTCTAATAAATTATATGCAATTGTTTAATTTATTGTTCGAATATATGCTCGCTCTCAACGTAAAGCTATAAATCATTAAAACTATAAATGACACAAATTTAGGGTGTTCAATTTGTTTGATTTTGGAAGGCCTTTAAACGTAAAGTCAAGAGCCAGCAATAGTAATTGTATCGTTAAGGATGATAAATAAGGTGCAAATGTCAAGTTGGTAAAGATAACTGCCAAAACTAATGAACATTTCCTTTTCATCATTTTATAACTCTTTTCCATTCCTTATCTTCGCCGTCTTTATGGAAGGAAAGAAACCAATTGTAATGAGTGGGATAAGACCCACCGGATTTTTGCACCTTGGGAATTACTTTGGTGCAATTCGTAATTATGTGCGGATGCAGGATGAGTTCGAATGTTTTTTCATGGTAGCCGACTTGCATTCGCTGACCACTCATCCAGATACAAGACACCTAAAAGCAAATGTTCATAGGGTGCTGGCAGAAAATATTGCATGTGGCCTTGATCCTGAAAAGGCAGCACTATATTGTCAAAGCCACGTGTACGAAACATCAGAACTGTACCTGTATTTGAATATGCTTGCTTATAAGGGCGAGCTGGAAAAGACGGCAACTTTTAAAGACAAAGTGCGTCTGCAGCCTGAAAACGTTAATGCCGGACTACTAACTTACCCTGTTTTGCAGGCGGCAGACATTATTCTTCATCGCGCATCCCTGGTACCGGTAGGAAAAGACCAGGAGCAGCACCTGGAGATGGCAAGAAACTTTGTCAATCGTTTTAATCACCGATACGGAGATGTGTTTCCCGAACCCCAGGCGTTTAATTATAGCGAACAATTGGTAAAAGTGCCTAGTCTCGACGGAACAGGTAAAATGAGTAAGAGTGAAAACCAGATGGCAACCTTGTATCTTGCGGATACAGATGACATGATTAGAAAAAAGGTGATGAAAGCTAAAACTGATATGGGGCCTTCGGAACCAAATTCGGAGAAACCCGATTATATAGAAAACCTTTTTCTGCTGATGAAACTTGTTTCTGGTAATGATGTAATCAATAAGTTTGAGAATGATTATAAAAATTGCCATATCAGGTATGGAGATATGAAAAAGCAGTTGGCAGAAGACATGGTCAATTTTATATCGCCAATACGTGGAAGGGTAGAAGATATATTAGGTGATGAGATCTATCTGAAGCAGGTAATGGAAGTTGGCGCAGAAAAAGCAAGAAAAAGTGCAAAGGCTACAATGCTGCTGGTAAGGGAAAGTATGGGATTAAAATACTTTTGATAATATTATTTTTAATTTTTTACTCAACCTACTTTTTGAAACCAAGGTAATTATCACTGAATGGAAAAACCAACGAAACCGAAGCATATAGCAGTTGCAGGCAATATTGGCGCCGGTAAAACAACGTTAACAGAAGCTCTAAGTAAACATTATAAATGGATTCCGCAGTTTGAAGACGTAGCGAATAACCCGTATTTAATGGATTTCTACGAGGATATGCCTAGGTGGAGTTTTAACCTGCAAATATATTTTTTAAACAGCCGTTTAAACCAGTTGCTTGAAATTGAGAGAGGTACAGAAACGATAATACAGGACAGAACAATTTATGAAGATGCCAATATTTTTGCACCCAACCTGCATGATATGGGTTTGATGAGCAAAAGGGATTTTGACAATTATTACCAGTTTTTTAAGACACTGAAATCAATGGTAAAGCCTCCTGACCTGCTTATTTACCTACAGGCATCTGTGCCAACACTTGTTGGGCAAATACAGAAACGAGGAAGGGAGTACGAAGAAAATATACGCCTAGATTACTTAAAAAAACTAAACGAATACTATAATAAGTGGACAGAAAGTTATAGAGAAGGTCCTTTGCTGGTAATTAATGTAGATAAAAATAATTTTGCAGAAAATGAGGAAGACCTCGGAATTATTATTAATAAAATTGACGCTCAGTTGTTTGGGTTATTTTAAAACGATTTTTAAGGGAATTTAGACTTTAAGCATTTTTAGTTTCCATTATCATTTAAGTAAAACAAAAAAAACTAATCTGCTTTTGAACCCCATCGGTAAGAGGCAATGTCTAAACCTGAAAGGTCTAGCAAACGATCTACCACAGTCATTGCCGCATCTTCAATTGTTTTGGGCCTGCTGTAAAAAGACGGAGTAGCGGGGCATATTATTCCTCCTGCAAGCGTGACGGCTTCCATGTTCCTGATATGTATAAGATTGTATGGGGTCTCCCTAAGCATTAATAACAATTTTCTTCTTTCTTTTAATATAACGTCTGCTGCCCGGGTCACCAGGTCATTACTTATGCCTGTAGCAATTCGCGACAGAGCACCCATACTGCATGGCGACACTATCATTATATTGAATTTTGCGGAGCCTGAAGCAAATGGTGCATTAAAATCATTCTTTTCGTAGAAGTGAACCGGCAGGTTTTTAAAGTCTTCATTTCCTAATTCTGCTGCCCAGATTTGTTTTGCATTTGTGCTCATTACAACACTAAGTTCTGCCCATTGATCTTTTATTGTTAACAATCTATCAATTAAAAGTTTAGGATAAATAGAGCCGCTTGCACCGCTGATAGCTACCAGTATTTTATTTGCCATGCGAAAAGAATAGAATATGAGGTAAAACTACTACTTGGTTTTTTATGAAAGGGTTTAAAAATAATTTATTACGGCAGTTTCTTCCCTTTTGTTAATAACAATAATTAAAAATAATTTTCCAACTATTTTAAAATATTATAAATAAAGGTATATTTAAGGCGTTTTTCATAGAATATTGGATTCAACGGGGCAGGATGTCTATCCTTTGCCCTTTTTTGTTACCTATATTTCTGCTTTACCGCCTTGTTATCTGCTTAAATGGATTATAAGCCTCAATTTCACGCTGGCATTTATTTAACCGGTTTGCAACTTTATATTTTTAAATTACCTCTATACAAATGGTTTTTCATAGAATATTGGATTAAAAACAGGGCTGGATTTCTATCCTGGCCCTTTTTTTTGCTCTTTGCTTAACTAATCTGTTTTTTTCTCTGTTCATTTTACCTCCCTTACTGGAAAGATCAAAAAAATAGGCATGTTTAAAAGTATAAGTGTTTCTATAAAAAGCATATCACAAAAAAAACTTATCACTCATTGCAACTTCCTTCTTTTACTACAGTCTATATAAATGGTTTTTCATAGAATATTGGATTAAAAACGGGCTGGATTTCTATCCTGGCCCTTTTTTATTTGGTGATCTTTAAGTTCAAAGTAACTAACTCCACGTAAAGGAAAAGAATGCGGAAAAGAAATATGGTGATTAAAAACTTGTTTTAATCGCAGAGGTTAATTTTGTAATAAATCAATGGAATGAAATTTAATTTACAGCAATTCCTTACGGTAAGTTTTACGCTTTTTGCAGTAATTGACGCAATAGGATCGATACCGCTGCTTATTTCACTTCATAACAAACTTGGAGGTATCAGGGAATTCAGAGCCACGGTGATTTCCGGATTGTTTATGATTGTTTTTCTGTATGTGGGTGAGCCTTTACTAAAATTGCTTGGAGTGACTGTCCACTCTTTTGCAGTTGGTGGTTCTATTGTTATTTTTTTATTAGGGTTGGAAATGGTGTTAGGGCATGAAATATTTAAAAGTGAAAAAGATGCGCGTGCAGGTACAGTGGTACCGGTCGCCTTTCCGATTATTGCCGGCTCGGGCACTTTAACTACCGTAATGTCTTTAAAAGCCAACTATGACGAAATAAATATTTTATTAGGCATTTTGGTAAACCTGGTATTGGTGTATATAGTATTAAAGTCTTTAAGATTTATAGAAAAAGCGCTTGGTGAAGCAGGCCTGATAGCAGTAAGAAAATTTTTTGGGGTAATACTACTAGCGATAGCTGTAAAGATATTTGGAAGTAATATAGGTGAATTTGGCAAGTAACTATTACTTTTGCAACCCTCCCGGCCTCGTAGTACAATGGATAGTATAAGAGTTTCCGAAGCTCCAGATACAGGTTCGATTCCTGTCGAGGCCACCATTTAGTTTTATAACTTTTTGCTTATCAGTGGATTATGGGTTCAGCAGGTCCTTTAGTTGCCTGTGTAGTTGCCCGTTATTTTCATCTTTTTTTCTCTTTTTCTTATCTTACCTCATCTTTTTACATTTTAAAAAGCCACATAGTATTTTAAAGGATTAAAATGAGCAATTGGGTAATACAAAATTTCATTTATAATTTCAATCCCTCCATTTATAATTATATAAAGTTCAAATGGTACCACTTTCGTTTTTGCAGCAAAGATGACCCTACCATTTCAGCAGCTTTGTATCTGGAAAATCTCCTTATTGAGGTAGCAATCGAATTGACAAAGGAAACCACAGTGAATAAAAAGTCTTTGGCACTGGCAGCTGTAACAAAAATCCTGGAAAACATAGAGACAAAAAATCAAATGATGTTCTTGTTTGAGAAAAAGGATGCCTCTATTAAAAAGGAGGAGATAAAGCAGTTTTTAAACAAAGTCAGCCTTTTAATGCATAATCGTCCTTCGAATTTTGAAGAGCCTTCAGCGGATGGAGAACCTTTATCTGCTGCAGACTTTCCTGTGCGTACGTATGTTATCGCTACACACATTTACTTAGAAATAAATAATAATGAGCTACACTATGAAACTCTTATTCGTGACACTACTGCTCTAAAAGAATTTATCTCAGCAAAATTTAAGCTTAGCAGAATACCAGGCAGAATTGAAGAGATGAAGAACTTTTCTTATAAAAAGATTTTGCAAAGCAAAAGTGCGGTGAGTGCAAAAGGACAATTAATACCACAGATCCGGCAGATTGCAGTCAATCCTGAAATTTTCGGAAAGGATGTTTCAGCATTCGCTGAAAATATTCTAAAAGAGCATTCTGCCATTAAAAAATAACCACTCTTACAAATTGCTTAAAAAGGGTATACCTTCCTTTTCTTTTACTTGATTTTGTTAGCAGATTTGCTTTCTAAAATCAAGTATATGTCTACCTCCATTTTATTTAGTGATACTCCGGAGCATTTTTACGAGCAGCTCCGTGAGTGCATCCACCAGACCATTAAGCAGGAACTCTCAACGCTTAAGAAAGAGGATAACGATGTTTATCTCAAAAAACACGAAGTGTGTAAAATGCTAAAGGTTTCCAAGCCAACAGTTGACAGTCATGTCAGCCAAGGCTATTATAAGAAGCATTATATAGGGTCAAGGGTGTTTTTTAATAAACAGGAGATACTTGCCTACTTAACCAGAGGCAACAAAAATATGTAGAGACTTTAGTTAGTGACCGCAAAAATTAGTTTTATGGAATATGTGCGTATTGGTACGACCTATTATAAGAAGGTACGTAAACCATTGGCTTCAGGTGATGCTTGTCTTTCTTAATCATGTGTTTGGGGAACAGCTTGATATAGAGATTGTGGTTTCGACTTGAATCAAAAAAAGGTTTTTAACCTCAATAATCTTGATGATTTTGATGCCGTTGCTATAACTAATTCTTAGTCAAAGAAATATACGCATCAAAAGTCGCATCAACATCGCATCAGAAAAATAGCGTTGATGCCGAATTTTAAACGCTGATGCCGGTTTGATGCTACAATAAATAATTAAAGTACAAGCAGTTATAAAGGTTTTTATCACTGCATCAAAAAATTACCCATGAACCACCCTTATTTTTCCTGCCAGGAATTGAAGCAGATAGACATTGTAGAGTACCTTGAAAAATTAGGATACCATCCTGAAAGCATCCGTAATAATGATTACTGGTATTTATCACCGTTAAGAGAAGAAAAGGAAGCATCATTTAAAGTGAACAGGAAATTAAATCTATGGTATGATCACGGTTTAGGCAAAGGCGGAAGTATAATAGACTTTGGAATGTTATACTACAAATGCTCTATACCCGAATTTCTCCAGAAGCTCTCCCAATCTTTTTCTTTTCTTCCGAAAATTCTTAATACGTTATGCAAATACTTTTTCTTCACCAGGCCACCTTAGTAATGGATTGATGTTAAGCGAAAGGGTAAGGGTTGGAGTTTGACTAATAAAGCATCATAAGTGCGCCTGCTAAAGATTAAAAATTTTCTTCCCCGTACTATAGCTGTACAATGTTAAGTGCTTATAAGCAGGCAAAACCAATTTCACCGACGGGATTGTTTCACCAATAAGAATCGGCCTTGTACTTATGATGCCAGT
>NZ_KB893329.1 GCF_000374045.1 Segetibacter koreensis DSM 18137 | reverse complement strand
CTTACATCATCTTTGGCCTGTCCTATCGCTACAAAATGTGAGCGGCTACCTACATCAATACCGGCGGCATTAGGATTAATAATTTCCATTGAAACATTTTTCTTCACAAGCATTCTTTTTTAGTTTAAAAATGCTCTACAGGGAATGTANCTTTGACATGTAAATATTCTGATCGGGATGTCCAACTGGGGACTCACCACTGAAATCATCTCAAAGCCTTTTTGTTGTAGCAGAAAGGCTTTTTACATTCCAACCAGGATTACGCCCGTGCTATCACGCAACAGTCTTAAATCGGCCTTACAATAGAGCAAGGCAATATAATAATTATGCTGATGCACCTGTCAAACGTTAGCTTCGGAAATCATTTTTGGAGGAGCCGAAAAAGGAGGGATTACCCTTAACGATATTTAATAACCATCTCCATCAAGCAAATTTCCTATCCCCCCTAAAATGCTGCCTTCCTCTTTTCGGTTCGTTGTTCCATATGATAAAATTCTACTCGCAAGCCTGCTAACCGGTAATGTTTGAATCCAAACCTTGCCTGGTCCTCTTAATGTAGCAAAGAACAATCCTTCACCGCCAAAAACAGTATTGCGTATACCACCAACAAACTGGATATCATAATCAATATTTTGAGTCAAGGCAACAAGGCATCCTGTGTCAATTTTTATTAATTCGCCGTTGTATAATTCTCTTTCAAATACATGCCCGCCTGCATGTACAAACGCCATACCGTCACCTTCAAGCTTTTCCATAATAAAACCCTCTCCTCCAAAAATTCCCGTTCCTAATCTTCGCTGAAAGTCTATGCCAATACTCACGCCTTTGGCAGCACAAAGAAAAGCGTCTTTCTGTGCAATCACTTTTCCACCTAATTGCTGAAGGTCAAGAGGAATAATTTTACCAGGATAAGGTGAAGCAAAACTTACTCTTTTTTTGCCGGCGGCAGCATTCGTAAATGCAGTCATAAAAAGACTTTCTCCCACGATCAGCCGTTTGCCTGCGCCCAAAAGTTTCCCAAGGAGTCCGCTTCCCTGGTTCTGGCTTCCATCACCAAAAATTGTTTGCATTTGTATACCATCATCCATCATCATAAAGCTTCCACTTTCTGCAATAGCTGTTTCGTTTGGGTCTAATTCTATCTCTACATATTGCATTTCTTCTCCAATGATACGATAATCAATTTCATGATTTGTGCGCATATCGATAATATTTAGGGTAAATATATTCTTCGGCAATAACAATTCAAACTCTGTTTATGTAAATATTTATTGTCTTTTGAAATAAGGAATTAGACAAATAAGAAAAATTTATATTAGTTTAGTGAGATTAAGTAATCATTAATTTTGCAAACGACCTTACTACTATGCACATATTAATGGCTGACGACGATAAAGATGATTTTTATATTTTAAAGGAAGCTGCAGAACAAGCTCATGAACCTTTAAAAATTTCTTACGCTGCTAACTGGCTTGAGTTGTGGCGATTTATTTTAAAAACCTTACCCGATGTACTTTTTCTTGATCTTAATATGCCGGTAAAAAATGGGCTTGAATGCCTGCAGCTATTAAGAGAAGACAGGAAATATGACAAAATTCCCATAATTATTTATTCTACTTCTATTAATAGAACTGATATTGATAAGGCTTACAACAACGGCGCTAACTATTTTTTAGTAAAGCCTAATGCAATTGAAGATATAGCAAACATGATAAAAAAGTTATGTTCTATGGGAAAGGAAGCATTACTTTCCATTCCGCCGAGAGAAGAATTTGTAATTATATAAGGTTCAGGTAAAGAGTTAAATGACAAAAGGTAAAAGTGGAGCGTGCAGGATTCTTGCGAATATGCAAAAAAAATAATGCGATCGAAAGTTTGAATGCTTCACAAGAGATTTTGCTAACAAATTTTTAAAGAAGTTTTAAAGAAGAGTACCCATCTTTAAAATCAGCATCGTCAAAAGAACTTTGAAATGTCTGATAGAATATATAAAAATCCCTCCGTTTTGTCGGAGGGATAACAACTAAAAACACAATCTATAAAACTCACACCAGTTCACCAACCGGTGCGGGTTTAACCACAAATTAATCTGGTTTTTTACCATCCAAAAATGTATTAATTGAACTAATCTGACCTTTGTCGTTTTCGTCCGGCTTAACAGTGTACTTGCTGTAAAAGCTTTCGACGGAAGCAAGTGTGTTTCCGAACATTTCCATATTTTTACGAATGTATGCAGGTACAGAATCGAACTCTGTGCTTGCATCACTGTTATTCATATTAAAAGACAAATTCCTTAACTTTTGAATTCTTTCCTGTGCTCTTCGCTTTTGCTCTTCTATGTCATCGTGCGTTCCAGTGCTTTCTATTAAAGGTGCAGGGTTATTGACAGGTTCGGGCACATTAGGCGATTCTGTTACATCATCTCTCATAACCAACTTCATTTCCAACTCTGGTTCTGCCGCCGGTTTTTGTTCAGACTTGGCATCCGCAGAAGTTGCAAATGCTGTATCTGCTGTCTTTGCCTCTGCATAAATGTTGGAAGGCCTTGAAAGAAAACCATTAGCCGGACGCGCACCTCCAGTATTATTATTATTTTGCTGTGGCTGGTTTTGCTGTGGCTGATTTCGCTGATCTGAAACTTCCGGCTTCAGTTCAAAACGAAGTACAGGATTTTGATTTTCATTTACCTGTGCCTTTTGTTGTTGCTGGATATCAGGTTGCTGCTGCTGGTAATATTGCTGCGTTGGCTGAATAATTGCGGGACCATTGTTTCCCATTTCAACCATGGTAGGCGCATATGGATCTTTTTCTTCTACCGGTGCTGGCGGCTGAGCATTTGCTTTCTTTTCTTCGGGATTAACACCTAAATGCAGAACAATTTTCTCTTCAGGCTTTTTTTCTTCTTTGGGTTTTAAAGGAGCTCTGAAAGGGTCTTTATGTTCAAAGCCCGTAGCAATGATAGTTACACCTATTTTGTCTCCGAGCGATTCATCAAAACCAATTCCTTTGATAACATCTGCATCATCCCCTGACTGCTCACGAAGATAGCTCATAATTGTATCTTCTTCGTCCATGGTGATTTCGTAATCCCCTTCTGCAGAAGTAATATTAACGAGTATCCATTTTGCGCCACGAATTTCACTGTCATTTAGCAAGGGTGAATTAACAGCATCTTCTATCGCACGTTGTGCACGATCTTCACCACTTGCCTGCGCGCTTCCTAATATTGCCACACCACCGCTTCTCATTACAGTACATACGTCGGCAAAGTCAACATTAATTTGCCCGTTGCTTGTGATAACGTCGGTGATACATTTTGCAGCAGTTGCAAGTATATCATCAGCTTTGCTAAATGCTTCTCTCACTTTTAGATTGCCGTATTGATGACGTACTTTATCGTTGCTTATTACAAGAAGTGTGTCTACATGTTCTCTCAATTGCTGAATGCCAGCTTCCGCATGACGCATGCGTTTAGGTCCCTCATTAGTAAAGGGAGTGCTTACTATACCTACAGTCAGTACACCAAGTTCTTTACAGATTCTTGCAATAATAGGCGCTCCACCTGTACCTGTACCACCTCCCATGCCTGCAGTAATAAAAGCCATTTTAGTATTGACCTCTAATATGCGTTTAATCTCTTCAAGGCTTTCTTCTGTTGCCTGTTTACCTATTTCGGGATTAGCGCCTGCACCCAACCCTTGAGTAAGATGCGGACCAAGTTGTATTTTATTTGGCACTTTACTGTTTGACAGTGCTTGTGCGTCTGTATTGCAAATAATGAAATCAACACTGTCAATATTTTGACCATACATGTGGTTTACGGCGTTACCGCCACCACCACCAACACCTATCACCTTCAGGATAGATGACTTCTGTTTCGGCAAATCAAAATGAATCATAGTCGGAAAATTGTTTGGGTAATAGATTATTTTTAGTTGTTTTTTAAAAGGTGAAAGGTGGGATTAAGTATAAGGAAAATGTTTAAAACCTTCTTACCATATACCTTATGAATTAAACCCTACAGATCTTTATCTCCTTCTTCTTTAAAAAGTTCCAAAAGATTGTTTTTAAATTTTTCCCAGAACTTTGTCATTCCTTTTCTCGCTGCTGTATTAACCTTTTGCCTTGACGCAACATCAGGCGTTTCAAGAGGCCTTAATTCCGGCTCATCTTCTTTTACCAACGTTTCAGGAACAATAACCTTCTTAAAAGTTTTTTCAAATTCTTTATACCTGTGCTCGTAATCACTGTAGCCTTTTAGTATAAGACCTATACAAGTGCTGTACATAGGTTTTTTCAATTCATCTATATGATTAGCAGCAAGGTGACCGTTTGGAAACCCTATGCGCGCATATAATCCTGTTGAATATTCTGTTAACTGAATAAGATGTTTCAATTGAGAACCACCACCTGTAAGTATGATTCCACCATTTAGCATTTTGGTATCAAGACCAACCTGCTTAAGATGATAGGTAACAAAATCAAGAATTTCACTCATTCTTGCCTGTATAATGTTCGCAAGATTCTTTACACTGATTTCTTTAGCAGGCATTCCATTCATACCGGGAATAGTAATAAAAGCATTTGCTTTTGCTTCATCAGCCAAAGCACTGCCAAACTGCACTTTCATAGCCTCGGCCTGCTGCTTCAATACACCCAAACCTGTTTTAATATCATTGGTAATATTCTCTCCACCAAAAGGAATGACTGCCGTGTGCTTTAATATGCCTTCGTAAAAAACAGCCAGATCGCTTGTGCCACCACCAATATCGAGGATAGCGACTCCTGCTTCCATATCCAGTTCACTCATAACAGCAGATGCTGAAGCCAGGGGCTGCAAAACAAGATCTTTGGTTTTTAAACCACTCTTATCAACTGCTCGGTTAATGTTTCGGATAGCATTTCTGTCGCCGGTAATAATATGAAAGTTTGCTCCAACCTTTACACCATTATATCCTATCGGGTTTGGAATGTTTTGAATGTTATCTACAGTAAACTCCTGCGGAATAACATCTATAATTTGGTCGCCGGCCGGGATAAATGTTTTACGTTGATTATCTATCAATTGCTCTATTTCAGCAATGGTTATTTCATTTTCAGAATCCTGCCTTACAATATCGCCACGTGTTTGCAAGCTTTTAATGTGATGACCTGCAATACCAACATATACCTCACTAATCTCAAGATCAGGGTTAGAGTCATAGCAGTTAGTTAAAGCCTGCTGAATTGATTTAATTGTTTGTTCAATATTAAGAACCTGTCCATGTTGTACCCCCGTACTGTTAGCACGCCCAAAGCCAAGAATCTCCAATTTGCCGTATTCATTTTTTCTACCGGCAATTGCAGCAATCTTAGTTGTGCCAATGTCGAGACCTACGATAATAGGTGCTTCGTTAACGTTCATAAATATGTGTGTTTTTGTTGTTTTTAACCTAAATCCTTAAAACCTAACCGGTGCGCATACTCGCTGTATCCTCTCATCTTTTAACCGATCTCTATTACGTCCTTTTTTGCCAATATCTTTTTGTGACAAGCTTAACCTCCTTCTTCAACACCGTTGTGTCACTCACTTGTACTGCTTGTTCTTTATTCATCTATTGCCCTCATCCGCACACCTCATTATCCACATTATCCACCTTTAGAAGTCAACGTTTTTCTCATTACCGCCTTCGGTACCCGCCTATCTTCTACTTGCTTATTTGATGCTACCTGTTTCACTCTTACATTTTTTGCTGTAGTTTGTCTTTGAGTAGCCGTCTTTATAATTTGATGTTTTACCGGTTGTTTTTTAGCGGCAGCTTTTGCAATATTTCCTGTTGCTGGCAATTTTCTTTTTACTTCGACATTTACTTTCGCATCTGACGGCACTTTTTCCATAACAGGCGCCGTATTGCCGTTTTTTTCATCCCTAACTGAGATAGAATCCTCTGCCGGTTTTTGCGCTTCAGCAACCAACTTTTCATAAGCCATTCTTACTTTTTGGCTATCAACTATCGCAGGTTTGGCACCTTTTAAGGTTGCTACAACCTGTCCTGTAAAACGTACATCCACCTTCTCATATTTTTCAAATCCCACTTTTGTCCATACCTGCTTATAAAAACTAAAGAGCCGGTCAAACTTCTGTTGAAAATCATTCCCATCACCTAACACGACCACGTGGCTACCTACAGTTGGAATCATTTCAAACCCCTCGGGTGTTATGTCTATTTGTGCTACCTGCGCTTTCCAAAAATCATCTTCCTGTATAAACATGGCTAATTCCTTTACAGAAGCGAGCAACTCACTATCAGGTTTTGAAAGTGTGGGCCGGTCTGATGGAAAATTTGTGACCATGGGTATCCTGGCACTAAGCTTTTCACTTAACGGCAATTTTCTGCATGCACTATCTATATAAAAAGAATTACCCTGCGTTGTAAATATTCTTGCTACCGGTGTCTTCTCTTCCACTTTAACCTGGAGGACCTGGTTGTTATCAAAAAACAAATCGGCCTTCGCAATCCATCTGTCTTTTTTTAAAACGTCTTCCAACGTTTTCAGGTTAATTGCTTCAACCGGTTGGCCGATAACCAAACCATTTGCTTTTAACAATCCAATAACTCCTTTTTCCTCAATAAAAAAATTATTTCCATCTCCGCTAAAAGTCACTTCTACTCCTTTACACTCACTATGATTTTTTTTGTATACAGCAGACACAAGTAACACTAAAGTAACTGCTGCAAGTGCGAACCACGCCGTATGCCTCCATCTTTTTCTCCACACTTGTTGCATAACTTTTTTATTGTAATTCTAATATTTCCTTAACTGGTTGTAACAGAGCATCTATGTCGCCAGCCCCTGCCATAACCAACAGTTCCGGCCTTGTTTCTTTAACCCACTGTTTCATATCATCCTTGCTTAAAACTCTCTTATCTTTTAAAGACATTTTTGCTGTAATCATTTCACTGGTCACTCCCTCCATTGGTAATTCTCTTGCCGGATAAATAGGCAGTAATACAACTTCATCACACATATCGAGCACTTCTGCAAAACCATCTGCCTGGTCTTTGGTGCGACTAAAAAGATGCGGTTGAAATACCATTGTCAACTTTTGTGTAAACAAACTTCTCACCCCGGTTATCAATGCCCTCAGTTCTTCGGGATGGTGAGCATAATCATCAATCAAAACATGTTTCTCATTTTTCAGTATATACTCAAATCTTCGTTTTACACCTTTAAAATCTTTTATTGCCTCTTTTATCTTTTCGTCATTTATATGTAGATGTCTTGCTACTGCAACGGCTGCAACTGCATTTTCAATATTGTGTAAACCACCCATATTCAAGTTCACTCCTGTCATCACCCAATCTTTTGAAATAATATCAAAAACATAAGAACCGTCTTTAACTTTTATCGCATCTGCATACACATCCGCTTCTTTTTTGCTAAAGCTGTAAGTGCTGTGACTTTGTGCGTTAAACTCACTGTTATCAGCCAATTCGTACTTCGTTATAAGCTGCCCGCCATTTTTTACTTTCTGAGAAAACTGAATAAATGCTTTTTTAAATTCTTCACCAGTTCCGTAAATATCTAAATGGTCAGGATCCATGGCAGTTATTACAGCAACATCAGGTGATAGCTTTAAAAAACTTCTGTCATATTCATCTGCTTCGATGACACATACATTTCTCTCACTGCTCCAGAAGTTGGTGTTATAATTTGCAGATATCCCCCCCAAAAAAGCATTGCAACCATAACCGGAATGGCGGAGAATATGAGCTATCATAGTACTAACCGTTGTTTTACCATGAGTACCTGCCACGCATATATTAAAAGAACTTTCTGTTATCAGCTTCAGCACATCACTTCTCTTTACCACTTTATAATTATGGTTTAGATAGAACTGCAGCTCCGTATGCCCGGCAGGAATAGCAGGCGTATAAACAACCATACCTACCTCTTTTGGGATTACTGCAACGTTCTCTTCATAATGAATGGCTATTCCTTCCGCTTCCAGCTGTTGCGTGAGAGCAGTCGGCGTTTTGTCATACCCGGTTACCTCAACACCTTTGAATTTAAAATATCTTGCTATCGCACTCATTCCGATTCCCCCAATGCCAATGAAGTAAAGACCATGGTGGACAGCCTCTAAAAGAGAACCCGGCCCCTCAGCACTTAAAGGGGAACTATTTAAATTATGTATATTTTGCGCTTCACTCATTAATGTCTATTCATGTTTTTATACTGACTCTAATCGTCTTCGCCATTTATCTTCCGGCTTCTAACACCTTCCTTGCTATTACCTCATCGGCATTAGTCACTGCTAGTTTTGAAATATTTTGCCTTAATTCTTCCTGCAGACTTTTATTTTCTGCAAGAGATATTGCCATTGCTACAAGCTTTTCATTTGCCTCACTGTCTTTTATCATTAACGCTGCTTTTTTATCAACCAATGTTTGTGCATTTACCGTTTGATGGTCTTCTGCCGCAAATGGAAACGGAACAAAAATGACAGGTTTACGTGCTACACATAACTCTGTAACCGCCATTGCACCAGACCTTGAGATAACTATGTCTGCCGCCGCATAAGCCATTTCCATCTGTGTTATAAATTCATCTGCCCATACACTCAAATAGCTTTTAGCCTTCTCTTTATAGTCTGCTGCAGTCGTCTTACCTATCTGCCAGATAAGCTGCAGGTTGTGTATTTTGAACGCGTCAATATTTTTTGACAAAGCTTCGTTGATGCTTCTTGCACCAAGACTGCCACCAACAGCAAGAACAGTTATTTTATTTTCTTCAAGATTGAAATAACGCAAAGCCTCTGAACGGGTTACAGTAGATTGAGCAATGGATTTTCTGACAGGATTACCAGTTACCTCTATTTTTTCCTTTGGAAAAAATTTCTCCATTCCATCTGTAGCTACAAATATTTTAAACGCATTTTTTCCAAGCAGCATATTTGTTTTTCCCGCAAAGGAATTACTCTCATGAATGAATGTAGGAATACCTTTATGCTGTGCATGCTTTAAGACAGGAAAGCTTGAATAGCCTCCTACCCCGACAACTGCATCGGGCTTAAAATCATTTATTATTTTTCTTACCTGTAAAAAGCTTTTTATAAGTTTTATTGGTAATCCAATATTTTTTATCAAAGAACTTCTGTTAAAGCCCGCTATGTCAATTCCTTCTATATTATATCCTGCCTGCGGCACTTTCTCCATTTCCATTTTTCCTTTGGCACCGACAAACAATATTTCCGAACCTGGCTCAATTTGTTTGATGGCATTTGCTATAGCTATTGCCGGAAAAATATGTCCGCCTGTTCCGCCACCTGCTATAATAATGCGGCGCACTTCCCTCCCTAAGGAAGGACTAAACGGCTTTTCAATATTTTTATCTTGTTCACTCATCAAACTAACTGTCACGAATATTTTAAATTATAATTCTCTCGTCCGAAATCAATTTTACGATTTCTAACTTTTATCCTCTCTCTTAAGCCACAACTTCTTCTTCCGGCTCTTTTTCAACTTTCCTCTTTTTTATTGTTTCTTCCTCTTTATCTGCGACCTCTGAAGATGCCCCTACGGCATTTACCGGATCTGCCTTACCTTCTAACTGTTCTACATTTCGCGCTACACTTAAAATAATTCCAATAGAAGCGCAGGTAAATAAATAAGAGCTTCCGCCCATACTTACCAATGGTAGGGTTACACCTGTTACCGGAACAAGATTAACTGCTACTGCCATGTTTGCCATAGCTTGTATAACAAGGGTAAAACTGAGCCCTAATGCAAGAAAGGCTCCGAAAGCAAAAGGACAACGTCGAAAAATTCTTATACATCTTAATAAAAAAACGAGGTAAATAAAAATAATAATACCTCCTCCGACAAGCCCATACTCTTCCAATATTACCGCGTAAATCATATCCGAATAAGGGTGAGGCAAGAAGTTTTTCGCTTCACTGTTACCCGGCCCTACCCCGATGATTCCTCCTTTTGCTATAGCTATTTTAGCCTGTTGCACCTGGTAGGGTGTTTCGGTTGCATCCGCATACATAAAGTCCTGAACCCTTTTTATCCACGTACCAATACGCCCATGAGATTTCAGCTCAGTTATCGTTTCATTTTTACTAGTGTGCTTTTCTGAATTTGCATCATACGTTCCTGCCGCTATCGCTACTAAAATAAGCACCGGAATGAGGGCGATGCCGATAGTGGCTAATAAATGCTTTACCTGGGCCCGACCTATAAACATTAACAGCATACCGGTAAACCCGGTCAATAATGCGGTGGATAAATTGGCAGGGGCAATTAAAGCACAAATAATTCCAATAGGAATAATTATGGGTAGAAATCCCTGTTTTAAGTCTTTAATCACTTCCTGTTTGCGACTTAGCTGCCTACTTAGATACATAAACAATCCGAGTTTGGCAAGGTCGCTTGTCTGGAAAGTCAGGTTTATAATAGGTAGTTTGATCCATCGGCTTCCATCGTTAATGGTTGCCCCAAAAAAGTATGTAAAGATCATTAAGGGTATTGCAGCAAGAAACAGGTATAATGCCAGTCTCGAATATAAGGTGTAGTTAATTCTATGCGCGAAATGTATGAGAATAACACCTATTGATATAAATGCAAACTGCTTAAAAAGATATACTTCCGTATTGCCTTTATACATTTTGTAGGCCAATGAACCTGTAGCACTGTAAACCACAAGCAACGATGTAATTGCAAGCAGTATAACTATGCCCCAGATATATTTATCGCCTTTGGTTTTTCTTAACAATCCGTCACCCATTCCTTGCTGAGAAGGCATTTCAGAAAACGGTTTATCAAAAAATTTACCCATATTATAAAGTTTATGGCAGAAGGTGAATGCTTGAACAATTTTGTCCTACGCCTTTCACCTGTTACCGGATTCTACAATTCTTTCACTGCTTCTTTAAACTGGTTTCCTCTGTCAGAATAATTTTTGAAAAGGTCAAAACTGGCACAAGCTGGACTTAGTAGCACAGTATCGCCTTTTGCGCCTAAGTGAAATGCCGCATCAACTGCATCTTTTGCATTTTGTGTATCAACAATTGTTTTTACCACCTGGTCAAAAGCACCATGAATTTTTTTGTTATCCGTTCCCATACACACAATTGCTTTCACTTTTTCTTTTACGAGGTCTTCAATCAATGAATAGTCATTACCCTTATCGACTCCCCCAAGTATCAATATGATGGGTTTCTCCAGGCTTTCCAAAGCATACCAGGTACTGTTGACATTAGTTGCCTTACTATCGTTATAAAAGTCAACTCCACGTACAGTTGCTACAAATTCCATTCTGTGTTCAAGGCCCTGAAACGTTTTTACTGCCTCTCTTATTTTCTCCTTTCGTATGTCGAGCGTAGATGCTGCAATACCCGCTGCCATGGTGTTATATTGATTGTGTTTCCCCTTAAGTGCAAAGTCATAAATGCTCATGCTTACGCGCTCTTCCTGTATCCTTAGCATCATCTGGTCTCCTTTGATGTAGCCTCCTTTCTTTACTTCCTGTTTCATAGAGAATGGCAGTTGGTTTGTATTTGGTTTTAATGTTTGTAGCTTTTTGGTTATCACTTCGTCATCCAAACTATAGATGAAATAATCGTCGTTTGTTTGATTTTCAATTATCCTGAACTTGCTGTTGATGTAGTTCTCAAATTTGTAATCGTACCTGTCTAAATGATCTTCTGTAATGTTTAATAAAACCGCTATATCCGGCCTGAATTGTTTAATATCATCTAATTGAAAAGAACTTATTTCAGCAACATATAAAGGTTTAGGATTTTCTGCCACCTGTTTTGCAAACGAGTAACCGATATTACCTACCAACGCAGCATCAAGTCCTGCCACTTTTACTATATGATAAATGAGTGAAGTTGTTGTGGTTTTACCGTTGCTGCCGGTAATCGCTACAATTTTACTATCACCTTTATACCTGTATGCCAATTCAATTTCACTAATTACCGGTATCCCTTTTTTTCTGATCTTTTGTACCAATTCATTTTTTTCAGGAATTCCCGGACTCTTCACTATCTCATCTGCACTTAAAATCCTTTCTTCTGTGTGTCCGCCTTCTTCGAATTCTATATTATTATCTGCCAGTTCCTTCTTATACGTTTCATGCAACAAACCTCCATCGCTAAGAAATACGGCGTAACCTTTTTGCTTGGCAAGTATTGCCGCACCTACCCCGCTTTCACCGCCTCCAAGAATTACCAGCCCCCCCGCTTTTAAGGGGGAGCTGATGTTTATTGGCATATCGTTATTATTATTCATTCGCCTTTAGAAATTGTTGCTTTTATTTTTGGTAATCAGCCTCTGTATTTTCTCATCATTGTTGCGTCGCACACTTGTACTGTTTGTTCTTTCTTTATCATACTTTACATTTCTCTTTTGCCTTTATTGTGCATGCCGCTATCTTATTTTTAATGACATTATTGAAAACACCACTAACAATATTGTTACAATCCAAAACCTGGTTGCTATTTTACTTTCATGATATCCAAGCTTTTGAAAATGATGATGCAGGGGACTCATCTTAAATATTCTTCTTCCCTCACCATACTTTCTTTTGGTGTATTTGAAATATGAAACCTGGATGATCACGCTTAAGTTTTCAACTAAAAACACTCCACAGATAATAGGTATCATTAACTCTTTTCGGATAATAATCGCAAGGGCTGCTATAATTCCCCCTAACGCGAGACTACCGGTGTCACCCATAAATACTTGCGCGGGATAAGCATTGTACCAGAGAAAACCAATACAGGCACCTATAAAAGCTCCGATAAAAATGCTTAGCTCACCAAGGTTGGGGATGTACATTATATTCAGATATTCTGCAAATCGGATGTTGCCGCTTACGTAGGCGAATATCCCCAGGCAAACACCAATTAAAGCCGAGACGCCTGTACACAATCCATCTAAACCATCTGTTATATTTGCCCCGTTTGAAACCGCCGTAATAATGAATATTACAATAAGTATATACAAAACCCATGTAAAAGGTTGCAATGCTTCAGGCAACAATTTTGAATAATTAAATTCATGCGTTTTAATAAAAGGAATGGTTGTAATAGGTGTTTTCACCCTTACATATCGGTGAGACTTTCCCTCAAACACTCTTACGGTATCTCCCACTAATTTCTCCCCTCTCTGCACAATACTGTCTTTTGTAGCAGTAGCCGGTCTTTGAGAAATTACTTCTCTTTCCACTGTTACACTTTGATTAAAATATAAAGTTGCTCCTACTATTATTCCTAAAACAACCTGCCCAAACACTTTAAACTTTCCGGCTAGACCGTCACTGTCTGTCTTTTTATAATCAATGCCTTTCTCTTTTGCTATACGTTTCGCCTTTAGCTTTAGATAGTCGTCTATAAATCCGATTATTCCTAACCAGACGGTGCTTAAAACCATCAGTCTTACATATACTTTATCTAAATTGGCAAACAATAAAGTGGGGATAACAATGGCAAGCAGTATAATGATACCTCCCATTGTTGGTGTTCCATGTTTTTGTTGCTCACCGGCCAGCCCCAGGTCTCTTACCGTTTCACCAACTTGTTTTTTAAGTAATAATCTTATAAGCCTTTTACCATATACTGTAGTAATCACCAATGACAACAGAACAGCAAGCAACATACGGAAAGTGATGAACTGAAACAGCGCTCTTCCCGGGAACCTTATCCCTTCTCTTGTCAGCCATTCATAGATGTAATACAGCATATAATTTTTTTAACCTCGATCCTTAAAGAGACATTTATCCCAAAAACCTTTTCCCTAATGGCCCCCGAACACTCTTCACTTATTCAAACTATTTTTCAAACAATTCAAGCATTTCATTCAGTACTTCTTTATCATCAAAAGGATGTTTTACTCCTTTAATCTCCTGGTACTTTTCGTGTCCTTTACCTGCAATCAGTATTATGTCAAAAGGCTTAGCCATACTTACCGCCATTTTAATAGCTTCTTTTCTGTCTGCAATAGCCACATACTTTCTTTTTGAAGCACTTCCGAGGCCTGCTTCCATATCTTTCAATATTTCCAGAGGGTCTTCACTCCGTGGATTATCACTTGTAAGAATAGCCCTGTCGCTTAAGACACAGGCAATCTCTGCCATTATTGGCCTTTTTGTTTTATCCCTGTCGCCGCCACAACCAACTATTGTAATTACCTGCTCATTTCCTTTACGTAATCTTTTTATAGTGTTTAAAACATTTTCCAAAGCATCGGGCGTGTGTGCATAATCTACAATACCTATTATTTTTGATGTGCTTACCAGGTAATCAAATCTTCCTTCTGCGCCGGTAAGCATACTAAGGGTAGTAAGCACTTCATCACTATTCTCACCTAAACAAATTGCCGCACCATATACAGCAAGTATATTATATGCATTGAACTCTCCTATTAACCTGAAATGAACTTCTTTATCATTAACAGTCATCACAAGGCCGGTAAGACTATTTTCGAGAATTTTTCCTTTAAATTCCGCCATTGTGGTAAGGCTGTAGTAATACTTTTTAGCAGCCGAATTCTGCAACATTACCTGCCCCCTCTTATCATCCAGGTTTGATATAGCAAAGGCAGAAGAAGTAAGATTGTCAAAAAACTTCTTTTTAACCGAAATGTATTCATCGAAAGTTTTATGATAATCGAGATGGTCATGGGTAATATTACTAAACAGTCCCCCAACAAAATCAAGGCCCGTAGTACGATGTTGGTGAATAGCATGGCTGCTCACTTCCATAAAAACATGTGTGCAGCCAGCCTGCACCATATCATTTAACAATGATTGCAGACTAATAGCATCTGGTGTGGTATGTGTTGATGCAATAGCAATCTTACCAACGTGGTTTTGAACAGTGCTAATCAATCCGCATTTATATCCTAGTTGCGAAAAAAGTTTATATAAAAGTGTTGCAATAGTTGTTTTTCCGTTTGTTCCTGTTACTCCGACAAGCTTTAATTTTGTAGATGGCTCATTATAATAATGATGAGCCATATGAGCAACAGCTTCCTGTGAATTCTCAACCTGCAAATAGGTAACTCCTTCGGCGACCAATGTTGGCATTACTTCACAAACAATAACTTTTGCACCTTTACTGATAGCCGTAGTTATAAAATTATGGCCATCGCTTACAGAACCTTTTATAGCAACAAACACAGAATTTTCGGTAACCTTGCGGCTATCTATCTGTATATCTTTTACATCCAGATTAGTTGCACCTGTTACTGCCTGTAGATGAACGTTATATAATATGTCCTGAAGTTTTGCCATAATCCTTACTTGTCTCCTCTCGTCATTTAGCAAGAGCGAACGAAATTTTAATTTAATTGTATACTTACCACCTGGCCTTTTGTTATATTTTCCCCCGCTGTTATTGATTGTACAGCAACTTTTCCCCTGCCTTTAACTGCTACCTTCAATCCCAGGTTTTCACATAGATATACGGCATCTTTTAACCCCATACCTGACAGCACAGGCATCTTTTTCATACTGATGACCTGGCTTGACATCATTGTATCTGCACCTTGTTTATATAACCTGCTATAATTACCTTTTGTATCAGCTTTAGCTATACCTATCTGTAATTGTTCTGCTACTTTATTTATATCTTTTGTATATCCTGCGTAACTATACCAACTGCTGTCCTCTTTTACAAAACCATCGATAACGTTCTGATTTTGATTCACTTTTAAATTATAAATCTGGTCTGAAATTTCTTTAAAAACAGGTCCTGCCACAGAAGCTCCAAAGAAATTTGCTGCATGAGGCTTATTCTTAATAGTAACTATTATGGTGTATTGGGGGTTATTAGCGGGAAAGTACCCAACAAATGTTGATTGATAAATCTTGTCTGCATACCCGCGATTACCATTTGCGACAAGAGCCGTTCCTGTTTTTCCTGCTATAGAGTAATAGTTGCTTTTAAGCCCTTTTCCTGTACCTTCAAGAACAACTCCTTCGAGGCATTCTTTAAGCTTTTGTACGGTATTTTGGCTGCAAATACTATCCTTTAAAACAAAAGGTGCAAACTGCTGGATCGGTCTTCCATCTTCTCTTATTTCATTTACTAGATAAGGTTTCATCATTTTACCATTATTGGCAACAGCATTATACAGGGTCAGTATTTGTAAAGGACTTACCGTAAGGTTATATCCAAACGCCATCCAGGGCAACGTTGTATTGCTCCAATGCCTGCTTTTAGGAGTATATACCGACGGCTTTATCTCTCCGTTCAGGTCTATTCCTGTCAATGTATCAAGTCTCAATTTCTTGATATGATTAACAAATAGACTAGGATTGTTTGAATAATTCATCCATGCCAACTTAGCCATACCCACATTACTGCTATGCTCAAAAGCCTGTTTAACCGTCACCTTATAAAGACCATGCTTTTCAGCGTCATATACCTTACGGCCATACACCTTCCAGGTACCACCTTCTAAATCAACAATACTATTTAATGTTATTTTTTTGTCCTCAAGCAATGAAAGCATGGTTGCAAGCTTAAAAGTAGAACCCGGCTCTGTCGGTGTTATTGCGTAATTATAATCTTCCCAGTAAGTGCTGTCTCTGCCATGTCCAAGATTGGCAATGGCTTTAATCTTACCGGATTTTACTTCCATCACAATAGCGCAACCATGTTCTGCCTCATTTTTCATCATCATTTTCATCAGCGCATTTTCAGTCACATCCTGTATATTAACGTCAAGTGTTGTTATCACGTCTTTCCCGTTTTCGGCTTCCACTTCATAATCATCTACCGGTACACTAGCGCCGCCAGCAATAAAACGTACCAACCTCTTGCCCGCAGTGCCTTGTAAATACTTATCGTAGGTAAGCTCAAGTCCCACCTTATTGCTATCCCTTAATAAACCAATCGTACGATATGCCAGCGTTTTATATGGATTTAACCTTATTATCTTTTTATCCGCAATAAAACCACTTTTGTTTCTTCCAAGCCGTACAAGCGGAAATGTTCGTAGCTGCTGATACTGTTTAAACGACAACTTCTTTCTCAATAAAAAATATCTCTCTTTTTCACGAAAACCTGTTTGCAATTCATACTTATATTGCCCGCTAGTTTTATCTTTAAAAAGATCTGCAAGACAAATACTCAATGAATCGATATTTTCCTTAAATCTTTTTCCTCTCTTCTCTCTCAATCCATCAGCCATAAAATCTATATAAATATCATATTGTGGTATGCTTGTACTTAACATACTGCCATCTTCACTATAAATGGTTCCTCTTTCTGCATCTAATGACACAATCCGCTGGTGAAGACTATCGCTCATTCCCCTCCAATAGGCTCCCTGCACTTGTTGTATATACACCGCCTTTCCTAATATGCAGGTGCCAACTATAGCCATGAGAATAAATCCCACGTACACTCTCCACAATATGTCTTTTTTTACATCCACTATTTACTATCGGTTTAAAAAAAGTTTTGAGCCTTTTTTAATTTTCTTCTTTTGGTTTTCTGCTTATCAATTTTATTTTGTAAGGCGCTGTGGTGTCCATAACCAACCCAAGTGGTGCAGCAGCTTTTACCATTTCGCTTTCCCGGCTCTTAAACATCATCTCACTCTTCAAAGTCTTGTATTCGTATTGCAGGTCCTTTAATCTTCTACTGGTATCGTTAATTTTTCTTATCCGGTTATCAGACATATGACCGTTAGCAATATATACAACTGCTAAAACAGCGAGAAACAGAAAAAACCTAATGTTCCTAAGTATCCATCTATAGCTTAACAAGCTACCTACAGCACGTACCCTTGAACCTTTTTTTCTTATGTTATTTTCTTCTGCCATTCCTAATCTTACGATGATTTCTATTTAGATCTCAGCTAAAACTTACACAATTGATTTTTTATTACCAGCACTTCGTTCTTTTATTAGGCATCGTTGCGTCGCACTCCGTTTATCTTTTAGTAATTCTATGCGCCTTTTCCTTTCTTTTGCTTATATGCTAACTCTTGTTATTAATTGTTTAGGTGTGCGACGCAACAATGCTTAATCTTCATTTACGAGCCTGTACTAAAACAATCTCCTGCCTGTTAAACTGAGCCTGTTTTATTTTTAATTTGTAACTCTTATAATAAAAGCCTCAAGCTACAAGCCAAAAATGTTAATTACTTTCTTCTGACTGCTACTGCTTCCTCTCGGCTACCCTCAACTTGGCACTTCTGCTTCTCGGGTTTCTCCTGATCTCTTCGTCTCCCGCTATAATCGGTTTTTTCGTAATTATCTTTAAATCATTTTTTTGCTCGACCGGCAACAAAGGATTATCGTTCTGCTCATCAAAAGTTCCGTTTTTAAAGAAGTTTTTTACCAACCTGTCTTCAATTGAATGAAACGTAATAATAGCGGCGCGTCCACCCGGTTTTAAAACAGCCGGAACCTGCTGCAACATTTCTTTCAACGCCCCCATTTCGTCATTTACTTCAATTCTCAATGCCTGGAAAACCTGTGCTAAATACTTGTTTGGATTTCCTTTAACCACCGGGCTTATAATTGCTTTTAGCTGCGCAATTGTTTGTAAAGGGTTATTGTTTCGTTGCTGAACTATTTGTTTTGCAAGCGTCTTCGAATTTGTTACTTCACCGTATTGCTCAAACAATTTGTGCAGTTGCTGCTCCGAGTATTTTTTGAGAATATCTGAAGCAGTATTTTCCTGTCGCTGATCCATCCGCATGTCTAAAGGACCTTCAAAGCGGGTTGAGAATCCTCGTTCAGCTTCATCAAACTGGTGACTACTTACACCTAAATCAGCAAGAAGGCCGTCTACCTGCGGATACCCGTTGAAACGCAGAAAGCGTTGAATATGCCGAAAGTTATTCGGAACAAACAACACTCTATCATCGCCGGGAATATTCCTGGCGGCATCGGCATCCTGGTCAAAAGCAATTAACTTTCCCTGAGGTCCCAGTTTATCAAGAATTCCCCTGCTATGTCCGCCCCCACCAAAAGTGCAATCAACATAAACTCCATCAGGTTTTACCTGTAGTGCTTCAATGGTTTCCTGAAATAAGACAGGCACGTGATAAGGCGACGAATGATGATTGACAGATGGTCCATTGTCTTCCATACTTTTCCCTTATAGGTTAATAACCGGTTTATCCATCATTACTTCGGCTGCCAGTTGGCTGAAGTCTTCCGGAGCCATTTCTTCAAAGAGCTTTTTATATTTTGCTGAATCCCAAATTTCTATTTTATCAAGAGCTGCAACCAGTATTATATCTTTTGAAAGGTCTGCATACTCTTTTAAAGTCGGTGGCAGCAGCATTCTTCCCGCTGTATCCAATTCCACTTCTGTGGCTCCCCCTAAAAACTGCCGCCGAAATGCACGTACTTTTGGGTCAAAATCATTAAGCGAATTAATTTTTTGAACAATGGGCTCCCAACTACTCATAGGATACAACGTCAGACACCTCTCAATACCTCTGCTTAACACAAAAGTGTTTTCACCTTCCCTAAGCTGCTTTTTAAAACCAGCCGGTAAAAGGAAGCGCCCTTTCGGGTCGAGAGTAGCTTCATATTCACCTAAAAAAGCAGCCATTGTTATTAATTGAATTAAAATTCCATTTCTTACCACAAAATAACACTTTTTCCCACTTTTATCGAAATTAAAGTTTTTTTCTTTTTATCCACATAACAATCTACTCTTAAACCCAATGCAGTATTAGCTTTGAAGATATTTTCTGCTAGTATGTTTGGTAATAATAATGTGAATTGCGGTGGATAAAGTGTTAATTTGTTTATTATCAACATTCTAAGTTAGCCATTCCACTCATCAACTAGTCTTAATTCATTTTTTTGAAGCAAAAGCCAGGAGACAGAACTATTGTGCGGTAATAATTACTTTTGCCAATTTATTTACTATGGATCCTAAAAACTTAACAATTTCTGATTATACTTACGACCTTCCATCGGAACGGATTGCCAAATATCCCTTGGAGGAAAGGGACAAAAGCAAATTACTGGTTTACAAAAACCGAGAGATCATTACTTCTGTTTATCGCCAGCTTGATGAATTTCTCCCTGTTGAAACCTTAATGATTTTTAATAACACTAAGGTCATTGAGGCTCGTTTGCTTTTCCAGAAGCCGACAGGGGCGGTTATTGAAATTTTTTGCTTAGAGCCCGATGACAAATACGCTGATATTACAACAGCAATGCTTCAAAAAGGAAAAGTGACCTGGAAATGTCTCATTGGCGGAGCAAGTAAATGGAAACACGGAATGGTTCTTAAAAAGATTATAACGGGCGTGGGAGGAGGAGTTATTTTAGAAGCAGCCATTGTGGACCGGTTAGCAGATTGCTTTATTATTGAATTGAACTGGAACCCGGCAGAATTGTCATTTGCAGAAGTTTTGCACCTGGCCGGCTTTATGCCTTTACCTCCTTATCTTCATCGCGACGTTGAAGAAGAGGACAAAAGCAGGTATCAGACAATTTATGCAAAATTTGATGGATCTGTTGCTGCGCCCACAGCCGGACTTCATTTTACTGATACAGTTTTTGAAAAATTAGCAGCAAAAAATATTAAAAAGGAATTTGTTACACTCCATGTAGGTGCTGGCACTTTTAAGCCTGTTAAAAGCGAAAGATTGAATGAACATGAAATGCACGCAGAATTTATAGAAGTAACGGCTAATGCAATTGAAAATCTGATTAAATACACGGATAAAACAATTGTAGCAGTTGGAACAACTTCGTTAAGAACAATTGAAAGCCTTTATTGGATGGGAGTAAAATTAATAGCTCAACCAAACGCAACTGTAGATGAAATAAGTGTAAAACAATGGGACCCGTATGAAATTGCAAAAGATGAGATTTTAGCAAAAGATGCTTTATTAAGCCTACATGCGTGGCTAATAAAAAATAAATTAACGAGACTCATCACTAAAACACAAATTCTTATTGCCCCCGGCTACACTCTCAAAATTGCTAAAGGCATAATAACCAACTTTCACCAACCACAATCAACTTTACTTTTGCTGATAGCTGCAATTGTAGGCAGTGAATGGAAGAAAATTTATGAGTACGCTCTAAATAATGATTTTCGATTTCTCAGTTATGGAGATGGCTGTTTGCTATGGGCAAAGTGAATAAGAAATTAGAGTTTTGGAAAAAATTGATATCATCATTTTGGGCGGAAAAACTTATTTGTCAACTGGTAATACGAAATCCAGCATAATATCTCACCAACTATCAACTCTTCTCTGCTAATGGAACCTCAACAGTAAAGCAGCTTCCTTTACCTAAGGTACTGTCTACTTTTATGCGTCCTTTATGTACATCTATCACCGTTTTTACATAATTCATTCCCAACCCAAACCCTTTCACATTGTGTAAATTGCCGGTATGGGCACGGTAAAACTTTTCAAAAATCCTTTTTACTGTTTCCTTGTTCATTCCAATACCATTATCCTGAATTCTTATCTGTAAGAATTTACCATAATCAACAGTGGAAATTCTTAATACGAGATTTTCCTTAGAATATTTAATAGCATTATCAATTAAGTTGGACAGCAAGTTGGTAAAATGGGCTTCGTCTGCAATAATTTCATCATTTTCCGCATCTAAATTTATTTCAACCTTTCCGTTTTTATCCTGTATTTGTAACTGGTAATTGTTTAGTGCATTTCTCAAAAGTTCATGTGCATGCACCTTCTTCATGTTAAGTTTCAACTCCTGTTTATCCATTAGGGCAGCCTGTAAAATTGTCTCTACATGCTTATTCATCCGTTTGTTTTCCTCTTTAATAATACCACTGAAATAACTCATTTTATCGGGCTGCGCCATTACTTTTTCATTTCTCAAAGCATCTACGGCAAGGGAAATAGTAGCTAGTGGAGTTTTAAACTCATGAGTCATATTATTAATGAAATCGGTTTTAATTTCACTTAGCTTCTTTTGACGAAGAAGCGCCTGAACAGTAACTCCAAAAGCCGTAATAATTATAAAAGTAAATACGAGCGCACCGATAATCATCCACACCATAGATTCCCAAACCTGGGTTTTAAGGTCAGGAATAATAAGAATTAAATGCTCAAATGGCACAAGACCTTCAAGTTCATTTCCACTTTCAGGTATTATTGGAACTATCACTCTTTTGTTATGAACTTCATCATTTGCTTCCTTAATAAAGTTTTGCGATTGCAGTTCTAAATTATATGCATTAGAGTTAGATGTGACTCCAAACTCAAAGTGAACGTCTTTTAAATCTTTTTGATTAAAAGACTTTTGCAGTTTTTCTTTTATTTCAAAATCAGAATAATGCTGAGAAATAGTTGGTCTTGTATAACCTATACCGTAGTCTTCTGGCAGCAGGCTTAAACCGGGTTTACGCGGAATTTTCATGTAAGGGGCTATGGATGCATGCCTGCTTAATTCAATTGCCACCTCGGTCGTCGCCTCTTCTGCCTTTTGTTTTATCTGTTCCTGCCGCAATGCTGTCATATCTCTAAACCAGCTTACCTGGAGCACGATAATACCAAGTAAGGAAAGTGTTATTAATACAATAATTACGGGGAAAATTCTCTTCATCAATACAAATATAGACTTCAATATTACCGCTTAACCTATATCAAAAAAAACTTTTGCAGTTTTTAACGCCTTATTGACACAGAAAATATTTTTTATGGAAATATTTTTGTTAACCTTTAATATGTAGTAACTTTTCGATATGGATGAACTAGCCCCTGGAAAACTGTTAATAGCAGATCCTTTCTTACGCGATCCTAACTTTATGAGGTCTGTTGTTTTTATGTGTGAACACAAAGACGAAGGCAGTTTTGGCTTTGTGCTTAATAGAAAATACGACCAGATTCTTGGCGAATTGATAACAGACCTTGAATCATTTGATTTCCCGGTTTATTATGGTGGTCCGGTGCAGGTCGATACACTTCATTTTCTACATCAGTGCCCCGATCTTATTCCCGGCGGAGTTAGTATCACTGACCAAATATGTTGGGGAGGCGACTTTGAAACGGTTGTAGAGCTTATAAAAGCAAATCGTTTAACTAAACGCGATATCCGTTTTTTTATTGGCTATAGCGGCTGGGGAGTGGGACAGCTGGAAGAAGAAATGAAATCTAAAAGCTGGATAACCAGCCAGGGTACGCGAAAAATTATATTTACTGCAAATGTTGATAATACCTGGAAAGAAGCCCTGAAGCAACTCGGTGGTGAATATGTGCAAATGGTGAATTACCCCATTGATCCTCAATTAAACTGAATTATTATTGAAATCAAAAGAAAAAGGCGAAGAGAGATCCTTCACCTTTTTAGATGTATTTTATATTTTATAAATTTTATATTTTATAAAGAAAGATTTAGATTTTATAAATGCATTTTTTCTTTTTTTGCCATCAATTCCTCTACGGTTTCTATATACATTTCATCCGGTACACAACAATCAACAGGGCAAACTGCAGCACATTGCGGCTCTTCATGAAACCCCTGGCACTCTGTACATTTATTAGGAGTAATATAATAAGTGTCAATCGAAATCGGTGTCATTCTCTGGTTTGCGTCTACCACCGTACCATCCAGTAAAACATAAGATCCTTTTACAGCAGTTCCATCGCTCATTGCCCATTCTACGCCACCTTCATAAATTGCATTGTTAGGACACTCGGGTTCGCAAGCCCCGCAATTTATACATTCATCAGTTATTTTTATTGCCATTTTGTTTTCTGTTTATATAGTATTATTCAATGTAGTTTTGCAATGCAAAAATAAGGTTTTGGAAAATGACTTTACAACAACGAATTGAGATATTGGTTAAGCTTGGAGATTATATGCAAAATAATGGCCAAGACTGGATAGCCATAAAGGAGCGTGCTAGCAGAGCTAATCCCTGGTTTGTGCCGGAATTTATAGAAATGGCTTCAGATAATATTGTTTCATCTTTTTTACAAAAAGATAAACTTGAAGCATGGGTCGAGGAATATAAAGTACCTTCTAAAAATACAAACCCTATGACTGTCGGCGTAGTGATGGCAGGTAACATACCTATGGTTGGTTTTCATGATATGCTTTGTATTTTTATAACGGGTCATAAGCAATTAATTAAACTTTCATCAAAAGACAACCTTCTTACAAAACACCTCGTTTCTATCATGGTTGAGTTGCAACCTGAAACAGGAGATTACATTGCATTTGCTGAAAATCTCAAAGGGTGCGATGCCTACATAGCAACAGGAAGCAATAATTCAAGCCGGTATTTTGAGTATTATTTTAGCAAGTATCCACACATCATACGTAGAAACCGTACTAGTGTGGCGGTGATTGATGGAACAGAAACCAGTGAAGAGCTGGAAAAACTTGCAGATGATATACAAACTTATTTTGGTTTAGGTTGTAGAAACGTCACAAAACTCTACGTTCCGCACAATTATAATTTTGAAGGATTGTTACAGGCGCTAAACAAGTATCAGCATTACGAAGATTTCCACAAATACAAGCATAATTATGACTACCAGCTGGCGTTACTAATGATGGGTAATAAGTTCTACATGACCAATGGAACCGTTTTATTGACCGAAAATCCTTCTGTTTTTACCGCTGTAAGCCAGGTGAATTACGAATACTACGACAGCGAAACACAGTTGAATGCTTTGAAAAATAATGAAAACATTCAGTGTGTTATTGGTCATACTGCAATACCTTTTGGCACGGCACAAAAACCGCTTCTTACTGACTATGCCGATGGTATTGATACAATGAAATTTGCCCTTAGTTTATAGAAAAACCCTTCCGTTAATCCAGGTTTTACATCTCGACCATTTGCTATGTGCGAAACAGAATAGTTTCATAGCTTTTATAAAAATGATTTAAATTCATAATTGATAATGCCGTTACGTCATTTATCATTTAATTTTGACAAAGGAATATGACTTTTTATCTTTCTACGACAACCTTCGTGAACTATTTGTTAAATGCGTTAAGCGGTAATTAATGAGTTTAATTAGAATTGTTTCTTTGTCTGTAGAAAGGCATATATTTTGACAACTCTATAAAAAACAGATGATGAAACTGAAAAACATTTTTTTAGTAGTTCTTATCAGTTGTGCCACTGCACTTGCAAGTGTTTGGGGGTATAACAGATGGCAAACTACTCAAACAGCGGGAATGCAGGATCCAGGAAAACTGCCGGTCAATTATGCTGGCTTTTTCGATGGAACGAAAGCAGTGGGACCTGTTGATTTTACTGCCGCTTCAACATCAGCAACTCCAGCAGTAGTTCATATAAAAACCAAAACAAAAGCGCGACAGGCAACTAATAACCTGCCTCGTGGTCGAAACCCTTTTTCAGACCTGTTTGGTGATGATTTTGGGGATCTTTTCGGAGGGCCAAATTCTCAAACTATCCCCGAACAACGCGCCAGCGGTAGCGGAGTTTTGATAAGTGATGATGGATATATTGTCACAAACAACCATGTTATTGATGGAGCCGATGATATAAATATCACCCTAAATAATAAGCGTTCTTACAAAGCGACCCTGATAGGTGCTGATCCAAGCAGTGATATTGCTGTGTTAAAGATCGACGGTAAAAGTTTTCCGTATATGGTGTATGGCAATAGCGATGAGGTTAAGTTAGGTCAATGGGTTCTTGCAGTTGGTTACCCACTCACCTTAGATGTAACCGTAACTGCCGGTATTATTAGTGCAAAATCAAGGTCTATCGGAATAAACCGCAGGCAAAGTGAAAGCCCTATTGAAAGTTTTCTTCAGACTGATGCTGCTGTAAACCCTGGAAATAGTGGTGGTGCACTTATAAACACGGACGGACAACTTATCGGTATCAATTCTGCTATTGCTTCTCCTACAGGTAGTTATGCAGGCTATTCTTACGCAATTCCTGTAAATATTGTAAAAAAGGTAGTAAATGATTTGCTGAAGTTTGGAACTGTACAAAGAGCTTTTCTTGGAATTCAATATTCCATGGAAGATCCTTCAGATGAAGAAAGGAAAGAATATGGATTAAAAGAAGGTGAAGGTGTATTGGTAGGCGATGCACCCGTTGGCGGAGCTGCATATGTTGCGGGAATAAAGAAAGGAGATATTGTAACTAAAATAAATAACGTAAAGGTAACTACAGGGCCTGAAATGGTTGAACAGGTAACCCGATACAAACCCGGAGATAAAGTAACTGTAACCTACTTAAGAGCCGGTAAAGAAAATACAGTTACTCTTACACTTAAAAACCGGGCAGGAAATACGGATGTTGTAAAAAACACGACAATTATTGAAAAGCTGGGAGCTCAGCTTGAACCACTTGATAAAAAAACTGCTACAACCCTTGATGTTCCAGGAGGGGTAGTTGTGAAAAAAATAGGCAGTGGTATATTAAGTAAAACAAAAATGCAGGATGGATTTGTAATAACAAGTGTCAACGGAATTGTTGTTAAAAACGTTGATGATTTGCGGGCTGCATTAGAAAAATATAAAGGCAGTACAGTAAAACTGGAAGGGGTTTATCCTGGTTATGAAGGTAGTTATGGCTATCCGCTAAACTTGGGTGAATAAAAAATGTCAAATAACTTTTAGTAGCTAAAATGGCTGCCTTTTCTGGCAGCCATTTTTATTTAAGCTTACAACGTCAATGCTTGTAAAAGAGAGAAAATTCTCTTTATGCAAATTCTTTAAATTTTTTACCCAATGGTTCTGTAGAATAATAAATATTGCCACTTCTGCAATTCAAAAGTGGTAAGAGAACTTATATCTACTTCAATTCCTGAAAAAGCACTTGTAAATCTGCCGCTGATAAAATCATCTGTTATTTTAAATCTCAATCTTGAGGAATGGGATAAATTTAAAATCACCAGCACTTCATTTTCTTCATGCTTTCTTATGAACGCAAAAATGTAATCAAGAGCATTTGTATTTATAATTCTCGTTATCGCTTGTTCATCTCCTGCTCTTAGCGCACTACATGTTTTTCTTACAGAAAGCAATACTTTGTAAAAATCATGCAGTAGGTATTGTCCTGTCCATTCAATCGGGTCTTTATCAAAGAATTTTAAACGTTTTCTGTTTGGCATTTCCTGGCCACTATAGAGCATTGGCAAACTGTTTTTCCATGTAGCGCATAACACTGTAAAAGCTTTTACACTTTCTCCCAACCGTTCATACTCGCTTCCACTGTGTGAGTTTTCGTCGTGGTTGCTTACAAAAAACGTCCGTAGCGCATCAGCAGGAAAAATGGTATCGTATGTCTCTAAGACATTTAAAAGGTTTTCAAGAGACGCTTTATTTTTATAAATCGCTTCCATTATATGTAGCAGTTCCCAGCCGTATGTTGCATCAAAAACCTCGTGATAGTCCGGTTCTTCAGTCTCTGCCAGCCAAAACAGTTTTTTCTTCCTGTCCAGCAAAGTCCTTGCATACAACCAAAAATTTAAAGGCACCAAATGGGCCATGTCGCACCTGAAACCGTCGATATCAAATGTAAGAATCCAAAAGTTCATTTCTTCAACCATTACCTCCCACAACTGCCGGTTAGTATAATCCAAATCAATCACATCTTCCCAGCCATGCGAATCGTAAAAATGACCTTCAATATTTTTCTTATAAAAATCCGGATGTTGCTTTGTCCATATGTGGTCGTAGCCGGTATGATTGGCAACCCAATCTATTAAAACCTTAAAACCCATTTTATGTGCTGATATCACCAGTTGCTTAAAGTCTTCTATACCACCAAATTCAGGGTTTACTGATGTATAGTTACTGCATGCATAATAGCTACCCAAAGTACCTTGCCTTTTTACAGTGCTGATGGGCGTCAGTGGCATGAACCATAATATATCAACCCCCATATCCCTTAAACGGGGCAATTCTTTTTGAAAGGCTGCAAATGTTCCTCCAGGTGTATACTGCCGAAGGTTTACTTCGTAAATGTTTGCTGTCGCGGCCCATGTTGCGGTTTTAAACTTTGTAGCCATAGTAATATATTTGGATAAATATAAATGTTTGCAGGTTACTTTTATGTATCGGTTTTAAGACAAATAAAAGCTTTTCAGTTATAAACCGCTACTTAACATTCTTATTCTTTAGCAGGTTGTACATTTGCAGGGTTATAAAAGTTATGAAAAAGTTTAACGTACCTAACATTTACCGAAGCAGTTTAATCAGCGCTGTTAAAAACAAGAGAAAAGAGTCTGATAAGCTTAAAAAGGATTTTACGCCTACGCTTTTAGATTTTGGACCGATTCGCATTTATCTCGCCAGACATTTTGGTTTTTGCTATGGGGTGGAAAATGCGATAGAAATTGCTTTTAGAACAATTGAAGAAAACCAGGGAAAGCGTATCTTTTTATTAAGCGAAATGATTCATAATCCGCAGGTAAATGCTGATCTCATCCAGAGGGGAGTTCGGTTTCTGCAAGATACAAAAGGTAATTTTCTAATAAATTTTGATGAACTTACTGCGGATGATGTTGTAATTGTACCTGCTTTCGGAACTACTCTTGCAATAGAAGCCAAACTGAATGCAATAGGCATCAAAACAGAAAAGTACAACACCACGTGCCCGTTTGTAGAGAAGGTGTGGAACAGAAGCGAGCAAATTGCGAAAAAAGGATATAGCATCGTAGTTCATGGCAAACCGACACATGAAGAAACACGTGCTACATTTAGTCATAGCGCTGCCAATACGCCCACTGTTGTTGTCAATGACATGAAGGAAACAGTAGAGCTTGCAAAATATATAACCGGGGAAAAATCTGCCGCAGAATTTTATACAGAATTTAAAGGAAGATATTCTGAGAACTTTGATGTGGAAAAGGACCTGGGAAGAATTGGTGTGGTAAATCAAACAACCATGCTAGCAAATGATACCCAAGCTATAAGTGATTATTTGAAACAGCAAATGATACAGCACTACGGGTTAAATGCTGACAACTTAGACGAACGTTTCGCAGATACCCGGGATACACTTTGTTATGCTACAAATGACAATCAAACCGCTGTATATGAACTGCTTACTACTGATGCAAACCTGGCTATAGTGGTAGGCGGATATAACAGCAGTAACACTTCCCATCTGGTTGAATTATGTGAAGAAAAGCTTCCGACTTACTATATTAATTCTGCGGATAAAATTTTATCGGACAAGGAAATTCTTCATTACAACTTTCATACAAAACAGGAATTACATTCTGTAAATTATCTTACTGATAAAAGACCTTTAAAAGTTTTAATAACAAGCGGTGCAAGCTGTCCTGATGCGGTAGTAGAGTCTGTAATTAGAAAATTAATCTCTTTTTACAAAATTGAGAAAACTGTAGAAGAAATAATAAATTCTATCAAATAAGGCTGATACCATTTAGAGCACCTAATAATATATGTTTCGAAAAAAGAACCTGAATTTGTAAAAGAACTTAAAATTTACCTGCAATAGTTAGTTGTGGTTTAGCTCCCTAACTTCCGTTTTTTCTTTTACAAGCTTCATTGCAAGCTTAAATTGCTCTTTCAATGTAAGATTAGAGTTATCTATAACAACTGCATCCTCCGCTTTTCTCAAAGGGCTAAATTCGCGATTGCTATCAATAAAATCTCTCATCTCAAGATTAGTCTTAACCTCATCGATGGTAATATTTGGATTTTTAGTAAACATTTCTTTGAACCTTCGCTCAACTCTTACCGCCGGATCAGCAGTTAAAAAAATTTTCAGTTCGGCATCCGGAAAAACAGTTGTACCTATATCTCTTCCGTCCATTACAATGCCTTTTTCACCACCCATCTTTTGTTGCTGTGCTACTGCAAATTCACGCACTTCTTTTACTGCAGCTACCTCACTTACATTTTCGGCTACCACCATATCCCTTATCAGCCATTCAACATTTTCATCGTTAAGATGTATTTCACTTATACCAGTTATATAGTTGTAAATGAATTCAAGTGATATGTTTTTTAGCGCTTTGAGTACTTCCTCCCGAATATTCCAATCTACATGGTTACGAAGAAAATACAACGTTATAGCCCTATACATTGCCCCGCTGTCTATAAAGACGTAGTTAAGCTCTGCTGCCAGCGCCTTTGCCAACGTGCTTTTGCCACACGAAGAGTAACCATCTATTGTTATGATAATTTTTTTCATTGTAATAGCAGAAATTGCTCATGCAAAAATGAAACAAATGAAGGAAAAAATTAAAAATAGAACGGGACTGCCTTAATATTAACCTTTAAAATTAACAGCTAAAAAAGCCGTTACAAAAAGACCTGAAAAACGACCTCCAAAAAGAACACGTGAGCATTGCCATTTATATCGTGCAACTCGAGACATTCTTTAGACAAAAAAGCCACCCAACCGAAAGGTTGGATGGCTTAAAAAACTAAAAATAATGAAACTATGCTTTACTTTGTTCTTTTTCTTCTATTTTTTCTTTTATACTAAAAACTATCTTTTCCTTTTCCTTATCAAGTTCACCTATCAAGACATCTCCCTGCTTTACGTTCATACTTAATATTTCTTCTGCCAACTCATCTTCCAGGTATTTCTGGATAGCCCTGTGCAGAGGTCTTGCGCCAAACTGTTCATCATATCCTTTATCTGCGATAAAATCTTTGGCTTCGGTTGTTAATTCAAGGCTAAAGCCCAGATTTGACAAACGCTTCACCACCCCTTTCATCAGAATATCTATTATTTCAAAAATGTTCTCCTTTGTTAATGAATTAAAGATTACTACATCATCGATCCTGTTAAGGAACTCAGGAGAAAAAGTACGTTTCAGCGCCTTCTCAATTACCGCCTTGTTATTCTCTTCGGCATTTTGTACCCTGCTTGCTGTCGCAAAACCTACACCATCACCAAATTCTTTCAATTGACGCGCGCCAATGTTGGATGTCATGATAATAAGTGTATTCTTAAAATCAATCCTTCTGCCCAAACCGTCTGTCAACTGACCATCATCCAGTACCTGTAATAGTATATTATAAATATCGGGGTGAGCTTTTTCAATCTCATCAAGTAAAACCACACTATAAGGCTTACGTCTGACTTTCTCGGTAAGCTGTCCACCTTCTTCATAACCTACGTAACCGGGAGGAGCACCAACGAGCCGGCTTACGGTGAATTTTTCCATATATTCACTCATGTCAATGCGTATTAATGCATCTTCACTGTCAAACATGTACCTCGCCAAAGAACGAGCCAATTCCGTTTTACCAACACCTGTAGGTCCTAAGAAAATGAAAGTACCAATCGGTTTTTTCGGATCTTTCAAACCTACACGATTTCTCTGTATAGCTTTGGTCACTTTTGAAATAGCCTCTTTTTGTCCGACAACCATTGCTTTCATGTCTTCAGGCATGCGGCGCAACTTTTCAGTTTCAGCCTCTACCATGCGTTTAACAGGTATACCTGTCATCATACTTACCACTTCTGCAATAGCTTCTTCATCTATCGGGTAACGCTTATTTCTGCTTTCTTCTTCCCAAGAGGTTTTAGCCTTTTCAAGAGCTTCGCCTAAACGCTTCTCTGTGTCACGAAGAGCTGCTGCTTCTTCAAAACGCTGGCTTTTTACGACCTTGTTTTTTTCGAGCTTTATATCTTCAATTTTCTTTTCAAGGTCTAAAATCTCTTTAGGTACATTTATGTTCTTCAGGTGAACTCTGGCACCTACTTCATCCAAAACATCTATTGCTTTATCTGGCAACAAACGATCTGTCATATACCTGTCACTTAGCTTCACACACGCTTCAATTGCATCGGTTGAATAAGAAACGCTGTGATAATCCTCGTATTTGCTTTGAATATTTGTAAGAATCTGAATAGTTTCTTCAACGGAAGGTGGCTCTACTAACACCTTTTGAAAACGACGGTCCAAAGCTCCATCTTTCTCAATGTACATTCTATATTCATCTAAAGTAGAGGCTCCAATGCATTGCAGTTCTCCTCTTGCCAATGCTGGCTTAAAGATGTTTGAAGCATCGAGAGATCCACTGGCACCACCAGCACCGACAATAGTATGAATTTCATCAATAAACAAAATCACGTCACGGTTTTTCTCCAGTTCGTTCATGATTGCTTTCATTCTTTCTTCGAACTGTCCGCGATATTTGGTTCCGGCAACAAGTGCTGCGAGGTCAAGGCTGATCACTCTTTTGTCAAACAGAACACGACTAACTTTTCTTTGCACTATTCGCAAAGCAAGGCCCTCGACAATAGCTGTCTTACCCACACCCGGCTCACCAATCAATATTGGGTTATTCTTTTTACGGCGACTCAATATCTGGCTCACTCTCTCAATTTCCTTTTCGCGGCCGACTATTGGGTCTAATGAACCACTCTCCGCTAATTTCGTGATATCGCGACCGAAGTTGTCAAGTACTGGTGTCTTGCTTTTAGGGTTGCTTTGCTGCTTAGCACGCTGCTGTCCCGCATAGCCTTTCCTGTCTTCATCAAAATCATCGTCATTGTCTTCGGTATATTCGCTTCTTGGGTCGCTGCTTCTTACCATGCCCAATTCATTTCTAAAGACATCATAGTCCACATCAAATTGGTTTAATATCTGTGTAGCTATATTTTCTTTGTTTTTTAAAATTGAAAGCATAAGGTGTTCAGTTTCCACAAGCGGGCTTTTAAGAGCCTTCGCTTCCAGAACCGTTACACGAATCACTTTTTCAGCCTGCTTAGTTAATGGTAGACTGTTGATGTTTGCGATGTTCTTTCCTGTTTTATCTTTTACTGCAAGTTCTACCTCTTTGCGAAGTTCATACAGGTCTACATTTAATGTTTTTAAAATGCGGATAGCTGTATTTTCGCCCTCTCTGATTAAACCTAGCAGCAAATGCTCCGTCCCTATAAAATCATTTCCCAGCCTGAGAGCTTCCTCTCTGCTGAATGAAATAATTTCCTTTACCTGGGCTGAAAAATTATTATCCATATAGTTTAAATTGCTTGATACAATAATAACGAATATTTTTGAAGCTTGAGTATGTGTCGTTATCCACATTTGTTAATCAAACTGTAATCATGAAGGTCAAAATTGATACCAAAGAGAAATTTTATGCTATAACACTAATGGAACCAATATTATCTGCCAATATTGCAGCAGACCTTTCTCAATTAGTTACGAAATTTCTACAGCAAAAGATTAAAAATGTGGTATTAAAACTTTCGGCACTGGAAACAATTGAAGATAAAGGTGCTGAAGAATTGGCACAATTACAACAATTATTTTATGAAAACAATGCGTCTTTTGTTGTTTGTGAACTAAGTCGTACGCTCGAAGACAGACTTGAGGAAATGGAATTAATGGAAGTAATGAACATTACCCCAACTGAAAGCGAAGCCTGGGACATTGTGCAAATGGAAGAAATAGAAAGAGAACTTCTTGACGAAGAAACAGGAGAGGAAAGTTAGTTATCTAAATAGGGTTGTAATATAATTTTTTTGCCTCGCAAAGTTTTTTACCGGCTGTTTCGATCCTTGCCCAAATCACCGTTGGCAGGTAATTGCTAATTAACCGCTTATTTTACCATGCTGCCTCCGAAGCCCTTCTTACTAAAGGCCTTCAACGAAACTCTAATTCTGCTATCTTTACCCCGCAAAAAAAGAAATCTTATCTTCAGTAATGTTTGGAGTAACCATATTAGGCAATAATTCAGCATTACCGGCTTACGACCGGCATCCAACTTCCCAAGTGGTTACTCTCGATCAGTTTCAATTTTTAATTGACTGTGGTGAAGGAACACAAATGCAGTTAGCGCGATATAAAATCAGGAGAAGCCGGATCAACCACATTTTTATTTCGCATTTGCATGGTGATCACTACTTTGGACTGCCAGGCCTTATAACCAGTATGGGATTATTGGGCAGAGATACTGATTTACATTTATATGGGCCACCACTTATAATGCCAATATTAGACTTAATGCTGCAGGCAGCAGACACACAGTTTGGCTATACGCTGCATTTTCACCCCTTAGAAAGCGAAGGAATACTGTTAGATGATCCGAAATTTACGGTAGAATGTTTCCGGGTATTTCATCGTATTGAGTGTTGGGGATTCATATTCAGAGAAAAGAAAAAACCAAGAAAAATCAATAAAGAAACGATCGGTTCTTATCATTTACCTGCTGGTTATTATGAGCGTCTAAAACTGGGAGAGAATATTGTTACTGAAAACGGGCAACTGATCTTAAATGAAAATGTAACTATTGCAAATAGCCCCGCAAAAAGCTATGCCTACTGTGGAGATACCATGTATAACCTCTCGGTAGCAGAAAAAGTAAAGGATGTGACGCTTTTATATCATGAAACTACTTATCTCAAAGATCTTAATGACCGTGCCAAACAAAGATTTCATTCCACCACAGCGCAGGCAGCAGATATTGCATTGAGAGCAAATGCAAAAAATTTATTAATAGGTCATTTTAGCAGCAAATACGAAGAGCTTAATCAATTTCTTGATGAAGCACGCGAAATTTTTCCAGCCACTGATCTGGCAATTGAAGGCGTCACCTACAGGGTACTATAATTCCAAAAATTATTGTAAAATTCCACGAGGTCTCGGCAACTGGTACAAGATAGACAAAACAGCAGTTCTTATTTGTTTTCTCTGGCTCTATGACATACTAGTTCAACAGAAAAACTAAATGCTAAAGCGAAAGCAATTGCTTCCCAAAAAGATTGTTTGTTAAATAACGCAATAATCATCATCACTAAACAAAACAAGCTAGCTACCACCGTCAAGGCATTTTTTTCAGACAAATATTTTCTCATAAATACGAATTAGGAAAAATCTAGCTGCAAAGTAAAACGGCAATAAACGAATATCAAAATTTGCTACAGTAATAAAGACTTAATTTTAAATTAAAAAATTTTAGCTTTCGTCTGTGCATTTCACATGAATCGTCCTGTTTTACAGTGAACCTGTTTTCACAAACCGCTAACAACATCTTATTTTTCCTTTTGTCGTAAAAGAAAACGTGCTGAAATAAAGTTTTCGGGTATTTTATTTACCCGCAGAAATAATTGATCAATCAGTGAACAGTTGATTTTTACTTTATATTTTAAGGAAGATTTTCCTCTTATACATCCAATATAAAATATAAAATTCCATGAGAAGGACTAATCCTCCCCTTACAAGTGAAGAATATGGGTCGCCAAACACTTGGTCATAATGCTGGCCTAAATGAATAGAAAAAGAACTTTCTATGAATGAAGATATCGTGTGCGCGATCACATAAGCAGCAATGGAATTCATACCAATTACCATGAGCGGAAAACTCCATTTTTTTATTTTGTACACATCAATAACACTATAAAAAAAGGCTAGTAGCAAAAAGCAGCATCCGCCGCTAAACAGTACCCAAGCAGGTGTCCAGATACGTTTTACAATAGGATTAATTCCTGTAAAATGACAAAGAAGGCCTAAAGCAAACAAGGCAATGCTAAAAAATATAAAACGCTTTATTTTCTGTGCATTATTAAAGGATGATTTTAGAATCTTACCTGCCATAAGGCCCAATATCATAGTGCCGAGGGTCGGGATAAAACTAAGTGTTGCGTAGCCACCTTCATTGTTTGTAAACGTTTTTTCGCGAGGAAATAAATTCAAAAACCATTTGTCAAAGGCCCATGCCAGGTTAGTATTCTTATTCCAATGGGCGGCAAAACCATGAAGGTTAAATTGCAAATCAGGAGTTACGCCTGCAGAAGCATAATCAAAAGAAGCACCGGGCAACGGATACAAGGCAAAGGCTGCCCAATAACCAACAAGAATACAAACAAGAGATATCATTTGTGTTTTTGAAGATGAGAAGCCGAGCATGAAGAGAAAAGTATAACCTAAGCCAATTTGTGTAAGCGTGTCTTCAAAAGTAAAATACGTTTGTTTGGCAGACATTGACCTCAGAAATATGCCAAGTAATATTAAAATGACCGACCGGATGATTGTGTGCTTTAGCAAATGGCTGTAGGTCGCTCCCTTAGCTAATCTTCCGGCAATGGAATAAGGCACCGCCACACCGACTAAAAAAGAAAATGAAGGTTGAATTAAGTCATGAAGAGAGCAACCAACCCACTGAACATGATCTTGGTTAAAAGCTAAAAAACTCCAGAACGAACTATCAGGCAAAGACTGAGATACACGATGAAAAGAAAGTACTTCCGCCATCATCAGCAGCATCACAAATCCCCTGTATACATCTACAGAGGTTATTCGCTTTGAAACAACCGGCGATATTTTATTAACTGGTTCTATTACAGGTGCGTCATTTACTGCCGTACTTATTGTTGTTTCCATAAGCAATTGTTGATGGGTGGAAGATAATATAAAAAAAAGAAATTAATTAACTAATATCATGACAACTTTTAAAACTTTACTCGTGTTTGTTATCTTAATAATCTCATAAAACATTTTTCGGTAGAAAATTATTTTAAAGGAGTTTCGTAAAATAATTAAAATACAAAAAAACTAACGATTACTTGCATATCTAAACATTCGTGACCGAAATAGGCTGTACTTATGGCTGGTGTATCATTAAATCATTAATAACTTTTTCCACTTCTGATGGTGGCCGTTCCTTTACTAAATGATGATGCTTTGTTCCGTTTCCATTCCACGTGTTACTGCCGTCATCTGCAATTTGTATAGTTCCTTTCTTAAGAGTATAAAAAGGTTTATATCCTGCAACGGCGACAAATACTGCCGTTTCATCCCAACTCATTCTGCCCTCCTTATCTTCTTTTGCCATTGGCAGACAAAGAGAAAACACATCCTTAACAGGGCTGTTTTGTATTGCATCATTATTTACTAATGGCAAACCTGTTTTTATTTTTTCGCCTATTTCAAAACCACTAAATAACACAGGTTTTTCAAAATGTTCGTATGCATATTTAGATGCAACCGCATCTTTCTCTATGTTAAATTCTTTACCTGCCGGAAACTTACCGCCCATGGTTACCATGTTTTTTACCTTTTTGTTTACCAGTTCTTTTCCGTTTAAAGAAGAATATTTATCGGGTTTGGATTGAAGTAAGTTGGAAATATTGGTTAAAAACCCAACAGTTATTATGGTCACGCTGTTATCCGGTTGTTTTGCTAAAATCTTTCGATACAATTCTACTGCGTCAGGTACTTCATCATTGCTTTTTATTGTATGTGGATATTTCGCTATTAAAGTATCTGTCCAATGTTGGAAATCTTTTAGTGTTAATGCATTTCCTTTTGGAACTCCTATAGGTATCTCCGCTTTTTTAAAATATGTATTAAATACGTTAAGCACAGCGGCAACACCTTCATATTTTGTGCTGGCAATAGTGGCTAATATTTTTGCCTTACCACTGTCGGCAAAAGCATGTAGCAAAGTAATGGCTCCTACGTCATCATAATCGGGGCCCATATCAGTATCAAAAATAACGGGCAAAGCTTTATTGGTTTGTGCTTTCATACCAATCGAATACACTAAAAAGAAAGATAGAAATAGATATTTTATCATTTTGAAAATTTTTACCTAAAGCCCTAATAGCTTAAGAAATTTTTTATTTATTTATTAATTATGGTACAAATACATTCTGATCATGTACCAGCATATATGATCATGGCAATGCCAGTAAGAAAAAAGAAAAACATAGCCGTAATAAGCGCATTAGTTTGTTTGCCTGCATCCTTAAATTCTTTCCAGATAAACACTCCCCATAATGCTGCAATGAGGGTTGCACCTTGTCCCAAGCCATAAGATATGGCCGGACCCGCTTTACCAGCCGCAATCAAATTAAATGAATTTCCTAATCCCCAAATAAGACCTCCCAATATGCCAACAAAATGAGTTTTCAAATTTCCGTTGAAATAATCGTTATAGGTGACAGGTGAACCGGTAATTGGTTTTTTCATAAGAGCTGTATTGAAAATAAAGTTGCTTATAAAAATACCTGCTGAAAAAATAAATACCGCGGTGTAAGGAGTCATTTTGCCGGGCATTGGATTTTCAAAATTTTCAAGGTCCATAGATGAGGCAATAAAGCGGTAAAAGAAAGACATTAAAATACCTGCAATTACAGAAATGATAATACCTTTTGTAGTAATCACGCTTCCCTCCTTGGAGTGCGATTTTCTTTTATACGCAGCAGCATTTAAAAGTACGGCAATAATAACCAATGCAACACCTGCAAAAAGAAAATAAGGATTACCTTTTTGGGCAACATTATAATTGAGAACAACACCCAGCACCAGGGCAATGCCAATACCAACAGGAAATGCTACTGCCATACCTGCAATAGCAATGGCCGCTGAAAATAAAATATTTGCAGCGTTAAATACTAAGCCTCCGGTGAGTGCGCTTAAAATATTAGAAAAATCCGCCTGTTTTAAATCTGTTATAAAGCTTCGTCCTTCATTGCCTGTGCTACCTAAAGTAAGTGCACAGATAATTGAAAACAAGAAAATACCGATAACATAGTCCCAATAAAATAATTCGAAACGCCAGGTTTTTTCAGATAGCTTTTGGGTATTTGCCCAGGATCCCCAGCATATCATTGTGATGATACAAAAAAGTACAGCGGTACTATAGCTTTGTACAATAAACATAGATTTTTCTATTTTAAGCTTTTATTTTATTAGAAACTATTGATGCTTCTACTTCTTGTCTCTTAGGTGCTGATGCCTGTGCACCTAATCTTGTTACTGAAATAGCAGCAGCAGCATTTGCAAATTGTACAGCCTGTTTCATATTTTTTCCTTCAGATATCGCCACTGCTAATGCTCCGTTAAACACATCTCCCGCCGCGGTAGTATCAACCGCTTTTACTTTTGTGGAAGGCACTACTTCAAACAAATCATTCTCATATAGTAATGCACCTTCAGACCCCATTGTTATAATTACTGTTTCTATCCCTTTAGCGGCAAGTGATTGTGCAGCTTGTTTTGCAGAGTCAATTCCTGAAATTTTAATCCCGGTAAGCATTTCTGCTTCTTTTTCGTTGGGAGTTATTATTGATACCTTTCTTAATAAATCATCTGAAAGCGCACGAGCCGGGGCCGGGTTTAATACGAGTTTTATATTATTTGCCTCAGCAAGGTTTGCAACAAAATTTACTGTTTCAACAGGTATCTCCAGCTGAATTAAGATAATAGATGCCTGCTCACAAATTGTCTGAGCTTTCCTTACGTCATCAGCATGTAAAGCTGCATTTGCGCCTGCCGCTACGGCTATGCAGTTTTCGCCATTATCATCGACATTAATTAGCGCAACACCTGAGGGCTGGTTTGCATCAACAGAAATATAAGTGGTGTCAATTCCTTCTTCTTTGTATAATTGTACAGATTGTTGTCCAAATACATCAGCGCCAACTTTCGCTATAAATGCCACCTGCCCGTTAAGCCGGGCTGCAGCAACTGATTGGTTGGCACCTTTTCCACCCTGGGTCATAAAAAAAGTTCCCCCTAAAATGGTTTCTCCTGGTGCAGGTAGGTGGTCAGCTTGTACGACCATGTCTGTATTAGAACTTCCAACTACGACAATAGACTTCATATATAGCAATATCGTTTTTTATGACAAGTTATTTCTGTTAGCCAGCTTTCACCTTACTATAAAGCTTTTCTTGCGTCGCACTCTTGTACTTTTTAAATGCATTGCGTCTAAGGGCACTGATTACAGAAAATCTTTAATATAGTTTTCTCAACCCCTCCTACCTTCTCCTCATTTCTATCTGCCGTACAACTTTTTTCGCTACAAATTTCCTCTCTTCATTTCATCTACAGCAAAATTTGCTGCCCTTGCGGTAAGTGCCATATAGGTTAGTGAAGGGTTTTGGCATGCATTTGAGGTCATGCAAGCTCCATCCGTAACAAATACATTTTTCGCATCCCATATCTGATTATTTGCATTTAATATAGATGTTTTCGGATCTCTGCCCATTCTTGCGGTTCCCATCTCATGAATACCTAAACCTGGTGGCTGTGCTGTATCTGTTGCATTAATATTTTTAAATCCTGCTTTTTCCAACATTTCTGAACCTGTGTTTAAAATATCTTTCAGCATTGCCAGCTCATTCCCTTTGTATTCACAATCTATTTCCAGTTGCGGTATTCCCCATGCGTCTTTTTTGTCTTCACTCAGGGTAACTTTATTTTCATAATAAGGAAGGCACTCACCCATTCCGGTCATCCACATATTCCAGTTACCAGGCTCTGTTAGCTGTTCTTTATAGTTAGCTCCGATAGTATCTTCTTGCACATTACCCGTACTTCTCGAACCGCCCGCTGCAAAAGCATACCCTCTTATAAAATCTTTTTGAACATCAGCACCTACGTTTCTAAATCTCGGTACATAAATTCCCGCTGGTCTTTTACCATAATAATATTTGTCCTGAAAACCTTCGTACGAACCTCCAATTGTTCCCCTGTAATTATGGTCCATTAAGAAATGGCCCAACACATTATTGGTGTTACCCAAACCGGCAGGAAATTGAGATGACCGGGAGTTTAATAAAATGAGAGTCGTATTTATTGTACCCGCATTTACAAAAATTACTTTTGCGTAAAACTCTGTCATTTTTTTTGTTTTCGCATCAATTACCCGTACACCTGTTGCCTTATTTTTTTTCTCATCATAAATGATGGAATGAACAACAGAGAAAGGACGGATAGTAAGATTATTTGTTGCCCGTGCGGCAGGAAGCGTTGCTGACACACTTGAAAAGTAGCCGCTAAAAGGGCAGCCCCTTGCACACTTATCACGGTACTGGCAGGGACCTCTCCCGTTTAATCCCTTTGTGAGATTGGCAGTTCTTGAATGAATAACATGCCTGCCTTTAAATGTAGACTCTACCGATTCTTTAAAATGCTTTTCGATGCAATTAAATTCCATAGGAGGCTGAAACTCTCCATCGGGTAAGTGAGCAATACCGTCACGGCTTCCGCAAATACCAACGAATTTTTCGACATAAGAATACCATGGCGCAATGTCTTTATAACGAATGGGCCAGTCTACTGCGATACCTTGCTTTGCATTAGCTTCAAAATCAAGGTCGCTCCATCTTTGTGTCCATCTCGCCCATAATAATGATTTACCTCCCAACTGGTATCCTCTTATCCAATTAAAAGGTTTTGTCTGCACGTATGGATGCTCACGATCTTTTACAAAAAAATGTTGGGTTGCTTCTGTAAATGCATAGCACTTGCTAACAATAGGATTATCTTCCCGCATCTTTCTTGTTATTTCCTCTCGATGTGGAAAGTCCCACGGATTAAGTGTAGCTGTAGTATAATCTTTTATGTGCTCAATATTTCGCCCGCGTTCCAGCACTAAGGTTTTTAATCCCTTTTCACAAAATTCTTTTGCAGCCCATCCCCCACTCATGCCTGAGCCAATAACAATTGCATCAAAAGTATTTTGTTGAACTCCTTTTGAATTGATGTTAATAGCGGACGAATCTTTTTGAAATCCCATATATCTTAATTACTGTATTAATTCTTTGTATTCCGAACTTGAGAAGTAGATTTTAGGATTAACCCCGGTTAATTATTACTTCATGAAAACCATCTAATCCTTTTATAACCCTGTTTATATTTTTACCACCCAAAAACCTTTTTTACGTATTGCCTGCTTTGCTTCCAGTCATCCTTTACCGCACGTGTCGGCGGGGAGTCGAATGCAAGCTCCACGGCAGCCTTGCCTTTATAATTGATGTCTTTTAATGCTTTTGCAATTGCAGGGAAATCAGTAACTCCTTCACCAACTGCTTCTGTCCATTTACCATCCGCTTTTTGGTCACGAATATGCATGTAAACCATTTGATGACCATACGTTTTTATAAACCATACAGGATCGACGCCGCCTCGAACTAACCAGTTAAGGTCTGGTCCTAATTTTATGTCAGGTATTCTTTTTAATGTGCCCTTCAGGTCATGTAATCCATTTGTTACTTCAAAAGTGTGATTGTGGAGATTAGGTTCTATTTGCTTTTTATTGCATTCCGCAATAATTTTTTGCAGCAATTCAGCCTGGGCATCTAACTCATCTTCTGTTTTTGTGTGTCTTGCATCACCAACTGTAATTCCAAGCATTTTTCCACCTGCAGCGTGCAATCTTTCTAATACCAATTCTATATCTTCCAGTATCTTTTGATGTTCATCCTTCTTCCATATATTAGCATTGTAAGATGTACCGGTGACAGGCAAGGAATACTTTTGAGAAAGCTCACGAAGTCTTGTAACCGCATCGTCATGGCGAAGAATAATTTCCATCAATTCCACCCCCTGGAAGCCTGCATATTTTAAATCACTAAAAACATTATCTAATATCGGTGTGCAATCCCAATCAGGAGGATAACGACTTGCATATACCCACAGATGCGCATATAGAGGAACTACTGTAGAAAAAAGGTTACCAGTGGATTTTTGAGGTATTAAGCTATTTAGCATAAATCCTCCTACAACACTTCCTGCTGTTTTTATAAAGGCTCGTCGCGACCCTGGTAAGTTTTGATCAATACCATAATTTTCTACCTCAAAATGAGGAGAGCAAGCAATCGTCTTATTTTTCATCTCTTTACTAACTTATTTACTACTAACCATTTTTTTGGCAGAATAAAGAACAGAATGTACAAGTGAGTGACACAACAAAAGCCAATTAGAAGAACTGAAGATTGAAAACAAAGAAATAATAACGATAAAACTTCTTTTCAATTCACATTTTCAATTCTCCATTTTAATTCTTCGCCCTAAGGTAATGCAAACGCCACGTAACTGTCTCCTGCCTCTGCCCCAAGCTTGGTTCCACCGCATGCCATAACAATATACTGTTTACCATTCACTTCATAGGTACTGGGAGTTGCAAATGCTGCAGCAGGCAAAACCGTCTCCCAAAGTAACTTGCCATTATTTTTATCGTAAACTCTGAATTTTTTGTCTTTAGTACCGGCTATAAATAACAGCCCGCTTGACGTTACAACCGGTCCTCCGTAACTTTCAGAACCTGTTTGAGGGATACCTTTTGCTGCCAGTTCTGGATATTCCCCATACGGTATTTTCCATTTGTATTCGCCTGTATTTAAATCAATGGCGTTTAACGTTCCCCATGGCGGGCTTACTGCAGGCAAACCGTTTTTATCTAAAAATTTACTGTAACCTGAAATCCGGTAAGAATATGCAGGAGTAGATTTCGTATTTCCTTTTGATGGAGTTTTTGCTTTAGACTTGGGAGACTGCATTTTTGTGAGGCCCATCTCTTCCTTTTCTTCACCGGCCAAAAACGCTACCAGCGCCTGCTTTTGCTTATCATCCAGTCTACCAAAACCTGGCATCATTCCTTTTCCATTAGTAATAATGTTCTTGATGTAATCCCTGGTATGCCGGGTCGCAACACCTATAAGTGATGGATAGCCACTTGCGGGATTTCCTTTTCTTTCAGGCCCGTGGCAGCCGATACAATTAGTGGTGTACAACCGGTTTCCTGAAGACATACCTGCCAACTGAGCTTCTGTGGCTGTTTCTCCTATTGCTATCAGCCACGCCATTTCATTACTATTTACATATAAGGTTCCATCAGGGTCGGCAGCGGACCCACCCCACTCTGCTCCCCCATCAAGCCCGGGAAAAATAATAGTTCCTTTTTTGCTCAGCGGAGTAAAAGGTCCGCCATAGCGGCTTTTGCGAAAAAGAGCAACCAATGAATCATGGCTTTCTGAATAAGGATTAATATCTGCTTCGGTAAGATTTTGACGGGCATAAGGGGCTGGTTTTGTAGCGAAAGGCTGTGTCGGCCAGCTTTTTTCACCCGGCACATCAGAAGCAGGCACTGGTTTTTCCTGGATAGGATATACTGGTACACCAGTAACCCTGTCAAAAACAAACACCATTCCTTGCTTCGTTACCTGTACTACTGCGTCAACCTTTTTTCCGTTGTGATTGATAGTGACCAGATTCGGCGGAGCGGGCGGATCACGATCAAGAATATCATGATGTACCAACTGATAATGCCATAACCGTTTGCCGGTTTTAGCATCTAATGCAATGAGGCAATTTGCAAAAAGATTGGCGCCTTTACGGTCGCCACCATAAAAGTCAAAAGCAGCAGAACCGGTAGGAACATACAAAATACCACGCTTACGATCAACAGCCATACCAGACCAGTTATTTGCCGCACCTACCAATGTATTTTTATAAACGCTTTTTGGCCATGTTGTGTAACCAAACTCGCCAGGCAGCGGTATTGTGTGAAAAACCCAGGCTAATTTCCCTGTTTTGATATTAAATGCCTGGATATTACCTAATGGTGCGTCAGTTCCCTCTGATACTCTTAAAGGCATAATTATTAAGTCTCCAAAGACGGTACCGGGAGTATTAGAAATCACCATTTTATCTTTTGAAGTAGGACCTAAACCTGCCTTAAGACTTGTGCGCCCACTATCACCAAACGAAATAATCTTTTCTCCATTTAAAGCGTTCAACGCATAAAGCCACGGACCCTTTGTATAAAGAATACGCTTATCATCTCCATTCTCCCAATAAACCAATCCCCTGCTAGAACTACCTTCTTCTTTGGTGGTTTTTTCCTTCTTCCATTTTTCCTGTCCTGTAGCGGCGTCCACGGCAAAAGGTTGCGTGGTAGCAGTCATTCCATAAAGAATACCATTTACGATAATAGGATTGCATTGTATCTGTCCTGAATCGAGTGTATGATATTCCCATGCTACTTTTAGCTGTTTTACGTTTGAAGCATTTATTTGTGTTAATTCAGAATAGTGGTTGCGGTCCGGTCCTCCAAGATACTCGGGCCAATTTCCCTTCGATGAGTGAGGGTCATTACCCAATACCCAAGACAATAGAACTATGCACAAAAGAAAAATTAATGGCAAAAACAATCTTTTCATTCAAGGTTATTTGAGGTGGTAAATTAAGTATAACAACTTAATATTTAGCTTCCAGGCAAAGTATTATTTTAAAATCTGCAACTTCGAAACAAGCATCTGTTTAATAAACAGACCTCCAAATTGTTTTACTTACTACCAAAACAACTTTTTAAACTATAAGGCACGCTATTATTTAAACTGTTACATACTTCTCTGCCTATTTTTACACGTAAAGTAAATTCCTCACTTTAAAGTATCTGCATTATCTTATGTTGATGAATAAGTCAAAACAGCGGGATGAATCAAAAAAAGATATGAAACAATTATTAATAGTATTTGCAATAATCCAACTAGTAACAATTACAGCGGGTTATTCTCAAAACATACCACTTAACTGGCGTTCCGTTGCTGCAGGTGTATGGAAAGTAAAAATTGGGCAACCACAAAAATTTGATTTACTGAGAACAGCCAACATTCATCCCAGAATAGAGACACTTAGAAATTTAGGTGAAAGAAATTTTCCCTTATTAAAAGAAGAGTGTCATGCTGAACTACAAAACGGAAAGATATACTTACGGTTTCCACTGGAGAAAGAAGAACAGCTATTTGGCTTAGGACTTAATTTTAAAACTATAAATCAACGTGGCCGCATAATGACATTGCATGTGGACCATTACAATGGAATTGATAATGGCAGAACACATGCACCTGTTCCTTTTTACGTTTCTACCAAAGGCTATGGGGTGCTGGTAAATAGTGCAGAGTATATAACAGTATATGCGGGCACGGGTATAAGGGTAAACAGCAAGCATCCCCCAAAAGTTTATAATCGCAATACAGACAAGAATTGGGAGGCACAGCCTTATTCAGATGCTGTTGAAATACTGGTTCCTGCTAATGGAACCGAAGTATATGTTTTTGCGGGCAATAATACAATGGAAGTGGTACAACGTTATAATTTATATAATGGAGGAGGTGTGCTTCCACCAAAATGGGGACTCGGTTTTACGCAAAGAGTGCCGACATTGTCAACCGAAGATGATATAAGAAAAGAAGTAGCTGATTTTAAAGAACATCATTTTCCATTGGATTTTATTGGCCTTGAACCGGGATGGCAAACCAAATCCTATCCTTGTACTTTTGAATGGGATACCACACGTTTCTCTAATCCTGCAGATTTTGTAAGGGAAATGAAAGACAGCGGGTTGCGTTTAAATCTATGGCTTAATCCTTACCTGTCACCTTCTTCTTCCTTATATCAAGAACTGAAACCGGTATCAGGCTCTCATACCGTATGGAATGGACTTGTACCGGATTTCAATGTTGAAAAAGCAAGAAAAATATATAAATCATTGTTTTCAAAAGAACATATCGATATCGGCATATCAGGCTATAAAATAGATGAAGTAGACGGCTACGACAATTGGCTTTGGCCTGATGTAGCAACCTTTCCTTCAGGAATTACGGCTATGCAAATGAGGCAAACATTTGGCTTGCAAATGCAGAAAATGACATCAGAATGGTTTAAAGAAAAAAATACCAGAACTTATGGTTTGGTTCGCGCATCTAATGCCGGCGCTTCCTCTTTTCCTTATGTTATCTATAATGATTATTACAACCATCGTGATTTTATAACTGCTTTATGCAACAGCGGTTTTATAGGGGTACTATGGACTCCGGAAGTACGCTCCTCTGCAACGGCAGAAGAATGGCTGAGACGAATGCAATCCGTATGTTTTTCACCAATGGCAATGTTAAATGCATGGAGCGATGGAACCAAACCGTGGAGCTATCCTGAAGTATCGAAACAAGTAATGGAGGTAGCTACTTTGCGAATGCAATTGCTACCATACATATATAATTGCTTTGCCCAATATTATTTCGAAGGGAAGCCACCGGTAAGAGCAATGAATTTAGAAGAAGGTTTTTCTTTTTCACCTAAGCAATTCACAGCAGAAATAAATTCTGTAACAAATCCTTATGCCTTAGCAACCAGAGAAGATGTAAAGGACCAGTTTATGCTGGGCGATTACTTATTAGTAGCACCAATGTTTGCAGGAGATAAAAAAAGAAAGGTAGTATTGCCGCAGGGCAAATGGTATAATTTCTATACGGGAGAATATGCGGGTAAGGGAGAAATTATAGAAATAGAACCTGGCCTCGACAATATACCTCTTTATGTAAAAGATGGCGGAATCGTTCCTATGATACCACCTGTTTTACATGCGCCAACGCCAGGAGAAACATTACCGCTTGAGTTAAGGCATTATGGTGAGTCTAAAGGAAGCATTTCCTTGTATGACGATGATGGAGAAACCTTTAATTATAAAAAAGGAAATTATATGAGATATTCTTTCTCAGCTACAAAAGATAGTGATGGAAAATGGATTGGAAAAGAAGAGATTTTTAACAAGAATAAAATGACTCAGCAATACAAGAATTTCAGCTGGAAATTTATGGCGGGTGATAAAAAATAAAGGCCATAAAAAGTTCCCATAGTCTAAAGAGAGCCATGGGAACTTTTTTATAAAGCTTACTCTGTAAGTTTTATACTCTATTCCCCATCTGAAGCCTTATAAAATCCAACTTCTGATAATTGAATTGGCTGTTTTGCTTTCAGCACTGTTAGCCTGACTTTAGTTGCAGTAACTGCGGAAAAACGCAGTAAACGCTTATATCCTATAGTCGTAAATTCATTAATTTTCTGCCATTCTTTTCCGTCCCAATATTCCAGCAAAGCTTCTTCGTTTCTCTGGCCACTAGCAATATTTTCCTGGAACATCGCCCTGTCAAATGTCACTGCATTTTTAAAATCTATCTCCACCGGCTGGTTCTCTTTAACTGTTATAAAAGTTGATAGTTTTTTATCTGTTAATCCACCTTTGGCCTTTTCTTTGGCAAGATTGGTTTTAAACGTTTCATTTAAAATTGTTCTGAATTCCTTCAGACTAGCAACATCACTTTCAGACAAAAGCCCTTGCCTGTTAGGTGGAATATTCAAAAGCAATAAGCTATTTCTTCCTACAGAATTGTAGTACAAGTTAACTAATTCTTTGCCGGTCTTTACCTTATCATCTTCTGATGAATGATAAAACCATCCCGGCCGAATAGAAACATCAGTTTCCGCAGGAACCCATGACTTTCCCTCAGGATCACCGGTATTTAGATATTTTGGATCAGCTTTACCGGGAGCCAGAGTATCTTTATTGATAGTAGACCAACAAGTTTCTCCGGCATTACCTGATTCGTTACCCACCCAACGTACATCGGGACCAGCATCAGAAAACAATACAGCTTTAGGCTGCAACTGGCGAACTAACTTCCAAAAGCCCGGAAAATCATACTGCATGTCTTTTGCATTTTTTCCTTTTGCCCCGTCAAACCAGACCTCAGAAACTTCTCCGTAATTGGTTAGCAATTCGCGCAACTGGTTCTTGTAGTAAGTATTATAAGCATTCGTTCCATAAAGGGGTTGATTCCTGTCCCATGGAGAAAGATATACGCCAAACTTAATTCCATATTCTCGGCAGGCATCAGAAATCTCTCTTACCACATCTCCCTTCCCGTTTTTCCATGGACTATTTTTTACAGAATGTTCCGTATACTTCGAAGGCCATAAGCAAAATCCATCATGGTGTTTAGCTGTAATGATGGCCATTTTAAAACCTGCATCCTTCAGACTTTTTACAATTTGTCGTGCATCAAAATTTGTGGGGTTAAATATTTTTGGATCTTCAGTTCCTTCTCCCCATTCTTTATCGGTAAATGTGTTAACCGTAAAATGTAGAAAAGCTGTTGTCTCCAACTGCTGCCATGCCAACTGCCTGGCACTTGGCACAGGTAAGGACTGAGCGATTAAAACATTGCAAATAAAAAAAAGTGCAATAACGATAGCGAAAATTTTTTTCATGATTATATATTAATTGACAGTATAAACATAAATGTCAGTAAATGAATATGGAACCTTATAAATTGCGGGGACAATATAAGTAATCCTAACCTACTAAGCCATTTTGAAAATAAGACAATACTAATAGTTGCAGAAATTATCAGACGATTCTAGAGGATCTGAATTATTTTTTCTAAAATCTTCTCATTTGAAAAATAGTTGTAAAAAGCCGCCGGAATATCTGAAGTTATATTTCCTGCCTCAATGATAGCTCTCGCAAAGAGAGTGCAGTCGTTGTCATCAACAATTATTAATTTTCCCCCACAAATTTCTACCGGAATTCCTATTGCTCCTGTTTTAAAAGAAACACAGTTTAAATTAAAGCCTAGCGCTTCCACTAACTTGGTTTTAATCCCCCCTCCTTCGGTTATAGGATTTACAAACACACACGCACCACTTAAATAAGCATTAATATCAGAAACGAAGCCTGCAAATACAATATCAGGATTTTTATTATTTTTAATTAAATCTTCAGGTATGTCCTTTCCACATACTACCAGTTTAAAATTTCCGGCTTGTAACATTTTAAGCTGTGGAAAGATGCGGTTAACAAGATTAATTAAGGCATTTAGGTTAGGCGTATAGTCAAAAGCGCCATTAAACAAAATAATAAGGTCACCTCCATCAAATTTGTATTTGTCCCTTAGAAAAGCCTTTGAAGCTTGGCGCTGTACATCCGATGGGACATCAGTTAGATTTATACCGTAAGTTATGGTAAAGGTATTTAGTGGCGACAAAGCAAAAGCTTTTAAAGCATATGTTCTATCTGCATCTGTTATAAAGTAGTTGATATCAGCCTGTCGATGAACCCACCCTTCATAAAACAACAATATTTTCCACCACCATCTATGTAAGTTTTTAAAGCGAAGGCCTTCTATATTATGTGATCGCACGATTAGTTTTATTCCAGTAATTCTTTTTAATGTTATTGCCAGCCACCCTAGATAGGGGTGCTCTATTTGTAAATAATCTGGCCTTTCTTTATGTATAATTCTCCGAATCTTAAAAACTGCTAAGAAATTAATATAACGCAAAACTGATGCTGATAGAATATTATACATTTTATATCCTATAGCTTTGCTATTATCATTGTCTTTTGTTCCGACGCAAACTAGCTCAAAATGTTTGGCAAGATTTTGATAGAATGAATTGATAGATTTTTGTCCTCCTGTTAAAGCAGGCAAAAAAGTGTACGGAACAAGACATAAAATTTTTTTCATTCAGTTAAGTCGTTCTTAAGTTGTTTATTACTTCAGGCAACTAAAGAGCATTTTTAACACGAAAGATAAGAATAGGGCAGTCAAAACTTTTAAAAGTTTTATTAATACACCACCAAGTGTCACTAGCTTATACTTAGGTAATCAAAGTGAGAACTGGATGCTCAGAGATAAAAATCAGATGTCTTATTTGTCACTTTATTGTTTTCTATTGATTCTCTTGCCTAGAAAATTGGACAGTAGCCTTAGAAAATTTAACAGCCCCTACTTTAATTATTCTCTGGAAAAGTTTTAAAATTTCAAAAAATACCACGTCTTTTGCGCGATTAGATCGGGAATTACATTAGAGAAAATTATTTTGGCAAATGGAAAATTCAGTAGACAAGGAATTTTTGTCATCTTTTTATGCGGGTAAAAAGGTTTTTATAACCGGGCACACGGGCTTTAAAGGTGCGTGGCTGATGGCTGTCTTAAGTGAGTTAGGTGCAGAGGTAAAAGGATATGCTCTTGAACCCGAATATGAAAATGGTTTGTTTGAAATATTAATTAATAAAATACCAGTAAAAAGTATAATAGCAGATATTCGGGATAAAGAAAAATTGTCAAAAGAAATTACGTCTTTTGAACCGGATTTCATTTTTCACCTTGCAGCTCAGCCACTTGTAAGACGCTCTTATGAACTGCCTGCAGAAACATTTGAAGTAAATGTAGCCGGAACAGCAAACCTGTTGGAAGCAGTTACTCATCTTAATAAAAAATGTACTGTAATTGTTGTTACTACCGATAAGGTGTATCAAAACAAAGAGCAGCACATTTTATATAAAGAAGAAGATATCCTGGGCGGATATGATCCCTACAGTGCCAGTAAGGCATGTGCTGAGTTGGTAGTAAGCTCTTTCAGGGATTCGTTTTTTAATACCGATAATTTTATAAAACATCAAAAAGCTGTCGGTAGCGCGAGGGCGGGAAATGTAATTGGTGGTGGTGACTGGAGTAGGGACAGATTGATACCAGACATAATAAGGTCATTAACCGCATCGAAGACAATTGAAGTAAGAAATCCGAAATCGGTGCGCCCTTGGCAACACGTGTTGGAGCCTTTAACGGGTTATTTACTTTTTGCTGCTATGCTGGATAATAATCCGGCTAATTTCTCAAAAGCCTATAATTTTGGCCCGTTGCCCGTAGATCATCTGACTGTAGAAAATTTGGTAAAATTAGCAATTGAGTTTTGGCAAAAAGGCTCGTGGAAAGATGTGTCTAATCCCAACGATGTGCATGAAGCGACTTTGTTAAAACTAGATATAAGCAAAGCAATGAAAGAATTAAAATGGCATCCGAAATTACATTCAAGCCGGGCAATAGAATGGACAATTAACTGGTATAAACAACCTGTTGATGAATTAGCTGACTATACCTTTAGGCAAATAAGAGAATACCTTTCATTATGATTTTCACTCCTACCCCATTAAACAATAGTTATGAAATCACGCTGACTCCCCACTCAGACAGCCGTGGTTGGTTTGCCCGTTTCTTCTGTAAGGATGAGTTTAAAAAAATCGGTCATGATAAGGAGTGGGTTCAGATGAATCATTCATTTACGGCTGATAAAGGGTCTTTAAGAGGTATGCACTTTCAGAACCCTCCCTACACAGAAATAAAAATGGTTAGATGTATTGCGGGAAGTGTGTATGATGTAATTATTGATATAAGAAAAAATTCATCTACTTTTTTACAGTTTTATAGTACAGAATTATCTGCTGTAAAAAAAAATATGTTGTACATTCCGGAGGGCTTTGCACATGGCTTTCAAACACTTACACCAAATTGCGAACTGATTTATTTTCATTCAACATATTACACCCCAAATGTTGAGGGTGGGATACGATATGATGATCCTTTAATTAATATAAAGTGGCCGTTGCCTATAAAAGAAATGTCTGAGCGAGATACCAATCATCCATATTTAAACGAAAATTTTAAGGGAATATAATTATGAAATGCAGATTTTGTAAATCGGAATTATCAGATGTTTTTATTGATTTAATCAATTCTCCCGCTTCTAATTCTTTTTTAACGAAAGAAGAACTGAATGAGCCAGAAGTTTTTTTTCCTTTAAAAGTATATACTTGTCACACTTGTTTCCTTGTACAAATAGAAGAATATAAAAAGTCTGATTCAATATTTGATAATAAATATGTCTACTTCTCATCTTATTCTAAAAGCTGGCTCGAGCACGCAAGTCGTTATACAGATAAAATGATCAGTCGTTTTAATTTCAATGAAAAATCAAAAATTATTGAAATTGCTTCTAATGATGGTTACTTGTTGCAATATTTTAAGGCAAAGAATGTTCCGGTATTAGGCATTGAACCAACAGCAAATACTGCAGAGGTTGCTATTAATAAGGGAATTGATACCGTGACAGAATTTTTCGGGGTCCAACTGGCAAAAGAACTGGTATCAAAAGGAATAAAAGCAGATTTACTCTTAGGAAATAATGTATTAGCACACGTGCCCGATATCGTAGATTTCGTGTCAGGAATGAAAATTTTGCTGAAAGAGGATGGAGTAATAACAATGGAATTTCCGCATTTAATGCAATTGGTAGATAATAATCAATTTGATACTATTTATCATGAACATTTCTCTTACTTATCTTTTTATACAGTCAAGCAGATTTTTGAAAGTTGTGGGTTAAGTCTTTTTGATGTTGAAGAAATTCCAACACATGGAGGTTCTTTACGTATTTATGCGAAACATGAAGAAAACACAAAAAAAGAAATTTCAAAAAACGTTGCTGATTTGCTTGATAAGGAAATGGCAAAGGGAATGAATTCCCCGGCCTACTATCAAAACTTCCAACAAAAGGCTTTACAGGTTAAATTAAGTTTTATTGAATTTTTGATAAAACAAAAAAAAGAAGGAAAAAAAGTTGCAGGTTATGGAGCTGCCGCAAAAGGAAATACCTTATTGAATTTTTGCGGTATTAAGAATGATTTAATAGAATTTGTGGTAGACGCAAATCCGCACAAACAGAATAAGTGGCTTCCTGCAAGTCATATTCCTGTTGTTGCAGAAGATGTGCTGAAGCAGTCAAAGCCGGATTTTGTTATAATATTTCCATGGAACATAAAAGAGGAAGTCATAAAGCAGTTGAGCTACATAAAGGATTGGAATGGAAAATTTGTAATTCCAATTCCTCAATTAGAAGTAATATAAGCCATGAAAAAAGTTTTGGTTACGGGTGCATCGGGGTTTATAGGTGAATATGTAATTGTAGAATTACTAAAGAATAATTATTCCGTAATAGCCACATCGACTTCAGCAGAAAAAGTGAAACAAAGAGCATGGTTTTCGAAAGTAAAATTTGTTCCTTTTAACTTTAAAAATTACTCGGCCGATGCAAATTATTTCCAATACTTTGATAAGCCAGACGCTCTTATACATTTGGCATGGGAAGGGTTGCCAAATTATAAATCATTATTTCATTTCGAAGAAAATTTGCCGAGGCATTATGCTTTTATAAAAAACCTGGTGTTGAACGGCTTGTCAGATGTTACAGTAACAGGTACGTGCTTTGAATATGGTTTTAAGCAAGGTTGCCTTACAGAAGAAACAGACACTAATCCGACAAATGCCTATGCGATAGCAAAAGATGCCTTGCATAAATTTCTTACCCAATTGCAATTATATAATCCTTTTGTTTTAAAATGGGTGCGACTATTTTATATGCATGGTAAAGGGCAAAACCCTAATTCTATATTTTCACAATTAGAAAAAGCGATTGAAAATAAACAGGATACCTTTAACATGAGTGGAGGCGAGCAAATAAGAGATTATTTAAGGGTAGAGGAAGTGGCAGAATATATTGCTAAAATAGCAATGCAAAATAAAATAACCGGTGCTATCAATTGCTGTAGCGGAAAACCGGTGAAGTTGAAGGAATTGATTAAAAATTACCTAGAAGAGAAAAAAACAAATATTCATCTTAATCTTGGTTACTATCCTTACCTTGATTACGAGCCCATGAGTTTTTGGGGAGATAACACAAAATTGAAAACAATAATAAACAATGGATAATCCGATTTCACAATTTATAGAGGAAAGAAAGGCGCGTATTAAAGCTAATGGCCACAATGAAAGTTTAAAGGCTTCAGCAAAAGCTTTTAACGATGCATCTAACAGTAACCAGTATTCGTATAATTTTTCATGGATGGGAAGACCCATTATTCAATATCCCCAGGATATGATTGCAATGCAGGAAATCATCTGGGAAGTGAAGCCAGACTTAATAATAGAAACAGGCATAGCCCATGGAGGTTCATTAATTTATTACGCTTCGTTGTTAGAATTAATAGGAAAGGGTGAGGTATTAGGTATTGATATTGACATTAGAAAACATAATAAAGCAGAGATTGAAAAGCATCCGATGTTTAAACGGATTAAAATGCTTGAAGGCTCCTCAATAAGTGAAGATATAATTGGCCAGGTTAAATCAATAGCTAAAGACAAACAAAAGATTTTAGTTATTTTAGATAGCAATCATACTTACGATCATGTGTTGAGAGAATTAGAATTATATTCTCCATTTGTTAGTTTGAGTTCTTATATCGTTGTTTTTGACACAATTGTCGAAGACCTTCCTGCAAATTACTTTAAAGAAGAAAGACCGTGGGGCATTGGCAATAATCCTAAAACTGCGGTTTTTGAATTTCTTAAAAAGAATACGGATTTTGTCATTGATAAGGAAATAGATAATAAGTTACTAATAAGTGTAGCTCCGCAAGGATATTTAAAAAGAATAAAATAAATGTTATGCCGCTTGTAAGTTTTTGTTTTACCACCTTTAAAAGAGGTAATATTTTAAAAAGCACCTTAGAAAGCATTAAAAGACAAACATTTCTTGATTATGAAGTAATTGTTTCTGATAATGACCCAGACTGTAGTGGTCGTTCTGTTGTTGAGGAGATGCAGGATGAAAGATTTAAATATTTTCCTAATGGTGCAAATCTTGGAATGAAACCTAGCTTTAATAAAAGTTTGGAACGGTCAAATGGAGAATTCATTGTCATGATAGCTGACGATGATCCGGTGTATCATGACATGTTAGAAACTTTAGTTCGATTACAAAAGGATTACCCGGGCTATGGTTTATATATGGGCGGTTCTGATTGGTACTGTACCGATCCAAAAGTCGCTAAATTATATAAAATAAACGTAGGAACTAATTCCTGGTTATCAAATGAACATGAAGTAAATTTTGTTCAAGCTTTTAGTCCATTTGACTTTTTAAAAAGATTTTTTACATTTAAAATATTTTCTTCCTATTTGTGGTCAACATGTATGGTAAAAAAAGAGGTATTAGTACAAATGGGAGGAGTACCAGACTACGGTACCCCTTTTTTAGGAGATTATGCCTATTTAAGTCTAATGGGTTCTCATTCAGGATGTGTCGTAATAAATAAATCATTAGGCTGTCAAACTATACATTTAGAAAATTTTGGACGAAATCAGAATGAGCAGATTGCTACTGCAGCGCGTAATTTTCCAGCTTACCTATCTCAAAGAATGTCAGCTCTTCCCGAACGGGAGAATATAAAAGAATACATTTTAAGTTTCGTGGGTCTATGGGTGGTTTCCCATTTGTCATTTTTACACAATTATTTTAAAAGTGAAAAAGTAAAAGCTGATACTTTATCACAGGCAGAAAAAGAAGTATTTGCTATTAATTTTATGAAAAAATACCGCTTTAAATATGAATTAAAAAAGAGGTCTCCAGCTTTACATGATCAACTAGTTTTGTTGAAAAAAAGACTAAAAGGCAAGTATTAATATAGCTTCTAATCTACCTTCTTGTATTTTTTATAATAAAAATATTTAATCATAGAAATCAAAAATACCATAAGTAGCATGGTATCTGTAGGATTTTTTACGATACAACCAAAAGAATTGATTTAATAAATTTTGAAGCAGTTAAACCGCTACTGCTATAAAAAAAATTTGCTAGCTATATTAAAATATTTTTCTTCGCTTCGCGTTTTCATAAATAATAAAGTTTTAATAAATTCAATGAAAAAGTTACTCAATTTTACTAGTATTGTGGTAGTAATTGTTATTTCAATTCTGGAGTTAAGTGTTTCGTCCTGTAGAAAAGAAGTAATTAAAGAAGTAATATCCAGAGATACTATAATTCAAAGGGACACAGTCACGATAATAAAAAAGGATACAACTTTGTCAGTAGAATTATTAACTGCACATGGTTGGAAACTTCAGGAGCTTAGAGGCGTCTCAGGGGGTTCTTTGGTTTATTATTCAAGAGGTGGTTCAAATAATACTGAGAATTTTGATGATGAATATATTATTTTTAAAGCGGATAAAACGGGCACTTATTATGATCCGTTTAGATATCCAAGCCCATTGACATGGGATTTTGGCAATACTGAAAACACAAAGATTGTATATACCATACAATTCCCTCAACCAGGCCCTGTTGTTATTACATGGGAGAATGTAGTTTATAAAAATAATAGTTTAAAAATAGATGAATACTGGACTGAGGGTAATGTAAATTCTCATACTCAGTCGATTAGAATTCCTGCAGTTTTTTAACCATCGTTGCCTGAAGTTATTAATGACTTAGTTTCTTTAATCATACAAACATTTCCTTTATTTCTTTTTGCTATGTATTCTACCCCAGTCATAGCTGTTTGTTCTTTGTTTGGCAGTTTTTCTAAACATGTTGTGTAAGCGGAAATGTTTTCCTGTGAAAAATAAGAATCCTGATCCATTGTAAGCAGCCATTCACATCCATCTTCAGTAGCTAATCTGCTAGCTTGGTTTAATCTTTTGGCTATACCTTCATTTTTGCCATCATGCAAATAGTTTACCGTTTTTAATGCACTTAGTTCATTGCTGACTAAGGATGTATTTTTAGAATTATCGACTACATATAATTTTTGAACATGGGGTAGATAAGAAAGAATATTCTCAACAGTTCCAGAGTCAGGATTATATAATATAACAACTCCCGATAGCCTTTGCATTGAAATAGTAATTTATTAAAGCAGTATTAATAATATTAAAATCTTTATTTACTCTTTTTAGAAATACCGCTTTTCAGTTAAGCAGCATGACCTTTATTATTTATTGCCATAGTTAATGAAATAAAATAATTTTGCAGCAACTTTTTTACAATTTATGAAAGTAGTCATATTCGCAGGAGGTCTTGGAACCAGGATTTCAGAGGAAACAGATACACGACCAAAACCCATGGTAGAGATAGGAGGTAAACCTGTGCTTTGGCATATAATGAAAATTTATAGCCATTTTGGATTTAATGATTTTATCATTTGCCTTGGATACAAAGGATATGTGATAAAGGAGTATTTCATGCATTATTTTCTTCATAATTCAGACATAACTATTGATGTAGCAAATAATAAAATGGAGGTTCATGGCTCTACATCAGAATCGTTTAAAGTAACCCTTGTAGAAACAGGAGCAAGTACAAAGACTGCGGGTCGTTTAAAACAAGTGCAAAAGTATATAGGAGATGAAGACTTCATGTTGACCTATGGAGATGGTGTTGCAGATGTTGATATAAATAAGCTAATAGCTTTTCATAAAGCGCACAATAAAATTGCAACCGTTACCGCCGTACAGTTAGATGCACGGTTTGGGGGTATGGACTTGTCAGCAAATGGAGAGGTGACTTCGTTTAGGGAAAAAGCAAAAGATGAAAGTAAATGGATAAATGGTGGATTCTTTGTTTTGAAACCAGAGGTGTTTAGCTATTTGCCCGGTGATATGAATAATATGATGTGGGAAGATGAACCGCTGGAAAAATTAGCTGCAGACGGGCAATTAGTAGCATTTCAACATAAAGGATTTTGGAAACCTATGGATGCACTGAGAGATAAATTAGAGTTGGAAGCTTTATGGCAAAACAACCAGGCTAAGTGGAAAGTGTGGTAACTTACATGTTGGTCTGAATCAGAAACAGAAAAATGAAAAAATACAGCATTGTTTTACCTGTAAGAAATGGCGGAGAATATGTGAAAGAATGTGTTAACAGCATACTATCACAAACTTTAAATGAATTCACCTTACACGTACTCGATAACTGCAGTACCGACGGAACTCTCGAATGGATAACTTCTTTAAAAGATGAACGCATTATAATCACGCCTTCTACAAAATCCTTAACTATTGAAGAGAACTGGGCAAGAGCAGTCAATATTCCTAAGAACGAATTTTTAACTCTTATCGGTCACGATGATGTGCTAGAGCACGATTATTTAGAAGTAATGGATGAATTAATTTTAAAATATCCTGACGCAAGTCTTTACCAGGCCCATTTTAATTATATTGATAGTAAAGGCAAAATAATTCGAAAATGCAAACCAATCGCTGAAATAGAAACAGCGAAGGATTTTCTTACCAGCCTTCTTACCAATAACTTCGATGTTATGGGTACCGGTTTTATGATGCGTTCCCGGGATTATGATGCTATCGGCGGTATTCCAATTAATTACCCTAATCTCTTATATGCTGATTTTGAATTACTGGTTAATCTTACACGCATAAGTTATAAAGCAACTTCACCTAAAACTTGTTTTGATTTCCGGCTTCATCAAAGCACTACTACTGTTTCTCCTGATGTAAAACTTCATAAAGCATTTGAAACGTTTATCAACTTTCTTCAATCTTTAAAAACAACAGATAAAACATTAATTGAAGTAATTGAAAAGTTTAGTCCAGACTTTATTCTTTTTTACTGCAAAGGATTGTCACATAGGCTGTTAAGAACACCTCTTGTTAATAGGGATAACTTATCAGTAAAAAAATTTATCAGGAAGTGTGAGGCATATTCTCAATCACTCGCCCCGGGTAAAAAATTTGAACCTTTGTCTATTCTTTCTATTTGGCTGGCTCAAGTATTAGACAGCAGTTCCATTGGCAGAAATTTGTTTTTGACATTCAAAAAAGTATACTCCAAACCTGTTTTACAGTAGCGGGTAAAGAATAAAGCTAATATTGAAATGATAAGCCTTTCCATTATTATTGTTAATTACAAAACACCCCTGCTTATTGTTGATTGCATTCGGTCTATAAAAAGCCAGACAAAAAATATTTCTTATGAAATAATTGTAGCAGATAATTTATCGAATGACGATAGTAAAGAAATTATCTGCACTGAATTTACTGACGTAATATGGCTGCAAATAAATTACAATGCGGGGTTTGCACGGGCTAATAATGCAGGCATACGATTATCGAAAGGGGAAATTATTCTGCTTCTCAATCCTGATACGATTGTTGTAGATGACGCAATAGAAAATTGTTACCTCCGATTTATTAAATCCAACTATGTAGCTTGTGGAGTACAATTATTAAATCAAGACAATACTCCTCAGATAAGTGGCAACTTTTTCATGAAAGGAGGATTAAACCATTTATTGGCTTTACCATATCTAGGTCCGTTTTTGCGAACTATAGCTTTTGCTATAAAAGTTAAGAAAACGAACGTGCAACAGGCATCTGCTGAAGAAAAAGTTGACTGGATAAATGGAGCCTACCTGATGGTAAAAAAATCAGCCATTAACAAAGCAGGATTACTGGACGAAGACTTTTTCTTGTACGCAGAAGAAACAGAATGGTGCAGCAGACTATTAAAAACAGGTGAAATTTGCATTTATGGCGACTTGCATGTTACTCACATACAAGGTGAGACCATAAATAAAGAAACCAAAACATCCGATAAAGGTTATAGCAATCTGTATGATAAAAAAGGCCTTCAGTTGATGGTTTCGAACCATTTGCGGATCAGAAAACAGTTCGGTGCAGGCTGGTTTCTTTTTCATTTGTTTATTTTTACAATTGAAATTCCGATTTTTACCATATTAAGTTTTTTTGATAACTTTTTTCATGGAAAATATCCTTTTGCAGATTCAAAAAAAATAAAAGGGTTTACGAAAAATGTTTTCAAAGTATGGCAATTGCTTCCCGTGATAATGATGAAGAAGCCTCACTTTTACAAGATGTTTTAATTTCTAGTTGCCTGCGAGGCTGCCTTTGATTAAATATCCTACAATAATATTTTTAAGTATTTGACGTTTTGAACAAGTAAAGAAATTATAATTTAAAAAACCAAAATACGTGAACATTGTAAAACGGGCGTTATCGTTCTTCTTTTTCTTTTCTTTTTTATTTATCAGTTGTAAAAAAGAGCTTTGTACTGGAAATCTTCCACCTACTGTCGACGCAGGAACTGATACTGTGATTACTTTATTAGGCCTTAAGGGCGATAATATCAAGCTTCAAGGTGAAGCAGTTGATGTGGATGGAACTGTCTCTAGCTATTTATGGAGTCAAATTTCCGGACCCAATTTAGCAACAATTACGGATCCCGGATCAGATTCAACTCTGGTAATTAACATAATACCTGGTAATTACGTATTTCAATTAATGGCCACAGATAACAAAGGAGCAACAGGGGTCAAAACCGTATCTGTTAAAATATTGGCTCCGGAAATACAAAGCATTACATTACAACCTATCGAAAATACAAATGAAGTTTCTTTAGGCATATGGGGAGGCAAAGACTTCTCAAATCCTGAATGGCAAGAAATTACTGCAAGCAGTTGGACAAAAGACGGGTCACCGGTAACTTTAAGAGGACTTTTCAAATTTAATTTTGATAGTCTGCCTGCTGGTCTCAAAGTGATATCTGCAAAGCTTACACTGTATTCAACGCCAAATCCCCTTAATGGTAACCTCAGTGATGCCAACTTTGGTAATGATAATAGTTTATTTCTTCAAAGAGTAACGACAAATTGGGATAATACTGTAACATGGAAATCGCAACCTCCATCCGACACAACTGATCAAATTACTATACCTCACACCGATGAATCTAAACTTGATATTACAGACCTAGATGTAACTTCTCTTGTTAAGTCGATGATTCAAAAAGGCAATTACGGATTTTTACTAAAACTTCGGAACGAGGTTCCCTATACCTCCCGGCTATTCTGCTCAAGCAGATATTCCGATGTGACTAAACATCCAAAACTGGTATTGCAATACACAAAATAGAAATCGAATTGGTTATCATACATTTACTAAACAGGAGGCAGATTTAAACCGCCTCCTGTTGTTATTGTTCTACCACACTTTCCTCGAACTTTATTTTAAGTTTCTAGTCTCTTTTTTTCTCATATTACTCCACCCATATAGTAATGACGCAAAAATGGCCAGCCATAATAATCCATTTGCGATGTACATAATAGTTTGACCCGTATAATAAGATGACGGCTCAAATCTAAATTCGACAGAGTGATTACCGGCAGGAACAGATAAGCCTCTCAAGACATAATTGGTTTTACAATAATCTGTCTTTTTCCCGTCAATGTAAGCATTCCAACCTGCGGGGTAATACACCTCGCTGAAGACTGCAAATTGATTACTTTTTGAGCTTGTTGAATATTTTATGTGATCATTATCGTAACTGACTAAAGTTATTTTAGCAGATGAATCTGCTGCTGCAACCGGGCTTACAACCGATTTGAAGGAATTATCAACAAAAGCTGTCTTTGCGGGATCAAAGTTATCCAGCGCTTTAATTTCTTCTACAGGACCGTTTACAAATTTTACTTCTTTTACAAACCAGCTCGCCCCCATAGCACTGTCGTTTTTCTGAACCGTATACTGGTTAGGTTGTTGCTGGCTCGGGATCATAAAATAACGAGTATCAAGCATGTTTAAAACACTCATATTGTTTTTAGACAGCTGATTTTCAATTAGGTCCTGGTAAATTCTTAATTTGGCTGGATGGTACCCTCCTACACAACGGTGATAATATGCTGTCAAAGACTCCTGGAACCGGTCGCCTGATAAATTGTATACCCTATAATGCGGATCTTTATCTTTTAATATTTCTATATCTGCTGCTGTAGGGCTGAAATTTCCGGTTTGGTACGTATCAGCATCCACGTAGTTATCACTATTTAAATATTTGGTATCTATTGCAAAAAGGTCAATAGTGTTTATGAGTATAAAAGCTGTTATAATTACGGCAGGTCTTAAAATACCTTTTAAATAAAGAAAAAGTGCGCCTAAAGTTACTCCGGCAAAAATGAGAGCTCTAAATATTCCTCCCCCAAACATTGACTTTCTTTCTTCTATCATACCTTTTATTACAGACCGACCCAATTCATCATTTCCTGTTTGCCCTGCAAAACTTTTTATGATTTGTTGGTCATTTGCACTGCTGTAATCATTAAACAAATACATCAACACTAAAACGCCAAAAACGCCCCCAACAACATAAAGTATTTTTTTAAAATTTTCCTGCAAATCCTTCTTTGCAGAATGTGAGAAAAATATTTGCTGAAGGCACAATACCGCCATAAGTGGAAAGAGAAGTTGAGGAATAACCAAAGCCATGGAAGGAGCCCGAAATTTGTTATACAAAGGCAAATACTTTAATAAGAATTCATTAAAGCCCAGGAAATAACTTCCCCATGCCATCATAAGGGAGAAAATTGTGGCGCCTAATATCCACCATCTATGTTCTTCCTTTACCATAACAAGCCCGATGATAAACAATATACATATAATAGCTCCGAAATAGACAGGTCCCGATGTGCTGGGAACAATACCTCCCCAGTATTTGGGCAATTGTGAAGCTATTTGTATTGCATTGTTTTCAGGAACATTTTTTTCAGTCAATGCCGAAACGACTTTAGAATTTTCGTCGAAGGATTCTGAACTACTGCTACCAAAGGCATTTGGCATTAAGAAAGTAAGAAACTCACTTTTAGCAATACTGTAAGAAAGGGCATAATCGACGTCTAAACCTGTCGTTTTTACCTGCTTCAGCTCAGTGCCAGAACTTTCAAGTGTTTTACCGCCCCGCATGGTATATTTGGCATATTCAGAAGTTGTAAGGAGTGCCAGGGCTGAATTACCTACACCAATCAGCCCCGCCAACATTGCAAGGCTTAGCGCAGTAAACATATGTTTCCACCGTTTTTCCTTTATCCATTTCACAACAAACCCTATTGTCATAAAGCCGGCAATAATAATAAAGTAGTAATTGATTTGCGGATGATTTGCTCCAATTTCAATGGAAGCAAAAAGAGCGGTAGCAGTTAAACCAATAACGTATTTTTTCTTATACAATAAAAGCAGGCCGGCTAATAATGCAGGCATATAAGCAATAGACATCATTTTAGTATCGTGACCTACTGATATAATTATAGGGTCGTAGGTGCAGTAAGCGTAAGCAAGACTTCCCAAAACTGCAATCATGACATTGGCCTCAAGAGCCATGCATAAAATATAAAAACAAAGACATGCAAGAAAAAAAAAGTTCACAGGTTTTGGCAAACCGAGAGAAAGTATTTTATTAAAATCAATTAAATAACTTTTACTCTCCATTGCTACCTGGTAATTAGGCATTCCGCTAAACAAATGCGTATTCCACAATGGAAAATGTCCATGTGTTTCCTTATATTCAAAAGCATTTTGTGCCATACCTCTCCAGTGTACCACATCGCTTTGCTGAAGAACTTTTCCTTCCAGTGCAGGCCTACAATAAATAAGTGCTACAATTAAAAAAATTCCAATTGCAAATACATGCGGCAACAATTTCTTCCAGTCAAAATTCTTCATGTTGTTATTTTAAGCAGATGGCAAAATAATACTATTTTACACGAAATTATTTCATGGGGAGGCTTTTATTTGTGGGAAGGGTCGCATTCATTTGTAACCTGTTCTTTATTTTGTGTTTATTATTACGGCATACTCATTTTACTGTTACTCAGCCATTTACCGAATTAATTATCATTGCCGGTTGGATAATGTCATTTTTTTTAAACATTATTTTTGCCTTTTTTGTAACAATATTTATCAGGAAAAAAGAAACAGGATTGCCACTGTTGCTAATAGCTTTTAATATTTTTTGGCTGCTATTTCAAATTTTTTACTATTTGCTTATAAAATAACATGATCCACAACATTGTAAAAGACAAATCAACAAAACTATTTGTAGGCATTACTGCTTTCTTTGTGGCCAATGCCCTCATTGCTGAATGTATCGGGGGAAAAATCTTTTCTCTTGAAAAGCTGTTAGGATTGGAACCTGCTAATATAACACTGTTTGGAGAGCCGAACCTGTCTTTTAATCTTTCTTGCGGTGTTTTACTGTGGCCATTGGAGTTTATAATTACTGATATCGTAAATGAGTATTACGGGCCAAAAGCTGTGAAAAAAATTTCTTATATAGCTGTTGCATTAATTTCTTATGCTTTTTTTATTTTTTATATGGCCATCAATTTTCCACCTGCTGATTTTTGGATAGGTAGTGGTTCAGAAAATCATATACCGAATATGAATGATGCATTTACATCTATTTTCGGCCAGGGAATGTGGATAATCGTGGCAAGCATTATTGCGTTTTTGGTAAGCCAATTGGTAGATGTGACCATTTTTCATAAGATAAAGAAAATTACCGGGGAAGAAAAAGTATGGCTAAGGGCAACAGGTTCAACCGTTGTTTCGCAACTTGTAGATAGCTTTATAGTAGTGTTTATTGCTTTTAAAATAGGAAAAGGATGGAGTTGGTCTACCGTACTTTCTATTTCCCTGCTTGGCTACAGTTATAAATTTTTAATCGCTGTTATACTTACCCCGGTTATTTATTTTGTCGAGACAAGAATTGAACATTATGTAGGGGCTGAAACTGCTAAGCAAATGAAGTTGTCAGCTATGAAAAACGAGTAAAATACAAAAGAGTACCGAACGGGTAAATACATCATTTTTTTAAGACATCTTTTTCTCTATCAATATTTTATATAGAGAAGGTATTTCTGTTGCAAAAATTTGGTTCTGGCAAACAAAATAAATTAACAAATATGAAAATCAAATTTGTTTTACCTTGATTTATTATGTTAAAGAAATCAATTTACCTCCTAATTATTGTTCTCTTCGGCAGTAAGGTTTTTGCACAAAAAGAACTTGTATTAGTAAATAATGGTACAAGTAATTATCAGATTATACTTCCTGCTGATGCTAATGACATTGAAAAGCAATCCGCCTCTGTTTTACAGGATTACATTCAAAAAATTTCAAATTTCAAACTACCTATTCTTCAACAAAGTGCTTCCACATCATCTTACCAGATCATCATCGGGCGAAATAAATTTATATCCCAAAGCGACATTAGTGGATTAGGAGGCGATGGTTTTATAATTCGAAAAGTAAACAATTCTCTTATTTTGACCGGAGGAAGCAGAAAGGGGGTTTTATATAGTGTGTACACGCTTCTTGAAGATTATTTAGGATGTCGCATGTATACTTCAACGGCAGTTTATATTCCTCACGCCAGCAGTGTCACTTTGCCATCATCTTTGAGCAGAAAAGAAGTTCCCAGTTTTCAATATCGAATGACTTTTTTTCCTGATGCTTTTAACAATAACTACTGCGATTTTCACAAGACGAATTACTATGAGGAAAATTGGGGACTGTGGGTACATTCCTTTGAAGTGCTGGTGCCAAAAGACAAATATTTTCAAAGTCATCCTGAATATTTTGCTTTGGTCAATGGAAAGCGCAATCCTGCCCAGCTTTGCTTAACAAATCCAGATGTTTTAAACCTGGTTATCCAAAATCTTCAAAATTTAATGAAGGCAAAACCAAATGTCAAATATTGGAGTGTCAGTCAGAATGATAATGAACATTTTTGCGAATGTGATAACTGTAAAAGATTGAATGCTGAACAGGGAAGTTACCAGGGAAGTATTTTAACTTTTGTAAATAATGTTGCTAAACATTTTCCTGACAAAACTATTTCAACACTGGCATATAGAAAGTCAGAAAACCCTCCCAAAACATTGAAACCTTTATCTAATGTGCTCATTATGTTATGTACTACTTATGATGAAAGGAGAATTCCTCTTAAAGAACAGACCAACAACGGGTTTAATCAAAACTTTAAAAACTGGGCAGCAATTACCTCAAACTTGTTTATTTGGGATTACATAGTTCAATTCGTTAATTCACTTAGTCCTTTTCCCAACTTTTATACTATGCAATCCAACGTGCAATATTTTGCTACCAGAGATGTAACAGACTTGTTTCTGGAAGGTGTAGGTCATATGGAAGGAGAATTTTCAGAATTAAGATGTTATATGGCAAGCCGACTGATGTGGAATAAAGATGTTGACATTAAACAAACTATGAATGAGTTTATTGACGGGTATTATGGAAAAAATGGCGGAAAATATGTAAGTCAATATATTGACCTTCTGGAAAGAAATGCATCAATAAAACATGTTGGATTAAGAAGCGGTGGTACACCTACAGATGCTATGTATGCTTATTTATCTCCTGACAACATTAGTGTATATAAACGGATTTTCGAGGATGCAATGAATGCAACTGCCGGAACTGTTTACCATGACCGCGTAATGAAAGAATACTTGCCCGTTTTGTATGCTGAACTTGAAATTAATAAAACTATGATGGGGACAGGTAGAATTAACTTTATTAATAAAGAGGCGGACGGTAAGCTCTTAGATGACTTTTATAAAAAAATGAAACAGCTTAACATTGTTTATTTAAATGAAGCAAGGTTGAAAGTTGATGATTATTATAAAAATTATAATAATTTATTAAATAAAGTAACCCAGTAATCTGATGGTTAAAGCTGCGATATAAACTACTGAAATATTGGTTTTATGATCAATAACCCTGGTTGGAATGAGTATAGCTTTATTGCACCCTTTTCCCGTTTTCCAGCCTGATAAAACGGGTTACACAATCAGGTATTTCATGAGTGTAGTGTGAAACATAAATGAGCGTTTTATTTGCTGTAGTGCATATCTCATTTATAATGGCTTTAAACAATGTTGTTTGCGTTTCATCCAGCCCCTGGCAGGGTTCGTCCAGAATAAGCAAGGGAGGGTTTTTCACAAGGGCACGGGCCAGTAAGACTAAGCGTTGTTGGCTATTTGACAATTGAAATAAAGGTTTTAGAGCAACGTTTTCAATTTTCAGTAAACGCATCCACTTGCTTATGAGTAACTTTTGTTGTTCATTCATTTTTCTAAACAATCCAATTGTATCAAATAATCCTGAAGCTACTACATCAAAACAGTTTGTTCCTTTTTCGAAATACACATGAAGTTCTGGTGAAACAAACCCCGTCTTTTTCTTAATGTCCCAAATGCTTTCACCGGTACCGCGCTTTCTGTCGAACAAATAAATTTCGTTGGCATAAGCCTGGGGATTGTCTGCATTTACAAGACTGAGCAAAGTAGATTTTCCAGAACCATTTGGACCTGATAATGACCATTTTTCTCCGTTTTGTACTTCCCAATTTATGCTATCTAAAATAGTATGATCATATTTTATAGTTACATTTTTCATTCTTACGGCATATGTAAATGGAGCTTGCGGATTGTTTGTTGTCAGCTCGTGTAACAATTCTTTATCAAAAGAAAATGTTGGTTCAGACTTTACGTGCGCGTCATTCCAGTCAGAAGCCTTAACGGAGGAAACAGAATATGAACCGTTTTCTGATAGAGACATGACATTCGTTATAAAAAATGGCAGGTGAGATGGCGCAGTTACCATTATTATGTGAACTCCTTTTTTTGCAACCTCGTCTAAAACTTTTTCCAGCGTTTGCCTGCTTTTTACGTCGAGGCCGGTAAAAGGATTATCTAACAATAAAAAGGCGGGCTGTAACAATAAGGCTTTTATTATCTGAAGTCTTTTATTTTCTCCATTAGATAACTTGATTAAACTTTCTGCATACAACTTTTTTACATCAAATAATTCCACTAGCCAGGGAAGTTCATTTTTTGCCACAGCATTTTTCGGAATCGCGCGTTGCAAATCTTCTTCCACCGTAATTGCATCTTCGGAGTCGCTTGAATTAAAACGTTGCTGGTAATAGAAATTGCTGGTGTTGGACAAATTTTTAAAATGATGTTGTTGCTCAACTAAAACGACTTTTTTTGATAATGAAGGATTATTATCATGAATGGCTAAATGGCCGCCAAAAAATTGCTTACCAACCAGAGCGTGTAGTAAAGTGGTTTTCCCACTTCCTGAAGGACCTATGACTGCCCATTGCTCTCCTTGTTCAATTGTAAAAGAAATTTGATTAAGAACAGCTATTCCATTTTGTTTTACTGATAATGCCTTTGCCTCTAATACAGCCATAGTTTATTTATGATAAATTAGAATTAATACTTTATTCTTTTCAGCATTAACCATTAGTGCGTTTGCACCAAACCTAGATCTTTATACCTTCAAAGCGTGCCTTGATAATTATAAAACGCACAACAACGATATGGATGAAAACGAATGCTATTACCAGGAAATATTTTAAACTTCTTTTACAATCAGAAAATTTTAAACCGTTCTTTTTCCTTTAAAAGCTTAACGGTAATTTTATCAATAGGAAGGGAAACGGTTTCTTCAGTCAGATCGTTCCATTCTACCCATCTGAATACTTCCGCAGTTCCCTGTGGATCTGCAACCTGTTGAGGCGAAAAATCGAATAAAGTAGTTTTTGTATCGAGATTTATTGGTTCGGCAGCATGAACAAAATAGTAGATACTTAAAATTTGCTGTGCATTGTTAAAAGCAGAAATCTGGTGAAAATCGGTTGTATAAATATGCTCCCCAATACTTACATCAAGATTTGTCTCTTCTTTAAATTCCCGTTTAAGACAATCGCGTGTTCCTTCACCAAGCTCCAGTCCGCCTCCGGGAAATTTTGTATAATAGCTGCCACGAATAAACTCATCGCTGACCAAAACCCTGTTTTTGCTATCTCTTAAAATGCCATAAACACGAATAGTTATCATACCTGTTTATTTTGCTTTTGTTTTGCGTATTCGGTTATAATAATTCCAGCTTGCTACCAGTAATATTATGAAAGATATGATTACAGGAATCCAAAAAGTATATGGTGAATTTCTGTAAGGAATAGGTGTATTCATGCCATAAATACTTGCAATTAAAGTAGGCACAGTTAAAATTAATGTAAGCGTGGTCAGACGCTTTAGCACCTCATTTTGATTATTAGCAATAATGCTGGCAAAAGCATCTAAAGTAGAAGTTAGAATATCGGTATAAATATTTGCCATCTCAAGAGCTTGCGAGTTATCAACGATCATATCGTTTAAGATTTCCCGTTCATCCTCATTTAAACTTAAGAAATTGGTTCTTTCCAATTTCATCATCAGCAGTTCGTTGCTTCGCAAAGCTGTAACAAAGTATACAAGGCTCTTTTGTATGCGCACCAATTCCAGCAATTCTTCATTCCTGTTGGCATCATACAGTTTTTGCTCCAAAATGTTTCTTCGCTGGTTTACTTCTTTCAGGTAATCCATAAAGTTGGTGACGACCTTTTCAAATATCTTCAACACCATCAGGTTCCTTTTATCGGGCTGGCGCTTTTGGAAAGTATTTAGAAATTTTTTGATAGCTCCATTGTCAAAAGAATTGACAGTTACAATGTGATTGTGCGTTAATATAATACAAATAGGAATGGTTATGTAAAATGCATCGCTATCGTTAAACGAATTGTTTTCCGCAGGTGTCTTTATTACAATAAACTTTACATTGTCTTCCAGTTCAAAACGTGGTCTTTCATCAATATCAAGAGAATCTCTTAAAAACTCTATCGGAATATCTAGTTCTTCACCAAGTTCAAAAAATTCTTCTTCCTTAAAAGGAGGTACAAGATTTACCCATACATCACTTTCGGGTTTATCTATTTCTACAGTCTGGTTATTGATATTTTTAAAATAGTGTATCATGTAGAAATGTTAAACACAGTATTATACAAATAAATACTTATTGATTTTTTAATAGTAAATATTCAGATTTACAAAAATTTATTTTAGTTCTATCTCCCCTTTAAAAACATAAGTGGCAGGCCCGCAAAGCCATATATTGTTGTACTTATTATCTTCCTTTTCAAACTCAACTGCAAGACGACCTCCGCGAGTTTGCACCTCTACCCTATTAAATCCCTGTTCATTATGAGCCAAAACCAACGCCGCTGCGGTTACGCCTGTGCCACAACTTAATGTTTCATTTTCCACGCCTCTTTCGTAAGTACGTACAATAATACCTTCATCTTCAGATTGTGCAAAATTCACATTGATACCTTTCGCTCTAAAGTCTTTGCTGTACCTGATATCTTTCCCTTCTTCAAATACATTAAAATGTCGAACATCGCTTACTATTTTTACATAATGCGGAGAGCCGGTGTCTAAGATAGAATCACCCTTATAAGGCTCAATTTTACCTACATCCGTCATCTTTAATTGCACCCAACCGTGCTCACCAAAAAACGCTTCATGTGGTCCGTCAACAGCAAAAAAACGATAGTTCATTAAATGTATACCCCTATCGTAAGCAAATTTTACCAGGCACCGGCCTCCGTTGCCGCACATGCTGCTTTCACCACCATCAGCGTTATAGTACGTCATTCCAAAATCATAACCAGGAGTAACGTTAAGCATCATCAGGCCGTCTGCACCGATACCAAAATGGCGGTCACACATAAATTTCACTTGCGCTTTCGTTAAATGATTATACTCATTAGCACGATTATCTAAAATGACGAAATCATTACCTGTGCCTTCATATTTATAAAACTGTATTTTCATCTTTATTAAATACTTGAAATAATATTTAAAGCTTTTTTAATCATATTTTCAACCGCAGCATTTCCGTCTTTACTAAACTCTTTATTGATTCTGTTGGCAACAATAGCACTTAAACTTAAACACTGGTGGCCAAGCAGTTTGCCCAATCCGTAGATAGCGCTTGTCTCCATTTCAAAATTAGTAATTCTATGTTGGCCAAACGTAAATCCCGATAGTCTGTCAATCAAATCAGGATTGGTAAGGCCGAGGCGCAAAACCCGTCCCTGGGGGCCGTAAAAACCGGGACAGGTTATGGTTATTCCATGATAAAAGCCATTCACAAAATGCTTTAAAATTCCACCAGCGGCTGTACTAATATACGGATGAGAAAAGTTGCTGCTGATCTGTGTATGCGCTACAAATTGCTGAATGATCTGCATTTCTTCATCATTATTATCGTGTCGGTAGTAGTTCAGCAAATTATCAATTCCTAAGCCATGGGTAGAAGCCACAACACTATCAACAGGGATATCGGCCTGCAAAGAGCCGGCAGTACCCAGCCGGATGATGGTAAGATGCGTAAGGTTTTGCTTAATTATTCTTGTATCAAAATCGATATTTACCAGTGCATCGAGTTCATTTAAAACAATATCAATATTATCTGGCCCTATTCCCGTTGACACAACAGATATTCTTTTATTTCCAATGTTTCCTGTATGCGTAATAAATTCACGATGCTGACATTTACATTCAATGGAATCAAAGTATTTGCTTACTTCCACAACACGCGCGGGGTCACCAACGGTAATTACAGTGTGGGCGATCTCCTCAGGTCTTACATTCAAATGATAGATAGCCCCCCTGCTGTTAATAATCAATTCACTTTCGGCAATTTTTCCCATTTTTTCCTTTATATGTTAAGCCCGTTTACTTCCCATTGTTTTATAATTATTAAACCATCATTGAATCACTCCGCATCATTGTTGCGACGCTCCGTTCAACTGCATCTCTTATAGCAAATTGTTATAAGATTTTAATCAAAAACAAATGTTTTAAGCAAAAATAGGCAGATAAATATTATTAAGATTTTCAATTTTGAATTTAGCCGCTGCCCCTCAGAAAGATTTTTATGAGAAAAAGAAAGCAATAAATCATTTAAAATAAAAACTTTCAATTTTCATTTTAAACGATTTGCCCTATTTTCGCGTCCGCAGTAAAAAGGTCCTGTGGCCGAGTGGCTAGGCAGAGCTCTGCAAAAGCTTCCACAGCGGTTCGAATCCGCTCGGGACCTCTGAAGTAAGGATTACAGAAATGTGATCCTTACTTATTTTTACTCATCTTTACTTTTACTCCTTGATTTTCAAAATGTTATAACACTTTCGGTCACTTTCGGGTTACTAACTTTATAAGGGCTTATTTCACTAAAAACATATAGTTAATCGAGTAATTAATCGAGTAAAAATTTAGCCTCTATGAAGTTTCCTATTAAACCCATCTGCGATGAGCGCTTTATTCGTAAAGATGGAACCAGTTTTATTTATATTCAATACTGCTATAGTGCTCATAGCCGCACTTTATTGAATACAAAAATCCTCATCCCTCCTATTTATTGGAATCAGAAGAAAGAATGTGTTTCAGAAAAGTTGCCGGAGAAATTCGGGCAAGCAGACGAGATAAACTTTGAATTGAAGCAAATGATGCGAACTGTTGAAGATCTGATCGTGTATGGAACTAAAAAGGACGTTCCTCATATTGGAAAATTTATCAAGAAAACGTTCACACCTCAGTTCAAGATTTCAGTTGCAGAGAAAGTCGACCTAAATAAGCAGGGAGCGGTGGACATCAACATATTCGATCAGATCGATGAATATATCAAGTCTAAAGAAAAGAAAGTCTGCAAAGACATGCCGCGCATCTATCGAAACATGAAAGATCATCTTAGAGCTTTTGAGGAATTCCGAAAAAAACCAATAACCTTCGATTCGCTTGATCTTAATTTTTATGAAGAGTTCGTTGACTTCCTGATGTTTGAGTATGTGCAACGGCGAAGAAACGATACGGTTGTAGGATTAAAAGTAAACACTATTGGTAAGACGATAAAGCAGTTTCGCACCTTCTTACGAAATCGGATGCGAAAAAGAATTATAGCACCGATAGATATGGATGGGTGGACGATTTTAGAGGAGGAAGTTGATGCAGTATACCTAAGTATGAATGAGATTAATTCGATTTATAATCTTGACCTGTCTACCTATCCTCATCTTGTCAACTATCGCAATGACTTTGTTTTAGGATGCCTAACTGGCCTTCGGTTCTCTGATTTTTCCGAGCTAATGAAAGACGATGTGAGAAAGGACATGCTTTATAAAAAGCAAAATAAATCAGAACATTGGGTAGTAATTCCACTGAGGGATGAAGCTTTAAAAATCTTAAATACCAGGTTTGATAGCAATGTTAACGTGCTAACCAATGGAGACTTCAACAAACATATCAAGACAATTGCAAAAATGGCAGGTATTACAGGTCCAATTAAATTTTCCCACAAAAAGCACGGTAAAGACGCTATTGAAACAAAACCAAAGCACGAATGGATTACTTCTCATACCTGTCGCCGGTCTTTTTGCACAAATGAATTTTTAGCAGGAACCCCAGTGGAATTAATAATGAAAATCAGTGGACATAAAAGTGTAAAAGACTTCTATAAATATATAAGGATTACTTCGGAGGAAGCCGGACAAAAAATCAAAGACTTATGGAAAAGCAGAGGTGGAACGAAAGCGTTCAATGATCAAAAAGAAGATTACTCCTTGATCCAATCCACGTTTTAGGGCATTCTTTTTATGTGTTTGACAGTCGGTGAAAGGGAAAAAATATTAGGTCCTTTATTATCCCTTTTCACTGACAAGATTAACCTACAGACAAATCGACAAAAGTAGCATCTGCTAGCAAGTGACGTTTAAAGAATAAAGAAGCAGATGAAGGGCAGGGACGGTCTACTCTATCTCCACTATTATTATATATATATTAGTATTTCCGTTAGGAAAGAAGATGGTTATTATTAAAAAAAAATACTTTTTGAAATTACTGTCAGAAGTTATATAAATTGTAGAAGAATTTCCGAATAAAAAATTATTAATGTTGGAACCCATGCTTCCGCAGAAATTGTTTGATGACACAAAGGTGACACCTTCAGGGAGCCCAAGCCTTGACAATTCGACATTTGAAGTAATTTTTAAAGAAAGTTTTTCCAGCCTTTGTGTATACTGTCAATTTAAGTTTGGCTTTGATCTGGATCAGGCTAAAGAAGTAGTTCACATCGCATTTATTAAATTATGGGAAAACCGGGAGACAATTTCACACGATTTATCCATAAAGTCTTATCTATATAAAATAATAACCAATGTTAGCTACGATTTGTTTCGCCACGATAAGGTGAAACAAAAACATGAAAACCATGTATTTCAAAACTTACCCCTCGGTTATAATAAGAATGAATATAATAAGATCGAATTTAAGGAGTTGACAAACAATATTGATAGGGCTGTTTCAGAATTGCCATTTCAAATGAGACAAGTGTTTGAGTTGAGCCGGTACGAAGGTTTGAAATATTCTGAAATATCTTCTAGATTATCTATTTCAGTAAAAACTGTGGAAACACAAATGAGTCGTGCTTTAGCTAAGTTAAGGTGTAAATTAAGCCATTACCTCCCGCTCTATCTTCTTGTCACAGTTGTGTTTTTTTAGCGCAAATATTTTTTGTTTTGTTGTAGGGGTAAAGCTTTCTCTAATCGTATACATTATAACAGATGGGCAGTAATAATTATCTAGATGAATTAATAGTTTCTTATCTATCGAAAGAGTTGAATACTGAAGAAGAGGCCTTCGTTCTGGAATGGATAAATTCAAGTCAGGAAAACAAGCAATATTTTAAAGAACTAAGGACTTTCTGGGAGTTACTTGCTGCAAACCAAACAGTAAAAGAAATAAATATTGACCAAGAGTGGGATCACTTTAAGCAGGCAATAGATTCAAAACACCAAGATATAGCCATTGTCGAGAACGGGGCCGTGGGTAACGAAGCCGTAGAAGAAGAAGAAAAAGTTTATAGAAGATCAAAAAGTTATAATTTTTTTATTTCAACTAGTGTTGCCGCTTCAGTGCTTGTACTAATTGCTTTAGGGTGGAGATTGATTAATAATAATGCGACTTTAGAGAAACCGGTCACAGAAGTTAACGGAAAAATGGATTCTGAGGCTCCTTATATTCGAGATCGGATTAACACAACTGATAGGCCTCAACAATTGGTTTTACAAGATGGATCTGAAGTGAAATTATACAGTAATAGCATGATAAGTTATCATGAGCCCTTTATTGACAATAAGCGGAACATTACTTTGACAGGTAAGGCAGATTTTAAAGTGGCAAAAGATAAAACAAAACCATTTACAGTATTTAGCGGGGATATTTCAACAACAGCTTTAGGTACCCGGTTTACGGTTACAGCTTTTAAGAAGGATAAAAGTATTACGGTGCGGTTATACGAGGGTAAAGTGGCGGTAGGATCAGTTGATACTGCGAAAACAAAGCTGAAGGATGAATACTATTTATTGCCAGGGCAAGAGTTGATATATAACAACAGGGCAAGTACGGTAAAAGTCAGAAGTTTCCGGGGAAATACAAGAACTGTTAATAGTAAGAAGGACAATTCTTCTGCTGATATCCTCACCATTCCTAACCATGATAAGGGGTCATGGTTTATGTTTAATAACCAATCTTTGGAAAGGGTATTTGACGAGTTAGGAAATATTTATGAAGTAGACATTAAGTATAATAAGAGAGATGTTTACAATAGGTATTTTATAGGCAAGTTTGATAGAAGAGATCCTGTAGAGAATATTATAAGGCAGATAGCAGCTTTAAACAATTTGAAAGTTATTAAAAAGGATAACAAATTTATTATCACCAAATAGTTTTAAAAAGCAAATAATTGTTTCAGTTCATTTTATTTAAAAATTTTTAAAATATTGTTCGTACCCCTAAACCAAACAAATTATATGTAAAGTTCCTACTCTACCACTTATCTTTTTTGTCTTCTTGTTCCGGTTTTCTTGATTCTCCCATTTAAAAGCGCACTAGCTTTTATCTGATAGCTAATATAATTTTTACATAAAAAAATTCTTTCATGAAATTTAATCTACTAAGATTCAGGGGTGACTCTATTGCCCTAATGTTCCTGGCTTTTATTCTGCTTTCATTTCATTTAAAAGCACAGCGAAGTACAAGTTTAGTAAAAGGAGTTGTTCAAAATAATAGTAATGAGCCGATCCCCGGTGTTTCAGTCGTCATCAAAAACACAAATACAAATTTCACTTCCGGAACAAGTACAGATAGTTCCGGTGTTTTTACTTTTCCCCGGATCTCTTCAGGTGGACCATATAGTTTCACTTTTTCTGCCGTCGGCTATGAGCCGCAAACTTTAGCCGGCTATAATATAAAAAATTCAGCAACACTTTCTTTAGCTATTAAAATGACTTCAACTGCTGCCTCACTGGACCAGGTAGTAGTTGTCGGTTACGGCACCCAGAAGAAAGTGAATTTAACGGGTTCAGTTTCTTCTATTTCCGGAAAAGCTTTAACAGACCACCCTGTCTCCAATACAGCTTTGGCGCTGCAGGGAATGGCACCGGGGCTGAGCGTCGTAAACCGTGGTGGTGCTGCGGGAGCAGATGATGTAACAATAAGAATTCGGGGTACTGGTACACTCAATACTTCTGATCCATTAGTATTAATAGATGGAGTTCCGGGGTCACTGTCAAGCGTTGCGCCAAGTGAAATAGAATCTATTTCGGTGTTGAAAGACGCGGCATCCGCATCAATTTACGGATCTAGGGCAGGAAATGGGGTTGTTTTGGTTACCACTAAAAGAGGGGTAAAAGAAGGTGTATCGGTATCTTATGACAATTCTTTCGGATTACAATCAAAAACCTTTTGGCCCAAATCTGCTTCTGCTGGCGATTATCTCAGATTAGCTAATGAAGCCTACGAAAACGCCGGCCTTCCAATTCCCTATAGTGATGAGTGGATCAGGAATGCTGAGGCTGGCACCGAACCTTTAAAATATCCATTTTTCAACTTTATTCCTGAGGTCTTCAACGACCATGCTTTTCAGCAGAGCCACTCTTTAAGTGTATCCAGCGGCGGAAAAAGTGGTAAAATTATGGTAGCCATGAATTACCTCAACCAGGACGGTATTGTGAGGAATCATAATTACGAGCGTTATAATATACGCATCAACTCCGATCTATATATCACGAAAAAACTCAGCCTAAGTTCAGACCTGATGTATAGGAGACGTAATTACAAAGGAGTTGGAAGAACACCACAACAAATATTGCAAAGCATCCTCAACTCAAAGCAGTCGGTCGTTGGCGAATACCCCAATGGATCATATGATCTTGTTGGAGGCCTGCGCAATGCCAGGGCCATTATTAATAAATCGGGATCGGATAATAGGAACAGTGATGATTTAGTAGGTACCCTTGGACTGAAATACGATGTGGTAAACGGTCTGTCATTAAAAGGATACTTGTCTGTTAATAATACAGCAACAGAAAGCAGGCTGTTTCGCAACAAGTTGGAGATGAAAGATTATTATACGGGCCAGCCTGTTCCTGTAGGGGCGTTATGGGCTCAAAATTATTTACAGGATTCCAGAGATCGAACATTCCAACCGAATTATAAAGTTTATGCCGATTATAATAAAACCTTTAACAGCCACAACATCAAAGTGCTGCTTGGATATGATGAGATTCATAATAGTTACCGCAGTTTAGGTGCTAGCCGCGATAACTTTTACAGCAATGAAATCAGGGAGATGGATGCCGGTGATTCAAAAAACTGGACTAACTGGGGCAACTCATCTGAATGGAGGCTGCGCTCGTTTTTTGGCAGGTTGAATTATTCCTACGAGGGCAAGTATTTACTTGAGGCCAATTTACGTTACGATGGTTCTTCACGTTTTTCGATGGGTAAAAAATATGGCGCGTTCCCTTCATTCTCCGCTGGCTGGCGTGTAGATCAGGAGGAATTTCTTAAACATAATCGTGTAATAAGCAACCTTAAATTAAGAGGATCATGGGGAAAATTGGGTAACCAGGAAATACCTCTCTATAGAAACGTAGCCGTTTACAACTTGATCCAGGGCTATAATTTTAATAACAACATTGTTGTGGGAGCTGCTCAAACAATTGCGGCCAATCCAAACATTACATGGGAGGCTACAACAATGACAGATTTGGGGCTGGATTTGGACTTGCTAAAAGGAAAAATTTCTATAGTAGGAGATTATTATTGGAGGGTAACAAATAACATTCTATTTGCGTTGCCTATTGCCCCCAGCATCGGCATTGCAGCCCCAACACAAAACGCTGCCTCTGTTAGTAATAAAGGCTGGGAGCTATCCATAAATTATAATGGAAACAGAAGAAATAAGGATTTTAAATACACTATAGGGTTTAATATTTCTGATGTAATTAATAAGATAACTGACTTAAAAGGAACAGGCCCTTACTATCGGGATAAATTTAATATTTGGCAGGAAGGGTATTCTATCAACACTTTATACGGTTACAGGTCACTCGGCCTTTATCGTACAAAGGCAGACTTAGATAAATATCCTAAGCTGGATCAACAAGCTACCCTTGGGGATATTATATATGAAGATGTAAATAAAGATGGCCAGATCAATTCTGCTGACCGCGTAATCATCGGAAACATGGATCCAAGATTTCCGATAGGTTTCAATTTTGGAGCTACCTACAAAAATTTCGATTTTACCATGTTCTGGCAGGGGGTGCTGAAGGCACAAACTAATTTGGACGGTGCAATTATAGAAGGGCCGGACTGGGAAAACTTTACTACTGAAGATATGGCCAAGAACAGGTACCATGAAACCAGAAATCCTAACGGAACGATGCCAAGAGTCTCCTATGGTAACGCCTGGAACGGTGTAGTATCAGACTTCTGGCTGCAGGATACAAAATATGTCAGGCTAAAAAACTTTCAATTAGGGTATACGTTTTCTAAAACTGTCTCTGGTAAGCTGAGGATAAATCGACTAAGGATTTATATATCGGGGGAAAATCTATTAACCTTCACTCCAACTAAATGGGTTGACCCCGAAATTCCAGCCGGAAGACTTCAATATTATCCACAGAGTAAGGTAATGACCGCGGGCCTAAGTCTTAATTTTTAAAGTATTAAAAATAATAAAATGAAGAGCAAAATTGTTTATATATTTTTTATGTTTTGCACTGCTTTTTTAGGCGGATGTGAAAAATCTCTCGATCTTCTTCCGCCCGGAGCGATATCTGAAAAAATATTTTGGAAGCAGGAAAAAGACGCTATTCTAGGGGTGAATGCGATTTACAACGAATTGGATGATGTCAATATGGTCATAAATCTTGATGGTGTCTCAGATTTAGGATATGTCAGACATAGTTGGACAGATTTGTACAAATTAGGGATGGGTATTCACGATCCTCTCAATGCCGAAATAAGCGATACCTGGTCAGGATATTTTCGGGGCATACGTAAGGCAAATGACGTTATTAACAATGTTGATAAAATTTCCGATGCAGATCCGGAATTAATAAAAAGAGTGAAGGGCGAAGCAAGGTTTCTTCGCGCCTATTTCTATACCAACTTAACGAGTTTATGGGGAGATGTTCCATTATTGGTTAAGCCACTTGAAATTACGGAGCAGGTTGCAAAAGAAAAAAAATCAGTTATAGTTGACTTTATCAATGCTGAGTTGGATGAAATCATAAGCACGGATGCTTTGCCATTAGCATATGGCAGTACAGATATAGGACGTGCAACAAAAGGTGCTGCACTGGCTTTAAAAGCGCGCGTTTGCCTGCGCAACGGGTTATGGTCACAAGCTTCAGCAGCGGCAAAAGCGGTAATAGATTTAGGTATTTATTCCCTTCACCCCAACTACGGCGAATTGTTTATGTATGCCGGGGAAAATTCAAACGAAATCATCATGTCGAAGCAATTTGCCAAAGGCGGTTTAACACATACTGCTTTTGATTGGGGGCCTTATTCCATTGGCGGGTCTTCTGTTGTAGAACCTATACGCAATCTTTTTGAGAAGTATGAATATAAGGGCTTCAAAGACGCACAAGACCCATACAAAAATCTGGATCCCCGTTGGGGTTTTACCTGTTACTATCCCGGTTCGATTATACGAACAGAGAATGGAGCCCCGGTGATGTATAACTCTTATCCCTCTGGCAGCAATACGTCGATTGATAAAGTGAACACACAGGATAATACTTCATCACATGGTTGGAATTTGCGAAAGTATATTGACTATGACAATGATAAAAACAATCCTGATGAGGGGGCAATAGATTTAATCCTGATACGGTATGCAGATGTGCTTTTGATGTATGCAGAAGCAAAAATTGAACAAAATGAGATAGATCAATCTGTTTATAATGCGATAAACGCAGTTCGTGGAAGGCCAAGTGTAAGTATGCCACCAATAACCAGCGGAAAGTCGCAGGCTGAATTGAGAGAACTGGTTAGAAACGAACGGGCTGTAGAGTTAGCATTTGAAGGTCTGCGCTTATATGATCTATATAGGTGGAAAACCGGAGAGAAAAAAGCAGGCCTGGTGCAAGGTTTTGAATACAGGGACGAAGCAAGTGGCGCAAATAAGATATGGAGTATTGGTATAAACCGGCGTTTTCAGGAAAGAGATTATTTATGGCCAATTCCACAGAGAGAAATAGATTTAAACAAGAAAATGACCCAAAACACAGGTTGGTAGATAAGACACTAAAACATAACATTATGAATAAAAACAAAAACATTTTCGCGCCAAACCGCCGTTCATTTATAAGGAATTCAAGTCTTGCTTTAATCGGGAGCACCCTTACTTACAATACAGGTATTGCAGCACCATCTGGTGGTACAAGAAGAAATGTGCTTAAAGTAGGTTTAATTGGTTGCGGCGGAAGAGGAACGGGTGCGGCTGCCCAAGCTTTACAAGCTGACCCGGACGTAGTATTAACGGCTATGGGTGACGTTTTTGAAGACCGGTTAAATGAGGCTTATCAGGATATTATTAAGGTTGCCGGTGATAAGGTTAAAGTAAATAAGGAAAATAAGTTTATTGGCTTTGACGCGTATTTGAAAGTTATAGCATCTGGGGTTGATGTTGTGTTATTAGCTACTCCACCGGCCTTCAGACCCGATCATCTAACAGCAGCTATTAATGCAGGCAAACATGTTTTTTGCGAAAAACCGGTTGCTGTCGATGCGCCAGGAGTACGCAAAGTTTTAATGGCAGCAAAAAAAGCCAAAGAGAAGAACTTATCCCTTGTTTCTGGTTTTTGCTTTAGGTATGATTCATCAAACAGAGCAATTTTTGGCAAAATATTGAAAGGAGATGTTGGAGATATTAGAGCGGTATCCACGTTCCGGTATGGAGGTGAGTTGTGGACTAAACCACGCCAGCCGGATTGGACTGAAATGACATATCAGATGCGCAACTGGTACTATTACAACTGGCTGTCCGGAGATTTTATTGTTGAACAGGCAGTGCATAGTTTAGATATGATGTCCTGGGCTATGGGTGATCAGATGCCCGTTAAAGCAACCGGAACCGGCGGGCGGCAGGTACGGGTAGATGATATTTTCGGTAATATTTATGATCATTTTGCAATAGAATTTGAGTATGCAAATGGTGCTAAAGGATTCCATTCTACCCGCCAACAGGCAGGTACTTCAAACCGTAATACCGTTGAAGTAATGGGTACAGACGGAAATGCTTTGATAAACATTGGCCGAAATTATGAGATAACGGGTAAAAATGCCTGGAAATATTCGGGCCCTAAAAATAATATGTACCAAACGGAGCACGATGAACTTTTTGCCTCTATACGTAATGGAAAGCCGATGAACGATGGGGAATGGATGGCAAAAAGTACTATGTTGGCGATTTGGGCCCGAATGGCTGGTTATACCGGACAAACCATCAGTTGGGATCAGGCTATGAATTCCAATGAAACTTTAGGTCCGAAAACCGAGGATTATACATGGGATTTGAAGTGGAAGGTTCCTCCGGTTGCTAAGCCCGGCATCACAAAAATGAGTTAACACAATGTCTAAATAATTACAATGCTATCAATTAGAAAAACAGTTATTTTCCTATTTCTTCTTTTGTCCATTAATTCATTGCTGTACGCGCAGTCATCTCCAATTGTTTTTGGTACTGAACTACAGCTGAACGAAATGAAACCTGGAACAAAAAACAAACGAAACGGAGTTAATTGGATAAATGTGAATACCGATCCTGATACATGGAAAAAGGTTAAGGATCTCCTCATCTGCGCCGGGCATCCTATTGGTGTGATGCGATCTGAAAAGCAATATGAGAATTTTATCCTGGAGATCGAATGGATGCACATGGAAGCCGGCGGGAATTCTGGAGTTTTTGTATGGAGCGACGCAAACCCAAATGAGAAGTCACGTTTACCAGGAGGAGTAGAAGTACAAATGCTTGAACTGGACTGGGTTAATCAAAACATTCGGGATGGAGTAAAACCGCCAATAGCATATGTCCACGGTGAACTTTTTGGTGTAGGAGGCGTAGAAACAGTCCCCGATAACCCCAGGGGAACAAGAAGTAAGTCTATTGAGAATCTTTGCAAAGGAAAAGGTGAGTGGAATAAATATACAGTGGTGTGTGTGGATGGCGTAATCAAACTTTCGGTGAACGGCAAATTTGTGAATGGCCTAAGCAAGTCAACGGCAAAAAAAGGGTATCTGTGCCTGGAGTCAGAGGGTGCAGAAATTCATTTTCGTAATCTTAAAATCACAGAACTTCCATGAGAATTATATTAGTTATAGCGGCATTTGTTCTGTTGTCTGCTGCAGGATCTTCACAAAAATCAAAAAGCCTTTTTAATAAAAAAGACCTGTCAGGCTGGACAATTCATGGTACCGAAAAATGGTATGTTGATAAAGGAGAATTAGTGTGCGAAAGCGGACCCGATAAGAAATACGGATATTTAAGCACAAACGATTCATATAAAGACTTTGTGTTAGATCTTGATTTTAAGCAGGAGGCTAATGGCAACAGTGGTGTATTTATTCATTCGAGTATCGAGGGAGTAAATATAAATGGTTGGCAGGTTGAAGTGGCTCCACTAAATCTGCATACCGGAGGGATTTATGAATCGATGCCAGGTGGAAGACAATGGCTTATACAGCCTAAACCAGAAGATGAGGCGATGCTTAAACCCGGAAAGTGGAATCATCTGAAGATTAAATGTATTGGTAACAAAGTGACCAGCTGGCTTAACGGAAAGCAAATGGTTGAGCTTAAGGATGAAAAGATAGGATCACGCAACGGATTTATAGCGCTCCAAATTCATAGTGGGGGAGGTATTAAAGTACGATGGAAAAAAATACGAATTAAAGAATTGTAATGATGAAAATGAAAATAGTAAGCGTCTTCGTTGTATTAATAATAGCACCTTTCTTTATTTATTCCCAACAAGCTAATGTAAAGTCTTATACTCAGGAGCTGCGTAATGTCAGCAAAGGAATAGACATGATTGCTCTGCAGGGAGGGATATTTAAAATGGGCGATGTTAAAAATGGGCCGCCTATACAAGTTAAAGTAGATGCATTCTGGATTGGGAAATATGAAATACCGTGGGACGTATATGAACTTTTTGTTTATGAGTCGGGAGACGTAACTAAACAAGGCAAAAGCGACGGGAAAGCAGATGCAGTCACGCGGCCTTCTCCTCCCTATCTTGATATGACATTTGGAATGGGGAAAACCGGTTTTCCGGCAGTTGGAATGACACAGTATAATGCTATTCAATTTTGTAAATGGTTATACCTGAGAACAGGGGTTTTTTATAGATTACCGACAGAAGCTGAATGGGAATACGCTTGCAGGGCAGGAACAAAAAGCTCTTACTTCTTCGGTGATGCTGCCCCAGATTTAGAAAAATATGCTTGGTATAGCAAAAATAGCGACGGCAAAACTCATCCAATTGGAACTAAAGAGGCAAATGGCTGGGGGATTTACGATATGTACGGAAATGCTGCTGAATGGACTTACGATCAATACATTCCTGACTTTTATGCTCGGTTTAAAGGTAAAATAGCTGACAACCCTGTTGCCCTGCCTGAAAAGTTATATCCTATTTCTGTTCGCGGCGGTTCATTTAAAGATCCTGCAACAGAGCTGACATCGGGTACTAGGAGTGGGTCTGACCCCGCCTGGAAAGTGATGGATCCTCAAATTCCTAAAAGCAACTGGTGGTTTCCCGATGCTCCCTTTATTGGTGTGCGGATCGTTAGACCAGTTGTTCCACCCGAGAAAAAGGAAATTGATTTATATTATAATCGAAAACCAATAGGGGATTATTAATTTACATGGGTTGAGTAAGCAAGATTATTTGCCAATCAAAAGCAATTCGTCAAGAGCTATAGCTAATAACCTAAAAGGGGACTTGCCATCAATAGAATATCTGGAAAGAAAGCTCGAAAATGACTGAATAAGTCAAGTGCTCAAAAAAAGAGCCGCTTAATTTCTCGCTTGCCTCGTTTTGTATGGAAAATTTACAACTTTCGATAAAGGATAAGTGATGAAAGATTTAGTGAGCCGAATAGTCTCTTTTATGACATTTGATATGCCATTAAGGCTAATTATATTGATGTACAATTTTCAAGTACCCACCAATATTATGAGCAAGAGCTTTCCGGATGGAGTACGAATGCGACGAAACAGAAAGTAATCGCGGCCTATTGGATGAAGGAGGTATTACTACACTTTGCTCTCCTTTTTGCTCTGGCTTCTCTCATCCTGTTTTTAACGCCTACTTATTTCAATATGTTATTTTTACCCGTTGTTTTTGTTGGAGGGGTTGTGACGTTTTTCGTTATGCTCACTTTCGCCGCAATCCACACAGCACAACTATTTCCCCGTTTTCCACAATAATTTTCTTCCTTACCCGGAAACTGCAAAGGAAATGTTCGAGAGTAGTCATCTCAAACATTTAGAAAAAAGCCGACAGCAAAAATCCTCTTAAACTGCTTCATAGAAATCCCTCTTCTTACCAATTCTATAATAGCAAGTATATTTTGTCATCATCCGAATTGTAGGATATGAAAATGTGGGTGGGTCTGTTGTCACCAATATTCTCACCGTCAACAGGTTTTTTAGATTTGACTGTAGTAGTAGGCTTTTTTACACCAGCTCTTTTGCTAGCTCCTTTCACGCTAACTCTCATTTGTGCTCTTGTCTTTACCACTTCACACATAATAGCAATTTCAATTTAAAGATAATGAAAACTGTCGGAAAAATAATGCCGAATGTCGCATTACAAAAGGCAGTTGAAGATGCTGACTGCGGATCAAACAATCAAGTCAAATAACTTTTATTCGATGATCGAAAAGGAAAACACCGTCAGTAGAAGACCTCCGAAAATAGCTTAAGGACGAACAATTATGAAAGATTATCACCCTATATTTTCTGAGCAGTTATTAAAATTAACATCGGCTAGTTTGGATTACCTACAGGATTTAAGTTCCTTCAAAACAATGACCTGACTAAATTTTGAACAGGATAATTTCAAAGCAGCTATGTAGTTTTATCTTATTAAATTAAGATACGTGATGAAGGAAAATGGGAGTGCTGAAAAGGTTGTAACACCGATGTTATTCCCTTTCGAACCAGATCAGTTCTGGGAATTGATGCGGCAATTAATAAGAGAAGAAGTAAGCCATATTGAGAAACAAAAGCCAGATAATTCTGCCTTTGAAACTGCAGGAATGACTTACAAACCTCTTTATAAAATTGCTGAAGTCTGTTCCCTATTTCATGTTTCAAAACCTACTATTTATAAGTGGATCAAACATGGGAAGTTGAAGCCTTATAAAATCCGGTCCAGGGTTTATTTCTTTTGACAGGATATTCAGCAGTTGTTATCGCCAGAAAAAGAGGGACGATAAAAGGTTTTTTTTCCTTTCACCCGCACTTTAATCAACTCATTAAACTACTCACTATGGCAGACTTTAAAAGAAGGACATTGCTATTAAGCACAGGCAAGCAAATAAAATTATTTGGCACTAGTATAGCCATTGGAAAATCATTAGAGATAGGGGAAGGATATGCTCCCAATATATTTTCCTGCGCTAATGAACAATCAACTCCAAAACCAGCTACGGGTGTTGCTAACCCTTATCAACTAACCGCGGAAGAAATCGTGGAGGTTGCAGATTATAATATCCAGTTATGGATGGATCTTAAAGCAAATCTTCGTAAACATGGAGTGAATAGTTCTAAGATTTTTAACGAGGATGCAGTCCGTTAAAAGAACTTTTATCCCGAAAACTAATACTATGAATGTCACATTGGCCGGAACCAACAAGTTTTATTTTTTTAAAAATAACAGTGTTGTAGGATGACATTGGCCAATTGAAGCCAGATTGCGTTTTAGGAGGCATTGGCGCTATAAAAAGGCGTTAGATGCATTTGGGTCCAGGCAAAAGACATGGACCACCAGAAGGGGGTTAAAACCTCTATGGAGGTAAAATGGCAAGAGGATCTAATGTAGTAAGCTATAAAAATAAACTTTGAAAGACCACACAAACAAAAAGCAACTGCCCGCCCTAAAGATGGTATAAAATTAAGGCGAGCGGTGTTGTTGTCGAACAAAAAACCGGTTCGACCATCACGCTCGCCTTTTACTCCCGTTGGTCGCTAAAGGAAACAGTTTCAAAAACCAGAAAATGAAGTAAGATGGAAAAAGTGAGATCGCCTAAAAAGAAAGCTGGCAGACCAGCCAAAATGATCAAAAGAGAAATACGGGCATGCGTAAGATTTACCAAAACCGAATACTTTATCATCCGGCAAAAAGCTTCAAAAGCCGGAATAAAACCCTCTGCATATATACGTCAAATCGCGATAAATGAAGTGGTAATGACCAGGCTAAGTGAAGAGGAAAGGCAATTTGTCAGGCAACTTGTAGGAATGTCAAACAACCTGAATCAACTGGCAAAAAACAGCCATAAGGAAGGGATGCTTAAGACAATGGTCTACTTTGAAAATTACAGAAGCCAATTGGATGTCCTGCTACAAAAACTAAATCATGGTTAGCAAAGTCTTTTCCGGTCATTCTTTTTACCATGCCTGCCGCTATATAGTAAACAAACCTGGGGCTGAAGTTTTGGAATGTGAAGGAATACGAGTTCACGATTTTAGGGTAATGGCGGAGGATTTCCTGGTGCAGCAGCAAAGGAGACCAGGAAAACAAAAAGCCTGTTTTCACTGCTGTTTAAGTTTTTATCCCGGGGAAAAATTAAGCGACGAACACATGGCGAAGATTGCAAAAGAATATCTTAAAAAGTTTGGCGTCGTTGACACACAGTATGCCATTACAAAACATACAGACCGCAGACATCTTCATTTGCATATTGTTGCCAACATGGTTAATGATAATGGCAAGTCAATTTCAGATAGTTATTTAGGTTTACGGGGGAAAAAAATAGCCCAGCAGCTAACGCAACAATACGATCTTGTTCCGGCAATAAGTAAAAATCTTGACCTGACTAATTTCCCGGCGTTACGAAAATCTGAGGCAAATAAATACAAGGTTTATAACGAAATCATGGAGGCATTACCCTATTGCAATACGCTGCAGGACCTGGAAAAAAAGTTACAACAACGCGGCATAGAAGTGCAATATAAGTACAAGGGACAAACACAAGAAAAGCAGGGAATAAGTTTTAAAATACAAGACGATATTTTTAAAGGCAGCAAGGTAGACAGACAATTTTCTTTAGGTAACCTTGAAAAAACAATCGCATTAAATCAACAATTATTACATCTTAATGCCCCGGCAATAAACGGTACCCGCCACTATTCTTCAGCTTCTGCTGGCCAGCAATTGCAAAATATCCTCAAAAGTAAAATAAGTTCACGTACAGAAACGATTGCAGAAATACTGCTGAAACCCGAAGAAAACAAGACGCTAACTCCACAAGAATTATTAAAAGAACATCAACGCAAAAAGAAAAAATCTAAAAAAAGAGGGCTACATCGTTAAGGGTTAAAACAAAAAGTTATGAATGAACTATTAATGCATTCAATGATAGATAAAATGGATGCGGTTGAAAAGAAAATAGATCAGCTAATTGAAATGTTTAGGAATTTGCCCGACTATGGACAAGCATTTGTTGAGATACAAACAAGTGTAGAAAACCTTAGACACGATTTTCCAAAGATTACTTTTCCTGAAAAGGAAATGCGCGAACTATCACTAAACATGGTAACAAGCGCTGCAGTGTTTAAACAACCGGTCAAGCAAGAAATTATTCATCACCACCACGCCTCCAAACTTATTTGGATGACCGTCGCTTTGTTTTTATTGGCTTGCTTTATGACGAGTGGTTGGTACATTACAGCTAGTAACCTGGATTTATACAAAGCCAACGATACAAAATACCGTTACCTTAAGTTACAAAAAGATAAGAGTTTGGTGAAACTTTTAAGAATAACAGACAGCTTACATTTAGTGTATCCACAAATGAGAGACTCTGTAATCGCAGAAGAGGACCAACGCCAAAAAGATTTTGAAATGATGCAACAAGCAGTACAAATGGAAAATGAAGCAAGGGAAATAAAAAGGAAGATTGGCATCAAAAAGAGATGAGACAGAAATTTTTTATCGCGACTACCAGGCTTATAATACGGTACTGAGTCCCATTTTCACCTCGACATTTACTTTTTATGCCTGCAATTAACACTTCTCCTATTTAGCCATTTTAAAGCTTTTTTTAAATCCTGTTAGCGTGGAAAGATGTATTGAATGAAGCGCGAATAAGATTCCGGCCATCCATAATACTTATACCACAGCAAACCGGCATCTCGTCTTGAAACTTCTATAAAAGGTACAAACACATTAGTATTCAGGTGGGCGATCTTCCTGTCGAGGTATTTGAAATACTCGGGGTTGATCTTATCCATGTCAAGAAAATAATTTTCATAACCAGGCACTTTGCCGGGAAAGAAAAAAGGCCTGCCACCTTCATTATCCATGTTCTTTGCACTGCCTGTACCAAATTCCAGCCATGCAGAGCGCAAAGTTGTTTTAGCCGAATCATGCAACACCATATGGACGAACTATCATCGGTCTTCCAATTGGAAATGCAGCAATAACATTTACCCAGTTATAACCTTGTCCGTTACGGTAGCGTACATAATCTTTGAATCTGGCGGTTGGGCCGATAGGTCTTTCATTATCATCATCATATCCCGGACCCGACAGATCTACACAGACGGTAACATCCGTAAAAGGATTCTTATAAGAATTTGCAGCCTTAAAAGTAAGCTGCTGTGTCTCCCATACATGAATAGCAGGTGCAGCAAGAGCCACAAAATGGAAAGTAGTAAACACTAAAGCAAAAAGCAATCGATTTAGAAAATTGATTTAATCTCTATATTATTTAAGAAAACGACATTTAATTCAAAATAAAAGTTTTTTTTAAATACAAATTGAACCGGGTAATTTAAACTAAGTATTTTTTAAAGCTATTGCTCATGCTTACTTGAAATTTTAAAAGAGGATGTACGGCTATCAGCAAGTAAGGACGATTACTAAGAGTAAACAACCCATATCGGTAAATGCAATTAGGCCTATATCCCTTTTGAAAGTGACATCCCATTCAGCTTTCGTCATCCGGTCCATTCTATTTCAATGCCTTGTGATATTATCAGACTTTGGAAATCCTGCAATCTTACGGGTTTCTCAAGCACTTCCCGCGGGGTAATTTTTTTACTAATTGCAAACGCTGCTAATGATCCTACTGTCTCACCTATGTTCCACTCTACAGGATGCAGCCGGTAGCACCCGTTAGTAATATGGGTCGTACCAATGTTTTTATTGGCAGGAAGAAAGTTCTCCATTCGTTGAGGTATCAATGCGCCGAGCGGAATTTGAAATGGCAAGGAATCAAAATCAATATAATTCTGACCACGAGTTGTTGGATGCAGGTCAATATGGTAACTTCCTACCCCAACACTGTCTTTAAATACTGCTGCCTTTGCAGCCGATGCTTTTCCGGCTACCAAAATACGGTTCTCCACGCCTACATGTTCTTCTTTTACCGTGAAGACTGCTTTAATGCGTCGGCCTTCGCGAACGTATGGATATTTTGCCAGGCCATCTTCTGTTCCTATGACGTCTTTGCGCAAACGCAAACCCGGCCATCCCTGTCCACCATCAGGATGTGGGGCCTCGGTCTGTAACCAATACAGTAAAGACAAGCTCAATTGCTTTGCATTGTCCACTTGCCGCTTAAACTCTTCATTGCTTACACCAATCAGGTTTCCCAACAAATAGTCATTCTGCGGCCAATTAACACAGGTGATGTCGCTTCTATACTTTCCTTCAGTAAAATTGTTTCTATTGATAATGCGCCGGTAGTTCCATAAGTTAAGAGCCTCCCCCGTACTGATCCCTTCCGGGTGAAACCCAAGTTGCTTGGGCCTAAGTGTAGATGGCTGCGAATAGGCAAGGCTAAGCAGCTTTCCCGGCCATGGTGGCATTAGTTTCGGCACAAAGTTTTGCCAGAAATGATAGTCTTTTGGCTTGTCAATTGTATGATTTTCACCCTTTAGATAATCCATTGCAAAACAAACTGTGAAAGCTTGGTGGTTATCGGGATCAGCTTTTTGCGGTGCATGAAGTTCACCTGTATCTTTTACAGATTCTGTTCCTGTAACGAATTCCGTTCCTGTCAGTGGCAATACATCTCCTAATTCGGTTGCATCTGCAAAATACCTGGCCGACAATATTATTGTGGCGCCCGTTAGAGTATTAACTGCTTTTAATGAATTTACCTTGTCTCGCGTAACATCTGCTGCTACAATTTTATACTGGGTTAATAGAGTTAATTGTCCTGAGCTAATGTAAGGTAGCAGCATTGCTTCCAACACAGCTAAAGCCACCCGTGGCTCATGACATAATTTTGAAACTGCCCCATCACCAGGATTTAGATTTGCCCGTAAACGGACATTCATTGTCAATGGATAATTTCTGATATAAAACTGCCTTATCTCATTTCTTACATTTCTATACAGCTTGGTACACCCACGGGTCTCTATCCACTGATGTTCATCCGGTGGCACGCCTTGCTGTGTCAACTGGCCACCAATCCAATCCGTTTCCTCAGTTAATATTACGCTTATATTGTTTCGTAAGGCAGCCAATGCTGCAGCGCAACCACCTAAACCTCCTCCTGCTATTACCAGATCAGCAGATAGCTCATGGTCCCCGCTTATCTTTAATTGCTTTGAAGTAGCGCTTAATGAACTGCCAAATACAGAAGTATAAGCAACAGAACTTATTCCAAGACCAGTAAGTTGAATAAACCTTTTTCTATCCATTTATAAAAGTAGGGAATTAGAAATATTTATGAAGGTAACCAACATGTTGCGGATTTATAACCGTTGCTGACGGTTCCGATCGTTTTTAGGTAGCATTTTGTTCCGTGGGAGCCCTCCGGCTTTGCTTTCTTTCCGAAACGCAGTCGAATCATATGACAGCTTACAACCCGTGCTGCCTGAAAACAACCTCGCAAAATCTTTTAGGGTACAAGCTTAAGCAACTCTGATGGAATGTCGATGTGCCTTTCTGCCTACCGCTACTATTAAAGCTGACAATACCCTTTATAAGCAATGCCGCGAGCAAAAAGAAACCGGGGCAGGACTGGACTATGCATACGTAACCAGAAAAATGGAAAATTTATGATTTTCACCACACCATCTTCAGCTATTTTAGCGTTCCATCATTAAATAAAAGATCTAATTTATGAAAAGCATTTTCTTCGCTTGTTTCCTGATTGTTAGTAGTGTAGCCATTGCCCAGGATAAAACATGCAACCTATGGCTGGGGGAAGTATCTGAATCAACCAGCAACATTAAACAGTTAGTTGAAAAACACCTTGAGATACAAACTAAACTCTTGCCTGCCGAAGCTAACAATATCCAGGAAATGAGAGACAACAATGAGTTGACGCAGATCAAAATATGGCTAAAGCCCAAAAAGACGCTGGTTAGTGGCGCTATGACCACCGTTTATACCATCAGTTCTTTTAAAATCGTTACTCTCTCCGATAAAATAGATGAGCTCTACACTGCCCTTGTCAATAAGGTGCAGTCATGTACCACCGAAACCACAGCGATGAGCACCTTATTTGGAAATAATAAAATGTTTATAGAAAGAAACAGTGGGGGCTTTGGCAAAAAGGGGCTACCAATGTCTACGCTTACGGTTACTGCCAAATAATTGTGAGAAGTTGCGGTTTGCTTTATGTTAAGTGCAGCTTCTGTCACTTCCTTTGCGCTGAAACTAAGATAGTAACCAAAGAAAATTCAAGAAAGGAGGAAAGGCTCGTTCATTTCACCGTTCTCTGAGTAACCTTGACTATAGAATAGTTATCCTCACCGAAACAGGTTTTGAAGAGGTAGAACTTACTGAGCCGAAGAAGGCATTGGAACAGGCAGGAGCCATTGTTCATATTGTATCGCCCGAGAAAAAAGTCCGTGGTTTCAAAGAGCATAAAGAATGGACGGTCGAGCTGGATACGGATATTAACGTGAAGGACGCAAAGGAAGAAGGCTATGATGGGCTGATGATACCAGGATACCAGGCGCCGTAATTAACCCCGACCTGATGAGGGTTAAAAAAGACTGTAGAGTATGCCCGGTCATCCGAGAACAGAGCTAAGGCCTTTGACTTCCGAAACTATGGCTTCGTGTCATTCTTAATGTCTGAATTAGGATTTATAGAATTTAATCATGCAGGATTTTGTACCTTCCTATAAAAATCCTATCATCCCTTAATCTGTTTAATCCTAATTCAGACAGTATTTTTGTACCGGTGACAGCAACTCAGATTGATCATCCTTGCGTCGAACTTCGTTAATCAGCAGAATGTGAATTCGCTTTTCCACCTTGTGATATTGTCTAAAGTGCAGCAGTTCTTCATATACTTTCAATCTTTTTTTCGATGGAAAATTTATTACAAAAACAATATGGGCTGGTCAGGGATACAAGGCAACTGTTGCTGGATTTTTTAGAAAACGAGGTTAAAGAAGACGTTAACATACCTGTTCCCGCTTTAGATAATAAAACCATTAGTTATTTACTTAAGCACACTGCCTACTGCTATTTTTACTGGCTCGGTCACTACACACTACAACAGCCTTTTGATCCCTTAGAAAACCAGCAGCCTAAAACAATAGCGCTCCTCCGTCAGCACTTTACTCATGTCGACCACCTGGTAGCTTTCTTCCTGCATAACTTTGAAAATAAATGGGAAGTAGAAATAGACGGAACATTCTCCGGTAACCCCCAAGAGCATCCAACTCCTTTACAAATCCTGACTCACGTTATTACCCACGAGTTTCATCACAAGGGCCAAATAGTAAATATGTGTCGCATGTTAGGTCACATTCCACCCGATACTGACCTCAGCAATAGTTTTACGGTAAAGGTGTAAAAGGAAGCTATTGCATCAGGAAGATTATCTAAGTCAGCAAGCCATTTATCTTTTAGTTCAGTTAACATTCATCTTTGTTTGCTTTCCTTAACTTGAATGAAAAGAAAGTAACCAAAGAAAAATCAAGAAAAGCAAAGATTACCTCGCGTTTAATTGCAGAGAATTTGGACGGATGAGCTGAACCAAGTTTCGTCTCAAACTGCGGCTGGTTGCGCAGAAGTTCTGGCAATTGCAAGCGAGATATTCCTTTTCCTGTTCACTTTATTGGCAAAATGTCTATCCTATCAGGTACTTACTTTTAGGCAAATAAGAGAGTAGCCTCATTATAATGTAAGTTGTAATGAAAGTAATGACAGCTATAATCGGGATCTTGATGGCGGCAGAGCTAAACAGTTTATCAAATAAAGAATGAACTATTGACCTCCTCCCATACAACTGGACCAATCTAAATTAGAAAAATCGGGTAATTACTGATAGATTTAAGAGCAGATTAATTACCATGAAAAAATCAAAGTTTACCGAAGCTCAAATTGTTTTTGCCATTAAGCAATCAGAGACTGGAGTTAGTGTGGAAGAAGTATGCAGAAAGATGGGTATTACGCAAGCTACTTTCTACAACTGGAAGAAAAAATATGGTGGCTTAGGCATTAGCGAACTTCGCAGATTAAAGCAATTGGAAGAAGAA
>NZ_KB893328.1 GCF_000374045.1 Segetibacter koreensis DSM 18137 | reverse complement strand
TAAGGGATGGCAGTTAATGTATGATCACCTAAAGGCAAAGACCATGCAAGATAATCGCCAACAGGGAAATCGCCTGCAAGGGCATAAGGAAAACCNTTTTCTGTTCTTACTTTTTGGCCATCCAAAATAAATACAACACTGCCTACTTTTGTTGCAGTGGTGTTAGCACGGATGTTCAAATTAGGAGGTAAAGCTGTTTTATCTAAAACACTTCCGTCAGGGATAGCTTGTATATCCTTGTCTGTAATTGCATTTACCAGCGTAAAGCTGCTTACAAAATCTAAATTTTCATCTAGAAGAACCTCAATAAACGCTGAACCGCAAGAAGGAGTTGCGCCGTTGGCACCATTAAAATCTTTTAGTTTTGTATAAGTAGCAGACGAAGGATCAAAGGAGAAAATAACACCAACATCGCTGCTTCCTCCAAAAGCCGTCATGCCATATAGCTTTCCATCGCTTGCCTGCATAAGGCTGCCATAAGGAGTACCACCATTAGCGTTATTAAAATCCTTCAGCTTGGTATAAATGGATGTAGTAGGATCAAAGGAAAAAATAACACCAACACCGCCGCTTCCTCCTTTACCTGTCATGCCATATAGCTTTCCATCGTTTGCCTGCATAAGGCTGCCATAAGGAGTACCACCATTAGCGTTATCAAAATCCTTCAGTTTAGTATAAGTGGAAGTTGAAGGATCAAAGGAAAAAATAACACCAAGACCGTTGTTTCCTCCATCAAGCGTCATCCCATAGAGCTTTCCATCGCTTGCCTGCATAAGGCTGCCGAAAGGAAAAGAACCATCGGTAGAACCATCGGGATTATCAAAATCCTTCAGTTTTGTATAAGTGGAAGAGGAAGGATCAAAGGAAAAAATAACACCGCTGTAGTTGCTTCCTCCAACTTCTGTCACTCCGTAGAGCTTTCCATCGCTTGCCTGCATAAGGCTGTTCGAAGGAGAAGGAAAAGCACCATTGGGATAATCAAAATCCTTCAGCTTTGCATAAGTGGAGGAGGAAGGATCAAAGGAAAAAATAACACCAACATTGCTGCTTCCTCCAGCGCTAGTCATACCATATAACTTTCCATCACTTGCCTCTATTAGGCCGCCAAAAGGATTATAACCATTGGTATTATCAAAATCCTTCACCTTTGAATAAGTGGAAGAGTAAGGATCAAAGGAAAAAATAACACCAACACCGCTGCTTCCTCCAATACCGGTCATGCCATATAGGTTTCCATCTCTTGCCTGCATAAGGCTGCCATAAGGAGTACTACCATTAGCGTTATCAAAATCCTTCAGCTTGTTATAAGTGGAAGTTGAAGGATCAAAGGAAAAAATAACACCATAACCACTGGCACCTCCAGAATTCGTCATACCATATAAAGTTTGTGCATGTGTATAAAATATACCTGCTAAAAAGTAAATTATAATTACTACGATAATCTTTTTCATATTGCCAGTTTTAGGGGGTTCAATAATTTATCGTCAATTGTCGGTTTACAATAGATATTTAAATAAAGAAATTAGATTACAATTCTTTATAGCCCGGTATATACAGGTTATCATTTCACCAATTACACCTTCACAAATTGTTTATACACAACCTTAGCTCCACCTCGGCTCAATAAATGTGTACAGCCACGGAACATAGAGACGGAAAGCTGATTTCGGAGGAGTAAAATACTTTTTGGTAATAGGAAAGAGGATTTCCCTTCTTGATTAATTGAAGTTGAGTTGAGCATGATGAAAAGTTTTTTAATATTCAATTTTTTTATCATGTCTATTTTTTTCATTCACGAATCCAAAACGTAGGTAACATTTTACCTTTTATTTTTTCAATCACAAGCAATGCAACTTTGCTTGCATCTTGTTTTGTTTTAAAACCTTCATTCCCTTGTAGTGCAGGTAAAAATCTTGGGCCCTTAATCTAATCCTTATGAGCAGAATCGTTGCTGCATTCCTTACAACTTCACAAACTGCATATACACAACTTGCTTACCTGTTGCAACCTTTACAGTATATACCCCCTTTGCCAGTGCTGATACATCTAGTTGAACAATTTGATTTGACAATTTTGTATGTATAGTTTTCATTACAACTCCTGTAGCGGATATAACCAATATTGTTGATGGCTTATTTTGTTCTAATTCACTTGTGTAAATATTTAAACTGTTTTTGGCAGGGTTTGGACTTAGTCTGAGGGCCGGGAAATTATTTTTATTATTTGAAGAAATAGGTCTACGTTTTGCCGCTGCAGTCTCTGTTACTGTAAATATTACAGCTTTAGATGTTGCAGAAAGACCTTTGTCATCATAAGCTTTAGCAGTTATAATGTATGTTCCGGGTTGTACATTTATCCAGTTATAAGTATAAGGATAAATGTATTCTGTTCTTAATATAGACGTTCCATTATAAAACTCTACTTTACTTATCCTGTCATTGTTGTCTTTTGCTTTCGCAACTAAATGAATAGTTGCAGGGCCGGTATAGGTTGTATCATTAACAGGATTTTCAATACTTACTACAGGCGGTACATTTTCCTCTACTACCAATACATTTATAGCGTTTGATGTAGCTACGTTGCCACTATCGTAAGCTTTTGCAGTAAGGGTGTAATTGCCAACCGGTACGTTTATCCATAAAAAGTCATAGGGATAAACATTTTCAGTATGCAATGTTGTTGAACCAGAAAAAAAATGAACTTTAGTTACTTTGCCATCTTGATCAGTTGCTGCAGCTTGGAGTTTAATTCTTGCAGGGGCAGAATACTTTACGATATTGTAAGGCGTAGAAAGAGTAACAGTTGGAGGTTTGTTTACCCTTTCATTATCGAGCAGATACCTTGCGACAACTCCAACGTTGCCAGGATTCTGGCCAGAGCCTGCTATGTACAATTTGTTCTTATAAATTGTTATATCCTTAATAAAATCTTCTCCTTCAGTTGCTTCTGTTATTTGTTTTCCATTCTGCCCAAAAATTGTGTCCAAGGTCCCATTTGTATTATAGCGAGCAAGAGCAAAATTCCAGTCAGTACGGTAAGTCTCTCCTGCCACTATTATCTTCCCATTACTTTGAATAGCTGCTGATGTTGCATAATCTTCCGCAATAAAGCCTTTCCCAACGGGACCAAAGTCAGAGGTTTGCTTTCCGTCATTATTAAAGGTACTGTCAAGACTCCCATTTATATTGTATCGAACAACTGCAAAAACTTCACTGTTTACATGTGTATTACCTGTTGCCACTATCTTACCATCGATTTGAATTGCTATAGAAGAACAGCGATCATCTGAATTATTGTTAAAGTCAGTGGTTTGCTTTCCATCTTTATTAAAAGTGTTGTCAGGACTTCCATCAGTATTAAATCTTGCTATTGCAAAATCAAAACTGTTATCATACAAACCGATATTGTAAGTAGTGCCAGCCACTACTATTTTTCCATCAGCTTGTATAGCCAATGCATTAGCATAATCGTCGTCCGCGCTAAAATTAACGGTTTGTTTTCCGTCGCCTGAAAAAGTGATATCAAGGGTACCATCAGTATTGTAACGGGCAAGGCCGAAATCTCTATAATAGTTGTTAACGACCATACCTGCCAATACAATCTTTCCATCACCTTGTAGGGCTACAGATGCAGCAAAATCATTACCAGATGTAAAATCGGTTGTTTGCCTTCCATCCTGTGAAAAAGTAGTATCAAGGGTGCCATCCGGATTGTAGCGAGCAAGGGCAAAATCAGCTCCACTATTATCTATATTTGTACTGCCTGCTAATACAATTCTTCCATCCTTTTGAATGGCAAGGGATGAAGCTAAGTCAGCAGTAGACCCAAAATCAGTAGTTTGTTTTCCATCCAGTGAAAAAGTAGTATCAAGGGTGCCATCAGTATTGTAGCGGGCAAGGACAAAATCGGCCCCACTGGCTGTGTAGGTATAGCCCGCCACTACAATCTTTCCATCACTTTGTGTAGCCACGGCAGTGTAAGTGGTATTACCTGCAGGAAAGTAACCAATCAATTTCCCATCATCCGAAAAGGTCTTATCGAGGGTGCCGGCTTTGTTGTAACGAGCAAGTGCAAATTTTCCTCCACCAGTGCCTAGGTCTGCAGTACCAGCTACTAAAATCTTTCCATCACTTTGAATAGCTGCTGACGTTTCCGTATCAGCATCAGCTCCAAAATCCGTAATCTGCTTTCCGTCTTGTGAAAAGGTTTTATCAAGTGTGCCATTAGTATTGTAACGAGCAACGGCAAAATCACTTGCGCCTGCACCCGTGGTGCCTGCAGCTATTATCTTTCCATCGCTTTGTACGATCAAAGAGTGCGCAACATTATAATCAGCTCCAAAATCAGTAATCTGCTTCCCATCGTGTGAAAAAGTGGTATCAAGAGAGCTATTACCCTTGTACCGTACCAGGGTAAAATGATAGTGAGAGTACGAGTAAGTTGTCCCCGCAGCTATAATCTTTCCGTCGCTTTGAATAGCTAAAGAATTAACTTCACCATTTTGAGATGCAAAACCGGTCGTTACCTTTCCATCGTCAGAAAAAGTAGTATCAGGTGCCCCATTGACGTTGTAACGGGCTATTGCAAAATTAGTTCTACCGTTCACAACGGTAGAACCTGCCACCGCAATCTTTCCATCACTTTGTAAGGCTAAAGAATTACTTGTGAAAAAGTAGTATCGAGGGAGCCATCGGTATTATAGCGGGCAAGTGCGCCCTTGGCATAATCTGGTTGGACATAAGAAACACCCACCACAATAATTTTTCCATCTTTTTGTATGGCAATTGAATGGGCCTCATCTTCTGTGCCAGCGCCAAAATCTGTAGTTTGTTTTCCATCTTTTGAAAAGGTAGTGTCAAGAGTGCCATTAGTACTGTAGCGAACAATGGCAAAAAGATAATTGGAGCTGCCGACCACTACAATCTTTCCATCTTTTTGTAAGGCGGAGGCGGCGGGTGAAATGCTGGTTGATTGTGAATACCCATTATTTGCATAAGATGCATCTGCGCGGCCATCAGCAAGAAGTCGGGTGATTAGAGTTTGCCCGTGTGTTTCAAAGGTAAGGTAGATAGTGCCGTTGCGTTGTGTCAGTACTTGCTTTCCTTGTGCACCGTAACTATACTTAGAAAAAACTCCAAAGTCTGTACGAACTATTCCTTTATTGCCGAATGATGCATCAAGTCGGCCCGGTTGTGAATAGCTATTTTGGAAATAAAGAATTGCTGCAAAGAGTAACATAAGCTTTTTCATACGGTCAAATTTGAAGTGTTCTTACAAGTGTCGACTCTTGTGTAACTAAAAGTCTTGTACATACGATTAAAGCTTGTGTTATTAAACTACCCTTTTATCACAATACGGAGGTTAGCCCATAATACAAGGGTTAGATATAGACAGATAACGCAAGGGTTAGCAGGTAAGCCGAAAGGGATATCACAAAGTACCGTATGAGAGAAACTAACCTTTTAAAATTAAATAATTATATTTAAAAATGCAAGAGGTTCTTAGAGGATGCAGTTGTCCTTAACTTAATACAGGCTTCATTTAACTTGCAGTGATTACTAACAGTTTTCTTTTTCTTCGTTTTAAAGAATATATCTTATTGAAAAAGCTAACTTTGTAAGAACAAGTCTAACTATGTACGGAAAATGTAAGATTTGACAAGTGCTTTTTACTTTAATCGAGTAAAAAATCGAGTAAAATAATAAGAAATTGTAATTCAACAAGTTATAGCGGATTAAGCTTTCCCGTCCGGTTCCGCTTAGTAAAATATAACTTATTGTAATCAATATCTTTAAGACGTTTTTATTTTTTCGGTACACTATGCGGAGCTTTGTCGCGATTGTCAAAATAAAAGTATGTATTATCATTTTCCCTGATAATTATGCCGCAATAGAACAGAATGTTGTGTAACAAGTTGCCATAGGAAAAGTTACTTGTTCCTTCTTAATCATCCTTATCATTTCTATACCTGTCATTGTCCGTGATGCTGATTGGAAAGTCTTTAATCCTCATACTAAAAACGTTCTCCATTTTATAAATCGATGATACTTACAACCCGATATACAAATTACAACTGAGACAAAACCTATTGGCACCAATGATATACCAAAAGATGGAACGGAAGTGTTTTAGGGATTGATGAAGATACGAATACCTTTGTTTGGTTTTGCTCTTACCAAATATGAAGGAGAACGACCTGAAAACTAAAAGGGAACTGTTGTACTGATAAACTGTAAATAATTTAAGCCAGCTATTATAAAGAATTTAAACATTTTGATCCTCCGATTATTTACAAAACTATCAAGGCATTGCTTTAATTACCCGATGAAGGCACCAGCTTTGCAGAAAGATCGGGATCTGGCATATTCTTGTCTAAAGGAAACATTGGCCGTTTGATCCTTTTATAACCTAGTCGTTCTAAGTTTTGATCCACTCCACCCACCGTTAGTGCCAGCAACCAGTCAGCTTGCATAGTATACAATTCAGGTTCTAAATAGCCAATTTTCACCACTACAATATCAGTTTTACGTGGATTAAGCCCAAGCCTGGTAAAATCCTTTTCCTTGTGGTAAGGTTTACGTTTTTGGGTGACAATAACGTGAACACTTCCAACCCGGATAACCGCTTCAACTTCCGCATCGCTATCACCATATTCTATCGACTCCACTTTGCCTGCAATGAATAAAGGCGGAGCAAACCGGCCATCTACTTTTGCACCCACGTAACCTTCTACATGTGCGCCAACGCCTGCTGTTATAGCCTTCTTAATGAGGTCAGGTCCGGGAATAGAAGCATAAATAAGAGAATGACCGTTTTCGGGTTTAAACTCAGGACGTTTAAGTATTTCTGTCAAAGTCCACGTCACATCACCAGCGCCGCCGGCAGTAGGATTATCGCCGGAGTCACTAATAAAAAAAGGACGCTTTTTGCTGGCAAGCGCTTTATCGAGGCACTCGGTTAAGGTGCCGGTTGGAGCTACAAAAGCAAACTGCGAACGGGCATTCCAAAAACTTTGAGCGAGTCGATGAGCTGTTTTTTTTACCTTTTCTTTATCATCACCGGTAACCATAACAACAGCATGATTACGAGGTTCATCAGCCCACGCATATCCTATCCATATAGCAGCATCAATGATACCATCCTGGGCAGCAGCAGGGGCAACAGCTTTGTATAGGCTCTTTCCAGGCTCTATCCTGGTGCTGGTTTTTTCTCCGGGTAATAATATGGGTATGGGTATCCAGGCTTTATAGGCTGGCTTTCCTTTTCCACTTTCGATCCTTTGCAAAAGATTTTTTACCGCCCTTTCTTTTGTCTCCATAGCATCTTCATGCGGCGCCATCCGGTAACAGGTAATCAGATCCGTATTTTGTGCAAGACGCCAAGAAACGTTTCCATGTAAGTCCATTGAAGTTGAAATGATCGTCTTCTTTCCTATCACTTTTCGAATTCTTGTAATAAAGTCACCTTCAGGATCATCAAGTCCAACCACGCTCATAGCGCCATGTATGTCAAACCAAAGACCGTCGTACGGTAGGTTTTTCTTAAGGGAGTCGAGCGTCTTGTTTACGAGAGATTCGTATGCCTCTCTCGTTACTGCACCTCCCGGCAGTGATTTGCCGACTATTGTTGGAATCCATTTTACCCGCTTACGAAGCGGAGAATCTACTGCTAAGAATGGATAGGTAGTAAGAACATCTGCACCATATTTTGCATAAAAAGCCTCTTCCGTTGTAAGAGCCGGGGAAAATGTACTTGATTCTATCGCGAGACCGGCAATAGCAACGCGGGGCTGTGAGGCGGCAGAGATCGCTACGAGAAAGTATAGAAAACTTAGGGAAAAAATAATTTTCATGCAGAGGTTGTTATCCGTTTACTTAATCACTCTAAATTAGGAATATATGTTATGATAAAAAAGAAAAGGGTGATGCGTGGTGACAGAAGGAGCACTCGAAGTATGATTAATAAAGTAGAAAAGGTTTGTTTCTTGTATGCCGCTTTAACCATAATACCAGTTTTGTATATTTAAGGATTAATAATCATTTTCGAAATAAAACAACTACATGACAAAAGACGATATATCGCTCGCCCAATGGGCATTGGTGGAGGAAATAAAAGCAGGCAAATGGAATACATTGGATTTTCCAAAAATTGCAAGAGAGGGCTTCGATCTTAATGGGATTGAGTTTGTTAATACACTATTTGAAGTTCCTACCATTAGTTACCTAAACACATTGAAACAAAATGCAGCGAATAATGGAGTGGCGATGATTTTGATAATGGTAGATGATGAAGGAGACCCATGTGTATCTGACAAAAAAGAAAGGAAACAATTTGAAATAAATCACCGAAAATGGGTTGATATAGCTCATTACTTAGGTTGCCATGCAATCCGCACTAATTGCAGGGGTACAGAAGATGTTTCTAAAGAAGACGCAATGAAGCGTGCATCAGAAGCATACCATGGGTTGTTAGAATATGCAAGTGATTCGAATGTGAAAATACTGATAGAAAATCATGGTGGCTTCTCCAATGACGCTGATTGGATGGTAGCTCTTATGAAAGAAGTTAATCATCCACTGTTTGGTACTTATCCCGATTGGCGTGAACCTGCAGATGAATTTGATAACTATTCCTACCTGCAAAAAACAGCTCCTTTTGCGGGGGGAATGTCTTATCGAAATCAACCTACGGAAGAACTTACAGTAAAGATGATTGAGGTATGTAAACATGCTGGTTACACTGGCTGGTATGGAATTGAATCGAATGGAAGGGATGCGATCAGGCAGGGTAAGGCATTATTAAATAAATATTTACCCCAACCACTAAAGGGGCTATAGTGCAGGACTCATTCAACAGACTCTTTAATTACATAAAAGGCACACTGGAAACTAGGCTGACATGCACTATAGGTCTTACTATGTCGCTATTTACGTCTTATGTCACTATTTGCTTATGTGATTAACCCTATTCCAAAAATTTATTCTCTTATCAACCTTGTGCATCATAATATCGCTTACTTTTAAAGCACCACTAACGATAAAAATTGCTGTATGAAAAAAGACGCCACTGAGAATTCGATTGATTCAAATAATCAAACAGAAAAAAAAGAAAGCATTTCTTTCCAGACTCCGGGAATGAATCGCCGGAAATTTGTTGAGCTTACCGCAACTGCCGCCGCCGCTTTCACTATTGTCCCACGACACGTGCTCGGCGGGAAAAATTATATTCCCCCGAGTGACAAAGTAACTCTTGCTTATATTGGGACCGGAACACAAGGCATAAGGGAGATGCTGGCTATGCTGGCTGAACCTGGAATACAGGTGGTTGCAGTCTGTGACCCAAATAAAGAGGCTATAGGCTACAGAGACTGGGGACCAAATTATTTGAAGGATGAAATTCGCAAGGCCATTAAAAGTCCAACGTGGGAGCCGGGTGGCGGAAATGTGATTCCCGGTGGAAGAGAAAATGGAAAGTCCATTGTTGACACGTTTTATGCAAATAATTTGCCGGGACAAAAATATAAAGGCTGTAAAGCGTATGCAGATGCGCGGGAATTGCTGGAAAAAGAGAAAGACCTTGATGCCGTTAAAATAATGACCCCTGATCACCTTCATGGTGTCCTTTCTATGGCTGCCATGAAAAAGGGCAAACATGTGCTGATGCACAAACCACTTTCCAATCGGCTGCTGGAGGGAAAGAAAGTGATCGAAATGGCACGAAGCAGTAAGGTAATAACACACCTTGTTCCTTGGGATTTTAACGGACCAATGGATAAAGTGATGTCATGGATCAATACAGGAGCTATCGGAACATTGAAAGAAGTGCACAACTGGACCAATCGCCCTGTATGGCCCCAATATGCTGAACTTCCTACAGATAAACCACCTGTTCCTGCCGGCTTCGATTGGGATCTGTGGCTTGGCCCTGAGGCCGAAAGGCCTTATCATCCCAACTATACCAACATGGTCTTTCGCGGATGGTACGATTTCGGTGGAGGTTCTATGGCCGATATGGGCCACTACAGTTTGTGGACAGTCTTCAATGCATTACAGCTAACATCTCCCACAACTGTCGAGCCGCACCGTAGTCATGTTTGCGACTTTAACGGACCTGTTCCGTTCCGCGTTAATAATGATTTTTCGTTTCCAATGGCCAGCACCGTACGGTTTAAATATCCTGCAAACGGCAATAGGGCTCCTGTAGATTTGTGCTGGTACGATGGAGGAATGCGTCCACCTATACCTGACGAATTATCAAACGATAATAAAGAACTGCCGGAGGAAGGAATGATGTTCGTCGGTGACAAGGGTAAGATATTAGCTGGTTTTAATGTTGAAAATCCGCAGATCATTTCCCAGAAAAAAATCGATAACACTGCCGCTACCAATAATAGTAATGCGAGTGATGAGGAAAAAGCTTCAAAAGCTTTACAATTGTTCGTTCAGGCGTGCAAAACAGGGAAACAGTATCCGGGTAATTTTTCCGAAGCAGAACATATAACAACCGCAGTTAACTTGTATGCCGTAGCGCTGCGAAGCAATAAGCTGTTAAAATATAATGCAGAAAACCTTCAGATCACAAACGTACCTGAAGCAAACAAATACTTATCGCGGGAATACAGGAAAGGATGGGAGATTGGGTCAATTTAAGCGTTAGCAATAATGTTCACGAAACTTCATAAAAACTTCGCGACACACATTATAGTCAAAATGAAAACAGAAATCATTTTAAAATCAGACAGTTTCTCTTATCCGACAAAAGCCGAAAGAAAAGAAATAAAAAAACGAATTCCGAAAATTAGCCGATTGGATATCGCATATATATCAGCATTTATTGACTTTATAGAAAATTCCGAGATTGAAAATGCAATAACAAAAGAAGATATTTATTGGTGGAATAATTGTCTTAATAATCGAATCGGAAAGCTAAATGAAACATACATATACACAGCTACTCATTATCAAAGATTAGAAAGGAGTAAGTTGCATGAGGGCAACCAAAAACATACAGACAAGGTATTATTTGAGTATTATGTAGAAATATTTTATTACTATTTCTTTTCTACCAGAGACGTACTTGGACAGTTATTAAACATAATGTTTGATTTAAGAATTGATGAAACAAAAATACATTTAAACCAAAATTTTATTGATAAAATAAAATCTGAAAACATTCGATTTGAATTAAAGAAGTTTTTAGAAAACACGAGAGATTCTTATAATATTAGAAACGCTTTTAATCATAGATTTACTCCAATTCATCGCGATAATCGTGCGAAAAAAATAATCACGAAACAGGAAAAGTCAATTAGTTTTGGAACAGCAGAAGAAATTCATATTGAAGATTATATTTCAGACATTGAAAATCTAATGAAACACTTGAGTATTCTATTGAATGGAGTTGATAAACTCAATATAGAATAACGCTGCTGTTAGCATGGTGGCTCTTACATCATTTTCAATGCCGAATTTTCATTTAAAAAGGCTAGACCATCCGGTTCCTGCTGCTAAATAGTCGATTAAAAAAAAATAAAATAACCTCCATGAAACTAATAAACAGAAGGTCTTTCATCTCACAAACAGCGAAGGCTGCAGGCGGAGTTATTGCATTGTCACAATTACCAAAGCAGCTTTTTGCAGAAGCTACCGCCAGCAATATGCCTATCGGTTTTCAATCATGGACAGTTAAAGAGATGCTTGGTAAAGATTTTCCCGGAACGTTGAAAACAATGGCAGGAATGGGTTACAAACTTATAGAGATGTGTTCGCCCAAAGGGTATGCTGACATAGGCTTTGGGCCTTTTGTAAATATGAAGCCCTCAGATATCCGTAGCACTATTACAGATGCAGGTCTTACCTGCCCGAGTTGCCATTTTGGATCGGGGGAACTTTTTGATAAACTCGATGAAAGCATCGAATTTTCGCAGCAGTTAGGTCTTACACAAATGATCTGCTCTACATTTTGGTTGCCTAAGAATTCCACATTAAATGATTATTATACTGCTGCAGATAAACTAAACAAGGCGGCAGAAAAAATAAAAAAAGCAGGACTACAAGCGGGATTTCACAACCACGAATTCGAATTTGCGAAGCTTGAAGGGCAACTCATTTATGATGCTTTAATGAGTCGCTTTGATCCTGGGCTGGTTAAGATGCAATTCCAGGCCGAAGTGATAAATTTGGGTTATAAGGCTTCTACTTATTTCAACAAATATCCCGGAAGGTTTATCTCAGCACACCTGTCTGATTGGACTGCCGATAAAAAGGAGGTACCGGTTGGACAGGGTATTATTGACTGGAAAGAATTTTTTGCTGCCGCAAAAACAGGTGGGGTTAAGAACTTTTTTGTTGAGATGGAATTCGACAAGTTTAAAGATAGCCTGCCATATATTCATGAATTGTAGAAAAGAGAAGCGCAAGAGAATCGAGTGCTATACTAGTATCACTGTTTTGCATTAGGTTGCTCTCTATGTCTATAATTGAAGGCAAATGAAAAGGTGGGGCTGCTGTGTTCGTACATGGTTGTGCCATCAGCTGAATTCTTAAAATATCGCAGCCATGCTAGAGAATTCCATGTTCATAGTTCATGTAAAATACTGTACGATAAACTATCCACTACTAAATTAACCTACTCAATTCCTGTAAAAGGTACAGCAGTTTTATTGGTGGCTATTGTTCTTGTCTTAAACCATCATCGCTAAAAAACGTTCAGTATCAAAAATAGCATTATGTGCTGATGGGGATATTTTCGGCAGTTGCAAGTCAAAAGCATGATCTGCCTGTGGTATGATATGCATCACCGTTTGAACATTTTTTTCTACCAGTTTGGCGTACAGGGAGCGGGTGCTTTTTACGGGGGCCATAACGTCATGCTCACCGTGTATAAGCAAGGTGGGTGGGCAATTGAAATGAACATGTGTTACCGGTGAAAACAGGGCGTAAATTTCCGGGCACTCATTGGGGTGGCCACCCAATAAGGGAGCAAAAGTTCCGGTATTTGCAATTCCCTTGTCGAAATTCAAACGATAATATTCTTTTCCCATTATTTTTTTGATCGATCCGGGCATTTCTGCAGGAACAGCTTTTTTTGGCTTTCCGGGTGCTGGCCTGGTAGTAATATGTTGGTTGGTGTGGTAATACATTGCCTCTAAATCCGCAGGCCCATAAAACGAGATTACTCCACGTACACTGATGTCTTTTCCTTCAATTTCCTGTGGGCTAAACTGCGGATTGTTTGCGGTATAGGCTGCCATCAGGGCAAGGTGCCCGCCGGAAGAACCACCGCCGACCACTACCCGATCCGGATTTATTCCATAAGTGGCTGCATTTTCTTTCATCCAGTTAATAGCTCGCTTTACATCGTTTACCATGCCCATCATGTCCGTTTCAGGTGCCAGCCGGTAAGCAACGTCAATCACCACATGGCCTTGTGCAGCCAGGTGAGTAAAAAGTGGTCGGGTACCCAGGTCTTTGTCAAGAATATACCATCCCGCGCCATGCAAGTAAATAAAGGCCAATCCAGATTGGACCACATTTTCTGCTGGTTGCCATACATCGCACAAAAGTTTTCTGCTGGTACCGGGAATTGTTGCAAATGAAATGTTTTGTTCCATGCGGGCATGCGGAACTTCAGGCAACGTTAACACCATACGCTTTGGAAGAAAGCGGGTCTTTAAACCGTATTTTATTTTCTCCTTCCAACGTAAACCGAAAGCCGTTTCAAAGTTACTTGAAGCAGCAGGTGGCCTTGTAACGATAAATATGTGGATACCAAAAATCAAAGCGTTGTATATGCCCATCAAACTAATAAAGAAAGAACTGGTTGCCAGCCCTACGATAATGCCAAACAAGCCAATTAAGACAAATAAAGGCGATAATGCCGATGCATATAATTTCAAGATCCATAAAGCCGCTGCGGGCCAGTGCAGCTGTATAAAAAACAATATGCTTAGCAGCGCTGCCACAACACCCAGGAAGACAGCAAAAGACTGAATGATTATTATAACAATCTGCATACGGGTCTTTTTTAACTGTTGAATCAAAGAATGTGACCTTGCTGGCAAGTTGATTATTTCGCTTCAGTCGTCTACTGGCAAATACGATCACCCAAATCATGTACGTAGCTATGTTGATGCGTTCCCACAGGCCTAGAAATGGTGTGGGGAAATTACCTTTTATCCTACGGCTATCTATTGTTGTCAATATGCCAAACACGATAAAGACCAGGACGATTGCTGCTGAGAAAATCCGGAAATCTTTCCCGAATACCGATGCGCCAAAGCCGATCATCAGCAACATCAGCACAAGATGGACAAAGGCCCAAACAATGTGGAGTGTGTCTGTAACGGTTCCCCCTCCTGCAGCAATAACTTCCCTCTGGTGCATCGGGGGCCAGAAAATACCAAACACTGCATCGAAAACAATAATGATTGCAACTATCTGCAGCTTGCGGTTACCGTTGGCGGATAACCAGGTACCTAAGCCGAAAGCAATGAAGAGGATGAAATAAAATATTCCTAGTACTATCCACAAAGTACGGGTCGGTGCATCTATTGCCGACAATTCGCTAATCGATTGAGAAAGGCTGTTATAGCCATCATATTGAGTGGGTACTACGATGGTCATAGCTGCATACCATAGCATTGCGACCAAACCGCAAATAAGCAAACTTCTTCGTACCATATTGCTGAAGTATGTTAAGTCTACAAAGAAAAATACATTGGTCGTGGCAAACAATGACGGCTGTCAGTAACGGGAATGATGTGCAAAGTGTCCATTTTTTTCTTTTTTGAACGGCATTGATGGCTGATATTGTTTGCCGGACTGCTGTTATACGTCCGATGTTTTTCACTTATACTTTCCCTTATATCTTTTGGTCAAAATCCACCTTCCATTCAATACCAAATTTGTCTCTAAACATTCCAAAATACAATGCTATTTTACTTTAATGTTGATCACTTCAAGTTGTTGCAACATTCCATATACATCAGATACAGACCAATGTTCTATTAACTTACCATCAGAAAAGCGCCAAATGAGAATTACCGTATAATTCATCTTTTTGTCAGTAGCAGAAATACCACGAAAGGTACCAAGATGTGTTCCCGAACCCTTACAACGAGCAACAACTTTATCCCCGTCTAACAAAATATCTTCTATATCATAATTCAGATCGGGGAAAGCTATATGCAAATTATTAATTCCAACCTTTAAATTTTCGAGTCCGTGAATTTCTTTATCCGTATCATGAATTGTAATATCTTCAGAAATTAATTCATAAAAACTATTCAAATTTTTTTGACTAAAAATTTCATTAATTATTCTTCGAGCTAATAGTTCATTTTTGTTTGACATCAATTGAGATTGCTTGAGTTTTGATAAATGCTATTTTATAGTCGCCGCACAATGTGCTACGGCTTGGTGAAGGAGCGGTATTCAGCGATCCGTCATTTCAAATATAGTTATATAATTTAATAGCCTTACTGTTGCTTAATGACGTTTATCAGCCGCCATTTTCGCAAGCAGTTGTTAGCGGTTCGTTGTTTTGTTTGTTTAGTAATGTAAACAAGCTGTAATCACCACTTAACTCTGTCAAGTCCATTTGTAATTCTTGCTTTTATCATGTTCCCGTATCCGTTGCCATAAAGAAAACTTGCAAAAGAGAAAGCTGCATGATAATTAGTTTTGATTATTAAAATCATTCAGATCTTCGTAACACTTTCCCATGTCTAAATAAATAGATGGCAATGTTCCTCTAATGGTTTTGTCATCTACGTTCAAAGCATGTTGTAATGCTGCCTCGTCGCACTTTTATTTGTCAGTAATACTTTTTTGCTGTCGGGCTACATGATGCGCATCCCTAAACTTTTCAAAGTCATTCGTCGCTGCATTCCATGCTTCATTAAAGAGGTTGCATGCCTCTGTTAACTGCCCTTGCCCTTCCAGTTCCATTCCTTTGGCACAACGTTGCACTAACTTATTGTCTTTATTAAATTCCATTAACGTCTGAATATCATTCAGCTTTTATTCTCCATGTTAATCCGTGGTATAATAATAACACGTTTATAAATCAGGTCTCCTTTTGTTGTTAACCCCGGTAATTGTAATTGTATAATTTGTAACATTATCGCCTCTATAAAAGTTTACATCAGCTGTTGCATAATACAAGCTGTCACGCTGGTAACACAGGAAAAAAGGAATAAGATTCTCCTGGTTAATAGAACCTACGGCGTTTCCTTCCTTATCAAACAGCTCTGCCAGGAAGCAATCCTTACGCTGCAGACAACATCTCCATGAGATGTATGTATTATCCTATTACGTAATATACTGACCAAAAACATGTTTTATTCCGCGCCTGGTCATAATATAGCAGATCAGTGAAACATAGCTTCGCGAAGTAGTCGGAAAGGGTTTTATAGATCCAAAAAGGGGGGGAAATTGAGTGCGGTTTGATAAAATATTTCTATTGCCGATATCATTTGAAATAAATTAATCGATGTTTTCTTAATTACAGATAAATCTCAAATAAATGAAAAAGTTACAATTCTTCTTGCCGGCGATTCTATTGGTAATGTCGGCGACTTCAGCATTTTCCCAGAAATATAAAACTGCTGCGGATACCGTCAAACTCAATAAGGAGTACGTGAAATTAAGTAATGAAATTGCTGAACTAACGTCTAAACTAACAGTTGCACAAAACAATTTGCCGGGCTATCATACTAAGGCAGCTGCAGCTACTTCAGAGGCTCAAAGCACTGCCGGCCAAAGTAGTGAGCAGGCCTCGAAGGCAACCAGTGGCGATTTAGGAGAAGCCAAAAGAGCAAAAAAGAAAGCAAATAAAGCTTATAACAGTGCCAAAGATTCCAGGAGTGCCGACAGCGATGTAAAGAAGCAGAATAAAAAAATAGCGAAGCTTAGCGAACAATTACAAAAAAAGCAAGAGAAACTGCGTGAATTGGAAAGTATGAGGCAGGCGATCAGAAGCTTACCGCAATAATCAACATTTACAGGAGAAGCCATCGAAAACGTAATTGTTGTTGAAAATAGCTTTCGGCCAAACAACATTATGGATGCCATTTTTGTCGGCTGCGCCCCTTTCGCTCCAACGGATTTTTTAGGTCATAAGGCACTAGCTATTTTCACTTTTAAAGAGTAGATTCGTTATTATAAAACATTAAAATTAATAGTTATGAAAAAGTTTGTTTTTGTTTATTTCGTCGCAATTTCTTTCGGAGTTTTTTCTGCCCTTAGCGTTCAGGCACAGGACACAACTTCTGCCGGTCATCATATAAAAAAAGGTGCGAAAAAAACAGAAAGCGCTATAAGTAAAGGTGCAAAAAAAGTAGGAAACAAAACCGCTGAATTAGCATCGAAAGGGAAAGCTGGTATAGTAGATAAAGTATATGAAGAAAAGCAAGGGCCAAATGGGCAGACGATTTACATTAATCACCATTCAAAGTATTATTGGATAGACAAGAAGGGGCATAAACATTTTGTGGCAAAGAGTAAATTGAAAGATAAAAACCCGTAGTCTTGAAAGTATGAACAGTTGTTGTTGTCAAAACGCAACACCTATCAAAGGTTCATTACAAAGCGTTTTGGATACCGGTGAGGTTATTCCCAGAAATAATCCTGCAAGCGCTACAATGCTTTTTTAAAGGTGCTTCTAAAATTGTATTCAAGCAGAAAAAATAAAGGCGAGAATAATTATACTTCTCGTTTAATAAGTTGGTGCATGGCTGAATAATGACAAAATCGTACAAGTGTGCGACGCAACGATGATAAAGAACGTGATGCAGCCCAGCTCGAAAAAAATCATTGCACATGTTTATCCGGGGTGAAGTATACCAATTGTTCACCTTAGCCTTTATGGTATTGTGATGAAGTCATTTCTACTTTATCATTCATTATTAGTTTCCAAGAGCTTGTAAAGCCAGCTGATAAATCTAAAACAAACTTTCAGGAAACTCCTTTCCTGAAAGTTTGTTTTAGAGAAACGCTTACCACAACTCTTAAATATTTTATCAATTAAATACATCGTAATGAAAACGATAACTGAAGATTTGCTTACTGGTCAAACAGAGACAAGTAAATCAGAAGAAATAGTAAAACCAGGCATAAGGGCAACTATGAGGGGCCTTGTTTATGGGGGTCCGGGTATCATAGAATTGAAAGATATACTGGTGCCGGAAATTTTAAAACCAACAGATGTTGTGGTCAAAATTTTAAAGACCACTATCTGTGGAACAGACTTAGGTATATTGCACGGCAAGACACCTTCTGTATTACCCGGTACTACTCTTGGGCACGAAGGGGTTGGTGTGGTAGAAGAAGTAGGCACAGCAATCAGGAACTTCAAAAAAGGCGACCATGTAATTATTTCGTGTATTACTGCCGACGGGACTTGCGAATATTGCAAAAAACAAATGTACTCGCATTGCGAAGATGGGGGTTGGATACTGGGACATCTTATTAACGGTACGCAAGCTGAATATGTTCGTATTCCTCATGCAGATAATAGTTTGTATGCAATACCTGCCGGAGCCGACGAGGAAGCATTGGTAATGCTGAGCGATATATTACCAACCGGCCACGAAATAGGCGTAGTATACGGATGTGTTAAGCCTGGAGATACCATTGCCATAGTTGGTGCAGGACCGATAGGTATGGCCGCCTTGCTAACTGCACAATTTTATTCTCCGGCTGTTGTGTATATGATTGACGTTGATGACAACAGGCTTGGTGTAGCAAAGAAATTGGGTGCAACCCATATCATCAATTCAGCACAGGAAGATGCTGTAAAGAAAATAATGTCGGAAACTAAAGACGGGGTAGATGTATCAATTGAAGCAGTGGGCATTCCTGATACTTTTGATATTTGTCAAAACATAGTTCGTCCTGGCGGCCATGTTGCAAACGTTGGAGTGCATGGCAAAAAAGTAGACCTTCAAATACAGGAATTGTGGATTAAAAACATAACAATAACTACCGGCCTGGTAAATACTAACACAACACCTATGTTATTGAAAACGGTTACATCAGGAAAATTAGAGCCTGCAAAACTAATAACCCATCATTTTAAGTTAGATGAAATATTGAAGGCTTACGAAGTATTCGGCAATGCTTCAAAGGAAAAAGCGTTGAAGGTGATAATTGAGCCATAAACAACAATAGCAAAGGCGAATGGCAACATTAACAGGCGCCAAAATTATTGATACCACAATCTAAATTTTTGCATTGTTACACTATTGTAGCGAACCTATGCCTTTGTTGGCCTTTTTTTGCGTATACGATTCTACCTGTGTGAGATTAAAAAAAATGAGGGCGTATTCCAGCAGGAAATGTACGATATACTAACGCAGTTGAAGATCTTTAAATGACACCGAAACAATTGAGTAACTACTGAGGTGAATAGTTTTCAGCATTTCAAAAGAGGTATTTTTAATTGTCCAATCTTAAGAATATGAATGAGCTGAATGACAAATCAGGCACTGATAACAAACATGAACAAAAGCAGCCCACTTCGCTGCAATCTAATTTCAATAAGAAGTTTTTGATAACGGTTGGAGCTGCTTTGATCTTAGTTATTGTTGTTTGGATATGGAAATCAATGGAAGTGAGTAGTACAAAAAAGGCTGCAGAAATTGAAAGGCAAACTATAAAAGAAAAAGCGACCAGGCATATTGTGGAATCTCATGAAGAACATTTGAAGTTATTAGCTAAAGCCTACCTCTGGGCTGTGCGATCTGAAATGATGCAAGGAAATATTAACCAGGTGAATCTTTTTGCAAACGATATGGTCAAAGAAAAAAATTTTCAGCGCATAGCTATTGCGAATGATAAAGGTATTATAGTATCATCAAGCAATAAAAAAGACGAGGGGCAGCCTTTTTCCACTATTGCAAATGATAGTGTTTTAAGCAGTAACAACACTACTGTACAAAATGAAGGCGATACCATTCTGATTTTGACGAGCCCGATCATGGGTTTTAATAATCGCTTAGGCACATTGCTAATAAAGTATACAATCCACCCTCCCTCCTTTTGAGTTAAATAGAGCAAGCCTTTACTGCTTTGTTTGCCGGTTACAAACAAAGCATATAAACACGGAAAATGAAATGACGAACCTAAAGGTAGGAGACCATGAGCACCCTTTCCTGCAGATGGATATGGGTAGTTTCATATCCTTCGTACTAGCTTAAGGCAGTTGCGTAAGCTGTTAATATGCAAGGCTGACCCGAGATAAGTAAGTTTGAGGAAACAGTGTTTGTTTTTTATTAATATTAGGTGAGTGTTTAATTATGGCTAAAGCGCAGCATAAGTTTAAGAGTAGATTCATGAAAACCAATGAGGAAATATTTAAGAGGGCGAGTTTTATATTTTAATAGATATTATTTTCATAATCATTATTAAGTTGGATGATGTCTGGAGCTTTAACGTAGTTGCTGTTATACCTAAACCGTATGCTGCTATTGAGGGTAACCTTGAAAGTATTGTTTTGTTGCGACTGGCGTGGAAAATATGAAAAACGCAATTCTATCGTTTTAAAAATCAAGTTCTCGTTCCTGGTACGGACACCACCTCCGATTGCATAATACCAGCCGTTCTTCGACCTTTCCCGGTCAGAAGTCAGCAGCACAATATCTCCTGCGGTAAAGGGAGCAAACTTAAATCCTAGCATTTTGTATTTAAGAAAAAAGAACGTTTCTGCATGCAAACTAATTCGTTGGTTTCCACTGGCAGAATCGAGATTATAATTTCGAAGCCCGAAAACATTACCGATAGACAAGGGATAGAGACTAACACGGTTAAATTGCCTCGTATAGCTAAACTGCAGGTATTGCCGCATTTTGGTCTTATTCATAAAATGAAGCCTGCTAAAAATAGTTGTCCCCATTAACATTGCGGCATCCTCTAATTTGCCGTCATTTACAAAGGTGCCTGTACGTAAAAAGTATTGCATTACATCGCCCTTTGTTGTTACTAAGTAACGATTAGCATCCACTCCCGCATAAAGCCTTTCCTGGTTCCATTGTTTATACCAACCAGTAGTAAGAGCAATATTGTAACCATAAGGAACGTCTTCAGTAATTCCAAATCCGAAAATATAATTGGTTTTATAAAAATTTTGCTTGAAGAATGTAAACTGTCCAAGTATAGCTTCCCTGCTATTGAAGTTAAAATTGAACTGCTTTGCCACCTGGTAGGGAGTTAATAAAAATGGGTTATGAAAATAGCGGAGGCTTACGAATTCTCTATTCTGTTTGCTTTTAAACAACAGCAGCTTTCTCAAGCCAAGGTTATACCCCGCCCACATATCAAACGTATTGTAATGATATTTATAAAACATACTATCCGGCTTGCTGTAATTGTTATACGATTCGTTACCGGCGAATGTTATTGCACCTGCAAAATGCAAATATTGGGATGCCAAAGGTTGTTCTAACTTCAGATACCATGAATGCTCATCGTCAGCACTTTGGGCGAGGTCTTGTTTGATAGACGTATAACCGGCGGTAGCATTAATGAATGTGTTGGCTATATTATTTTTACTATAATAAATTTCGTAGCCAAAATTTGGATTACGATCTTTTTGCAATAACGCCGTGAAACTAATCTTTTGACCCATGCCGAGTAGATTCACATCTCCAATCTTCGCTTTAAAGTGATCCAGAGTTAAATTGTTCAGTTCCGCTATTATCTCGAAGATATCTTTAGTGACAACAACAATATCAATGGAATCCTTTTCTGTAGTAATAGGGCTAATTAATATGCGGGCATCCTGGATAAATTCCAGCGAACGAAGGTGCCGTTCATTATCGGCCACTAAACTTGCATTCAGCGGTTGATTTTCTCTAATAAATAAATTGTTTCGGATAACCCAGTCTCTCGTATTTCTATGCAGGTGGTTGCTAATTTTCTTGCCGAAATAATCAATCTTCTTTGTGGTATCTGTAAACGTTTTTTCAAAACCAAGTTGATTGATAAATATATTACGGATGATTTTACCTTGGTAGGGAATAAACGGTTCAACGCTCCTGATGTTAATCACATTTGCACGCATTGATGTATCTGCGTCACTCTTGGTAATTGCGTTAATGCCAAATTGAAAAATGTTTCGATGCTTTTGAGGAGGTAGGTTCGATAAAGTATCAGAGATTTGGGCTTCTCCTAAAAAAGAAAAACCTGTAAAACATAATATAATACTTATCCTGGTAATAATGTCTACATCAACGATTTTCACAAAAGGGGAATGATACATTTGTGAAAGCTTTTAACGCTAAAAATGTTGCTTTAACTTAAAACTATAATAACCAGCATTTCAAGGGTATCTGATAATACTTCAAGCATTAATGGGAATACCGCTTTTTATATTACTTAACAAGTTATGTTATTGATATACCAATCAATTTCCCAATTCCAAAGGTGATTGCCGCTGCGGCCAAACCAAATATTACCTGCCTGAAGCCCGAATACCAAATATTTTTTCCTGTAAATAAAGTGATAGCCGAACCTATTACAAATAGTCCAATAGCACTTGCACAAACACTAATTATTACAGCTTTCATTCCGCTACTAAACATGAAAGGTAAAACGGGTATAACAGCACCAATTGCAAACAGTATAAAAGAATACACAGCCGCTTCAACAGCAGAACCTTTCAATTCTTCGGCATTTATTCCTAATTCCTCTCTAACCAATATTTCGTGTGCACCGCTTTTATCTTTCATTATATCGCCCGCCATTTGCTGTGCCTGTTCTTCGGGGATGCCTTTCGCCACGTATATCAAAGCCAACTCTTTCATTTCTCCTTCCGGACTTGTTTCCAATTCTTCCATTTCTAATTGCATTTGATTTTCATATAGCTCCTGCGAACTCTTTACAGAAATCCATTCACCTAACGACATAGATAAAGCTCCGGCTAATAACCCTGCTAATCCAGCTAATAACACACCTTGCTGTCCTGCAGTTGCACCTGCAATTCCCATTACTAAACTAAAGTTTGACACCAAGCCGTCGTTGCCTCCTAAAACTGCCGCTCTAATGGCATTTCCACCAACGGAACGATGCCTGCTTTCAAATTTTGAAAGTTGTGTGCCTGTTACTTTAGCTTCCTTTTCGAGAATTGTTCGAAGAATATTTACATGAGTTGTTTCTGTCCCGGTTATTTTTTGCTTGTTCTTTTGCTTTGCAGAAACAATAGCATTCGCAATGCTTTTTTCTGTGTCCATTAAAACTCCTAAAACATAGTCATACCCAAATATCTTACCGATAGTATTTAGTGTTCTTGCTCGCCAGGAAGGTTGCATTAAAGTTTCAACAGGTATATTCTCTTTTTTAGCAAAAGCCTCCGCATGACCTTTTTCAATTTCACTCATTTGTCTATACACATTTGCAATAGTTGCATCGGGCTCATGGTCAGCAAGCTTTTGATATAAAAAACAAGCGTCAATTTCTGTCTGGATGCTTTTATTTTTCATTTCGAGTTTTTTAAATGAGCCAAAAGCGTGGTACAAGCGAAATATTATGCGTTTTGGGTGGAGTATTTCCCTGAGGTACTCGGACTATGAAGAGGCCTACCCAATTCTTTAAGTCTCTCAATATGTGAAAAAAGCGCTTTGCTGAATGTTGGTTTCAAATTATAAGTAAAGCCAAATTCTTTTGCTGTGTTTTCAACTATCGGCGCAATCTTTCTGTAGTGTATATGGCAGATATTCGGAAATAAATGATGTTCGATCTGGAAATTTAGCCCGCCAACATAATACTCAAGGAAAAGATTATTTCTTGCAAAGTCTGAGGTAGAACGTAATTCATGTACCGCCCAATCTTCATCTATAATACCTTCTGCACTGGGTAGCAATTGCTCTGCACCCTCAACTACATGTGCCATTTGAAAGATGGTACTTAAGATGCATCCGGCAACCCAATGCATTATAAAAAAGCCAAGTAAAACCTGCCACCAGCTAAAAGGCGTAAACAAAATAGGGAGACCAATAAAAATAAAAAGATAAAGGGCCTTTACAATGACCAATTTTGTGTACTCCAAAACAGGATTGATTTTGTATTGCCGGGTAATGCCTGCTTTGTTGAAGTCCTGCAGTTGTGTAAAATCGTTTATCAATTTAGAAATGGTCATTAATCCATAGAAGAAGAAAGCGTGAATATATTGATAGCGGTGGATTTTTTTTAGCGGAGCAAATTCCGATAGACGGATGGGTCCTTTTGAATCTATATCGTGGTCATATCCTTCAATATTGGTATAGGAATGATGCAGGTAATTATGTTGTATTTTCCAGTTAAATACATTGCTGCCTAACAGATACATGGTTCCGCCGAGCATCTTGTTAATCCACTCTTTATCCGAATAAGATCCATGAATTGCATCGTGCATTACACACATTCCAACCCCCGCCATTCCGGCACCGCTTAAAGCTGCCAGAAGCAATGCAAGCCATGCGTTCATTGGAATTATAAATATGAGTACAAAAGGAACAATATAGAATGATAGCATAACAATTGTCTGGATGGCCAACCTTAGATTACCCTTTATTGAAATTCCATTGTCTCTGAAATAATCATTCACTTTTTTTCTGACTGCCAACGCAAATTGTTTTTGTTTGGCATCACTGGGAACGAATTTTATAGTTTTCATAATCCGTTTTTAACATCGTAAAAATACTGGGTGGACAAAAAATTAGAAATGATGTTGGTCAGGCAGTTGTATGATTTAGGAGGGGATGCCGAATAATATATTGTTCTGCATTTGTAACAATCTTCGGTGCGTTCGCTTACAGATGAAAGCGGCATTTTTACTTACTATCAAAAAATCTAACCTTCCGAGGGTAGCAGGTAGTGTGTAAGCGAAAGAATTGGTGGAGCGACCCATTATAAACGTTTAATAATCGCTTGCTAGAAAAATAGCAAGAGTAAATGTAAAAGACTTTTTAAAGATCGGGGCCGCAGTTAGCTATAGGAAAAAATTCGAGAACGGTGTGAATGATGCCAATGGCTCTTGCAATATTATCCGCAACATTGTCTGAAATGGTTCCATAAAAGCTGTTATACATCGCGCTGAAAAAAGAGTCGATTTACTTTGTAAAATATGAATAACTTACAACACCTAATCTCAAAATCTGCACAATGAACAAAACCGGCCCTATTATCATTATTGAAGATGATGTCGACGACCAGGATATTTTGGCTGACGTTTTTAAAGAACTTGATTACAATAATAAACTAATTTTCTTTGATGACAGTTCGCAAGCTTTAGAGTATTTGACTAACACAGACGTTGAACCATTTCTTGTCCTTTCAGACATAAATATGCCAAAATTAAATGGGATGGAGCTAAGAGAGAAAATTCACAATAATGAAGATTTGAGAATGAAATCTATTCCCTATCTTTTCTTTTCTACAAGTGCCGAACAGAAACATGTAATCGACGCATATTCGAGGTCTATTCAAGGCTTCTTTATCAAGCCAAATAATTATGATAAATTGAAAAGCACCATCAAGAAAATTGTAGAATATTGGCAAGAGTGCGAATCGCCTAACTATATCAAAAGTGTTCAACAATAAAATTGTCACTATATTTTTCGTCCTGCTGAGGCATCCTTCAAACGGATTGCGAGATGGGCAGAGACCAGGCATGTTGCACTATAAGAAAAGTAGAATTATAAATTGCTATATTGCTAACATCTCAACCCGAACTTTTCATAACAGCGAAATATCCCACTTCTATCACCTTCACCTGTTAGCAATCGGAAAAGATTTATGAATACGAAATGATAAAACGTTCACAGCAACAGCCACTAATTTAAAATCCGCTTACAGCTAAAGGCAGGCCGTTTTTCTCTTAACACATATCGAGTAGAGAGCTGTTGATGAAGAACACCCAACAGCGTTCGAAAAAGAAATGCTTCAAGGGTATCATTAGAGTTGCAGCTTGTATTCAAACAAAAAGTTGACTACATTAATTTCAAACGCCACCATTGTGAGATTCGCGGGTTTTCTGAAGAATACAAACATTCCTCTGCTCCTTTTTACCTTAAAGTCTTAAAGCAGATTCCCCATGGTCTTTTTTTCAACTTACCGCAACGAATGAAGATTTCTTGGTAACGAATACAACAAAGGCGGGAATTGAGATGATGAATGTCAGTATTATATGCAACCATTGTCATCGAGATTAGCAAACTCTTCTTCTAAATTTACTACAAAAAAATTGCAATGAAAATTATCAAACTATTACTATGTAAGAGATCAGAAACTTCAATTGTATTATTTACAATAATAATTATTCTCCTTCCAGGATTTTTACATGCTCAAACAAACTGGAATATACCTAAAGAAGCTGCTGAACTAAAAAATCCGCTTGCAAATAATACAACTGGATTAAAAGATGCGAAAGTATTATATACTACTAACTGCGTTCCTTGTCATGGTGCAAAAGGAAAAGGCGATGGAGCAGCAGCATCTGCGTTAAATCCAAAGCCTTCAGATCATTCATCTGAAAGAGTACAAAAGGAAACAGATGGCGAACTATTCTGGGAAATCAGTGAAGGACATAATCCTATGCCTGAGTATAAAGGCGCATTAACTGAAACGCAGCGTTGGGAACTTGTGAATTACATAAGAACCCTTACAAAAACTCCAAAAAAACAATAACATGAAAAAGTTACTACTTATTTTTTCAGCGTGTTTTTTGTATAACGCGGTCATCCATGGGCAACTGCTGTCGAAAGAGTCCGGTCAAAACAAATTTGCTATTTATGGAAATGCAGAAGCAGTGTATGTATCTAATAAAGAGCAAAAGAGTTTTACAGATATCAACTTTAAACCTATCTTTTTATGGAAGATTTCAGACAAACTTTTTGTAGAGGCGGAAACAGAAATAGAGACAGGAGACGGTGTAGTAAATTTTGGGTTAGAATATGCTAATATGAATTACATAGTTAATCAATATCTTATTTTACATGCGGGGCGATTCTTACCAAAATTTGGAGCTTATCGGGGACGTTTTGCAGAAGGATTTTTAAACCGTTTCGCTTCTAACCCAGCGGGTTTCGGAGATGGCGGCATTGGAGCATCAGTAGAAACGGGTTTCGGAGCTTTAGGGTCTTTGCCCTTTGGGGATGTGAAAGTGTTATATGATGTGTATGTAGTAAATGGCCCGCACTTACTCACAGATTCTGCTAACCAGGGCCAGTTTGATTATGAAGCTTATACTTCAAATAATAATGATCAGGCATATGGAGGAAGGCTTGCTATACTACCATTGTCTAATTCAAGCCTCGAAGTTGGCTTCTCACTTCAGCACAAAGCTAAAACAGGAGATCTTGGTACAATTGATGAAAAAGTAAGTCTTGATATGCAGGCTGTGGATCTAAACTATTATACATCCATTCAGCCAATAAAGAGCACGTTAAGAATCATCGGAGAATTCAGGCACCAGAAAGTTGGCAATAATGCTGTGTATACAAAGCCAGACGGTACCGATTTTAGTTTTACCAACTCACCATCCTGCTACTATGCAATGGGCAGTTTAAGACCATCGTTACTTGAAAACAAATTTTTACGAAATATAGAAGTCGCTGTAAGATCGTCTTACTTTAAAAGGCCTGTAAATGCTCCATGGGGAGGTTCTAATATAAGGTCTACTGAGATAGCGCTTGATTACTGGCTTAACTGGAACAGCCTTTTAAAAATTTCTTACCAAAACAGGAGTGATGCCCTTAACACTGTTTATGCCCAAGTCGTATTTGGTTTTTAACCTCAAAAATTGTCGATAATGAAAAGGTCACTTTTTGCAATACTGCTAATTATATTTACTTGCAGCACTTTTATATCAATCAATGGATGTTTTGTATCTAAAACTGCCGCCTCCAAATCAGGAGCACAACTCTGGGCGGAAAATTGCAACCGTTGTCATAACGCTCCTCCTCCCGGCGAATTTAGCAATGCAAATTGGGATATTGTGGGTACACACATGCAGATACGCGCCAACATATCTAAAACTGACATGACAAAGATTACAGACTTTTTGAAAAGTGCCAATAGGTAACCCTATTATAGAGATTTTTGTCCTGGTGCAGTCTTCTTTAAAAAGCGTGTTGTATAAGCAGGGACGCAGGGATGTTGCACTATCAGAAATACTGAAGTATTATAAGCTCTTTAAAATTTCACCGCCAGATCCCCGTAATTGAATCTTCCCCTAACCACATGTTTATTCATAATTGCACTTAGTTGCATTTTATTTTCCGGCCTTGACAGGTTTTCGACCTCGGACCTTTCCAACTTTTGAAAAGCAAGATCTGCCGGAGCAAAAACGGTAAAAGCATTTTTCCCAATAAAATTGTCTAATCCTTAAGCAAGAAATCGGCTGTTCAAAGCAGTGAGTCTGTTTTGTGCTTGAAGCTCTCGTGGGACTATTTTCCCAACCTTTCGTTTTTGTTCAATAGCAAACATTAACATTGAAAACCAATAATTTGAGGGTAACTTACATGAATTGTAGGTTATGTTAGCAGTAATGAAAAACCATTTTTTTACTTGATAAAAGTTCAAAAAATTATGACACAAATCAATGAGCGTATAGATGAGCAAACCATTAACAAACTTGGCCTGCGTTTATCAGAAAAATCAATCAATGCTCAGGTGGCCCCTAATGCACGAGTATTTGAATACCCTTCTTTAGATAACGTTTTTATAATGGAAAACGATTTATATGGCAATATTATGCCTTCCGGCTTTTGTTTCTTAGCTTTTTACGGACAGCACGGACTAATCGGCAAACAATTAAAGGTAGAAACACTAAAAAAAGCTAGTGTAGAAGAGATTAACAACATGGTACAAAGTAATAACGAAGGTTAAATTACTATGGAAAGAAAAAATTGAACGGCGCTGTAGCAATTAAATGGAACTGCAGTACAAGGAAGAACAATAAGAGTTGCTGAAGCTATGCATATAAAGGTTTTGTCGCACCTTTCTTTATGCAATTTTCGACCTGCTCTTATTAAGTTAATGTAAATTGTTCTTTGTTGCCACCTTCAACAAAACTTGTAAAATACTAAAGTTAACTGGCTTTATTAGTTAATTGTTCTCATTGTTCAATCTATATTTGCGAAACATTTGCAGATGTTACAAAGTGGTGAGTAATTCGGTGAGTAGTTAATTTAAACCACTCATAAGATATTGAAAGAGAAGGACTGGAGGAAGGTAAATATAGACGATCCGGTCCGCCTTATTGGGGATCAAAAATGATTGAAAGCCTGCAAATCAAATGATTTTCAGGCTTTTTTTGTCACTATCACATAAGCGCCAGATGTATTTACATGGCAATTTTAATGGTTGCGTCAATGGCAGTTCTGATATTGATAATGATATGAAAAATGTACGCAAATAAAAAATGAATACAGGTATCATGTTAGCAACCATCATTGTGTTTATAGCTATATTGACAGCATTGCGAACGCAAAACAGATTGGCGATGTACAGTATTTGAAAAGCAGTGTACCACGTCACTCACCTGCAATTATCGTAAGCAAACATGCCAACATCAAAGATGCTGAAGTAAAAAAGCTAGCTGAACAAATTATACAATCACAAGAAAGGGAAATTGCACAATGGAAGCAATGATTGAAGAATTGACAAAACAGCGATAAAATTGGAACACAACCACAGCCATCAACATGCACACTCTCATTCGGTTGCAGTTAACAGCAGCAATAAGAATGTGTTTTTAATTGGCATCGGTCTGAACATGGCGTTTGTATTGGCAGAAGCGATTGCAGGCTTCACCTACAACTCAATGGCACTGCTCACTGATGCAGGACACAATTTAAGCGACGTAGCAAGTCTTGTTGTCTCATTGGTAGCTTTTTGGATAGCAAAGAGGCAATCGAATGCAGTATATACTTATGGCTTTAGAAAAACAACCGTGTTAGCAGCCCTTGTTAATGCTATTGTTTTATTGGTTGCTATTGGTATCATAGGTTATGAAGCATTTACAAGACTGTTTAAACCAGAGCCGGTTGAAGGTGGCGTAATTGCATGGGTGGCAGCAATAGGTATTGTTATCAACAGCGTTTCGGCATTTTTATTCTTTAGACAAAAAAATGAACTCAATTCACGAGCTGCCTACCTGCATTTGTTTGCCGATGCATTGGTTTCTTTAGGCGTCGTTATTGCGGGCATTGTAATAAGCAAAACAAACCTTTATTGGATTGACCCGGCTATTGGTCTTGTAATTATGGTCGTTATTGTTGCAAGCACCTGGGGTTTGTTGAGAGACAGTTTCAAAATGACCATTGATGCAATACCGGCAGGAATAGAACTTGAAGCTATCAAGAAAGTAATAACCGGTGTACCTCATGTACGCTATGTACATCATGTGCATGTATGGTCATTAAGCACAACAGAAAATGCTTTGACTGCTCATGTAGTGATTGATGAACAATTACCTTTTGATGAAAAGCTAAAAGTTATTGCAGAAATAAAGCATGAATTAGAACACAATAATATTCACCACAGCACAATAGAAATAGCAAAGAGCGCTCATTAATGAAAGTAAATAAGCAGAACAGAATGCAGATCAGTTTTTTTGTTGTAATTGCTTTAGGACATTCATTTTCCCGGCCTTTTTGCACCAAGCATTTATTTTTTATAGTGTTTACAAAAAAACATCACTAAATTAGTAATAACGCCAATAAAAAAACATGGAAGTGAAATATTAAAATGGGACACAGATAACAGGGATTCGGTCTTATGGATAAAAGTTTATAATTCAGGGCCGCCTTTAAGCAATAGTTTAAAAACTTCAATAGACAGTTCTCTAGCAGTAAATGGCATGCGGCACTATCAAAACGTTTTATTCTTATCTTGTTGTAAGGTTATCAAAAGACACAGTTGTTCTTGTAAGAAAGTAGAAACCATTAATTTAAGAGGAATGAAATGCTTTACTTAATTTTTGTTTTTTACTGATATGCTCTAAAAGTATTTCTTATGCTATCAATTTTGCCGATTAATTATTCAGAAACCAATTGGCCTTACTAATCCTTTCTTTTACTTTTACTGATGTAACATTTAAGAGTTCCGCTATTTCTTCTTCTGTAAATCCCAATATAGTATTTAAGATAAAAACAGACCTGTAACTCAGTTTCATTTCTTGCAACTTTAATGGATAAGTACTAACAGGATCAAAATATTTTTCAGCACTTAGAGCTGTGGAAAGATGATAATTATCCTGGCTACACAATTTTTCACTTATTTTAAAAATGCATTTTGAGACCATAATTTTACACAAATAAATCCTGATAAAAAGATGTCTCGTTTGGGATGATGAATAATAGCTGAGTGCATTAACATAAATCTCTTGCGCAAAATTTTCAGAGTTTTTCCTGTTAAAGCCAAAGCTTGTAGCAATTGTAACTAACAAATTGTGATAGTTCTGAATGGAAACAAGATTCTTTAAAAACATGTCATTATTGATGTACTGCATACAATGTCTATTATCTGTATTATAATGATTTTAGATATTCCACTAAATCCTGTTTCTCTGAAGAAGATAAATTTAAAGAGAGATGATTATTATAATGGTTCACTACATCATTCAAAGTTGCAAACCTGCCATCATGATAAAAGCCTCCCTTTGTTTTGGTAAACAATCCCCCTAATGGTGTTGTCCTGTATTTTCCGGTTGGCGACCGCATGGCTTCAAAATCATCAATTCCAATTTCTGCTCCGGTATGCAAATAATTATCCGTTAACAAAGGATAAGCGTGACAACCTGCACATTTTGCTTTCGTAAAAAAGATCGCCCTTCCCCTACTTGCTCCAGCGGGATCAAAACTATTTGCAGGAGGTTTTGGTGCAGAAATTGAATGCTGATAAGCTCTTAAAGCGGGCAACTTAGAAGATATTAAATCAGGGGTGTGAGTAACATTGTAAAAACTATTTTCTACTGCTATTGGATATTTTACCGGATCATTTAAACGGGCATCTGAAAAATTCCCCTTTCCATGCATTTCGAGGTTGGCTACAAAGGAATTCCAGTAGCTGATATCACCCCACCCGGTATAGGTTGTCAGTTTTACTCCTTTCAAGCCAAAGGCGGCAGGAATTAAATTGGCCGCAATTTTACCATCAGGGCGAAATGCTTTTCCATCCATAAATAAAATGGCTGGAAACTTTCCCGGCCCCCATGCAGCAAGTACAGTCCTTAAGGTTGGCTCGTTAACATGCAACATATTTGCTATTGGCTGCGCATTATCAGTTAATGAAATGATTGCCCCTACATTGAGATCCCTGTTTGGCCACCCGTCAAGACGTTTACCAATACCAGGGGCAAATGAATTGTCAACAGTCGAATGGCACGAAGCGCAGGTAATGCCTATAGAATTTAGAGTTCCCTTCGCATCAAAGTTTCCTTTTACTCCAACTACTGCGTTTAACTTTAAAAGTGCCAGTGTGCTTGCAGGATTGTCAAGACGTATTGCTCCTGATTGTATTCCTGCTACTACATCTGGCGGTAACGCATCGGCATCTACTTTCAAACCAACTGCTAAAGCTGTTTTTGGGCTTACACCAGGTCCAAAACCTCCGTTGTTTGAACCTTCAATAGCTTTTTCAAGATGAAGCAAACCGCTCCAGAAATCTTCATCACCATAAGTATCAAAACGAAAAATTTGCTTACCATCATTAATTGTAGCAGGGTTATCGTTAGCCGGGTTGTGGTCATTCTTTCTACATTGTGCAAGGGCTACAATCGTTATCATTGACAGCACTACCAATGTTTGGTTTTTATATCGCATAAGTAGGTATTTATTATTAAGAATTAGTATTGTTTATGAAGAGCTGAAACATGCAGTAACAGGAATAATTATACTGTGATAAATTGTTTCACCCTTGTTATGCTTTTGCAGGATATCTGGAACAATTAAGTCAAGTGTAATCCAGGTTCCTTTATAATAGAGTAACGAGATGTTAAAAGGTTACAAAGAAAATAGTTGCAAAAATTTCTCATTAAAATTCGATTCAAAGCGTCTGGCACAACTGCTTTTCTCCATGTTCCGCTGCACCTTTGTAAACTCTGCTTATTGATGTTACTTACAGTTTAAATTGAATAAAGTCGAACATATAGGTCTTGCCTTTCTGTGCTAAAGTGTACTACCTGGTTAAAGTGATGAATGCAGGTATAAAACGTTGGTATTCCTAAAGCAATCAACACTGATATTTTATAGAACTTCTGATTTATACTGCCAATATGCCGTGATAGAAACTCCCTTGTAATACGACCGCAAGAATAGTCGGTTGTTTTTTCCTCTGAAAGGATATTAATGAAATAACGTCCTAATATGTCGTTGAAGTAATCCTCAGAAATTATATCCGCTTTGGGCGAGTAAGAAATCTGAGCCATTTGTCAGGCACTGGTGAATAAGACCTAGTTGAAAAAGTCCTGCCGGGAAATAATAAGAAAAAAGCTTAATTCAAAATGAAGTAACCCCAATCTGCAACTCTCAACCAATTCCTTATTTTCCAAACAAAAAAAAGCAAAGGATTTTTAGATATTTGTTATTTTGTGTAATGGGATGAATTTTAAGGATATTGCATTAATGAAGGTAAAATGCAGATAATGAGTACCGAAAAACTAGAGGACACACTAAAGCTGCTGAAGAACTATTATAACAGCGGAGTCACATTGCCATATTCCTTTCGAAAAGAAAATTTACAAAAGCTTAAGGGTGCCATTCAAAATCATGAGGAAGCTTTGTATCCAGCTCTTTATGCTGATTTGAAAAAGAGCAGGGAAGAAAGCTGGGTCACTGAAATAGGTTTTTTGCTTTCTGAAATAAGTCATGCATTAAAGCATTTGCGTGGTTGGATGAAACCAGAGAAGGTAGGTACGAACCTCTTGAACCTGCCGAGCAAAAGCTTTGTCTATAAAGAGCCATTGGGCGTCGTGCTCATTATCGCACCGTGGAATTATCCTTTGCAATTGTTGTTTGCACCGTTGATCGGTGCAATAGCTGCCGGGAACTGTGCGGTGTTAAAGGCAAGTGAGTTTGCGCCAGCTTCATCTGGCGTAATGAAAAAGATTATAGAAGAAATTTTTCCAAAAGAATACATCTTGTTTACGGAAGGCGATGGTGCGGAAGTGGTGCCACAGATGATGAATAATTTCCGTTTTGACCATGTTTTTTACACAGGCAGCACCCATGTGGGAAAAGCAATCTACGAAATGGCGGCGAAGCAACTTGTGCCCGTTACATTAGAGTTGGGTGGCAAAAGTCCTTGTGTGGTGGAAAGCGATGCAAACATAAAAGTAGCGGCACGACGAATTGCGATTGCGAAGTTTTCCAATGTCGGGCAAATGTGCGTAGCACCCGATTATGTGCTTGTTCATCGAAGTATAAAAAATGATTTTGTCCAATCGCTGCAAACTTCTATTCGCTCCTTTTTTTCAGACGACCCGTCCCGCAGCGATGATTATGGAAAAATTGTCAATGACAGAGCCTTCAACCGACTGACAGCTTACCTGCAGCAGGGTACCATTTTGTTTGGTGGAAAATTCAATGCTGCTGCTTATTACATTGAACCGACACTTATCGAGATTGTGAATGTAAATTCGACGGTAATGGGCGAAGAAATCTTTGGGCCCGTGTTACCCATACTTACATTTGAAACATATGAGGAAGCAAAAGCAATGATTGCCCGCAACGAAAATCCATTAGCTTTTTACGTGTTTACTAGTAGCAGGAAAAAGGAAGAAAAATGGTTGTCGGAAGTCAGGTTTGGAGGGGGCTGTGTAAACAATACCGCCTGGCATTTCACCAACCTCAACCTTCCATTTGGTGGCCGCGGCAACAGCGGAATAGGGGCTTACCATGGAAAATATTCATTCGATGTCTTCAGTCATCAAAAAGCAGTAATGAAAACGCCCACCTGGATTGACCCCGACATCAAATACCCACCGTTTAAAGGAAAACTAAAGTTGTTTAAAAAAGTCATCGGATACTAATTTTTGTTCTGTTGTTCAATTTAGCACTTCAGCCGTATTTAACAAACGTTCTGTTAGGCTCAGTTATCATGCTTTTTCTGTTGTCATCAGTCTTTCATAACCTCATAAATTTCAAAATCGCCTTCGCAAATTCTGCAGGCGCCTCTTGCGGCAGATTGTGTCCTACTCCTTTAACAACTCTTCTTTCATAACCGCCTTCGAAATAATTAACATCTTTACCTGTTCCCGAAAATGGTTCAACACCGTCGGCTTCTGCATCTATTATTATCGCAGGTACTTTTATTGTTGGTTGCTTTTGCAGCGACTGTTCTATACTTTCAAATTTAGGGTCGCCAGTCGCTAATCCATATCGATGTCTATATGAATGCACTACTACTTCTACAAAATCGGGATTGTTGAATGAAACTGCTGTTGCTTCAAAAGTGCTGTCATCAAAATTCCATGTCGGAGACCAGTTGCTCCATAATAGCCTGCACAGTTCGTTTCTGTATTTTGTTAATCCCATACGTCCACGTTCAGAATGGAAGTAGAATTGATACCAGTTTAGCATTTCAATTTCCGGCGCAACAGGCTCCGAATATTTTGCTATGTTTTGAATGTTATATCCTGCCATTGATACAAGTCCGATAATACGTGTTGGAAAAAGTGCAGAAGCAATGCAACAAGCTCGTCCACCCCAATCATACCCGCCCACAATTGCTTTTTGTATAGATAGAGCGTCCATTAATGCAATTAAGTCATTGGCTAATGCAGCTTGCTGGCCAGAACGGATGGTATCTGGAGATAAAAATTTTGTCGGTCCGAACCCACGTAAGTATGGAACGATAATGCGACAGTTTTCAACCATCAGATGTATTGCTACTTCATCGTAAGCTCGTACGTCGTATGGAAAACCATGAAGAAGTATAACAGCCGTTCCATCAACGTTTCCACTTTCTTCATAAGTAATGCAAAGGTCTCCTGCATTAACTTGTTTCGATGTTCCCATATCAATTCATTTATTTCGAAAATTACATCTAAGATTACCCACAGCGTAAAAATACTGGCGAAAGCAGGCAGTTGTTATTCGCCAGGCTAAACGAATGCAGATTAAAGTAGAATGGTCATTGTTAATTTTGAAGCTGATTGAAAAACCAGCAGCAAATAATTGGAGCCGATCAGCGACTTGTTGCCGATTGCTTTTCGGCCACCCTGCTTTTGCCCTAAAAAGAGGCATTTAGACCGGAGCAGATCAAATTTAAGTTTGACTACAAGTAACAATCTTTGGTTACAACTAATTGTAAACGCCATAAATAAAGTTACAGCTAACTTCAACGAACAAACAATTTTTGTTGGTCTTGCTGTACGCAAACGCAGCTTCGATTAGTGGAGAAAATTTATATACCCATCTTTGTATGGTAGCAGGATCCACTTTTACTCCTCCGGTGGATAATAGCGCTTCCACATTTTCGACAACTTAGATGAAACCTTAATTTAAAATATGCGGCTTGTAGAACCACCGCCTTCGGAAACCGATCTCCTTTAAACATCTTTCTAATTTAGTCCTATCTTAAGTAGTTCTGCAAATGGGACAAAACGTGGGCAAGACAAGGTAGATGAGAGGTTTTAAATCAAAAATATTTCTTTTAAAAATAGTAATAACAAAAGATTTTTTTTAAATTGTAATAATATCCCCCTTCTTTTTTTGCTTAGACAATTTTTCCGGTAACTGCTTATTTTAAAAATGAATAATTCTAAAGAATTTGAGTCAGTATACAATACCAAAACTTTCGATCTATGGAAAAAAAATTTCTATTTAAATGTTTACTTAGGCGGCCGGTGCACTTATTCATTGCGCTGCTTTTATCAACAGTGATATGCGCCCAAAGTTCTCAGTCGGGCAATGCATCAGGAATTACTGTGAAAGGAATCGTAAGAGATAAGAATGGACCTTTAGCAGGAAGTTCAGTTTCAGAAAAAGGAACGCAGAATTCGACTTTGACAAAAGAAGACGGAAGATTTTCTTTAAATGTCTCAAAACCAAATGCAACTCTTGTATTTAGTTTTGTCGGCTACAAAACGTCAGAAGTAAAAATAGCAGGTCGTTCCGAATTAGATATAGTATTGGAGCCAACTGCGGGGGAACTGGCTAATGTAGTTGTAACAGCTTTAGGCATTACAAGAAGTAAAAGGTCTCTTGCCTATTCGGTAGCTGAAGTAAAGTCAGAAGACCTCGTGAAAGCTTCAAACCCCAATCTTTTAAAATCATTAGATGGGAAAGTAAGCGGGGTAAACTTAACGAACCTTAGTAGTGACCCCACATCTTCAGTATTGGTAAACATTCGCGGCACAACTATGATGCCTTCACTCAGTAGCGGTGCAGATGTTTCGGTAAGATCGCAGCCATTATACGTGATAGATGGAATACCCGTAGGTGCACAAACTTTTACTCCTAAAGATGGTGTCGATTTCGGCAACATCCTTTCCCAGTTAAACCCTGAAGATATTGAAAGTGTAACAATCTTAAAAGGCGGAAGTGCCGGAGCTTTATATGGCGCGGAAGGAGGAAACGGGGTGGTAATGATTACGACAAAATCCGGCAAAGGTGGCAGAAAAGGTCTTGGTGTTTCCTACACTTCTTCTGCCGTTTGGGATAAGGCGTACCAGTTTATCCAGGAGCAAATGGAATACGGCCAGGGTGAACGCGCTTTTGAATGGCAGTACGATAATACAGACACCTGGGGTCCCAAGCTTGACGGAAAATTTACCGCACAGTATTGGGACGTGGCGGCGCAGGAATGGAAAAATGGTCCAATGCTTTCTTCACACGAAGACCGGGTAAAAGCGTACCTGCAAACCGGCAATACATTTACCAATACCATTAGTGTTACCGGTAATTATGATAAGGGTTCTTTCCGTTTATCAATGTCAAATATGGACAATAAAGGAGTAATGCTAAACACCAAAACAAACCAAACTTCTGTAACGCTAAATACCGACTACAGGCTTAACAGTAAAGTAAGGGTTTCAGTCAGTTCGAGCTATATCCGTACTTATTCGCCTAACAAGGCAAACATCACCGGCTCAAACAGTATATTAAATAACCTGCTTTTTAATTTCCCATCAAACCTTCAACCACTTGCTGCCATGAAAAATTACTGGTTGAAAGGATATGAAGGCATTCAGCAAAACGGTGCTATTATGAAAGATAATGGCGTTGATGTTGATACCGATAATCCCTGGTGGACCACATATGAGAAAGTGCATCGTTTCACCCGAGACAGCTATTTTGGAAAACTTCAGCTCGATTGGCAATTCTCAAACAGGTTTTCGTTTTTGCTAAGAACAGGTATGGAGAATGTAAAAGAAAATTATGAATTTAGGCAATCGTGGGGTAAAACAAGTATGAGTGATAAGGCTGCCAATGGAGATGGGCAGTTTGCTGCAGGTACAAACAGCAGTCTGTTGGCAAACTCTGACGCTATTATTACCTATAATAACAATTTTGGTAAGTTTTCTTTGACAGCCGCTGCCGGAGCTAACTATACTTATTCTAACAATAGCAGTTTAGAAAATACTGCAGGCAAACTTTCTGCACCTTCGATCTTTACTTTGGAAAACGCTATGCCCGGTCAGTTATATGTGTCAGCATCAGGGTGGGGAACAGGACAATCTTATAGCACTTATGGTACTGCAACCCTTGGTTATAATAACCAGCTTTATCTTGATGTTACCGGACGAAATGATTGGAAGGGAATTTTAAGTGAAGAAAAAATTCATTATTTCTACCCTTCTGCTTCCCTGAGTTGGATCACTTCAGAAACTTTCAAACTTCCTAAAGTTTTTAACCTGGTTAAAGCCCGTTTGGCTGTCGCTGATGTCGGCAATGGTTTAACCAGGAGGAGATCTGTAGACACTTATTCTTACGATGCAAGCAACTGGGGAGCGATAAAAACTGTAAGCTTACATGCTTCGTTAGTTGATCCCAATATTAAACCGCAACATTCGGTTACAAAAGAAGGTGGTATTGATGTTTCAATGCTCGATAACCGCCTTCGATTTGATTTTACCTATTTTATAAAAGATCAGAAAAATCAGATTGACAATATTCCTACCGTACCGGGAACCGGATACACAGGAGTATTAACCAATATTGGTGACGTTAGAAACAAGGGTTATGAATGGGGTTTAACTATAAGCCCATTAAAAACAAGAAGCTGGAACTGGGATGTCTCAGCAAGCTTTACACATTACAGGGCAACCATCACGAGATTATCGGATAAGTTTGCGCCCAACGGTTACGTATTTGCCAACTATGATGGAAAGACAAGAGTAAAAATTGCTGTTGGCGAGGAAATTGGAAATATTTATGAACAAAATCCCATACTGAAGGTGAAATCCGGAAAGTATGCCGGGCAATATTTATTAAACAGCGAGGGGGGAGAATTTCAAATTTCAGGAGATGAAAGAGACCGTGAAAAGCTGGGCAATTTTAATCCTGATTATATCCTCGGACTAAACACAACGTTGCGATACAAGCAGTTCTCTCTAAATCTTGTTGGTAGTTTTCGTAAAGGTGGAAAATATGTTTCAGTCAACCAGCAGTATTTGGAATCTAACGGAAGAGTAAACACTACATTAGGTTCAGGACCAAACAACCCATGGTGGAAAGGGGGGCGCGACCCCGAACATGGAGGCCTGCCCTGGCCCGCTGCCGGCTCCAGCAAGTACGAGGCTATCAATAATAACAACGATGGTCAGCGCAGCGACTGGAATGATGCCAGCTATGCAAAAGGTGTTTTTATAAATCCTGATTTTACAGGTGCGACTCCTTCTGATAAAGATTACATCGTTAACGGAGAAGACCCCAATAATACTTTTTACCAGATTCCTTACAACAGTTATGGAGATGTCATCTGGGATTTTGCTTCAACAAGAACTTTTGATGCCACTAATTTTAAAATGAGAGAAATTTCTCTTTCTTATACTTTGCCCAATAAAGTAACCGGCAGGTATAAAATAAATAATCTAACGCTTTCTCTCATTAGCCGAAATGTATTTCAATGGAATAAGTCAGGGAGGCATGAAGACCCTGAATCGGCATTTACAGGTGTTGGTGCAAACCAGGGCATTTTAAGAGCAACATTACCAAGCATTCGTTCATACGGAGTAAAGCTTGGCGTCGAATTTTAATTTCAGACTAACCCTTTTTAAAAATAAAGTATGAAATCATTTATTATTAAAATATTTGGAGTCATTTTATTTGTCGCATTTAGTTCGTGCAGTAAGGATGCATTGCGCAGTAATGACATCCTGCACCAGCTAAATGCCACTGAATCTGTCAACGACCCGTTTCTTCTGTCTTCCGTAATTAAACAGACAGCCCTTTTTTATCAGAATATGGGTTATGAAAACAGCAGGCTTCCTTGCGCGGTACAGTACATGCAAAGAAATTTCCAGGGCGGCGACAACTACTATTCCGGTTTTAAAACGCCTTCAGATGATATGTATGCCGCGATGAATATTCTTAAACTGATTGATAATGCAATCGCACTTACAGATAAAAGAGGTTCTCTGACTCACAAAGGAATCTTTACAATTTTCAGAGCCCTGCTTTTTTCATTTGTCACAGACTTTTATGGAAATGTATATTACAGCCAGGCCCTTAAAGGCCGCGAAGGGATTTTGTACCCCAAATATGATAAGCAGGAAGATATTTATGCAGGTATCCTAAATGAACTTGAACAAGCTAATACCCTTATTGCACAAGGTTCAGAATCTATCTCCTCCTCTTATGACATCATGTTTGGTGGTGATAAAACCCAGTGGCAGAAATTTGCAAACTCTTTGCGCTTGCGATTATTAATGCGGGCTTCTAATAAATTGGCAGATGCAGGAGCAAAAATGCAGGCTATTGTAAGCAATCCGTCTGCAACGCCAATCTTTTCAGAAACAACTGATAATGCTTCCATCTCATATATTGGAACGACTGCAGATAACTCATGGCACGGCGGCACGTTATACTGGAGCGATAATGAGGAGTTTGATAAAAGACGGCCTTGCAAAACTTTGGTTGACAAACTAACTGCTTACAATGATCCGCGTTTGCGAATATGGATTGCGCCGGTTGAAAAACCTTGGACAAGTGATCCTGCTTCAAATGGGGTTGAAGTTTCTACAACTGATCCTAATGGATTTTCTTACACTTCCACATGGGAGTATATCGATCATTCCAATCCCGATATTGCAGCCCAGTCTATAAACATTCTCGACTCAAACAAACTTTATGCAGGCTTTATTGCCGGCATGCCGGGCGACTGGAAAAATGGTAATGGACATTACAATACAGAAGCTGGCGGTGTTGTTGGCAATTTTAAAGTGTCTAAATTTTCTCAATTGTTTAGGCAAAACAGTCATCCCTTATTGAAGGCGATGATCATGAACAGTGATGAAGTTCAGTTTATTCTTGCAGAAGCTGCAGCAAGAGGTTTGATTACCGGCGATGCGGATGCATATTACCGGAAAGGAATAACTTTATCAATGCAGCGCTGGGGCATTCCAGATGGTGCTATAGCAACTTATCTTGCTCAACCAACTATTACTTTGCCGTCAGACAATACCGGCAAGCTCGTAAAGATTGCCGATCAAAAATGGCTCGGTTTATTTCTTGTTTCCGACGAAGCATATCTTGATCTACGCCGTACCCGTTTGCCTGAGATTTTTAAAAATGGAAACTTAAGCACTTATCAATTTCCGTTGCGTTACCGTTATCCGGGTGCCGAACTTGGACAAAACAAAGATGCGTATGATGCCGGTGTTGCCGCCCTGGCTCCTGCAGTTGACGATGAGTTTTCAAAGATGTGGTTATTGCAGTAAATTAATTGACGGACATTAATTAAGTATTTACCTATGAATCAAACGACATCAACGGCTAAACTTTTTTTCATTTTTAGTGCCTTGTTTTGTTTATGTGCAAGTAATTGTAAGGCGGAAATTTTTGAACCCGACACTTCTTTCAAACAAGCTATTTCTGTTAAGTATAATCTGCCTGAGTTACTAAAAGGAAGTGCACTAAAAAAAGTAGTGGTTGATTATAATGATATTATTTATATACTTACAGACAAGGGCTTGTACCGGGTGAATGATAAAGATTTGGTGAGAGACGTACGTTATACTCCCCTCGCTGAGAAAATACCGGTAGATGTGGCGGTTCAGGAAGGCGAGGGTAATTTATATTATTTGTATAAAGACAAAGTGCTTACAAACGCGCAGGCTGGTGCTTTTTATAAAATACTTCCTGAAAAAAAATATGCAATGTTGGCGGTAGCTGGAGATGGGAGTGTGCTTTTAGCAGGAGATAGCGTAGTAAGTCTATGCAAAAATGAAAGCCTCGCTCATATTCCTAAGCCACCTGGTAAACTGCTTTCACTTTATGTTTATAAGGGCACCTTTTATGCTTTAACCGGTGAAGCTGTATATCAGCTAAAAGCTGGTCGTTTTATAATGTTGCACAAAGGATTAGGCCTTAAAACTATTAGTTTCAGAAAAGATGAAATAATACTTGCAACAGCTAAAGGCTTCTATGGCATTAGCATGCTAAATGGTGATTCTACTTTTTCACTTCAAACGAAAGTGCCTGTAGAAGACATTGATTATTTAAAAACAATAGATGACAATATATGGGCTGCAACAAATGACGGTGCTTACATGCAGGAGCCAACAGGAAAATACCGGTATTACGCTTCAAAAAGATGGCTAGATGAAAATAAGGTTACATGTATAGCATCAGACTCGAAAAAAAATGTTTACTTGTTAACTCCTACCGGTTTAAATAAGATTGAATTTCATTCGCAAACATTGTTGCAGAAGGCAACATACTTCGAGGAGAAAATACGACAGCGGCATATCAGGTATGGGTTTATATCAAATGTAACTTTTACAAAGCGGGGAGATATCGCAACGGCGAAAATGACTGACACAGACAATGACGGTTTATGGAGTGCGTTTTATCTGGGCAGCCAGGCTTTCAGATATGGGGTAACAAGAGATAAAACAGCAAAGCGGTATGCCTGGGAAACTTTTGAAGCGTTTGAAAGAATACTGTCTGTTAATCCGCTTAAAGGATTTCCTGCGAGAACTTTTGAACGGCGAGGTTTCAAGCATTCCGATCCTGAACGGTGGCATCCTTCGCAGGATACAGAATGGGAATGGAAAGGGACAACGAGCAGTGATGAATTTGTAGGATATATTTTCGCAGCCGCTGTGCTGCATGAGTTAACAGCAGAAACTGCAACGGAGAAAAAAAGAGTTGCTGATTTTATTGATAAAATACTGGGGCACATTATCCGAAACAACTACCAGTTTATTGATGCAGATGGTAAGCCAACTCTTTGGGGACGGTGGAACCCCGAGTACATTAATTCGATTCCATCGACAGTAAGTGACAGAAAGCTTGGAAGCACTACTATAATAGCAGGTTTACAGTTGGGGTATGCACTTACAGGCAAAGAAATTTATAAAACAGAAGCATTACGGCTGATGAATGAGCATGGCTATCTGAAAAATATTCTTGTTTCTTATAAGAATATCAAACCTACGGCAGGTGTAATTCATTTAGGAGTCGATATAGGCAGTGGAAATTGGAATCATTCAGATGATGAGATGGCTTTCTTAACGTACTGGGTATTGTACAAATATGCTTTCAATAAGGAATTGCAGCAGCAATACAAGCAGGTTATTATTGATCACTGGGAGATTGAAAAACCAGAAAGAAATGCACTTTGGAACGTGATCACTTTTGGAACAACAGGCACTATTGATAAAGAGTCGACATTGTGGCATCTGAGAGAATTTCCGATGGATTTGATGCGATGGGATGTAAAAAACTCCCACCGGAAAGATATTGTTCTGCTTCCACCCAATTTTCGCAACCAGTTAACGAAAGACCTATTGCCTCCCGATGAAACACCCATACACCGCCACAACGCAAATGCTTTTGAGCTTGATGGAGGTGAAGGCGGAACGAGCGAATTGGCGGGGGATGAATACCTCTTACCCTATTGGATGTCAAGGTATTTGAAAGTAATTGAGTGATAAAAGTATTTTGATTGGTTTAATTAAGCATCTTTAGGACCGCTTTATTTAATTCGAGAGAATTATTTTTACGTTTAGCAGCAAATGCTGGCAGAATTTATTCACAAGTTATAAGTTGTTGCTATAGGTTATTAGAACTTTTTGAAAGTTTTTGTAAATCTTGAATACACTCCATTAAATTAGAACGGTTTTCACCAATTTCAAATTGGTAAAAGTCGGGAAAATAAAGCATTCTACATTGCTAATACTGGTTGCTTTATTTCCATCTATCAACAATCAATTCATATTAATGAAAAAGAAGAATAAAAAATGATTAGGACAATTGGTTCGTTGACGCGATGCGCAATAACCTGGACATTTTATTCTTCCAAGCCAATTCTTTTTACTTGTAGTAGATATAAAATGACAAAAATTAGTCAGTAGATATGAGTTAGAGATCTGTGGGTAATCCGGTTAAAAGAAATTGCAGGTTCAAACGGGCACCTTATACAGCAAGTGATTGATTTTTTTAGTAGGCAAGAAACACCCACAAAGAGTACTACAAAATTTTCGTTAAATGCGTTTGTAGCACCTCATTCAACTCTTTTATGAATGACATAAAAAAACATGGTGAAAGCGCGGCATTAGTTACCACTTTCCCTTTAACCAATCCTCCATAACTTCGTTCCCCTTAAACGATGATCACTATCATGAAGCTTGATGAAACTTTACTGAAAAAATATGCCCAGGTTATGGTACGATATGCGTTAAATAACGGTCATGGTATTAATAAGGGCGATACCGTTTTTTTGGTTGGGCAAGAATGTACCAGGGACTTATTTACGGCTATTGCAAAAGAGATATATACAGCAGGCGGAAACGTTATTACTAACTATTTACCCAACAATACCAGGGATAACAGTCTTCCCCGCTTTCTGCTACAAAATGGTGCCGATGAGCAAATTTCTTTTTTTGCTAAACCTTACTGGCAGGGGATAGTAGATTCGTCAGATCATTTACTCTTTATTATTTCGGAGCCCGACATTCACTATTTGGAAGGATTGCCCTCATCAAAGATCAGCATGATGAACAGTGCAAGAGCTCCGTATATGAAAATGCGGGAGGAAAAGGAGCAGGCTGGAAAGTTATCATGGTCACTTTGCCTTTATGGCACTCAATCGATGGCTGATGAAGCAGGACTAACCTTGGAGGAATACTGGGAGCAAATTATAGAAGCTTGTTACTTGCAGGAAGATGACCCCGTGATGAAATGGAAGACTGTACAAAAAGAGATCGAGGACATAAAAGATAAGCTGGATGCTTTAAAAATTGAAAAGCTACACATCAAGTGTGAAGATGTTGACTTGGAAGTGCAGATAGGTCAGCACCGAAAGTGGCTTAGTGGAGGAGGAAAGAATATCCCTAGCTTTGAGATTTTTACATCCCCTGACTGGAGGGGCACGAATGGCTCTATCCATTTCAACCAGCCGTTGTATTATTCGGGCAAACGTATATCGGGGGTGTCACTACAATTTGAGAACGGGATCGTAGTAACATCCTCTGCAACAGAGAACGAGGATGCATTAAAAGAGATGATAGCCCAGGAGAATGCCGACAAGGTCGGAGAATTTTCGTTGACAGACAAACGTCATTCACGCATTACAAAATTTATGGCTACTACCCTATTCGATGAAAATATGGGTGGTGCATACGGGAACACTCATATAGCACTAGGTAATGCCTATAAAGATACTTTTACCGGAGATATGTCCTCTGTAACTGATGATCAGTGGGCCAGTATGGGTTATAACAGTTGCCCAAAAGTGCATACAGACATTATAAGCACCAGTAATAGAACTGTTACTGCCACGCTGTGTGACAATACTCAAAAAGTGATTTATCAAGAAGGACAATTTGTGTTGGATTAGTGATAGTTGAGCTCCAGATCACTTACAAATCACCCGGAAACGAAGTAAACTTCTATTGTCAGGAGCCTCATTTGTTTAGTTAAAAAGGCTGCTCATAAACGAACAGCCTTTTCAATATGAATTTGTTTACTTTCTTACATTTTTTAAAACTGAAACAAAACCTTCGGCTGATACTTTTAAAAGTAGTGATTGTGCTTCATTTTCCGCCGATATATAATAAGCAGTATCTTCTACCCCATCGAATTGAATTGCTTCTTTAAAGGTATAATCTGCAAACTTTTTTGCAAATGCCCTTTTTGCACTGGTGGGCAGCTTATCCATTGCAATATTGCTACTGGTCGCTATCTTGTTCCCATCAAGGTCATAAAAGGCATCCATGTTCTTATCATTTAAAATAAAAGAAACTTTTACATAATTTTCTGTGGATTTCCAGTTTACATTTTTTGCATCTTTAAATTCGAGCAAGAAATTGCTTGCAGCTTTAGAATTTACTTTGTTCTCACCAGCGGCAAATGAAGATGCAGCAATTAACAAAGTAAGCACGGCAGAGGTTACTAACTTTTTCATGATTTTCTATTTTTTAGTTTTATTCGTTCTATTTAGAAGATATAATGTATAATGATGCCAATTCCTTTTATTGCTGATTACCAATTAGTTACTTAAAAGTATTGAATAGAAAGTGTTCGAAAATGAACATGTAGTGAATGATTTTATTACAAAATACTGCCAGGAACACGTGTATTAAATAAAATGTATATAAAAAGAGCGCTTTTATATTAATAGCGTCTCAAAAGTTATGAAATATAAAAAGTATTGAGTTACTTTAAAGAATAAAATAATCTTTATGGAAAATGATACTTACCTGGGGGAAGGTATTCAACCGGATTATATACCTACAAGTGATGAAAAAACATTAGCCATATTGTCCCACATCTTAACACTAGTAGCGCCAATACTTGCACCATTGATCATTTATCTTCTAAAAAAAGACGAATCAAAATTTGTAACATTTCATGCAAAAGAGTCTCTAAATTTCCAGATTACTGTCATGATAATTGTAATTGGACTTTTAATTACCATTATAGGAATGTTGGTAGCATGGATAGTTGGTATTGCAGCGCTTGTTTTGGTTATAATTGCTACAATAAAGGCGAGTGAAGGAAAATTGTATAAATACCCCTTTAATATAAGACTTATTAAATAAACATATCTGCCAATACCGGCTTCTATTGAAAGTATTTAAACAATAAAAAGATATTATTTAGTTTTTTATTCAAAATCTTTAAGGCTCTTCAACTTTGTCCAATTAGCTTCTACAATTAAGTTAGAAGCACGAAACGTTTGTTTTTTAAATTCATATAAAAAAATCGTTACTGATACTTATCGTTTTTAAAAAGACAATTCTATTTATCGCCGAATTAAAATGATAGCATATAAATTGCATAGCAACATTGAAATAATAATATGGATAAAGGCTTTGTGCAATTTTCTTCGCTGCTCGATAATGATTTTTACAAGTTTACAATGCAGCATGCTGTAATACGTTTATTTCCTAAAGCAAAAGCACGTTATAAATTTATTAACCGTGGAAAAGACGCGTTTCCACCTGGGTTTGCAGAAGCGCTGCGACAATCTGTCGAGGCAATGTGTAAGTTGAAATTGACCATCGAAGAAAAGGAATACCTTAGAATAACATGCCCTTATCTTGCGCCAACTTATCTTGATTTTTTACAGGGTTACTGCTACAACCCCGATGAAGTAAGCATTGAGCAGGATGGAGAACGGTTAAGCATTTCGATAGAAGGCTATTGGTACAGAACAATTTTGTGGGAAATTCCACTTTTATCACTTGTGTCAGAACTGTTTTACGGGATGAAGGGGCAATTGCGAAACAATGATAAAGAGGTTATACAGATTACAAAAGAAAAGATAAAAAAGTATGCTGAACTGGGTGTCACAGTAGCAGAGTTTGGAACCCGAAGAAGACATTCCTACAAAGTGCATCAACTGGTTGTGCAAGCTTTAAAAGAATACGGAGAAAATTCGTTTGTAGGCTCAAGTAATGTACATCTCGCCATGACGAATGATGTTAAACCTATTGGCACTCATGCACACGAGTGGTTTATGTTTCATGCTGCACAATATGGTTTTAAAATGGCTAACTCGCTTGGTCTTGAGCACTGGACCGAAGTATATGAAGGTGACCTTGGAATTGCCTTGACAGACACTTACACCACCAAAGTATTTTACAAGCAGTTTGATAAAAAGTTTGCAAAATTATTTGATGGTGTAAGACACGATAGTGGAGATGCTATTGAATTTGCTGAACAAACAATAAAACATTACCAGAAACTGGGAATCGATCCATTGTCAAAAACAATTATTTTTTCAGATGCTCTTAACTATGATAAGGTAGCACGTATTGCAGATTATTGCCGTGGCAAAATAGGTATGTCTTTTGGCATAGGTACTAATCTTACAAATGATGTCGGGCTGCAACCTATGAATATTGTAATAAAAATGGTTGAGGCTTTTCCGGAAGGAGATGAATGGATACCGGTAGTAAAGTTATCTGATGAAAAAGGGAAATACACGGGAGATGAAAAAATGATACATTTAGCGAAGACGATTCTAAATATTCCTGAGTAGCAACACGGCGGCATAATTATTTAGCCTTTATCTACAATAAATACATTTTAAAATTATAAAGATGGACAATAACAATCCGGCAGAAATGAGCAATAACGACCTTGAAAAAGACATGCAGCAGAAAAACCTGGAACAAAACAAACCGGTTAATGAGGAAAACGTAAACAAAAGCACAGCGGCGGAGGGCACATTAAAAACTCCGGAGGAAGACGAATCTTCAAAAATCAATATGAGTACCGCCTATAAGCAAGATGAAGAACAAGACCTCGATGATCTTGTGCATGTACGAGCAAAGGAAAGCCATAACGGAAGCCTGCCCGATCCGGAAGAAGCAAAACTGAGAGGTGAATAGTTTTACAATTTCTATTGTTTAAGTTACGAAAATCGTTACCGGTGTTGAGGTATTTCAACACCTTTTAGCTTTCTGTACATTTCCGTGGCATACAAATCCGTCATACCAGATATCAGGTCAAAAGCGTTGAGAACTTTTTTATAAGCCGATTCTGCTTCCCTAAATTCGGTAAACTGCAGCGGAAATAACTTCAAAATTTTCTCGTCTTTATGACCGGGCCTCTTCCTAAGTAATGCAGGCACAAAAAGGCTGAGAAGTTCCCCCATAACGTTGTAACCTGCTATTTCAATTTCAAGAACAGTATCATGATTATAGATCTTTTCGTTCGATATTTTCATTAACTCCGATAAGGCCCCACAACTGCCTTCAATGTTATCAACCAAAGTGTCATTAAAAGTTCCTTCTAATATTTTTTGCCTGTTATCACAAAATACTTCTGCTGCCCGCATTGTCAACAGGTTAATCGCTTTTGCACGTAGATAACTTATCTTCTCATTCATATCACCTATTTTCTTATAGATTTCCAACGTGCGGTTTTCTTCTTTCTTGCTTGCATCAAGACATTTAATAACATGCATAAAAGAATCCTTCACTACCTCGTGAGAAAGTATGCCAAGCCTGTTTGCATCTTCCATATCAATTATGCTGTAACAAATATCATCTGCTGCTTCTACAAGATACACAAACGGATGTCTTTGATAAATTACTGTGTCAGAATCCTCTCGCTGCATACCCAACTTTCCGGCTATTGCGTGAACAGCATTTATCTCAGATTGAAAAAAACCATACTTTTTTCGATGCTTAAACTTTTTATCAATAGCTGTTGCTTCACATGGATATTTTAAAATGGAGGCAATAGTTGTATATGTTAACCCTAATCCACCCACAAGTCTGCCTTTAAAAGTATGTGTAAGAATGCGTATTGCATTGGCATTACCTTCAAAATTCGAGATATCTGCCCACTCCTTTTCATTAAAAAAGGACTGAAGTTCCGTGCCGTCAATAGTAGCGTGAGCATTATCATTAAAATATGCTGAAATGGCTTTTTCGCCCGAATGACCGAATGCCGGATTCCCGATATCATGGGCCAGACAGCCAGCCGCTATCACATTTGCCAATTCATACTTATAAAACTCATAACTGTCTCCATTTTTATCGCCAATCTCACGGCTGATCTTTTCGCCTGCCATGCTACCGAGCGATCGGCCTACGCTTGCTACTTCAAGAGAGTGAGTAAGCCGGTTATGTACAAAAGTGCTGCCCGGCAGCGGAAATACCTGTGTTTTATTTTGAAGCCTTCTGAAAGAAGAAGAAAATATTAACCTGTCAAAATCGCGCTGAAAACCTGAGCGCGGACCTGCTGATTCTTTTTCCTGTCCTACCCTTTGTGTTGTAAAAATTGTCTCCCAGTTCATATTCAAAATTAAGCTGCCCGCTTGTAACTGAAACAGATAAGCATATAGACGGAATAAAATTTACGCTTTTCTGCGCGATTGTCGTATGTTAGCTAGTTCTTCCTTTAAAAAAAATCAAATTTTTCTGCCCCTGATAACCTTGATTCCTACCCTATCTTTGCCGTTCTTTAAATTGAAAATAATTGCAGGCATTTGAGAGGTTTATTTTAAATCAGCAAACATTGTGGCTTTCTGCTGACCGTTGTATATATTGGGAGGAGCAAAAATCACTCATTATTTCAGATCTTCATTTTGGAAAAACGGGTCATTTTCGTAAATCAGGGATTGCTGTTCCTCAAAGCGTTTACAAAGAAGATATGCAGCGGCTGGTAAATCAGTTGCAGTTGTACAAACCACAACAATTAATTGTTGTCGGCGACCTTTTTCATAGCGTTGTCAACAAAGAACTTGACTTTTTTAAAAAATGGCGCAACGACTTCAGCCATCTTCACATACAACTTGTTAAGGGCAATCATGATATTTTAAAAAATGAATGGTATTCCGAAGCAAACATTTCAGTTTCAGATAATCATTTACATGTTGCCAACTTCTGTTTTGTTCACGATATCAGCGATGCATGTACCCCTTCTCCTCAAATCAATTATTACTTTAGCGGTCACATACATCCCTGCGTGTTGCTCAAAGGCCTTGCAAAACAAAGTCTTTCTTTGCCCTGTTATTATTTTACTGACAGTTTCGCGGTTCTTCCTGCATTTTCGAAGTTTACCGGCGGAGCATCCATTGAACCAAAATCATCTGATAATGTTTTTGCAATTATACCAGCAAATCCATTAAAAAGCCAGAACGCAGCTGTTATTAAAATATAGAGCAATTATTTATATCATCGATATTTGAAGAAGACAGGAGGAGGATTTGGTTAGCCAGCAGAGAATCATCTGTTATGCTTCTGTTGCGTCGCACTCTTGTACTGTCAGAACTTAATGGAGCAGATCCTTTATTAACAATAAAATCATTAAACAACTCTTTACAATCAATTGCTAATAAACAAAAAACGACGAAAATCTAATAATCCATTCAATAACCTTTTAACAGTTCAATAATTAACAGTTCAATAAAAATAGCTTACTCACCAATATATGCTCACCCTTTACCTGAGGGGCACCGGTTTCCTATGCTTAAATACGAACTAATTCCGGAACAGTTACTTCATGAAGGAACCATTACTAATGAAAATCTCATAACTCCACAGACTTGTACCGAGGAGATTATATTATGGACTCATGAAAAAGGATACCTGGACAAATTATTACATCAAACACTTTCTGCATCTGAGCAAAGAAAAATTGGCTTTCCGCAATCTCCCGGGCTCACTTTAAGGGAGCTAATTATTACGCAGGGAACAATCGATTGTTGTCATTGGGCATTTGAAAGCGGTATAGCTTTAAATGTGGCAGGTGGCACTCACCATGCTTTTGCTGACCGCGGAGAGGGATTTTGTTTGCTGAATGACCAGGCAGTAGCGGCAAATTATCTTTTGCGTAAAAAACTTGCTAAAAAGATAATAGTAGTTGACCTTGATGTGCACCAGGGAAATGGCACTGCAAAGCTTTTTGAAAATGAACCTGGCGTTTTTACTTTCAGCATGCACGGCCGGCACAATTATCCCTTTCACAAAGAAAAATCTGACCTTGACATTCCGCTCGCTGATGGAATTAATGATGCCGCTTACCTCAGTATTTTATCAGACACTTTATCTAAACTTTTTGGACACGTAAAGCCTGATTTTTGTTTTTTTCAATCAGGTGTTGATATTCTTGAAACAGACAAATTTGGAAAACTGAAAGTAACTATACAAGGTTGCAAACAAAGAGATGAAATAGTGCTTTCTCTCATTAAAAAACATTCCATACCCTGTGTAGTGTGTATGGGCGGAGGATATTCGACTGATATAAGACATATACTGGAGGCTCATTGCAATACATTTCGAACTGCACTTAACCTGTAGGGCAATTGTTTTTGCTGCTGTTTTTATTTATGCTATCACCGGTAAAGTTTAATGCAATAATTTTTCAACAAATAAATTCAGTACCTCTACAAGTATTAAAATAATAACAATCCACTCAAGAATGTTGCTATGGCGGGATTGCAAAAGCGCCCTGAAAAGTTCCAGGTTGTCTTTTATAATATTTAATCCATCATGAATGTTTCTTGACCGTTCCTGCAAGTCAAACATGCGCTTCAGGTCAAGATCAATTTTGTTCAGATTTTCGTCCTCCCATGTCTCGGGAGGCGAGTCGAATATGTACAAGTTCTCAGCAATGCGGTTCTTCAACAACAGCGATGTTCCGATGTATTTTTTCAGACGCAATCCTCTTATGCCCAACCTGCCCTTTGTGGCTAATATCTGAGTATGAAAATTGGTTTCTTCCAAAAGCTTGGTCGTTTCTTCGGAATAATAATCGAGGGCCACCGATTGGGAAACATTCAACATGATCAAACGTAAAACTTCTATATCTGAGCCTATAATCTCTATATACTTATAAGCGATTTTGTTCTCATTTCCATTGGTTTTAATTTGGTACTCTTCGGATAGGCTGTCACTAAAAGGGTTTTTGCAATAATTTGAAACCAGCAGTAAAAATTCAGATATCTTAATAGGGTCACAATTCAAGAAGCACACCACGCCATACTTAAATACATAAACGTATTGATCTGTATCTATTTTATAAAAAAGCTCACTTGGGTCGCTATGATATAATTCAGCTTTAAAAACATTTTTAAATGTTTTTACGTCAATATTATCAGCTATTTGGTATGATATAACTTGTTGCTGCATTTATTAACGATAAAGAGGAAAGGCTTATAGTCAATATAAATCAATATCCAACTCCAACAAATAGTAACACCTTAAGTTCCCTTCACTTTAAATTTACAAAATACTTTTTGAATTTCCTCTATTACCGTATCGTCATCTGGTAGCCTCTCCTCTCCCACTCATTCCATAATCATTATTAACAAATCTGCCTCTAGTCGTTTTCTAACAACGTTGCCCACCTCTCGATCTCAAGATCTTCACTCCACAACCTTTCACCTTCCATTGCGTTCATGCGTGAAAGAATCTCCGAATGAATTTCCTCATTCAATTGGCTTTTATATACCTTGATTGCGTGTCCTTTATCTATCGTACAGTTTTGCAGACCACATGTATAACTTTTCAGTTTTACATCTAATTTTTCTTCCAGGTCTTTAATGTGCCGGCGTACCTGGTCTTCACCGATTCTTTGCGCATAGGGCAAGTCTTCAAAAAAAATAACACTAAACTTCTTGTACAGTTTGATCACCGCTTCGCGGCAGATAGCATGGTCAATATGATTGCCAATAGCAAGCGGGCAAAGTAATATTCCACCAACAACATGTTGTTCCAACAATTTCCCTAATTCGTCTACCAGTTGCAGTTCATTTTGTTGAAATGGCTGATTCTGGAAAATATATCCATTTCTTAAAGGTGCATCAAGCAGGTCGAGATTAATGATTTTGATAGCAGAATTAAAAAGTTTATTATATTCAACATCTTCCATGGCCCGCAGCAGGCTGACCGATTTTACATCCTTATCAGTAACGGGAAGTGCTGTCCATTTTGTAATCGTAAAACAATTAATAAGAGTAACAGGTACTTTACGGTTAAGCAGTTTTGAAATTGTAATTGTAAGGCCGTATGCAGCATCATCAAAATGAGGCGAAAGAATATATATTTTAGGAGGATTATTCATTTCTGGTTAAAACTGATCTTGTTACAAATTTTACTATTAACACTTAAAGACACAAAGTCACGCTAAGGGAAAAACATTTACCCCGCGAAGCTTTGTGTCTTTAGACTTTTTATAATTCAATAAAATTACCCCGCAACCTTTGCATTCGACAATTGCAATGGATTACTCACCTCGTTCTTTTTTGAAATAATATATGGCGGCACCACCAGGTAATGAATTGCGTTATTTACGAAACAATTTATTGCATCAGTCAATGTCTCTACCATTGTCTCATTTTTACCGTTGAAAGATGTGTTGGCAATAATGCCCACGCCTGTTTTTTCTTTGAAGTTTTTTATAAGATCATAGATAAATTCATTATCTTCTTTACTAACGGTTTGTATTCTCGCACTATGATCAACATGTTCTATCGTAGGAAACTTATCTTTATACTTATCATGTAAAAATGCAGTGAACAGCATAAACGGTGTTCTTCCTTTAAAATTAAAATATTCACTTACATCTTCTTCTAAAACAAATGGTGCAATGGGACGGAACCATTCACGACCTTTAATAAATGCATTAATCCAGAACTTATTTACGGCATACCTCGTATCAGCAACAATGCTGCGGTTACCCAATGCCCTGGGGCCAAACTCACTATTACTTTGAAAAACACACAATATCTTACCCCAGCGCAGATGATCAGAACAGAGCTCAATAAGATTTTCTGGTTTTTCAATTTTCAAATCAGGATAATTATCAATGAGCTTCGTCACTTCCTGTATATCTACATCCGGGCCGAGATAATCAAACCGCCATTGATATTCATTTTTAATTTTAAAACACTCTACAGCACCATAAATAGCACAGCCCACGGAAGTACCTCCGTCATGCGGAGCCGGTGGAATGAATAAATCATAACCTTGCTCAAGAACTTTTGTATTAGCTACACAATTAAGGGCGCAGCCACCTGCATAAGCTATATTTTTTGTGCCTGTTGTTTCAGCCAGCCATGCTGCTATCTCTATCAATGCTTTCTCAAAAACATCCTGTCCTTTTGCTGCAAAATCTGCTTTTTCCTGAAAGGTCTTTTTCTGGTCTTTATAATTATAATCCGTACACTTAAACATTTCCTGCCATTCCTCGGGTATGAAAACTTCGCCTTCTTTCACTATTAAATCCGGTAAGTCTAATGCATCTAAGTTACCGTAAGCAGCAAGACCCATTACCTTACCTTCATTACCCTCACCTTTAAACAAACATTCAGTGAGCTTATAATAAAAATTGCCAAGCCCGTGAGGGTTCTCAGGATCGCGGTCGTGTAATTGCTTTTTTATACATTTTATCTCACCATTTTGACAATAATAATAGGAGGCAACTTCAAATAAATTCTCCTTACCTTCCTTACCGGGGTAGTCGTACTTAATATGCTCTACGGGACTGCCAACACTATCAATAATCATAACAGCACAAGTGTCAAAACCACTTGGCGGGTAACAACTATATAAGTGAGAAAGATGGTGTGAAATCTCAACGATGCGGGCATTAGGTTTAAGGTTTAAAACAGTTCTAAGCTCCTCGTGATACTGCTCCTTTTTTTCGCGTTCCGTATCTGCACTCCAGCATTCGACCACAAGATCGTAGGGTCGGTCAACCGCCGGAATTCGTTCTTTATACAGCTTCATATCGCCCAACCTTCCCCAATGATGCTTTCTTTTAGTTAACCGCTCTTTATGTATAGACATTACATGTTTACCGCCCTCAAATATTGATATAGTTCCGTCTTGTGTTCTGTTAATCCCCAGGATAGAAGGTGCGTTCATAAGCAAGAAAATAATTTAAAATTTAATGAGTATTTGTAAGTGGAAAAGATATAAAAAATTGTACCACCAGAAACCTATAAAATTCGTATAAATAAAAAATGAATTAAGAATTTTTTGTAGCTACAAGTTGAGGTTTAGCAGGTAACCTTTTGACATTCCTATTATTTTTAACCTATAATTCTTAATACTATTGCAAATATTAAGAGAGGCTCTCCTCCGGCGAAACAGGGTGTTAAAATGCGATTGATTGCATTATCCTTTTGATATAATAATGCCCGTTCTCATCAGGTAGAAAAGAACGGGCTATTTAATTATTTCAATAAATTACAAAAGTTTTTTGTAAGTAGAAATTACAGATTATCCTAGAGCCACTTTAAATGCTGCTTCTATATCATCTTTTATGTCTTCAATATGCTCTATGCCTAAAGATATACGCAGCAATCCTGGCTCAACACCGGCAGAACGTTGTTCGGCTTCTGTCAGTTGTTGGTGAGTGGTAGTGGCCGGATGTATGATAAGTGTTTTAGCATCCCCTACATTAGCAAGGTGACTGATCAGTTTCAGGTTATTTACAAATGTATCAGCAGTTTTATTTCCACCTTTTATTTTAAAAGACAATACACCTCCAAATCCGTTTCGAAGATATTTTTTCCCCAGTTCATGATATTTATTTCCTTTTAATCCAGGGTAATTAACATACTCTACTTGTGGGTGGTTCTGTAACCACTCGGCCAGTTCCATTGTGTTGTCTACTGTTCGTTGCACACGCAGGCTTAACGTCTCAAGACCTTGCAGAAACAGGAATGAATTAAAAGGGCCTAACGCAGGACCTAGACTTCGAAGGCCTGTTACTCTCGCCCTGATTATATAGGCAATATTACCAAAAGAGCTATTGCTGCCAAACACTTCCCAAAACTTCATGAAGTGATAAGCTTCATCTGGTTCTGTGAAATAAGGAAACTTGCCATTACCCCAATTAAAATTACCTCCGTCAACTATAATGCCGCCTATACTGGTTCCATGCCCGCCTATCCATTTGGTAGCTGCCTCTACAATTACATTGGCGCCAAAATCAATTGGCCTGCATAAGTAACCTGCTGCGCCAAAGGTATTATCAACAATAAGGGGAATATTATTTTTCTGCGCTATCTCAGCCAGTCTTTCAAAATCAGGAATACTGAAACCAGGGTTCCCTATTGTTTCAACATAGATGCCGCGTGTGCGGTCATCAATCTTAGCTTCAAAATCAGCAGGATTATCAAGATCTGCAAATTTTACCTGGAAGCCTAAACGCTTAAAGGTTACTTTAAACTGGTTATAGGTTCCGCCGTACAGGTAAGAAGACGACACAATATTATCTCCCTGCTGTAAAATATTTTGTAGCGCAATAAATTGAGCCGACTGGCCTGAAGCTACAGCTAGTGCACCTACACCTCCTTCCAGTGCGGCGACTCTTTTTTCAAACACATCAGTAGTGGGGTTCATGATGCGTGTATAAATGTTTCCAAACTCTTGCAGTGCAAACAAGTTAGCTGCATGTTCTGCACTATCAAAAACATAAGAGGTAGTCTGGTAAATTGGTACAGCCCTCGATTTGGTTACAGGATCAACCTCCTGGCCGGCATGTACCTGTAATGTTTCAAAACGTAAATTTTGTTGTGACATAACAATGGTTAGTTGATAAAATTTTAATAGAAGATATAATAAAAGCGTTACGAAGTTAATTAAGCTTACTTGTGATTCTAAACTTTTTTATTGCAAATCAACAACTTTGAGATAGCAATAAAACAGCCAGTTTTTTTAATAATGCGAACATGAATTTTACAATCGCTTGTTTACTTTGCTCAATATAGCTTATATGGTGCTAAATAAAAAAAGCCACCTCATTGGCGGCTTTTTTTATTTGTCCTGGCGCTACTTGTGCTGCTAATTCAACAATCCCATCATAGACTGGTAAAGTTTGTCTTTGGTAAAAGGTTTCTGCAAAAAGATATCGGCGCCATTATCAAGGGCCACATCCTCCACAGAAGCATCATAACCAGAGATCATAATAATCTTTATAGCCGGATAATTACTTTTGATATAACTTATAAAATCAATGCCGTATCCGTCAGGAAGTTTGTTATCGAGAATAATAACTGATGCATCTTCTTTTGCCAGATACTCCTTTGCAGCGGCAAGGCTCTTTACATGATCCAGTTCCACATCTTTACCATTCAGCATAATGTTCAACAGTAAGCACATGTCACTTTCATCTTCAATAATCAATGTCTTTTTTATTTTCTTGCTATTTATTGTCCTGTTTGACATAACTAATTTTTTACGCGTTTTTTCTGTTAACAATAATTGACCCTGCAAAGGTATCTTGATAGTCATTAAAAAACTGTTCCAAATAAAAAAAGAAAAACGTGTTGCACAAGTAAAATTTGCAAATGGCAAAAGAGGTAGATTTTGTGTAGTATCGTATTAGTAAAGAGGAGGGTCTTAACAATAAGTTATAAAAGATGTATGGAAAACATGTCAATGTTGTCAATTGTAATAATTAAAATCGCTAAAATAAAATGGGCAAAGAAATTGCGATAAATTAGATTACAAGATTTTCTTTGAACGGAACTATTTAAGCCAGTATTTATGAAGAACATAAGCTCAATTGATTTTAGGAATGACTTTGTCAACGGTTTTAATGGAGATGAAAGTGGAAATATAACTCCGCGACAAACTCCTGGTGTATTTTATAGCAGGGCTGTACCGACAGTGGTAAAAGATGTTACACTTATCGCGTGGAGTGATGAGCTGGCAAAAGAACTGGAAATACAGAGACCAATAAACCAAGCGGACATAGATATTTTGGGCGGAAAGATGGTGACGCCTTCGATGCGTCCGTACGCTGCATGTTATGCGGGCCACCAGTTTGGAAACTGGGCAGGCCAATTAGGCGATGGAAGAGCAATAACACTTGGAGAATTACAAACATCTACGGGCAAAGTTTGGGAACTGCAGTTAAAAGGCGCCGGACGAACTGCTTATAGCCGAAATGCTGATGGAAGAGCAGTTTTAAGATCTTCTTTAAGAGAATATCTTATGAGTGAGGCAATGCATTACCTGCGGGTTCCAACCACAAGGGCGCTAAGCCTGGTAAGTACAGGAGAACGGGTAATGCGTGACATGTTTTACAATGGAAACGCTGCGTATGAACCCGGAGCAATTGTAATGCGTGTAGCCCCCAGCTTTTTGCGTTTTGGCAATTTTGAAATGCCCGCTGCCAGAAGTGAGATAAATAATTTAAGAAAGCTTATCGACTGGACGATTGAAAGATACTATCCTCATATTAATGGCGATAATAAAATTTTGGCCTGGTTTACAGAAGTAGTTGAACGCACTGCAAGTTTAATGGTGGAGTGGTTAAGGGTTGGTTTTGTTCATGGTGTTATGAATACCGACAACATGTCCATTCTTGGTCTTACGATTGATTATGGCCCTTACTCATTTGTTGATGATTATGATCCTAACTTTACTCCTAATACTACAGACCTGCCAGGCAGAAGATATGCTTTTGGAAGACAGGCCGCCGTTGCCAAATGGAACCTGGCGTGTCTTGCCGGTGCTATTGCTCCGATTGTAGAGGATAACGACAAACTAATAGCAAGTTTAGAGTCATACGATGATTTTTACTGGAGCAGGTATAATACCATGATGGCAAACAAACTAGGACTGGATGCAGTAAGCGAAAAGGACATGAAGTTTGTTGAGCAGTTTGAAAAAGTGCTTAGCGTTATAAAGCCAGATATGACAATTTTCTACCAACTGCTTATAGACCTACCCGGGGAAATAGAAAATGAACAAGCTGTAATTGAACATTTTGAAGAAAGTTTTTATGAAACCCCATCTGATGGGGAAGTTGAAAAACTTTTTGATTTGATGAAAACATATTCAGAAAGAATTCAATCAAATACAATCAGCAGGAAGGAATCAATAAAACGGATGCGGGAAAATAATCCACGTTTTGTTTTACGGAATTATTTGCTTCACCAGGCTATTGAAGATGTAGAAAAGGGTGATAATACGCTGTTTGTAAAACTACAGGAAGCTATAAAGGAACCTTATTCAGTTAAGTTTGATCAATTTTATGCAAAAAGACCATCATGGGCAGCTGAAAAGGCTGGATGCTCAATGTTAAGTTGCAGTTCATAAGATAAAATTTCCCGCTAATAAAAACATTAGTTGTTCACCCTTTTAATAAGTTTTACTAAATTACATGACATTCTAACTTTACTATCGTAGGATTAAAAGTATTAGCATAAACTCTTTGTTATGAATATTCAAGACCCCTCAGTTCCTTCATCTGAAAATGAGAATACAGGAAAACCTCTTAAATTCCCTGATACTAAAGAAACCGGTCATCCATCGGCGGGCGATGAAGAAAACTCTGCAAAGCAACAGTGGAAAGAAATGAGGGAGGAGAGAATAAAAAACAAAAAAGACGATATAGATCTTTCACTTCAGTCTCCTCAAGATGCAAATACGCAAAAGCATGTCAATTTTCTTGATACTGAAGAGGAAGAAACCAGAGACAGTACATCTGCCACAGAGAACGAAGAAAGCCCAACCCAACGACAATGGAGAGAAATGAGGGAGGAGAAAATGAAACACAAAACAGATGACATCGATCCTTCACTTCAATCTCCTCAAGATGCTAACACGCAAAAGCATATTAATTTTCTTAAAAATGATCAGGAAAGAACAACGAATGAATCTTCTGACGAGGATTAATAATTATTGATAAACAACTGTTGTATTGCTTTCACCAACACCCATTATTACTTTATTTGCGAGCTTAATAAACAATCCATGGGCAACAATTCCTACTATATTATTTAAGGTTTCTGATATATAAACAGGATCTGCAATGGTGCCGAAATCAGTATCTATAATGAAGTTTCCGGCATCGGTTATAAAAGGTTGATTATTTGATATCCTTATTTTACCAAAACCGCTCATGTGGAACAGTTCGCGGATAACATAATTAGCAGCAAACGGTACAACTTCAATAGGGAGCGGAAATGAGCCTAACGTATCTACTTTTTTTGAGGAGTCAGCAATAATTACTTCAACATTAGTCATAGACGCAACTATTTTTTCCTTCAAAAGAGCTCCCCCACCTCCTTTTATCAAAACCAGATCGCTGTTAAATTCATCAGCTCCGTCTATCGTTATATCAATAAAATTTACGTCATTGATATCCATTAACGGTATATTCAGGGATTTAGCGAGTTCTTTTGTTTTATTTGATGTGGCAACGCCTTTAATATTAAAGCCCTGTTTTACCAGGTTTCCTATTTCTTGCACGGCATATATTGCGGTAGACCCGGTTCCTAATCCTACAATTTGATTATTGCTTATAAGCTTAACAGCTTCTTTTGCCGCCAGTTGCTTTTCTTTTTCTAAATGGTTCATCATGTTTTAAGAAGATTTGTGCAGTTTTTACTTGCATAAGAAGTTGAAAAAAATAATACCAGTTTGGCCTCCACTATTTTTTTCAACATACATAATAAAGATAAGCTACAAAACAATCATAAGTACTTACAATAGAATTATGAGTTTAACGAGTTTCAGGCATCTGACGGAGTTTAAACAAGTGAGTTTATAAAATATCAATAATTGCAGAAAAGGCTGATTGCAGGTTTTAAGTTAGTCTGCAGAAAGAACATAGTCTATGAGCTTTCGCATTGCAACATTAAGAAATACAAACATGAGCTGGTCATGTTCCTATGCTTATTATACCGGATTAAAAACATTAATATTATAACTTTTCTAATATTTGATTTAACTTTAGCTAAGATAGATGTCGTTATAATCAGGCGTAGTTGCGCTCGGCGGGGAGAAACTTTTTAAAAGCTTAATTTCTTTACAATACTAACCTACATAAAACTCCAGCTGGTCTAAAGTTGAATGTTCTTAAGTAATTTTTTAAAGTATTTTTTAGATGTCATCTTTTGTGAAAGTGAAAGGAGCAAGAGGAAATAGACACATCAAACTTTGATTTTGTTTCCACTAAATAAGCATCACATCTCAATAAAAAAAGCTATATGCTAATACTTTTCCAACAGTTCTTGCAAAAATTTTATCAAACGCTTTTTATAACATTCGCTAAAATATCTATTTCAATATTTATTTTCTTTTTGATACTAGTCTTGCCTGCGATAAGTCAACAACTACCAAAAGGATTTAACCAAATTCTGGTTGCAAGTGGTATCAGTAATCCTACAGTAATGGCTTTTGCCCCCGATGGTCGCCTTTTTGTTGCAGAACAAACCGGAGCACTAAGAATTATTAAAAATGGCGGTTTGCTCTCTAAACCTTTTATTACTTTACAGGTAAACTCAAAGGGCGAACGTGGTCTGTTAGGGATTGCTTTTGATCCAGATTTTAACACCAATAAATATATATACTTATATTATACACTTTCTTCTGCTGCCAATAATCGCATTAGTCGTTTTACAGCAAATGGCGATGTTGTGGTACCGGGAAGTGAAGTTGTAATTTTAAATCTTAGTCCCTTAAGCAATGCAACAAATCATAACGGCGGAAGTATACAGTTTGGAAAAGATGGGAAATTATATGTAGGAATTGGGGATAATGCAAATTCCGCAAATGCACAAAACCTTGACACTTATCTCGGTAAAATTCTTAGGATCAATGCTGATGGCACTGTTCCTGACGGCAATCCTTTTAAAACCGGTAGTGAAGAACGCAGGAGAATTTGGTCGTATGGGTTGAGAAATCCGTTCACCTTATCGGTGCAGCCTCTGACAGGTAAAATATTTGTAAATGATGTTGGCCAAAATATGTGGGAAGAGATAAATAATTGTACTACAGGAGGATTAAATTATGGATGGCCTTTAGCAGAAGGAAAAGATTCTACTTTACATTATACAAATCCGGTGTACACTTATGCTCATGGCAGTGGAAGTGAAGTAGGGTGTGCGATAACGGGAGGAACTTTTTTCAATCCATCGAAAACCAATTATCCATCTTCTTATGTAGGAAAATATTTTTTCCTGGATTATTGCAGCAGGTGGATCAATTCGATCTCCATTAAGAATAATACTGTAAAACGTGAAAATTTTGCTTCATCCATACCAGGCAGTGCTGTCTGTATTACAACAGGTAATGACGGAAATTTGTATTTTCTTAGCCGTACCACCAGTGCTGTTTATAAAATTACATACACTAATTCCGACGCACCTGTTATTGATGAACAGCCTGTAAGCATTACCGTATCAAAAGGAAAAACCGCAGTTTTTTATGTAAAAGCTAGTAGCGCTGACTCTTTATTCTATCAATGGAGAAAAAATGGCGTAAGTATCAAAGGAGCTACAAACCCTTCTTATAAAATTTCATCTGTAACTTACTCTGATGCTGGCACTTACTCTGTTATCGTTAGCAATCGTGCAGGAAGAGACACAAGCAGCAATGCCACACTTACAGTTACAGATTCTAATCAAACGCCAACGGCTACGATAGAAACACCTAAACAAGGAGCCACATACGCAGGGGGAAATAAAATAAGTTTTTCAGGAGCCGGAACAGACCCGGAAGATGGTTCTTTGCCAGCTTCTGATTTTAAATGGTTCGTCTTATTTTACCACGATGCTCATACCCATCCTGGCCCGACCATCCCAGCCGGAATAACCCGTGGTTCATTCACTATTCCTGACATTGGTGAAACTTCGGCAAATGTTTTTTACCGTTTATATTTAGTAGTGACAGATTCAAAAGGCGCATCAGATACTTCATTCACCGACATACTGCCAAGAAAATCTACTATAACAATTCAAACCAATCCTGAAAATTTGCTGGTTACATTGGATGGCCAACCCTTTACGGCACCTGTAACTGTTATCAGTGTTGAAGGAATGGTACGAACAATTGGAGTAATAACGCACCAGGGAGATTATACATTTAGCGGTTGGAACAATGGAGGGGATACAATACAAACATTTGCTACTCCTGTTAATGATGTTGCTTACACAGCTAATTTTTCGAAAACAACACAAGAAATACTGACACCTGTAGCTGATGCTTTTGTACGAGCAGGCACATTTGCAAATACAAATTTTGGTTCCAGTCCCGTTTTATATTCAAAGAAATCCCATGTAGCTTATTACGAACGGGAAATATATCTAAGGTTCGATATTTCATCTTTTCCTCCTGACGCTTCTTCTGCGACACTTCGTTTATATGGAGCATTAAATAGTACAGAAGATGATTCTGTAGCTATTGATGTTCATAATGTATCAGACAATAACTGGGTTGAAACTACGATAACACGCAATAACAATCCACTTGAAGATACTTCAACTGTTGCCACTACATCGGTTGCCGGAACTACATTCAGATATTATGATTGGGATATTACAAAGTATATAAAAATCTTTAAAAAGGCAGGAGCGAATTTTGTCACGATTAAACTTATCAATCGTGATATAACAGTAAGTCGCGTTGAATTTAATTCAAGAGAAGCAGAAGCTAATAGACCGCAGCTAGTGGTAAATTATTTTTCAACTGCCAGTAAACAACAAAATAACACACAGATAGTTTTAAAGGAGAGGCCTAATAAAGAGTTGATGTTTTCAATTTATCCCAACCCGGCAAAAAATATTTTTTATGTATTAGTGAAAAATAATTTCAATTCCGATGTAATTACATTGTCTGATATTAATGGCAGGCTAATAAGAAACATTGCGATTACCAATAATAAAATGGAACAGATAAATGCAGGAGATTTGAAAAATGGTGTGTATTTATTGACTGTCAGAAATGGAAAAAAATCAATAACAAAAGAAATAGTAGTAGAAAAATAAACCTAGGTCACCATTGTTCTAAAAGTGAGATTTACTCTTGGTAGCATTATTTTTTTCGATTTTGGCAAACAGTGCAGCCAGTTTATTTGTGTTGCATCTTTCATTACCAGCAGACTTCCATGTTCTAAAATAACTGATACGGGTTCCTTTGTCTTTTTATGTCTGAAAGAAAATTTTCTTTCAGCGCCAAAACTAAATGAAGCAATGGCCCCATTTCTTGCTAATGATTTTTCATCATCACTGTGCCATGCTACACCTTCATCTCCATTATGATACAAATTAAGCAGGCATGAATTGAATTTGCTTTCCGTAAGTTCCTCTGCCATTTGTTTGAGTTCTAACAATTCTCTAGTCCATTCCAATGCCTGTTTTGTGGTGTTAGAGTAAGTATATGAATAACCTGTATCGCCATACCAGGCCACTTTTCTTTTGGTAATAATGTGTTTTCCAAAGATAATGGCTTCATCATTTTTCCACTTTATGGTGTGTAACAGGCAGTCCAAGTAATCATCCGCCTCTTTTTGACCGAGCACTTTTCCATAATAATTTACTACGCCGTCATACGGTAATAAGTTTGTTATCCTCTCTGTATTAAACAAGTCCATTTTTCCATTTTTTATAATCGCTCCTCATGCAATGTCCACATGGGCGAAAGCCATTCTTTATTGCTTCTGCTTCTGTGCAGAAAAAGACCCGGTTTTGCTTCAGCATTCTTTTTCCGGATATGCAATTTAGTTTGCCATAAATTTTAAGCTTCATGTTTCCACCAAAACGAATAAAATTTTGTCTAATTTGTTTTCGCAATTCAGTGTTACTAATGTTATTATGATGGATCATGTATTACTTTAAGGCATCATGAAAAATAATTCCAAGGGTATGACGTTCTCCTTCGTGTACCTCACTTACCCCGTGTTTCATATTTGCCCGATAGTATCCTTTGCTACCTTTTACAGGTCTGAAATTTGTTGTAAAAATTAGCATATCTCCTTTTCGCGGTTGTAAAACAATCGCTTTAGATTGCGCTCTCGGCGTTTGTTGTATTAATACAAATTCACCGCCTAAATAATCTTCAGCAGGTTCATTTAAAAATAAAACCATTTGAATCGGGAAAAATATATCTCCGTATAAATCCTGGTGCAGAGTGTTATGCCCGCCCTTGCCATATTTTAAAATGAGCACAGTTGGCTTTGTTTGATTATTGTTGTGACAAAGCCTTTGCAACTCTTCAAATTTACACGGAAATTCTTTTTCTATATGCAAAACATTCATCCATTTATTTGCAATTGGTGCAAGTTTAGGATATATTTCTTCTTTGATTGTTTGTATTAAACCTGGTAATGGATAATCGAAATATTTATATTCACCTAGTCCAAACCGATAACGTTCCATAATGATTTTTTGCGATAAAAATCAGGATCATTATAATTATCTATAAGCATTTTACAACTTTCAGAATAATAATTCAGGCACTACGGCAAAGCCTTTTTCATGCATATTTTCTGATACACTTTCCCAATTAATCGAAGAAATTTTTTCTTTTATATTTTTCATTGTTTTAAAGCGTTCGATATAGATTTTGAGGAAGTGTTTTTAAGAAAAATGGAAAAAGCTGTCATTTGTGTTCATAGCTTTTTAAAGCTGAGTGGTGAACAGAAAGCACAAGAGTGCGACGCAACCGCGGTTTCATAGTAGTAATAAAGCTTGGTCCATAATTTTAATTTACTTTAGAAATAGCATCTGCATGAGCAGCTTCCCACCCAATCATAGCTGCCTTACGAATGCTTCCCCAATGATATTGACCAAAGACACCAGTTGACTGAATGACGCGGTGACAAGGAATTAAAAATGCTACCGGGTTATCACCTACCGCGGTGCCTACAGCTCTTGAAGCATTGGGCAGGTCTATTTGCCTTGCAATGTTTCCATATGTAGTTAAGTGCCCCATTGGAATTTTTAAAAGTGCTTCCCAAACTTTTAATTGAAATTCTGTCCCTTTTAAATGTAACTTAACCTGGTTAAGCTCGCTCCAATCGTGCGTAAAAATGTATAATATATTTTTGTTGTGCCAGGTCAACTATTTGGTTGTACACCGCATTGGGAAATTTTGTCTTTAACTCCTGTAATGCATCCTTTTCACCAGTTGCAAAAGCCATATGACAAATACCTTTGCTGGTAGATGCTACCAAAATATTTCCAAAAGGACTTTCGGCAAAACTATAATTGATGGAAAGGTTCTCACCACCATTTTTATATTCACCCGGTGTCATTCCTTCTATGTTTATAAATAAGTCGTGAAGGCGACCCGTACCGGAAAGCCCGGTTTGGAACGCTGTATCAAACAAGGTAGCGTTGTTTTCTTTCAGCATCTTTTTTGCGTGCTCCACCGTGATGTATTGCAAAAACTTTTTAGGACTGACACCTGCCCAGTCTGTAAACATTCTTTGAAAGTGAAACGGGCTTACATTTATTTTTTCAGCTACTTCTTCGAGACCGGGTTGTGTTTTGAAATTGCTTTTTATATACTCAATCGCTACTGCAATACGGCTAAAGTTAGTTTCGTCCTGCGCTTTCATTTTATGATTTTTAATTTGACTATACAAAAATAAAAATGTCTATAGCAGGTATCAACCCGAAAATTGCTATGTTTCAAAAAAGTTTTAAAAACCTGCTTTTTCTATCGACCGCCGCGTGAAAATAGTGCAGCAATCTGTTGTAGACATGTAAAATATTCATCGCCATTCTTCCTTACAAAAGGTGAACATTATGGCTTGATTCTGCCGTTTGTACCAACCACATATTTGTGCTATTGGGATAAGAATATTTGTATTGTTCTTTTGTTAAGGAAAGCCAAAACAGATCTTCTAAATTTTAAAATGTCAAATCATGCGTTACAATATTTTTAACCAGGTACACAGGCCACTAAAAGAGTGTTTGTTATCGACCTGTATTTACTTAAGTAGAAATGGCGACTGGAATATAGCAACAGCAGTGGAAGCGATATACAAAGTAGAGGAAGTACTTGAGCTTTGTGATGAACAGGTAAAATATGAGACTGTTAATATTTTGCCTTTTATTTTTGAATATGAGCCATCGGTGTGGAATAGCTATACCAGTGAACACCATAAAATAGCCAACCTGTCTCTCAGTCTTGAAAGCCTTATAAAATCGTTTTATAAAATGCAGGGGGCAGAAAATAAATTAGCGGTGATGGAATTAATAAGTGAAAACTTTAATGAATTCATGCTTCTTAACTACAACCACATGGACGATGAAGAAGCAGTGCTGAACGAAATTCTTTGGCGCTATTACAATGATGTATTTATTAAACAAATAGAAAGCGAGATGATTGCCAAACCAGGCACGAAGGGCCAGCGACGGAAAAAAGGAATGCAGATGGCTAATGCCGCATAAATAACTAAACTGTCGTGAGGTATTCTTTTCCCCAACTCCTGATGCTCCGTATATAGGTTTTCTGAAGCAATTTTTTTTATTAGCTGCAGCAGGCTTTTAATTGCACGTTTTCGGGAAGCTAGATTAAAAGCGGCTATTTCCTTCACCATAACGATGCAGCTTGTTGCTTAATCTTTTAATGACATAAAACAAAAGCTTTTTCTTTTGCTAACAATGGCCGATATTGTTGCACCTAAATATTTTAATCTCAATTATGATTATTATGATTTCGTATTCATAGCGGGAGTGAGTTATTGTTAATAATAAGAAGTATTTATAAAAACACATTTTCTCTTCATTCCTTTACTGCTACAACCCTTAACCTTTTATAACTAGCAAACCACTTACCGTCATAAAATATTTTGTCGCGAATAGATTCCTTAAAATAGATACATCTAGTTAAGATCTTTTTTGTCAATAATTATAAAAAAAAGACAGAGTTTATTCAAAAAAAATTAATATTGGAAATTTAAAGGCATTTATAAGAGATAATAACAACTTTACTTTAAATAAAAAGTAAAACAAGTATAAAAAGCCGAAAAGATTTTTAGCGTAAAAAAGACAAAAAAGACTGAATAAATTCAAATAACAAACAATGACGAGATCTGTATATAGTAAGTTTTTCATTATTTTATCTGCTACTGTTTTGGTATCAGTTTTCTCAGGTACAACGAAGGTAATAGCTCAAAATAATAAATCTACCGCCAAAAAATACTTATCAAAACCGTTAGTAACACATATTTATACCGCTGATCCTTCTGCTCATGTTTTTAACGGAAAAATTTACATCTATCCGTCGCACGATATTGAATCAGGTATAAAGGAAAATGATAACGGGGACCATTTTGACATGAAGGATTATCACATACTTTCGATGGATAGTATAAATGGAAAAGTTAAAGACCACGGAGTTGCGCTAAGCGTTAAAGATATTTCATGGGCGGGAAGGCAATTGTGGGCTCCCGATGCTGCTTATAAAAACGGTACTTATTATTTGTATTTTCCTGTCAAAGATAAAAATGACATATTCCGGATTGGTGTAGCTACCAGTTCTTCGCCAACCGGCCCTTTTAAATCGCAGCCAAAACCGATAGAGGGCAGCTTTAGTATTGACCCCGCAGTTTTTACAGATACCGATGGCAACTCGTATATGTATTTTGGTGGTATTTGGGGAGGCCAACTGCAAAGATGGAGTACCGGTAAATACGATGCCAATGGTTCTAAAACTGATAATGGAAAGGATAACGAACCGGCATTAAGCGCCAAAGTAGTTAAAATGAGCAAAGACATGTTACATTTTTCAGAGCCGGTAAGGGATGTGACAATAGTTGATAAAGATGGCAAACCACTACTAACGAAAGACCACGACAAAAGATTTTTTGAAGGTGGATGGATGCATAAATACAATGGGAAGTATTACTTCTCTTATTCTACCGGCAACACTCATTTTCTTGCATATGCAATTGGCGATAGCCCTTATGGTCCGTTTACTTACCAGGGTGTTTTCATGACTCCTGTAGAAGGCTGGACAACACATCATTCTATAGTTGAATTTAAAGGGAAATGGTATATCTTCTATCATGATACAGAACTATCCGGTAAAACTTACTTGAGAAATATAAAAGTGACGGAGTTGAAACATAATTCAGATGGAAGTATTGAAATGATACATCCTTAAAAAAAGCAAGCTTTTTTTTAAATAATAAAGCGCTTGCGGAAGGCAAAAATATTTTTTCGATATCAGGAACCGGCACTTTGTTTTGAACTTTTTTGTGCCAAAAATAGCCCGGCCAATACAAGAGCGACACCAGCAATTGTATAGCTACTGATAACATCATGTGTTAACCAGGCCGCGATAGCAAAGCCAAAGACAGGGCATAGAAAAAGCCACAATCCAGCTTTTACTGCATTTGTGCTCAATAGCCATAACCATATTTGCACAGCAAAAATAGATACCGGCACAGCTAACCATAACACACTTAGCCAAAAACCCGGGGTGAAATGATTATTAGTATTGTGATACGTAATTAGAGTTACCGGCAATAATAACATTCCTCCTATTAATGTTTGCCATCCATTAATAGTAAAAAGATGCAAACCATTCCACTCTTTAGTAGAAAAATAAATTGCGCCGGCAGAATAGGACAACATGCTAAATAATAAAAGCAGTAATCCAGCTGTTGTCACCGTTGCCTGTTTAAATAAAGGCCACGACGCGATCATGACTCCGGCTGTACCTAAAATGATAGCGATCACCGTTGCTGGCTGTAACCTCTTCCTTAAAAAGAAAACCGATATAAGACTAATAAATAACGGATTAGTCGCTACAGCCAATGAACCTATGCCGGCAGTAACATGTTGCATTGCCACAACATAACATCCTAAATAAACAGTAATATTCAGTAAGCCATACACAGTTAGATATTTCCACTCTTTACCGGTTGGCAGGGCATATCTTTTAATGAGATGAGAAAAAACTAACATCACCACGGCGGCAATCATAAACCTTACCTGCGCTATTACCAAAGGCTGGGCATCTGCCAAACCAATTTTTGTTGCAGCTGATGCAGATGCCCATAATATGGCAAATAATATTCCTGCAACTATCCAGGTGTATTGTTTTGAGTTTGAAAAGGCCAAAAGAATAATTATTTCGACGATAGCTACTAAAATTATACCCTCCTCGCGGCTACAATTGCAAGCGGCAATGAATGAAATAATGCAACTGAAAAGTCAAAATGAAAGCGTATAAATGTAGGTTTTAAAACCTCCGTATTATTAACAATCAAATAAAGGTAGAAAAGTCCTTTTTTCAGTTATACACTTCATTTAAAAGATTAGTTATTTTCACCTTCAGTTCATTAAAAGAAGTTGGTTTGCTTAAATAATTGAGGGCGCCTAACTCTCTTGCTTTTATTTTATCTGAGTCACGCGAAGAAGTTGAATAAATGATAACGGGAATATCATTTAAGTCTTCAGAAGTTTTGAGAAGCTGCAAAAATTCAAAGCCGTGCATAAAAGGCAGGTTTAAATCTAAAAAGATAAAATCAGGTTTATGTTGATTATCTGTTTTTAATGCCCTTAATCCCTGCTCGGCATTGTCATAGCAATTACATTCAATTTGGGTATTAATTTCATTTATCGCATGCCTAAAAATCATCTGATCGTCCCGGTCATCATCTACTAACAATATTTTACAAGGTATATTCATAATAGAACTTTAAACATTATCAATTGGTAACATAACAGTGAAAGCAGCGCCTTTACCGGCTAAGCCCTCTGCCCTTATATTTCCAAAATGATTCTCAACAATTCTTTTGCAAAAAGCAAGCCCGAAACCTACAGTTTCTCCCGCTACGTTCAATTTTTTCAAAACACCGAAAATATAATCATTAAACTCAGATTCGAAGCCCGGCCCCTCATCGGAAATTGTAATTTTTACATAGTCGATATATTTATACTTATCCTCAAGATGGTTGTATAGGTTTTCTTTTACCACAACTGACTGTATCGTAAGCATAAGCCTATTGTCAACGCAGCCATGGTCAAAAGCATTTTTTAATAAGTGGTGAAACATCCAATTAAGCTGGTTTTTATTACCCGTAATAGTTGGTAAAGGCTCTACTTCTGCATGTACATTTATTTGAGGATACGCGTTTTGCAATTGCCCTAATTCGTATTGAACGACGTGAGAAAGATTAACTTGTTCTTTTGTTGCAGTTACTGCGGTAAGAGCTAAATAGTTTTGCAGGTTTAGCAAAAGGGTCTTTATTTTTTGAGATGACTTTTTTATTACTGACAAAGCATGACCATCAAAAGTTGCCTGCATTTCTTTTTGCTGCAACTCGGTCGAAAAGAGGATGAGCTTTCGTACAGGCTCCTGCAAGTCATGGGTAATTATATCACTTAGTTGCAGGAGCTCTTTATTCTGAAATGTAAGTAAAGTGATTTGTTTATCTAATACTTTTTGCTGTTGTTCTAATTCGAGCTTAACTTTTTCTAACACTTCATTTTTACGTAAGGCTTCCTCAGCATTTTTTTTTGCCAAAAGAATTTCTTCCTCATATTTCACCCTGTTAAGTATTGGAATAAAAGAACAAAGAATTTCTGATTTGCCATTTGCTTTCGCGATTATAGCATTTACAACCACAGGCACGTCGTTTTTAGATTTCGCCTGCAGGTTCATAAAAATTTCTTCTGTATGTCCCAGTAGCTTTACAAGTGGGTAAAAATGGGTTTGGTAAAATACTTTGCCAGAAACCGTAAGTAATTCTGAAAAATTTCTTCCTGTTAGTTCACCTTCCTCATATTCTAGCAATTTGCAGCAATAAGCATTTGCCATTGTTATCACACCATCTTCTGTAAACGAAAAAATCCCACATGGGGCGTGAATTAATAGATTTTCATGTACACCTGACATTTCAGCTAATTGGCGTTTAGAAGGTATTCTTTCATTAAATCGATCGTCTCCTGGGGCGCACTCATGTGTGGACAGTGGCCCGTAGCTTTCATTATTCTCAGAGTGCTACCAGCTATTCGCTCGTGCACATAATGTCCGACTTCCAACGGTGCTATCAGGTCATCAGAACATTGCAATATGAGCGTTGAAGTTTTCAATTTAGAAAGGTCCTGCCTATTATCTGATAAAAAGGTAACTTCTGCAAACTGCCTCGCAATAACAGGGTCTGTAGAACAAAAGCTCTCCGTTAACTCCTTCCCTAATTCGGGTCTTTCCGGATTTTTCATGATTGCCGGTGCAAGAAAATTGGCCCACCCGATATAATTCTTCTCCATCGTTTCAAGTAGCTCCAGGATATCTTTCTTTTCAAAACCTCCCGTATACGAGGGAGCTTCATTGATATATCGAGCGGAAGGACCTACAAAAATCAATTTATCAAAACGATCAGGCTGTTTGATGGCGGCTAATAAACCAATCATGCTGCTTACCGAATGACCTACGAAAATAATATCTTGTAAATCCAAAGTATTTATAATATCAAGTACATCATTCGCGTATCCATTCAGGTCGCTATATTTTTCGCGGTTATAAGCTGAGATATCAGAATTACCAGATCCTACATAATCAAATAAAACAATTTTGTATTGTTTTTCAAATGCCGGAGTTATAAAACGCCACATATTCTGGTCGCACCCGAAGCCGTGCGCAAATAACATTGCCTGCCCTTCGCCAAAAACCTTTACATTATTTCTGCTTAAAACTTTATTCACATCATCCCTATTTTGTTAAAGGATAAAGTTCGGGATTATTTCATTGTTTAACATAAGGAATAATAAATTAACACAGGAATGCATTACAAAATCATCCTAAAGTTATTCTACATTTCAAGCATATAAACCATAGGTCCACCTGATTTTTCCGCTGCAATATCGGCCAGCTTAACTCAATTTGCACGTACTTTTTGGCAACGAATTTATTTTCTGGCTTTTTTCCTTTTCTTTTTCAAAACGCAATTGAAATATTGGCTGAATTATTGAAAGAAACACAATGGCCGAAACAACTCATTCAAGTTTCTTAAACTATTATTATGTGTCAGTTTAGTATACCCTTTGAGGGAGACTCTGAAAGTCTGATGAAAAGAGCAAAGCAAGAAATAGAAAAAGCGGGCGGAGCATTTAGTGGAGATTTTACGCAGGCTAGTTTTCAAGCTAAAACGCCTTTAGGATCAATTCACGGTTCTTTCGCGGTTTCAGGACAAGCGTTATCGTTAGCAATCATAAAAAAGCCATTTCTCCTATCGTGTAAACGAATAGAAAAAGAACTCGCAGAAGTAATGCAATAAAACTATTTCCAAAATTTCCTTTTTATCTATCACAAAGTTTTATTGCCTTGGTAGGTAGTACGTAAAAAAAACAAAAAAGTAAGTTCCCTTTTGTGAGAACTCACCGCAGATAGTATGAACAAAAGATTTTGAAGTTCTTAAACAGACTTCTTAACGCCTACAGCATTTTTTCCTTTAACACCCATTTCCACTTCAAAAGTCACTTTGTCGTGCTCTTTAATACGATCAAGCAAAGAATTGATGTGAACAAAAACGCTTTCCTGTGTTTTACTGTCTTTTATAAAACCATACCCCTTAGATTCGTTGAACATGGTAACAACTCCTGTTCTTATTAATTCAGACTCATCCACCGGTTCCCTTTTTGCGACACCTATACGTATGTCTTCTACATTCGTAGTTATTTTCTTACGAGGATCAGGTGGTGTTGAAGAAATATTTCCGTTCTCGTCAATATAGGCGAGCATACTTTCCAAATTGTTACCGTTCCGGGCGTGTGCCTGGCGCTCTTCCTTCTTCTCCTGTTTATCCTGTCTCTTCTTTAATCTTTGTTTCTCTTTTTCTTTTTTACTGAAAGTTTCCTGTGATTTACCCATTGTTTTGTTTTAGATGATACATGTACCTGAAAGTAGGCACTTCTTGTATATAAATGTGTGTATAAAGGTACGAAAAATAAAGTTATTTAAGGTTAACAGGAACAAGTATTTTAGTATTACGATAAAGTAAAATATTTTCACTGGGGGCATAAACTAAAGGAATGGTCGCGCGCTAGCTGAAAAAGGACTGTACAAATTTGCTAGGATAAAGCTCGTAACGCAAATAATCAGCATAATAGATGATTAAAAAGTTACGGTCGAAGTGAGTGACACAAGGATGTTGATAAAAGTTATTCTGTTCGTTCCACTAAAATTCTTATTTATAAACCTTCAAATCATTTAACGCGCTAATTCTTTAATTTTAGCAACTATTTTATAGAAAAACACTTTTTATTTTAACTTCTAAATATGTCTTATACCGTTCCCGCCAATACAAGAATAGGCCATATTCACTTAAAAGTATCTGATATTGACAGGGCACTTGCATTTTATCATGAACTACTAGGTTTTGAAATTATGCAACGATATGGTCCTTCTGCAGTTTTTGTTTCTGCAGGGGGTTATCATCATCATATCGGGCTAAATACCTGGCATAGCAAAAATGCTCCTCCTGCACCCGTTAATTCCTGTGGACTGTATCATACTGCAATTGTTTATCCTGAAAGAAGAGATTTGGCAGTCATTTTAAAGAGACTTGCAGAAGCAAAATATCCGCTTACCGGCGCTGCCGATCACGGCGTGTCTGAAGCGCTTTATTTAAATGACCCGGATGGCAACGGTGTAGAGTTATATTGGGACAAACCGAGAGAGCAATGGCCTTTTGATGGGTCAGGTAACTTACAGATGATAACGGAGGCTTTAGATATGGAATCACTCTTAAGCGAATTAAAGAATTAATGGCCAATTCTTACTTTAGGTTTAAACAATTCACTGTTCACCAGGCAAAATCGGCTATGAAAGTGTGTACTGATGCTTGTGTATTTGGTGCATATGTTTCATTAAAAGAAAAGGCTTGTAGCAATGAGGAAACGAATATATTGGATATTGGCACCGGCAGCGGCCTGCTATCCCTTATGATTGCACAAAGAGTTAATGGAAATATTGAAGCAGTTGAAATAGATGACAGCGCTTTTGAACAAGCAAATGAAAATTTTGAAATCAGCCCGTGGCAAAAAAGGTTAACTGCAATTCATGCAGATATAACACAATTGTCGATCTTGAAAAAGTATGATATTATTGTTTCAAATCCTCCTTTTTTTCAAAAATCATTAAAAAGCGACGACCTCAAAAAAAACCTGGCGAAGCATACCACCACGCTACCCTATACCGCGCTTGCATCCATTGCATGTAGCCACCTTGCTGAAAAAGGAAAATTTTATATTCTTTTGCCTTTTGAAGAATTTATTGCTTTTGAAAAAATAGCTCTTGAAAATAAACTTAAACTGTTTGAAAAGGTGAACATACGGCAACACACCCTTTCAAACTATTTTAGAACAATTGGCGTTTTTACCAATGTAGCAACTCCGGAAGCAGTAACGGAACATTCAATTTCCATAAAAGATAAAAATGACGCATATACAGAAAGTTTTATAGAGCTTCTGAAGGACTATTACCTGTATTTGTAAGAAAACTAAAAATGGTTTATTGTAATTACTATAACTAAACTTTTGTTGCCGCATATTCTTTCAAATAAGCATAATAAGAAGTTAAGTGTCCTTTTTTCACTATCGTTGCACGTTCAATTACCGGTGAATCATCTTTCCTTATCTCATCTAATACATATTTTATTAGCTGATCACCAAAGTAGCTGCTGGCATCTCTTGGTAATTCGTTGGGAAGATTACTCACAGCCATTATATCCACTCCCCCTTTTTGAAAAGGGTCAATAACTCTGCGGCTTACAGGATCAACGCCGTAGACCGGGAATTCGATTGTACTATTACCTAAATTACAAGGTATCGATCCTTCTTTATCATCACTTATATCTGCTATCGTTTGTATACGAAAACGCTCATTCAGCATATCCTCCCAATTAAAAAGACGGGGAATATTTTTTTCCCAATAAGTTCCGTTCATCAGTATATCTGTTTGATAGATATAAGGCTTAAACTTACTGCTGTAATTTTGCGGACTAGCATGAAAATCTTCACGGTTGTAGTGGCCTGTAAGTTTGTGTTCATATAAATCCCGTCCTTTTAAGTGCACGTATACAGGATAAGAAAATTCTCTTTGCAGAAACTCCGCAGGTTCAACCTCAATTATGTCCATTAAATTCATAATTTCCAACACCCCGCTGGCTACCCTGCCGCTGCCGGTAACTGCAACTTTTATGGCAGGTAATTTTAAACCAAAATAAGTATTAATAAGGTGTTTATAATCCTTGCATTCACCCACACGGCATAAGTTATAGGTTCCTGTTCTTCTGCCGTAAGCCCACATGCCGTTATGAGCTCCAACAATACCTGCAAAAAATCCAAATCCTAAAATCCGCTGACCGTCTTCGTGCTCAAGACACTCAAAATCTATTAAAGTAATTTTCTTTTCAATAATTGCCTGTAACATCCTTCTATTATGCGGTTGTGCTTTTTTTGTATGCGAAAAGAACATATATGTTTTTTTTTCGACTAAAAAATCAACCGGTACTTCTTTTATTCCTAACAAAAGGTCACATTCACGTAAATCTTCCCTTAATTCAATGCCTGCAGATCTGTATTCTTTATCAGAAAAACAACGGTTAGAGCAAGGCTGTACCACAACTTTTATGTCAGGCATATTTTCTTGTATCCACCTGCATTGTTTAGGAGTTAAGGCAACACGGTTGTCAGCGGGTATTTTTCCTTCTCTTATCAATCCAATTAAGAACATTGGCCGGCTTTATATTAAACAAAAGTTATTTAAAAGTCAGACAAAAGCGAAAAAAATAACAGATTAAAAAAAGATTAAAGATAATTTTAATTTTTTAACACTTGAGTATAGTATTTGTGTGTAATTTAGGTGTTGATAGTATCAATTTTAGTAAAATAAAAAAGTGATAATTACGTTTTTAACTTTAAAATATTTAATATGAGTCTGAGTGAATTGCTTTCTATTTTGTTTGATGATAAAAAACCAGAATTGATCCCTATACCCGTTCCTGTAAATAATGATCAGCAGAGAAAATAGTAATAAAATTAATTTTATAATAAAAATTGTAAAGCCTCTTGTTTTGGAGGCTTTTTAATTTTAAGGAGTAATAAAAGTTGGTGCTGGCTACTTTTGCCGTAGAATAATTAATTAAATAACGCCATAACTAACAACGCTGCAATTGAAGTATTTAAAAAATTCACTTCATTATTGCGCAAATAACCTCTACGTTCTGCAGTAGCACCTAAGACAGAGTCTGAAAGATTTCCAAGAGTGCCGGCAACAGTGATCCACAAAAAATGTATGTGAAACCCAAAAGCTATTGCATACACGGCTGCTATGATAGCACTACCTGCAACACCAATTAATGTTCCTTCGAGGCTTATAACACCATCCAATCCCCTAATATCTTTTTTGAAGGAAATAATGTTATAAAAGTTTTTGCCATAAATATTTCCCAGTTCAGAAGACAAAGTATCTGCGGTAGCAGAGGCAATAGATGCAGCTATCATGATTGTAAATAACGCTCTTTGTGCCGGGCAAAATATTGAAGTCAATCCAAGTATTCCTGCAACGCCTGCATTTGCCAGAACCTGTCCTGCTGTCCTTCTGCCTTTATCTTTCTCTGCTAAACCTAGCTTTTGTTTTACATTCATTCCCCAAGAAGTAGCAGCTGTACCTAATACAAAAAATGTGGCTATCAGGCCTACTCCTATGTAACCTGTACCTGCAAAGACCAACAAACCTGTTAACCATCCGGTGACTCCTGCCGCCAATGTAAGTTTTTTAGCCTTGATGCTAATAAACGCTACAATGGTAAGAATAACAACAATCAGCCAATAATCGGTAAGCATTAATGTAAAGTAATGAACCGTGGGATATTTGAAAATAAAAAGTTTAACTCTAAAGGCTTTTAAACAAAAGAACGACAATTTGCTCCGAAGCGATGATTTATTCATCAATTCTTCTTTGCACCTTTGCAACCTCAAAAGCAAACCAACATAACTAATGCCTGCACCTGTACTAGAAAGACGTCTTGGCCTTGCACAAGCTACTGCCATAAACATGATTGATATGGTAGGCATTGGTCCCTTCATCACCCTGCCAATGGTAATAGGCATGATGAATGGTCCCTGGTTCTTGTATGCATGGGTAGCAGGCGCTTTATTATCGTTTATAGATGCGATGATATGGAGCGAATTAGGAACAGCTTTTCCAAGAGCAGGAGGAAGCTATAATTTTTTAAAGGAAGCATATGGAACTAATGGTGCAGGAAGATTTATGAGTTTTTTATTTGTTTGGCAAACGATGATACAAGCACCCCTTGTAATTGCTTCTGCAGCTATCGGCTTTGCTTCTTACTTTTCGTACCTGTTGCCCTTAACACCTTTCACCTCGAAAGTAGTAAGCGGTAGTGTCGTTATCTTAATTGTAATATTGTTATATCGAAAAATAGGAACGATTGGAAAAATAAGCGTGCTTCTCTGGGCAGGCGTTATCATTACCCTATTTTGGATTATTGGAAGTGGAATTGCACATGGAAATTTTATGTCTCCGATAAAACATATTAATGACGGTCTTACTATAAACTATGCCTTTGTAACTGCCATTGGTTTTGCAAGTGTAAAGTCTGTATATAGTTACCTTGGTTATTATAATATTTGCCATCTTGGAGGAGAAATCATCAATCCTTCTAAAAACATTCCGCGAAGTATGTTTTTGTCTATTGCAGGTATCAGTATTTTATACCTGTTTATGAATGTGAGCGTGGTTAGCGTAATACCGTGGCAAGAGGCAAAAGAGAGTGAATTTGTTTTGAGTATTTATATGAGAGAACTTGCAGGAAATTCTGCTGCAAAAATAATTACCTGTCTTATTTTATGGGTAGCATTCGCTTCGGTCTTTTCAGCAACTTTAGGGTATAGCCGCATTCCATATGCCGCGGCGGCCGATGGAGCTTTTTTCAAAGTTTTTGCCAAATTGCATCCTACCAAACATTTTCCTTATATCTCATTGTTGTTTCTGGGCGCAGTTGCTTTTGTTTTTAGTCTACTGTTCAGACTGAGTGAGGTTATAAGCGCTATTTTGGCTATGCGAATTTTAATACAGTTTATAGGCCAGGCAATAGGTTTGTTGATATTAAGAAAGAAAAGAAATAAAAAAGATTTTCCTTATAAAATGCCTTTGTATCCCGCGCCTGTTTTCCTGGCAATAGCTATTTGGTTATTCATTTTATACTCGACAGGAATAAAAATGGTCGCTTATGGTTTAATAGTTATCTCCCTGGGAACAATAGTATTTTTTATAAAAGCGCGATTGACCAAAGAATGGCCTTTTGCACAAACCTTAAGTAACAATCCAATAATAGAGAAAGCTTAAGCATAAAAAAAGCTCGATTATCCAGATTAAGTAGTTTTTTGTGGTTATCAGGTATTTGAGAACCACATCAATTACAACTATTACAATTAAAGAAATAATTGTTTTGGAAAATAATGAAAATTGAAATCCTTCGGTTTTTCTTTCTGCAAATAATAGATATAACGTAACTAGTAATAGAATAACAGAAAGTATTACGAATGGGCTTGTTCTCCTAAACCATTTCTTTAACATGTCTAAAATTACAAAGAGCAGGATATACAATAAATAAGCTCAATAAAGTTTTGGAGCAAAAGCAATACAAGGTTGATGAAGATTTCTTCAAAGACCTGTAAAACAATTTAAAAAATCGCCAATAAAAAACCTTCCCACAGGAAGGTTATATTTTATGTATTTAACCAGTGATATAAAACCAGCTTACATTGCCTCAGCCATTGCTGGTATTTCAGCAACTTTATATTCGCCTCTATCTAGCTTCTTTTTAGTTTCTTCAAACGCTTTTAAAGTCAGGTCAATATCCTCATCACTATGAGCGGCAGTTGGTATAATTCTATATATAATATCTCCTTTTGGTATAACCGGGTAAACCACAATAGAACAAAATATGTGATAATTTTCTCTCAAGTCCATCACCATTGATGTGGCTTCAGGTACATCACCTTTCATAAAAACAGGCGTAACAGGCGAATTTGTACTACCAATATCAAAACCTCTTGCCTTTAATCCTTCCTGCAGGCGGTTTACATTGTACCAGAGCTTTTCTCTCAATTCCGGCATTGTTTTCACCATTTCCATTCTTGCCAGCATACCTTCTACAACAACAAGAGGCAGACTTTTTGCGAAAATCTGGCTTCTGGTGTTATAGCGTAAATACTTAAGCACATCTTTAGGACCACTGATAAAAGCACCAATGCTTCCCATACTTTTTACAAAGGTTGAAAAGTACAAGTCAATTCCATCCTCACAGCCTTGTGCAGAATCAGCACCCGCACCATTTGGACCCATGTACCCGAAACCATGCGCATCATCTATCAGTATTCTAAACTCATAATTTTTCTTCAGTTCCACAATCTCTTTCAGTATACCCTGCTCTCCATCCATACCAAAAACACCTTCCGTAATTACAAGAATTCCGCCGCCGTTTTTATTTGCCATTTCAGTAGCACGTTGCAATTGCTTTTCACAATCTTCTGCATTATTATGTTTAAACGCATACCTATACCCCATATGCAGTCTGAGCCCATCAATTATACATGCATGCGCTTCGGCGTCATAAACAATCACATCTCGACGGTTAACAAGAGCATCTATGCAACTCATTATTCCCTGGTACCCAAAATTTAAAAGCATTGTGTCTTCCCGACCGACAAATTCACTTATTACTTTTTCAAGTTGATCGTGCTTTGCAGTATTTCCACTCATCATGCGGGCTCCCATCGGGTTACCCATTCCATATTTCGCAGCAGCTTCCGCATCCACTCTTCTAACTTCCGGGTGATTTACAAGTCCAAGGTAATTATTTAAGCTCCATACAATCATTTCCTTTCCACGAAAAGTCATTCTGGGCCCCAACTCTCCTTCCAGCTTTGGAAAAGCAAAATAACCATGTGCCCTGTCCATATGCTGGCCTAACGGCCCACCATCTTTTATAAGCTTTGCAAAAACGTCTGCCATTTCAATACAATTTTTTTATTTGGTAACAAGCATTTGAAATTCTATTAAACATCGTTGTGTCACTCACTTGTACTAAAGCGAATACTGCAACAAAATAAATAAAATGTAGATTACTAAAAGTGGTGCAAAGGTAATGTAATACAGACGAAATTGATTTGCAACAACAACCACATTAAATGTTTTTCAGAATAATTTTAAAGTTTGGAAACAATAAACTTTAAAATTAATAACTTGAATCAATATAATTAAAGTGTCTGCCTTAGATTTTATCGGCCTCGTTACTTAATAAACCTACTCCCATCTTTTCCCCCACTCCATTCAATTCTTTAACTACAGAATCAAATAACGGAATACCATCTTTACTTCTTATAGTCTCCATTTCCCTTTCAACATCTCCGGGAATTAAAACCTTATCGTATCCTGGGGCAGGTTTTGCTGAACGAAATCTTTTTATCCAGTTATCCATGTGTTCCTCAAACTCTTCCAATGGTCTGAATGCATCGACTCGCATGGCTCCAAAAAAATGTCCAAGACCTGCACCAGGCATATTCTCAGGAACAGGAACATAAGCAGGAAAAGGAGGCGTCCACGGGCCATAACTTGCTCCGCCTAAAACAGCAGAAAAAATATCAACAATACTTCCCAAAGCATACCCTTTATGGCTTCCATGTTCCTTATCGCCTCCTAATGGCAACAATGCCCCACCTTCTTTCAACGCATTTGCATTTGTCGTAGATTCGCCATTTAAATTCTGCACCCAACCATCAGGAGCATCTTCATTTTTTCTTTGCAAAATCTCAAGCTTCCCATTAGATGCAGTTGTGGTGGCAAAATCAGCAACAAAAGGTGGTTCGTCATGAGCTGGTATGGCTACTGCAATTGGATTTGTTCCCAGCATTCTCTCAACTGAAAACGTTGGTGCTACAATTGCACTCGCATTAGTCATAGCAATACCAATCATATTATGCTCTAAGGCCATCATTGCATGATAGCCCGCAATACCAAAATGATTGCTGTTTTTAACGGCGACCCAGCCTGTACCAGCTTTCTCAGCCTTTTCGATAGCTACTTGCATTGCAAAAGGCGCGACTACCAATCCCAATCCTGCATCACCATCTACTGTAGCGGTAGAAGGTGTTTCATGAACTATTTTTATGTTTGGCCTTGCATTAATTCTTTTGGCTTCCCATAGTCTTACATAGCCGCTCAATCTCGCTACTCCGTGACTATCCACTCCACGCATATCTGCTGACAATAAAACCCGTGTTGCTAAAATTGCATGTTCTTCATTACATCCCATTTTTAAAAATACCTGGTAAGTAAAGTTGAATAATTGCTTATATGAAAAAGTTTGGTTCATTATTTACAAAGTAGAGTTTATTTCCGTTTTTGGTTTTTAGCTATTAAGAATAAGAACAGTGGTTAATCTTATAAATTTCATTTAAAAAAGTCGAAAGATGCTGTGAGCTTAGGCCCATGTAAACGCATCATTAGAAGGAATATGTGTAATATGAATTCCAGGTATTTGAGGTTGTAGCCATTTTACCAGCCATTCAAGTCCGGGTTCTTCACTAACTATGTGTCCTAACACAATAAGAGAAGTTTTTGAACCCATATAACGCATGTCTCTTATGTACTCACTCGTTTCCCACTCATTTAGCTCACCACAAATAAAAACGTCTGGTTTGTATTTTTGTATTGCTTCAATCTGCCGGGTTCCTCCAGCCGCCCCCGGCGCAAGTATTATTCGGCTGCATGACTGCGCCTTGTTTCCTATAACCTTTAGATGAGGAATACCAAGTTTAGTTTTTAAAAGCTCTATAATAGCTGCAAAAGATGTGGGCGGAATAGTAATTGAGAAAGGATTATCTGCATTAGAATATTTTTCCCAACCCAATTCTGTTAACACACCTGCCAGCACACCGTCAGGCCTATGTGCATGTATATAATCATGGAACCGCCAAACAGCGATGTTATGTTTTTGAAGAAGTTCACGTTTGTGCCTGTACACATCATCGTTTTCAAGCCACCCTGTGTCATCTGTGTGACTATAAAAAGTAGGCTCATGTGCAATAATAAAATTGGCCCCAAGTTTTGCAGTTTTTTCAATAACCTCATCTGTGGCAAACATTGTAGTAACTATGCCTGTCACCTTTTGATCGGGATCACCTGATTTTATAGTATCCACCGTTTTTTCAAAGGGAGCATTGGGGATACTTTTAAGAATAAGATCAATTACCTGTTGCACTGTGAGTTCCTGAATTTGTTTCTGGAATTTTTGTGCAATACCGGCGACAGGACTAGTCAAAAATGTAGAAACTCCTGCCACAGTCATTAATGTACTTACAAACTCTCGTCTTTTCCAGAAGTTATTTGCAGGGCTGTTGGTTATTTCGTCGGCGCTCATATTAAGTTTTAAAAATAATTAGGACTTGCAGTTAGATCATAGTTGCCTGGCAAGAAAATTGAAACGATAAGCGTTTAATTAAAAGCAAGATTATATCTATCTAAAGCAAATAACCGTATTACTTTTATTACAAAAGCAAATCATGAAAAAAATATTTTACCTGGGCTTATTATTTATTGCAATGTCATGCAATTCAGGCGGAAATACCAGCCAAAGTTCTGATGGTGCAAACATAGATTCTGCAAAAGGAAACTCACCGGGTTCAAATACTATGGAAATGGACACCATGCACATGGATACATCAGGCAGTAAGATTTCGGGCGACAGTATTCATTAATTATTTACAGTCCATTTGTTACGCATTTACATCCTGTTAATTAAATGTATACTGTTGCAGTTGTTTGCAGAACCACTTACATTTGTAATACTAAAATATTAACCATGTCTCTACCCACTAATAACAAGAAAGGTGAAAACCAGGTAAATAAAAATCAAAAAGATGTTGGAAAAGGTTCAAAGTTTATAAAAGGTTCGGCAAAGCCCGCAGCAATCACTAAAAAAGTAAGGTCAACAGGAGCAAACAGAGGAAGCTAGATAGTAAGTATTTTTGCTGCTTTTAAAGCCTCGGCAACTTTTTTTCTTCCAGCAAAGAATAGAATAAAAGCAATAAATTTTAAAAAGCCTCATCTTAAAACAGGATGGGGCTTTTTAAAACATGCAAAAATCCTGTAAATATTAGCGTTAATTATATAACGAAACATAAGAGCTACTTGTAATTTTTCAGCCTACAACTCTCGACTGTAAGGGCTTATAATACAGGCGCAGATGCAAAGCATTGCGCCTTTTTAATAGTCAAGTCTTAAAAAATCGAGCATCACAAAGCAACCAAATTCGCCCGTTAATGTATTATTCAAACCGAAGATGAAGTTTTTCTAAAGCCACTACTGCATATGTGATTTGCACCTTGGCCCAGAGGATAGAATCTACGCGGGGTTGTTTTATACTTACAATTTATCTTGTTCAAAGTTCTATTTCGTTACCGGCTCGTCTAGAAACTTATTAATCAATGAAACTGTAGCTGCAATTAAAATGCTGTCTTGCGGTGTTGTCATTTCCCCAATATAATCTCCATGTCCCCCAGGAATAATTGCAAGTCGTGAGTTTGACATTAAACGATGCATTTCAGCAGCATGTTCAGGAGTTGCAACATCATTGTCCCCAATGATAATAAATGCAGGTGCTTTGATAGATAATATTTGTTCTTCAGAAATGTCGGGAAAGGACTGCATTCTTGTTACATCTCTTTCATACATTCGGTAAAGAGCATTTGTGTCAGGATTTATTTTTAAATATTCATCCTTGTATGGTTGGGGCATACCTTCAAAAGTCGGACTAGACATCATATTCCAAAACCAGTCGGGAGCACCGGACTTTTTATAGAAAGTAGAAGCTACAATTATCTTATTAGCCATTTCAGGATGTCGAATAGCAAACTGAAGTGTGGTACTTGCTCCATTACTGAAACCAAAAATGTCAGCTTTGCCTATGTTTAGTTGCTTTAACAGTTCTGCAATGTCATCTGCATCTTGCTGAAAACTTAAAGGTCGGTCAATGTCTGCTGTGTGTCCATGTGCCTGCATCTCAACCGCTATTATTGAACGAGTTTTTGCAAAGTCTTGTAACACTCTTCCAAAAGTTGTCTGAATGGTAGAGCCGCCGCCATGAATCAGAACAAGCGGCGCACCCGCTCCGTGAATTTCGTAATACATTGTAAGTCCGTTCACGGAAGCATAGCCGCTTGTGCTATCATTTTTTGTTTCGTAGCCTTTTGCTATTTGGGAATTCATTGTCTGGTTGTTTGAATTATTACAGCTCGAAATTATCAACCTTATCGTGCAGTTTTTTCAGATAAGCGAGTGTGTTTTGCTGTTCTTCTCTGTTTATCGCAAATCCCATTTTGTCTGCGATAAAATCTGATGTTTGTTGAAAAATTTCAGTCATTAAAAATAACGCCTTCCAATTTTCTTCGGTCTCAAAATTTGAGTAGGTCAATAAAACTTTGTTATGGAAGTCGCCAGGAACAAATGTTCTTAGAAAACTACCCGATTTGCCAATTGATACGTCAAAGTTGTTTTCAATTCCGACTTTCCATTCAATAACTTTCATAAACATCGGTCTTACAACTGTTTCCAACATTTCTTTTGCGTAAATTATTTTATCCCTTAAAAGTCCCTTGCCCACATAGGTGCTTACCCACCAAAATTCATTACAAGTATCTAAAAACTCTTTTTCTGTAGGTTTTTGAATATGATAATCTTTATCGCTCGCTTGAGGAAGATGTGTAAATAGATTGTCTTTGTCGAGCCACAAAATTGTTAGACTATCTCGTTTAAAGTCTGATGTAAGTTTCTGTTTAGGAAATAGTGTGAGGTCTATCCGATTTCCATCTTTAAATAACATTAGATAAGCAAAACTTATATTTTCCTCATAGCGGTCTTTATTTCCAAAAGTCATTTCATCTGGAAGCTGAAAAAGGATTCGCTCACCAAAAATGTTTGTCCAGGAGTGGTTAATCGTAAAGCTTTCCAAGTTATCAACAACGAAAACAATATCAAAGTCTTGAAGTTTGTCAGGTTTAATATTTTGATTTGCTCTTGAACCATTTAGCAAAACTGCTCTAATCCTTTCATCTTGTTTGGAAAACTCAAGTATGAGATTTTTAATTTCAGTTTCGCTTCTCATGGCATGAAGTCAATTTAAAACTTTCCGTAACGTTAATATAAATTTTTCAGTTAGCAACAGAAAAGCGTTATGGAATATTTCAAGCCATACTAAGATAATAGCAGTTATTCATTCAATAGCCCATTGATCGTTTCATCAAATTCCTTTTGAAATTCTTTATAGTGTTCTCCAGTTCCCGGTCCGTTAAAACCGGTGTATACTTTTCTTACATTACCTTTTTTATCAATAAAAATGGAAGTTGGAAAACCTTTGATTTCTGTCAATTGAGGTAGCGTTTTTTCTGTTCGTTGCAGATCTGATACTGTTACGCCTGTTATCAATACCGGGTATTGAACATTAAATCTTTTTACAAATCTTTGGAGCGAACTTTTAGACCTTTCGAAATCGGTTGTTCTTTCGTAAGCCAAACCAACAATTTCTACACCTTTTTGCTTATTTCGATTATAGTAATCGCTTAAGAAATTGGTTTCGTCCATACAATTCGGGCACCACGAACCTAATATCTGCACTACAACTACTTTGTTTTTGAAGCGGTTGTCGTTTATCGATACATCTTCTCCATCAAGGCTTTTAAAATAAAAATTTAATTTCGACTCGCCTTCGTGCAGTTTTGTCTGCTGGTATCCATCGGGCAATTCTATTTTCTCATCTTTTTTGGCCACCCAACTTTCAACACTTGTAGCACCTGAATAAAAATTTCCTCCGGAAAGATTATTAGCATCATCGATTTTCGCAGTGAATAAAAACGCATGTCCGCCATCGAAGCCTGATAGTACTAAACTATCTCTGCTTACAACTCCTTCCAGATACCTGTAGTCGCCTGTCGATGTAAGAAATGTTCCTGTGATCTTAGCCCCTGTTTGAGAAAATTCTCCAATAGCTTTTGTTGTATCGTTTTTCTTTCCTATAAAAGTTGCGTCCCATCTTCCACTAACATTGAAAGCCGGCTTTGCAGTTGCAACAAATCTTTGTTTCTCATTGTATTTTGCTGTAAAGGGTAATATTTGCTCCCTGTCTGCAAATCGCTTTATCCATTGTCCCTGCAGATTGCCTTGCGCATCAATTGCTGCTCTAAATCCTGATTCAAAAAATGGCATTTGTATAAAAACAGAATCATCTTTTTCGGCTACGTTATCAACCAATAATTTCTCATCTGCATTTAATACATACAAAATCTTCTTGCCTGCACTATCTTTTGACTGAAAATTGAAAACAATATCCTTTCCATCAGGCCTTGTCACGACGGAGCGGTATATCCCATTTCTAAAAATGGGCTTTTTATCTGTCCAACTTACAAGCAGAACCAGTAGTAAAGCGAACAGGTACGGATAATGCCTGAGAAATATAATGTGACGCTTTTTCATTTTTGGTTTTTTAATTATACAACCATTTGTGCGTGTGTGTAAAGTTGCTACCAGCCCAGGCTCATAGATTATATAATAATCAGGCATCTGCTTTAGCCCTTCTTTGGAAAAATGACCTGTAAAAGTTCCTCGTATCAGTTATTATTATGTTCGTCATTGCAAGGAGGAACGACGAAGCAATCTGATAAATATTGAAGACTTGTTCAATTAGTCAAAGCAGATTGCTTCGTTCCTCGCAATGACGAAAAGTAATTTCCGTGTATTTTTTCAAGCTTCTTTTGCAAATTTTCTCACTTTTTGATTTATCTGCCCTTCCGTATTAATTCACATCAAACCACAGCTTGGTAGTTAATACATCTACGCCTTGGTTCGATACTGCTGTTTTATAATTTTCTTTATTAAGTGATTGCTCGGTTCCGGGATAAATAAAGCGAACAGGTATTTGACCATTTAGGACGCCTGCAACCGCCGGAGCAAGTTGTGGGTAATCCAGACGGCGCCATTCAGCAAATGCTTCGAGACCGTTTCCAAAAAGAGCAATCCACTTTTGGTCACCAATAGATTGCTTATAATTAGCAGCATTGAAGGCAACGGAAGGCTGAGTGAGATAATTGTTAATATCATTATCAGCAATTCCATATTGTCTTAAAGATGCCTGGATAGCCTGGGCATATAAATCGGCGGCGTTTTCAGAAGTAAATCCTCGTGCTGCTGCTTCTGCCCGGTCAAACAATACTTCCGCGTAGCTGATAATTACAGCGGGAGCGTGAGGTGCAGTAAAATAAGCACCCGGTCTTGAAGTTTTTGCAAAACCAAGATTGTTGGCGTCGCCGGTAGTTAACCCATTTGGAATACCAACATAATTAGTCGGCGTAGGTGTTTGTGTTTTACTTGCATAAACAGGCAGACGTGGGTCATTTAACTGGAACAATTTATCCGTCATAGATTTACTGATGCGGTAATCATCGCGAGTGTCGAACCAGGCGCTTACAGGATTTTGGTTGGGGGAATCATAGTACAGCAACTGAGCAATTTCGGTATTATCACTAATATAAGTTCCACCTTCTGCTGTGATGTCTGCCAATACTTGTTTTGATTTTTCAGGTTCGCGGTCTGCTATGCGAAGTGCAATACGCAGTCTTAAAGAATTTGCAAACTTTTTCCATAAATCGATTTTTCCTCCATAGATGACGTCACCTGCTATTGGTTTGCCTGCAGGGTCAAGCGCTGCCTGCGCTGATTTTAAATCATCTAATAATCCAAAATACACGTCTTTCTGTGCGTCATAAACTGGTGTAAGATGTTCATCTATAGCGCCCGCTTGCTTGTACGGAATGTCACCATATTGGTCTGTTAATAATTGGAATACCCAAGACCTTAAAACAAGTGCCACTCCTTTGTAATTAGAATTGCCTTGTGCATAGGCTTGTGCAATTATAGTATTGAGGTCAGTAAGACTTTGTGAATAGAGGGTGTTCCAGAGAGAAATGAAACTGCTGTTTGAAAAAATATAACGGTCAGGTTCTGTATATTGAATCTTAGCCCAATGCTGAACGATTAATAGACTTGAATTGAAATTGTTGTCAGCACCCCAATAAGCATCGGCTGTAATTTTTGAAGCTGCAGTTAACAGGTAATCAGGCTGTGCTGTTTGGGCTGTATTGGGATTAATATTGGTTTTAGCAAGCTCTTTTTTGCAAGAGGTTGCTGCAAACAAAACGAAAGAAAAAGCAATTATATTGAAATATCCGAATTTCATAAATGGAGCATTAAAATTTAAGGTTGATATTAAAACCGTAGCTTCTTGTTGTTGGCAGGGTCAGGTCTTCGAGGCCTTGTGCATTACCATTGTTGAAAGCTGTTTCGGGGTCGATGTTTGGAACATTTTTATGAATGAACAAAAGATTGCGGCCAACAAGCGAGACAGAAGCGCCTGCGAAACCAATGCGGCTAATCCATCTTGAAGGCAATGCATAACTCAGTCTCACTTCTCTTAGCTTCACGAAGGAAGCATTGTATACATAAGCTTCTTCGATATTTCTTGTTGATTTATAGTAAGAAGAAGCAGGAATAATCTTGCTGTTTGCTTTTCCATCAGCAGTTACACCTTTGTAAATCATTCCGTCGTCATACACTGTTTCACCTGCAGGAGCTGCGGTTCCATTTGTTAATTGAACTGTTCCATTTGCTTTATCATTACCCGGATAGTAATAAAGTAATCCACCGTGCGCAGCATCTCTGCCCGGTAAAGTAGATTCCAATACTCCTGTATAGCTCCCAGTTGAATTTGTTCCGGCGAAAATAGAACCACCATAGCTTGCGTCTATTAAAACACTCGCCGTGATGCCTTTATAAGAAAAACTGTTTGTGATCCCTCCAGTCCAATCAGGTGTGTATTTACCTAACACTTTTTTGTTAGGGTCAGTGGCAGGTAAACCGTCAGCATTTACAATGATGTTGCCAGATGCGTCGCGAAGAAAAGCATTGCCATAAAGAGTTCCATAAGGTTGACCAACTGCTGCCAACACTTGTATATTTCTGTAAGATCCTAAAACATAATTCTGCAAACGGCCTTCTTTATCCAACTCTATAACTTTACTTCTGTTAGACCCGTAGTTTACATTTACATCCCATGAAAATGCGTTTGTTTTTACGGGGGTAACACCTAACTGCACTTCTATTCCTTTGTTATTTATTTTACCTGCATTCAACAATTTTGATGTATAACCCGTTGTAGCGCTCACATCAACAAAAAGAATTTGGTTATAGCTGTTTGTGTTGTATAAACTTACATCGAGACGAGCACGATTGTTGAAAAAAGCAGCTTCGGCTCCGATTTCAGTTGAGGTGGTAGATTCTGATTTAAGGTTAGGATTTAGGTCTTTACCGGTAGCAGTTAACTGTGGATTTGAGTTAAACGGTGCATTAAAATTGTAAGTGTTTACAAGCTGGTAAGGGTCAGCGTCGCTACCCACTTTTGACCATCCACCTCTTATTTTAGCGAAGCTTAAAACATTGCTTTTTATATCAAAAGCATCTGTAAGCACCAGGCTTCCATTTATTGAAGGATAGAAATAAGATAAGTTTTCAATAGGTAAAGTAGAAGACCAATCATTACGTGCAGTAAGGTTTAAGAAAGCATAATTCCTAAACCCAACCTGTGCAGATGAGAACAAACTGTACTGTTTCAACTTGCTGAAGTAATTTGACGAAACCAGCGGGTCGCGTGAGTTGGATAAAGTATAAACTCCTGCTACTGCAAGTCTTGGCGCTTGTTGAATATTTTCAGAATAAGTTTTGGTACGAATATTTCCACCTGCCAAAACATCCACACTAAAATCACTGCTTACTTTTTTATTATAACTTAATGTACCTTCTGTATTATTTTCATTTACAGTGTAAGCATCCTCTTCGTAAGAGCCGAAAGGCGTACCACTTGTACCATAGGCAACTTTTAACTTACGACGGTCAGTATAATAATCACTTCCACTTCTAAAGTTTGCCGTTAGGTCATCTGTTATTTTATAGTTTAAACCTAAGTTTCCTATAATTCTATCCCTACGTTGTTGCACTGTATTTTCATAAGCTACAAAAAATGGATTGCTGTAGTAGCTGTTGTTCCAGTTGAATGTGTTGCCATTCGCATCACGGTAGTTTCTTAACTGATTCATGTCGACCTGGCGTCCAAACCACGTAAACTGCAGCATAGTACTGGTTGCCCGTTTACCACCAGAACCAGGCAAGTTTGGTGCATCATCTATAAAATAATTTGCGGCAGCGGTCAAAGTGAGTTTAGGGTCAACTTTAAAGGTTGTATTGAGCGAAACTGAATGTTTATTTAGTTCACTGTTTGGAATAACACCTTTTTGGTTAGAATTATTATAAGAAACGCGGTAATCAAATTTATCTCCTGCATTTGCTATAGCCACACCATTATTAAGTGTTACGCCAGTTCTGAAATAATCCTTTACATTATTGGGATGAGCGATAAAAGGCACCGGCTGACCATTTGAATTAAATTGAGGTATCAAAGTTCCATCCAGCTTTGGGCCCCAGCTTTCGTCAACGCCATCGTTCACTCCACCACCTTTTCCGTCTACATAACTAAACTGCCCGTTTGCACCTTGTCCGAATACGTTTTGATACTTAGGCAAAATAAGTAGATTAGAAAAGGTCGTATTTGAATTAAGCGTAATTCCGAGACCTTTTTGTCGTTTTCCCGTTTTTGTCTTAATCAATACCACACCATGAGCTGCCCGTGAACCGTACAGCGCCGCTGCGTTCGGACCTTTCAATACGCTGATGGTTTCAATATCTTCTGCACTCAAGTCAGAAATGGCGTTTGCATAATCTCTCGATCCGCCAGCGCCTAACTGCGAATTGTCTACCGGTACACCATCAACTACAAATAGCGGCTGGTTATTTCCGGATATGGAAGTTTCGCCGCGGATAACTATTCTCGATGAACCCATATCGCCCTGGCTATTGGTAATTCTTACTCCGGCAATTTTGCCTTCCAAAGCATTTACCAGGTTTGGTTCTTTTGCTTCAGAAAAATCTTTCGACTTCAGTTCCTGTACCGCATAACCTAAAGATTTTTTTTGCTTTGTAATTCCAAGGGCCGTCACAACGACTTCATTTAATGAATTTTCTGCATTTTCCAATGCAATATTCAAGGTTGTTGTTGAAGAATTGAGAGTAACCTTTTGCGCTTGATAACCAATAAATGAAAAGGTGGCTACGCTATTGACAGGTGAGGTTAAAGTGAAGTGGCCATCGTTATCAGTTTTTGTTCCCTTGCTGCTGCCTTCAACAAGAACGGAGACTCCAGCCAACAGCTTGTTGTCGCTCTTTGAAACGACGGAACCGTTCACGGTTACATTTTGTGCATAAATACTGTTGTAAAAGAGAAATGCTAATAATCCTGTAAGCAGTTTGTAATGCTTAAACATAATTGTTATAATTAATAGTGATGATATAAGAACTTGATCTGCTACATTCTTTATAATAAGAACAAGGAGTAGCTACAAGTACAGATTCAAGTACTTGATAATTGTTTCAAAAACCGGGAAAGCAAGTCGTTAGGGAAAAGGTTGAGATATCAACATATGCAAGACGAGTGCATACAACAACATTGAAAAGAAGAGAAGAATTGTAAAATTAAAGCTCTTTTTGTGCCACCTAAAGCCTTTCTGTTAAGGCCTGTTCCGTTTTTCATTGTTCTGATTTTAATGCTGATTATTTCTAGCCGTATTAATAATTTTTCTATTTTTTATTTTCAGTTTGCAAATATACTGCAGTCTACTAAACCAGTAGAATAAATTTATTCTTCCTTACATTCTTTCCTCATTCTAACTAGTAATACTATCACGCGGCCGCAACTTCTTTATGCATATTTACCAAATTCTCCACAAGAAAATCTACCTCATCTAACGTATTGTATTTGCTGAATGAGAAGCGAATTGTTTGTCTTTTTACGTTAGCGCCTAAAGCAGTTAATACATGAGAAGCACCATGATTTGAGCTATTGCACGCACTTCCACCTGAGGCCGAAATACCGTTAAAATCAAGATTGATAAGAAAGTCAGTTTCTGTAGCAGGTATACTGACACTCAAGATGGTGTACAAACTTTTATTAGTTAAAGCCGAATTAGCGTTAAATTCAATTCTGGGAATTCCGTTTTGTAAACGTTCGATACAAGATTGTTTTACACTTTCTATATGATGCCGATGTTCGTCGAGGTTAGCGTATGCAATTTCAAGTGCTCTTGCTAAACCGATTATTCCTGCAACATTTTCCGTTCCGGCTCTTACATGCCTCTCTTGCGAACCTCCCTGTATCAGTGGTTTTGCCTGAACAGAATCTTTTACATAAAGAAACCCAACACCTTTCGGACCATGAAATTTATGAGCTGAGCCAACTAAAAAATGGACATTCAGTTTTTTAACATCCAAACGATAATGTCCCATTGTTTGAACTGTATCGCTATGAAATATTGCATTGTATTCTTTGCAAATTTCACCTATCAATTCAATATCATTAATATTCCCAATCTCGTTATTTCCATGCATGATGGAGACAAAGGTTTTTTCATTTTTCTGCAACAGACTTTCCAAATGCTGTAAATTAAGATTTCCATACCGGTCGTGCGATACGTAATTCAAACTTATCTCACCATTTTTTTCTAAAGACTTCAATGTATTTAAAACTGCATGATGCTCCAGTTTCGTTGTGATCGCGTGCTTTATTCCCATCCCACGAATAGCAGAAAGAATGGCAGTATTATCAGCTTCGGTACCTCCCGATGTAAAAAATATTTCATTTGGTGAAGCATTTAACAAGTCTGCTATTGTTTTCCTTGCATCCTCGATTGCAATACGCACCTGTCTCCCATGTTTATGGCTGGATGACGGATTTCCAAAGTGATTCATCAAATAAGGAAGCATCGATTCAAACACTTTTTCATCTAAAGGTGTAGTTGCCGCATTATCAAAATAAACATTCATAAAAAATAATTTTCAAGATTACCTGTCGTTATAATATTAATAGTCTACCAAATTAGTAGACAAAACTACATGCAGGATCTTTTCCATCCAAATTTTTATTTGTGACTTTACTGACTTTTAATATTAAAATGCTTAAAAAGATATGAAGCATTTTTTGGGGAACAAGACGGGATCATGCGCGGAAAGTAAGAGGAAGGATTTAAATAAATAACGGACTGAGGCACAAGCCGAAGCAGAAAAACTACAAACAAATGGCGATCCTCGTGTTTGCCAGACACATTTGGAAAGTCTTATTTGTTCAAAACCTGTTGAAGTGCTGGGCAATTTGTTTAAAAGTATTTTAAGAAAGGCTTGCAAAATAAATTACATATCTGGAATTTCCGGCTCAACCAATTTCGCCAACTTCTCCAGAGATTCTTGCCAACCTAAATAACACATTTCTACAGGTATCATGGAAGGAATATTCTCCTGCAAAATTTTTATTTCCGTACCCACCGAAACTTTCTGCAGCCAAACTGAAGTAGTCATTTCACCTGGAAGGTTAGGGTCATCAAATTTATCTGTGTACTTTAAAAACTCATTAGGTTTAATCTCAACATATTT
>NZ_KB893327.1 GCF_000374045.1 Segetibacter koreensis DSM 18137 | reverse complement strand
AAAGACAGAATTACCGCAAGAAAACACCTACAAAGTAAAATTGCTTTGCGTGCCGTGGCAGTAATCAATGATCAACGGTGTTTCTTGTCTTAGCGAATAAGGTGGGCAATAAATTGGTTGTACTTCTGTTGCAAAAATTTATATCCGTCGCTTTTGTATTTAGAAGTTGAAACGGTAAAATGGTCTCCTGGATAGTAAGCAAATACAAAACCCGATTTAAGCTTTTTCATTTCTTCATCCAATAGATGAACTGCATAATTTAATAAAAAATTATCTTGCTCGCCTACGCTTACTCTCACTTTTCCATCAAGTTCAGTCTTTATTCGATTCCAATTGTCTCGGAGGTATAAGCAAATGTCATAATTTTTCCAATGACTAACTGTTACTGAATCAATCTCACCTGTATTAGGATTGCAAAGTTTTCGTGGGCTTCCATCCAAGTTTTTTTGACTGAATACTGCGTCAAAAGAGTGCGCTTGTTCACCACGAGAAATAATATTTTCCATTTGGTAGACTTGTTTCATCGAAGCCCATGGAATTCGACCTGCTACAGTTGCTGTCATTCTCAAAGAACTGTCATTAGCATAAAACAAATTGTGGTCTTTGTATAAATCTATTTGCTGAAGATTTCTAAAATCAACGGGATCAGGTGCACTTGACCAGCAAGCTATAAAAGTTTTAGGATAGTGTGTTTGCAACCATATAACAGTCCACCCGCCGCTGCTGTGCCCGGTTAAGAGTTTAGCAGCATTGCATCGAAACTTTTTTTCAACTTCAGGTAGTAATTCTTTTATCAGTGCATCACTCCATGGGCCGTTATTATCGCTGTTTGCATATACTGAATGCCCTAAGGAACAATTGCCATCAAGAAAAACCCGGATACAGGCTGTTGTATCCATGGGTGATGCCGGATCATTTTTACCTGAAAAATCATGGTAGTCGTGTCCATAACCTGATACCCAATAAAGTACTGGAAATTTTCTTTCCGGTTGCTCGTCATATTCCTTTGGAAGCAAGACTGCGGCATTAATTGTTGTTGGTCTTTTATAAAAGGCTGTAAGCACTGAAGACGAAGCTTTTATTTCTTTACTGTACTGGGTTTCTACAAATGATTGTTCTTTAATCACATCGTCACACAACAAGTTAAAAACTTCATCTTTTTTTTTGGTAAATCTTGTTTTCACTGATTTGTTATACATGTTTCCGGCACTATTTCCTATAGAACGATCTCCTAAATTCCTATCCCAAACAGCTTGTACATAATACTCTGTCCTTTCTATAGCTGATAAGGGAACAGGATAGGATACAGCAGCGTCATCAAATAGAACAGCTTGGTTTGGTTTAATATTTTTTACAGCAATACGATAACAAGGGAAAAACTCGATTCCCACATCTGCATCTTTCGGATTTTTATTTTCTTTAGAAAGGTATAAAAATACATTACCGGTAAAGTTTTGCCGAGAAGCAGCGGGTGTATAACGGATGCTGAACTTTTGGGCAATTGTCGAAGAATATAGCAGGACAAATAATATTAAGTAAAATGTAGTTTTAAATGTATGATCCATCAAAATTATTTTTAAGTATAATCCAATATGTCTGCTAACGTAAAAGCATTGGAGAAGGTGGCTCGAAATCGATCTGCAGTTTAAAATGTTCAATTTTAATTAAAGGTAATAGTTCAGTCATTACCGAATGTTGATTAATGTGGCAGGCAGCATAACTTCTGCCGGGAGCACAGCTTTGGATGTACTTGAAGAATCTCCCGGGGTAATTGTAGACACAAATAAATTTATGCCCTTGAATATAGTAGTGCAGATGCTGGCACGCATGAGCGCAGATAACCTAGAAAAGATAGAGATCATCACAAATGGTTCGTTTTCATTAAGCACGGGTATGGTGTCTTTGTCGCGTCTGTCGAAATAAAACTATTATTATCAGTTTCCCTGATAATTATCCCGCTGTAGAACAAAATGTTTTGAAATAAGTACACTTTGGAAAAGTAACATGTTCCTTTTTAATCATCCTTACTATTTCTATTCCTACCAACGTCCTTGATGCTGATTCAAGACTCTTAAAACCTGACATATTCTGAATTCTCCACTTTATAAATCTATGATCCCCTTCTACCCTATTATTTAAATAATTACACTGTCTAATCCCCATCATCTTTTAAGGACCTGTTATTGTAAGTTCTGATAGCTTCCTTATTAGCTCCGCTCTTATCAATATTAACCCCTTGTGACAGCCATTATTACTAATCGATTAAAAGAAATTTATGCGCTGTTAGTTTACATCTCCGCCTGGTTAATAGAAAATCTACTGTCTTTTTTCCTTTTCAACAGCTCTGTACAAGTACATCCACTCTCCTTTCACCTTAATATAAGTTTCATCCATCCTCCAGCTTATATTAACTGATTTTCTTCTTTACTTTAATCCAGCTTCAATTAATGCAGTAAAAACAAATAATGGCTGACACTTTAGAAAGTTTAAATAGAAGAAGGTAAGGCCAGGGCGAACTCGGTTCTGTTGTGCGGACCATGAAAGCCATGGAAATGTTTTATTGCAGGGCAGGTGATGGGGATGAAATGGAGGATGAGTTGAATCAATAATTATTCATTGCTTTATTTGATAATCCCTAAAGTTTTTTACAGGATATTGTATCCCGTCTGGACTTTCCTTTTGCAATTTTTCTAAAATTTCAATTTGCCTTAAACCCATTATTTACCCGGTTATGCTGCTAATTTAACATCGAAAATAATTTCAACCGTGCGCCGATTCCATTGCTCCTGGACTTGGCCAAGCAGCCACAACTATACCGAGTGCGACGCAAGCAAAGCATAGTAGCACATAAGCTTAATTCATAAATATATTCTTACTCCGTCCGCAAATTATCAGCGGGATTAGCCAGCGCTGCTTTTGCGGAATGAAACATGGCGGTGGCGGAGGCGGTGATGACAATCACCAACGCAGATACAACGAACGGTAAGATGGATAAGCCATTGTTGTAGGGAAATACTTTTAACCACTTGCTCATAAAATACCATGCTACAGGGAAGGCAATACCGGCAGAAATAAGTGCAAGCCACAGGTAATTTTTGGTAATTAAAGCAACCACTTGCAGAATGCTTGCTCCCATCACCCTGCGAATGCTGATCTCTTTTTGTTTTTGCTGGGTGGTAAATGCGGTAAGTCCTAACAGGCCAAGGCAGGTTATGATAATGGTGAGGACGGAAAAGGCGGCGAAAATCTTTCCACGCTTTTGGTCGGCGGCATATTGCGAATTGAAATCTTCGTCGAGGAACTTGTATTCGAAAGGAAGTTGGGGGAAATATTTCTTCCACGTAGCTTCTACTTTTGCAATGGTGCCTGCAACATTTGCTGCTTCTGTTTTTAGTTGAATCACGTTGCCATTAGGGCCGTAGAATAAAAGCAGCGGCGCAATTGGGTTGTACAGCGACTTCTGGTTGAAATCTTTAAAAACGCCTACCACTTCCAGGTAATTGTTTGTGGTATCCCCCGGAAATTTTATTCGTTTGCCAATGGGTTCTTTCCATGCAAATTGTTTAGCCATCGTTTCATTTACCACAATGCTATGTGCAGTGTCGGCAGCGCTCGAAAAATTTCTGCCCTTCACCATGGTGATGCCAAGTGTAGGAAAGTAGTGTTCGTCAACGGCATAGCATTCTATACCCTTGTCAACTTTACCGTTGTCGGTTTCTATCGTAAAAAGGTTCAGGTTAATATTGGGTGCACCGGGATAAGAATTGCCGGTGCCAACATCCTTTACACCAGGCAGGCTCCGGAATTCATTGTTCATAGAGTTGATCTTGCCACGCTCATCCTGCCCGGTGTTTACCGTTACCGTCATTACCTGCGCCTTGTTAAAACCGAGATCTTTTGAACGCAGAAACGAAAGCTGGGCGTACACTACCCATGTGCAGATGAGCATGACCATGGCAATTGAAAACTGCAAAACAACCAGTGTTCGTCGCAGGTTTACGTTGCCTGAGGCTTTGGAAAGTGATCCTTTTAAAATGCTGATAGGATTAAAACCAGACAGGTAAAGAGCAGGATAACTACCACCAACCAATCCTGTAAACAAAGCTACAAACAGCAACAAGAACAGGTTGAAAGGTTGCAGCAAATTGCCTACTGTAAATTCTTTTCCCGACATTAAATTGAAAACACGCAACAAGAGTATCATGAGCACCATACTTAGGAAGACGGCTACGAAAGCCGTAAACAGCGACTCGCTTAAGAATTGTGCTATTAATTGCCTTCGGTTAGAGCCGGCAACTTTACGAACGCCGATCTCTTTTGCCCTGCTTGCAGACCTTGCCGTAGTAAGGTTCATGTAATTAATGCACGCTATCAGTAACATAAAAAAGGCAACAGCAGAAAAGATCCAGATGTACGACATGCTTCCCAACTCTTCGGGCTCGTATTGCAGCTTGGAATGAAGGTGAATGTCGGTGATGTTCTGCACATCGTATCGCATGCTTACATTGAATTGTTTAAAGATCGGTTCAACAAATTTGGTGTACACATCTGCCAGCTTTTTATTGAATACATTAACGTTGGTTCCGGGTTTTAAAAGCAGGTAGGTGAAGTTGCCAAAGTTGCCCCACGCATAGGGGTTGTCTTGGTTTTGCCTGAGCAAGGTTGAGAGTGAAATAAGCATGTCGTACCGGAAATGCGAGTTTTTGGGTACATCTTCAATTACCCCTGTTATACGGTAGGTATCATACACTGATTTCAATGTTTTTCCTACAGCTGGCGTGTTTTTGCCAAAGTATTTTTCTGCAAGCGTTTTATTGATGACTATATCAAATGGAGCTTGCAGTGCGAAACCTGCGTTGCCTTCTATAAACTTGTGATCAAATACTTTAAAGACTGTGCTATCAGCATAAAAAGCTTTGGTTTCATAAAAGCTGTTTTCGCCGCTTTTAAACAAGGTTCTTTCCCTGCCCTGGAAACGCACCATTTCTTCTACTTCCGGGTAATCCTTTTTCACCTGCGGGCCGAAAGGAATTTGAGTGAGAGTCCACTCAGTGTTCTTATCCTTTTCGTGGATGTAGGTGTTCACCCGGAAGATACGGTCCGCTTTTTTTTCGTAGCGATCGTAGCTTAATTCATCGGTAACATAAAAGATAAGGAACAGGCTGAAGGTAATGCCAATGGTAAGACCGAGCACATTGAGAAGACTATACCATTTGTCTTTTTTAAAATTGCGGAAAGCTGTAATCAGGAGATTCTTTAGCATGGCGTTAGTTTTTTAGGAGAGAGAATGTGGAGAGGATTAAAATTAGACAAGAGTACGTCGTAAAGCAAACCGCTCACTTATAGAAGTAAACCGTTTATCCTTATTAATATAGCTTTTAGGAACCGTTTAAATAATAATTTTTAAGCATAGTTGCCATCAAGTGTTATTCATAAATACACTGAAACTAACTCTTCCTTGTTTGCTTTCCCTCTAGTCATTGCCTGCCAATTTCTTATTTTGTGAACTGTCTTAATGCCTTTGGTAAATAAAAAAATAAACCACCCAAGATAAATTAGCATCAGTATCCAAAGGATTGTTCTCCAGATGGTTGGGCTGTTCAATGCTAATCATAATTTCTTTGGTTTATTACACCTATGGCACCTAAAGAGCTGGTTAAAAAGTCATGTAATCTGGTTGACCACGATGGCACGCTTATCCCAAATCCCATTACACTCAATGTTTGTTCAAAGGTTCCCGCCGTATGCATCCACGCTGGGGCAAATTTGCCTGGCTAAAAGATTTAGACGGAAATAGTTTATGTCTGCACAAGAAGTAGCATTTGCATACTGTTTTCCGGGAATGCTTGCGCTAACTTGTTGGCAGCCCTATTGTTCGTCAGAAGTTGAGTCGTTTCATCTTAGAATTGACTCTTTTGCTGGCTCATAGTAAAGTGTTATTGCACCAGAGCCAAATGTTTTTGTTTTTAGGAGTCTAAGACTAACTCTATCGTTTATGTCTTCAAATAATGGTAACCCCTTCCCTACAATAACCGGGTGAATACAGAGTTGATACTCATCAATTAAATTAAGTTTCATTAAGCTTACAATTAAACTCCGGCTACCAAATAAAATGTCTTTACCTGGTTGTTGTTTGAGTTCTAAAACTTCTTCTTTAATGTCTCTCTTTGCCAGCCTTGCAGTTTTCCATTCGACATGTTTCAACGTGTTGGAAAAAACAATTTTGGGAATGTTGTCTATTGTTACGGCAAATTCATCCACTGATTTGATACCAGTAGGTTTTTTTACTATAGGTGGCCAGTACTCCATTAGTTGGTAAGTTATCCTTCCATACAGAATGACATCTGCGTCGCTTAACAGATCAGTATAGGGTTGATGTATTTCTTCATCTGGGACGATTGCGGTGTGGTCGCAAAAGCCGTCAAGTGTCATATTGATTGCTGCAATTAATTTTCGCATACTAATTTGTTTAAATCAGTTATAAAAATATTTGTTGGTTAAAGTTTATGGTGTTGCAATAGGTTTCCTGCCAATATGCGGATTTATGCAAAAGCAGCTTAACTTTGAAAAAGCAGTAACAATCATCCAATTTGATTTTGATTAAGCGCTTGCTATTCCCCCATTCAATATTTCATTTTCAAATTTTTCTATTACTGCCTGCTAGTATTTTTTCATTTCATCTCTTTGCTTACTATTCAGTAATTTATCCTGATGAAAACTGATGGTTGTTTTTTCTTTGGAGGGAATTACTCTTATTTGTAAAGCAGCAGCGTTTGTCCAATGTTTTGGCTTCCAGCTTAGACGAATGTGTGAGTTCGGTTTGATGACATTTACTTTACCTTCAATTTCTTCTTCCGTTTTGTATGGTTTGCCTAATTCAAAATTTTCTACGCTGAGCTTTCCTAACCAGACTGAAAGCCCTTTTTCTGAAAACAAAAAATTCCAAAGTGTTTCAACAGGAACAGCAAAAGTTTTTCTAACGCCAATTTGAAATCCAACATCTTTTGTCTGTCCAACTACTTTTGTTTTTTCCATACATCACTATTTTATTCTGGAATAAATGCCGTTGCTCCATTTGCACCAAAAGCTACATTATTAGTAGTAGGTTTCATAATGCTGTACTGTTTTTTCAAACTCCAACAAATATTCTTTGTCTTCCGCATAGTATCTGGCTTTTTCATAGTCATTACCTGCAAACCTTATTATACTTTCTAAGTCTCTCCATTCAGTTACCGTGTAAAAATGGCAAAAGTCACCCTCTATTTTACGCAGTACTTTGGCTGAAATATTTCCCGGTGTTGCCAAATAGTCTTTCAAGCCTGTTTCCTGAATATATTGCAGGTACACATCGGCATCTTTTGCTTTAGTCCTGCCGTGCCATATTCTTGTTATCATGGTGTAGCTTTTATCATTTTCATTACTATTACTTCACTAGTGTTTGCGTCAATTGCGAATTAAATCCTTCATGCGACCTTTCTAATTTACTAATAATTCACAAATACCGAAGGATAGGTAGGCAGAAACGCCGGACAAAAAAACAAAAGTGGGTGCACAGAAATGAGTGATCCCTCCCGGTAGGAAAAGAGCTGGCGTTGTTCTTTGCAAATCTGTCGGTTGTTGTGTAACCGAAGTAATGTGAATTAGATAGCGGTATGATCAAGTGCCATAATGATCATTGTTATGTCCCTGACTAATTCAATACTCTGAAGTCTTTTCATATAAATTTTTAATATTTAGTTTTTGATTTCTTACTAGAAAAGAGGTGGATTTGTTGAAAGAAATTGTGCATTGTAAAACTTTCCATGTCAATGCCAAATTCTAACATTGCCCTATTACTGTTTTTTCTGTATGCTTTGAATATCGTTGTGCAATAATACCATTGTTAGCGACTAATAAATTGGCCAAAGTGCCATAAAATTCCGGAAGGGTCATGTACAAAACATTCTTTACCCCAATCGTAACTTAAGATTGGCTTAAGCTTTACGTCTGGATATTTTGCCGTAAGGTCTAAAGCCAGAAGATGTTGCCAATAAGTGTCTACGTCTTCAACCTCTACAAATATCATTGAATTATCTATCCAATCTTTTACATAAGCTTTTTGCAAATAGAAGCCAATCTTGTCTTTCTTAAATAAAGACATAGTTTTTGATAGGATGACTTCGTCAAATCCTAAGTCACTATAAAAACTTCTTGACACCTCATAGTCTTTCGCTCCAATGAAGGGCCTGATTGATGTTGCTTTATTATTCATTAGGGCAAAGATTAACTACATTCATTAATATTTCTCGCAACCATTAGCGGTTCGTTGTTTTGCAGTTATGCTCCAAATTGTCTTAAATGATGATCAGAATGTTTATACACGATATAACCTGTATTTTCTTTCGTCATTGCTCCAAAAAAAGGATGAATAAAGCCATCGTTTGAAAAATGCTCGTACTCATCCAGTAATTTAATCCATTTTCTTTTGCCTTCAGCCACATCAATATTCTCCTTAATTCTAAAAGAAGGAACAGTAGGTAAATTTTTTTTCATTGGTTCATCCTTCATCATACTTTTTAAAGCCATTTTACCAAACAACTTGCCGAGGAAGGATTGTTTATATTTCTTTTTACCTAACGCCATTTCATCCCATTGCGTACAATGCTTCAACATTTGTGAAACATTCATTTTGCCCCACTGAGCTGTGCTATTTTCATTAAGTGAATTAATTCGATTAATCAATTCTTCTCTTGTTAATTTGTCAAATATTGTTTTCATAATTGCATTAAATATAATTCAAACATACGCCGCTTAAATAAACGAGCGGGGCGTGAAAGCGTCATAATACGTACGTAAATGCGACATTTTGGATCGTTTACCTTATTACTTATGTATCTTACTTCTTACAATGACCACTTACAGTGAGGGCAGTTATTAGTACAGGTATTTGAAATACTCATGCTTCATGATTTGTGGTGGATAATTAAAGATTGAAAAGATTACTGTTAAGTTCTTCAGCCTGTATTACATCTTGCTGGCAGGCATTTTTTTGAGGATAACAGGTGAATTCCACCAATTGAGTTTAGAACTTGTCAAACACCCTTTTTACAAAGACAGTTTAATTTTTGTAAAATTCTAGGTTTCAAATTTATAAGTACAATGCAAAACTGTTGTCGGACAAAATCCAAATTAATGGCAAAACCTATAATTGAGTTTGCTGCTTTCTTTGTTTAAAGGAAAAAAGCCTGGAAACGAGCCAACCTTCAAGGGTGGGCTCGTTGTCTTGTATTTTAAAAATTAGGATTAAGTGTAATGATATTAGCCAGTTGAAAATGCTTAGAAGATTAATCATTAATCATATAAACAAAGTTAGGCTTAGGCCGCCGTAGCGCAAAGAAGCTTACCGCATAAACACAGCTCCTACCCTGCTTACGCGCACATTTATTCCGATCTTTAATGGTTGCTGTTTCTTGCATATAAGTAAAATTAATTAAAGAAACTTGTTATTATCCAAAAGCAATGTGGAAAGATGTAGTTGTAATAAAATGGTACTAAAAGAAAACTAAAAAAGTAGTAAGGGGTTTTATTGGATCAAGGGATATGGAGAGAGGTTTTATTGATCTTCTAATTCATAGTCCTAATTTAAAAAAATTTGAACATTACTTTTGTAGATGTTGCATTCAGCACATCATTTTGTTGATTATTATTTTATACTTGCATAAATAAATGCCTTATGGGTTTCAATAAATACTTTGAAGGTGCAACAAAGAATTCCTATGATGCTATAGTTATAGGTTCCGGTATAAGCGGAGGATGGGCAGCTAAGGAACTTTGTGAACGCGGACTAAAAACATTGGTTCTGGAAAGGGGACGAAACATAGAGCATTTGAAGGATTACCCGACTGCTACAAAAGATCCGTGGGAGTTTAAGCATCGTACCCAAGAACCTTTATCTGTAATAAATAATAATCCGGTAGTCAGTAAATGTTATGCCTTTACTGAGGATACGCAGCATTTCTTTGTAAAGGATGAAGAGCATCCATATGTTCAGGAAAAACCTTTTGACTGGATAAGAGGCTATCAGGTAGGAGGTAAATCAATAACATGGGGAAGAGCATGTCAGCGATGGAGTAATTTTGAATTTACTGCACCCGAACGTTACGGCTATGCTATAGACTGGCCAATTCGATACGATGATATAGCGCCTTGGTATTCACACGTAGAAAGGTTTGCAGGTATATGCGGCGGCAAAGATGGCTTAGAAGCTTTACCGGATGGAGAATATTTGCCTCCTTTTGAGTTCAGTTGCCTCGAGGCAGAGATACAGCGAAAAATTAGTGAACACTATAAAGATCGCTTTATGGTTCGGACACGTTGGGCTCATTTAACCAAGCCAGAACAGATCCATTTAGAACAGGGGCGTGGACAATGCCAGGCAAGAAACCTTTGTACAAGAGGATGTCCTTTCGGGGGATATTTCAGTTCTGTCTCTTCAACCTTGCCATGGGCAAATAAAACAGGAAACCTGACCGTCAGGCCACACTCGGTGGTACACTCGGTTATCTATGATGAACAAAAAGGTAAGGCTACCGGTGTGCGAATAATTGACGCAGTAACTAATGAGACAACAGATTATTTTGCAAAAGTTATATTTTTGAATGCCGCGTGCTTAAACACTAATCTGATCCTGTTAAACTCTACCTCCCGGCGCTTTCCCACCGGATTGGGAAATGATAATGGGTTATTGGGAAAGTATTTAGCTTTTCAAAATTACCGCGGGAGTGTTCACGGAACCTACGATGGATATAAAGATCGATATTTTTACGGACGCAATCCCACTAATCCTATCATTGCCAATTACCGGAACCTGCATAAACAGGATACCGATTATCTGGGAGGTTACTTAACCTTTGTCTGGGCAACCCGAAATGATTCCTTTACTGGTATCCCCAATGGTATTGGTGCTGAATATAAAGATGCCCTTTCTGAACCTGGGGTATGGACTGCCGGCATGTACATGCAGGGCGAAACTATCCCTAAAGAGAGCAACCACGTGCGGTTAAGTAAGGATAAAAAAGATAAATGGGGAATACCCCAACTCGTTACGTCTGTCGGCTACGATGAGAATGATGAGAAAATGGTAAAAGATTTTTTGAACCAAAGCGCAGAGATGCTTAGTATAGCTGGGGTTAAAGATATAATCCAGCATGATACCAAACAGGCCCCAGGCTTAGATATACATGAAATGGGAGGCTGCCGTATGGGTAATGACCCGAATACATCACTGCTTAATAAGAACAACCAGCTGCATTTATGCAAAAATGTTTTCGTAACTGACGGAGCATGTATGACCAGCACGGGCAATCAAAGTCCCTCAATTTTATATATGGCTTTTGCTGCAAGGGCCGCAAATTATTGCGCGGAAGAATTGAAGAAGGGTAATTTATAATCGGTGTGTAAAGTTATCTTACCTGCATCATTAATCTTGTTTGTATTAAGATTGATATTTTAGCTTTTTAAAATATCCTATTGTTTGTGGCGTAACTCTTCTTTCAATTCTTCCTTTACTTCCTCAATAATTTTCTGTAGATTAATTTTTTCAAATTTTCTTTCAGCAGTGCTTGTACGGGAATACGCAAGTAAATCTTCAATTAGGGGCTGCATCCGTTGTGCTGCATTTTGCATGCGGTAAAATTTATCTTTGCCACTTCATTTGATTACATTTCCAGCCATGATCTTCAGGCGCTGGTATTACCTATTTCTTCCAATATTAGTCTCTAAACTACGGTGTTCGAATAGTGCGAAACTCACCACCAAATGCAATCTTGTAAAAATTGGATGCTTCTTGGCAATTCCGGTTGAATTTAAGATAAATGTTTACTGTGGTGATCTTTACAATTTTTATCTAAAATGGTTTAAAACATTACGTTTTTGACTTACTGCTTTAATCATTGACATACGCTTTTTAGCTCCTCCCCGGACAAAAATTAAAAAAGTATTTAAATTTCAGTTGAAGCACTGCGTCCAATTGAGATCATTGCTATTATTTAACCAAATGTTTTTTGTTGTTATTTTCAAAAAATGGTTGCGCTGAATCTCACATTCTTAAATATGTCTCTCAATGATTTTTAGCTTCCTATCTCGAAATTCCCCTGCTTAGAAAAATGATATTGAATTTGAGGAATAACTATTTTTATTTTCCAACAAAAAATGATATCGCTGCGCTATTTCTGAGGACGTCATCACTGATTCTTCGCAATCGACCACCGGTTTAAAAAGTCCTTCTTCTGTACGGAACCGCAAACAATTTGTAAATTTAATGGTACTAAAGTAGAATATTTTGAAAAAGCAATCAAATCAAAATCGCTCCCTTATTTTAAAACTACTAGCCTTTTCTAATCTTTCAATTAGCTTTCTTACCTGCATTTCATGCAACAAACTAAACTCTTTACATCCTGCAAATGATACTGTTAAAATAATTCGGGCAACCAATATTATCAGTAAACCCCTTTTTCCTCCCCCAAAAGTAACTACCATTACTCCCCATAACCCACCCAAAAAAATAAAAGCTGGAAAACCTGTTATCAAAATTGACGCATTCGGGAGGGGCATACCTTTCTTTACTAATTACCGTATGGATCAGGGGCTGCCGGTGGACAATGTTATCTGTAGTGCCAGCGACAAGGCTGGCAACCTTTGGTTTGGTACCGGCGGGGGAGGCGTGAGTAAGTTCGATGGAAAAAGTTTTACAACCTATACTGTCACTCACGGGTTGGCGGGTAATGTTGTGTTTTATGTTTTAGAAGACCAGGGTGGCAACCTCTGGTTCGGCACGACCTCAGGAGTAAGCAAATATGACGGTTACCGTTTTACAAATTATACTACAGCGAACGGCTTGGCTGACAATTTTGTTACATGCATCATGCAGGATAGCTGGGGGAATCTCTGGTTTGCCACCCACGAGGGTGGCGTAAGCAAATATGACAGCAAAAGCTTCACAAACTACAATACTTTAAATGGACTGCCAGATAACTACGTACGAAGTATGATTGAGGATACAAAAGGAAACATCTGGTTTGGTACCGATGCAGGAGGCGTGAGTAAGTTTGATGGAAGCAATTTTACGAATTACACTAAGGCTCAGGGCTTGGCGAATAATTCTGTAAATAGTATCAGTCAGGATAAAGAGGGGAACTTGTGGTTTGGCACAAATGCAGGCGTGAGCAAATACGATTGGAACAGGTTCACAAATTATACGATAAAGGAGGGACTAGCGGACAACAACGTATTCTGTATAGTGCAGGATAAAGACGACAATTTGTGGTTTGGCACTCACACCAGAGGGGTGAGCAAATATGATGGCACCAGGTTTACAAATTATACCAAGACGGAGGGATTGGCTGAGAATAAAATAAACAGCATTTTACAGGATAGGGTGGGCAACCTTTGGATTAGTTCGCAAGGAGGCGGCGTTAGCAAATTCGAAGGTAATAGCTTTTCGAATTATACTACTGCACAAGGGTTGGCGGCCAATTTGGTATTTTGGATCCTCCAGGATAAATCTGGCAACTTATGGTTTGGAACATATGAGGGAGGGGCAAGCAAATATGACGGCAATAGTTTTACTAACTATACTAAAGCCCAAGGTTTGGCAGATAACAAAATATGGGCAATGATGCAGGATAAAGCAGGAAACATTTGGTTTGGCACGGATAGAGGCGTGAGCAAATTTGATGGCAACAGCTTTACCAATTATACAACAGCACAAGGCCTCGCAAGTGATGCCGTGATCACTATAATGCAGGATAAAGCAGGAAACATCTGGTTCGGAACACGAGGCAGCGGCGTGAGCAAATATGATGGTAATAGCTTTACTAATTATACCACGGCGCAAGGCCTGGCGGGTAATAATATATGGAGTATTGCACAAGATAAAGCTGGAAGTATTTGGTTCGGAACTCACGGGGGTGGTGCGAGCAGATTCGACGGCAATAGTTTTACCAATTTCACAACTGCACAGGGGCTACCTAGTAACTTAGTATCTGCCATTCATCAGGATAAAGTTGGAAATATTTGGTTTGGAACCGATGGAAAGGGCATAAGTAAATATGATGGAAAAACATTCACTAATTATACTACCGAACAAGGGCTGGCGGATAATGGAATCTCGATTATGGCCGAGGATAAGACAAGGAACATCATGTGGTTTGGAACAACACAGGGCTTATCTGGGCTTAAAGAAAATCGATTAAACATTGGAAGCGGGTTTGACGATGGTTTTGAAAATTTTACTAAAAACACTGGCTATCCGGTAAAAGATGTAAGTACGGGCGCGCTGTGTGTCGATGACAAAGGAATAGTTTGGGTAGCCAGCGGAGAGGGTAAGCTTATACGGTTTGATTATTCCGCAATTAACAAGAAGGACACAATGCCCTTGTCCATCAAAATTCAATCTGTAAAAGTAAATAACGAGAACATTTGCTGGAATAATCTTATACGTGATCGGAATAGCAATAAATCAGTAGATAGCCTCACTATCCTAAATGAAACGATTACCTCCTTTGGGAAAGTATTATCCCACCACATTTTGGATAGTATGAGAAAAAAATATGAGGACATAAAATTGGAAGGAGTAACTAGGTTCTACCCTGTGCCGATCAATCTGGTGCTGCCTTATAATTACAATTCGATAACTATAGATTTTGTAGCAATAGAACCTGCAATGGCAAAACAGGTAAAATACAAATATAAACTGGAAGGTTATAATAATGACTGGAGTCCGTTAAGCAATAATTCAAACGCAGTTTTTGGCAATATGAGCCAAGGCAATTATACGTTTAGAATGAAAGCGCTAAGTCCTTTTGGCGTTTGGAGCGAAAAGGTATATACCTTCAAGGTGCTGCCGCCCTGGTGGGCCACATGGTGGGCTTATGCATTGTATGCCTTCGTAATTGGCGGTGTAGGATATACCTCGTATCGAATCCATATGCAAGGCTTGGAAAGAAAGCAGGCTGAGAAAATTAAAGCTATGGCGGCTACACAGGAAGAAGAGCGTAAGCGTATTTCACGTGATTTACATGATGATATTGGCGCCAGGCTTACCAATATTAATTTGCTCTCTGCATTAGGTCAGCAAAAAATAAGCGAGCCGCAAGAGATGTCGGAATATTTAAAAAGGATTTCAAGAGAAATTCAAACATCTGCAGAAGCACTTGATGATATTGTATGGAGCATTGATAGCAAAAATGATTTAATAGAAGAAGTCACTTCGCGTATGAGAAGATATGCAGCGGATGTTTTTGACGAAACAGCTATCCGATATACAATTAGATTTGATGAAAAGACTTTACCTGCAAAGCTTTCAATAGGTAAGCGCAGGGATTTGTTTTTTGTGTTTAAAGAAACGATTAATAACATTCAGAAGCACGCATTGGCAACCGAAGTAAACATAAATATAGAAGTCAAAGACAACGAGCTATTAATGCAGGTAAGTGACAATGGGAAAGGTTTCGATCCAGCCGGGCCGACACACCGAAACGGATTAAAAAATATTCAGCAACGTGTGCAAAAATGGGGAGGAACATCCACCGTTGAGTCATCGCCAGGCAAAGGTGTAATATTGAAAATTACATTACCCGTTTTAACCCCATCACTCAAAAGGGGTATATGGAAATGGTTTAAAAGCAGGTAATTTTCAGGGTCAAAAATTTGAGACATTTCTTAAAGGGGGCTTCGGGAAATAAAGTAAAAATGCCAGACATAATCATATTTGAAGACGACGACCAGTTGAGAGACTCACTGGTGGTGCTGATTGGTAGCAGCAACAGCAATGATTATAGAGTAACTGCACACTATGGTAATGCAATAGATGCGGCTACTATTATCCGCTGCTATAAACCCGATGTGGTTATTATGGATATTAATATGCCTGGTAAAACAGGAATTCAGGCAGTAAGGGAAATAAAAGAAGCCCGGCCAGAGACGTTCATTATCATGTACACGATGTTTGAAAATGATGAGAATTTATTTGATAGTCTTTGTGCCGGAGCCAACGGGTACATTCTAAAGAAGACCTCACCGTTTAAATTATTTGAAGCCATCGGCGACGTAATGCAAGGAGGGGCGCCAATGTCGCCAACTATTGCGCGTCGGGTGTTACAAAGCTTTGAAATGAGATCTTCCGGACAACTGTATCACCTGACTGCGCGTGAAAAGGAAATACTGCAACTGCTTGTAAAAGGCTACAGTATAAAAATTATTGCCGACGAATTAAAAATTTCGTTTGATACAGTTCGCACACATCTAAAAAATATCTACCCAAAATTGCATGTAAACTGTGGCAAAGAAGCCATCGCCAAAGTACTCCGCGAAAAAATTATTTGAAAGTAGCTTCGTTATCGAGATTTCCTCCACAACAATATCACTCAAAGAGCGTATTGAATTTGATTGTAAAGCGGGCAATATTTGTTTCGTTAAATATTTATAACAATTAAAATTTCAATTATGAAACAAGTATTCAACATTGGTAACCTTGCACTTCTGCTTGCAGTCGTTGTGGTACTAGCGAGTTGCCAAAAGACGGATCCTTCAGTTAAAAAAACAGTTCCTTTTGTCGGAAAATTCAAATTATCTATAGGTGAGGACGGTGTCCATGGTACCGGCGTTGCATTCCCTACTAAAAGTTTTACTCTTTTTGCTAAGGATAACGAAGAGAATTTCCCTCAAATTACCGGTACTGTAACTATTACAGCTTCAAATGGAGAGCAAATATTTGCAACCCATACCGGATTAGCCGAAGAACTTGATAACAATATGCTTAAGGTACATTTTGATAATACTATTACAGGAGGTACTGGAAGGTTTACAGGGGCCACTGGCCACTTTGATATCGATGCACTTTTAAATGAAAAGCTTGGGACAGGAGAAGCCACAATCGATGGAATAATTAGCTATAAGGCAATCCAATGATAAATAATAATTGGATTCCCCGATGCATGTCTTTGTTCGAGACAACGGCCCTGATTTTCTTTGACAAGGCCCACAACTTTAGTTGACTCGATTTAAAAGCTGCAAGTCTCGTATTTCGCTGTGTAGTTGGCCCATTTTCCGGTTAAGGTAGAAGGAGTATAAAAACTTCCTCCAAAATTGTTATCGCTGTTCGGCATCACCAATACCATAGGATGGATACGACCACTGAAAATGGCCGTATCCATTAACTCATTATTACGGTTTCAATCCACGACCAAGCTGTCGTTTACCCAAAGCCATTTAAATAATAGATGGTAGGATAACGTTGATTAATTGTTTCATAGCCCGTAGCCCTTCCCATGGCGTATTCTACGCCACGGTTTCCCTAAACAGAAGCTCTTTCGAAGTGCAACCGACTATAAAAGCAGAACCCTAGAATAAGAATGTTGCTTCCTTGTTCGCTCCACTCTTATCAATAGTCACTTCGGGACAGCCATTACTAGTAATTGCTTTAAGCAAAAACTTATGAGCTGCCAGTTTATTTCTTCCTTTTGTTAATAGAAAATCTACTGTCTGTCTATTCCTACCAACGTCCTTGATGCTGATTCAAAACTCTTATAACCAAGCACATTTTGAATTCTCCACTTTATAAATCTATAATCCCTTTTACCCTATTATTTAAATACTTACACTGTCTTATCCTTATCTTCTTTAAGGACCTGTTATTGTAAGTTCTGATGGTTTCCTTATTAGCTCCACTCTTATCAATATTAACCACTTTGGGACACCGATTATTACTAATTGCTTTTGAAAGAAATTTATGCACTGCTAATTTACTTCTCCTTCTGGTAGGGAACAACGCCCGAAGACTTAAGTGTCTGTAAAGTACCAGGAGAGATTTTTAGAAATCGTCTCACTTCATGAGACTTCAGCCACCTTTTTGTTGTTATACTTGTTGCTGGCTTTATAGCCTTCAACAACTCTACTAATAATTGTTTTTTGAACTCCTGTAGGTCTTCAAAGGTTATAAGTTGATGAGAAAAGATTTTTTTAGGATATGTGTCCTCTGCTGATTTTCTGAAAGCTCTTTCCATAAACACACAATTTTTATTTTTAGATTAGTAACATCAATATATGTTAATTCATGTTTTAAAAATAGTTTGAATGATGCAATAGTTGAATTATACTATCAATTAATTACAATCCCAATAACTTCCTTAATCTTAATTATTAGCATGTGCTCGATTGAGACACTTCAGTATGATAGCGAAATTAAGTAGAGTTAGCTCAAACAATCCTGTCTAAATTTTGGACAGGATTGGGGTATATTGGTATCGGAGTTTTATTAAATTTACCAGGTTGGTGTTGAATTAGGATTTGAGTTCAAATTTCCTACTCATGTAGCAAGGCATTCATTTGCTACCGTTTTAGTCACAGTCGATGCTCCTCTGGCTTTTGCCAGTCAAAGTTTAGCACATACAAATGTTTTAACTACTTAAAAATATTTTGACGGATTGGTTTAGATGCACATGCTCAATATCCCGTAGCTCTTATACGTTTTTATTTATTTGCGCTACCATAACAAATAACTCTACTACTACATATACCGTTAAGGGTATAGTATTTTTATAATTGCCTTTTTTGTACCTTTTAAGGTATATGCACTTCCCGTACAGCTTCTAACGAAAATTAACCGGAAGATTAAGCTGTAGTACTCGAAATCTGCAGAATCTTCCGTACGCATTGACGCAGGGTTCGTGAAGTATGAAAAGCTATTGATCCTTCGACTGCTGGCTACACTATTTTAAGTGTAGCTTATAACCAGGTAGAACCTCATTGCACTTCTATTGGTGCCGTCCACCTAAAAAGACCCCATTCCATTATAAGTGTTCCATGTTTTAAGTTATCTGGAATGATGGAAATTGTAAACACTTCTATCGGCGCTGGAAGTGCCTGACTGGTAATTCTTGCTATGCGCAGGTTATGTAAGGGGTTATAGTCAGTGCCCCACTGGCCAGTCTGCTTGTTTACGATCAGATCAACTGAGGTTGTGTGTGGCACAGTCCACAATGTGTAGGTTCCCGCGGTATTTGCATTCCGGCAAGCTTGATCGGCAACGACGTTGTAAACTGCGTTGCTGCATTGGCTCCTGTACGCCAGACATAGTTGTAGGGTAATACATCACCCAGCAACTCGCGTCCACGCATACGTGGGCGGCCGTAATCGATGGTAAACATAGCATTGCCAATTTGTGCCCGCATTGTATCCCGTACACTTATTTCCTTCACGATTCCCTTTTTTGCTTCCACAGCTTCAAACCGGTCAGCGATACTTTTTATCTCGGGCGGAGAGGGCAGGCGGCTCACATCTACCTTATATGTGTGCGGTGACCGGAGTAGTTGAGCAAATGATTGGTAGAGTCCATTGTTGCCTCCCCTGTACCGGAAAGCCAGTCGTGGGCTATCTCCGCCTTGCCACTACCGCGCGGTGTTACACTACCTCGCCCCAATGGAAAGCGATCGAATTGTCGATCAATATAAAACTGCCGTATTTGCACGGGTTTACCCGCTTCAAGTTTTGATGCTGTCGCATGCTTTAGTGCCGCTGCGAAGTAAAGTTCATAGAGGCTGTACATTTGTGGCACATGCGCTTCCACTATAGCGCCACCTGTTGCAAAGTCACGCTTCAATGTGCCCGTGCCATCCGTTTTGGAGATGTGCACCTTATCGGCGGTAACATCAGCGGTCACTTTTAGTCCACGCCGATCTGCCGGCAAACCGGGCGTATGAATATCCATGACAAGGTGTTTAATACTGCCGTCAGGGTTGAGATGAATTACAGTATGTCGTACTCGCACTAGTGGAAACCGGTCAACTTCATCACTCGTTACCAAATTGCCCTCGCGGGTTACACTTTCAACGGCAATTGTATCAGTGCCGAGTCGCGTAATAAAGCATAGTGTTCAGTTGGTGAACTATCGCAGGAAGCAAGCAAAACCAATGCGCCGAGAAAAACGACCACCGCGGGCAAATTTATAAGATAACGGTTGCGTGACCGGATAATTTGATTATACATGAATAGAATAAATGTTTTGATTTGATTGCTTTTTCAAAATATGAAACGCACTAATTAATGTCTTGTTTTTTTTATGGTTTATTAACCCGTTGAAAGCGGCGCCTTGCAAAAATCTTCTTTTCGTGCTATGCATCGCCCCCCATCCACTGCGGGGTCTCATGTTAACCAACAAGGCTTTGCTCTAAAGACCTGGCTTAGACGAAGTATTTTCCGGCATTGAAACCCTCTGGCTGGTTAGGTGTCAGGAAGGATCACCAAAGGGTTTAACGCAAGGTCCGGTAGAAATTGAAATTGTTAACAACTTATTTCTATAACAGTACTTGCTCCGAAGTATGATTTTCGATTAAAGGCGGCCATGATTGATTAACTTTCAGGCCATGCTAATTGAAGCGAAAGCGCTCAAATACTGGTTAGATAATTTTTACGGATACGGATCCTGGCACGCCAGGTTCTGGTTCGTTGGCTATGAAGAACCCGGGGGTGATGTACCCGAAGAAGTAGCCGAAAAGCTAAACTACTTTTACAACTTGCAAGAGTCGAATATGGACACCCTCTGCGACATCCGTCAACTGTACAATCATGTAGAATTCCGATTGGATGGGCCGCGAGCCGAGAGATTCACAAACCTCAACGACCAGCGGTTTGGTAGCCATGCAACGTTGCACGGTGGGTGGAAAAACCTCATCGCCTTTGTCCATGGATACCAAAACCAAAAACTTCCTGATCTGCTCACGTATCAGAAAAACTCATTTGCCTTACCATCACCGCCCAAGGAGGCCTTGATACCGCTATTTCCCCTTCCTGCTCACAACCATGCCTGGTATTATGCCTGGCTCGAGCTGCCCCAATTTCCTTTTCTCAAAAGCCGAGCATTATACGAGGACTACATCTATTCTAAACGCATAAATCGGATCCTCAAAAACATAATTGTCTATAAGCCAGAAGTTGTCCTAATGTACGGTATGGATAACATCAACTTGCTAAAAAAATCTGTGCAAGAGTTCTTTCCTAGCGCGAGATTCAAGATGGTTAAGGCAATAAAGCGAGAAATCCCACAGCATCATCGGGCGGATTTAAATGGAACTGCCCTTTTAATCACAACACAGATTCCTGCGCTGAGGCATAACCGCGTTGAGAAAGGATTCGATTGGTACGAGTTCGGAAAGCTACTGAAAGGACGATAAAACTTAGGGTTTAATTCTACAGGTACATGATGAATGGTGTTTGATGCAGCAGATGATGAACTCCATTTGCTTGTTTCCTGGGTGATAAAAATGATGGAAATGTAGTCAGACTTATTGGCATCGCTAAAAGTGAACGTAACTGTCAGTAAAAATTGTTGGAGTAGGTAAAGGATGAGGGAATGATGATTAAAGAGTAACGTATTTTTTATGTAGTCAGCAGTAAAGTTTCAATTGGGCATCGTTGGTCGCACACTTGTACTATAAAGTAGTTGTCTCAGCAGGAATGCCGGGGTTGTTAAAATGGAAGGATAAGTTGAGGAGAGTAGATATGTTAAGAGCAGCAATCACCATTCGACCCTTATAGCTACCACGTTCTCTTAAATTGCTTCCCGGGGCAATCTTACTGATGTTGAATAACTTTTGCCGCGACTTTGTTTGTCCGTTCACCCAAAGCTGGTTCGCCGATTTTTATAGCAAACTCAGCGAAAGCTGAAGTAGGACCTCGCCACTGCAGCTCGTTAACATCGGTGAATAGTGGTTCATCCATTCTCAACGTAGCAAGGCGTTTGAACAGCAATGCTTTTTCACGTTGTTGTCCCAGCACCTCTGACGGGAAATTTTCGATTGGCCCATATCTGTTCAACAGCCTGGTTGCACTCCGCTTGCCAACACCCGAGATGCCGGGATATCCATCAGCGCTATCGCCAACAAGGGCAAGATAATCGGGAATGAGTACAGGTGTAACGCCAAATTTATTGAAAACAGCGTCTGCATCTCTTATCGCTTTAGCCCGGCTGTCGACCTGCACTACGCGATCTTCCCGCACGCACTGCGCCAAATCTTTATCCGGTGTCCAGATACATACTTTTTCAACCTGCGGATTGGCAGCAGCCAGGTGCGCAGCAGACGCTAGTGCATCATCTGCTTCCAGCTCATTCATAGGCCACACCACAACACCCATCAACGTTAATGCTTCTTCCAGAGGATGGAATTGTGCAAACAGGACCGGTTCTATGCCCTGCCCGGTTTTATATTCGCTCCAAAGTTTATTACGGAACGACTCAATAACATGATCTGTTGCGACGCCTAGATGAGTCGCACCTTTTTCGATCCTTTCCAATACCCCATAAAGCACGCCAACTACGGCTCCAAATTGTTTGTCATTGCCCTTGTTGAAGCTGCGGAGACCGTAGAAGTGCCGGAACAATTCATAGGTGCCGTCGATAAGATGAACCATCATGAAATAACTCGTATTGGTGAAGGTTTTCTTTTTGAACCTGTTACTGCATAATAATGCGACATCGAAAAATCCACCACACAAAAATGCAGCGAAATCTTAACAAGGTGTAGGTTTTGTAATTATCCAGCAGTATTCGCTGTGGAATGTGGAACCTGCACTCGTATTAATTTCTAAAACTTCAAACTCTAGGTTAATGAAGTTGAACTGACTTTCCTTAACTGCTCAAAAAACTTTCTTTGTGCTACTTGAGTATCGAGGCTTCTGAATTGAGAATAAAGTGAAGGCGTTAATGCTACCTTATTTGTATCTACGTTCCAAAAGCCATTATCGCCTGAGCTATCATCGTAAACGTAAATCTCAATTTTTACAACTTCGGTTTCACCTTTTGGAAAAAACATTATGGTTTGTCTTAGCGTCATTTGTTCTTTTCCAAAACATAAACAAGCTCTTTTTCTTCAACTAGTTCAGTTTGTCCTTTTGTTTTATCAACTTTCACAAATCTACTTGGTCTAAAAGAATACTCTTGTCCATTTGGATGGCTGGGGTTTGGAAGCTCGTAAAATACTAAACCTATCTTATTATCAATAGTAGACTTAACCTCTTCTTTCAAAGTGTAAGTTTCACCCTTTACCGGCAAATTTTCAAAGCCACGCTTTTGCTCAGCTGTGAAAACATCATTAATGCATAAATATTCATCCATAGTATCAATTGTTAAGCGGCGTGATGTACTTGCTTTGGGCTTTAGACTACTTATTTCAAATCTTGTTCCTAAATTAAAATATATGCAAATTACCTGTTCTTTACTTCCCAAAACAAAATCATTCCCTTAAACTTGCTCTGTTGCCCTAATTCCCAAAGCTTCTCTCACCTTGGGGGCAATCTTCGTCCCAAAGATTTCAATAGTTTTCATCATTGATTCATGTGATGGTCCACCAACATCCATGTGGGCGGAAAAGCGGGTGAGGCCAAACATCTCTTGCATGTGAAGTATTTTATCGACAGCTTCATTAGCATCGCCAATAATGAGATGGCCTTGTGGTGAACGCCCTTGTTCAAACTGTTGCTTTGTGTATGCTGGCCATCCCCTCTGCTTGCCAATGCGGTTCATCTGCGCTGCATATGTTGGATAGTAGTCGTCTGCGATTTGCCTGCTATTGTCCCCAAAAAACGAATGTATATGTACACCTACTTGTAGTGTTTCTGTGCCATGACCAAAATGCTGAAGTGCTTTTCTGTAATAGTCGAATAGCGGCTTGAACTGCGCTGGGTTACCACCAATAATAGCAAAGATCACCGGCAGGTTAAACTTTGCAGCTCTAACTACCGACTCCGGCGTACCGCCAACCGCTACCCATATATCTAATGCATCATTCACTGCACGTGGTAATACCTGCTGATTCTCCAACGCAGAGCGGAACTTGCCTTTCCATGTCACACGGGGCTGCTTATTGATCTGCAGCAGCAACTCCAGTTTTTCCTCAAACAACTCGTTGTAATCTTGGAGGTGATAGCCAAACAGAGGAAAAGACTCCGTGAAACTTCCGCGACCTACCATCAGTTCAGCACGTCCGTTGCTGATTAAATCTACAGTAGCAAAACTTTGATACAATCGAACAGGATCAGATGAACTTAATACTGAAACAGCGCTTCCAAGTTTAATGTTCTTTGTTACGGTTGCTGCTGCAGCCAATATAATTTCGGGTGTCGAGACTGCATAGTCCGGCCGATGATGTTCCCCGATGCCAAAGAAATCAAGGCCTACTTCATCCATCAATTTGATCTCTTCTATAAATTCCTGCATCCGCTGTTGTGCAGGCTGCACCTCGCCTTTACTATTAATGTGCAGATCTCCAAACATTCCAACACCTAATTCCATACTAATGATTTTTAATTTTACGAAGGTACTTGCTATGATTTATTTGTTTGTTCAATGCCTACCAACTCAGTCTCTGACTTTCAGGTACCCTTGATATGTGTTTCATTTTCCCCTGCCTGTATTCGCTATAAAAACGCATGATGTCCTCCTGACTATCTGCAATGAAGGGACCATGTGAAACGATTGTGTCGCCAGTTGGTTTCCCTGCATATAGCGAAAAGCAAACTCCTTCTTTGCCCGCTGTTAACTTCAACTCACTTGCTGCATTATCCGTTCCCATATCCAACCATCCCACCTGGTACTTGTTCAATCCTTTTTCATCTTCACCAATCACCACACTCCCATCCAAAACATATAAGAAGGTGTTGAAGTTTGCGGGTATATCAAGTGTAGTTGTAACATCCATTTCAATGGTAACATCAGCAATCACCATCGGAGTATAGTTTTCAATAGGCGAAGTCAAACCTGCAAGAGAGCCGCTATACACTTTTATATGCACTCCCCTTTCATTTAAAGTTGGAGCATGCTCCAAAGGCAAATCCTGCACTCTTGGTGTGGCTAACCTGTCTTTCTTTGACAGATTAATCCATAGTTGTAACAGGCGCATGGTAGCAGCCTTGTCGATTGTTTCTGTATGCACAATACCACTGCCTGCAGTCATTATCTGGAAGTCGCCACTCTTCATGGTATGTGCGGCATCACCTACTTCGCCTTCTAACAGCAAAGAGACAGTTTCAAAACCTGCATGCGGATGAGCGCCGCCAACAGGCGTGTTATCCTTCTTGTCTAAGTCATCGTCCATTAGCAATATAAATGGATCACTTGCGGAAAAGCCACCCGATACTACAGCACGTTTCGTATGATCAGGACCGAGAAAACCCGGTTGAGGTTTAGGCGTTTCTATTCTTACCAATTTTCTTTTTATAGACATAAATTTTCTTTTATTATTAAACATTCGTGTTTAAAAGAGGTGAGTTGTCCATGTTATACTGATCGTGTACTGTTTTTCTTTTTTTCGTGATAAAAAAAGAAACAAAAAAATCAAAACTGCGAAAAATGGCTAAAAATGGATAGCTCGGTCTAAAATGAAATAAGTCACACCGCAAGAATAAGATTCGGCTTTAGGAGGACTTACGATCTATAAACACTCCCAAACTTCAGTAACATCTATTTCATTTCTTAACTCCCTAACTATCCATTTTCTTAACGCCTTTTTTCGAAGGTCGAGGGAAGAGCCGTTCTGGAAGACACATTGTAGAAAAATAGTCTCACGACTTAAAGTCTCTTCAAAGGAATAAGCATGAAAACCAAATGTTGCAGCCGCCACAGTAGTACAGAAGCTTAATCAGGGAACGGCGAAAGGAATGGGCTGTTTCATTCCTTTCTTGAATTTTCTTTGGTTACTTTCTTTTTTTCAAGAAAAAGAAAGTGACAACTCAGCTTTTAAAGAGGATTAGAGTCGAGAGCGTCCTTTAAAATAGCAGCTTAACTTTGATTTGAGCTGTAGTAAAATCCTCGCCCTGTGTTTCTACTTCTGCCTGGAAGCTTTTAAGCGATCCTGAAATATTGCTGATTATTAGATGCTTTATTTTAAAACCTAACTCCTGTTCGTTGGGTCTAATACCCATTTTGTTGTTGCCATGATTGTTGTTTTTTTTGATTGTTCCTTTGATAATGCAAAACTACCTACCTTTACTTTCATAAAGTAACTACTATACAAAAGGTTAGTAGTTACCTTTAGGTAAGTAGTAAAACAAATGTTATGGCTAAGTTGAAAATGGACAAAGAGGTTACATCAGAAGCAGAATGCAAAGCCACCCTCAATTCTGTTGCAGATGCCCTTTATGTAATTGGTGGCAAGTGGAAACTAAGAATAATTGTTGCGTTAACAGAAGGCAACCGGAGGTTTAATGAAATGCAACGATTGATTGAAGGTATCTCTGCAAAAGTGCTGTCAACAGAATTAAAAGATTTGGAACTAAACGGCTTTGTACGCCGAAACGTGTTTACTGGCACACCAGTAGTGGTAGAGTACGAGTTAACCGAATATGCTGAAACCCTGGGTGGAGTGCTACAAGCACTTAGCGAATGGGGAGCAAGGCATAAAGAGATGGTGAAGAAAAGTATGAATATGAAGGAAGTGGAAGTTATTTAAGTAGGATTTTTTTTTTGTAGCCAGCATTTGAACTGCTATTGAGCATCGTTGTGTTACTCACTTGTACTGATAGTAGTTGTGGCGACAGCATATTTAACAAAGGACAAATATCCTGGTTTCGAATTAATAACTACGGTTGTTTCTCCGCTATATAAAAAGTCTATAGTCGTACGTTTTGCCTTCAAATCTCGAAAGTAATTTTCCAATTCGTGCAATTTGGTTAGACGAATCAATGGTAGATGGTAACTTAGAATATAAGTCACGTGAATTCCAATTCATTTTGGTTAAGCCTAAAATCTCTGTAGCTATAATATTAATATTCGATTCTCCATAGTGCTTGGTTATCTTAATTGGGGCAGGAATACTTCTACCGCCAAGATAAAATTTGTAATTGGGTTGTCTAACTGATGGAACAATTCCGAGTGTCCAAAGAAGTGCGGTATATTTATTAGCAACAATGCATGTCCCTCTTGATATCGGAAATTTGTCAACTTGTAAGGCATTTTGATATACGTTCATTGCAACAAAACGTGCATCTATCTCGTAGTTAATCTCAATTAAACAAGCTGTGTAATATTAAAACCACGGGCTGCAGCCTGTAGACAAAGGATCGTACCGGATGATATTCCAAAAAAACAAGCAGAGCCACCTGCGATATTAATTAGAGCATTAATATCTTCAATTTCCCGCTCAACCGCATAGCAATGGGTATCACCACTTTCCCCGCGGGCACGACGGTCATAGGTAATCACTGTGCAATGTTCTGATAGTAGTGGCCCTAGTTTGGGCATAGGGCCAAAATCCTTTCAGAAAGAGACAATAAAAATTCTTTTGTACCTATTAAATTTGCTATCATATGTTCTAGCAATGCGCTCATCATCTAATAGCAGATTTGCCAATATCGGTTAATTGGCATGAAACTCTTCGTCATCCTGCCTCTTAATTAATTTCATATAATTAATAAACGTTCATTTATCTGCAAAAATTTATCAGGCTATTTCATCTATACTTAACAGCTATCAGTCTCAGATAAGATTGTCAAATTCTAACGCCACTTATTTTCCGGGTATCACTTGCCCAAACGATTTCAGAATCTTTATTCCTTGTTTGTTTTGTTAACTGCGAGAGTACTAGCGCGACGCCGCAGAAAAGCAATGCGTCGAAGGCACTTACAACTCGATTGCCGTGACCTACATAAGGATCTGCAAAGGCATTGGGCACATGAAGAGTGACAAACCACAGGAAAAGCATGAGGGCTAAAAGCAATGCGATTGGTTTTAATAATATTTTGAACAGTATCACTATCCCTGAACAGATAAGTGCAGCACCTCCAAAATAGCTCCAAAAATTTGGCATGCCATACCACTTTGGTACCATAGCTGATATGTCATATACAAAATGATTACACCCAAACAAGATAATTGTCATGCAAAAAAATATCCTTCCTATCGGGATAAAGTTCTCTAACACAGATTCAAAAAAATTATTTTTTTTGGATGGAGGCCTGTTATCCAAAAAAGATCCTGCCATTACAAATGCTCCGCCTGAAAATGCTAATCCTTTCAAAGCATCCCCCCACGAACCTAAATGGCTTAGCTTATGCGGATAGACGAAAAGGAGATAAGGAATATGACTAAGTATGATGAGTGCAAAAAAGTAAAAGCCTAGATAAAGGCATATGTTTCTTTTATTTGATTCTGTAACTTTAAATATGCCTGAAATGATAAGCCCTATGACTACCATGATTACTCCTGTCACTATTGGCAAGGCAATGATTGTGTGAGCCCATGCAGGAAATCCAGGTAATATTTGCGGACGAAAATCTCTAATTACGATTTGTTGTATTCCATATGCAATGATACCCAGGCCAAAAAATAATCGCCCTGTTTTTATAAAATCAATCATACTGAGGTTTTTTAATGGTTTACTTTAGAGTTAAGTTCATTAAAAAGCCTTAGGATTAAATTGAAAATCAACAAACAACTTGTTTGTATGAATAGACAGCAATTATTTACGTTTGTTTGCTTTCTTGTTCCAATTAACTTAATGCAGTTACTGTTGATGAATGACTAAGATTTAAACACGTCTATAGGTCTATTTGGAATATCCTTAATCCTTTTACCTTGCTTTATAATGGTATGCTAATTTCATAAGTAACTTATGGTTGACCATTTTTTTTCCGTGAACGGTTTAAAGGATGACGATTTGAATTTATTCAAATAAGCCTACAATTTCGTAAACTGAAAAAAGGGGGACAACTTTGTTTCCATAGGTCCATTTTGCAGTCTATGCAGCCACAAACAAAACAATTTATTTGCCGTCACACCACAGTGAATCTTCGTTTTGTTTTGATGTAACAAAATTAAATAAGTTTGTTTCCACTGGTTCTTATGTAGTGTATGTTGATGCCGTTTGTTTCGCAGACTGGCTTGTTCCAGTTGGTTATATTTTTACTAGTAAGCACGCCCTGCACTGCTATCTGCAAAACTTTTTGCGATAGTCAATTAGCGATAGGTCGGTATACTTTTTAAACACTTTTCTAAATGCATCAATGTCATTGTAACCTGCTTCGTAAATAATTTCGTTTACGGTTTTTCTTCCTTTCTCCAAATGTTTCTTTGCAAACTCAACTTTCACTCTTTGTATGTATTCCACAATTGAGTTATTGGTGTTGTTTTTAAATCGCCTTTCAAATGTTCTTCGTCCAACGGTAAATTTGTCGCAAATTTGGTTAACGGTAAAAGTTGCAGTTGGGTTATTTTCAATAAATTCCTGTGCCTTTAAAACAACTTCGTCGCCGTGTTGTTTTTGTCCCATAAAGATCACGTATGGATTTTGACTTTTTCTTTCAATGTCAATTTCAAACATTTTTGACGCAAGTACTGATATTTCTCTTCCCAAATGTTTTTCAATAATGTACAACAACAGGTTCAAATATGAAAACCCTCCACCACAAGTATAAATTCCTCTTTCGTCTGTAATAATCGTGTCGTCAACAACTTTTATATCGGGAAACATAGTTTTAAACTCGTTTTTTGCAGCCCAGTGTACAGCACATTTTTTGTCTTTCAGAAGTCCCGTTGATGCAAGAAAAAACGAACCAACACAAAGGCATACAATCTCAGCGTTGTTGTGGTATTGACTTTTTATCCAGTGAATGTATCTTTCATTTTTTGAAATCGCCTTTGGAAAATCTCCACATAATAATGGAATGACAATTACGTCTGTTTTCGAAACTTCTTTTATTGTTCTATCCGTATAAATTCTGTAAAGTCCGTTGTTAAGTTTTGTTTCCTTTTCTAAACCCACTATTTCCACATTGTAAAATGATGGCTTTCCCTGGTATTTCATAAAGTCATTGATACGCGAGAAAAGTTGTTGACTGCTGTCAATGCTTGTGAGCGTTGCATCATAAAGCGGCAAAATCGAAATATGTTTCATCATACAAATGTAGAAAAAGAGGTTGTCGCAATCAACGGGTAATATTGTCGCATTTACCTGATGTCATTTAGCCATTGAGCAAATAGTTTTGCGTTGAAAACAAGTTCATAATTCAAAAAAACAAAAAATGAAATCAGTAGAAATTATTATGCTTCCAGTAAAGGACAGACAAAAAGCAAAAGAGTTTTATTTGAAACTCGGTTTTCAAGTTCTTGTAGAAGGACCTGGAGAACATGGTGAAACGTGGATACAAATGGGGTTGCCTAATAGCGACACAACCATATCTCTCGCCGGTTTTCAAGGCATTATTTGCGAAACAGATAATATTGAAACAGAAATCAACGAATTGAAAACGAAAGGGATTGAGGTTGGTAAAATTGATGATACGCCTTGGGGAAGATTTGCCTGGCTGAAAGACTTGGACGGAAACAGTTTATGCCTTCATCAAAAATAGCCAGGTAAAACTCGTTGATTTGATTGTATGGCATCTTCAATCAGCCCTCTTGCCAATATGGCTCAGAACTTGGCAATGGTGGGGCATTCAAATATCAGCCAACGTTGTACAAATGCAAATAGAAGTACAAATGTGGAATTCACAACTGTCTGCCCCACTCATTGCCAAACCGATGTTATCTGTTCATGCTATCATAGATTGAAACTAGTCTGTTTTAAACTTGCATACTCTCTGTTCGAACAGTGTTCTCATTTTTTTCCTTAAATTTCAATACTGCCTGTCTCTACTTTTCCTGCCCGTTTGTAATTAGCAATAATTACTCCGGTTGATGTAACAACACTCTCTGTTAATGTAAATGCTGCTGGTATCACGCCGCTGCCAAACAGGTTTTTTCCTTTACCTAAAGTGAGTGGGTATATTTTGAGCTTCAGTTCGTCCACTAAATCATTCGCAAGAAGCAACTGAATGAGCTTACTACTGCCCCAAACCTGAATGTCAGAACCATCTGAATTTTTAAGCTTCTTAATATCTTCCAGACTTTCGATAAATACAGTGTTTTTCCAATCTGACTTTTTCCTGGTCCTGGACATAACATATTTTGTTCCATTATTGATGCCGGGCCAAAAGTCGGCATGTTCAGGCCAGTAGTTCTCCCAAATCTCAAACGTTGTCCGGCCCAGAAGATAATCGGCAGTTTGGCTCAGCTCTTTTTGCACCACCTCTCCACTAACTTCGTCACCATAGGGTGCAACCCAACCTCCATACTTAAAATCTCCGGCTGTATCTTCCTCAGGTCCACCGGGCCCCTGCATTACTCCGTCAAGTGAAACCATTGATAAAACGATAATTTTTCTCATGTGATTTAATTTTTATTTAGTGATTAATATGCGGTTTTCAGCTTGCCCCTTGTTTTTGCCATTATTCAAATACCTCACATTTAGACCCAATCTTTCAAAAGTGTCATTATCCTAAACGCCTCAATATTGTCTCCTTCAACTCACGGCACCTTATCTGAATCGGAACTTCACCCAGTATTTTTTCATTTCATCTCTTTGCTTGTTATACTTGTGCCTTTTATTAATAAAATCGATTTTATAGATTGCTCTTTTAAATGCAGAAATTGCTTTCGTTCTTCATCCTGCATAAAATTTGTAAAATCATTTTCCGTCTCAAATTGTACAAGATGGATTTCATACGGGTTCTCTATATTGCTTTCTATATAGGCATTTTCGTCAGGTCGCACTCTAAATAAAAGTCTTCCATTGTATTTCGAAATTGTCGGAATAGCAATGGCTTCAAATTGATCGAAAATCCCTTCCTTCCCGTCCAGAATGTAAATTAGTTGTGTGATAAAAATCATTTTTATTAATTCATTGTGAATATTACAGTGTTAAGACATTCAATTTTTAGCATCGTAATTTCATGCTGGCAATTCTAGTTCAACTTATTTTTTGTTTTCTACATGTCTCCGCGGGAAACGATTATTATTGCTAATAATTCTTATTTATTTGTTGATGATTAAGGCTAATTTTTGCCCTTAGATTTTAATTGTTAGAAATGTCGCGAAACAGTTACTATTAACACCTGAATATGCTACTACCATATACTTAAAAGGTAATTTATAACTAGCCAGTTATCATTTCTACCGTACAAAATAGGCACCACTCATAGGTATCTAAGCCACTTTTTTTCTCTATGACTTTCCTTGTAGTTTCCATACCATCTGCATATCGGATAAAGCATAATAACTACCATCAACCATATTAGGTAGATGTACGCTAAGCTCAAGCCGCTTGCGCCTTTCGGACGACCCAAATTCATACCAAATACTAAATCAGAATATTTATATCCCTGGAGAAAAATAATTAGGAACATTAGGGGATGCAAGATGTACCAGTGAATGAGGAAAAAAAACAAGGGCACTTTACCATAAACTATGGTTATTTCTGTGAATTTATTTTGCAAACCCTCCACAGCGGAAAGGAGTAAAAACATTACTCCCAACGTAAGCAGGCAAAAAACCAGTGAAGGTGGATATTTGGTAACGTTAATAAAGGAAAGAACTGTGAACAATGAACTCTTTTGCTGCGCCCATTGGACAGCATCACCATAAATGTTAAGGCTTCGCACTATGATAAACAAGACCAAAGCTGCTAAACCGATTTTTAGAAATAGCGGCTTACGGGTTAATACCGGAAGTTCAAAAAGCCTACCTGCTGCAAATCCAACCAGCATGACACCAAGCCAGGGGATGGGCGGATAGCCCATGATAAATAAACCTCTTTTTCCAAAAGGGATGGCACCAGGAGCAACCAGCATCATAGCAATTTTACCTGGTAGCAAAGCTCCTGTTGCAGGGATAAAGGACGATAAATTGTGCAGGAAGATAATAGCTAATCCAGTGATGAGAATCGTTTTTGTGGAAGCATTTAAAAACAGGCTTAGGATTATGAAGCCAACTCCAATAGCTGCAATAACATCAAAAATGAAAGCACTAAAATGCGGATCAAACCAAACGCCAAAATTAACAAGTGTAAATTCCAAAATAATTAACCATACACCTCTTGTCAACAAAAACCTTCGTGTGCTTTTTATGTCATTTTTCTTTAAGGATAGATAAGCAGAAACTCCAGACAAAAAAACAAAAGTCGGTGCACAGAAATGAGTTATCCATCGTGTGAGGAAAAGAGCCGGTGTTGTTGTTTGCAAGTCTGTGGGTGAGTTTGTGACCGATGTTATGTGAATTAAATCGCGGGTATGATCCAATGCCATAATGATCATTATGATGCCCCTTACTATATCAATGCTTTGAAGTCTTTTCATGTAGATTTTTGACGTTTAAATTTCGGTGTCCTTTTTATAATTGTTATACGTCCATAACTATTGGTTAGTAACTGGTGGCGGGTTTAAATCGCGTAAGGCATTATATACCGCCAGATGCAAAATCGTTGCGTGATCCTCCTGGGGTAAATAACCAAAAAACACTTTTACACTTTTGCTGTTAGTAGACTTAAATTTTTCAGCCAATAAGTTTGCGTCAACTTCCATGACGTGTGGGTTATCGCCTGGTACAAGCCCTTCCTTGCCAACGCCTATATATACATCAATTTTCTGTTTGAAAGTTCCGGACAGCAATTCAGAAGACTTTTTGAGAAGCGACGCGTTATCCCACCACAAACTAGGGCCGGCAATTATATATTGATTGAACAATGCGGGTTTGGTCAGTAAAATTTCGGTCGCCAAAAGACCGCATAATGATTGCCCAATTATTGTCTTTGACGAATTCGTTTTGTAATTCTTTTCAATATAATGTTGTAGTTCCTTTTTCAAAAATGAAATAAATCTTGATGACTTTCCTGTCGTTGGATACTTGATTTTATCCTTTTCAATTGTCGTTGGGTAAGTAAAATCTCTTCTTCTGTCCACGGTGGCGATACCAACAACAATAGATTTGGGCACTCGGTTGATCCATGAAAAACTATTGAATTGGTACAGGCCAACCAAATGAATAAAATCTTCGTCGGCTGACCCGTCAAGTAAATAAACAACCGGATATTTTAGTGTATCATTTCTATTGTATCCTTCGGGAAGATAAATATTTAAAATTCTTTTTTCTGATAATTCAGCTGATTGAATTTCGTCGATTACACGTAAGACAAAAGGTTTAATCCCCGACAATTCTTTACCATTGTTTTGCCCAGACGCTACTCCCAAAAATAATAGACAATATAATACAGGGAGTAACCGCAATATCTTTTTTATCATTAGTTCTTCGATGGTTAGTATATAGATTTGATAGCTTTTTAGGTTACAAAACGAATCAAGGTTAAATATTCACACGCAATTTTGATGTCAACGTTACCATTGCTTTCAAAAGTCGATAAAAATGAAGTTTTCATTTTTTGAAGTCTACAAACGGCAATATTAAATTGATAGATAACCTTTAACTTCATACAAAAGGTTATTCTAAAAATACTCCAATTGGTTGCTTGTCTTAAGCTTTTGATATTTCTTCCATTTTTTCTACATAACTCCGCGTCTTTGCATCGCTACATCTGGCGTGACATAGTTTAATTGCATGCTCTAATAAATAGCAAATGGACAATGAAAAAAACTACAGCTTTGTGGAGAGCATATTATTACACTCGCACCATGTCAGCGGCAGCAACAACTTTGAGCCAGAAATTATGCACTGAGTAGTTCTTTAATTGCTAATTCACTTAAATGGTCTGCTTCCGAGCATAGGCTAGTCATTATAAGTAAAAAAAAGCTTTATATACGTTCCAAAAAGTATTTGGTACATTTTTTTAGGGCCTGGCCATTTTTTTTTGAACTTGAACAAAAATTAATAACTATCATGGTGGATGTCATAAATTGCAGTGGGAAAAATCAGTGATAAATCGTAGACGTGGACGAATAAACTTACCAACATAATAATACCCTAGAAAAGCACAAAGAACATCCTGAAAACAATTGAAATTAATGTTAACAAGACTTAAAGAACTTTATGAAAACTCGTTTAACAATAGAGCTGAGACGTAAATATGGATCCTGTAAATGGTGAGACAGCCAAATGAGCAATAGCACCTTCGCCCACGCTCGTTTAAACTACTGCCTCCTTATTATATTTAGCTCTGTATTCCAGCGGAGAAATTCCTGTGATTTTTCTAAATACTTCACGGAACGCCTTAACATCCGAGTAACCAACTTCATACATCACCTCATTAATTGTTTTGCGGGTAGTTTCAAATGCTTTTTTTGCTGATTCGATTTTTACTCTTTGAGAATATTCAAGAGGAGTATTTCCTGTTGCTTTGATAAACCTTCTGTCAAAGTTTCGCCTGCCGGAAGAGAATTTAGAAGACAAATGTTCAACTGAAATTTTTTCATCAAGTTTACTTTCAATATATGATTGTGCTTGTTGAATCATTTCATCCCCATGTAGTTTCTGCCCCGTAAATATTGTAAATGATGATTGACTATTCCTATCCATTTCAATCTGGAAGACTTTTGAACAAAAAATCGCTGTTTGCCTGTCATAGTATTTCTCTACTAAATAGATCATCAGGTTGAGAAAAGAGTAGGCACCCCCATTTGTATAAATTCCATTCTCGTCAGTAATCAATTTATCAGTTTGTAAATTCACTTTTGGAAACATACTTCTAAAACTATCAGCAGCAGCCCAATGTGTAGAGCAACTCTTTCCATCAAGCAAACCAGAGGAGGCGAGCAAAAACGCACCAGTGCAAATACTTGCTACTTCAGCACCGTTTTTATATTGCTTCTCAATCCAATCAATTAGTAATTTATTTCCCTTCACAGCTTTTTGATAATTATGATTTAGTGAGGGAATAATAATGAGGTTGGTTTTGGTAATAGCTGCAATGTTTATATGAGGCTTTACGGTAAATACATTTTCATAAAACCCCACTTTTTCTGAAATACCTGCTAACTGAATGGTAAACAAATCCTTCCTGCCGTTTTCCTTCCAGTACATATTGGCTCTTGTAAATATTTTGTAAGCACCTACAATACTGCTTAGGTTATTGCTGTCTCCGTCAGGAACTATTATGGTAATATGTTTCATTAATATTCTTTTGGCAAAGATAACAATTCATATTGTCCAATTCAACCCACTACAAAGTCCATTTTGCACCCCGCCTCATTAGTATTTAGACAATACTTTTGTTGCATAAAGTTTACAACAGTGAAATAACCGGAACCATTTTTACCCTGACTTCCGGAATGATTGTGAAATAAAATTCAAAAAACAAAAAGCAAAAGAATGAAAGATCAAGATTTTACCAAAACGCTATTAGTTGACATAACTCCTGAAGAAGCTTTTAATTTCATCAAAAATGTTCGGGGATGGTGGTTAGGATTGTATTCGGAAGAAATTGAAGGAAGCACGGATCAACTTAATGAAGAGTTTACGTTTCGTGCCGGAGGTGGCGCTCATTATTCAAAACAAAAATTAATAAAATTCATTCCTGATAAAAAAATCGTCTGGCTTGTAACAGATAGTAATCTCACTTCTCTTCTTAACAAAAGCGAATGGACAGGGACTAAAATTAGTTTTGAATTTTTTAAACAGGATAAGAAAACTAAAATCGTCTTTTCGCATGTAGGATTAGTTCCCAAAATTGAATGTTATGGTGGGTGTTCAGGTGCCTGGACAAATTATTTGGAAAAACTGGAGAAAACATTAGCATAAACATAAATGAATCAACAACAATAAAAAGATAGAAGCATGGCAGACATCAGGCATAATGTAGTTATAAAAGCTACACCCCAAGAAATTTATAAAGCTATTACTAACCAGGAAGGCCTTTCAAACTGGTGGGCTAAACAAACCACGGCGAAGCCAGAAGTAGGATTTGTTAACACATTTACTTTTGGAAATTTCCGAAACGAAATGATAGTAACTACTCTTACTCCCAACAAAAAAGTTGTATGGCAATGTATCAATTCTATTGAAGAATGGATTGACACAAATATTTCATTTGAATTGGAAGAAAAAGATGGACGAACCCTTTTGCGGTTTGCTCATTCCGGCTGGCGGGAAGTTACAGATATGTTTGCCAGTTGTAATTATGACTGGGGACGATTTATGACAAGTCTAAAATTATTTTGCGAAACCGGTATAGGAACGCCGTCTTAAAAATCATTATTCTAAAAAATAACCTTAGCAATGACACCAACAAAAAAGGTAATGACAACCGTGGAAGTTGCAGCACGATTTAATGAGCTGGCACAGCAAGAAAAGTGGTTTGTAATCGAGGACGAACTCTTTGCAAACAACATCAGGAGTATTGACCCTCCCAATTCTCAATATTTTAGGTATGCAGAAGGCAAAACTTCGGTCCGTAAAAAAGGCGAAGATTGGGTGGCGCGAGTTGAGGCTGCTCACTGGCTTCATACTACTGAACCTGTTGTGGCAGGAAATCATTTTGCAGTCGGAAGAGAGGTGGATATTACCGTACAAGGATTGGGAAGAATACAAATTAACGAAATAATGATCTACGAGGTGAAAGACGGTCAGATTGTGTTAGAGCAATTCTTCTATTGAGAAAACTATTCTAAAACATTTTACACTCCAGAATAGGTAATATTTCAATAAATAACAGGAAATCAGATAACTATCTACTTTCTAATAGTAGTGAGAAGTCTGACTTTTTGCAAAGATGATACGCAAAAAAATATAAAAAATATACCAATGATAAAAACAGATTTTACTACTACCCTTATAGTTGACAAAACACCGGAAGAAGTATTCAAAGCAGTAATTGATGTTCGGGGATGGTGGTCAGAAGAAATTGAAGGCAGTACAAAGAAACTTAATGATGAGTTTACCTATCATTACAAAGACGTTCACATTGCCAAAATGAAATTAATTGAAGTGATTCCAAACCAAAAAGTCGTTTGGCTGGTACTGGACAACTATATCAAATTTATTGAGGACAAAAACGAATGGAAGGGCAATAAAATTATTTTCGAGATCACTGAGAAGGACAATAAAACACAACTCCAATTCACTCAATTGGGTTTAGTTCCCGGATATGAATGTTTTGATATTTGTTCAAATGCGTGGACTCACTATGTACAACAAAGTTTACACAGCCTAATCACCATCGGTAAAGGACAGCCTATCCAAAAAGCCGGATCGAATGTGTTTGAAGAAGATATTGTCAAAAAAATCGAAAAAAAAGGATAACACGAAAAGAGAGGATTATCAATAAGCATTGTAGCAAATACTCCTTTACAGGAGCATTTGAAAACATTAACAGCGTTACAAAATGGTGGACATGAAATTATTAAAGGTTATAATATTAACATTAGATGATATCAACAGAAATATATACCTTCTTGTCCCCTACTTTGACTTTCAATCGTCATTATGGTGTAGAAATTAAAATTTTAAAAAAATGAAAGAATTCGTATTAGTTTTCAGAACTTCTAACAATCCGGACTTTACACCATCACCCGAGCAAATGCAGGAAGGTCTCACCAACTGGATGAATTGGATGGGCGGTATAGCTGCTCAAAACAAATTAGTTAGTAGGGGTAGCAGATTATCTGTCTCAAACTCTAAAACTGTTAAGCCTAACAATGTAGTAGTGGATGGTCCTTACACCGAAATTAAGGAGTTCATCAATGGCTACACGGTTGTAAAAGCTGCGAATATTGATGAAGCTGTTGAAATGGCCAGTGGTTGCCCGATCCTGCAACTTGGCGGAAATGTTGAAGTTAGAGCTGTAGTAGCATCTGATGACAACAGTTAAATGATTTAGCCCTATTATAAACGGGGCTATTTTTTTCATCTGGTGAATTTGAAAATTTTAACGAGTAAAACCTATAAATAAAATGAAATCAAAAATGCCGAAAAACCTGGTATTTTTACTTTTGGGAATGGTAAAATAGTTAGAAAACAGTTTATTATGTAAAGGAATAATGGCAAGCAGTTTTTCAAAAGAAACAGGGTTAATACCCCATTTATTTAGATCAGAATATTCCAAAATGACGGCTGTTTTATGCCGTCTTTTTGGTTTAAAGCATATTGAAATTGCGGAAGACATAGTAAGTGAAACATTCTTGAAAGCAACTGAAATATGGAGTATTAATGGATTGCCTGAAAACCCGACAGCCTGGCTATACACAGTAGCTAAAAATAAAACTAAAGACAACCTAAAACGAAACGCTCTTTTTGAGCGAGTGGTTTCAACTGAAATTAAATCAGAAGAAATTCAAAATGAAGAGTCGTTTATTGATTTTACAAAACAAATTATCAGCGATAGTCAATTAGCTATAATTTTTGCCGTGTGCAATCCAGTAAATTCAAATGAAGGACAAATTTGTTTGGCACTTCAAAATCTTTGCGGCTTTAGCCTAGAAGAAATTGCAAACGCGTTTTTAAGTAACAAAGAAACGATTTAAAAAAAGGCTACTACGGGCAAGGGACATTTTACGTAAAGAAAATTTTAAACTTCAGGAATTAAATCCAGTTGAAATTCAGGAAAGGCTTGATAATGTATTGACTGCATTATACCTACTTTTTAATGAAGGCTATTCTTCAAAATCAAACAACAATCTTATTAGAAAAGACGTTTGTGCGGAAGCAATTAGATTGACCCTTATATTAACTGAAAATCAGTTAACAAACACGGCAAAAACAAATGCATTGCTGGCTTTAATGTGTTTTCAAAGTTCCAGATTGGACGCAAGATTTAATGAAATGAAAGAGGTCGTTTTATTTGACGAACAAGACAAAAATCTTTGGAACAAAGAATTAATTGACAGGGGAAATTATTACTTAGTCAAGGCTTGTTCTGGAAATGAAATTTCCACATATCATTTGGAAGCAAGAATTGCCTATTGGCATACAACAGCTACCAAGTTTAAAAAATGGGAGAATATTTTAGAGCTGTACAATATTTTATTGCAATTGCAATATTCACCAGCCGCTGCATTGAACAGAATTTTTGCTTTTTCAAAAGTTTATGGAAAAAAGAAAGCAATTACTGAAGCTGAAAAATTAGCTTTTAATAATAATCTTTTTTATCATTCATTATTAGGCAATCTTTATACCCATTTCGACAATATAAAGGCCATACAACATTTTCAAACAGCCTTGCAGCTTACAAAATCAATTTCTGACAAAGCGACTATTAACAAAAACATAGAGAGACTAACAACGGAGAAAAAACAACAGCTAATCGAGGACAGCTCGGTTAGTTGTAACTAACGGAGTGCACCTCTCACACCATCGTACGCGTACAACGGTTCGAAACGTCATAACTAGTATTAAACTTATAAAGACATTAAGTATGGCTAAAAAAATGGAAGCCTTAGGACATAATCCTGTAAACCAGCCTTCCAAAATAAAGCTTCGGGCTCAATTAGAATTAAGAGGTAAAACCGCAACAGGATTTGTTATCCCGGAAAATAATATTACAGAACTTGGGGCAGGCAAGAAGCCGCAAATACACGTTAACATAAAAGGACATACCTACAGAACGAGTATAGCATCGATGGGTGGAGAATTTATGCTTCCTGTAAGTGCAGAGGTACGTACAAATGCAGGCGTGAACGCCGGAGAAGTAATAGACTTAGAACTAGAGCTAGATACTGAGCCTCGTGAAGTTGTTATTCCTGACGACCTTAAAAAAGCGCTTGAGGCGAAGCCAGATGCAAAAAAATATTTCGAAAGTTTATCCTATAGCAATAAGCGTCGTTTAGTAATCCCCATAGAGGATGCCAAGACACCAGAAACCAGACAAAGACGTATTGAAAAAACAGTTACGCTATTGATTGAAGGAAAAGCTTAAATGGTTTGCCCGAGTTAGGTCAGAAGTTTTTGAAGATTGTTAATATTAGGGGAAAACATAAAAGTCATTGCTAAAAAACAAGCAAGTAAAAAAGTAATTAGTAACAAAATGGAAAGTAACAACTCGTCTCCATTATTCTGCTGGACGGTACTATACCCAAGCAAGGAAGGTACGTCATTTGATTTTGAACTTTATTCAAAAACGCTACTCCCCGAATATGTAGAAATACTTGGTGATAACTGCGTTAGATATGAAGTGCGGAAAGGTTTAGCAACTCCGGAGCTATAGTCCCAAACTTTGTTTGTATCATAAACATTTGGGTAACTTCACGTGAAAAATTTCGAGCATCAATGGCCGATGAAAGAATGAGAGCGCTAATGGTGAAAATCTCTGCATTTACAGATATACAATCAATTAGACAGCTTGATCAAGTAATAGATTGACAAAGAAAAACAGCAATCAAGTAATACTTTAGATCTATTTCACAAGAAAATCTGTGTCAACATTTTCAATAAGTAATAGAAGTAAGTAAGTTTATATTTTTGCTTGTTGGTACTCTTTCTACACATATCTCTTGCCAAGATCGATTTTGTTTGGGAATTAATTTGTCAATACTAAAAAGAACTTCCAAAATTCTTTTACAAGAAAAAATGACTTATAATATTTTAGCCGCGGAAATGTGTAATTCCTTATATTATCAAATGATGTCGTAATTGATCAAGCTATAGTTTTCTGATCTTTTTTATTCACCGGTTCGTTAATTCTACTAAATCCCACAGGTTGCCATATAAGTCTGCAAAAACAGCTACTATTCCATATCCTTCTGTCTTTGGCTCCCTGATAAACTTTACTCCCTTATCCCGCATAGAGGAATAATCTCTCCAAAAATCATCCGTTTTTAAAAAAAGAAAGACTCTGCCTCCTGTTTGATCGCCTACCCTACTTCTTTGTTCATTCCCTACTGCTTTTGCAAGCAACAGCCAACATTCTTCTGATCCCTTAGGCGCAACAAGTACCCATCTTTTTGTTTCACTTTGTGGCGTATCCTCCAACAGATTAAAATTGAGTTTCTCTGTATAAAACTTTATCGCCTCATCATAATCATCGACGATTAACGCAATATGTACAATTTGTTGTTTCATTCCGATTCATGTTTAAGGTCCTGATGTAATACCTCGGTTCTCAAAATACTCCTCCAGTCTTTTAATCATGTTTAACTCACCCATTAACACTGTTTTTAGTGACAATTCCAAATCTGTAACTTTATATCCAACGTGGAATGAAAACTCTGCAAATACTATCCTTCCAAGCAAGCCGTCATTTTCTAATTCGAGGAGCGAGGCCACCAACTACTCTCTCTGAGAGCGTGAGGAACTTTTCTTCCTTTATTCTTTTTAATTCTTATTAAAATTCAACATCCATTTAATACCAAATTTATCTACCAGCGTACCGAATATGCCTCCCAAAACACTTCTTTTAAAGGCGTGGATACCCTGCCCCCTTTACCTAATTTCTCAAACACGCTAAAGATTTCTGGCTCTCTATTACAATTAAGAGCAAGAGAAATTTTATTACCTTTCGTATAGCCATCCATATCAGTCATGTCAGAACCCGTCAGAATTTGCAAGCCGTCTATTGTTAACGAAGAGTGCAGGATTTTGTCTTTGCCGTCACCTTGAAATTGTTCGGAAGGCGAACCAGGCACCTCCTTAAGCTCGAGCTCACTACCCAGGCACTCCTTATGCCTCCCAGCATTTTCCGTTAAAGCCAATGTAGGGATTAATAGCAGTCATTTTGAAAAATTTTTGATTGCGAAGTGATTTGTCATTGTGTTTGTGACTGCGCTTTCTTAGGGATTAAAGGTAATAAAACAGCTGGCTGTTAAACTAGGTAAGAACATCTGTTAACCCAGCCTCTATTTCGTTGATGCCTAAAATATGAAATACAATAGTAAATACAGTGGCAGTAGCTTAACGGAATGGATTACTGCTATTCTTCAAACGATTCATAGGTGTCGGTGAATAGCGCTTTATTCAGCCTTCCTGCCAACATACCTGTTTTATATAAGGCTTAAACAGTTATTCGTGGATTTATGCCGAACACTTTTATTATTATCCTTGAATTTCGTTAAGAATAATTGAGATTGTTTCCGGTTGCTTCTTATAAAATTCTCATGTGCATTTAATAAATGCGCAACGGCGGGTATTTCTATGCCTGCCTCTTTAAAAATTTTAATGTGAATGTAAGAATTCGTTTGGGAGAAAAGTAAGAAAGTGATTATTACGAACGACATCTATCTTAATCATGTACGGGCGGACTAAGGAACTTAAGCGGATACAAAAATGAAGTTTTGAGCTCAGGTTTTTTAACACACAAGTTGGATCATATCAAATTGCAATTGTTAAACCAGTTAAACTACAAATAATGATAGCAAGAATTTGGCACGGTTACACCACTCTCTCTAATGCACCCGCTTATGAAAGGCTGCTTAAGCAAGAAGTATTTACTTCCATAGAAGAAAAGCAAGTGAAAGGATATGTGGGCATTCAACTTTTGAAAAGGCAACTCGAAACTGAGGTGGAGTTTACAACAATTATGTTGTTTGATAAACTTGAGGCAGTAAAGCAGTTTGCAGGAGATAATTATGAACTTGCCTATGTGCCGGCAAAAGCCAAAGAGTTACTGCATCGGTTTGACGAAAATTCAATCCACTGCGAGATTATACATGAATTGTATTATCACATATAAAATAAAACGGAATAATTTTTATAATTGGCTTCAAATTAAAAGATTGGTAGAAAGAAAAACATTAGAAAATGGAAAGTAACAATTCATCTCGTCTGTTGTGCTGCATAATTTTTTATCCGTTCAACGGTCTGGAGATAAACTGTGTTAGAATCAAATTTATACAAACACCAAAAAATGAAAAATGGCAAAAATGACTGTGATTTATAGAAATCCGAAAGACAAGGAAATATTTGAACAACATTATTTTAATGTACATATTCCTTTAGCCAAGCAATTGCCTGAACTAAAAAAATACGAAATCAGCAAGGCCCCAATTATATCGCCAACAGGACACTCTGATACTTATTTGGTAGCAAATTTATATTTTGACTCAATGGAAGACATTAAGAAGGCTTTTTCCTCTGAAGTAGGGCAAAAGTGTGCTTTAGACAGAAAGATTTTAGCGCCAAATAATGATGATATCCAAATTTACTTATTTGACACCATAGAAGTCTAATATGATTTGAACAACAGGCATAAGTCACAAACTGCTTAGTATTATTTTCAGTAGCAATGCTGTATTTATCATCCGGAAACGAAAAATAGTTTTAACAACGAACAGTAAACAATGCACATGGCAGAGGTAATCATCATAACAAGGCATACTGATGAAACCATTACAAAATACTTGCACCCGAATACAGTAGGTAGCAAAAAGGACGTTTATCAGCATTTGCATCAAATGATGGTCAACACAGCAAAGGCCGATGCGGCGGCTTCGCACCTTGGAAGAGCAAGAAGGCGTAATAACCTGGATTATCTAAAAAGTATCAGCGTACACGTTATGGTACTCGTTGGAGTGGCCGACGCTTTTACGACGGAGGAAGAGATGAGAAATATTGCATAGCAGTTTGAAGACGCAACATTTGTAGTAATAACGGAAGCTGGACACATGCCAAATATGGAACAACCTTCCACTTTCAACAGAGCGGTTCTAAGTTTTTACGATAAACATGCAATAAGCTTTTGTTTCCCTCGACGACAGAGATAGGATGCACAATTCTCTTAATAAAATGGCAATAGAATTGTGTTATGATAGAGGTGCTTTTAATCGTAATAATGTGCGGAGGCAATGTCAAAGAGTTTGGAGCGAGGAAAACGTTAATAAACGGGTAAAAGACAACCAGTATTACTTAAAACCCCACTTCCAAAGCATCAATAAAAAAAGAATGAGCGTCAGAATGGAAAATCAATCTCAGTCTGTAGGACAGATAAAATCAAAGGATGGCACGATAGTAAGTTATCAAGTTAATGGTAGTGGGCCTGGACTGATTATTATTCCAGGCGTGTTATCAATTGCAAACAACTATAATGTACTTGCCGAATACCTAAGCAAGAACTTTACGGTTTACACGATTGAAAGGCGGGGACGAGGCTTGAGTGGCCCACAAGGTGATGATTACGGTATTAACAAAGAGTGTGAGGACGTTCTTGCCGTAAGGGAAAAAGCTAGAGCCCAATATTTATTTGGACATAGCTATGGCGGTTTAATTGCTCTTGAAGTTGCCAGAAATAATGACCATTTTTTACGAATTGCCCTCTACGAGCCTGCGGTGTCGATTGATGGCTCTATTTCAATGTCGTGGATACCTTCATACAAAAACGCCATTGACAAAAAAAAACATTTAGATGCATTTGCTACATTCTCAATTGCTGCCGGTCCTGAAAAAGCTCAAAAAACACCCCATTGGGTAATGAAATTAATGTTACCTTTTTTTATTCCGAAACAAGAACTAAAACAAATGTTCAGTTTACTTGAAGAGAATTTAAAAGAACACAAAGAAGTTGCTCGAAAGGATAACACCTACAAAAACTATGAACAAATTTCAGCAGGCGTATTGCTTATGTATGGCGGTAAAACTGGCCTCAAATGGGTTAATAAAGCAATCGCTGCGCTTTCTGACATATTACCATCATCAGAGGTAAAGGAGTTTTATAACCTTGATCATTTTGGGCCGGATAAAAAGGCACCTCATGAAATTTCATTGACCGTTAAAGAATTTTTTATAAAAAACTAATAAAGCGTTGAAAAATTACGGCATCTAGCAAAGCTTTAGTCAAGTAAGCCTGTTCTGATTAAAAGCACTGAAAAAAAATTAGATTCAAAAATACTAGTGCCATGCTATGGAGAAAGTGATAAAACATGAGTGACTAGAGAACTGCGCACAAGTTTCAGAAGCGACGTTATGGGATAAGCAGTAAAAACAAAAAAAATCAGTGGCATATGCTTTTAAAAGACAAGAATGCTGTCATCTATGGGGCAGGAGGATCAGTAGGTAAAGCGGTTGCAAAGGCTTTTGCCGCGGAAGGTGCAAAGGTGTTTTTAACGGGACGCACACCAGAAAAATTAAAGCAAACAGTAGAAGAAATTATTGTAAATGGTGGCTATGCCGAACTCGCTAAAGTTGATGCACTTAATGAGGAAGAAGTATATATGCATCTAAGTAGCATTATTGCGGCTCATCAGCGTGTTGATATTTCTTTCAATCTTATTGGCATTGATGACGTGCAGGGGTTGCCGCTCACGAATATGAAAATAGATGAATTCCTGGCTCTCGTCGAGATAGCAATGAAAACCCAATTTATAACCGCAACGGCAGCAGCAAAGATGATGATGGTGGGCGGCAGTGGAGTAATACTAATGTTATCGGCTAATGCAGGTAAAAAACCGTATGAAAACGTGGGTGGATTTGGTATTGCATGTGCAGCCATTGAAGCGCTAAGCCGGCAGTTAGCAGTAGAATTAGGAAAGCATGGTATTCGGGTAGTTTGCCTTCGTTCAGCTGGTTCGCCAGATGCGGCAGGCGTTTCGCAAGTATTTGATGAACATGCCAGGTTAAAAAACCAAAGTAGACAAGAATTCGAAAGCCACTTTGCCGAACAGACTATGCTGAAACATTTGCCAAACCTGAATGAGGTAGCTAACGTAGCTGTGATAATGGCATCTGCTAAGGCAGCCCCAATTACTGCTGCAGTTGTAAATGTTACCTGCGGTGAGTTAGCGGATTAGCTTTTTGTCCCATGATTACACTAATTAAAAATATAAACAGTGAAACTGCCTAAACCAAATCCATTGTCAAATCAATCATTTAATAATATGCTATCGATGAAACTGAAATTTGCAATTGTTATAGCTGCATGCTTTGCACCGTTTCTATTTGCGTGTAAAAAACAAAAAGCCGTTAAGGACAACAACTTATATGGCAAATGGAAGCTAATTGAAATATATGATAAATATGGTAGTGGTGAAACTAATGGGTGGCATGATGTTACCAGAGACGGCTTGCAGCAGATAGAGTTTACTTTGAATGGGGGGTATAAAAAAACCGAGAATATAGGTGCTACATCTCGGCAATGTTCCGGAACTTATAAAATGCCAGCTCAAAATAAAGTTGAAATTAACTCTACGTGTGATCCAGCAATAGAGAGTTTGACGATTAGTGAATTGACAAATGAAACTCTCATCACTGACCAAATTGGAACTGAAGGTATTATCCGTTTCAAATACATACCGTGCAGGTGATAGTACCAAATAGGTTCATAGATTATTTATCCGTATCTCAGCAAGAAAAAACAAATCCTAAGCTCCCTATTTATTGGCTCTGACTTTGCTCTTTCAAAAAGAATTTCAAAATGACGTTTAAAGCTTTTTTTTATGCTTGATAATGTTAAGGAGAACCTGCTTACACACGTAAATTTTACTGACGAGGAGATCGTAAATTTAATCTCAAAATTAGAATCTAAACTTCTTAAAAAAAACCATTTTTTATTGCGCGAAGGTGAGACAGGTAAGCACGTTGCATTTCTTAATAAAGGTCTAATTCGTCTCTATTACGTAAAGGAAGGAAAAGAGCATAATTCAGGATTTTTTCGATCCGGAAGCTGGGTTAGCGAATATGCCAGCTTTCTACATAAAAAGCCCTCTCTGTTTTATATAGAGGCTCTTGATGAAACTGAATTATTTCTATTAAGTTATGATAATATGCAAAAGCTATATCACCAGGGTAAAGCATTTGAAAGACTTGGGCGATTAATTGCTGAAAATTTATTTCATGCTTATTTTAAACGAAATATGTCCCTCATATTAGATTCACCAGAAGAACGGTATCTGACTTTTCTGAAAGAAAACGCATCGTTGATAGAGTTAATTCCTCTTAAACATATAGCTTCCTACGTTGGAGTCGAGCCGGAAAGTTTGAGCAGAATCAGAAAAAGAATTAACAAGCTTCAACCAAAATAAAAGTAATTGACTTAGGTTAAGAAAGTTGTTTTATTTCATAACCTCCATCAAGTAAAAAGTTTTTTGATTTGCTAACATTTGCTGTGATATTAATTATTCTTCAAAATTTATTTTCACATGCAAACGTGTATCAGATTTACCTTACTCTTTTGGCTTACTATTACAATTACCCTGGTTAATTCACAAAAATTATTGGAGCAGACCCTTAAAGGTCAAATCGTTGATGAAATTTCAAAGTCCCCAATACAAGGCGCTACCATTACTTTGATTAGCAATTCATCAGTAACCGCTATCAGCGAAAAGAACGGGTTCTTTTCACTTACAAAAGTCCCGGTCGGCAGACAATCGATTGTTATTTCATTTGTAGGATATGAAAATCAGGTTATCAATGAAATACTGGTAACATCGGGCAAAGAAGCGATTATCAATGCTTCTCTCACAGAAAAAATTACTAAGTTAAAGGAAGTCGTCGTTAAAGGAAGCAGCAAAAGAGTGGTAAACAATGAGATGGTAACGGTTAGCGGTCGCTCTTTTAATTCTGATGATGCAAGAAAATATGCAGGTGCATTAGGCGACCCTTCCCGAATGGTGGCAGCTTTCGCAGGGGTGTCCAGCTCTAATGATTCGAGAAATGACATCATCGTAAGGGGCAATTCTCCGACAGGCTTACTATGGCAGATTGAAGGTATTGACATACCTAATCCTAATCACTATGGTTCTTTGAGCTCAACGGGTGGTCCGGTTAGTATTTTAAATACCAACAATCTCGGGAAATCCGACTTTTTAACTGGTGCATTCCCGGCGCAGTATGGCAATGCTATTGCAAGCGTTTTCGACCTTAAATTAAAAAACGGAAACACCGACAGAAAAGAGCTTCTAGCTGAGGTTAGTTTTACGGGGTTTGAACTGGGAGCAGAAGGACCGATTTCTATGAAGCATGGGTCATCCTACATTTTTAATTACAGGTATTCTACTGTTGGTCTTCTGAATACTTTCGGATTAAACGTTGGGACAGGTAAAGCGGCTCCACAATACCAGGACTTAAATTTCAAAGTTTTACTGCCTGTTTCGGAAAAGACAAAAATTTCATTTTTTGGTCTTGGAGGGCCAAGTAAAATAACATTTTTAGGAGCAGATGTAGATTCTAAAAATGAAAATCTGTATAGCGCACAAAATGAAAATTTATTTACAAAATATTTTACAGGTATTATAGGTTCAACGGTAGAAACAAATTTTAGTCAAAAAACATACGGAAAGCTTAGTATCGGCTTTAGCAATACTTCAGAAAATATTCAACATGATTCTATTAGTGCAAGTGCAAAAAAAGCATTTAGAGATGCAGAACATGAGTATACAACTAATCGCTTCTCGTTGAGCTATATGCTTTCTCATAAGTTCAATCCCAAAAACAGCATTGTTGCTGGCACGAACAACTCTCTTATTTTCTTCGACTTATTTGACAAAAGGATATATGGGGGTGGCATTTCTGAAAAGATAAATCTTGACCAGAAAAATCATATGACTTTATTACAAGCATATGCTCAATGGAAGCACCGCTTTTCTGAAAATATTTCTTTAAACGCTGGAGTGCATTTCCAAACCGTAACATTAAATAATAAAAGTGCATTAGAGCCACGAATTGGATTAAAGTATGTTACTCCTGATAAGAATATACTCTCTTTTGGATATGGTTTTTATTCATTCATACAAAGTCCGTTAGTTTACTTTTATCAAACATTGGCTAATGGTGCGGTAGTTAATACAAACAAAAATTTGGGATTTACAAAAAGCCAACAATTTGTTGGCAGCTATGATTTTAATATCAGCAACAACATGCATTTGAAAACAGAATTATATTATCAGTTAATTACAGATGCACCGGTTGAAACAAAACCGAATGGTTTCTCACTCTTAAACGAAGGAGCTGGTTTTGGAACTGAACTAAGAGATAGCCTGGTAAACAATGGAAAAGGCCGCAATTATGGAGTTGAATATACGCTTGAAAAGTATTTTACAAAAGGCTCTTATTTTTTAATTACAGCAAGTTTTTTTGATTCGAAATATAAAGGCAGTAATGGAATAGAACGTAATACAGCATTCAATACAAAATATGCTTTTAACGTGCTTGCAGGAAGAGATTTCAAAGTAGGAAAAAAGAATAATACTTTTTCGGTGAATGCAAAACTCAGCAGCATAGGCGGTAAATACATTTCCCCGATTGATGTAACTGCATCTCAGAATAGTAACACGACAACTTATGATGAAAACATTTCGCCCTTTTCTTTAAAGCAGGCTCCTTACTTCAGAGCAGACATGAAACTTGGGTATCGAAAAAACAATAAGAAATCAACTTTGGAATTTGGAATTGATTTGAAAAATTTTACCATGCATGATAACATATTTGTTAATAAATACAATAGAGGCACGAACAGGATTGTTTCTCAATACCAGCAAGGCTTTCTACCGGTTCCCTATTTTAAGCTAACGTTTTAATGTTTTTGCATTTATGGACTTAAATCCAAGCTCAATACAAAAAAAGTTTTTCAATCTTTAATATCAAAAATTATTAGTTTGTTGAGTCCTAAAATAAGTGGAAAGATTTTCAAAAACTCCAACTGTCACTGGCAGTCGGAGTTTTCATGTATTGGTAAGAGGTTTTCAAAGATAAGCATTAGTGTGGACGGTAGTTGGAGTAAAGCCCAATGGATTCCTTTACTGCCTGGATAGTTTGTTTTTGCTGGCCAATATATCATTGGCAAAACTCTTTTTTTATAGTTTTATTCATTCGCTCTGGCAGTGCAATTTAACATGGATCTAACTAATGTGCCATGCTAATGTTGTTATTATCGCAAGGCTTTCGTATTTGCAACAATATCGCAGTACTCTATTATGATGATGAATAAAAGCATGCGTGTATAATCCATTTTTTATAGCCATTTCTATTAAGTGACCACTCCATTTTGGGCTTTTATAAATTTTTTCTAGCCGTTCACTCTCCTCAATTAAAAAATATCTATTTTGAAATTTGTTTTCCGGCCGATCAAACCGTCATTTTGTAGGTCCCTCGATGCAGTTGGTAGAAACATCCAGAAAGTTGACGTTTTTTAATGAATTTTACATCGTATGAGAAGAGCTTTGCTGCATACTGCCTTCTGGGTGGTTTATTTGTTTCAAAACGTTTTACTGATATTTCTTTTAAATACCACTCGATTACAAACGGATACTGCTAAAAACCTCTTGCTATCCTTCGAAAACTGTTTTGTATTGCTTTTACCGAAATTGCTGTTTACTTACTTTATTTTGTATGTCACGTTAAATAAGATACTTAGGGATGGCTTCAAAAAAAAAGGGGCCCTTTATTCGGTTTTTGCCCTTCTGGCGACACTATTACTTTACCGGGCCTTGGCTGTTTTTTTTATTGATCCGATAATTTATCGCTGGGATGGCCCTACTTCGCCATTGTATAGTCCCACTTCTTCATTTTTCTTCCCTTTAGCATTTCCCGTTGCACTTATGGACATAGGCTTTGTATCGGGCGCAGCGATTGCTATAAAACAGATCAGGCAACAATTACGGAGAGCGAAAGTGGAACAGGTTTTAATAAGAGAGAAATTGGAGACGGAATTAAAATATCTCCGAAATCAAACGAATCCTCACTTTCTATTTAATACACTTAATAATATATATGCTTTAGCAAGGAAAAAGTCTGAGCAAACTGCTGATGCTGTAATGAAGTTGTCAAAACTACTGCGCTTTATGTTGTACGAAGCGGCAAAACCTTTAATCAGCATTGATGAAGAAATTAGAATGCTGCAAGATTATATTGATTTGGAAAAAATGCGATACAATGATAAGCTAACGGTGAGTTTTCAAAAAGACATTACTGATAAACAAAGCTCGATTTCTCCTTTACTTTTATTGCCATTTGTCGAAAATGCGTTTAAACATGGCGCCAGCGAATGTCGCTTTGCAAGCTTCATTCAAATTGAAATGAAATTGCATGACAGTATTCTCATATTTAGCGTAAAAAATTCAAAAGAAAACACCGGCAGCAGCACATGTTTGGTTGAGGCTATTGGGCTAAATAATGTGAAAAGGCAATTGGAGTTGTTGTACACAGATTATGATTTGAAGGTGCTAAATGAAACTTCTGTTTTTATTGTATTACTGACCATTAACCTTACCACTTATGCAAAAAATAACCTGTCTTATAGTTGAGGACGAACCCTTAGCTGCTGAAGTAATAGAAGACTACATAAACCAGGTTCCGTTTTTACACTTAGTTCAAACATGTGAGGATGCAATCTTTGCATTGGAAATATTGCAAAGAGAAAAAATTGACCTCGTCTTTTTAGACATTCATTTGCCTAAATTAAAAGGATTGGACTTTATAAAAACGTTGAATAATCCCCCAAAAATAATCATCACTTCCGCCTATCAGGACTATGCATTACAAGGATACGAATTGAATGTAGTAGACTATTTGCTCAAGCCAATTGAATTGAGCCGTTTCGTTAATGCAGTAAATAAAGCACAACAACAAATGGAAGTTTCTCGTTTATTGGACACCTCACAGATAGCAACTGATAGAGCCTTTTTGTTTTTCAACGTTGGTAAAAAGAAGGTCAAGATGTTTCTTGATGAAATTCTTTACGTCGAGAGCCTGAAAGAGTACATTAAAATCGTCTCAAAGGATAAATATATTCTCACAAAGTTCCAGTTGGGTCAGACTGAAGACCTTCTTAAAAACAAGAATTTCTTACGCATTCATCGTTCTTTTATCGTTGCTAAAGATAAAGTAGATGCTTTTTCTGCTACTGATGTAGAAATTCAAGGAAAATTTATTCCCATTGGCAGAAGTTATAAAGACCTGGTATATGCTAATTTAGAAAAATAAACTTTTTAGCTGGATACTGCCAGTGATTTTGTCAATATTACAGGCAATTTAAATCGGATATTGAAAAAATAAAGATATTTTATGCAGTTTGATCCTAACAATAATGTAGTTAGACTTTGTACAATAGGAATGGAAGTCGAAGTAAATCAAAACGCCGACGAAGCAAAACGACTTTTTTTGCAAGCATGGAATGAAGCGACAAATGATTTTGAAAAATTTACAGCAGCTCATTATCTTGCCAGGCACCAAGACTCCGTTGAAGAAAAATTAAAGTGGGATGAAACAGCTTTATCGCTTGCTTTAAAAATTGATGACGGTACTCTAAATACCAGTTATCCCTCACTTTATTTAAACATAGGCAAATGCCACGAGGATTTAAACGATCTAGATAAAGCTAATGAAAACTATCAATCAGCTTTGTCTTACATAAATAGTTTGCCTGTTGACGGATACGGAAAAATGATTAAGTTAGGAATTAAAAATGGCTTGGAAAGACTAGCAAAATTGTAGTTATCAATCACGAATGAGGTGAAAAAGCGTTATGCTTTAACCGAGGTAAATTTAAAAAACTGAGTTTAAGCTTGCAAATAAAAGTAGAAAATTGTGAGGAGGCTTTTATTTAGAAGCATTTGAAATAATTAAACAAGTATGTTTAGAATAATATCGGATTTCAAAAAGGAAACAGCGCATTAATAAAATATTTTCTAGCCATCATGCTACCTATTTTGGTGATCTCGTTATGGAGCTATTTTCGCCGCACCAAAATCGTCTCACCGTTTAGACCTGCCCTATTTAATTATATTTAGGTTAGCGCTTTTTTTACTCACATCCTATTTGCTTTATAAATGCAAGCAAATAAATTTTGCAATTGTTGTGGTTTTGCTTTCAATTTCAACTGAGACAGCAACTTATTTTCTAAAAGATTGATTAAAAAGATTATCGAGCTGTAGTGTGGTACAATGGTGAGGTTTTTTTGCAGTGTTAACATATCACCAAAATCTTCTTTTAGCAACTTTCGAATGTACATTTCAGTAATTACCAACAACGGTTGCATATCTACTAGGGCACCGTAAGAAGTTGGAATATAAAAATAGTGTTTGCTAAACGGCAATTTAAAAAGTGGCGAAATTATTACAAGTATTAGTTATTATATTAGGTTTCCTGAATTAGCGAGTCGTACGAAATGTACAATTAGAAGTATTCAGTAAAAACAATAAAATGAAGTTTCGAAATTGTCTGTTTGGCATTTTTATCAATGATTAGTATATGTATCATTGCCTGTAGAAAACATTCGGTCGGGGAAAATGCGAGACTAAGTACAGGAATGGCAGTTTATTCAACACAGCACATAACAATTGTATTTGTAAAATTGGGGCCGACTCAAGTTCTTTACAATTCTGACTAACGTTTTACAACGAGCTGGTAGTTAGGCCCAGTTCATGCGTTGTAAGATTAAACTTAGTGAGTAGTTTTTTTATTTCCTGCAACTTTCTTTTTCTTTTCTGGTCGAGGAACTCATAGGTGGTGGGCGGATTGTAAGCAATGCCTTGTACTACCATGTTCAAGATAATCAATGCCAGCTTTCGGGCTGTGGCGGATACGGCTGCCGCTCTTCCTCTTCGAAAGCAAATGCGCCGAAAGAAGTTGGCAAGATGCGTGTCTTTGAGGTTGCCAATAACATTGGCTGTGTTTCTGAGGGCAATCTTTAGCCGGTTGCTTCCCTTAGGAATGTGATTACTCAATACCCTACCACCTGAGACCTTGTTATCGGGCGAAAGCCTGAGCCAGGATGCAACTGTTTTGCAGAAGCAAATTTATTTTTGCCTTTTGCTCCCACTTCGCCCAGCAGCGGCATCACCAGATTGTGGCTCACCCCTTCTATGGCCATCAAATCCACACTATCAAAGTACTGATAGGCCACCTAATTGATGTCAATGTTCTTAGGCGTATTCTTATTCACCCGCTTGTGTGGTTTGGCTTCTGCCTTTAACTCGCTTTTGTTTTCCTCTGCCGAAAGCTGCTCTGCAACCAACTGCTCAATTGCCTGATCATACTGGCTGATTTTCTACTGTACTGCCTTATACAGTTCCAGTTCTTGTGTAAGGGCAAACAGGTAATCTTTCCTGCCATTTGTCTGCAGGACTTTTTGGATTTCTTCTTTTGATTTTCGGCGGTTGTAGTGCCGAAGGGATGCCAGGGCTTCCACACTCGTTTCTCCTTTGCACACTGCTTCAATGATGGACCGTTAGCGGTCATTCCCACATTTTTCGCAGTCGAAATTAATTTCTCCGGCTAACAAGAGTTGTTTTATAATGGTAGTATCTATAGCAAAACCCATATAGCAACTGGCGTTTATAAACCCGACGGACATTCTGGTTGGAATGTAAAAAAGCCTCTGGTCTTCCCAATCAAAGCCTTTTGTGATAATTTCAGTGGTGGAGTTTTACTACCCCGTTCAGAATAATTACAACTTAAAAATACATTTCCTGTAAGAGCCTTTTTATTCATCAACCAAAAAACTGTTTATGACAAAAAAGAAAAAAGTTTCTCTTGAAGTGAACAATCCAAATTCAGCCGCTATTGAAGTGGGGACCCGTTTCCATTTTGCTGCCGTTGGACAAGCAAAAGAAGATATCTGCGAGTTTGGCGTTTATTCAGAAGATTTGAAAGCATTGGCCGGTTGGCTGCTGGAAAACAAAGTTGATACGGTGGCGATGGAAAGCACAGGTACTTATTGGCAGAACTTGTATATTGCATTACAAGAAGCAGGATTGAAAGTGACTCTTGTCAATGGCAAGTTTGCTAAAAACATCGACGGCAAGAAAACCGATGTGAAAGACTGCTCAATCTCAGACTGGATGTAGTGGTGCTGGACATCACCGGTGAAACAGGGCTTGCCATCGGTATTGCTGCAGGCGGGGCAATAGCGCCATGTCAGCGGATACCGAAGCTATATTAATGTTTTATTGCTGATGTTTACTACAAATGCTTTACCTACGTTCCGTCGCGCTGAAACTGAACAGCGAAACTAACGCTGATGCGGTGCTGTGTCAGCCCAGCTTGCAGCAAAGCCATGTAACCTTTAAAGAACCGATCAGGCAGTTAAAAAAGTAGTCATTTTAAAAACGCTACACTAACTTTTAATTTCATTATAAAAACGTCAACAGTATGAATAAAATTTAACAAATTTCCAAGGTCAGACCATTTTTGTCGGCAGGGACATTCATAAAGCCAGTTGGAACCTCGGCATTTATTTAAATGACATGTTATCAAGAATATTCATCAAACCAAATCCTTCTGTTATGTCGGCTTTCCTCAACCAACACTTTCCTGAAGCTCACTATAAAGCTGCTTATGAAGCCGGAAAGTTCGTATTTTGGGTACAACGCGAGTTGACCCAGTTACACATTGAATATTTGGTACTTAATCCTGCTGATATTCCAAAATCTCAGTAAGACACGCTGCAGAAAACAGATCCCGGGGACGCACGTAATATAGCTCTGCGCTTACAATCAGGAGCGCTGCATGGTATTCATATTCCAGATGAACAACAGGAGGCTGACCACCTTGATCCTTTTTAATCATCCTTACTATTTCTATCCCTAATAACGCCCTTGATGCTGATTCAAAACTCTTAAAACCTAGCATATTCGGAATTCTCCACTTTATATATCTATGAAAAAAGGTAATAGCGCCTGCGGCTAAAAAAAGCATAGCTGCAGCTGGGAGTAACCGCTGAACCTAAATCGCTGAATAGAAATCCTACTGCTGGTTAAATAAAACAGACAAAAGCTACCGAAACAGCTTTTTCTGTTTAGGACATTACGATGCTTTAGAAGAATACCATAAAACTTGCTCTTGCAAGGAAGGGTGTTCCGGGGTGGGAAATGGATTTCTGAAACCGGTGCTGGAGACCTTTAGTTTCTTATCTAACGCTTGAGATCGGATGAAACGTTGAGATGTATACCACGTATTTCGAGGCGTTTCAGAAATCCGCTAATCAACTTTTTTTGTGGCTCCAGATCATTACCACTTTACCTCTTGTACGCATGGCTTCAATATAACTGATTGCCTGCGGTATTTGTTTATAGGAATATGACCTTTCAATTTGAGGTTTAATTTTTCCCTCCTCAATAAGTGTTGCCAACGTGTTCAAGTCCTTAGTATTCGCTTCAGCTGTAAACTGTACTAATGGTAGCTTACTAATGGCTTTTTGCAGCAGAAGGGTTATCATATGAATCATTGTAGTGAAGCCTATCGTTGCTCCTCTCTTTGCCATTCGTTTGTAATCATCGTGGAAAAGATTGCCATTTGCATCAATAACCAGATCGTACTTCTCATTATGTTGATGAATGTTTTCCTTATCGTATGCTATTACTTTGTCAGCACCTAAAGACTTGACAAAATCAACATTTCTACTTGAAGAAACGCCCGTTACAGTTGCTCCGTAAGCTTTTGCAATCTGCACAGCAAAATGACCGACACCACCTGAAGCACCGTTGATAAGAACACTTTCTCCTTTTATTAATTTTCCATGTGTTATAAGAGCCTGAAAAGCTGTCAGACCAGCAGTAGGTACACTCGCCATCTCAGCAAAATTACTGCCTAACGGCATTTTTGCACATTCAGTTTCCGGTACACTAACATATTCTGCAAAGGCACCGCCTTTTAGTGTTTCGCCAAATACCCGATCACCTGCTTTGAACAGCTTTACATCTTTACCGACTTCCACTATTATACCGGCAAAATCAGCGCCTAAAATTTTATCTTTTGGTTTTAAGAGACCAAATGTAAACCGTGCAAAAAAAGGTTTCCCCCTTAGTATATGCCAATCTACCGGATTAGCTGAATTGGCGTATACTTTGACCAGAATGTGATCCTTTTTAACCGCAGGCTTTTCTACTTCTTCCAGCCGTAGTACTTCAGGACCGCCGTATTTGTTTTTTATAAAGGCTTTCATCATACTTTTATTTAGCAAAACAATCGACCATCGCAGTTTTTACGATAGCTTCAAATGGTGCTATTATGAAAAATACACCTGTGCCCGTTGCTCTTCGCCTGTTTGTTTTCATATCATAAATTTTTTTCAAGGTGGCTTTACCCTTTATGCCACCCAATAATGTGTTCGTACTATTGCCAGAAGGAATAACAGTTTAGGGAAAGTAGCGAGAATATTAAAATTGATCTTCTATCAATTCCTTATTTACCATTAATCCTGTTGTTGTACCCATTGATACCGCATTAGCAACTGTTCGCATTCGTGTATTATTATCTCCGCAAGCATATACGCCTGTGATGGTGGTTCTTTGTGATGCGTCAATTTTGATATAACCTTCGTTAGTTATTTCACACCCCAACACTTCCGGAAAAGATGAGTGCTGTACAAATGAAGGTCGGGCATACAAAGCTTTTACCGGTGCTTTCGTTCCATCTTTGAAAATAATGTTTTTGATATAACGGTCTTCCTGTTCAAGCTGCTCGATAACCGTTTCTACTATGTTGATCTTGTGTTTTTGAAGCTTCTCTACCTGTTGCATCGTCAGCGTCGATGGACCATTGGTGTAAAGGGTTAAATCATTTGTCCAATTAGAAATTAGAGATGATAATTCAAAAGCCGTCTCGTCATTGGCAAGAATACCTGTCTTTTGATGTCGTACTTCATAACCGTGACAGTATGGGCAATGAAGGACACTTATCCCCCAACATTCTGCAAAACCGGGAATCTCCGGCATAATGTCCCTAATGCCTGTTGCGAACACCAGTTTTTTTGTTGAGAATGTTTCGCCTGTCTGTATTCGGACTTCAAAACCACTTTCAGTTTTAATGCCGTGCAATACCAATGCATCTAGAAACTCAATTGTCTCATACATCCGCACCTGATCTTTTGCAAGAGTGAGGATTTCTTTTGGAGTCTTTCCATCATTGGTAAGGAAGTTATGTGAATGCGGAGTTTGTTTATTACAGGGATTTCCACTGTCAATAATCAAAACTGGTCTTAGCGCTCTGCCCAATGCCATACCAGCCGCAAGACCTGAATAGCTGCCTCCAACTATTACTACATCGTATTGTTTGTCCTGTATCATTTTGTGATTTGTAAGTGGCTTAGTATTATCAGGAAATCCTTCAATCGCCAATACTCGCTTGTTTGTTTATAAAGTTTCTCTTTGTACCATATGGGGTTTCTGAAGTAAACGACAGCGACCGTCAACTTTATTTTAAGATACTTCTTTTTCTGAAAACATACCAATGGGAAAGTTAAAAATTACTCGTATGCACATCATCCGCGTTATCAGTGATTTGTGGCTACCTCCCCTTCTTGTATTGCACGCACTAAAAAGTAGGTGATGTTTACGAAAGTCATGAACTGAATCTTTACCATTTACACTTCCTCAACGCCTGTACTCAACTTTTTCTATACTCCTAAAACAGTAACAGTATGCCTACTAATGTGATTTATATTCTTAAACCCCTGCCTAAAACAAATACTGGCTTTTTCATAATTCGTTGATTTTTAGTTTTAACAAACGGTGTTGCCTTTGTAAGGGCAAAAGGCTGAATGAAATTCCAATTGCTAAGTTGAAACTAAATAATGTTTATGTTGTCGTCTTTCTGCATTCTTCTGCACAAGCCTTGCATGCCTCTGCATTCTTGGCAATGGCTACTGTGTGTATGCTTTCCACATTCGTTGCCGCAGGCTTCGCAAAGTTCTGCATATAATCTGCAAATCTCTTTTGCCTTGCTACTGCCCAAACTCATTAACTGGGCCGCTGCGTAGGCCAGCTCCACGGTCGCCATCTATCTTTTTATACTGGTAGACAAAGCCTACATAAGGAAATAACACTTGATTAACGCCTAAGTACCTTCCAAACATCGTTTCGCTTTCAAACCATGATGAGCATTTAAGCCAAGATGCCACATTTCCTCCAAGGCATAACGGTTAGTGGACAACATCGCTTTTTAGTATTTCCACTCCGCTGTCTACTTCATCAAAGTAACTTTACAATGGTCGATGTCCAGCTTTTGCAGTTCCTGTTGTACAACGAGGATGCAAGGATGCCTTCCATGTTTTTAATATATATTATTTTCAAAGTTATGTCGCCTACTAATTTATTTCATATTAGTAATACAAAACCTTAAACTGACCTTCTAAATGCTTGAATAACATTGTCGTGATGAGTGCTTTTCTAGCTGAAGTTAGCAACATTAATGATGGTGATGCATGTGGGTAGCTGGCTTTTCTTCGTATGGTTTACTTCCATCAATTACATCAAAGTTTGCCATCATACCTGCTGCATGGTGCTCCAAAATATGGCAATGATACATCCAGGTTCCGGGCCTATTATCAGGCATCCATGCAATCTTGATCTTTGTTCTTGGTTTCAGGTTATAAGTGTCTTTCCACGCCAAGTAAGCTGGTGCTTTACCATTTTCTTCAATAACCTGGAAGAAGAAACCATGTAAGTGGAACGGGTGATCCATCATACTTGAATTTGAAACTTCCCACACTTGTGTTTCACCTACTACGACTGACTTGTCATTTACATGCATCTTGCCGTTTACAAGAAAGTTCATTCCGTCCTTTAAACTTGGGCCTACTGATAGAACAACCTTTCTTGAGACAGGAGTATCCTGTGGCGCTAACTGCTCAATTCTTCTTAAGTTATCGGGTACGAATGCCACTGAAGGTTTTGGCTCTTTTACTTTTACTGTTGCAAATGTTTGACGTTTTGCTTTAAGAAAGGTCATCCGGTTATATCCTAAACTTTCCAGCGCAAAAGTTTCCCCTTCTTCAAAAGGGCCTACAACAATGTCTAATCTTTCTCCCGGCGTAATTAATGCTTCGCTTGCTATTATTGGAGCTTCAAGTAACCCGCCATCTGTCCCGATTATTTTAAATTGTCTACCCTCGAAATGCAAAAGGAAATAGCGGGCGCTTGACGAATTAATGAACCGCCATCTCTCCATCTGACCTCCATGAATTTCTAAAGTAGGATTTTCTTTACCATTGATAAGTAATGTGTCCCCTTCACGTCCATCATGCCTTTCAACTATGCGAGGTATAAACCAGGAAGGTTTAGTAAACTCGTTGGCAGCAGAAAGTTTCATATCATCTATCATAATAACTTTCTCATCATCTAATACCGGGTCTGTTTCATCTTCCACTACTATAGCACCATACATTCCTTTTTCTACCTGTACTGTTTCATTGTAATGTGAATGATACCAGAATGTTCCTGCGTCTGGTACAACAAATCTATATTCAAACTCTTCTCCCGGTTCAATAGGCTTTTGTACGCTGTCTGTTCCATCCATTGCTGCCGGTAGCCTTATGCCATGCCAGTGAATGATGGTGGGCTCTTGTAAGTTGTTTTTCACTTTAATTGATACTGTTTCGCCTTTTCGTGCCTTGATGGTAGGTCCGGGTAACTGCTGGTTAAACCCCCAAGCCTTTACTATTTTGCCGGGTGCAATTTCCCAATTGAATTCATTAGCTTCGAGTAGATAATCCACTACTTTTGATTGACTTTGCATAACGTTAGTTTTAGTTTGTTTTAGTAAATGTTTTTATATTGATAACGCAAAACTAATATGAGTAATGAGGGTTAGTGTTATACAATTATGGTTATGATTTACAGTATTTTATACCGTCACAGATTAATCAACAAACGATTCGAACTTAAAAAAAGAAGTCACTTTTCCGTGTCTTTGTAGGCCAGCATTAATGTATCATAAATTAGCTTTCAGAAAAGTATGCTGATACTTATGGAGTGTTTTTCCAGAAAAAAAACAACTAAAAAGCATTGAAGAAATTATACTCAAATCTAATAAAAAAAACATTAAGTAGTGCTCTAAATAACGTGCTATTTAGCTCTTTTCTATAACCAATGTGCCCTTCTTTGACTATTACAGATCATTTCTGAGATCGAGAACAGAATATAGTCTTTCAAAATTATATACGGCGTGCTGAGAGGGCATATTCGCTGGGGTTAATTATTTTCCTTGAACAAGAAGAAAATATCAAGAGAAAAATAATTGCAAAAACCTTTCTCATTGCACTTAAAGACGACAATATTAAAGGCAATAAAGGACACTTTAGGCATAGCCTGATAAATGCATTAAGCATAACCAATAATTATAAGTAAATGAAAAAAAGTGATGGTTGGTGTTTTGCGATAGGTTGATCAAAGGCGGTCAATAAAAATCATAACCCAATAGAAACATGGAAAGGTCGTTAACTCTTTTCTTTGGTTTCTAACATATTTATGTTTTTATTAGGATGTAAAGATGCGATAAATGGAAATGGTTTTTAGGACGATACTGTGTCAAATAAGGACAAAATGAATTACTGTAATTTTGCCGTCATTGCATTCAAGTGCGGCAACATGAACAGAAGCTTACACCTTTAAATTTGTGCATGGCTTTTCTGCGTCTTTTACACGCTATTACTTAAAAGGCGTTGAAGAAGTTGTGTTCCAATCTGATAAAGAAACCGTTTGGTGCAGTTCTTAATAAAGTACTGCTTAGTTCTTTTCTGTAGCCTATATCTACCCTGCTTTGACTATTAAATATCATTTGTACGGAAGGAGCTACATCCATATAGTAATTTCCTGAACCTATATTCACCTGGTTTAAAAACTCTACCATCAGGTTAACATTGGTTTGCCTGTAATCTTTATACTCTTTCGGCAGCATTAATTTTCCAATTGAAAATGTATAGTTGACCGCCTTGCTGTTTGTAGAACCGTAAATAAACTTATTGTTATTCCCATTATCCCTTGCCTTTAGAAAGGACACTGAAGACGACATAGCTACCTTGCGAAGCAATTGAGTTGCAACCACACCAGTTTCAAAGCCACTGTTATGTCCATACATATTAATCTCTTCCTGGTGAATGTCGCTGTTGTTATAACTTATTCTGGCAAAGGCAGCCATACGAAAATGTCTTTGCATAGCATCGTTACTTAAAAACCTATACTTGGCGTAAAAACTTCCACCTTCTGCCCTCAGCTTTTCAGTACGATTGCTAAAAAAAGCACCTGCCTCTATCATTAGTTTTTTTGACACACCTAACCTTATTTGAGGTATAAGGTGATAGTTCACTTTGGAGGAAGTTATTTCATCCATGATAGAATTATCTACTCTGAAGCCGATACTTCGTGCAGACATGTTACTGGCGGGTTCAGTTGCTGAATATAGTTCCTGGTCGTAACCTGATAATGAAAGTATCACCGCAACTAATAAGAATTGTAATTTCATATTAACTAATTTCAAAGGTGGGGGATTAAATGGTTGCGTGAAAAGTTTGTGGAGATAAGGCAGAAAAAGAATAAACTTTATTTTCTTTTTGAGATACAAAACCTTTGTCTAATACCTTGACTTGTTTTAGGCCATTCAATAACTGATCTTTCACTTTTACAAAAAGGAAAGTTTTGTCTCCAATTGTTACTGGATTATTATTCCTCACCTGCACGTTGTTGAAAAGAATAGTAGCAACAAAACTTGAGACACTAAAGCCGGCCTTCTCCACCTTCGATTTTATCTTATCAAAATCGACATTGCTGTTTGGTTTAAATGATATCTCAAAAGTATAGGTCCTAATGTCGGCATCAACCTTGTCAACAAAATCAAGTGTCTTTAAAGCCTTGTTTATAGAATTACTGCACATGCTACAGGTTAATCCACTTGCCTGTAAAGAGACTTTGCTAACCTGTGCTTTTGTTGCTACTGAAAGCACAATGGCAATAAATAAAAAAATCGTTTTCATTTTTCGTTTTGATTTATCGTTTATAATTAATGTGATGTAAAGCTACTTTTACGACCTGCGCTCCCTGTTACAGAATTACAGATATGATTTACAAAATTTTGAGATTGTATTTCTTCATCTCCAATAACAAATGGTAAGAGAAAGCTGCAGAGTTGGTCAAAGGTTATTGCAGCCACAATTCGAACAATCAGGGCTAATACTGTAAGAACACATAGGTTAAGCGAAATGAGAACAAAATATTCCTATTCTCATTATGAGTTAAGCTGTTGACGGTAAAGGAATGCGAGGACGATTTTTAGTTGAAGCTCTCGATTTGTACTTGTTATTTTTTCAAAATTCTATGTAATTGCCTTTCTGTTTTAAATCCGCACTTTGAAGCAATGTATTCAATGGTATATTCGGGATTATTTAGCATTGTATTGGCGAACTCCTTGCGTAATTGTGTATGGTATTCTAACACCGTAGAGCCAGTCGTTTCTTTGAAAACCCTGCTAAGATTTCTGGCGCTCATACCAACCATTGCAGCAAGATCTTCTATGGTGTTTTCTTTGGATAGGTTGTCAATAAGATAATCCTGCACCTGGTGTATTTGCGGATTAATGTGATTTCTATAATCTAAATAGATGCTCTGCTGCTTATGCCTTCCACTGCGCCTATGATAAACAACCAGTTCCCTTGCAACCTTATGGGTAAAAAGAGGTCCTTTAATATTTTCAAGGATACCTAACGCCAAATCAATTCCGGCACTAATGCCCGCACTTGTATAAACGTTATTGCTTTTTATATATAAAATATCAGCAACTACCTTGGCGTCAGGGAATTGTTGTTGTAAGGCTTTCACTCTTTTCCAATGAGTGGTACATTCTGTGTTCTTCAACAAGCCGGCTTCACCCAGAGCAAAAGCACCGTTGCAAATGGAACAAACTGTTATTCCCTTTTCCGAACACTCCCTTAGCCATTTAAAGAATAGCCGTTCTGCTCTGAAAGAAATACTATTAACGTACTCCCAATTCATCCCTGGTATAAAAACATAGTCTCCCTCCTTTAGCTGCGCATGTTTATAATCCCGGGTTTTATCAAATCCCAGTCCTGATGTAGATGTTGGTTCGTCGCTGTAGGTGTAAAACTTTATTTCGGCATCAAGTCCATACGACTTAGCTTCTGTAAATACCTGCACTGGTCCTGCAAGATCAAGAAGTTCAACGTTTGGCGGTATTATGAATGCTAATGTTATCATCGCTGAAGGTTGGTATGGGTAAATAGTAGTTTATCTAAGTCCTTCAATTTCTGATTTTGAAAATAACTTTCTAAACGCGAAATGATATATTTCAGTTTGATTATCTCTAACAGGGTATGCGTTAATAAAAAGCCATCCCTCCTTGCCCATAAAGTTCAAAGCGTCAATAATCGTATTGAATTTCTTTAATCTGCCATCATAGGTTTTAAGCCTGGTGTCTCTCCAAAAACTTTTCTCTTCGCCAAAGTCGATGTCGATAGTGACCTTGTTGCTTAAAAGCCTGGGAGTTGCGATAACCTGACAATACTGTTCAATTTTTGAGGTGTCGGCCTGGCCGAATGAGGAGTAGGACAAGAATAAAAACAGCCCTATGTAAATTGATTTTTTCATTTTTATTATTTTAATAGATTTATAATAGTGTAAAGTTAAAGTGTAAAAGAAGGTTTTAAAGGACAGTTAGATGTCAAAAACGGACATCGGCTAAGAGCGTTTATTAATTGCGCTTGGGAATTGTTTGGACTTCTAAAAACAAGAAAAAGTAAACGCTCAAAAGCAAATCAACTGAGAGCCTGAAGAGATACAAATAAATTAATTATAGTCCAGGGTCAACTTGACACAGTTCTTGAAATTAGTTCCATACATAGTTGCAATACGTTCAAGACAAGTTTCTATTGGATATAGCTTTCGCTCTGCACCGTATTTTACTATGCTTGCGTTTATAAAAAGATTTTGTTCTGACGTATTAAATGATTTTGGATCTAGCACATGAACTTCATTTACTTGGTCTTTGTCTAAATCTCCTGTTGGATAAAGGGTTAATCCATACTTTGATGTTATGTTTTTTCCACCTACGGAATAGGAGTTTATAGATTTTGGGAAAGTTCGCATGTAGGTATCCAGGACACTCGCTAATTGAAACTCATTCAAGCTATCCGAAAGTAACACACCAAGTCTGTAGTTTTTTCTAAATAACATCTTTGATACTATTTTTATAACCGCACCTTTGTTAACAGCCAAGCTTTGGTGCTCAACCTTAATATCGGCATGAGGATATGCTACTTCATAAAGCACAGACTGCATTGTTTGTTCTCCAAACACCCTCTTGATTACCGTAAGGCTTCCTTCAGTAGCATTGGAAACTCCGGCGGTACTAAATAAATTTCCGCTTTGGGTAACACTTATATTTCGCACCCAACCGGCTTTGGGAAATAGTTTTTGCAGTGTTTTATAGTCAGTAGCATGGGTAGTTATTGGTTTGCCATCGTATAATCCTGTGGCCGCCGCTGTTGCTGATCCATCGCAGATAGAGAGGATTATATTACTGCCGGTATAATGCCGCTTAATCCAATTTACAGTAGATGATTTTGGAGGGGTCATTAGATGCACAGTCACATTTGGAATAACAATGACGTCGGGAGTGATGTGCAGTGAATCTATTTCTGAAAAAGAGTAATGAGGAAGAATGAAAAGGCTGTTTACCAAGAGGATGGGCGCTTTTTTCTCCGACACTACATACACGTTGGCTTTTTTAGTAGCATTAAACAAATAAAAGGGAGCCATGAGGTCAAACATTTCTGTACCATCATTATCTGCAATGATGATAACTGTCTTTTTTGCGCTGTCAAAGGCAGGCTTTGACCCTGATAAGTCACTGCCTTTATAGACTTTTAATTTTTGCGAAAAGACTTGCGGAAGAGCAAAGTAGAGAACTACACTAATAACTACGAATACTGTAAATAGGGTCAAAAGTACTTTTTTAATCTTTTTCATAATCTTAATTGTTTGTTTTGGTGATGTAAAGTTGTTACTGATTAAAATGTTTTTTAGGACGATAGTGTGTCAGAAACGGACAAATACGTTTGGTGGGGTTTTTAGAACTGATTGAAGCAGCTTTATCACGTTAAAAAATAAGGCGCATTGTTAGTGCACCTTATTTTAGAACGTTTTGGGTTCATTTGCGTTACCCTTCCAATAGTTACGTCAATACTGCCGGGTTATCATTAACCTTTACCGCACGAGCAGCTTCCACATGTACATACTTCACATGTACAGTTCGGATTACCACAGGTCTTACTTGTCTGGATGTGGCTTGTTAAGCCCATAAACTTTATCATAATTTTTTATTTTGATTTATAACTCAAAAGTAGATTCATAGCCACCCTTTTCTGTTACACAATTATTGATAAGATTTGCAAGATTTTGAGGTTACATCTTCCGTTTAAGAACTCTTGCACCAATTTCTATTTAAGTCTATCTTGTAGGTCGTGTTGTTGGGATACAAGAGATTTCTATCTTGATGATAGACTTACGTTTTACTGCACCTATGGTCATTATGAACGCCGCATTTCGACTTTCTTTGTATCTCCCCGAAGCCGCATCAGGTAGGATAAGCGGCTAGTGTATGGATTGAGACGACAGGAATGGAAGTGGCTACCGGAAATGCAACAGCACTTAAGTTGAATATCGGAATTGTTCTATAAAGTGCGCCGTTCTGAGTCGTTACCAATATCACTCGTAGCTCTTATAGTAATACTTTTGATAAACCTATCATTTATATTGTCTTAGTACCAGCGAAAGAAACTAGTTTTTCTGGTCTCGTAAACATTTGTTTTCGTAATGAGCAAGCTCAAGGATGACAAAAAATCTTGTATTGAACCTTGCCTTCTTAAAAAAGAGAACCTGCGCATAGCAGCAGCAAAGTCGTGAATAGTAATGCTGATGATCTCTCTGCCCTAGTAACTTACCGGTATACAATCTTGCCATCAATCATCGTTAGCACACTTGTAGTTGCAGGCAATTGTTGAATCGGTATAGTAAATATATCCTGTGACAATACGGCTAGGTTTGCCAGCATTCCTTTTCTTAGCATCCCTTTGTCCTTTTTTTTAAATTCGGCAAATGCGTTTGTTTTTGTATACGCAATTACTGCCTGTTCCCTGGTTATATTTTCATTTGCATTTGGCCAAACAACTACAGCCAACATTGAATATTGCCAACGCCACACCTGATAGCAATGCTTTGACGTTGTATGCCATACCGACTTTGCAAAGTTGACATAATGATGTCACTCTAAGTCTGTTCCATTAAATTGATATTGCCGCTTATGACGTAAAGATGTCGTAAAGGTAACGTAGCACTGTAAAAGTGTGTTTTATAGTTTAGTCTCGTATTAAAAACATTTTATTATGGGCAAAGAGAATTTAGCTCCAAACATTAAAACATCGAGAAAAAGAAAAGGTTTTCTCAAGAAGAAATAGCAGGTAATTCCGGTTTAAGTTTGCGAACCATTCAAAGGATAGAAAATTGGCGAGATCATTCCGCATGGGGATTTATTGAGAAAATTGATACATGCACTTGGGTAAGCCGTGATGATATCTTAGAATGGCCAACTTTCATAATACTTCGAAGTTAGCAGCAATTTTGAAGTATTTACGAAATCTTACTGCTAAAAAGATATGCAGAAATTTTTTTAGTTTTTTCCTGTGTTACTAATAATAACACGTTTATAAATCAGGTCTCCTTTTGTTGTTAACCCAGTTATTGTAATTGTATAATTTGTAACATTATCGCCTGTATAAAAATTTACATCCGCTGCTCCATTTGCATCTGTTGGCACATTTCCCTTCCAGTAAAGGGTTGTACGTGGATCTGCAATTAAAGTATTCTTCACTTCCTTGTTTGAATAGTCGGGCATTTCAAAATCTGGACTAACATGATAGGTTACCGGGTTAAATAGCCGTAATTTACTTCTGCTGAAGTCCGTTTTACCACCATGCCTTGTATTGATCGAGATAACACCGCTTCCACCCCGCATACCATAAATGCTTGCTTCGGCGCCTCTCAGCACTTCTATAAAATCTATATCGGCAGGATTTAAAGCGTTTAAATAGTCTAACACACTTCGATTATCTGAGTGTGTTAGCGAAACTTCAGATCCATCCACGATAATCAATGGACGCCCAATGTTTCCGCGAAGGTCATTACTTGGTCCAAAGATGGAAATATCTCCAAATGACAACGATACTCCCGGAACCAAAAGGATCGCATTACCAAGGGCATTATAACCACCATACCTGAATTTGTCGCTTGTGAGAATTTGAGAAACCGGGTTTATACGCTTTGATGCATCGTAATTTAATTCTTCTTTTTTTATTGTTTTTACCGTTACCGGTGCAAGCCAGCCTTTGCACTGGAAAGTCATTGCTGTATCAACACGATACTTTTGTAATAAAGCGAGAGCGTTCCTGCTATAACCAATAAATTGTTGTTTTAGAGAGGATGGCGTTGAAAAATTTGGATACTGAAAAGTTTCTATTTTTATGCTGTCTCCCGTTGGCACCTGGTGTTTATCAGCTACCTGTAAAGAAAGTTGCAAACTGTCAAACCCCTGCGGCATTGATAAATTAAATAAACCATCTTTTTTTGTTGTATCAACATCTATAAAAAAATCCCGGGAGTTTCTTGCTATTGCCGTAACAATGCGATCACTAATACCATTGTTGTTCCTATTTGCTATTTTCCCTATTAAGTTTTTAAGCTTTTTGTTATCGTCGTAATCCTGGCTTTCTCTATTTATACTTTTGCCCGACGGCTGCTGGAAACTTGCTTTTCTTGTTGCCAACAAAAGATCGATATCATCAGCAGAATATTTTGTATGGTATCGGTGCAGCCAGTTATTGAGAAGAAATGTATCGAAAGGAGGTGGTGTATTTGCGTCGATGCTGTCTGAAATTTGGGCAATCCCTGCATCCTCTACTGCAACGTTTATTACAGATGCAACAGGCTTCCCGTTTGGTCCGCTAACCTTAATATGAAGATTTACAGGTGCTCTTTTTGAATATTGCTCTTTGTCGGGCTTAATTTCCACTGAAACATTTTCTTTAGGTATGTATATTTTTCGTTCACTCACCAGGTTTTTATTCTCATCAAACAATAATAACCGGGCAATGCCACCAGGCAAACGATCAATTGGTATGGTAAGCCCAAAGTTGCCCGTACCAACGGCTGCATAATACAAGCTGTCGCGCTGTACCGCTAAAAGAGTAGTTTGAGTATTAGGCGGTACCGAGTCTTCAAGTGTTACAATAGCTTTTACTGTTTTTTCAGTTTGATTAACAACAGAAAGTTGAATAGCCTTTTTATCAACATCTAGCAGTTGATATTTAATGTTTTGACCATTTAAATGGAAAACAGCGGTGTATGGTTCTCCAGGAGCATTTACAAAAGTCAGGCGCGCAAGTCCCAGGCTATTGGTGTTGAAGGTGGTGATTATAGAATCTTTACTGTTTACAAGTTCACCTTTTACTGACAAGGGATTTTGATAAGAATCTTTAATCTCAATTACACCCGTTGAAATAATCCCCTGAAGAGCCGTCAGTCTTTCAGCGAAAAAGTGAATGTTTGGACCCGAAGTAGTGTTCTTTTCCAATCGTTTTTTAAACTGTTTTTCGTACGAGCTTTCATCGTGGAGTTGTTTATTTAAAATAAATACCGGATGAAGAAGAATGCCGTCGCCGTTACGTTCCAAATTCCTCGCCGTATAACATCTTATCCAATAAAAACCTGTTGGGATGGATGCAGGCAACTTAAAAGCACCCTTTGTATGCAAACTTTTATTATCCAACACAACTTGCTCTATTGTGCTATCCCGTTCATTAACAAGATCTGCAAACAAATTTTTTGTTGTTAAATCAAGTTTTCCGCTGTTCGCGTCTACTATGTAAGTCGTAAACCATATTTTTTCCCCAGCTATGTAAATGTTCCTGGTATTTAAGAGCACAATGTTTTTATCGTTACTTATTTGTCTAAATTTTGTAAAAAGTTCACTTACAGAATTAGTTGCAGGGGTTTGTGCAAATGTTACTGCAGATGTAAGCAATAGATAAAATAAAAGGCTGGAACCAAATTTAATAGGCAAGCTGTACGATTAAGTTATAAGTAAAATAAGTATTATACAATTTAAATAAAAATTTTTGTAATTAGCGCAAATAAAAGAGGGAAAATAATTTATAATAACGAGTATTGTCAAGATGGTGATGGTTACAACCAGGTTAATGATAATCTAAAGAAGGTTTTTAAATAAGAGGATCACACTTTTATTATGTTGACGGAAGAATCTGGTTTGAGCTTTTTACCTTTAGTAAACCACCGTTGTTTGGCATCAAATATTTGAAAAATGAGGAAAGATTAAATACACCGAAGAGCAGAAAAAAGAATCGAAAAATATGATTAGATATTGGTTAAAAAGGAATTCAAATTATCGCATTATTCTTTTTGCATTAACTACATCCATTGTAATTAGCTGTAACAACAAAATTTATGTTTCTGAGTATAGTGATTACAATAGTGTTGACAAAAATTATCTTCAGACATTTGACAACGATTCACTTAAATTTTCTATCGATTTGTGGGGGAGAAATGATTTGCAACAATTTGGTGCCCAGAAGAAGTATACAATACCAAAGTATTGTACAGGTATCTTAAAGACGATGGGAATACGTAAAAAAGCAAAATTGTTGCTGTATTTAAAACCGGGCATTCAGCTTCAATTAATGGTGTAAACTCATATACGCATCTTTGTATTGTATGTGATTAACCGCTACTCCTCTGATAGACAATAACTCTTCCAAATCACGGTAACTAAGGCTAGACCTTAATTTAAAATATACAGCTTGTAAAATAATCTACCTACAGAGACAATCACCCTTAAACATCCAGCACACTTAGTCCTTTAACAAATCAATCAATTGTACACGCGACAGAACTCGCATACTAACCGCTACACAAAAAGCTAACAAGGAAGCAAGTTTAGAGGGCATTTTTGATTTAAACCCGATCGTTCTGGACTTAATAGCATGTGTCCCTAATGATCTTTAACAATTCTATTGCATTTCTTGATAACAAGACGTAACTTCGTTGAAGCTTAAAAGAACATACCACCTATTCAGCCTAACACCAGGGATTAACGATTAATCTTTTCTACAATGGGTGATGGAATTAATACGCGGCTTTGCTTCCATAGAAACGATTTTCTCTATACCTGAAAAACCTACTTTTCAAACCTAGTTTCACGATTAGGGATTATATTTTTAGGCAAAAGGTCCAATTACAAAAAAACCTTTTGCCATGCTATTTATTTCAATAGTACTTTTTTTCTTTACTATGTGGCTGCTTTTTGAACCAAAGAATTGTCGCAGCTAACCAAGATTGGACAATTTTAGCAAAAACACTGTTGTAATTAGGGGTAAAATTTGATATTGAAGTCCTGCTTTTTTACATAAAACGTCATTTATTATTTTAAAAATAAACGCTATGAGGAAATTTATCTATTCACTCTTTCCTGTGGCATTATTGTTTAGCTGCGGTGAAGTATTTACACAAACATCAGTTGTAATGAAAGCATTTATTGGAACTACGAAATTAAATGGCGGCTCTACTGTGCCTGGGCATTTTAATGAGATTGATGTCTTTGCTAATTCCTCGGGGCAAGTTCTATGCGCCGAATGTTCTAAACCAAATTTCCAGAGTTTCGCTTTTATGATATCCCTTAGTTCTGCTACTATATCTTTTAGGAAATTACTGCTTACCGGAACAAAGCTAAAATCGGTAGATGTTGTTTCTATAAAAGGAGGAACAACTCCACTCGAGTACTATAAGATACACATGGATAGTGTTACTGTGGAAAGTATTCAGGAGTCTGCCTCAAGTGAAATCCCAACCTTTTCAGTTTCTTTGGTTCCTCAGCGAATGGCCTGGCAACAGATTACCGATGCCACCCATAAGACATCATTTGGCTGGGATATTATTAATAACGTAGAATGGCGTTATTATTAATAACCGAGACCCCAGTCGATTCATTCGTGATAAAAAAATCAGGAAGATGAGAAAATGTTTGCTCCTGTATGTTCTGCTGATTGCCAGTTTTGCAAAAACCTCTTTTGCACAACTGCTCGGTGTACAAAAAAACCGCTTGTTGCAGATCCCAACGGTACATATAACACGCGTTTCAACCATCTTTGTGCCTGTACATATTGACCTTCTTAAACCCATTGTTGTTTCACTCGATCATAAAGTCCCCGCGAATTTGCAACAGGTCGCATGCGACCACTTAAAAAAATTTGAAGCAACATTGATACTAAAAGCAGAACGGACAGACCAGTTAACTGCAAGTCTGCAGTGGGAAACAAAATACGCGTTTTATACAACAGGTTTTGATATTGAAAGGTCGTTAGGGGATTCACTTCATTTTGTACCCGTAAATTTTGCGGCAGCTTCTAAAGCAGCCAGTTTTAAAATTAATTATCATTTGCCCGACATTAATGAATACCGCTCCCTATCGTTTTACCGGATTAAACAACGCAATAGCGACACAAGTTTTACTTATTCAAATATTGTTTCCATAAAAGGATACGAGCCTGTTCCTATCAAAGTGTATCCCATTCCTATTAAAATATATCCCATTCCTGCGACACAGCGGATACGGATAGAGGTGGCTCCAAAGCAAAGCGGTAATGCTGTAATAATGGTCTACGACGTTGCAGGCAAATTAGTGCTGACCGAATCTACCGCTTGTACGGAAAGAGCGCTGGCTGTAGAAAGCATTGATATAAGCAAGTTTGCTAGTGGTCTTTACCAGTTGAAGATATTACTGCCTAATAAAACTTTTCTAGCTGGCAAATTTATTAAGAAGTAAGTAATATAATATGTTTTTCGGATTCTATTGCACGCCCTGTTATAAGAATTAAGAGCTATAAAAACCGTGGGCGGCTCAACAAATTCTCAAACTTCCGCTTATGATACTATAGCAGAATTAACTGGTGTTTGCAGGGATTTTGCGCACTTGGGCATAGCATTGTGTCGCGCCTTGACAATTCCTGCCCGTTACTTTACCGGGTTTGCATATAAGTTAAATCCCCTGATTTTCACGCATGCTTTGAAGCTTTTCTTGGTAATGAATGGATTCTGTTCGATGCTACAAAGTTGGTTCCTCTAAATGGCATTGTTAAGATAGCTACGGGACGAGATGCTGCTGATACTGCTGTCGCAAATCTTTTTGGGAACGTCTTGTTCAAGGAGATGAGTGTTTCATGCAACGCAATCGATACTGATTTGATTCCATTTTTTTATGAACCTTCTAAACTAAAGGGTATTTCATACCAATAACTAAACCTCCCGGTTTTGTGCGAATGTTGAATACTTCTACTCCAAGATTTTATTAGTTTGTATCAATACTACTTTACTACTGCCAACAGTAATGTCGCCCTGAATTGCCCTCCCTGCGAAAAGAAATCAGAAAGTGATGAAAACTTTCCAGATGAGGAGTCCACTCACTATACTAATGCATAGGTACCGAGGTGTTTGGCCTAATCGAATCTAAGCTACCTTTTGGAATTGAAAACAAGGATCATCCAATTTCGCCAACGGCTTTCTTTGATGCTAGCCAAAGTTTGTTCCATTTCTTCTGCATTTGTTCGATGACGATCTATCCTTGACTAAGATACATAGGCGGAAAAAATAAATTTAGATTTTATGCCGTTAGTAACAAAAGAGATAGAAAAAAAGCAAGCACTAGCTTTGTGTTGTGCACTTAGTTTATTCTGTAAATTGCTAAGGAGAGCACAAATAGAGTAATTGTTAAAAAAGCCGGCCAGCATTAATGATTACAAGAGATAGTGAATTACCGGCTTGAACCTACGCTTTTCATGTAAACCTTTGCCGGACTATTTATTTTTAATTTTATTTTTTTTATTTGCTTGTTTAAAAGCCTTTTCCTGGTAACGAATGTCTTCACTGTATAATTCTTGCTTAAAAACAGAATCATGAATAATGCGCGCTCGGCGGGATGCATCTTCTGCCTTTTCAGCAAATATTTCCGCTTGCTCTTTGTATCCTAACTGTTTAAGATGTTTTTCTATATTTTTCAAAAGCATGTTGATTTCTTCCATGCCGCACATGCCCATCCAAAGCATTTCTTCTACAGACTCTGTTACATCAGCCAAAAGTGCACTGGCGGTAAAAGCATGTCCGGTATGGCACCTGAATCGGATAATACTTCCATCCACCAATCGGACAAGGCAGCCATGACATTCAGGGCAGGTAAAGGGGGTAAGTTCGCCCATATTTATAATTCCCATTTCAAAAGCATTATCATTTGTAGCGATAATTACTTCCATCTTCAGCAGTTTCATTTCATCACTGCTCAGCTTTATTTTTTTCTGTGCTTTTTCGGTAATCAGGTTTTCCAGCAACCTTCCCCTTTCGGCAGCTGCAACAGTGTAATCAACCTCAACATATTCCAGAACATTTTTAGGCATTTGTGGGTACTCTGCATCTTCCGGTTGCTGAATAATTGTTGTTCCTCCCAGCCTCTTAATTGACCAAAGTCCCGATGTGCCATCATCCAATAAACCAGATAAAACTATTCCAACCACACGTGGACCATAAACATAAGCTGCTGACCGAAACAGTGCATCAATAGAAGGGCGGAATCGATTTTCCTTCGGACCTTTTTTAACGACCACTTTTCCATTTTCAAGCAGCAAATGATGGTCATTAGCCGCTACATAAATTATCCCTGGTTTAATTTCTTCACCATCCCTCGGTTGCACTGCTTGAAGGGGGCCTGATTTTGTAAGTATCAATGCCAATCTTGTTTCCGAGAAAGGAGGTATATGGAGAACGACAAAAACTGACCCCGTAAAATCAACTGGCAAATACTTTACAAATGACCTTAAGGCATTTACACCTCCTGCTGAAGCGCCTACAACTATAATGTCTTTCTTTGCCATAATACAATATGAATGTAAGCTTTTTGTTGCAGTATTCGGTCATGGAAGAATGTATATTTTTATGGTCATTATTACATAACAATCAGCTCCTAATGAAGAACATGACTCAATATCCTTTTTATTAGTTGAGGTGGAATACATCATTATAAATAGCAAGTGCCAAGATTAGCCTCCCAAGATTATCATCACGACAGATGTATTACACCCTCTTCCGAAATGATTTCACACTTGACATCAACAACCCGAAAGAACCGAAAATAGTTTGCATGGGAAATAATCCACAAAAGCAAAGGTGTATGGAGTACTACAATCCACAGTGAAAAGTATAACCATATTGGTAACCGATTGCTTATTTTTTTTGCTATCGGTAACAAAAAGAGTAGCAGCTTTTTAAAACACATTATTAGTGCCACTACCTCAGAACTGTTTGTGGGAAGGAATAAAGGTGCCTATAGTTGAATATGTTGCGCTTCATCTCTTCTGAAACTTACCATCCATTATTACCCCATCCGTTTTACGGTTAAATCCAGTTAAAAGTATGAGTTTTTTCAAATTCAATTCAAAGAGCTTATAAGTTTTTAATAGCACTTACTTTTACACACCTGAAACCAAGATTATTACTTGCACTGCTGATTTCGCCTTTGCCCCTACTACCCGCCCTATATCGTATGCAGTATTGGTCACTGCAAAGGAATGAACCACCTCGTTGCACACGTTTTACTGTTCCGGGTTCGTCTGGATCGAAGCTGTCAGAGGGACCTTTAGGATTTTTGCTAACACTGTTTTTGTAGTAATCCGGTCTGTAATAATCTTCGCACCATTCCCATACGTTGCCATCCATGTCGTATAATCCAAAGCCATTTGGGGCGAATGATTTGACAGGAGCTACTGTTTTGTACCCATCTTCAATAGTATTAGCCTCCGGGAAACTTCCCTGGAAAATGTTTGCTACCCACTTTCCTTTGGGCTTTAATTCATTACCCCAGTAATATTTTGAATTGTTTTTTCCTGCCCTTGCGGCAAACTCCCACTCTGCTTCTGTTGGCAATCTTTTGCCTGCCCATTTTGCGTAAGCGGCTGCATCTACATAACTGACTTGTGTTACCGGCTCGTTCTCATGTCCTTTTATTGTACTTCCAGGTCCCTGAGGATGTTTCCAATCAGCGCCGGAAATATATTGCCACCATTGCAAAGGGTCATCTAAAGAAACTTTGTGATCAGGAGGTGTAAAGACCGCAGAACCGGGAGCAAGTTTTTCGGCAGGAACACCGGGATAATCTGCAGGATTTAAAGGACGCTCTGAAACCGTAAGATAACCTGTAGCCATTACAAATTTTTCAAATTGTGCATTGGTTACTTCGTGTTCGTCCATATAAAAACCGTCAACAGTAACAGCATGTATAGGTTTGGCATCAGGGAAATCATCGGCACCCATTTGAAATGTTCCTCCTGCAATCCAAACCATCTCATCTTTGGTTTGTGCTGATTTGTTTTCCCTATTAGCAACAGATGCAAATGCTGCTAAGCGTGAAGTAGCCCTGCAGGAAATACAATCTTTTTTAGAAGATGCAAGCAAAGTATTGTCACCTTTTTGATTACACCCAGCTAAAAAAGAAATGAAAATCAAATAAATAGTCAATCTAATCATTTTATATAGTTCTAAACCACAATGGCATTAAGGACATAAAATATCACAAGTCTTCTTGCGTCTTCGAGGTTCCAATACATGGTTATTTTTTTATTTCCTCATTTACCGCTAACGGAACGACCTCGAAAACAAAATCTTCTTCGTCTGCTTGAACAGAATCTCCATTTAATTGTTCTGTCTCAAAAGCAGGAACGGGGTACACATCTTCCCTAACTATGGGACCACCTGCTGCAAGTTCGCTTCCGGGAACTTTTGATTTAAGAATTGGCCACAATAACTGGGCATACCACTGGTCGCCTTCGTAGTGAGATATACCGTAAGATTTTGGATATTGACGGGTAATTAACGCAGTGCCAAAAATAACATCCCAAATAAAAAACATGTTGCCAAAATTCCCTTTATAATAACCAATGCCATCATCAGTTGTATCAGCGTGGTGTGCATGATGGGTGGCGGGTGTAGAGATAGTTCTTTCTAAAACCCAGGCGATAGGATGAAGAAATTTATACTTATAAAAAGATTTATCCCAGGGAATGCTAGAATGTGCCGATAAAGTAATCAAAGATTTAATACCCTTTACAAACAACGCAGGATAACCAAGCCCTACAAAAACCAATATGGTAGTAAGGTATGTTTGAGAAAAGAAAATGGTGTAAATAATATTCTGCCTACTTGCCATCGCCATACCCATGTAGTTAGCTGAGTGATGCGTACGATGAAAGCGCCACAACCAAGGAAGTTGATGGTGAAGGCGATGATACCAATATTGGGTAAGGTCGTCATAGATAGCAATGATAAAAGCGCCCCATGCAAATGGAATCCACAATAAAGCATCTTTGTAGGCCGGTAAAATAACAGGCAGCATCTTTAGCCCGAAATACCCAACTACGGGAGGAACTAAAAGTTTTGAAGAAGCATAACAAGCAATGTCAGTAAACATTTCATTTCTATTCCACTTCTTCTCGTAAAGTCCAAACGAGAACTCAAAAATGCCTAAGATAAAAGTAATGGCAACAAAACCCCAGCCATTTAAATTGACAAAAATACTTTCGATAAACTTAATCATAGTAATAGTTATTTTAAAAGATTAATTCCTGATTTTATATCCAACTGTTGATGGTTTCGTTTTGTTAAGCCATGGTTTTTGCCCGGTGAAATAAAAAGTGGCAAACATGAGCAGTACGGGCAATGCATAAATCAAAAGGCTTAGTAATGCATTTTTTAAAATCTGTTGCTTGGTAGCAGGGTCCATTTTCATAAATTATCTTTTTACGGTGTTAGTTACTGAAGTGGTATCTACCTGGTTAGCATTTATCAATTTTAAACTGAGCTTTATTCCTCCCATTAGTATCAGGAAAGGAATAATAACAAGCAGAATTCCTAATAAAATCTTTTTAGTAAGTAGAGTAATATCTGATAAAGTCATTGATAATATGATTTAAATCTTTTAAGGATGTTTTTTGTTTAAACAATTATTCTCATCAAAACGATAGTACTAAAACGATGAGGAGGAAATAAATTTTTTTACAGTAATGAGGAGCGGAAAGTGCTTCAATTAACAGCAACCTTTACAACAACAGTTCATAACAAATCGATTGTTATAAATATTTTCGCTTCTGGTATTGTTGATAATTGCAGCCTTCATTGAATGATATTTTGAAAAGGAGTGGCTCTTTCTTCAACACGATTTACGCTTTGAGATTGTTTTACAAATATATTTTAAAATATTAGTCCACCAAATTTATAGACTGATAAAATTAAATCTTTTTCTTCCTTTTTTCTTTTTAGTTTTTTATTTCGTCTTGTCTTTTTTCAACCCATTCACAACTTGCGACTCATTAGCAGCAACAGATTTATCGAGATTTAAAAACCCATAGCGACGGTTGTATTCTTGACCGGTAGTAATAATCCAATTAATGAAATCAAGACTGTTTTTGCTAATTGTGTTTTTATTGAAAACAACATTTACGTTATCATGAGGAATGACCGTGTTGTCCGTAGTACTAAAATAATTAAGAACATCATCAAGCGTTGCATAAATATTCTCGTCAGCGTCTATTGTTCCGTTTTCATTCAAGTCTATCGGCACGATAGCAATACCGTCTGCAACTTTACGTGTTTGAAGGTTGTAAACAAGCCCAAGGTTATTGTAAGAAATTCCGTTTACATCTTGTCTTAACGCAGCCGATAAAGCCCTGTCATCGCCACTTACGAATATGCCAGAAACATCTGTCTGACTTCCGGTAACGTTTTCTGCAAACGACCTCGAGGCACAAACATTTTTATCACGTTTGTAGACAACGACAGGATAGCTAAAAAGGCTTTTTTCCTTTTTCTCGTCACGGTTGAAATAAGCCTTTTTCAAATCGTTTTGCGTAAATCCTTTTTTCTGCAAAAGCTGCAAATCTGTTCTTTTATTGTTTACAATTGGCAATTGAGCGTACCTGTTTACAGCTACAATTGCCTGACCATCCTTCAGTTCTCCCGGTCTGAAGCATGTGCCGCAATTATTAAATCTGCACTATCTGCCGGTACCGATTTGCTTAGTTGAAATTGCACATTCGGATGCGTTTGCCTATATACCTCAATCCATTTTTGCACGATTTCAAATGGAAATCTTGTCCCTGTAATTCTTATCACATCTTTTGTTTGTGCTCGGGAAGTAAGCAGCATAGCGCTACATGCAGTTAACAAAAAGAAACGTTTCATAAGTATTTTCGTTTAATAGAACTTTTTCATTTTTATTTTTTTGGTACCAACATTTGTTCTTTAATGAATCATCGTTGCGTCGCATTCCGTTCATCGGCAAATCATAGGTCAGCTTCAGCCTTATGTTCGGTCTTGCTGCGTGTTGTTCCTGCAGTACAAGAGTGCGACGCAACGGACGATTCATGTTAATCAAATGACTGGTTCATAAAAAATATGTGCGTTTGGCTCTAACTACACTTATCATTTCGCGGCCAACTTCTTACCTGGAGGTGGCGGCGGAGTTGAGTAGTTAGGCGCTTTCTTCGAGTTGATAAATTTCTTCTCGAACACATCCTGCCAATCTATAAAGGGATAGATATGATACCGCTCGGCATCTTTGGCAAACTCGGCTTTTAGCTCGGCTAACTTTTCAGGATATTTTTTTGATAAATCGATACGTTCATTGAAATCTTCGTTCAGGTTATATAGCGTCCATACGTCCTTATCGTAATTTCTCTCAGGTAATGGCTTATTGCCAAAAGAAGCCAAATCAATAACGTTAGGATGGTGTGCTGCGCCAGCTTTCCAACCGTCTTTGTAAAGAGCGCGTGCACCAAAAATGTAATAATACTGGCGTATCCGATGTGACGCAGCCTTTGCATTATCGAAGGAATATGCAAGCGAAACCCCTTGCAATGTATCTTGTTTAATGTTCCTTATTTCTGCGGGTGCTTTGATGCCTGTTATCTCTAACGTAGTTGGAAGAATGTCACTCACATATCCGTATTGTGTACGAATGGCACCTTTATCAGTAATTTTTTTAGGATAAAAAACAATTAATGGATTATGAGTGCCGCCTTCTGAATTCGCATCCTGCTTCCAGTCTTTAAAAGGCGTATTGCATGCCTGCGCCCAGCCTAGAGGATAGTTTGGTTCTGTTTCAGGAGTGCCAATTTTGTCAATAGCTTCTTCATTCTTTTTTATGTACTGCTCCTGTGTTACCCCTTTGTCGTATCGCGGTCCCCAAGCTTTTTCAACCACCCCATTGTCTGAACCTTCTTTGCTTGCGCCATTGTCGCCAATTATTACAAATAGCAGTGTGTTATCGAGCTGGTTGATTTCTTTGAGCGTGTTTACAACCCGGCTTACTTCGTAATCTGTATAAGTCAGGTAAGCAGCATAGACTTCCATAAAACGTGCATACAATTTTTGCTCGGCGGCAGGTAAAGAATCCCAGGCTTTGACCAAAGGATTGCGCTCGGGCAATTTCGCATAAGAAGGTATGATGCCTAACTTCTTTTGATTGTCAAAAACTTTTTGCCTAAAAACATCCCAGCCTTCATCAAACTTTCCTTTATAAATATCTCTCCATTTGTCAGGAACCTGGTGGGGAGCATGTGTAGCTCCGGGAGTATAATAAAGGAAAAATGGTTTATCAGGATTTGCCTTTTTTTGTTTAGTAATGTAGCTAATCGCTTTATCAGTTATCTGCTCGCTCAGGTGACGACCGTCAGGAGTAACAAAGGCATTATCTTCAACCAAAGCAGGACGATATTGGTCTGTTTCGGAAGCTAAGAATCCAAAGAAATGTTCGAAGCCTTTACCAAGAGGCCAGTGGTCAAAGGGCCCGGCATCGGTAGCTTCAGCATCGGGAGTCACTCCGTATTTACCAACAGCAAATGTTGAGTAACCTTGGCTTTTTAATATTTCGGCAACTGTACCATCTTTCTCTGGTATATACCCGTCATAACCTGGAAAGCCGGCAGAAGTTGAGTAGTGCGCAAAACCGCCCATGTGTACATAATGCTGGTTGCGACCAGTAAGCAATGCTGCCCGCGTAGGGGCACAAATGGCAGCAGTATGGAAGTTAGTGTATCGCAGTCCATTGTTTGCAAGACTGTCGAAAGTTGGCGTAGGAATAATGCCACCGAATGTACTGCTGGCGCCAAAGCCAACATCATCAATCATTATCCACACAACGTTTGGCGCACCTGCCGGCGCCTTAACCGGTTCCGGCCACCATTCTTTTGATTCCGCAAATGTTTTTCCAACGGTTCCTTTGAACTCCTGTCCGTTGGTTTGTGCCTTCGCTTGCATTGCTGCAATCAGAAGTGCTGTTGTTAGTATTTGTTTTGTTTTCACTTTTATTTGGTTTTAATTATTGCTATTGGTTTGTCTGATATTGTCCGAACTGGAATGTGTGCGATTTTTGGGATAGGTGGGATATGGATATCTTATCATCAATCTTATCCCATAATTTCCCGGTATCCCAATTATCCCAGTTTAGACAATTATCCCAGTTCAGACTACCATCCCGGATTTTGGCTAAGCAAAGGATTCAAATCAATTTCAGCCTGAGGAATAGGAAACAAAGTATCCTTGACTGCAGCGCCTGTTTTTGCAGGAAACTTTTTAAGTGCATCATAGAGATAAGTACCGCCACGCCTTGACAGGTCGAACCAACGCATTCCTTCCTGGATGAATTCTTTCCTTCTTTCCACAAAAACAGAGTCGCGAAAATCAGCTTGACTAAGTCCTGTGGTAAGGTCAGGAACATGGGCTCTTGCTCGTACCCGGTTTATTGCTGTATACGCTTCGGCTGTTGGGCCACCATTTAATTCATTTAAGACTTCTGCCTGTAGCAACAAAATATCTGCATAACGAATGACGGGAAAGTTTATCCCGCTTTGAGATTGATTGGTAAGCAGTGATAAAGAATAATCGATAAATTTTGCTAGACGAGGTGCACCAAAATCTACGGTTTGACCTGTAGCAGCGTTGTATTGGCTGGTAAAAAATGTAACATCTCTCCTTGTATCATCAGTTGAGTACATCAGGTAAAGGGTGCTGTCTGCAGGTAGGTCACCAGGATATACAGAAGGATTAAAAGAACCGAAATTTCCAGTGCTCAAATTTTGTGTACTGTTCTTTGCACCAAGGGCAGTTTCAAATTGCACGGAAAAAATATGTTCAATTCCATTTTTTGTCGCTTTTTGAAAGGCATCTTTATAGTTTGGAAAAAGGTCATATCCATAGCCTCCGTTAATTACTGTATTTAATTCTGCCAAAGCCTTATCCCACTCTTTGCGGTTAACATATACCTTAGCTAATAAAGCATGGGCTGCCCCGCTTGTTGCTCTTCCTTTATCCCAAGCGCCATAAGTTTTAGGAAGGTTTGTAGCATCAGTAAGGTCAGCAATAATTTGTGCGTATACGCTATCCTTAAGTGATCGTTTCACTTTCAATGCATCAACATCAATGCTTGCCGGGTCGTGTAAAATAAGTGGAGCATCACCCCAAAAACGAACTACGTTAAAATACAATAATGCTCTTATAAACTTTGCTTCTCTAACAAGACGCGAGCGCGAAGTGGTATCGAAAGCAATATTGGGGATATTGTCTATAGCTACGTTTGCGCGGCTAATCCCAAAATAATGCTGTTGCCAGTTTTTCTTTATACGGTCGTTTGCAGGTACATAAGTTGCGGTTCCAAGCGCCCTTACGTCAGGGTTGGTGTTTGATTGACTAAATATTTGGTCATCACTGCCGTTACCGGTAAGCAAATTTAGATTTCTGCCATACATAGGAAAGTCTCCGGCAGGGTCTGAATTTAGCGTGCTATATACCGCGTTGACTGCTGCAATTGCATCAGACTGTGTTTTATAAAATTGAGAATTGGTAATGATTGAATTCGGTTGTTCAACCAGTTTATTGCACGACAAAGATGCCGCCGCTCCTAATGCAAATAATATTGATAACTTTTTCATTGTTTTAAAGTGAGTTGTGTGAGTAGTAAATGGTGAATGGTGAACCGTGAATAATAGCTGTTTTTTACTTTTTAATTTCGACTTTTGACTTTTCACGATTAAAACGTAATGTTCAGACCAGCGAGAAATGTTTTTGTACTTGGATAAGCGCCATAGTCAATTCCTTGTTTAGTATTATCGGTATCGAAGAAGTTGACCTCTGGGTCGTAACCTGTGTATTTGGTTAGGGTTACCAAGTTTTGTGCTGATACATATAGGCGGAGTTGTTTAGCATGAATTTTCTCAATAAGACCTTTTGAAAAGCTATAGCCTAAAGAAATGTTCTTCAACTTTAGGTAAGAACCATCTTCAATATATCGGTCTGTAACCTGTGACACAGGCGCGTTGGTAGCTCTTGGAACCTTGCCGTTAGGATTGCTTAGGCTCCACCTGTCGAGTAAGGTTGAAGACGCATTTAAGGATAAAGTGGGTAATTCAAGTTTTTGTTGTAAAAAGTTGAATATCTTATTACCATAAGAACCCTGGAAGAAAAAGGATAAATCGAAGTTTTTATAGTTTACTGAGTTGGAGAAGCCAAAGGTGAACTTAGGCTGTGCACTTCCAAGGTTGTGCTTATCGGCTGTATTCACCACTCCGTCCCCGTTTGTATCAATATATTTCCTATCTCCCTGCTGCTGTGGCACTCCTGCTAAAACAGGTGTACCTTTTGAAACATCTTCGGCAGTTAACAAGCCATCCGTATTATACCCCCAAAAAGTTCCCACAGGTAGTCCAACCTTTACGATTACTGGCGACACATACCCGGTCGGCGCAATTGGAAAATAATATTCTGTACCTTTTCCAAGGCTCAGAATTTTGTTCCGGTTAGCGGCAAAAACCAAGGTCGATTTCCAGGTAAGGTCACGACTTCTTATATTGTCTGAACTAATGCTGAATTCAATGCCTTTGTTTTCGACACTTCCAACGTTTTGAAGCGAACTTGCATATCCTGAATATAAAGGGAAGGGCACATTCAATAAAAGGTCACTTGTTTTTTTATAGTAAGCATCAAAAGACACGTTTACCCTATTATTAAAAAATCCTACATCTGCGCCCGCATTATATTGTGTTGTTGTTTCCCATTTTAGATTAGGATTGGCGATCTGAACGGGTGCAATGCCAGTAACCAACGTGCTGCTGAAGTAATAATTAGTGGGTGTAAGCGCTGCCCATGAACTATAAGGCGGAACCTCAGAGTTCCCTGTTCTTCCTGCAGATAACCTCACTTTCAAATTACTAAACGTTCCTTTTATATTACTAAAGAAATCCTCCTGGCTTGCATTCCACGATAAACCGATAGAAGGAAAATATCCCCATTTATTGTTAGCACCTAGTCTTGATGAGCCATCAGCACGGGCAGATAAAGTAACGTTATATCTATGCAGGTAAGAATAATTTACCCTTGCTAAAAACGAATTAATAGAAGACTCACGGGCGTCTGATGTAGAAAGCACAGGCGTACTTGCGAAATTCAGGTTATTGAATGTCGTAAGGTCATTAGGAAATTTCTGAGCCGAAGCAACAGCAGTCTCATCTTTTTGATGCTGCGTCGTGTACCCTGCCAAAACATTTACAAAATGTTTGCTTTGAAAAACATGGTCATAGGTTAGCGTGTTTTCGTTAATCCAGGTGGTAACGTTTGCAGTACCGACAGAAGCATAACCTTGTGTAGAATAACCTGTAGAACTACCAGCAGGAGAACCGGCAAAAGAAGGTGAATAGTAATTTTGCTTTGTATTAAGCAAGTCAGCACCACTCGTTACTTTAAGTGTTATATCTTTTATTATTTTGTATTCGAGCGATGCATTTGCTAATACTCTCGTTAAATAACTACGATTTGTAGTTTTTGTAATGTCCTGCAAAAGATTTGTAGGGGTTGCAGTATAAGGGCTTGACGTATTATACGTTCCATCTTCATTGTAAATTTTAGGAACAGGAGATAACTGCAACAGGTTTGAAAATGAAGTGCTTTGAAAATTGATACTGTTATAAGCATTACCAAAAAGCTTGTCTTCTACTGATTGACTGCCAAAAACATTAGTAGCAATTTTAAATCTTTCGGAGATATTTCTTTCATAGTTTATTCTTGCGGAATATCTCTTAAAACCAGTATTTACCACATTTCCACCCTGGTTATAATAATTGCCTGAAATTAAAAATCTTGACTTGTCATCGCCACCGGAGAAGGATAGTTCATGGTTTTGAATGGACGCATCTTTAACAGCGGCACTTTGCCAATCTGAGCCAACACCGAGAGCTGCTATGGCAGAGTCTGAAAAGATGATAGGCTTGTTATCACTAACATTGATATCATTTACAAGAGAAGCCCATTGAGAGGCATTAAGCAGTCCAAGTTTCTTCTTGATTTTCTGCGTTCCGAAATAAGTGCTGTAATTAATTTCAGTACCACTTTTTTTGCCTCTTCTTGTCGTGATTATAACCACTCCATTTGCACCGCGGGAACCATAAATTGCAGTTGCTGATGCATCTTTTAAAATTTCTATCGACTCTATGTCGCTGGGGCTAATAGTTGATAATGCATTCACTCCTACCCCATTGGAAGCACCAGTATTTGCATAGCTATTGTTATTATAAATGATAAAACCGTCTATAACATATAAAGGGTCATTACCGAAACTGATAGAGTTTCCTCCTCTCACCCTTATTGTAGCCGTGCTTCCGGGTTGCGAAGAGCTTTGTGTTACGGCCACCCCGGGAACTGCACCTTGTAATAAATTATCGAAAGAAGCTGCGGGTTGATTTAAAAGATTTTTAGAAACTGTTCCTACAGAACCTGTTATATCACTTTTTCTTTGCGTTCCATAACCAACAATTACCACTTCATCTAGTTGGTTAGTTGTTGCATGTAGCGATACTTCTACGTAATTTTTGTGTGCTATAAATTCGCCTGATTTATAACCAACATAGCTAATTGCAAGTGTATAAGGTAATTTTTGCCCAGTAATGAAATCAAATTCACCATTTTCATCGGTTACCACTTCATGTGTAGTGCCTTTGATATGAACAACTGCTCCAGGCAAGGCTGCCTTCGTTTTATCATCTATAACTTTCCCTGAAAGAGTTGAATTGATAGTAGGTTTAACGGATTGAGCGTAAATAACAACAGGAGATAGTACTATAAGCCATACCCATAGGAGTAAATGCTTTTTCATTATATTTGTTTTAGGTTTAAAAAATAAGATGCCTATACAGTGTTTTACTGTATGCTGGTTCCCACGCCAGGTCTTGTTTTTCCTGGTCAGAACTGCTGCAAACAGTTCTGACCTTTTATGTATGAATTGCTGGAGAATACTTTTTAGCTGCAACTAAAAAGCTCCCCTTTATTTTAGCGATTTTTAAAGTCTTAATTGACACCATACATTAATTGAACTGGGGCGATTAGCTGTTGGGGTTATAAATAGCTGTTTCATTTATAAATTTTAAGAGGAACGTATTTCACTAACTATCCTGTTAATTGTTTAATTAAACGTACCAGTACATTAGCTACCTCCCGGTAAACTTAAGTTTATACAGTTACTGCAAGTAATCAGAAATAAATTAAGAAATAGAAAATGCCGTTGGGGCAAAACGGATTTGAGTGGAAAAGATTAGCAACAACAACCCATAGAGTTGCAGCAAGCGGAGCGTGAAACACGTACGTTCGTGTTGTAACTAAATGACGTTAAAAGACCGTTTGTAGTTAAAATGTTCATGATATTAAAGTTAGAACGTTAACATTGTTTCCTATGGCCAATCCAATCGAATTAGTTAATGATTTCATTACAAATGTAAGTTAAAATATTAGTCCACCAAATTTATAGACTTATATTTAGAATCTTTTTTTTCTCGTAACTAATATATGTCCGTTTGGTTAAAAACAACCTGTAGCCGAGATAAACTAGCGGTTGTAAAAATGTATACAGTAATGAGAAAACAGCTCATTGTTTGAAACGACTGGCTTTTTGCTACACTTATAATTGGCGTTTTACTTCTAGGTAATAACCAAAAAGGGTAAGCCAGGGAAACAACTTTAGAAGCTGCTTGCAGTGGAAAGTTTTGCATGCGGAAGAAAACGGATTGGCAGGGGCAATGGTTTTCTTCAGTGTTGCTAAAGGTGGGACATTAAATAAATCCAATTTAACAACTCATTCATCAGGCAGTGTAATGTTCAAGTCTTCTTCATTATGAGCCCATTTGCGTTACATAAACGCACCAAAAGTCCATACACCTATACTACGGATAAGGAACGTCTTGCCTCTACCCATCGCTTTGTTACCGAATGGACACCTGAACGTTTTTATTGAATGAGCAGAATCCATTAATGATGACGTAAACCTTTACATAGTCAAAATACTTGACCGAAAACAGCAACCCGAACAAGCTTATAAATCGTGCACAGGTATATTAAGCTGTGGACGAAAAGCAAGTAACTACCGCTTGATTCCTGCATGCAAAAGAGCATTGGGCTGATCGCATCTACAACTACAAAACATACAAACTATTTTATAAAAAGGTATGGACCTCTACGATGAAGAAAACAGTGAAGACAACATGCTGATGCCTACCTATGATAACATACGAGGTCAACAATATTATCAATAATCAAACAATAAACAACATGAACACAAACACGCTCGACAAAATGCGAAAGATGAAGTTCTTCGGCATGTTCAGAGCCTTTAAGGCCAGCCTGGAAACTAATCAGATACAAAACTATACCTGATGAACTGATAGCAAACATGGTAGAAGCAGAATGGGATGACAGGCAAAACAGACGAATAGAAAGAGGATTACTTAATGCCCGCTTCCGATATAAAGCTCCTATAGAAGACCTCTACTATCATGCTAATCGCAATATTGAGCAGGAAGGATTATTTTAAATTTTTTTCAAAAAAAATTTGGATATTAATTTTAAACGTTCTTACCTTTACTTAACAGTGTTAAACGATTTATGTGTGTAAAGGAAAAACGCAATGGCAAGTAAAGAAAGAATTCAACGATTAAAAGAAGATACCAAAATGAAAATTTTGGAGGCAGCTTATAAGATCGTGAAAGAAGAAGGATGGCAGGCGTTGAGCATGCGGAAGATTGCCGACGAGATTGAATATACTGCGCCGATTATTTATGAATATTTTTCTAACAAAGAAGCAATATTAGCAGAACTTAATAAGAAAGGATATCTCTATTTAGCAAAGGAAATGGAAGAAGCGAAAAACAAACACGAGCATCCGGCCCAACAGCTGGAGGCGATGTGGATGGCTTATTGGAATTTCGCTTTTAAGAAAAAGGAATTGTACCAGTTGATGTTCGGCGTTCAGATGAACTGTTGTTCAATGCAAAAAACACCTGAAGCTGAGGCGCCAGGAAAATTAATTACGGACGCTATCAGAAAACTAATGCCTGGAAAAGAGCTATCTGAAGACGAAGTATGCAGGAGATATTATACATTTTGGTCTGTAGTACATGGTCTTGTTTCTATCAACCTGGTTAACCGTGGTACGTCAGACGAGATGAATAAACAAGTTCTAAAAGACGCTATTGATGGTATTATAAGGGCTATTACTGCATAACCCTTTTTTTTTTTCGAAAGGTTAACGCCGTTAAATTACTTAGTGCTGTTAATGTTGTACCGCTGTTTTTTGTACGGTTGCTTTTGCCGGTTTGAAAAACCGTTTTTTTTGACCAACTAGCTTAACGCTGTTAAATGATTTAATTATGAAAAGTATTAGTATTCTATTAAGTGCAATCATCCTTATCGTCGGATGTTCACAACCACAACCTGCTACTCCGGTTGCTGAAGCTCCTTCAGCAGAAGTTATTACCGTCGCCACCGCATCTGCTGTGACCGAGCAAGATTATACCGCATCACTACAAGGAAAAGTTGACGTAGAAATTAGGCCGCAGGCAGAAGGATTTCTCGAAAAAGTTTTGGTGGATGAAGGACAGTATGTAATCGCCGGACAACCCCTTTTTAAAATCAATGCGCAAACTTATAATGCGCAATTAAACAATGCATCTGCAAGTCTTCAGGCTGCTGAAGCAGCGATTACAAATGCGCAGTTAGAAATTGATAAGTTGACTCCTTTGGTACAAAACAAAGTGGTTTCTGACTACCAGTTAAAGGTTGCCCAGGCAGCACGCAAAATTGCCGTAGCCAATGCTGTACAGGCAAAAGCAGTTGTTTCTTCCGCAAAAATTAATCTGGGTTATACGCTTGTAAAAGCGCCAGTTAGTGGTTTTATCGGACGGCTTCCTAAAAAACGTGGGAGCCTCGTTTCACCGACTGACCCAGAACCGCTTACCCAGCTTTCTGACGTCCATGAAGTCTATGCCTATTTCTCTCTCGGCGAAAGTGATTTTATTCGTTTTAAATCTCAATACCAGGGAAATACGCTGAACGATAAATTGAAGAAACTACCGCCGGTTTCACTCCTTTTGGCTGACAACACCCTCTACCCTCAAAAGGGAAGAATTGATATGGTTGACGGTAGGTTCGACAAGAACACCGGAGCTATCACCCTTCGTGCTGTGTTCCCCAATGCTCAAAGCCTTTTACGCTCTGGCAATACCGGTAAAATCAGGTTGCAGCAGCAACATACCGATGCCTTATTGATACCGCAAACTGCTACTATTGAGGTGCAGGATAAAGTATTTGTTTACGCTGTCGGCGACAGCAATAAGGTAAGCAAACAGGCCCTCAATATCGTTGGAAAAAGTGGAACCGACTACATCGTAAAAGATGGCGTAAAACCAGGAGACCGAATTGTCTTCAGTGGCCTCGACCACCTGACTGAAGGCCTTATTGTAAAACCGGAAAAAGCAAAAAATACGGCAGAAGTCACGATGGCGGGAAAGCCGGCTAAATCGTAAAAACACCTCAAAAACTTTGATTTGGTAGTGAGCTAAACAACACTGTTCAACATCGTTGTGTCACTCACTTGTACGGTTGCACTTGTATCGTCATTGCGAGGAGGTACGACGAAGCAATCTGATGATTGTATCAGAACCTGCTGTTATTTTAGAGCAGATTGCTTCGTTGTCGTTCCTCCTCCTCGCAATGACGGGTAGGGGAGCTCATTTCCCAATAATCCCATAAATCCCAGTTCAGACAAAAGAGAAGGCGAGAAAAGCAGCCATGAAAAGATACAGTACAAGTGAGTGACACAACCGGAGCTTAATTAGAAAACTTCTGCTGACTTCGAAAAAACAGGTTTACTAGAACGAAAGAAAAGAAATATTCAATAATCTCCATTTCCAAAAAATCCTTCAATCCTATAAAGCCAGGTTCAGACAATTTCAACTTCAATTCATTACTATGTTTAAAAGATTTATAGAAAGGCCTGTATTGGCTACAGTCATTTCGATTTTATTAGTCATATTAGGCGTGCTGGGATTAGTCCGCTTACCCCTGCAGCAGTTTCCTGATATTGCTCCGCCTGCAGTTTTAGTCAGGGCTGTTTACCCGGGCGCAAACGCTGAGACCGTTTTGCGTTCCGTTGCTCCTTCGCTTGAGGAAAGCATCAACGGTGTGGAAGATATGAGTTACATCAGCTCTACCGCCAGCAACGATGGTTCATTGGCTATCACCGTTTTCTTTAAGCAAGGCACTAGTCCTGACCAGGCGGCAGTAAACGTGCAAAACCGTGTAACACAGGCTACTAGCCAATTACCGGCAGAAGTGGTGCAACAAGGTATAACCACTACCAAACAACAAAACAGTTTCATAGAAGCGATTGGTATTTACACAGAGGATTCCAAAAAATATGACCAGACGTTTGTTGCCAACTATGCACAGATTAATATTATTCCAGAGATAAAACGTATTCCCGGCGTAGGCTCTGCAACCATATTTGGTGGAGTGAAAGATTATTCCATGCGTGTTTGGCTTAACACAAGTCAGATGGCGATTTACAAAATTACTCCGGCTGAAGTGATGGCAGCAATACAGGACAAAAACCTTGAAGCAGCTCCCGGCAAATTAGGCGAACATAGCAGTGAGGTGTTTGAATACGTGATTAAATACAAAGGCAAGCTGACGAAACCGGAGGAGTATGAAAACATTGCTATCCGTGCAAATGCAGATGGTTCTGTTTTACACTTAAAAGATGTGGCCCGTGTTGAATTGGGAGCGTATTCATATACGAGTGCAACACATTTAAATGGCAAAGACGGTATTGGTATTGGTGTCATTCAATTAGCGGGTTCAAACGCAAACGAGATTCAGGTAGCTATTGATAAGCTGATGGAAAAAGCATCAAAAGATTTTCCTGCAGGAATTAAGTACGACAATTTTTATCGAACCAAAACTGCCCTTGATGAATCCATCTCCCAGGTTCAGCACACATTGCTTGAGGCCTTTGCCCTGGTATTTATTGTAGTGTTTATCTTCTTACAGGATTTTAGGTCAACACTAATTCCGGCAATAGCAGTTCCTGTTGCGATTTTAGGAACGTTCTTTTTCATGAGCCTTTTTGGTTTTTCCATCAACCTGCTTACCATGTTTGCATTGGTATTGGCAATTGGTATTGTAGTAGATGACGCTATTGTGGTGGTAGAGGCCGTCCATGCCAAAATGGAAACGAAGCATCTTCCTGCAAAAGCAGCTACCACCGAAGCAATGCATGAAATTACAGGTGCTATTATTTCTATCACCTTGGTGATGGCGGCAGTGTTTCTGCCTGTCGGTTTTATGAGTGGTTCAACTGGTATATTTTACAGGCAGTTTGCCTTTACGATGGCAATAGCTATTGTAATATCAGCGGTGAACGCTTTAACGCTAAGTCCGGCTTTGGCTGCCTTGTTTTTGAAAGATAAACATGTAGCTGGCGAAGATGGTGCTATCATCAAAAAGAGAAGCTTCAAACAAAAATTCTTCGATGGTTTTAATAGCAGCTTTAATACCGTTACCAACCGTTATGTAGGCGGAGTAAAATTTCTTATCCGTCACAAATGGATTAGCATGGGTGGACTTGCGCTGGTTACTTTGATTACCGTTTACCTTGTAAACACTACCAAGTCAGGTTTCATTCCAACAGAAGACCAGGGATTTGTTGCTATCTCTGTTTCAACACCGTCAGGAACATCACTTGACGGAACTACAAAAATCCTTAACCAGGCCGAAGAAAAACTAAGGGCTTTGCCATCAGCAAGATTTGTTACAGCGATATCAGGTTTTAACTTATTGACGTCTTCAAACAGTCCTTCAGCAGCGGTAGTTTTTGTACTGTTAAAACCAAATAAAGACAGGGGTGAAGTAAAGGACATCAATGCCATACAAAACATCATACGTGGACAGTTAGCAGCAGTAAATGGCGGGACATTTTTCGTCTTCAGCTTTCCAACTGTACCTGGTTTTAGTAACGTGGAGGCGCTAGACCTTGTACTGCAGGATAAAACCGGTGGCAAGCTCGATAAGTTCAGCGGTGTGGCCAACAACTTCATCGGCAAGCTGATGCAGAAAAAAGAAATCGCCTTTGCTTTTACCACTTTTAAAGCAGATTATCCTCAGTTGCAGTTAGAGGTCAATGATGATAAAGCCAACCAATTGGGCGTAAATGTAAAAGATGTTTTAGCGACCATGCAAGCTTATTTTGGTAGCGCACAAGCATCGGACTTTAACCGTTTTGGTAAATATTACCGTGTGGTTGTTCAGGCCGATGTTGCTGATAGAACGGACCCTGCATCTATTGACCGTGTGTTTGTAAAGAACAAATCCGGTGACATGGTGCCGATAAATACGCTGGTAAAATTAACCCGTGTCTATGGCTCAGAAACAGCGTCACGTTATAACCTTTTCAACTCTATTCAGGTAAATGCCATCCCAAAACCTGGCTACAGTTCGGGCGATGCTATTAAGGCAATTCAGGAGACAGCGAAAGAACAGTTACCATCCGGTTATGCATACGAGTTTTCGGGTCAGACACGGGAGGAAATCTCATCAGGTGGACAGGCAGTTATTGTGTTTATACTTTGCCTGGTGTTTGTTTACTTCCTGTTGGCTGCCCAATACGAAAGTTACCTTTTGCCACTTGCAGTTATCTTTTCTATCCCTACAGGTATTTTCGGTGTGTTTGTGGTCTTAGGTTTAACAGGTATCGAAAACAACATTTATGTACAGGTAGCCTTAATTATGCTAATAGGCTTGCTCGCTAAAAACGCCATCCTGATTATTGAATTTGCTGTTCAAAGACGCAAAGCAGGTCTTGGACTGGTACAATCGGCGATAGAAGCAGCAAAGTTGAGGTTACGTCCTATCATCATGACTTCGCTGGCTTTCGTTTTCGGACTATTCCCGATGAGTATAGCAACTGGTCCATCAGCGCAGGGTAACCATTCTATAAGCATTGGTGCTGCCGGCGGAATGGTAACAGGTGTAATCTTAGGTCTCTTTATCATCCCGGTTCTCTTTATCATTTTTCAATCGTTACAAGAAAAAATAACCGGAAGGCCAAAGGTGATTATCAGGCCACATCATATAGAACCATTGCATCAGCAAAACGCCGTTTTGGCTTAATGTGAGATGTAAGAAACATGAATAAAAAAAGCAGTTATGGTATCGAAGCCAACGCTGCCATAAAAAGAAACCGTACAAGTGAGTGACACAACGGGAGGTGAAAAATGAACAAATGTTGGCTACCAAAAATTCCTCAATGAGCTGAACGAAACCGAAGAAAAAAGGGAAGGAATTATGGTACCAGCTTCAGGTTTTCATAGCATCATCGTTGCGTCGCACAGTTGTACTGTAACAAAATAATCATCAGCTCAAAAGCCGCTTTAGGAGTTTGGGGCTAAAACAAAACAAAATGACCAGAATTAAAAATAGTGCAGCTTTTATCCTGATACTTGTAGTGTTGGCTGCATGTAATGTTTCAAAAAATGTTGAAAAGCCCGCAGCACAATTGCCGGCAAACTTTAGAAACGCAGCTACAGAAGATAAGACAAGCATTGCAGACATACAATGGAAACGTTTCTTCACAGATGCTTTATTGCAAAAGCTGATTGACAAGGCCATTGCTAAAAATTACGACATGCAATTGGCTGTAAAAAATATTGAAGCTGCCCAGTTGTTATTGAAACAAACCAAATGGGCATATTTGCCTGATGCAAGGCTTCATGTGACAGCAAATTCTAACCGTCCTTCAGATAATAGTTTAAACGGTTTAAGTGCTAAATCTTTTTTAGGCACCACTCATGTCGAAGATTATTCTGCTAACATAAACTTATCGTGGGAAGCAGATATCTGGGGCAAAATAAAAAACCAGAAAGCAAGTGCATTAGCCGGGTATCTTCAAACCGAAGAAGCTAAAAAAGCAATACAAACCAACATTGTAGCAAGTGTATCACAAGGCTTTTATAGCTTATTGATGCTTGATGCGCAACTGGCAATTGCAAAGAAAAACATTGGTTTAAATGACAGTACATTAAGAATTATAAAATTACAATACAATGCCGGACAAGTAACTGCTTTAGCCATTCAGCAAGCCGAAGCACAACAACAAACGGCAGCATCGCTCGTACCACAGCTCGAACAAAACATTGCCATACAGGAAAATGCTTTAAGCATTTTAGCAGGCGAATTACCTGGCAGAATACAAAGAAATGTTTTGCTAGCTCAGGTAAATATTGCCGATAGTTTGAGCTCCGGTGTTCCTTCAGAAATGGTTAGCCGTAGACCTGATGTGAAGAGTAATGAACTCGCTTTAAACATAGCAAATGCCCAGGTTGGTATTGCAAAGGCTAATATGTATCCATCATTAATTATTACAGCAGGCGGCGGTCTTAATTCATTCAGGGCAAGTAACTGGTTCAACATTCCTGCCTCGTTGTTTGGTGTTGTTGCAGGTGGTGTAGTTCAACCGCTATTTCAGAAAAAGCAGCTTACAACTGCATACGAATTAGCAAAAGTTAACAGGGAGAAAACGGTTATAGAGTTCAGGCAATCAGTACTGAATGCAGTTGGTGAAGTATCAGATGCATTGGTAAGAATCGAAAAACTGCAAACTGAAAAAAGCATCGCAACAAGCCGTGTAAACACGTTGCAAAAGGCGATATCAAACGCCAACATGTTATTTCAAACCGGTATGGCAAACTACCTCGAAGTAATTACAGCGCAAAGCAATGTATTGCAAAGCGAGCTGGAGTTAGCTGCAATAACGCGTGAACAATTAAGTGCAAAGGTAGAGCTATACCGGTCGTTGGGCGGAGGATGGAAGTGAGAAGTAAATGCGATTAAGGAAAATTATTAGACAAATCAAGTATTCATCGATACAAATAGAAGCTCGTTATGAAACAATTATCACAAATTATAGCATTAAATCTATTAGGGTTTAATGGGCTACAAATAATATTAGCACTAGGCACCGCCATTCTGCTGCTGCAGGTTTTAGTAAAAAGTTTTTTAGATGGAAGCCGGTGGAAAGCAAGAAAGGAGAACCGAGAAATTGAAAGCCTGTGAGTTTCACCACTCTACAGGAAAAAGCTGGCTGTGTGGCTTGGAGTCGGAGGTGCGGCGCGGTCCTTTGTAAATTATGAAAATTCAGACTTTGGTTGACAGTTTTTAGTTTTTACCTTGTTAATCAAAGTTTGTTATATGAATACAAAAGGAATTGCAGACATTCGTTATAAGTTAAAAGTCCTTAATTATTGAAAAGAGATAGGAAATGTTTCAAAAGCTTGCAGGTATTTCGGTGTTTCCAGAGAGACGTATTACAAATGGAAACGGGATTATGAACGAGAAGGGGAAAGAGCTCTTATTAATAGTAAGCCTTGTCCCGAGAATCCGAAAATCAGGGTGTCAAAACATGTAGAAGAATTAATTATACATCTGAGGACAAATTATTACCTCGGTTAGCTTAGAATTTCCTGGTATTTGAAACGCTATCATGCTATTAAAATTTCTCCTGGAGGAGCTGCTAATCCAACCATGACTTCCATATTTTGCATGGCTTAGTAGTCAACAATCCCAACGGTAAAAAGAGTATTATTAAAATTTCCTGACCTATAAATTTTCCTCGTCTTGCCTCTCCTTCTTTAATTGGCTTACTCCCTTCGATATAATTTTTGTGACGTCCAGCTTAATCTGAAAATAATTATCCATCACCTGTTGTTCACTCACGTTGGAAACCACCGGCAAGTCCTTGTACTTTCTTGCCTCTTCATCAAGCTTTGTTGGGTCATTTATAATCTCTGCATGAAACATTTTTAGTCTTATTTTTTTATCCGGATCATCTGCTACCATTCCTACAAATTCACCGGAGGATAGTGAAGCAATCTTCGAAGCAGGAATGGCAAAGTCAAGTTGCGTAGAACGGCTAACCGAAGTATCTATTCGATTGATTGAAACCCCTTCCCTCTCCTGCAGAATTTTGCCAAACCTTTCGGAAAGTTGCTTTGCCGTTTCACCCATCACCTGCCCACTGATAATGTTTCCGGTCACATTCATAATTAAATCCGCCTGATCTTTACCGTACTCTTTCTTGAGTTGACTAAAATCCTGCATGGCTAGAGTAGTTGCTACCTTGTTACTTCTTGCATTTGCAATTAGCGAATCAATATGATTGAAGAATATAGTCGGAAATTCATCAAAAACAAGACTCCATTTTAACCTGCCTTTCTTATTAACCTGGCGGGTGAGACGAGTGACGTATAGGGATAGTACCGCTCCATAAATCAGTTGCTTCTCCGGATTGTTAGCCATACAAACAATTTTGGGATGTTTGGGATCATTTATGTCAAGAGTAAAATCACTTCCCGACAACACCCAGTACAACTGAGGTGAGGCAAGTCTTGCCATTCCAATTTTTGTCGTACCTATCTGCCCTTCAAGTTGTTCCATCACATCGTTTTGGTATGCGGTAATAAATGGATTAATCAACACTTCCAATTCAGGGCTCAGTATTTACAAGAGCGTTATAGGCAATCTTTGTCAGGTCATCAAATTTGAAATCATAAATAAACATGGCGAATCCCTTTTCTATATGCTGTTTGATTACATGTTGAATTGCAAACCATGACTTACCTGAACCAGGGCACCCGATTACTAACAATCAAAGGGATTGATAATATTTATCCAACTTTTCCTCTGCTTTTTTTTGGAAGACGAATCTTGCCGGAAGGTTAATTGAATAGTCGTTTCTCAGGTATCTCTCCTCCTGTGGAAATGTTTCATTTGCATAATTAAAAATGTCCCTGGATAAACGAACACTAAGAAGCCGACTTAACATGGTACCATTTGAGAGGACCATTACAAACCCTGTGGCCGTAGTAACAATGTACGCAAAAGCAATTGTTTGATTTGAAAGGCTGATTTTAAAAATGAAGCAGCTAAAAAAATATAGCAGCAGACCTGCACACAAACGAATAATAATAGGTTGAAAAACTAATTTCTCATCCTTTCTTCCTGTCGCTCCAATTAATGAAATAAACAAAAATCCGAGAGCAATGATTTTTGAAATATGAAAATTATTAAACAGTCCCGCTGTTTTTATGTTTAATAACAATCTGTCCGTTAGAATTGTTGTCCACTGCCTTTCTGCGAACGCTTGATAGCAGTAATAATAAAAATGTAGTAACAAGATAACGATGCTGATCATTCTTGTCATTTCAATTACATTTCGAAGCCCCCGTTCATTCTCACCTGTATTTGCTGACATCGCGATTAATTTTTTTAACGTTTATAATCTTAAATTCCTATTCTTCTTATGTCTCTTCTTTTGCAGCAGCTGGAAAGGCACGAACATTTTGTCCTCTTTCGGAGTTATGAGTTTCTCCAGCAATGTCTCATTATGCAAATCTTTTTCTTTGGATTTTTGCTCATTCTGCACGACATTTAAACTGTTTCTGCTACTGCTATTGAAATTCATGCTGTCTGATAATTTTTGCCCGGCAATATTTTTATTACTTCCTCCTCCATTATTTGCCATGCGACTTTGCAAAGACGCCGCACTATACGTCTTACCTAGATCACTTCCATTGAAAACACATCTGCTCCTGTTGTCCACAAATGTTATCCCATATATAAGTCCCTCCTTATTTTGACGCAACACTGTATACACCTGCTTCTTTTGAAGTTCATCCATAAAATCTTTAAAGTGTTGAGGATTCCCTTTTAAAACCGCCTCAACAATATCTTTTGTTTGTCGTTTGAGTACCTCCCGCATCATTTCATTTGCTGTGAATTTTTTTTCAACGGTATTAAGGGTCGGCTTGCTACTTAATGAACTAGCCTTTATTGGAACGCCTATTTTATTGCCATTTTCATCAAGTATCCGATAAACCAAACCACGATTTTTGTGGATCCTCCCTCCTTCTGCGCCCGGTCTGCGGTTACATTGAATTGTTTCAACGCAGCATTTAGTTCAGGAAGCGACGTGAATTTGTATTGATTTACAACCGTATTGACAACATTAGATATGCTGTGCTTCGTTTCAGATTTTCCATATAGCGCTTTCGATACATCAACAGCTTTTATTTGCGCAAAATCTTGTTTTTGGTTTTAAGCTTTCATCAGATTGTAGCAGCTTTCAATTTCTTTACGTGCTTTCTCAGATCGGTCTCTTCCAATATTGTGGGTGCTGATGCGTCTGCCGTCATCCTGAATGGTAGTGCTGACAATGTGAATATGAGGGTGACCAGCGTCAAGGTGTTGATAAACCAGGTAAGGCTGCTTGGCAAAACCGATGCTCCTCATATAATCAGCAGCTATTGTAGCAAGCACCTCTTTACTCAACTTTTCACGTGGATCGAAATTTAATGATACATGAATAGTCTTTGTTATTGCCCGGTCATTTAGCATATTTAGGTTCTCAAAACCGGCCAATTTCTGATAAAAACTCATAGATTTTGGCTCTTGTAAATAGTTTGCAGCCAGAAGGCATTCCGCCTGTCCTTTTTGAACCTTACTCTCGTTGTAGTTCAATGCATCTTTTATGCGGTGTGGTGTTGTTATTTTTGCAACCATTGTTCATAGAGTTGATTCATTCGCAATTTGATTTCGTCAACCTTCTTTACCATAACATGAAACAAAGCCCTGTTGTCTAGTATCCATCCCCGGAACTCCGGTATCTTGTCGAGCAAGTGTAATTTTTTTACCACCTGGTTAAAATTGTTTCCTATTGCATGTAGCTCTTTTTTAAGTTCTAACATGTCTTTTAGAAAATCGTCCGCTGATTGGTTACGATATTTAATTATTACCGGTTTTTGCAAAGCCACTTTTCTTAAATAATTGCTCAGGTACTTTTCGGTACTTTGTTTCTGAAGTTTTTCCAAACGTTCCAATTCAGAATGATTCATCCTCATAACCACCATTTTCTTTTTCACCTCATTCTCCGGCTTCTTCATAATGTGAACTATGTTGTTAACAATTATTTTTCTGTCCTATAGTGACCCCGTACGAGCTCCGAGTGAAGGGGCAAGATTTCAAACGTATAACGTTTGTACATCTTGCCATGTGCCCATGTGCGGTACAAGGCACATTAATGCCTTGCCGAGATTTCCGCAACCTTTTTATCGATAAGTAAATGAATTGAAGAAAGGCGTGAGTTGGAATAGCTATTAAAAAGAGTACATTTTAATCTAAAAAACCTTCTAATAAAATCAAATTTTTGAACCACTCACTATTTGTGTTTTTGCTTTTCATACCCCTCATTTTCATCTTCATACAGCAAAAAATCCCGGTCTGTATAAAGGTAGAATTCATGAGATTTACGAACAATACGTGGCAAAATTTTAGCCAGTCAAATGCTCTTACTAATGATGACTAACCACTTCGAGTAAATGTTTTTAAATCACCCCTTCCGTCCCCTCGAGGGGAGACGGTTTTTTTAGGATATTAGTCCTTCTAAATGATTTGGAAAATGGAAGGAAGCTTACAGGAGTACGCTTTTGAATCAGACAGTCATACTTCCGACATTAGCGCTTCTTTTCCAATCTCCAGCCATCGTCATATAAAGTAAAATAGGCTTTATGGACGGGACGCGCCTTGAAATTTATGGGTGTCAAAACCGAAAAGGGGGTGACATTTTTGTATTCGGTTGTAAGTTCTGCGGTAACACTTCTTTCGTCTATTCCCGGTTTAATCCCTGTTATTTCAACTAAATCCTCATCAGCCAACTTTACCTTTTGTATATCAGCCGTTTTATCATCCTCGGACGTAGGCAAAAAATAGGGTCTTGCTTTACTTGTGAACCGTATTATAATAAAAATCCGTTCTCCTTTTCCCAAAGCTCCGCCGGTTTCATACATAATACCTTCTCCACCCCACAATAGCATCAAAGAAGGCAAAAGCGTCTGTATTTTGTACTATTTCATGGTCTTTGCCTACCACACCCTAATACCTGCTCGGTATCTGTTCTTACTGTGACGAAGTAATTCCGTACTTCTATTTCAGGAATAATAATATCTATATCTAGATTGCCATTATTGTTTTCGTTATCATAAGTAAACAACTTTCTTTTTTCAACGGTATAATCCGGATATTCTTCAACTATTTGTCCCAATCCATGCCATGACTTCTCTTTTACGGAAAAGAAACTGTGTTTGCCTGTTTGCTCATTGAAATTGATGTTATCTACCATAGTTAATTACCCAGCTTTAATTTATATCCCACAGGCGATACAACTGCGGTTTGTTTTGAATTGATTAATTTAAAATGGTAGGTCTTCTAATGGTTCAGTGATGGTGGCAGCGTTTAATGCACATTCTGTTGTTTTATTAGTTTTTGCAGTGCTATGCAATTTGATACTGTTTACATGGCAGTTTAAAGAGGCTTTAGGCTCCCCATTAATGCCCATGTAAGTATTAACATAAATGCGTCCTGTTGCTTCAACCAATGTGCCTTTTGTAATTCGCTCCGCTAACTTTGCATTCATCCAATAGGAGCAATTGATATAGTTTGCGCTGTTTTTTCCTTCGCCGTTTCTTGGCTTGTAATAATCGTTAATAGCCAAAGTGAAATTGATTACCTGTTTGTCATCTTTTAGTTGATTAACAGCTGCATCTTTTGTAGTTCTTCCTACGAGTACCATAGCTGTAAATTTTGCCCCAACTCCTGAAGGGGAGTTGAAGTGGTTATAAATAAATATTAATTACTGATTGAATTAGGGGAAAGTGAAATAGTTTTTCATTGCCTGCTCGAACTCCGTTTCCCAGATAAGAACCAAGAGATAAGAAAGGCGTGTCGTGTGTTTCATACTGCTTTTATGTTTAATCTGTTGGTAAAAAAATGCTCTGCAAAAGAAAAAACGGAAAAAAAGAAAGCAGTAGAAGAGCGGCTAAAAGAGCCAAAAAGGAAACGGAATAAATGAGGGGTTTTGTGAGGAGGGATCTGTGTTTATGCCGTAGGCTTTTTGGCACCTTGATAAGTCAACCACAATAACAGCCGCTAACTTCGATTTCGCTTTTGCCCGTTGATTTACAAAACAGACTTATGTATTCTGCTACTTAACCTTACTTTTTCTTCGTGTTGGACTTTGAAGGTTGCAATACCCCTAAGAATAATAAATACAATTGCAACGCGAAAAGTGGAACACGTTCAATCTTCATAACCGGCAGTTGTTCATGTCCTCTTTAATAACCATCAAACACATGAAGGACTGCCAATTCTTATAGAAATAAATTACTCTTAATAACGATGTGGTGTTTAAATAATACCTACTTTAGTACATCCATAGAAATTGCTTATTAACCCTCTGGTACAATAGGCCTTAGTAGCAGTATTAAGGCTTTCTTTGTGTCCATCCTTTTTATAGTGTCTGATAGCCAAAAATGGCGGCTAATAAAAAATTACCTTTAATATAAATGGGATTAAAGCCGCAACTATTGCTGCTACTAGTAACACAAGTCGGTAATAGTTTAAAGCGTAAGGATTAACCTTTTTCAAATTGTCAACATCAAAATCTTTGTCGATGTCTCTTTGTATTAAAGAGATAAATGCCTGTTTTGGTATAAGAAAAAAAACTACAATGCAGAGCGCATAAATAATAACAAATAAGATAGGCAGGTTAACCATGCAATTTTGTTTAAAGAACAAAGATAAAAAGACCGAAAAGAACAGAAGAAAAAATTAAAAAAGCGTTCGTTGATTAGATTACTTTAAAAACGATAACTAAAACAAAGGCCTCCACAACTAACAAGGCCCGCCATGTCGAGAATTCATTATCGCCTCTTATTTTTTAGGGATCACATTTGTGTTCTTTCCATGAAGTAGCTTCGACAACCAATTTTTCTCAATTAGCGGAACTATATATCTGTTGGGTCAGGAACAAAACTAGACTAGTAGAACATTAGTTTTATTATTAAAATAATCATGCCAACAAAGTATGTCAAATTTCTAATTGTTGACGAGTATTTATAATTAATTCAGAATAATCAAGATGAACCACATCACTTGAATCTCCTAAAATTTCATCCACTAATCCGTACGATTTTGCTTCTTCCGCATTAAGATAGCGATCCCGTAAGAAATAGTCTTCTAGCTCTTTCCATGAATGTCCGGTGCCCCTGCCCATCAAATGAAATAGCTGGGTTTGCAATCGTTCCTGTTCACGGGTTGCAATACGCACATCTTCTGTATATCCTTGTGTTCCGCCGCCTGTGGGGTGCATGTGAATAGTAGCATGTGGCAATGCATAACGATATCCTTTTTCACCCATGCACAGTAAAGCCGTGCCCATGCTGGCAGTAAAACCGATCGCATAGGTATAAACAGGTGCCTCAATCATTTGCATGGTGTCATGAATGGCAAGACCTGCATACACATGACCACCAGGGCTATTAATATAAAGATGAATTGGCTGTTTCTTATCCACACTATTCAAGTAAAGTAATTGAGCAACAATCACATTGGCCATTTGGGCTTCAATCTGAGTGCCTAAGAAAACAATTCGTTCTTTTAACAGCAGACTATAAATATCATAAGCACGCTCTCCCCGTCCGCCATTGTCATCAATGACCATCGGAATGATACTGGAATTAATCATAATTTAATTGTCTTTAAAAAGCTGTTGTATTCGTTTCTGAAATATCACATGCTCCGGATTTTGAAAGAGTTTGTGATGTATTTTTCCAATCTCTACCTTCATATTCTTGCGTCCGTAAAGTTTGATGAGAGAACGAATTTGTTTTAGTAACCCAACATTTAATTTAAAATGGGGTTCGAGGACAAGTCGTGCTTCAAATAGTATTTTTTCTTCTTTTGAAAGCTCATTATTCAGATACCGCTCGATATGACGAGTATCATTCCATGAAATCTTCATAGTTTAATGATTTTTGTTCTACAATAACTTTTATTTTCTCAATACACTTGTATTTCTGTACCGATGCAGAGTGAGGGTTTGAAAATCCATGTACCTGCGATACTTCGTTCATAGATAGTTTGTCGTAATAAATAGAGCGAAGCAGTTCTATGCATTTCTTTCCTGCAACTTCCAGTAAATGAAGTAACCGGTTTGTTTTCGTTATTTCTATTTCAGAGTAATCTTCAGGAAGTCTAATTTCTTTTTCCCAAAGGTCAAGTGATAATAATCTATAATGGGATTTGAACTTTTTAATCCACAAATGTTTGGCAATCCCTACGATATAGGCTTCATCTGAAAGTTTTACATCTAACTCTCCATTTACAGTTTTTTCATAAAAAATTATTAATGCATCCTGAAAAATGTCTTTCGCATCATGAAACGAACCTCCTTGTATACTTACTATATCAGCGACCATAGGAAATACTTCCTTGTATAAGTGTTCAAAGTTTTTCTCACGCTGCTGCGGGTCTTTGAGATCGAATGCGATTTCCGCAATGGTCATAAGCTTTGCATTTATAGGTATGTGGCTTTTATTTCAGAAATATCACCATGAAATGCCAAATTTATTTTTCAGGCTACACCCTTGTTTGTCATGAAGTGCTTGTTAGGGTTGCAAACGGTTTACGTATTGGCGATGGTGGGACATATGAAAAACACTAGCCCAACATATGTACAAATGCCCATAGAATTACAAATGTTGAGTTTATAACTGTCCGCCCCACAATTGCAAAGACTCCATGTAACCTTTAAAGAACTGTTGAGGCAGTTAAAAAAGTAGTCATTTTAAAAACGCTACACTAACTTTTAATTTCATTATAAAAACCTCAACAGTATGAATAAAATTAAAACAAATTTCCAAGGTCAGACCATTTTTGTCGGCATGGATATTCATAAAGCCAGCTGGAACCTGGGCATTTATTTAAATGACATGTTTATCAAAAATATTCATCAAAAACCAAATCCTTCTGTTATGGCTGCTTTCCTCAACCAACACTTTCCTGGAGCAAAGTATAAAGCTGCTTATGAAGCTGGCAAGTTCGGATTTTGGATACAACGCCAGTTGACCCAGTTAGGCATTGAGTGTTTGGTAGTTAATCCTGCTGATATTCCTAAGTCTCAGAAAGACACGCTGCAGAAAACAGATCCTCGTGACGCTCGTAACATAGCTCTGCGTCTGCAATCAGGAGTGCTACATAGTATTCGCATTCCGGATGAACAACAGGAAGCTGACCGTGTATTTTTCAGGCATCGTAAAAGAATATGGAAAGATCTCACCCGCTGCAAAAACAGGATCAAAGGTATGCTTGCTTTTAGCGGCATAGACATTCCTGAGCAATATGATAATGCTAATTGGTGCCATAATTTTATT
>NZ_KB893326.1 GCF_000374045.1 Segetibacter koreensis DSM 18137 | reverse complement strand
CGTCGGTTAAGGTAAAAGCCTTTGGCCTTGGAATTTCACGAATATAAATGTCGCGATAAGCTACATGTGTACCATGAGCTTGCAATTCAATTTGTTCTTCTGGAAATATGGGAAGATTGCGGTCCCAATAATTTTCAAGAGTTACGTTATCTACTACCAGTTCGCCATTCAAATAAACNGTCNCCCGATCTCCTTTCATAATAATATGGAAGCTGTTCCAGTCTCCAATAGCATTATCGGCAAGTTTAAGGGGTTTGCTCTGATTTTTTTGATTGTTGTATAATCCCCCCGATCCTACTTCAGCGCCAACATCTCTTCGTGATGTATCCCAGATTTGTACTTGCGGTGTTCCCCGTAAATAAATACCGGCATCGCCATCTTTTGTAATTTTCCAATCCACAAACATTTCAAAATCACCATATTTTTTATTTGTACAAATGTTCTCACCTTCGCCACTGAAATTCAACACACCATCTTTCGCATACCAGCCTTTTCTCATTATTTCATCTGCCTTTTGTTGTTGTGTAGCCAATGTTTTCTCATCCATTTTAGCCCTCAGTATCGGATTGCCTACCAATCCCTTCCAGCCAGTTAAGTCGGTTCCGTTAAATAATGTTACAAAACCTTCTTCAGCAGGCATTTCAGCCATAAATTTTCGCATAGCTTCCTTTTCGTAATCCCTATCGGTTCCTTTTAATACTGCTATCGTTTTATTTAAAAGATCTTTTACCAGACTTCCATAATACTTTTTATCAGAGAGAGCAATCCTCATTACAGCATGGGCTGCTTCCTGCTGCACCGCCTGGTCATCCAGATATTTTCCTGCAAAAATGAGCGCGGAAAATGTCTGGTTCTTTCCAACTTCTGTCAGTATTGTTTGCTTTTGTTCAGCAGTTTTTGCTATATCCATTGCATTACGCAACATCAATACTTTTTGCTCATCAGGATAAGTTCCCAGGTTTATAGAATGAATATATCCTTTTAATGTGATGTCTAAATAATTGTTATTTGAATTATTAAGACCAATTCTATAAAGTGGAGCAGCCGCACTGCTATCGCTCCATTTAGCTAACGCCTTTAAAGAAGTATTTTTTGTAGAGGCATCGCCATTGTTAAACGCTGTGGTGACAGCATTTAAGGACTCCTTACCACCAATACCAGCAAGGGCATTAAAAAATAACGGTTTTTTATTTTCCGGAGCTTTTGCCATTTCCTGCAAAACCAGCCTTGCCCTTTGAGATTTTTCCGGAATATCTGCGGAGGCAACGACTATAGCATCCTGAAGTGCTTTTATTTCTTCCTCATTTGAAGCGTTGCTTAATAGAGAAAATAATTTCGTTAGATCATCCTTATTTACCATTGTTTTTACTGCTGACAATGCTGCCGAATGAATTGCAGTGTCCTGGCTGTTTAGTGAAGAAAATACCAGGTTCACTTTGTCATGTGCTGCCCGGCGACCTAAAACATTTATAAGAGCAGCTTTTGCATTTCCCTGCATAGATGGTACAGCATCTGCTACTTTGTTTATAACGCCCGATCCTTTCATAATATCAATAGCATTTTCTACTGCAGATATTTCTTCAGTATTGCTGTTTTTCATAGCCTCTAGTATAGCTGGTAATGCTCTTTCGTTACCCGTTTTTCCAGAAGCAGCAATGGCTGCTATTCTTACCCGGCTATCTTTACTCTTTAATGCGCCCAACATTGCAGGCAGGGCTGTTTCTGTTTTATTATTCCCTAACATGGTAAGAATCGCTGCCTGGATTTCAGGACTTGCTTTTTCAATTTTTTTCAACCATATAGCAGTTGTCGCCGGATTTAAATGTTTTTCAGCCATTTTTAAAGCAGCACTTCTGTATTCTATATTTTTATCACTTGCGGCTTCTGTTAATGCAATAATGCTTTTATCACCTTGTACAAAATCTATCAAATTCAGGGCAGCAATACGTGTTTGAACAAGACTGTCTGCGATTGTATTTTTTGCCAATAAAAATGCTTTTTTCAAGACCTCTTTCGAATGGCCGTTTTCTACAAGCTTATGCAGGTAAAGCAAATAAGCATCAGTAGCATTTGTATTGTCAAGTGTAAAACCACTTTTTCTGGCGGCATTTTCTAAAGTTGACGCAGAAAATGGATCACCTATATTAGCAAGGGCATTCAATGCTACTTTACGTAACATCTCATCTTTATCACTAGCTAAAGGCGTGATAACAGAAAGGGCTTCGCTATTGTGGCTTTCTCCCAACGCTTTTATGAGCGATAGCTGGCAACTTCCCTTTGCCGTTTTCGCAACTTCTAACAATACTTTTTTAGCAGCAGGAGAATTTATTTTTATCAAGGCTCTTGCTGCGGGATCACATAACTGATCCTGATTTAAATAATTCTTTAAACTTGATATAGCTTCGTTACTTTGCGCAACAATTTGCAATTGACTAATGATAAAAGCTTTATTTGAAGTGTTTGAAATCTTTTCCAGCGCCTGGCACCATGCGTGTTCACTCATTTTGCGCAAATCTTCTTTTCCGGGTTGTGTTGAATAATATGAGAAACCATTAATTGCATACTCAGCATTAGAATTATTCCCTTTGTCTGGCGCTACAAGCATCTCAGCTATTGTTGCCAGACCATTTTCGCCGATAGCAGCTATTTCCTTCATGGCAGAAGCTAACTGTATTGAATCTTTCGCGGGCATTTGTGCCAATAAATCTGCAATTCGGGTAGCTTGTGTACGTTGATCTTTATTAGATTGAGCTATGGACGTGGAGCCCCATATTGCAATACAAACAGGTATAAAAAATATTCTCCTCATGATAATAAGCTTAACAGGATATGTTTAAGTAAAAGATTTTTTGTTTTGGTAGTTACAAGAACCAATAGTGAATGTTGTTCTGCAAGAATATTGAATAAATTATATTGTCCAGGGTTCTCTCAAAGGTGGAAAAATCAGGCGATTAGCCCCTTCATCTCCTATGAACTCTTGTTTGACCGGATTAAATTTCAGAGATCGTCCTAACCGCAACGCTACCAAACCCATGTTTACTATAGTGCAGGAATGATATCCGTTTTGCTCGTTCAAAGCAAATTTTTTTCGCTGCTTTACTGCTTGTACAAAGTCTGTTATTTGAGGTTCAGGATCGGGAAATGCAGCGAGTTTTTTTTCTAAGTCAGGAATATCAGAACGGAAGCCTGGATATAGCTTTCCTTTTGGTCCCTCTATATAAGGCACATCATCATTTCCTTCTCCATCCAATATTATTTTACAACCATCTTCATAAGTATACTCTATCCTGCGCCATGTGCCTACAGCATCAAAATGTTGTTCCGGTGCGTCTAGTTCTACAGAAATCGGACTAGTATTATCCTTTCCAAGAAAATATTGAACAGGATCGAGATAGTGTTGTCCCATATCGCTCAACCCTCCCCCATCATAATCCCAATACCCCCTAAAGGTTTGATGTACACGATGTGGATTATAGGGTTTGTAAGGAGCTGGTCCTAACCAGAAGTTATAATCCAATTCCGCAGGTACCGGTTGTGGTTTAAGATCTGTTTTACCTACCCAGTAGAATTTCCAGTCAAAGCCTGTACGTCGGCCAACTGTTACTTTTAACGGCCATCCTAACAATCCGCTTTCTACAAGTTTTTTTATAGGTTTAACGGTGGTACCCATGCCATAAAAAATATCTTCGAACCGGAACCAGGTATTTAAACGAAATATTCGGCCATGCCGTTGCACTGCTTCTACCAAACGTTTTCCTTCGCCAATAGTGTGCGTCATTGGTTTTTCGCACCAGATATCTTTGCCTGCCCGCGCTGCATCGGCTGCAATAACGCCATGCCAATGAGGTGGCGTAGCAACATGAACTATATCTACTTCTGGTAAGCGTATCAACTCCCGGTAATCTGTAAATGTTTTTACACTCTTGTCTTTTAACATATCAAATGCTTGTTGCAAATGTTTTTGATCTACATCGCAAATAGCTACCACCCTGGTTCCCGCATATTTAAAATGTCCGCGGCCCATACCACCTACACCAATAACACCTTTAGTTAGCTGGTCGCTGGGAGGAATATAACCTCGTCCTAATACAAACCGAGGAACAATAGTGAAGGATGCAGCGGCAAGAGAAGAATTTTTAATGAAGTTTCGCCTGGAGTTGATTTTTTTTTCGTCCATGTTGGGAAAGAATATTTATTGATTATGGAATATTTAATTGTATAAAATGTATGATAGAACAAGTTTTTATTAAAGTTATGCAACTCTATAACAAACGACTCCCCTTTACCTTAATATAAGTCTCATCCATCCTCCAGCTACTACCAACCGTTTTTCTTCTTCTCTTTATTCACCTTCAATTAATGGAGTAAACTTATATACCCATCTTTGTATTGTAGCCTCGTCAGCAACTCATTGGTGAGCTTGAGCTATTAATAGAAAAGTGTCCTGCCATTGGTTTTCGCAATGCTACTACAGGATCAGAAGTTAGGATGAATAAAAACGAACAGCTAACTTTTAAAAAATATTTTGTTTGGCTATTGAAGCTTTTGGTTGAAATGTTTAGATTTTTGCCTCCCGAAAAGATGGCCAACTGAGCCGCAGATTAATACAAACTTAAATGACGGACCAAAAAATTCGTTAAACCTGGTCAATTGTTACTATTTGATCCCGCCAAAGCAGATGTATTTTATTTCCATAAAATAATCCATTCCGTATTTTGAACCTTCGCGACCTATTCCGGATTCTTTTACACCGCCAAATGGCGCTACTGCTGTCGATATTAAACCTTCATTAATGCCTACCATTCCACATTCCAGCGCTTCGGCCACTCGCCAGCATCGTGATACATCTTTGCTATAGAAATAGGAAGCAAGTCCACACTCGGTATCATTTGCAATTTTAATTGCTTCCTCTTCGGTGTTAAACCTGAATACCGCAGCCACAGGGCCAAAAATTTCTTCGTTGGCTATTATCATTTCTTTTGTGGCATTGGCTAAAACCGTCGGCTCGAAAAACAATCCTTCCATCGGTTTACCGCCTTGCCTTATTTCTGCCCCTTTATCAACCGCATCCTTTACATGCAGTTGTACTTTATCCAATCCCTTTTTACTGATGAGGGGGCCAATTTGAATATTTTTATCTAATCCATTTCCTACATTCAGGGCTGCCACGGCGCGTGAAAGTTTTTGAACAAACTCATCATATATTTTATCATGGGCAAGAAAACGATTCACACATACACATGTTTGACCGCTGTTGCGAAACTTTGACGTAATTGCACCCTTTACAGCTTCATCAATATCTGCATCTTCAAAAACAATAAAAGGCGCATTACCACCTAATTCCAGCGATAGTTTTTTTAACGTAGATGAACATTGGTTCATCAGAATTTTTCCGACTGCTGTAGAGCCGGTAAATGAAAGTTTACGGACTTTCCTGTTTTCACAAAACTCTTTGCCTACACCGCTGTTATCAGTTGTCGTTACAGTATTGTACACACCGCGAGGAAATCCTGCTTTTTCTGCCAGCGAGGCAATAGCCAAACCCGTGAGTGGTGTTTCGGAGGGCGGCTTAACAACAACGGGGCTTCCGGCTGCAAGTGCGGGTGCAACCTTACGTGTGATCATTGCCAATGGAAAATTCCATGGAGTAAGCGCTGCCACCACTCCTATTGATTGCTTGATCACTACAATCCTTTTATCATTTGATGTAGCCGGAATAACATCACCATAAGTGCGCTTCGCTTCTTCTGCAAACCACTCCACGAAGGATGCTCCGTACTCTGCTTCTCCAAGGCTTTCCTGCAATACCTTCCCACATTCTTTCGTCATCAATATGGCAAGCTCTTCTTTATTTTCCAGGATAAGTGCATACCACTTTTTTAATAACAGAGCACGCTGGTTGGCTGTCAGTTCACGGTATGCAGGCCATGCATCATTTGCAGCATCAATAGCATAACGTACATCATCCCTGTCCATATCAGGAACGCTTGCAATTAATTCGCCGGTTGCAGGGTTAATTACATCGAAGGTTTTGCCACTGCCGGCACTCACCCACTCACCATTTACATATGCTTCTGTTTTAATAAGATTGTTTGTCTCCACATGTTCTCTTTTAAATAATGTTTATAATGTAACAAACTTAAAGACTGCTAATTCTTGGCGTTTGCAATCAAAAACTTGTAATAACCTGTCGGATTGCTTCACCTTTAGCGAGTCTTTCAAAACCTTCGTTCACCTCGTTTAAATTTAATGTATGTGTCATGAGTTTATCTACCGGCAACCTTCCTGATTGATAAAGGGCAATGTAGGCAGGGATATCGCGTGCAGGAATACAACTGCCGATGTAAGAGCCTTGTAATGTCCTTTCTTCAGCTACCAGTTTTACCGGCGCCAGGTGCATCATTTTGCTTGGATGCGGTAAACCAGCGGTTACTGTTTTGCCGCCTCTTGCTGTAGCGTTATAAGTAAACTCTAATGCGGGTACTACACCGGCGAATTCCATCCCTATATCAACTCCGCCTCCGGTTAAATCTCTTATATGCTCCAATGCATTTGCTTCGGAAGAATCAACTGCCTCATGCGCTCCAAGCTCCAATGCAGTTTTAAGTTTATCCTTATTGATATCTGCAACAATAATTTTACTCGCTCCGCCTGCTAAAGCGCCTAATAATGCCGCAAAGCCTACTCCGCCCAGGCCTGTTATAAGCACTGTTTGACCTAGTAACAATTTAGCTGTGTTAATTACAGCGCCTACCCCAGTCATCACTGCACAACCAAATAAAGCAGCAATATCATAAGGTAAAGTGCGATCAATACGCACTGCTGATTTCCTCGAGACTACTGCATATTCTGCAAACCCCGAAACACCCATGTGATGGTGGATTTGCTTTTGCTGACGATCGTACAGCCTTATACCGTCTCCTAATAACACGCCCTTATTATTTGCTGCCACACCGTTTTCACAAAGAGCAGGACGGGCCGTCATACAAGGCATACAATGCCCACAGATTGGAACAAATGAAAACACAACATGATCTCCTGCTTTGAGGTCATTTACTCCGGCTCCAAGCTCAACCACTTCACCGGCTGCTTCATGTCCTAACACCATTGGTACTTGCCTCGGGCGGTTCCCATCAATTACCGACAAGTCCGAATGGCATAACCCGGCTGCATGTATCTTAACCAGTATTTCTCCTGCTTCCGGTTTCTTTAGTTCAACTTCTTCAATTGTTAACGGTTGGCTGTGGGTATAAGGACGTTCTTGGCCCATTTGATGCAAAACTGCAGCTCTTATTTTCATGTGTTTTGATTACTTATGTTCTTTTAAAAAGTCTTCAATATTTCATCGCTATTCGATGGCGCTAACATTCATTTTAATTCCCATCATTTGTCTCATTACTATCGATAAAAGAGAGTTCTGATCGAGGATCGTTTCAATAATGGAATAGTGGTTTTGTTCTGGCATCTCTAAAAGGTGTACAGGAAATCCTGCTGCTTTCCTGGCTGCATACATTTCAGCACTTTGTTCCTGAAACTCCGCCGTTTCTTCCTTTCCTACAGCCAGGATTAACGGAGCTGATTTGACCTGCTGAATGTAAACAGGACTGTTTCGAATAGCAGCTTCGCTATGAATGTTCAGCACTTTATTAAGGTAAGATAGCCGGATTGGAGTTAGGTTGAAAATACCACTTATGGCCACTGCTCCTTTGATCAAGTCGACAGGAAGGTTTGGATTGAATTGACGCCAGCTTGTTTCCATGAGCATTGCTGCCAGGTGACCTCCGGCACTATGACCTGCTACAAAAATTTTATTTGAATTCCCGTTAAACGCTGAAAGATTTTCATGTAGCCATACAAGTGCTGTACGGCATGATAGGACAATTTGGTCTAAAGTATTGGCAGGTGCAAGCGGGTAGTTTAGCAAAACTGTAGTAATCCCGCGGGGTTGAAACGCCCTTGCAATAAATTGAAAAGATTCTTTATCAAACATGTGCCAGTAGCCTCCATGTATAAAAACCAAAGTTGTAGCGTTTGGGAAAGACGAAGGGTATATATCGAGTCGTTCGCGGGGAAGTTGGCCATAGCGAAGATCTTTACAACAATGAAACATTTTTTCAGTTTCGCGGCTAAGCAATTCCCATCGATCGAGGTGAGCAGCAAAACCAGGAACCTTTAAACGGTTATTATATTGCCGGTCCAAAGCTTCCTGGTCGTAATTTTTATAAATCAGCATGAGGGTTTAATAAGTGTCTGCCTGTAACAACTTTTTTGCTCACTATGAAATAAACCTAAGAAAGGTAAAGCCCTTCGTTATGAAATCTAAAGGATCTTCTACTTAAGCTGTAACAGTAACGTTGGCCCTCTTTGAAGGCTGATGTTGAGCTTCTTCAACTTCGTTTAGACATTTAAAAACAATCCGGTAAAATTCAGGTTGCGATTGCCACGTTTTACCCGTTACTATTGTACCATCCTGAACGGCCTCTTCATCATCGAGGTAAATGCCGCCACAAGATTCTACTTCAAATTTTACATGTTCGTAACAAACAATTTTTCTTTTATCTACCAATCCCGCCGTTACCAAAATCTGGATTCCGTGACAAATGGCGAAAACATATTTATTGCTCTCAAAAAAGGCTTTAACGATGTTTATAACCCGTCGGTCATTGCGTAAAAATTCCGGAGCCCGGCCTCCAATTAAAAGTACTGCTAAATAATCATCTGTATCAACATCGTCGAATGATATATCAGATGGAAGTATATAACCCGGGCGCTCTACATATGTATCCCAGCCGGGTTCAAAATCATGCATTACTAAATTCAACCGCTTAACTGAAGGAGCGGCAATTACCGGTTGGTAACCTGCCTCCCTAAAACGGTGGCAAGCAAAAAGAATTTCAAAGCACTCACCGGCATCGCCCGTAAGTATCAGAATTTTTTTAGAATTTGTCATATCGTTAGAATTACTGTAAATGTAATTATTATATCCGGTTTCTATTTAAATTGGGATGAAGATAAAATCCGTAATGGGTAATCATACCTGACGGATAAAGAGTTTTTCCATCCTTGCTTTCTACGGCAATAGTAATAGGTCGGGGGTATTGTTTCCAGTAACCGGTAGCAGTGGCGTGGTGGGTTTTGGCTCCCAGCGATAACGGAAAGGTTCCCTTCGGTCCGTTCCCTTTATGTAAAAAGATGCTCTGTATGCGGTGGAAGGCTTTATGGGAATTCCGCAATATCCTTCATTGGCTATGCCTACTCTGCCAACAGCTTTCTCTATTGTTAGGCGTAAGCACCTGGAGAGTGCACCGTTGTTGGCAAGACCACGTTCGTCACAAGCAACTTGTTCTTCAGAAGCGAGTTCTATACTCGATTTCGCAGCCGAATCATTCTTTACAGACCTCCATCCCTTCCGATTTTTATTGTCCTTAAATATCCGGTTGCGCTTCAGTTCCCCGTATAAATCGCCATCATAAGAATGGTTGATTTCTTCTGTCATCAAGCCATACAACATAGTACTAACACTAGCACCTACCTTTGTAAAATCCTGCCTAATCATAGGCGTTTGGGCTCCAACTTGACCTATATAACCGAATATTAGCAACACCAATAAATGGATTTTAAAATTGATCATTTTTTTAATTTTCCACTTGATAACTTATCAGCGCTTTATATAAATTTTGTTGATAATGTTATTCTTTTAGTTTATCCATTTATTATCTCTCATCGATAAACAAAGGCGCTATACAGCCTTCTTAATGAAATTACTTAAACAGCAGTGGTGCCAGTTCGCGTAGGCTACGACGCCAGGTTTGAAATTCGTGGGCTGTATTCTCAGATATATAAGAAACCACATTGAAGCCAGCATCCTTTAATTTGCTTGCCGCATCCTTTACTCGATCGGGACTTTCGCGGCTCCCACAGCTTATAAAAATAAGCTTCGGCTTTGTTTTATCGGTTAATTCTTCCGGGGTATAAATGCCGCCGCTAAGCAGTCCATAGTATGAGAATACGTTGGGCTTATTCAAAGTAATGGAATGGGTTTCAAAACCTCCCATGGAAAGCCCTGCCATAGCACGATGAGCAGGATCGGATAGGGTTCGGAAATTAGCGTCTACGTAAGGAATTAGTTCGTCCACAAGCACCGTTTGAAATGAATCAACTTTGAACTCTTTCAAATGACCCCATTTTAATTCGTTGGTCATTCCATAGGTCATTACAATAATAAACGGCTTTATCTTACCTTCTGCTATCAGGTTATCCATAATCAGATTAGCATGTCCCTGGTTGCTCCATGCCGTTTCGTCTTCACCCCATCCATGTTGCAGGTACAACACCGGGTATTTTTTTGCTTTATCTTTTTCATAACCCGGCGGTGTGTACACAAAAGCACGGCGCGATGTGTTCGTGCTTTTAGAGGGAAAAAGAACTTGCTGCACATTACCGTGGGGAACATTTTTTAAAGCATAAAAATCCTGGTCGTGTGCCGGTATTTCAACGCCACTTTCCCAACGGGTAGAGCCATAAAAATTCAACGTCCCCGGATCATTAAATGTGCCGCCATCAACATTGAGGTGATAGTAATGGAAGCCTTCATCCATCGGACCTTCAGTAGTGCCTGTCCAGATGCTATCGCCTGTTTTTGTAAGTCTTGTGCCGCCTCTGCCGCCTAATCCAAGACTCACCTTTACACTATCGGCATACGGTGCCACAATGCGAAACCGAACGTAGCCTTGGGAATTGACTTGCGGGTAAGGTTGTCCCGGCTGGTTAAATGTGGAAGGCTTAAAGTCTTCCCTTACATCAGACTGGGCTAGACAAGCTTGTCCTACCAAAGTAACTAGTGAAAAAATAATGGCTCGCTTCAATTGCATATGCAAGTTTTATATGGTTAGATATTCAGTTTTATAACAAGTCACAATTATGGTCAAAAAGTTTATTGCTGGCCTACTGATAAAACTTAACTTTTAGAATCTATTTCTGAAATTTTATCATGTATTATTTAAGGTTCGTTCAAAAATTGCAGGATTCAATTCAGAAAAAAATATTACATCACTTCATTTACCAGAGTTCCAATCCCATCAATGGAAATTTTGATTTCATCTCCACTTTTTAGTGTGAAATCATGTTCGGGTACAATGCCGGTTCCTGTCATGATGAGACAGCCGTAAGGAAAAGAACATTCACGAAAAACAAATGACACCAATTCCTCGGGCGTTCTTTTCATCTGATTGACGGCAATCTTTCCTTCATAAACAGTTGACCCATTCCGGTTAATTTCCAGGTGAATGTTAGTGTTATTATCCAACCGTTGTTCCGTTACAAAAATGCAGGGACCAACGGCAGCACAGCCATCATAGGTTTTTGCCTGGGGCAAATACAAAGGATTTTCTCCTTCAATACTGCGGCTACTCATGTCGTTACCAATAGTATAGCCAACAATTTTTCCGGATGATGTCACTACCAGGGTAAGTTCAGGTTCCGGAACATCCCAGGTAGAATCTTTCCTGATTCTGACTTTATCGTTTGGACCGACTACGCGGTGCGAGGTAGCCTTGAAAAACACTTCCGGCCGCTCCGCTTCGTACACTCGTGCATAAAAATCGCCACCGCCCGCGTCTTTGCTTTCTTCCTGCCTGCCGATTTTGCTTCGAAAATAAGTAACACCGCAAGCCCATAATTCCTGATTACCTATCGGAGCAAGAACTCCGCTTATTGACTTGTCTTCATTTGGCGATTGACTAGCTGCTATTTTCTGTACTTTTTCAAAAAGATGATCATCATTGATGAATTCATCCCAGATTTGATCCTTCACTGAATAGAATTTCCCGTCATTTTCTATTACAATTTCTTTCCCGGTCCTGTAAATATTCATACTTTCTATTTTAGTGTATAATTAGATTAATGCAAATCTCTTGTCACTTCACTGCCGGAGCCGCTGTTTAAAACATCCAGGTCAACCCCGAGGTTTGCCTGCTGCACATGGTCAATGTAAATCTTCACATAACCCCTTGTCGCCATTAGTTTCGGAGCCACCCATTCCTTTCTTCTTTTTTGCAATTCATCTTCACTCACATCCAGGTGCAATCGTCGCTTCTCCACATCCAATTCAATCATGTCGCCGTCTTTCACCAATGCCAATGTTCCTCCAATAGCCGATTCTGGGGCGACATGCAGGACCACTGTGCCTGCCGCCGTGCCGCTCATTCTTCCATCCGAGATGCGGATCATGTCTCTTACACCTTTGCGCAACAATTTTTCCGGCAGGTCCACATTGCCTACTTCCGGCATGCCGGGATAACCTACCGGACCCACGCCTTTAAGGACGATCACAGAGTTTTCGTCAATGTCCAGTTCTTCATTGTCAATTCTTACATGGTAGTCTTCGATCGTTTCAAATACCACCGCACGTCCCCGATGCTTCATTAACTGTTTTGTGGCAGCTGATGGTTTGATGACAGCACCTTTCTCGCACAAATTTCCCTTTAGCACGGCAATGCCGGCGTGTTCCTGCAGCGGCTTGTCTAGCGTTGCAATTACGTCCTGATTGTAACAAACAGGCAAGCTGTTGTTTTCACCGATGGTTTTTCCGTTTACCGTGATGGCCTCATTGTGCAGGAATTTTTTCAATTCCTTGATAACAACCGGCAATCCCCCTGCATAAAAGAAATCTTCCATCAGGTATTTACCGGAAGGTTTAAGATTGACCAACAGGGGGATCTTGCTGCCAATGTCATCGAAATCCTCCAATTTAAGATCAACTCCAATTCTTCCCGCAATAGCTAACAGATGAAGAATAAAATTGGTGGAACCGCCAATGCCCGCATTCACCACAATAGAGTTCTCAAATGCCTGTCGGGTAAGAATCTTCGAAAGTTTCATATCTTCCTTCACCATTTCCACAATGCGACGGCCGCTCAATTGCGCCATCACTTTCTTCCTTGAATCAACTGCAGGAATGGCTGCGGCACCAGGTAACGTTAAACCGAGCGCCTCTACCATACAGGCCATGGTGGAAGCAGTTCCCATGGTCATGCAATGTCCTGCACTGCGGGCCACGCCGATTTCTGCCTCGAGGATGTCAGCTTCGGTATAATTCTCGACCAACATTTTTTCTTTTACCATCCAGTTGAAGGAACCGCTGCCCAGGCATTCGCCTTTGAAACGCCCGTTCAGCATCGGACCTCCGGGAACCACAATGGTTGGAAGATCAACGCTGCAGGCACCCATTAGCGTGGAGGGTGTTGTTTTATCACAGCCAGTTAGTAACACTACGCCATCAATCGGGTTGGCACGGATGATTTCTTCGGTATCCATCGCTGCAAGATTGCGAAATAGCATGGTCGTTGGTCGCATGATGGTTTCACCCAAAGAGGTAACCGGGAACTCCAGGGGAAACCCTCCGGCATCAATAACACCGCGTTTTACCACTTCTGCGAAGTCGCGCAAGTGTCCGTTGCAAGGTGTAAGCTCACTCCAGGTGTTGCAAATCCCAATGACCGGCCGTCCCTTAAAATAATCATCGGGATAGCCCTGGTTGCGCAGCCAGGAACGATGCACAAAACCCATCTTGTCATTTTTCCCGAACCAGTCATGGCTTTTAAGCTTCCTTTCAGATGACATAATTGTTTTTTTTGACTGAGCCTCTTTTGCTTAAAAAGGCCTGTTGTTGTAAAAAGCCTTTCTTTTATGTATGCTGCTTTTAAAAATTCTTTATTTATCCCACCAAACCCGTGTGCTTAATTTATCTGGTCCCTGCTCTTCGATAGCCGCGTTAACGTTGCTTGCGTTGACAGAGAGCTCAGAGGTGGGATAGGTTAATCTCCTGATGAAAGTACCGTTGGGTACATCCGGGTTGTTTGGCTGGCCGTAAGGATTAGGTGGCAAAGCAGGATAGCCGCTTCTTCTGAAGTTGGCAAAAGCTTCAGGGCCGTTTAAGAAGGAAGCGATCCAATACTGGGTATTAATCTGTTCCAATTCCCTTCCAGGTTGCAAAGGATGATTTGTTACATAAGTATCTCTGTCCAATGCGGAAATAGCCGAACCAGGGTCATAAGAAGCCATTTGATCCATATTTGCTTTAATCCCGTCTGCAAAATATTGCGCTGCTGTACCGTCGGTTATCCATCCTCTATACCATGCTTCGGAGAGCAGTAATTGTGTTTGTGCCGCTGTTACAAAAAAGATAGGTGCCGTGTTCTTTACCATCCGCCGCCTGTCTACCTGGCTATAATCGTAAAAGCTGGCAAGGCCATCCGCAGAAGCTTTTGCGCCAATGGTCCCATTATCATATCCCATTGGCATTCCAATTTGGTCCACAGGATTTGTTGTGCCGATTGCAGGGGTTTGTTCAGGTCCTGAAGTGGCTCCTTTGTAGCGGATGGCAATAGAAGACAAACGCGGGTCATTGTTATTTTTTAACGTATCCACAAATGCTTCTACAAGGTAAAAATTAGCAGCCTCTGTTCCATTAAGCATATTGCCGATAGGTGAAGTATAATTTGCATCGTGGCGCATGATCGCATTGTCAGCATTCTGCAAAATAACGCCACCTGCCAAAGCTGCCTTCACGGTCGCCTGTGCTTTTGCCGGGTCCACTTTGCTAAGCCGCATACCAGCTCTTAGCAACAAAGAATACCCAAGTTTCTTCCATTGGTCTACACTTCCACCATACAAAACGTCTGATGTTTCTGCCTGGCCAGGTGCATCTAATGCAGCAGATGCCTCAGTCAACTCCTGAATGATCTTTGTATATATATCCTCCTGTTTATCATATTTCGGAAAAAGCAACTGGTCGGTTAAACCAGCACCCCCTTCAGTAAATGGAATGGCTCCATATTCGTCAGTAAGAATCATAAAAGCGTATGATTGCCATATACGAGCCATGTTATAAAGGTTACTTCTGGCAGGCAAATCTTTTGTGCGGACAATGACGTCATTCGTATACTTAACGACGTTTTGATAATAAACCGCCCAGAGAGGAGGATTGGTTACATCCCGGCTATCCTGGTTGAAATTGGCCCCTGCCAATACACCGCCATTGGGCGTAACCAATTGTTGTACAATTCCCATATCAAAAAGTACCGTTCTGGTTGGATACGAAGTGTTGATGACGGCATTGTTCAACAAGAGGGCAGGATCGAGCGAAGTGGGACTTATTTTGTTTTTATTGAGTTCCTCCAAACCTTTCGTACAAGAAACAGCCGTTAATAAAGGCACGGCCAACAAACAATAATTTAATATTTTTTTCATGACTAACTGCTTAAAATTTAATATTTAAGTTAACACCTACTCCCCTGGTCGTTGGCAAGCCTGGAGATTCCATGCCGACCATAGCATCCGTGCCATAACCAACCGATTCCGGATCAATGTTGTCAACCCATTTTTTGATGATCCAAACATTGTTCGCCACCAAATCAAGTTTAACGCCTTTCACCGGCCATTTGCCCGGAAGGTATTTGGTAAAATCATATCCCAAACTAATTTGGCGTAGCTTCCAATAGCCCCCATTATAGATGACAGGTTCAATAATCTGTTGTGATCGCAGGTGTTCCCAATATGTTTGAACGGGTGCAACTACTGTATTTTGATCGCCTGCGCTATTGACGCCATTACCCACCACACCGCCTTCTCTTCCTTCGAGCGTCATTTTATGAAGTCCGTGGCGAACCGCATTGAAGTTGGTACCGGAAAGCATTTTATTACCCAACTTGTAATCAATTAAGATGGAGAGACTAATGCCTTTGAATGTGAAGGCATTTAAGAAGCCACCCGTCCATTTGGGTAAGCCGCTGCCAAACAAGAGAAAATCTGCCGTTCTTTGCGGCACGCCGTTCGATTGAAAGATCATGTTGCCTTTGACATCTCTTGCATAACCATAGCCAGCAATCTGTCCGATTTCCTGACCGACCACAAGCCTCACCTCGCCATTAAATGGATTGGAGCCTGTCGTAAACTTTTCGCCCGGCTTATCTGTCGTAATTTTATTTACCCGGGTTATGTTGTAAGCCGTGTTGGCCGTAAAGTCCCATCTAAAAGTTTTTTGCTGGATTAGGTTCAAATTCAACAGCGCCTCAAAGCCTTTGTTTTGACTCTCCCCACTGTTGATCAGGGTACTGGTAAAACTGGAGGCATCTGAGATTTGTACCGGAACAATCTGGTCTATCGTGAGCTTTTGGTAGACCGCAGCATCAAAATTTACCCTGTTTTTAAACATTTTTAATTCAATTCCTATTTCGGTCTCCTTTATTCTCATTGGTCGTAAATTCCTGTTTGGTAAGACCGCTCCGCTGCTGCCAACCGTAACGGCTGTACCTGATGGATTGTTAATCGTGTTGGAATTTACGGTGTAAAATAACTGGTCAGAATAAGCGTTCACATCGGCATCACTGCCCACTTCAGCGTATCCTAAACGTACCTTACCGAAGTTAAGCCAGGGTAAAGCATTGTGTAATGTTTCGGTAAAAACGTACGAGCCAGAAACAGAAGGATAAACAACACCATTGTTTTCTTTCGACAAAGTTGAAAACCAATCCTTCCTGATGGTGCCGGTCAGATACAACGTTTTATTCCATGAAAGATCAGTGGAACCATAAATCGAGTTGACACCTTTTTCATCAATCGTGTAGACAGGATTTTTTGCTCTTCCGTTTTGAACGGTATAAAGGCCTCTTACCACAAAATCGGTTACCTGTACATTGTTGATATCAAAGCGCCTGCGCATTTGGTTACCACCTGCAGTAAGGTTGACTTCAAAATTGCCGAACGTTTTGGTGGCACTGGTCAGGAAATCCAAATTAGTTTCCCGGAATCGGCGGTTTTCCTGTGTGTAAACTCCATTGAAGAAACCAGCTTGAGCCGGGGGTCTTGATGCATGGCCGGTGGGGAAATTATTAACGTCTTCATCGCGGGAATAGAAATCCTGTCCAACACGGCCCTGGATCCACCACCAGGGAAGAAGGTTGTACTTGGCAGACAGATTGCCAAAAATTCTGTCCCTTTTGATGTTGTGAAATTGTTCGGCTAAAACCCAGTACGGATTGGTACGGTTCATAAACCTTGACCAAATATATTCGTTGCCTTGCGGATTGTACTTGTTGGCATCCAAGACGCTCAATGGCATTGAATTGGCTAAAGCCATTAATGTGGTGGGTATGGAATTATCCTGGTTCCCTATGTTCGGCGGATTTTGATTAAACTCCTTTGAATAATTTATATTACCCGTAAAGCTAAACTGCTTTGAAAGGTTATAATTAAATCCAAGGTTCACGACCTTACGGTTTACCTTGTTATTTGGCATGATACCCCAGTTATCCGTATTGTTGAAGGAGAGGTGCAAGCCTCCATTTTCCCCTGATGTTTCCATGGTTATGGTATTCGAAATATTCTGTCCGTGCCTGTAGAACTCTTTAATGCGGCTGCCCTGGGGCTGATATGGAACAACCAGGCTATCAAATAATATTTGGGTCATGCCTGGCTGAAATTTTTCACCAAAAGACCATTCGCCGGATGTGGGATTCGGAGTGAGCGGACGTTTGCCGTTTTCACCCTGCCCATATACTTTTTGGTAATCGGTAAAATCTAAAGGCGTTTCATTGGTGTAATTTGTATTAAGGGTTACGCCAATGCCTCTACCTCTGCCTTTTGTTTTTGTGGTGATCATGATGACACCATTCTGTGCTCGATAACCATACAAAGCAGCCGCGGGAGCACCTTTTAAAACCGTCATGCTTTCGATGTCGTCAGGATTGATGCTTGCCAAGCCATCTCCACCATCCGCATAAACGCCACCCCCTGCTACACCGACGGTGTTTCCGTTAAAATTGCTGTTATCAACAGGAACGCCATTGATGACAATCAGCGGGCTGCCACCACCATTAATCGATGATTGCCCCCGAATACGAATTTTGGAAGATCCACCAGGACCGGTACCAAGGCTGGAAATGTTGACACCCGCTACCTTGCCTTCGAGGGCATTAATGGGATTGGCTGTGCGGTTCACAGTAAGTTCTTCCGGTTTTACGGTGGAAGCAGCATAGCCTAACCCTCTTGATTGTTTTGTAATGCCCAATGCTGTAACCACCACCGCTGCAAGGTTTTCGGCGGAAGAGGTTAGGGTGACGTTTACCTGTTTGCGCCCGTTTACCGGCACTTCCTGAGTGGCATAGCCAACATTGCTAAAAACCAACGTCGCATTCGACCCTGCCTTGATGGTGTATTGCCCGCCAGGGTCAGTGGTAGTACCAACAGAGCTGCCTTTCACGGTAACAGAAACGCCCGAAATGTTATTCCGGTTTTCATCCGCTACCTTTCCGGATACTGTTTGCGCATGGGTAGCTGTAATAAAAGAGAAAAAGAACAGGGAAAGAGGCAGTTTAATAAAGCGTGTTCGTAAACACGTCTTTGCACGTCTTTTCATAATGGCAAAATGTTAGATGAAGAGATTAAAAGGGATCGATTTTGATTTCGTCGATGTATTAAATTGAAATCAAAATAATTGAGAGTCAATAACAAAAACTTCCAATATAAAACACTGTTGAATTTTGTACGAGACAATTCAATAAATGTTATTTCTTTATGCCCTTGAGGGAATACAATTGACTCTAGTACCTACGCCATAACTAAAAACGAGCTTGCATGAATCAGTTTGTTCTTCAACAGGGGTGCTCCCGGGAATTGCAAATGTTTCCGCATATCATTGAATTCGGCGTTAAAAAGAACATTTCTATTCAATTGGATTCATTGCCTGACACAACAGTAGACAACATTCGCATTTATTATATCATGGATGGTAAGTTTGAATGGAACATTCACGAACGACAATACATTTTGTATCCCGGTGATATTGCGTTTATTCTTCCAAATGAAAGATTTGGCGGCACAAAAGGCTTTTTGGAAATTGGTACGCTTTCATGGATACATATTAATGCACAAAAGCCGGAAAACGGAAAAATGCAATTTGGAAACTGGAGTCGTTTGTCAGAAAATGAAACACAAATGATCGGTAAAATTCTCTTGTTGAACAAGTCTGTTGTACTGGAACGACTTAGCGAAGCGAGCAGGATATTTGTCTCTTTACAAAGCGAATTGTTTAACCACGAAATTGGCTATCATACAAGAGTAAACCAACTCCTGGACGAGTTGCTCATCATCATTACCAGGCGGTTAACCAGGCAAACTAATTCAGGCAGGGATTTTTCAAAAAACTTTTTGCAACTAGAACAAAAGCTTCGCGAAGACCTTTCTCATCAATGGACAGTAGAAGAAATGGCGGCTACGGTAGGTATGGGAACGACGTTGTTCAATGAAAGAGTAAAAAGCTATTCCGGCTTTTCACCACTTAATTATCTGATCAACATCCGAATTTCAGAAGCGATCAAATTATTAAAGAAGCCTGATCTGAATGTAACAGACATTGCGTTAGATACCGGCTTTTATTCGTCACAACATTTTTCCACCACTTTTAAAAAATTGACCGGCTATACGCCGAGCGAGTTCAGAAAAAAAAATATTTCCTAGAGCTAAAATTTATATTATGGAATGTATCATTAGCATCGAGTTGGGAACAAATGCGGTTCGGGTTTATGCATTCGATCTGAAGGGAAATACAATCGGGTTTGCCAACGGTTCTTATCCTACATTTCATCCAAACCCGGATTACAGCGAGCAGGATCCTGAGCAAATCTTTATTACCATGCTGTATGTGCTAAAGAATTTTCTCAGCGAAAAGATCCATCCGAAAAAATACAAGATTTTGTCCATTTGCTTCAGTGCTTCCATGCACAGCGTGCTGGCAATTGACAAAAATGGTGTGCCGCTGGGAAATGCCATTACCTGGGCTGACAACCGGGGGAAAAAAGAAGCACAGGTCTTACGCAATTCACCCCTGGCAGAAATAATTTACCACGCAACCGGAACGCCGATACATCCCATGTCGCCCCTGATAAAAATAGCGTGGCTGAAAAATCAGGACAAGGAAAGGTTTAAGCAGACCTATAAATTTCTTTCAATTAAAGGTTACATCATACAACAACTCACTGGTGCTTATGTGATTGATTACAGTATTGGGTCCGCGACAGGACTTATGAATATTCATAACAAGAAATGGGATCCGACTGCACTTGACTATGCCGGCATTACAGTCGACCAGCTTCCTGAATTGGTACCTATCTTTTATTCACCAGGAAAGCTTCTGTCACAATACCAAATTTCACTTGGCTTAAATCAAGAAACAAAAATTTTGGTAGGTTCCAGCGATGGTTGTTTTGCCACCCTGGGCGCGGGTGTATGGGATGATGGTAAAGCAACCGTTACCATTGAGGATAGTGCCGCGGTAAGGGTGGTGGGACAGCGGGCATTACAGGACAAAAATTGCCGTCTCTTTAATTATATTCTGGATGAGCAGTATTATATTTCCGGAGGTCCTTCCAATAATGGCGGGAAAGCGTTCGAATGGTTTGCGAAACAATTCGGTGACTTCAAAAACGCTTATGATCTTGAGAGCTGCATGGATGATCTAATCGCGGAAGCAGTAACTGTCGACGCGGGTTCGGAAGGCTTGCTTTTTTTACCCTATCTTCTGGGAGAACGAGCGCCAATTTGGAATGCCAATGCAAGAGGTGTCTTTTTTGGAATAAACATTAATCATGAAAGAAAACATTTTACAAGGGCAACAATTGAAGGCATTTTGTATGAGATGTACAGCATTGAAAATTTGTTGCAGGAGCACCGGGATATCAAACGCATTTCTGTAAACGGAAGCTTTGCTACGATCCCTTTTTGCACACAACTCATTGCTGACATTTTCAACAAACCGGTAAGCGTCAGCCCCAATGCCAACACAGTCAGCCTGGGGGCATATTTATTAAGCGCTACCGAAATTGGTATCTATCAAAACCTCGACGATGCAGCAAAGTCTATCGTACTGCCCGATGCATTTAAACCAAACAAAAATAACCACAACGTCTACCTTAAGTATTACGCCATCTTCGAAAACCTGAGTAGAAAACTATTTGATGAATTTGAAGCCTTGTCTGCAGTAGCAGATCCATAAGTAATACCTACTACCAGACTATTGTATAATAAAATGAAATAAAGCCAGATGTTTTCACGCAAAAATTAACCAGTTAAATGAAAAGAAAAACCCTACACTTGCTGCTAACACACCCGTTCAACCCCTGGCAAGAGCTATTTCGTTCCTACGACTGCGCGTGCATTTGATGAATATTAATCCGCAATAGCGGTATTTAATACTGTTTCCCGCTATTCAATTTCTTTCTTTTTTTAAATGTAAATCTGTTTATGGCAACAACAAAGCGATCTGTTTATTTCATCTTTTATATCCTCGCCTCGGTTTTTTTACTGGCTTATCTGGCAATGACAATAGGTGGGCTGCATGATTGGTCCGGCTGGTTGCTGATGTTGGCTTTTACAAGTCTTGCCGTCGCATTTAGGGGCAACAAAATGCTCCGTGGCTTATCATATACCGTCATTATTCTCGGTGTGGTAAGCCTTGCTATGTATTATCCGCAACACTTCAAAACCGTCGGAGCCTTCAAGCTTTCAGCCCTTATTGTTCCCTTGCTACAGATTATCATGTTTGGCATGGGAACGGAATTGAGCCTGAAGGATTTTGCACAAGTGCTGCGTATGCCAAAAGGTATTATTGTAGGCATTGTTTGCCATTACACCCTTATGCCATTAATTGGTTTTACGGTAGCCACCTTGTTCCATTTTCCCGGTGAGATTGCTGCAGGAATTATTTTAGTCGGTTGCTGTCCCAGTGGTTTAGCTTCGAACGTCATGTCGTATCTGGCCCGGGCAAACCTCGCACTCTCTGTTTCGGTAACGACTGTCTCCACCTTGCTTGCACCGTTTTTAACGCCCTTGTTAATGCGCTTATTAGCTGGAAGTTTTGTGGAAATTCACTTCCTTGACATGATGTGGGACATCACAAAAATCGTGATCATCCCCATTGCGGCCGGGTTGATTTTCCATTATCTCGTGCGAGGGAAATTTGGTTGGCTCGACAAAGCAATGCCTATACTTTCCATGGTCGGAATAGCACTGATATTGGTTGTGATCACAGCGGCAGGAAGAAATAATTTATTACAGGTTGGCGTCCTTCTGGTGATCGCAACCTTTATCCACAACATTGCGGGTTTTTTCCTTGGATATTGGTCAGCACGCCTCTTAAAATTTGCCGAAAAGGATTGCAGAACGATTGCTTTGGAAGTGGGTATGCAAAACGCGGGTCTGGCTTCGGGGCTTGCTTTAACAATGGGCAAGTTGGCCACTGCCGGCCTCGCCCCAGCCATTTTTGGCCCGATGATGAATGTAACAGGTTCTTTTTTATCGAGCTGGTGGCACAACCGCTTGCCCAAAGAAGAGATGGCAGACACGAAAGAAGAAAAGACCGATATAGACATTGCACGGGTAAGCTAACAAAGACTTTGAATACATAATCACTTAAAACTTTTAATCTCATGTTTACACGAAAACTCTTTTTATTCTTGCTGGTTGGTTTTGCGTTTCATCAGCCATTAAAAAGTCAGCAGATCTCCAGGCAAGAACTGGTTTTTTTAACGCAGGAATGGAAAGGGGAACGCTTTCCTGACGGCAGGCCAAAAGTGCCTGATAATATTCTCAAGCGCATGAAATCAGTCAGCGTGGAAGAAGCGTGGGCGGTGATGAAGAATGCCGGCTATGGTTACCAGGTAGCGGAAGGCTGGCAAGTCATAAACCCCGACAGTGTGTTGGTGGGACGCGCTGTTACCGCTACGTTTATGCCCGCGCGTCCGGACGTATGGAAGGCTATTGATGACCGTGGAAAAGCTGCGGGGAAAAGAGGGCAGAACACCTGGCCGGTTGACCTTCTCGTGAAAGGCGATGTGTATGTCGCCGACCAATTTGGGGCACATAAAAATGGCCCTACCATTGGCGACAACGTGGGCAATGCGATTTATGCCAAAACCGGGAATGGCATTGTTTACGATGGTGCTTTGCGGGACGTTGAAGGCCTGAAAGAAATTGGTGGCTTTACCTCCTATTACACCAGTTATGATCCGTCTTACCACAATCCTCCCGGCGATTTAAACACGATGATCATCGGCATCAATCAACCCACACGAATCCGTAACGTAACGGTGATGCCGGGTGATGTGGTGTTAGGGAAGATGGGTGTCGTCACCTTTATTCCGGCACAACTTGCAGAGAAAGTGGTAAAGACATCCGAGATTGTAAGGCTGCGGGATATGTTCGGCCATCTACGTTTGCGGGAAGGTAAATACACCGCCGGCCAGATAGATGCCAAATGGTCGGATGAAATTGAAAAAGATTTCTCTAAATGGCTAAATGACCACATTAACGAATTGCCTGTGCCTAAAGAACAAATACAGGAACTCCTGAAAGAACGTACCTGGTAACATTTTTAACACATTTTACAACATTTAAACCGAACTGTATGTCACAATCATCAAGAAGATCTTTTTTATCTAAAACGGCTTTAGCGGCTGCCATCGCCCCTTTTGCGCCATTTGCCTCCTTTGGTAAAGGACTTGAAACCGCTATTGAGAAAACACCAATGGCATCTCCGCCATCAGATTTAAAAATTACCGACGTAAAATGCGCCTTTTCAGGGGGAGGCCTCTTCGTAAAAATTATGACGAACCAGGACCTCGTGGGGTATGGTGAAGCTGTGGATGCCATAGGTGGAACCTACTATTTAGTTCAACGGCTCGGTAATCAACTCAAGGGAAGAAGTCCTCTGGGTCCAAATGTCATTTTCGAGCAATTCCGTAAACAGGCTTTCTTTGGAGGAGCCCAATCAGGTATGTATGTGGCTGTTTTAAGTGCTTTTGATGCTGCCTTATGGGATTTGACTGGAAAAGCATTAGGCTTGCCTGTTTATCAATTATTAGGCGGAAAGTTTCGAGATAAAGTAAGGGTTTATTGTGATACCCAGCTATACGAAGTCCGCAATCCGAAACCGGAAGATTATGCGAAAGTGGCCAGGGTTGCAGTTGACAAAGGATATACAGCCGTAAAATTTGATATTGACGAAGCAAACGATCCGAACAAATACGACAAGTGGAACTGGACTGCGAGCAACGCCGAAGTAGAAAGAATGTATAATTCTATTGCAGCTGTTCGAAAGGAAGTAGGTCCCCATATTGATATTTGCGTGGACATGCACGGACGGTATGATGCACCTACCGGAAGAAAGGTAGCAAAAGTGATGGAGCCTTTAAACCTGATGTGGCTGGAAGAACCGGTTCCGGCTGACAACGTTGAGGCCTATAAAACCATTACACAGGAAACAAGCACACCAATTTGTGGCGGCGAAAATTTTTACCTCACTTACGGATACACTCGTTTGTTATCGGAAGGCGCCATTGATATTATCATGCCTGATCTTCAAAAATGTGGTGGGCTTGGCGAAGGACAACGCATAGCCAACCTTGCCAATGCTTATTACACACCTTTTTCACCCCACATGGTTGGTTCGTTCTTAGGAGCAATGGCATCCGCTCATGTTTGCGCATCAGTCCCTAACTTCCATATTCTTGAATGGCAAAGCGAAAGTGATACAGATCTAAGGTGGAAAGAGATCGTCAAATATGATAAGCCTTTTATCGAGAAGGGATTTTTGGTGGTATCAGACAAGCCCGGGATTGGGGTAGAGATCAATGAAGAAGGTTTAAAAAAATACGCTACCCCGGGAGTACCATTCTTTGCTTAAATTTTCAACCAGGTCAAAATTTAAAAGCCGGATCTCGACGTAGTATGTCTTTTGAATTTTGACTTTTTTCTTTGGGCATAAAGGGCCTCCATTTAAATTTAAACGATGCCATTACTCATTCTCTTTCTTGCCATTGGCGTGCAGATTTTTTTAACTGCGAAAAAAGTCAGTCCTTTTTTATCGCTGTTGATCGTTTCGGTTTTAACCGGGTTTCTTATGGGCATGGAACCATCGGCTGAATTGATATCCATCGAAAAGGGCGTTGACAGCACATTATGTGGTTTAGCATTGATTATTTGTCTCGAGCCATAAGCGCCAAATAGCGATTTTGTATTTCACGACAATTGGCCTGCCCACAAACCCGATGGCATTGCGATGGGCAACTTAATGAAGTTAGGTTGGGAAAAATATTACAACCCGCTAACACCGCGGCTGCTGACATTACCCCAGCCGATGACGATAAAATTGATAGCGGAATTGGCAAAGAAAAGATTAGGTATTTCCACCGTACGCATAGTAGGCGATTTGAAGCCACCCTGCACAACCATTTACCTGGCATTCGGCTACATGGATCCAAAGGCACAAATACCAGTTATTCAACAAATGCAACCGGATCTTATTCTTAGTGGTGAAACCAGGGAATGGGAAACCGTAGAAAGAGTAAGGGATGGTTTAGCTATGGGACAAAAAACATCGTTACTCGTATTGAGCCACGCCGTTAGTGAAGAAGCGGGAATGGAATACGCAGCACACTGGCTGCAACCAATGATACCCGACGTAGAGATCACATACATTGCTTCCAATCCGTTTACCTTTTTATAGGAAAGTGACTAACACAAAAACTGACAATGAAAATTAAACGGTATTCGGTTGCTGTTTCATTTTCAGCAAACCATCATCTTAAACATACCAATGCATGAAAACAAGTGTTGCAGTTCTATTCTTCTCCTTATGTATTTTCTTTCGTGGCTCCGGCATCGGCACAAATCATTTCAAAAGAAGAATTGACTTTTCTAACGGCCGCATGGAAGGGACAACGATTTGACGATGGCCGGCCCAAGCTGCCGGATGATATTCTGGAAAGAGCTAAAAAAATTTATATCGATGATGCGTGGACAGTATTGAAAAATGAAGGTTATCTAAACCAGTTTGAGGGCGGCTGGAAAATGGTGAATGATTCAATCATGACCGGTCGCGTCGTTACTGCTATTTACCTCCCCAGCCGGCCCGACTTGGAAAAAAACATTAAAGACAGAGGCGCTAAACAGGGTAGAACAGGTAATACCAATTTGTGGCCGATTGATATTCTTACCAAAGGTGATTTGTACGTCGCCGACGCTTTTGGAAAGATCAGTGGCGGCGATATCATGGGTGCAACGTTAGCCAATTCTATTTATGCCATCTCAGGGAATGGATTAGTATTTGATGGCGCTGCAAGGGATTTACTCGAGGTTAGTAAAATCAAAGGGTTCAATGCGTTCGTTCGTGATTTTCATCCCTCGTTTACTGAAGAAATGGTTCTGATGGGCCTCAATACACCCATTCGTATAGGCAACGCGGTTGTCCTTCCCGGCGATTTGGTGATTGCGACAAAAGAAGGTGTGCTTTTTGTGTCGGCGCATATGGCAGAACAGGTTATGAGTACAGCCGAGTTTGTGATCAGGAAAGACCAGTTTGGCTTTGAAATGTTGCGTGCGGGCAAATACACAACCGGCCAGATAGACAACCAGTGGACGGATGAAATCAAAACAGCATTTTTTAATTGGCTCGGGAAACATCCTGAATTGGGCAAGATGAGCCATGCAGAATTGGACGACGTTATGAGTAAAAGAACCTGGTAAGCTGAGCGATTGTTTGTCTACCGCACTGCCCGTAGGTCAAATGTGTTTTATAAAGAAACACCACTTGTTCACTACAGCGAACAAAACGGACTTCGTTCTGAAGAAAACAAGCGCCTGACGTTTCATTGGGAAAAGCTTCGGCCGGATGTGGCAAAAGATATCCAAACAGCAAAAAATGCTACCGTTGATGTCAACCAGTAATCAGAAGGAATGTCTTTTGTTTGACGGCCTTAATGTTATCTTTTTTTATAAGAGTTTAGTATTGTTGATACTTTCCATCCTGACTTTATTGCTACATTGCATCTCTTGTAAACTCCCCGTTCACTTTTCGCATAATGTGAAGTGGATTTTCATCTTTCAACCCATCAGGCAAAAATTCGTGCGGGCAATCCTGGTAACATACCGGGCGCAAAAAACGTTTAATCGCTTCTGTGCCCACTGAAGTAAAGTGAGCAAACGTGGTAGCAGGAAATGGTCCGCCATGCATCATGGCATGAGATACTTCCACCCCTGTTGGCAGTCCGTTGTAAATCACTCTTCCAACCTTTTGTACTAAAACATCTGCGCAGTTTTTAAATTGTTTGAGGTCATCTACCGTTCCAATAATCGATGCTGTTAGTTGTCCCTTCAAAGCTTGCAACGTGTTCTTTAAATCCGCTTCATTATCACAAACCACTATTAAAGAAGTAGGGCCAAACACTTCATTCTGTAATGCATTGTTTTGCCTGAAATTTTCTGATGAAGTTTCTGCAAGTGAAGCGATTCCTTTGAAATCATTTTTTGCATCATCGCCATGCAGAACGGCAGTTACACCTTGCTGCGATAAAAGTTGCCGGCGTTCTTCGTGGTAAGCAGCACAAATGGATTCATTCAACATGGTTGCAGCAGGTACTTGTTGTAATGCCTGTGCCAGTCTCTGGATGAACGAGTCTGTATTTTCATCCTTTATAACAAATAGCAATCCCGGGTTGGTGCAAAACTGTCCAACACCGAGCGTGATAGACGCACTGATTTGTGAAGCTATTGTATCGCAGTCTTGTTTTATCTTATTCGGAAGAACGAGTACCGGGTTAATGCTACTCATTTCTGCATATACCGGGATGGGTTCTTCTCTTTCATTGATAGCAGCCTTAAACAGTGACATCCCACCACTAAAAGAACCGGTAAAGCCAACAGCTTTTATTTGCGGATTCTTCACCAATTGTTGCCCAGGTTGTGAACCTGCACCTATCACAGAAGAAAACACACCATCAGGCATATTACATTTTTCAGCAGCCCTAATGATGGCTGATGCTACCAGCTGATTTGTTCCAAGGTGTGAGCCGTGTGCTTTTACAACAACGGGGCAACCTGCCGCAAGGGCAGAAGCGGTATCGCCACCGGCAGTTGAAAATGCCAAGGGAAAATTGCTCGCACCAAAAACCGCCACAGGACCAATGGGAAGCATCATTCGCCGCAGATCGGAACGAGGCAAAGGCTTGCGATCAGGTAAGGCTGTGTCAATGATGGCTTCCACAAAAGAGCCTTCACGTAAAAGGGCAGCGAACAATTTTAATTGTCCAACTGTACGTCCTCGTTCGCCGGTTATCCGAGCTTCGGGCAAACCACTTTCTAAATGAGCGCGTTCAATTAATGCATCGCCCAATTGTATAATTTCATCTGCAATAGTATCTAAAAATTCGGCTCTTTCTGCGAAAGATGTTCGCTGGTAAATTTCAAAAGCTGTTGTTGCTTTTGCAACCGCTTCCTGAATTTCCTTTTCTGTTGCTACAGAAAATTCACCCGGCAAATTATTTTTTAACACGGTACTGAAAGCAGCTACCTTCTTTTCTCCTGAAGCTCTCTTATCAAAGCCGATGAAGTTATATCCCGAAATCATAGGGTGAAGTTTTTAAAATAAAAGAATTTAACAAATGTAAATTTGTTTAACGGTTTAAAAGAAAGTTTAGAGATTCATTCTTCAATCTTACTCTTTCTATGAACTTAACTGAAAAACTTATCGTTCAATCTTAATTCATTAAATTTTACCAAACTTTCTCTCTATACCAAGTTAACTGATTACAAAGTATTCAAACCTGAAAAGAAAAAACTACCAATAAAAGCCAGTGAAGGATTTTAAACAAGATAAAGGAAAAAACATTGCCCGTGATCGTTAGAACTATTTGCCCCTTAAAGTTATTAATAATTTTACGCCTGAAGGCTGAGTCGACGAACAGTTTTGTGCCAGCGAGTATTAGATTGAAAACTCCGTAAATTTGAACACTCTACGTATAAACCTAAGTAACTATCACTATCAAATCCGTCAAGTCTTACAGGTAAAGATCTGCCGTCAAATATAATTTGCGAAACAGAGATAATTGCCCTTTGTATTAGAAAGCCTGTAGTTATGCCAAATATATCAGACCCATTAGAAATAGTATTGTCTCCTACTATAATATCCTGAAGCAACCGAATGAGAACTCTTACGCCCGCATAGGCTGTTCGTCGTGTTCAATAATAGCCTTAATGCTTTCATCGGAATTAAAAATGCAAACTGCATTAAATCCACTGCTACTTCGATAGGTAAAGAAACAGGCAGGGGTTTGGATATGCAATACGAAAAGTATCATCAAAGGAAAGGCCTTTTTGCAAATCTCCAACTACTTTCTACGGTAGATCACCCTCTGTTAAAGCTGCTAAGGGAGGTTGTTACAAAACGTTTGTTCTTTGGCTGGCTACGTATGTAGCTAAACGTTCTTTTGATAGTGACTACAACAGAGGGATATAAGGTAAATTAATTTCCTGTATAAAAACTATCAACTAAGACAAAAAAATATCTTTCAGCAATTTTAAGGCTGCGGAGGCAAACGGGCTCATAATTCCTTATTAATTTTAACAAACGGAACAAAATTCACTAGTTAAAATTAGTGGACTAAAAAAGGCTATGAACTAGTGAACAAGAAGGTGAACAGGAATTAGTAACTTATTACAATTAATTCAGTTTTAAATAATTGAGTTAATCGGGGCGTCTTGTCGTCCCGACATAGATGGTATTTTTTTAAAAAAAAAGCTCGTTAAACTCAATCTTTACGGGCTTTCGTTTTTAGCCCATCAATTTATATCAAGCTTCTTCAAATATTTGCGACAGATTCGGTTACATGCGAACCAGTATTAACTTAATATAACCAAATCCGGGCTTAAGTAATATTAAGCATAGTTGGGAAAGATAATTGGCCTTCTTGATGCTTTCTTAAGAAAATCACTTTTATAATTATCGCTATCCCTGCGCCCATAGTATCAAATAGTATTTAATTTAACAAATTACTTTTATATTTAGCCTAAGAAGAACGAAACATGTATTACAAGCTCCTGCAACTTCTCAACATTAAGCCTCATGAATCAGTTGTGGTAAGAAAGCTTTTTACTATCCAGTTTTTTCTTGGGGTAGCCACCGCTTTTTTGTTTACATCTTCTCTGGCGATGTTCTTATCTGCGTACGACATAAAAACATTACCGGTTGCCTATATTTTATCAGCATGCCTGTTGCTTATTTTTAACCGCATCTACAGCTATTTAGATGAAAAATTGTCTTCACCTACCCTTTTAGGAATTGTCATTTTATTTTCAGGCTTTTCGATTCTTCTTTTCTGGATATTACTCACTGTGCTGCCGTTTCAGCAATTACCTCTTATAATCGCCAGCTGGTATATGCTCATATATATGCTTGTCGGTTATGCGTTTTGGGGCATGGCCTCTATTCTTTTTAATGTAAGAGAGAGCAAGCGCTTATTTTCTATTGTGGGGGCCGGAGACATTCCTGCTAAAATGCTGGGCTATTTTTCTGTGACCGCCCTGGTTCCTTTTATAGGAGTCAATAATTTACTTTGGGTGTCTATTGGTTCTTTTTTTGTTGCATGGTACCTTCTTAATAAGTTTAAAAACAGCAGTTTTCTTACTGATGATGATCCTAATGCATCCTCACATATAAATGAGCATTTGCATGATAAAGTTGCGTCTGGATTTCTAAGCAAATTATTTAACAATCGACTCGTACTCTTTATCGCACTTCTGTCATTAATATCTTACATTGTTTTTTCGTTTATCGATTTTACTTTTTTGTCAGATATTAAAATAAAGTTTCACCACGATACGGAGATGGCAACCTTTATTGCCGTATTTTTTGCAATTGGTCGTCTGCTCGCCATTTCTATCAAACTCTTATTCAGCAGCCGAATGATTTCGCGCATGGGGCTAACGAATGCTTTATTGGTAACGCCGTTTTTACTTTTATCAATTGCCGTTTTTATCATTATTTCGGGTGATCATTTTTTTTCCCACCTGTATGTTTTCGGATTTATGGTTTTGCTTACAGAAATATTGCGATCAACCCTACAAGAGCCTGTCTTCTTTATCCTGTTTCAACCTCTGAAGCCACATGACAGGTTAAGAGGGCATCTTGTCGCAAAAGGGCATACAATGCCTTTTGCTTTGCTCGGAGTCGGAGTTTTTTTAGTGATTTACCTGCAAAAAAATAACGAGTTACCTATTTTGTTTGTAGCGGAACTATTAGTTGTTTTTTTACTGTTGTGGACACTCACAATCTTTATTATTAAAAAAGAATACCTGAACACTTTGGTCGCGTCTTTGAAAAAAGGTTATTTTACGGGGGCCGAATTGTTTCTTGATGATTCTGTTGTTACTAATATTCTTCTTAAAAAAACAGAAAGTAAAAAACCTCTCGAAGTCATTCATTCTCTAAACTTATTGGAGAGATCTGGGTATACTGACGTTTATAAGCTTTTGATTAAAAATCTGCAAAGCGAGGCAAATGAAGTAAAAGAATACATTTTAACCCGAATAATAGCAAATAATATGACCAGCGCCCTGCCTTTATTAAAGCAACAGCTGACGGGAAACACTGATGAAACCATAAAACCACAACTAGTTAAAACGTATTATTATTTAAATAACGAAACAGACATTGATGAACAGATTTTATCTATAGACTCTTTAGAAGTGAGCCAGCAGAGAGCAGCCATTGTGGGTTTGCTAAAAAGAAATGATGATCAGAGCGAACAGTTGGTTATAGAAAGATTAAGACAATGGGCCGTGGGAAGCACGGAAGAAAAACTACTGACGCTAAGTATCGTTATGGAATGTCCATGTGAAAACTATACCGATCTGCTTCGAACTTTACTTGAAGGCGATAACCCGGTAGTGTACAAAAAAGCGATAGAAGCAGCAGGTAAAACTAAAAACACCGAATTATTACCAGATGTTGTAGAATTAGCTATCAACAAACACGCTTACCCTTCTCTGCGTCGATCGATTTTATATTATGGCGACATCTTTTTTCAAAAGCAAAACTGGGAAAGTAAAAATTTTTCCGGGGAATTATTACTATCAATTATTAAAACGGCAGGAAATATTAAAGGTGACAGCTCAACAGATTTTTTAATAGATGCGCTAATAACAAAAAAGCTTTATTGTAACGAGATAATCGAAGCATTGTGGCTGAAAAAATCTGTTTTGAAGCCGGGCGCATTTGCAGTGCTGGAGGATAAAATTGCTGAAAGAACAGAGCAAAGCAGGTGCAAAGTAAACTACTATCATGAGCTGCTCAACAACAAAAATATGCTGCTTTTGCAAGAAGCAATTTTGATGGAAATACGTAGAGATTTACAGGTAGTGCTTAAAGCTTGTGCTTTGTTGTACGATCGTGAAAAAATTGACAGGGTTATCAGGTTAATGGAGTTGGGAAATACAACAAAAATATCTAACTCGATAGAAGTATTGGAACTTATTATTCCCAAAAAACATTTTACCCAACTTAACTATATTGTTGAACTGATGGATGATGTGAAGCATAAAGATTTGATAACAACAAAAACCGACAATTCAAGAGTGAATGTAATAATTGCAGAAATCTTAAAAGGAAATAAAGTTAACTTTAGCGAGTGGACAAGGTCGGTAGCATGTTATATGCTTCCAAAACTGAGAAAAAATGAATTACTGGTAAACGTTCTTAACGAAAACATCTCCAAAGAGAACCATTTATTTAATGAAACGAGAAATTACGTATTAACCATGCTAAAATAATTAGAATGTTGTTGATAGAAAAGGTTTTGGTTTTGAAATCATGTGAAATATTTCAAAATACACCTGAAAGTGATTTGATAGAATTAGCGGCAATACTTGAAGAAATATACCTTGAAGAAGGTAAGCTTGTATTCTCTAAAGGCGATACGGGAAACTGCATGTATTTTATTTACAGCGGTTCAGTAAAAATACATGATGGTGAACATGTATTGGCTTTATTGGGTGAAAATGAAATAGTGGGCGAATTATCAATACTTGATTCTGAAACCCGTTCAGCAAGTGCAACTATCGCAGAGGAAAGTATACTTCTAAAACTGGAACAGGAACCTTTTTATGAGATTATAATGAATAATGCAGACATATTAAAAGGAATATTAAAAACCTTATGCAGACGGCTTCGGATTATTAATAAAAAAAGCACGACTATGGCAAACACAAATCCTTTAATATAATTTTGATTTTAGTATTTCTAAATGTATTTTTTTTTGTTTTTGCCTGCGTTGTTTTGTAGTTTCAGTAAAATAATGATGCCTTTTTAGAAAGCTGACTTGAAGAAAATTCCAGCTTCTGCTGTCAGAAACAATTCTTTGATAGAGAAACTCTTTGTATAAGCCCTCCCCAATTTTAAAAAAGTCATCTCTACCTAAATAATCCAAATCTGCATCACAAATTATTTTCTCTAATATAGTTTTGGGTCTTTGTGGCACTTTAGTAGCTTTTATTATTCCACATATTGTATTTATCTGATCTTCAGAATACCCAAAACCAAGCAGTTCTTTGTATGCAATTTCACAACTTACTTTTTCATGACCTGTGTAGACGTTCAAAAATCCGACATCATGATATAACGCTCCTATTTTCAAAAGCAATAAATCATTTTCATTTTTTATGCCTTCATATTTTGCAATATCAACAGCTTGCTCCAACACGTCTAAAGTATGTGTAACATTATGATATGTCAGATCTGGTGATAATCCTTTTTCCAGTTTATCTATTACATGCTGTTTGATGTTGACAAATAAAAGCATTGGTGGAAATAATTAATTCTTCCAGTTATGAGGAGATGCTATTCTTAGTTTAAAACCTCGTACACTACCATTCGATCAGCTTTATTTTTTAAACTGATCTCACCTACTTTTTGACAATTGAACGATTCTTTTATTTTTTTATAAGATCCTTCAGTAATAATGATCTGACTAGCCTGGGCTGCTGACTGCAATCTTTGGGCTATGTTAACAACATCACCAATTACTGTATAATCAAGACGCTTAAGGTTGGCAGATCCGATATTGCCGCATATTACTTCGCCACTGTTGATACCTATAGATACTTTTGCAGAAAACCCTTCTGAATAATCAGGAAGACTTTCAATTTGTTTGCGTACTGCAAGACTAGCTTCTATAGCACGATCAAGATGATAGTCGCCACGAAAAACCGCCATAATAGCATCACCAATAAATTTATCTATATAACCATCTTGTGCAATAATTTCTTTCACCATTACGTCAAAATAGTTGTTGAGGAGATTTACAACCTCATTGGCAGGTTGAGTTTCACTAATAGAGGTAAAACTACAAATGTCTATGAACGCTACTGTTGCCTCAATCGTTTCATTAGCTAAAAGGGTGCTTTCATACTCTTTGCTACCCATGAAATTTAAAACTGTTTCATCTACATACATTCTTAAAATATTATTTTCCTTTATTGCCTGCAAGGTTTGCCGAATCTGGCTAACATGTTTAATGGTCTTTTCAATAGTAAGCTCAAGGTCTTCAAAGTTTACGGGCTTACAAACAAAATCAAAAGCGCCGCGGTTCATAGCTGTTCTTATATTTTCCATATCTCCATAGGCTGATACCATTACAGTTTTTACCAACGGACTTACTTCGCTAAGCTTAGTTAACAACGTTAATCCGTCTACTTCAGGCATATTTATATCACTCAGTAAAATTTCTATTTCTGGGTTTGCACTAAGTTGCCTGAGGGCATCATTTCCATTTAGCGCGAAGAAAAACTCGTATTTTTTCTCCCGTATCTGACGGCGAAACTTCTGCTTTATAAGTAACTCCAGATCCGTTTCGTCATCTGCCACTAATATCTTTGTCATCAAGTGGTTATTTTTAGCTTTTCTTTCAACTGGTTAAAATCAATCGGCTTGGTCAAAAAATCATCTGCTCCAAGGCTCATTGCTTGGTTATAGTTTTCCTGGTCGCCGTAAGCAGTTATCATCATTACTACCGGAGGTGGATTATAATAATTTCGTTTTATCTCCTTTAGCAATTCAAAACCACTCATACCAGGCATATTTATATCAGAAAGAATTAGTATCACTTCGTGAAAGTGCACTTGCAAATAATTTAAAGCTTCCTCGCCTGAGGTTGCAAAAGCAAAGTCAACGATATGATTTTTTATCTCCTTACGGAAACGTTGCTGAAAAAGCATTTGCATATCCGCCTCATCATCTACGACTAAAATCTTCATTAAATGATATTTATTTTTACGTATTAATTTAACTAATTATAAGGAATTGTAATAATAAATTCTGCAAATTCTCCTTCTTTTGTTTCCACATGTATCTGTCCCTTGTGAACTTTTGTAATAATATCATAACTGATAGATAACCCAAGACCAGTTCCACCCCCGGTTGGCTTGGTACTAAAAAAAGGCTGGTAAATTTTATCAAGCACCTTCTTCGGTATACCTGTGCCGTTATCTCTAATTACGATAATAACTTTATCACCCTCGTTTTTCGTTCTAACCCAAACTGTTGGTTCGTATGTATTGTCTTTAAGTTTCCTTTTTTCAGCTACCGAGTAAAAAGCATTATTAAATATATTTAGTATCACTCTGCCCACATCCTGCGGTATTATATTTATTTTGGAAAGTGTAGTATCATATTCTGCTTTCATATTTGAGTTGAAAGATTTGTTCTTTGCCCTTAGTCCATGGTAGCTTAGTCTTAAATATTCATCTACTAAGGCATTAATATCTGTAGGTTCCTTCTTGCCTGTGCTGGCTCGTGAATGTTGCAACATTCCCTTGACAATGGCATCGGCACGTTGGCCATGATAGTTTATTTTTTCCTGATTTTGTACTATATCATTTACCAGGGTTTCAATTGTTTCTTTTTCTTCTGCCGGCAACTGCGTTTTATTGATTTCCTCCTTCAATTCCTGCGCTAATTCGATACTTACTTCAGAAAAATTATTCACGAAATTGAGCGGATTTTGTATTTCATGGGCAATACCAGCAGTAAGTTCACCGAGAGACGCCATTTTTTCTGATTGAATTAATTGGGCTTGAGTGACTTTCAGCTCTGATAAAGTATTTTCAATTTTCTGCTTTTGCTGTTTCAGAAGACTATTTGCCTTTTGTTTCTGCCAGTTGTTTCTATAAAGAATAATGGCCAGCAATAAGAATGCTGCCAATATCCCTAATAAAGCAAACACTTTAACCTGGTTTCGGCTTTCAGTACGCGCAGCCTCAATCTCCCGTTCACGCTGTTTTTCTTCAAATGATATTGACAGCAGTTGCTTTACTTTTTCCTGGCTAAATAAACTATCCTTTGCTGCCGTCGCCAACTTAAGATATCTGAATGCCTCTGCCGCGTCGCTTTCTGCGTAATAATCAGAAAGTTTTTTACTGGCATCGAGAATACCTTGATTGTAAGAACCGGCCTGGGCCGTAGAAAGCGCTTTTTTAGCAAAAAGTATCGAAGAATCTTTAAGACCTTGTCTATGATAAGCGTCTGCCATGGTATAATACACCATACTAAGATGCTGCTGATCTTCTATTTCTTCGTAGTATTTGACGCTTTTGCGAAAATGGTCGAGCGCTGTATCCTGGTTATTCTTGGCAGCTTCCAGTTCGCCCAGGTCACGCTCGAAATCGCCGTACAAATCATTAAATTGCAACTCCTTAACTTTTTTGTACGTGTTTTGTAAATAAAATTTTGCTGAGTCATACTGCTTCATCCGCAAATAACATTCGCCTATGTTCAATAAATAAATCATTCTTGGATAGGGCTTTAATGCCGGTGTTATTGCACCATTGGCTTTTTTGAAATAACTCAGTGCCTTAGTGTAATCCTTTTGGGTAAGATAAGTATCGCCAATATTGTTATATGCTTGCGTAATACCGATAGAGTCGTTTAATTCGCGGCTGATTGCAAGTGCCTTAGTAAAAAGGGTTAACGATTTCGCGTAGTCGCCTAATGTGCTGTAGGCAGAAGCAATGCGATTAAGTGACAAAGCTTCTCCTCTTATATAATGTAGACTTTCAGAAAGATTATAAGCCTGCTGTCCAAGCATTATCGCTGTATCTGGTTTAAAGAGGTAATATGCTTTTGTAAGTTCTGCAAGCAGCAATACACGGTTGGTATCAGACTTGGCCGTACTCAATTCTTTTTTCAAACTGTCAATAAGCATTTGCTGTGCAGTAACAATTTTAAAAGAAAGAATGAGCAAAACCAGAGCAGTAATACTTTTCATTTCTATCACAATTTATACATTCTGTTTCAATGGCAATTGAATTATAAATTCAGTAAATTCTTCTTCCTGGGTATTTACCTTTATGTCTCCACCATGAGCTTTTATAATATCATAACTGAGTGATAACCCTAGTCCGGTTCCTTGCCCTGTTGGCTTGGTAGTAAAGAAAGGTTGAAAAATTTTATCAATTACTTTTTGAGGAATCCCTAAACCGTTATCTCTTACGCATATTCGTATTTTTGCACCTGCTCTCTCTGTCTTAACTGAAACCAGGGGTTCAAAAGCTGCATTAACTTGTTTCTTTTTTTCTAATACAGAATAAAAAGCATTATTAAATATGTTTAATAACACCCTTCCAATGTCTTGAGGAATTACTTCTATCGTACCTATGCTTTCATCAAAATGTGTTTCAATCATTGCATTAAAAGATTTGTCTTTAGCACGAAATCCGTGATAGCTTAAACTAAAAGTTTCATTTACCAGTGCATTAATGTTGGTGGGTTCTTTTTGCCCTGTGCTTGTTCTTGCATGTTGCAGCATTCCTTTCACTATCGAATCAGCACGTTTTCCATGAAATGAAATCTTTTTAAGATTGTGTAAAATGTCATTAAGCAGTTCATTTTCCAGTTTTTCATCTCTTTCGCTTCTTACTTTTGACCTTTCAACTTTTAATTCTTCAATCAATTCTGCACTCACTTCTGAAAAGTTATTTACAAAATTTAAAGGGTTTTGAATTTCATGAGCAATGCCTGCTGCAAGTTCTCCAAGCGATGCCATTTTCTCTGATTGTATCAACTGGGCTTGCGCTGCCCTAAGATTAGTAAGTGTAGTCTGCAGTTCCTCTTTTTGTTTGAATAATTGTGCAGTTCTTTGCTGCACGCCCTTTTCTAATAAGTCATTTTGCTCGGTAAGAATTTTTTTCTGTTCTTCATGAAGCAAATTCAGATCTTTATGATATTGAAGTTTCTTGCGTTGAGTAATTACGAATGATACAAGAAAACTTGTGAATAGTATTACCATTGCGGAAATTCCTATTATAACCCGATATTCAATATCAATTGCTATCAGTTGCATAAAACGCTTTAGCTATTAGAATACAAAAAATGATGTAAGCAATATTGTGAACATTCCACATTTGAGCTGCCAATGCCGGGCTTCCCTTTATCATTGGTTCATAAAATAGGAAGAGAAAAAAATTAATTACTACATAAATACTAAGCCCTGTAACTATCCAGAACTCTTTTCCACTTGAAATTCTCTCAACTTCATCACGCAACTGCGAGAGATAATACTGCATGCAGTAGATAAGTAAAAGATACGATTCTATTGTTAATAAATTGCCACTAAGGTGTATAGGATTAAAAAAATTCTCAAAAAATGAAAAGTTGATTATTGTAAATACAGCCAATAAGAAAGGGATAAGTTTTTTTAAAAAAGTTATTTGAGATTTTTTAATTGAAATAAAAAAATAACTGAAGCATACAAACCTGGCGATAGAATGTATATTATATAACGGATTGTTACTTTGAGCCCAATGTGGTAAGAATGATTTGAAGTCTGCAATTAGATCTGCTAATACATTTATTATGAGAGCTGCCCATAAGTATACAATTACAGGCTTGAGAAAAAAAGGTTGCTTTCTTCTTACTATTAATACTATAAATAATGGTATAACTATCGCCCAAACTTCAGACCAGTCTAAAAGTAATTGAAAAAGCCCATGGAGGTTTAAGAGTTTCATAAGCTAGGGCGAAAACTTTTGAAAATATAATTGATTTATCTGCAAGTATTTTGAAAAATAGCCGTTATTTTTTTTAATTTTAATGTTTCGGTACATTTTTATTTATAGTTTTTGTATTTGCAATTAAAAATACATTTTTTACTATGACTTTAAAGTGTACAAAATGCACAGTAAATATTCTATCACCAGTTTTTTTTCAAAAGGTTTTACCCTTAAATACTTATTATGAATAAAAAAACAACAAGTACAGGGCTTACTGTACTTTTATTGTTGGCAGTCATTACCTCATTTGCACAAGGTGAAATAAACAAATATTCGATTGTAACTCTAAAAGGTAATTTAGTAAGCGGCATTCTTAATACTTACCCGGAGTTTTCATACTTTGACTTCACATTTGTACAATTAGAAGATAATATTTATTCTTTGGAAGGATATGCAAAGGATAAAGATCAAAACCAATTGGGAAGTTTAATAACGTTAATACCAATGACAAACCAACCTGCGCGGCGCTTTAAGAATTTAGAAAAAGGACATTTATACCTGGATTTGTTAACTATGCAAGAGCACAATGTAGATGGCTCAGAAGATTATATCTTAACACCAAGGAAATGTAAGAACCGTGCAGGCAACTATGTTGATTATGTAAGTTATCGCTTTAGCAATAAAATTGAGCCTTCCTTTGGTTTTATTGAAGCTAAATCAGTTACAGCAGTCAAATCTTTTAATTTAAACCCCTCGCCTCCGTATTAATTCAATTGAATTATAAACTCCGATCCTTCACCTTCTTTAGTGCTTACTCTAATTTCTCCTCCGTGTGCTTTTATAATATCATAGCTTAATGACAAGCCCAAACCCGTTCCTTGTCCAGCCGGTTTAGTCGTAAAAAAGGGTTGAAAAATTTTATCAACTGCTTTTTGAGGAATACCCAATCCATTGTCTCTTACCCGAATTTGTACTTCTTCACCTGATCTTTTTGTGGTAACTGAAACTAACGGTTCAAAAGTGCAATAGCAGACGACTTTCAATACATAGGTGGCGAAATGACAAAGACAGAACCGGTAATTGGGAAACAAGGCTATATTGAAGTGATTAATCGATTTTCAAAAGTCTTTACATCTATGCAGGTTAAGGCGATGATAATTCAAGCAGACAAAGCGTGTGTAGTTGGAAACTATGACTTTAAATTTCCTGATGGAAAAGAAATCAATGGAAACGTAGCTGAAATATGGCCAGTAAAAAAAACAAACAATCAATAAGATTTCTGAAAGCATCTCCCGGGAAAAAAAGTGGCATTAAGTATTAAAAATATTATCCCGGATAGGTAGTTTTATGCTGTAAAGAACACAATGTAGAAAATAATTAATGTTGCCTAAAAGCTTTCTCCATATTCAATTAATTTAAGAAAGTCAATGATGAAGAGTTTGATGCAAATGAACCGATATTAGCGACGCCTCATCACTCCTTTATCAGCGGGCATAAGCCTACCTTTTTCGGGAAACGATATTAGAGCAAAGAATTATTGAATGAATGTCAGGAAGAAATGTGTTCCTTGTCCCGGTTCACTTTCTATAACTATTTTTCCCCCAATAGCTTCTATTTGCGATTTCATAATAAACAACCCCAAACCTTGCCCCTCGATATTCTCATGAAATCGCTGGTACAAACCGAAGACCTTGTCCTTATGTCGGTTTAAATCTATGCCGGTACCATTATCACTAAACCTAATTTTAAAATTTCCGTTTTCATCATAGCTGCTTTCTATAATTATTATAAGCTTTCGATCAGGTGAATGATACTTTATAGCATTTGAAATAAGATTAATAAAAATGCTTTCGAGATAGATTTTATTGAGGACTACAGAAGGAGATTTAAAATCTGTGAGTACTTCCCCTCCCATTTCATTTAATGCATTGCTAAAAATTTGAATTACCTGGTTGAAGAACTCTTTTAAATTAATGCTTGTAAGTTGTGGATTTACATTATTTTTAATAACTAATATCTGAGAAATATCATCAATAGTTTTATTTAATTGTTCAACAGAAACTTTCAGCATTTCCAACATTTGCAGGTTATGCAAATCCTCCTGCGGAAAATCAAATAAGCTGAGAATACCTCTTATGTTAGATAAAGGCGACCTCAGGTTATGCGAAGTAATATAAGAAAATTGTTTGAGGTCTGCATTGTTTTTGGTCATTTCTTTTAACAACATTTCTCGTTCCGCCTCTACCCGTTTACGTTCAGTTATGTCGTTTACAACACCATCTACCCTGATTAACTTTTCATCTTTAAAAAATGGCACTATCGTCACTTCAATCCATCGTATACTTTTGTCTTTACGAATTATGCGATATTGTGTGTATACTTCTTCTTTCTCATTAAGCCTCTCGTCATCCTTTTCCACAACCCCTCTGTCTTCAGGAAGTATCACTTCGTACCAAAGACGACTGTTTTTAAAAAATTCTTCGGAAGTATATCCGTATATTTTTTCGCACGCAAGAGACAAATAAGTATAATTATTAATAATCATATTGCGTGAAAAAAAGCCATGATTTACACTGTTTAAAATTCTCCCAAATTCGTTGTGTGCTTTCTTCAAATCATCTGCTTCACTTCTTAATTTAAGTTTCAACTCCTGTATCTCGTTGTCACAAACATCTCTTACGAGAGGGCGAGCTTTTTGAAAACCAACGTGATAATTATTTACATCTTTTAAAAACCTTAAGTTTCCAAAAGCCACTCTTTTATATTTCGCGAAAAAATCAGGTACCAGTCCATTTAATAATTTATTAAACATACCTGCTCGTTTTTATTTTTTATTAATGATAAATGAAGTTCTTTTCTCTTTTTTGAAGGCTGACTATCCAACGCCACTCAGATAGATTATTGTAATTCCTACGTCTGCCACATTATTTTGCGGCAAAGCTTTTTACACGACTATTTATGCCTTTATGGGGTACGTTTAATAGCATTAAAAAAAGTAAACAATTATACAGCAATGACCTAAAGATTTTTTTTATTCTCTATAGCCTGGTATCAAAAAACCTGGAACATTCTACTCTAAAACTCCCGACGATTATGGAAAAACAATGAAATATTTTTGAAAAAAGAGGATGTATTTTAAAACATCCTCTTTTTCAAACTTTTAAAAAAATGTTATTTCATTATTATTATCACTTTATTTATTACCAAATTATGGTTAGAAAGATGAAGGTTATAAATGCCTGTTGTTAGCAATGTAGGTAGCTGGATAATTTTGGCTGCACTTTCACCATTATGGTCAATTGAGCTACTAAACACTCTTTGCCCTTTATTGTCATATAAAGCCAACTCGTACTTTCCTGGTGCCATGTTACCCATTGTAAGTTTAAGTGTTTTGTCTGTAACAGGGTTGGGGTTAACTTTTAGATAATTTGCATCATCATTGAAAACAACTAGTCTAGTCTCACTATATTTTGCTGTACCATCCTTATCTATGATTTTCAATTTATAGAAATTATTTCCATGCTCAGGATGATTATCTGTCCATTTGTAAATAGTACTGATACCATTTTCGCGTGATAAAACTTCTCCCGCTTTCATAAAACTTCTCCCGCCTGCACTTTTTTCAATTTCATACCTTTTAACGTTGATTTCAGCGGTAGCTTTCCATGTAACCTGCACCTCATTTCCCTTTCCATAAGCTTTAAAATCAGTCAACGTAACAGGCAGTGTGCTGGACGCAACTATCGTATATTCTTCGCTGTTTGTATAGCTACCTAAGGCTGTATTTCCCGCTATATCTGTAATGCCTGTATTGTCATTAACTTTAAGACCTAGTTGACCTTCGCCTTCTATATTACTTACTGTTACGTCTATAACGGTTCCGGTGTCAGATGATACAGAAGATATAATACCGGAAACCAAACCCGAAGTTGTTAAGGTTAGATCACTGACAGTGATTTCACTTACTTTTTCAGAAAAAGTTATTCGATAAGCAATTGTTGTTGCGGTTGTAGTTGTAGTATCAGGATTTAGCCTGCTTATTAGATTTACTGCTGGGGCCTCTTTATCAATTGTCACAGACAATGCATTACTCAATTCACTTTCCAATCCATTTAGTGTTGCTTTTGATGTTATCAAATGAATTCCATCGCCAAGTTCAGACGTAGTTATAGCCCAAGCTCCAGAATTATCTGCTATAGCAGAGCCAATTTCCAAGCTTCCGTCATACAAAAATATGGTTGCATCAGGATCTGCAGATCCTACAAAGACAGGAGTACTGTTACTTGTTATATTATCTGTATCGCTCATACCTAAATCTGTACTTTTGGTTAGATTTGGAACAGATGGCGTACTTATTTCTCGTGTTATCGTAAGCGTGTATGTATTTTTAGTTCCATCCTGAGATGAGACCACTACAGCAATTGTATTGCTACCAACACTTAAAGGAATTGATGAAGCACTTCCGCTTGTTACTGCGGTCTCATTTACTGTAACAGTAGCTGTTGCGTCTGCAACTGTAGGTGTTATCGTAAGCGATGTTATACTATTTGCAACTGAAGCAGTATATGAAGTTGTTCCGCTTGCGAAAATGGGCGTAAGGGTTCCACTACTTATAGACAAATTAGAAAGGTTGGCATTAGAGGATGCTGCCCTTGTAACAGTAATGGTATAAGTCTTCGTTGTTGTTCCATCCCCTGCTGTAACTGCAGTTGTAATTGTATTGCTTCCTACATTCAATGCAATAGCTCCTGAAGCATTTCCGCTTGTTACCGCTACCCCATTAACTGTAACAGTAGCTGTTGCATCAGAAACTGTAGGAGTTATCGTAAGCGATGTTACACTATTTGCAACTGAAGCAGTATATGAAGTTGTTCCACTTGTAAAGACAGGCGCAAGTGTTCCACTGCTTATAGACAAATTAGAAAGGTTGGCATTAGAGGATGCTGCCCTTATAACAGTAATGGTATACGTCTTCGTTGTTGTTCCATCCCCTGCTGTGACTGCAGTTGTAATTGTATTGCTTCCGACATTTAATGCAATAGCTCCTGAAGCATTTCCGCTTGTTACTACTACCCCATTAACTGTAACAGTAGCTGTTGCATCTGCAACTGTAGGTGTAAGCGAAACTGATGTTATACTATTTGCAACTGAAGCAGTATATGAAGTTGTTCCGCTTGCGAATACGGGCGTAAGGGTTCCACTACTTATAGACAAATTAGAAAGGTTGGCATTAGAGGATGCTGCCCTTGTAACAGTAATGGTGTACGTCTTCGTTGTTGTTCCATCCCCTGCTGTGACTGCAGTTGTAATTGTATTGCTTCCGACATTTAATGCAATAGCTCCTGAAGCATTTCCGCTTGTTACTACTACCCCATTAACTGTAACAGTAGCTGTTGCATCTGCAACTGTAGGTTTAACAGTTATTGAACTGGTAGTATTAGAAACAGAAGCTGAGTAACCTGTTGTAGCTGAAGCAAAGGCAGGCGCTAAAGTTGCAGCACTAAGGGAAAGAGCAGACAGGTTTGCGTTAGTACTTTTTTGCAACACTCCACCAGGAGGAACAAAATTTGAAATAGTAAGGATACCATTACCGCAACAATCATCGGTTGCGTCAATCCCCCACCCAAAAACATCACCAGCATTAATTACTCCGGTATAGTTACCCGATTGTATTTGCCCTCCTACATCAGATGTTAATAAACTACGTACGCCATTGATTGAAACGTATGCCTGATCTGTACTAGGATCATCAGTAGTAGAATAATTCCAGGTAAAAGACCAGCTACCAGTAGCAAGGGAGGGCATAGTAAAACTTGTGATTGCATTGACCTTATTACCGTCACTTCCAACTATTTTAACACTAGTTGGCTTATTAGAAGAATCAACTGTTCCGTTAGATGTTGATGAAGCTGACCAATTTCCGGCAGAATAATAATTTGAAAATTGAGCCTTGGCTGATAAATTAAAAAAAAATACAATAGTTACAATAGCTAAAATTGTTCTCATAGAGGTTTGGTTGGTTATTTTAAGATAACGTATTAGCTAAAAAAAAATTGTCCGTTTTTAAAACAGAAGATGACGACCAGAAAATTGATGCGTGAACAGCAATTATAAAATCAACTATTACTTGCTATGTACCATTCCGCTCACATGTGCAGCAGTAGTATGAGGTGTATAAAGGATACGGAGACAGCGGGGCTCTTTAAAAAATAAAAACAATATCAATAAACACAGCATCTCAAAAAAAATCGGCAGGCTGACTAATAGACAAAATTTGTTATTGTTTTACGCCACTTCCTTACAAAGGACTAAGCGTAAAAATCAATAAAAATAAAAGAGAATCATGCCTCTTATTTTAGCAATTCCTAAAATTATCCGCTTACTCGCCATGCTGCAATCGCTGTGATTTACATGATTGCCTTCTTTAAACAGTTTAAACATATAGCCCGACTTATTTTTCATCACACACATTGGCTCGTTATCAAAGTACAAAAAATATTCACCCATTGAATTAGTTACTTTTCCCGTCCTGTAAACATACACCACAGCATATTTCGAAGTATCCCCAAAGTGTGCTTTTCTTAATGTCTGGCCGTTAGCTATTGATTGAAATAGAAGGTTATTTGTAATACTTGTCTTTTCGTGTAGCCACATCGTGTCAGATTGAATAAAATCTCGAGATATTTTGTCTATGTAACCATTATAAACATAGTAATCATTAGTTACATTAATTATCTGGTAAACCATTTTATGCTTTTTCAAAAAGCTTTCCATTTCGGGTTCCATGTGGGTATTACCGGAAATGTATTTTAATGAATAAGTACAATCGTTGGACCAATCAATTTTCCAAAGAGTGCTGTCACGTTTTTCTAGATTGTATTCATGCACTAAGTTATTTTCACGTACACTTAAAAACGTTCATTTGAATTTTTTGGATAGGAATAGAAACGGCCGTTCTGTAAAGACGAACAGTCGACTTTTTTTTTTGCAAATTAGCCATCAACGGAAAAAGAAAGAAATTCGACAAAAGCGCTGCAGCAACACCGGAAATAAAAGAAGTAATTTTCATAGAATTAATAACGATAAAAATTAGCGGGATATTTAGTATCGAGAGAGAATACTTTTTATTACGTCTGTTCTGTCCATTCCCCTTGAATAGGTAGTTGTCGTAGTATTGGGATTGCGTGTGTGTTGCACGCTGTCACTCGAGATAAACATCGGAAATTTTTACTTTGCACCGTCGCATTGCCTCACTTCCACCGTACAGGCCTCAGAGTAATACTTTAAAAACTAATCACTGAATTTTATAGACTGCTATCGCAGCACTCTTACCACTTGCAGCCCTTTCCGCTACAACAAAGGTTCTCAATGAAGGAATTAGATAAGAAGTTCTTGCACCATCCCTTGTAGCGATATTTGATACACGCTTATAGCTATTACCCGAAACCTTTTGAAAGATATTTATATACCCTCTGCCACCACTTGCTAACACTTGCTGTTTAGCTGCATCAAAAAAAATATCATCCGCATCACTCACTAAGTCAGTCCGCGTTATTTCTTTACCCGTTTTATTATCATAAACAACCATTAAAGGTGGGTGCCGAAATCCTATAATAACATGATTAGAAGCAGTATCTAAAGTCATAGAGAAATTTGCCCTAAGTCTGCTTATTTTCCATGTATCAATAACTTTAAAACTTTTTAAGTCAATAACCGAAATACTATTGTCATTGGGCAGGTTAACATATAACTTATTGTTCTTTTTATCTAATTGAAAACTTTCAGGATGCGCAGCTAGTTTTACATTTCCAATTTGTTGATGAGCTACTGGGTCTATTAATGCCACGCCCCCATTACCATACCCTACATACATCTTTCTTTCGGTTCCATCATAACGGATATTATCAGCATCTGAAGCTAAATGGATGGTAGCTACCTTTTTAAATGTAGAAGCATCAAAAAATGCACAATCACCATTATTACCGCTAGCTACAGCAACTTCATTTTGTTCTGGTATATATGCTATCCCTTGTGGCTCTTCCACACCATTAATGCTATGCAGTAAAATCCCTTTTTGTAAGTCAATAACTTCAACAGTGTTATTTCCTAACGCCGCCACATAGAGTATCTTATCTTTTAGATTGAGAGCCATGTGGTCGATCCTTCCGGATACAGCAGGCAATTCTATTCTTCTTTCCAACTTTAGCTTATCAACACCGAAATCTGCTTGATCCTTACATCTTGTAAAACATGTAATCATCAATAGTTGTAAAAGGATAAGTCTCATAATCAAAAACATTGGACGAATTGTTCAAAATCAATTTCTTATTTGAAATGATGCCCGCTTTTATTAAAATGGCAAGTGTTTCAACAACCTTTCTACCATTTTACATTTTTTATATTTTTCCCTACCTATTATTGCACAATAAGCAAACACTGCATAAACTTACTGCACACCCATGTTTAGGTTTGAAGGGATATCTCTCATTCTATAACTGGTTACATATACAGTCACAGTAAAAGGTGGTAAAGGAGCTTTGTTAAATTTACAGTCGAAAAGGTTGACATTGTACGGGAGTAATGCAGATAAAACATGTTCCTTTCCTAATGGAAAGATCCTTTTTACAATTTTGAGCAGATATTAAATTACATATCCATTTTCATTCCATTGTGTCCGTTTTTTCCGGTCTGATCAATCGCTGCTTTTAGTCCCTTTGCCAACTGTTCAGCAGGTCCAATTCCCCAATAATGTAAAAAGAAAACCTTTGGTTGCTCATGTACCATATGGTTGTGTAGAGCAACGACTTCAATACCGCTTTCAACAAGGGCTTTCAGCACCGGTTCAACTTCATTTTCAAGCATTACAAAATCACCGGCCACGGCAGCTCTATCAGGTGTACCCTGGAAAGCGGCCCATGTATTAAAACCTAAAAAAGTAGTCACAGGTACGCCATGTTCCATAAGTTTTACATCAGGGCGCCCGATTGTATATTTATAAACCCCTTTGCTCATTTCAGCTTTATAGCCGAAAATGTCATCCAGCTTTTTAGTGTCCAAAGTATTTGTTACAGCTTCACTTGATGCTGTGCCCTTCGATGGGTCACCACCTCTTAATTCTTTCACCTTATTCAAAACAGCTTTGGCTTTTTGAGCCATTAATTCAGTCTTTCCTGAACCGTCAATATGCATAAACAAAATGTTTGGATGATTTCTGATAAAGTGATTATGAATCGCAGTGCTAGTTAAACCCTGCCTTATGATTTCCTGTTGCACTGGCCCTAAATCAGTTTCGGTAACAACAATGTCGCCCATAACCATTGCCCCATCTTTTGTCGGCGTAAAAGCTACCCACGTTCCTAATCCCATCGCCGGGATGATTTTAAATCCATCTACTTTTACATCTAAGTCATTTTGAGGGATTGTGATCTTATACTCTCCATTATTTGATTTTCCTTTTATACCCACCACCTTTTCTAACACCAGTGTATCCAAGGTTTTTAAATTTCCTCTGTTTTGGGCAATAGATACCTGGCTTAGACCCATTAATATTAAAAAACAGCCAAAAAGAGCACTTGTTCTTTTCTGCTTCATTGCGCTATTCATAAATTATTTATTTGAGATTTTTTAAGTTAAATTACTAAAAAGGTATCATGAAATGTAGCAATGGTAGCCTTTTTACTATCAATAAAATAGAACAGAATTGACCTTTAGTATATTCTTTACGTAAGTAATTTTTGTTTTACATACTGTTACTTTACGAACTTTAGTATTAAAATATAGGAATGAAGTGGATAACAAGGGAACGACCAAAAATAGACCGTATTGCTTGTCCCTGGCTAATAAAGAACTTTATCGATCAAGAAGCCGAATTTATCTATGTACCGGCTGATAAGGTTAACGAACAAGCAAAAACATTAGATGCAATCCCTTTCGATGTTCCCGATGTTGAATACTCACATTATGAAGATAAATGCACTTTTGATTATATTGTCGAAAAGCACAAAATTGAAGACACTGCAATAAAAACCTTAGCTGTAATAGTAAGAGGTGCAGACACCGACCGCCAAGATATTGCCAGCCAGGCCTCAGGCTTATGGGCGATATCAGCAGGATTGGCATACAATACAAAGGATGATTATGAACTGCTTCAAAAAGGAATGATTATTTATGATGCATTATATAGCTGGGCTAAACATCTTCAAAATGAGAAACATACACAAAACCCGGTAGACCATTTATTCATCGACGTTTTCAACAAATTTATAAAGCAAAAGGCGTCACAAAAGAAAACACCTGATTGGGTGAAAGAATTGAAAGGGATTATACAAGACCAAATTGATACAAACCTTAGCCTTACAGAAATTTCAAAAAGCCTCGACATCAACCCTTCTTATCTCTCAAGAGAGTTTTCAAAACACTTCAATAATCTATCATTTGGTGAATACATAAGAAAGTTAAGAATTGAAAAAGCAATAGAACTTATTGATACAAATAACTACTCACTTACCGAAATCGCTTACCTCACAGGTTTTTCAGACCAAAGCCACTTTACAAGAATATTTAAACAGCATACCGGCAAAAACCCATCAACTTATAAAAAAGACAGAGCGAAAGGTAAAGTAGATACAAAAGGTTAATTACATTCTATTTACATGCTTCTCTCTTTATCACTTTTGTGAACAAAATCAAGCATGGAGGAAAGGACATTACAACCTTGCTACACTTTAAAACAGTTAGTCCAATATTTTTTCAAACTTGGCTACGCAGGCTTTGGTGGTCCTGTAGCATTAATAGGCTATATGCATAGGGATTTGGTAGAAGAAAAAAAATGGATAAGGGATGAAGAATACAAAGATGGATTAGCACTAGCACAACTGGCGCCGGGCCCGTTAGCAGCGCAGCTAGGCATCTATTTAGGATATGTGCACTACAAAACATTAGGCGCAACCCTATGTGGATTAGCATTTGTGCTTCCTTCATTCTTTATGGTAGTAATAATTGGCATGGCTTATAAAATATTTGGCGGCTTACCATGGATGCAGGCCGTGTTTTACGGCGTAGGAGCAGCAGTGGTGGGTATTATCATAATAAGCAGTTACAAACTCACGGAGAAGTCAATCAGTAAATTTAATGTAAATTCTTTTGCTCAACATTGGCTTCTTTGGTTATTTTTTATCGTAGCGGCAGTAGTCACTATCATCACAGAACAGGAAGAAGTGCTAATGTTTGTTGCAGCAGGATTATTTTATATGTTCTCAAAAGCGCCACCAAAATGGATCAAGAAGTCTTTAGTTGCAAACTCAGTACTACTATTTCAAATAGGGCTCTCAAATTATGAATTGGACACTTTTCGCAAAATAGCATGGTTCTTTACAAAGGCCGGTGCGTTTGTTTTTGGAAGTGGTTTAGCAATTGTTCCCTTTTTGCATGGTGGTGTCGTTACAGAATACAAATGGCTAACCGAACATGAATTTATAGATGCAGTGGCAGTAGCCATGATAACACCTGGACCTGTGGTAATTACAGTAGGTTTTATTGGTTACCTGGTAGCAGGTTTTCCCGGAGCCACAGTGGCAGCGTTAGCAACTTTTTTACCGTGCTATTTATTTACAATTCTTCCAGCCCCCTACTTTCACAAGTACGGCAAACATCCCAGCATAAAAGCCTTTGTGGATGGGATAACAGCAGCCGTTGTAGGAGCATTAGCAGGTTCGGTAATTGTGATTGCTACTCGTACAATAAAAGACATTCCAACTGCTTTAATCGCAAGTGCGACCATTGTCATTCTCTTAAAAATGAAGGTAAAAGAACCTTACATCATTTTAGTAGCAGCACTCATAGGAATAATATTAAAGCTAGTCCTTTAATATTATTGCCTTTAAAGGCAATTTGTCATTTTGCTTATTCGAATAATCCAACTTAATTTATTCCGATTTCTTTTTTGCTTGATTGCCCTAAGGTAACGATGCTTCATAATTAATTTTTCGATTTTTAAAACATCTGTTGCGGAAAGGAAATTGAAACAGCCAGAATGGAATAAAGTAGCAGAAGTTTACATCATTGCGTTATTATGTCAAACTCGGCATACCCTATTTTGTTGTCGGATTGAGTATTTTGTAAAGCCTGCAACTTTATATATCGTGCCTTGCGGGGTGCAAATGATTTCGATTGTAACAAAGGATTGTTTTTAATATTCGCAAATTCACCTTCTTCAGCTTTTGTCCATTCAACGCCATCCGACGAAACAAAGAATGCATATTTTGTAACGATACCTGAAGCCCACCAGTTTTGGTCAGGCAGGTATTTGAAGCCACTTACGTTTTCAATCTTACCAAGATCAATGACCAGGTCAATTGGCATTTTCTTGCTATTATCCTGGTACCATTGTGTGCCAGGATTGCCATCGAGTATATTATAACATTTATCATCACTAATGCCAATTATCTTCCACGACTTCCTGGCTATGTCAAACTTTTCTTCTGTTAATGCACTCGTCTTTCCCGTTTTCGGATCATAAGCAATAGTCTTCATGACGACTTTGCCATCATTCGTTTTTATCGGGCCATTGTACTTTGAAGATTTAATCGTAGGCGTACTGCCATTCATTGTATAATATAACTGCGATTCAGCGTCTGCAGGTATAATCCTCACATCGCCCGAACGCTCACGAATTAAAGTTGGCGGAGCCAATATTTGCGGAGCATTATAAACTTCGATGTTGGAAATAAGCGGGCAACTTTTTGCATCGGTAACAGTAAAGCGAAGCTTTGTAGCCTTAACCGTGGGAAAGCGAAGAATACGTTTATAACCAATGGTGGTTGCTTTGGCCAGTTCTTTCCATGCTCCATCTGCAAAAGCTTCTACTGTAAAGGATTTTACACGCTGTCCTAGTTTTATATACTCCTGTGCGAGAAAACGATTGAAAGAAACAGGCTTTGTAAAGGTCATTGTCAACGAGCCGGCTTTAACATTATCGTCAGTGGTCCAATAAGTTTCGTTGCTTTGGTCAATGGCTTTGTCTGCTCCAAATTTTTTATCTTTTCCCCGAAAACCAGAACTCTCTGCTTTAGCCCCTTTAAGTAAATTTACAGCAAATGCTTCCCTTACGGCTTGCCCAAATTCTATTACTGCTTTTTCATCTTTTGGATGAATCAATCCACTTGGCATGATCGGGAAGTTTAAGAGCAAAGTAGCATTACGACCAATGGAGTTGTAGTATATCTCCATCAACTGCGGTACTGTTTTTACCTTACTATCCTCTTTTTTATGATAAAACCATTCAGGCCTGATGGAAGTGTTTACTTCACCAGGTACCCACTTATTACCATTTTCTAATCCATATCGAAGCATGTTTTCCGGTACATCGCCGGTTGAATCTAATAAACTCCAGTTTGTTTCGCCAACATACCCTGCTTCAGTTCCCACCCATCGAAGGTCAGCCCTTTCTCCGCCGTCATTCCAGATGACTATTTTGGGTTGTAATTCACGTACAAGTTTGTAAGTATTCGCCCAATCATAGTAGGTTGTACGATCAATTTTACGTGTTTCGTTGGCACCGCCATAATAGCCGGAGCCGCCATTAGCTCCATCAAACCAGATTTCAAAAATATCTCCGTAGTTAGTCAGTAATTCCCTCAGCTGATTTCGGAAATAAGTTATGTATTCTGGTTTTCCGTAGTCTGCCCTGTTTCTATCCCAGGGTGATAAATAAATACCCAATTTCAATCCATATTCTTTACAGGCGTTTGACATTTCTCGAACAATATCGCCTTTACCATTTTTCCAGGGACAATTCTTTACAGAGTATTCGGTATACTTTGATGGCCATAAGCAAAAACCGCTATGGTGTTTGGCTGTAAGAATAATACCCTTCATCCCAGCCTCCTTAGCAGTACGAGCCCATTGCCTGCAATCGAGCGAAGTAGGATTGAATATTTTAGGGTCTTCATTACCATTTCCCCAAGCCATGTCGGTGTAGGTATTAACGGAAAGATGCACAAAAGCATAATATTCCATCTGCTGCCATGCCATTTGATTTTCAGAAGGTAAAGGTCCGTAAGGCTTTGGCGCATTTACCTGGCCAAATGCATAAAAATGTAAACTAGCAACCAGGAGAAACGCTAAAAGTAGACTTTTATAATTCATGTGATTGGCTCGTAGGTGAGTTTTTACCTTTTCGATGGTTTAATTTATTAAAAAACGGAAATTTAAAGTGTTTCGTTTTAAACTCATTTTTATATTCCAAAAAATCAAAAGGATCATTAAAATTTACCGAGATTCGACATTAATAATTGTCCTGACAATAAAATTTCCTTTGCCTGAACAGAAGCATAGTGAAAAATAAATCCCTTGACAGGCTCAAACTTCTTGATTCCATGTTCTGCTAATTCTGCCTTATATTATTTATACATCTTGCACTTTTCGTTTTGCAACTTTTCTATTAACAAATCTCCCAATATATACTGCAATTACAGTTGGGAGAGCCATTAAAAAGTGAAAAACAAATTCGAATGGTATAAGGTTGTGGCTGCCCTTAAAAACAACTCCCTCTATTATTGATGTTAATGGGAAAATCAAAAACAGGCATATTCCGCAATACCAGGGATTAAGCTTGTAATAATATCCAAGTAAAAATCCGGTAATAAAGAAGTAGACGTTTGAGAGCAAAGTATAGTTGTTTCTTAAAAAAGATGAATAGTAATATTCTCCCTTTACAGGTACTGATACATTCTGTATTATACTGCAAAGAAGAATTATGATTACTCCAATAATTATCAGGATAAGATAGATAATCCATTTTGAAGTTTTAGCACTGGTTTTAATCATTCTTAAACTCATACAGTTTTTAGTTTCGATTGAATATCACCCGCGAAAATTTTGCTGCTAGCAGGAAAACTGTGAAAAAACTATTCACAATATAAGCAGCAAAGTGGATAAAAGGAATAGGTTAAAAAGATAAGCGATAGTTAATTTACCGTAGCAGCATATCATAATACTGATCGCTATCAAACAACATTATCCTCTCTTGAAGGTTATAATTTACAGATAACGAAGTGGTATCGTAGGTGTGTATGTTGAGAAACTTAAGTTGCAGAAAAGGGGTTAAAAGAATTAAAAAGAAAAGGCGCAACGAAGTAATAAATTGACGGCTTCAAAAGCTTCGATGCACTTTATTTCGCTTTACAACCTATAACAAACTGCATTTATATTCATACCAGCACCAACAGATGCAAAAACAATTACATCTCCCTCTTGTATAAAGTGTCGATCGTCTTTCCCTTTCAAGACAAGATCAAATAAAGTCGGAACTGTAGCAACAGAACTATTGCCAAGATAACCGATGCTCATGGGCATTATATCTTTTGGAGCCTCTTTAAACCCGTACAGTTTATATAAAGCCTGGATAATCGCCTCATCCATTTTCTCATTAGCCTGGTGTATAAAAACTTTTTTAATATTTTCTATATTTACCTTGCTTTTATCTATACATTCTTTTATAGCTGGCGGCACATTCTTTAACGCATATTCATACACTTTTCTGCCTTTCATTTTCATATAACGTAAAGTGGGATCGCGTTCAGGAAAGTAGGAAGTATCCATATTTATATAATCTACTTCTTCTTCGCAATGACTCAAGGTGGAAGCAGAAAGAATACCGCTTCCATTTTCCTGTACCTCTTTATATTCAATAACTGAAGCACCTGCACCGTCGCTAAAAATCATACTATCTCTGTCATATACATCTATTATACGCGACAATGTTTCTGCTCCTATTACCAATGCTTTAGTTGCTATACCCGCTTTGAAAAAAGCATCCGCGTGTATAATGCCTTGTATCCACCCGGGACAACCAAACAAAATATCGTAACCAATACATTTTGGATTTTTAATCTTTAAATTGTGTTTAACCCTGCTGGCAAGTGCTGGTACCGCATCACTTTGTAATGTACCTTTAATGATATCGCCGAAATTTTGTGCAACAATTATTAAATCCAGGCTTTCCGGATCTATTCCGCTGTGTTCGATAGCTAACTTTGCCGCCATTGTAGCTATATCTGAAGTTTTCAGATTATCAGAAACATAACGCCTTTCAGCTATTCCGGTTATTTTTTCCAGTTTATCAACAATTATTTTTGGGTCAAGTTTAATTTGTTGCTTCTCTTCTGTATAAAATGTTTGAGAAAAGAATTGTGAGTTTGTTTTTACTTCAGTGGGAATATAACTTCCGGTTCCGGTAATTACTGATCGAAACATAGTTCTATAATGACTTTTTTACTATTATAATATGAAGGTATAATTAAGAGACAGAACTTTGAGATATTTTTCATTCTCTAGTCTACTTTGCACCATAGCAATATACCTGATCGAAGGATTAGTGGAAGTTCGATAAACAAACAAATTTGTAGGCAGTCCATGTGTTAAGTGCGATTACTAGGAAATAAAATGTCTCGTTTTAACCATTTTATTAGTTTTAATTGATTATGTTTGTTTCATGCCAGGTAAGGCAATAAATATAAACTTTTCAACAATAAACAAGTATCACTTAGTACTCGATACCCGTGATTGTTTTACCTGTTCATTTACTGAATTTCTTCCTTTCAATTCAGCAATGTATTACTACTCCAGCCTCAAAGCCTTTAAAACTATAACCCCGGCCTAACTATATTCTTCGAGGCACGGGGAAGTCATTGTTTCTTTTCAGTTATTACGTCAACGTTTCAATTATTATATCTCGAAACCAGCGAAAGGTTTTGCTGCTAAAAGCATCATTACAATAGCATTAATAACTGATACATTAATTACTCTTACAAAATTTATTTGGCGCCAATTCATTACTATTCCGGCTATAGAAATTACTGTTTCTGCGGGCCGGGGAGCTCAAATAATTATTCAATAAATTAAAATATTCTAAAGGATGACAACGATTATAGTGCCCTTTTCTAAGAATCTTAATAGCAGAATAAAAAGGCTGTGGAACATAACAAAACTTGCTAAAAGAAGAAGCTTCGATATTTCAAACAAAGAGGAAGTAGGTGGTAATGTTATTGCGTTAGATGTTGCAAAAAGAAAGCTGTTATATGCAAAAATTACTCCTCATACTTCATCATGTTTAATTATTAATTTAAACAATTTGGAAAAGTGTACTATTAAAAAAGAATATCACAGCATAAACGCAGGAGAATTAAAGACAAAAAAACTACATCAGTTTTTAAAAAGCATCTTCTTACATTTTGTTTTTAAAAATGGTTCAGGTACACTTTCCCTTCCCTTCTTTGATGCCAGGAAGGAGCAACAAGTTAATATCGAACAATTGGAGGCAAAAGCTAAAAAGTGGGAAACGATTGTTTCTAAAGTATTGCCCATTCAAATTAGAGATAGCATAAAAATCGTTTAGTTCACCATGATGGAAGGTTAATTCTTAACTCAGTTGCTTTCCACCAATGTGCAACCTCCTTTTAAACGCCTAAAAAATATCATCATGTTAGATAAAGAAAAAAAAACTTCTATAGGTGGTACTATAATACTGCTTCTTGTTTTTATAAATGCTTTCATTTTAAAAATTGCATTTATTCAAAATGAAAAGTGGTATGCGACATTAGTTATAACACTACCATTACTTCTTATTGCTATTTATAATGTCATAAGAAGACATGGCGCCTTACGTAAATACTCCTGTCGTTAGACGCTGTTCAATTTCCCGAAAACATTAATTCGAATTACGAAGATGTTTTTTAGGCTCATTTGAATGGCTAACTATTCAAATAAGGCAAACCCGTAACGATGCGTAGTTTATTGTAGCGATAGTTGGCTCAATCAATATGCATTAATTAATGAGAAGTTGAAACCATTTACCGTCATCATTCTTTCTGGTAACATTATCAAAATAAACAATTTTTATCCAATTCTTTCAATAGAAAATCATTGTAAAAACTCTATTATCAAAACTGGGTAATTACCGAAAAAAATATTATTATGTCTTCAACACTACTAATCGCTGCCATTATTTTATGTACAGTATTCTTCTTCATTATCGTATTTATATCATTGCATAGAAAAGGCAACAATAAAAAAATTGCACGGCAAAAAGCAGCATTTGCGGATTGCGTTTGGAAAAACAAGCTTGAAATAAGCGAAAAGGAAACGATAAACGATTATTTGTTGGCACTTGATGAGGCAAACTTTGTTCTCCTTTATATGAATTTAAGCCAGGAAAAAGAAGAAGCAGCTTTAATTGATTTATGGAAAATAAACACAGTTAACGTAACCACTGAAGATACTTATGTTTACGAACAGAGAAAAGGTAAACCCGTACAGGTTGATAAGCTGGTAAGCAAGCTGCAAATACAAGTAACTTTAGTCGACAGCCAAATAAAAGCCAACCTCGTTTTATACGAGTACAAAGATGGCATGAAAGACTTTTCGTTTATTAGAAAAAGGGCCGATTACTGGTGTCAAATAATTAATAAGGCGGTGCAGGAACTACCGCATCCTTCTAAACTAATAGTAACTAAAGTATAGATTTTTAGAACTAACGATTCCAACTTATGTAAGCTTAAGTACTTACGTCAAAGACGCATGAGTCGATAAATTGTAGTATCTAAGCCGGTAATAAAGGATAGAGCAAGTCAAAGATCTATAAAGCGGGAAATCTTCATCAAGGCAGGAGCTGTACAAACACGAGGATTTACCGCTGCAAAAAGCTGCTATAAAATAACCTAAGGTTATGATATAGCAGCCTGTGTTTCTACTGAACCATTTAAGATTACTTCATCCACATTTTCTCAAGCTCCTTTATAAAATATCCTCCTACAACACTTCTCGCCTGGAAACCGACCTGCTTACCATCGGTCGTTTCGTGCCAATCACTAAGCGGAACCCGGGTTGGTGTTTCTGTTGCATATTTATATACCGGGTCTATTAAGCTTTTAAAATCGCTTTCATTCTTAGCCAACGTAGCCGTCCACGTGATCCAGTCTGATTTTGTGTAAGTCTTCCTGCTGTCGAGAGGCAACCCGAATTGATTTTGTTTGCTTAAATAATAAGCAACTTCTTCATCGTATACTTTCTGCGGAAATAAATTCAAACCCAACAATTTATCCCAAACCATATTATATTTCTGGCTCCAGGTGTTCTTATCATTGAAAGTCAAAGCATAATGATCTCCCGCATCTGCTAATCCCAGCCATTTTGTAGTCATATCTTTAGCTAATCCACGGTATTTTTCAGCTACATCTTTCTTTCCCAACATGTCTGCTAACATAGCATACCCACCAACGCCAACTATTGCTTTTATAGATAGATTGGCATTTCTTGCAAGGTGACCTGCAAAATCATCGGTACATAATTGATTGGCAGGATCGAGACCTTCTTTTACTAAAAAGTCTGCCCATTTACTCATCGTTTCCCAATGCTTTTGGGCATATTGTGCATTACCTTCGGCTTTACCGATTGCTGCCGTAAGTATTACCATGTTTCCACATTCCTCTACCGGCATATCTTCTCCATATGTCTGACCATTTGCAAGCGGATAAGTTCCGAGATCATGAGCAGGAAAAGGTTTGGTCCATCTTCCGCTTTCACTGTATTCGAATATTCCGTTTAACATTCCTTTTAACAAATCAGGATTATATACAAGGAATAATGGTGCAGAAGGATATGTGACATCTACCGTATTGATAGAACCATTACTGAAATTTTCTTTAGATAAAAATAAAATTTCCCCTTTTGGACTTCTAACGAGCTTATGAGCCGAAATAGACTGACGATAAGCCATCACACATAATTTTGCATATTCTTCGCCGCCCGCTTTTACAGCATCATCATAAACTGTCTTATTTGCAGAATCACATTTAGCAAGTATAGAGCTATATTCTGTTGAAGCATTTTCCATTTCCTTTTCAATTGTTGCTCGACTTTTTTTCCACCATGGCTGCAAGTTCTGTTTAAAGTATTGGATCGAATAAAGATCATCATAACCCAACATCACCATTTTTTCTTTATCCTTACCTAATACTTTACCAAAAGGAATGATGGTATTTAACCATAAATTTTTACCGGTTAAATTTTTAGGAGTTGCTGCAGCAGAAAAAGCGGGGCGTCCGGGAGTGATACTTTGCACAGCGTTTGCCGACTTCGTTGCTGCGACGTACATGTATCCCCAATCGATGCGAAGGTTATCACCTTTTTTCTGTAAAACCGGTTGTTCTATGGTTCCGGCTTTTAAAATATTCAAATTGCCTGATGTATATTCCTGCGCTTTCACTGTCTGAAATGGCTCATTAACAGCTATAGCCGATGAAGCACCAAAGTACACCTGCGCGTTGTGTTGTTTGTTGTCGTTTGAACGGACTTTAAAAGAAACATAAGATACCGGACGCGACAGCAAATCAAGATCGCTCATAATTAAAGGCGAAGTGAAAGTGACCGCAAGATCTACGGCGCCACAGGTAAATGTATAAGCTGTTTGGGTAGCTTTTACATCTACGCTTTTTTGCTCAGCAAGTCGTATTTCAGAAGAAGATTTTGGTGCCGGTTTATCAGCAAGGCCTGCATCTAACCAAGCGCCTCCTTTTGTATTTGCACAATGTATAGCAAGAACATTTTGTCCTTTCTTCAGCTTTGTTTTAACCGCATCTTCCAAAGGAAAATTTTCAACTTTGCCATTCCAACAATCGCATGTATAAACCTTTTCACCATTTAGATAAACCTCGACATTATCATCGTGATGCAACTTTAGAAAAAGCTGATGAACATTCGCGTTATTCAGCGTAAACGATCTTCTAACCCAAATGTCTTTACTTCCCCAGAAAGTTTTGGCTTTTGTTTTATCATCACTAAACGGAGCGGTTCCTGTTTCCCATTTGCTATCATTGTAATTTGCACTCATCCAACCGTCTGCCGGCTCTGTTTCTGTGTATTTAGCAGCGTATGCTTTTTCGTCCGCTGCTGGCAGAATGGTTTGCATCGGCTCTTCTTCCTTTCCCAGAAAACGGTACACCTTGCCATCCACTTTTATCATTCCTATCATAGACTGTTCCGTTCCTGTCCAATGTCTGGTTGGCGATTTATTTAATTTATCAGTGAACGACCACAAACTAAGATACGGATCATGATTGATCAAAGGATAAGCAGGCGCTTTATCCACCTGTGCAAAAACCTGCTGACTAACGAGCAAACAAAAAGCAATTCTTCTAAACTGCAACAATTTCATAAAAATTCATTTAGCGTTTTCGATAATACTTTAAAATGAGTCCAACAAACCTTAGTTAACCACCGGTAATGCTGAAATGCGTAATCTCGCTGCCCCCATTGGGATCAGCTCTATCTGATCTTCTTTGGTTGTAACAGAGACCGGGCTTTGTGGCAAAGTATCGCACAAGCCATATTTATCCAGCGTCCATTCAGGAATAATTTTTCCCTTTGCCTTTAGAGCAAGTGGCACTGCATCAGGTGTAAACGGATAATTATTGGCTGGCCAAGGCTTTTTAATAATTTCAAATTGCTGGTCTAGTGGAGAATTATTAACGACAAGGCCATAATTCCACATACTTGCAGGATAGATTTCATAAGCAGGCCATTTAGAAGGATCGGCAGTTGCCTGCCATTTCGAATCACCTTGTACCTTTTTATTATCACCCACGCGATAATATTCATCAATTTTCAAGGAGAATGTTAGGGGACCATAATTTATACTAACACTGTTTTTATTCTTTTCCCATGTTTCTTTTTTTAATTGCATTGGCAGAATTAATTCCACCACGTCGCCTTGCTTCCATTTCTTCTCTATGCGTGCATAAGAACCTGGCTTAAGAGAAACGTTTGCTATTTTACCGTTTACTGAAACGTTTGCCTTTTCGCACCATCCCGGAACACGTAAGTATAAAGGAAAATTGCCGTCACCTTTTGTGTTTACTTCAATTTTTATATGGTCATCAAAAGGATAATTTGTGTATTGTTTTAAAGTTACAGTTTGTCCCTTTCCCTTACCAACCCTGGCCGTTACTTCACTGCTGTTATACAAAATAGCAGCTATACCATTATCAGGGGTTGCCATCCAAAGATGTTCTGCATAGTAAGGCCAGCCTTGAGCATGATTGTGCTGACAACAACGACTGCTGAAAGGATTCATCATTAAAAAAGGACCTTCATTTTGAATACCCGGAGCATGGTTACGGCTGTCGCTGATTGCCATATTTGGTGCAGTAAGGTAACGCAAACCTTTAAAATCGGGCATTACTGCTGCAGGATAAGTATTGAAGGCAACATTTTCACAATTATCGGCCCACATTGGGTCGCCTGTTATCCCGGTTAATATTTCGTCTGAAGCCATCTGCTCCACCATGCCGCATACCTCCACTGCCTGCCTTGGATCGTCATAACCTTTTCGTGCATTTTCGTCTGCCCCAAACATTCCACCGGGCACTTGTCCGTATATATTTCTTACCAGGTAGAAATCATTATAGGTTGCATTGAGAAAACCAGTGTCTTTAACCTGCATATAGTAGGTAGCAGGTTCGCGAAAACATTGGGCAATATTTACATTATGCCAGTTTGGTAAATTATTCTTTTGAGACCAATTAGCAGTATTACGATGAATTTTTTCGGCCAGATCAAGTAAAAATTTATCACCTGTTCTATTATACAACCAATAGACGCTGTATAAATTGTCTCCTCCCCTGCTGTTCTCCCAGTATATCTTCAAAAACTTTTCATCAGGCAATTTAGACTCCCATTTAAAATATTTTGTCATGAAAGGAATAACACGGGGATCCTTGCTGTATTCGTAATAAGATTGCATGCACCAAAGCATGATCATATTGGGCCATAAGTCGTATGTCTCGCCTTTATTTTCCTGGTGTTGATTTTCGACAATATGTGGTCCAAAATAACCGTCAGGAGTTTGACTCTGAAATACTTTATCGAGCCATAATTTAGTTTCTGCAATAATTTTTTGATCCTGCAAAATATATCCCAAATCACCATATCCTTTCAGCCAGTAAGGCACTTCTTCCCATCCATGATCACCCTTACCGTTACCGCTAAACCATGCATTATTTTTTTTATCAAGCCATGCACTTATTTCGCCAAGATTGCCAGTTAAACCATCCCGCTGCAATTCGAGGTATTTCAAGATCCATCCCTGAGGTTTTATGGAACCTGCCGGTAGCTTTATAAATTTCAAAGGAGTTAATGGAGCTTTGTTCCCGGCATAGAAACTGTTTGAAGATGAAGTCGGCGGAACGTCAACATTTGAAACGATAAAATCACCGCTTCGATCATCAGAATTTTTAAATCCTAAAACAGAAAGAAAGGCAAAACAGAAAATAATTTTTTTCATTCGATATTTTTTTAATGGAGAGGACTACCGAGGACTTCTCAAAAGTATATCACCACAGCAGTTCTTATTGCAAGTTATTCAACCAAAAATCAAAAGGCTTATTTCGGTCTGTTACTAAAGTACCATTCTTTATTTGTAATGAAGCCACTTGTATCGACGATCTTCTCAGACCGTAGGGCACAACTCCGTTAGTATTCAAAGGAGCTTCAGAATGTGATTTGCGGCCGGGATGAGTGAAATAAAAAACATAAGCTTTATTATCAACTACAATAACGTCTCCGTGTGCCCCGCTTGGCGTATCTTCTTCTCGTTGTGATGGCCCTTCCAGTATTACACCCTGCTTTTCCCAAATATTGCAGTCTTTTGATCTGTACACCCTCATTCCGTGCCACTCATCTGTTAGCATCCAGTAGTATTCTCCGAAATGAAATATTTTTGGACCTTCCTGTGCGCCAGCGATAGCAGGGGTTGTATTAATGTTCCATTTATATAGATCACTACTTTCGGCCATCATAATCGCACTTCCTTTAGCTTCGTCCTTATACCACATCCTCCATTTGCCATCAGGCATCTGGAAAAGTGATGCATCAATTACATTTTCCGACGTTAGCTTCAAAAAGCCCTGAAACTTCCAATTCCATAAATTTTTTGCTGTATAATGAGCCATTCGCTTCACCCCTCCCCAGTGATTTCTAACTCCCTCTATATACACCACAAACATATGATACTCGCCGTTGTGGTATACAACATCAGGTGCCCAAAATGTATTTACACCCGGGTCGAAGTCGAGCTTGAGTGTTCCTCTGTACACCCAGGTTTGCCCATTGTCTTTCGAAGATGCAATGCCGATAGGTGTTCCGTAACAATAAGCGACATCAGCAGCATCCAAATTCGCTCGTCTTTGTGTATATAACATCCACCACGATTTCTCCTGACGGTTCCATATAATAACCGGATCAGCGGCACCATCGGTTACAGGATCGCGATATAATGGCGCGGGAGCAATATGAACCCTGGAAACGGGACTATCTTGTGCTATACCCGCAGATGTTTCTACGATATTTATTATAAAAACAACTAATACCGCTAAGCAATTTTTGAAGGGGATTATCTTTCTTTCCATTAAGGGTTTTTAGCACTTAGCTGCGGATCATATAGTCTACTGTTTACTTCTTTTAACTTATCAAGCGGCATCTTTATAACCTTTCTGTCATAGGTCATAAAACCGTTTGTTTCTACTTCCACATCAGTCGTCTGTGTATAAACTGCTGCTGATAAACCCAGTTTGATTAATTCTGCCAACCTTTTTGTGTAGGAGGTATAAGTAGTAAACATACTGTCCGCCGTTGAAAATTTTCTATATCCCCAGTTACCTTTTTCTATCCAGGTGTGACCTTCGAGCGGCAAACCTAAACCGCCAAATTCGCCTAGAACAACGGCCTGTTTCGATCCAAAAAGATCGGGACGGGGCATTGCAGGATGAGGGTAATTGTGAAGGTCAACAATGTGTCCTACAGTATAAAAATTACCCCCGCTTGCGCTGTTTACCAATCTTGAAGGATCTTTCTGCATAGTCCAGTTTGTGATCTCTACGGTTTTAAACTGGCCCCAGGCTTCATTAAAAGGCGTCCACACTATAATACAAGGAAAGTTGTATAGTGCGTCGATAATATTATTCCAGTCTTTACGATAATAATTTTCAGACTCGGGTGTTCGATCTTTGTCTGTAGCTCTATCAATAACACCGGGTCGGTTTTCCCACTGGTTACCCAGGTCACCGCTCGGCATGTCTTGCCACACCACCATGCCTAACTTGTCACAGTAGTTGTACCATCGTGCCGGCTCTACTTTAATGTGCTTCCTTATCATGTTGAAGCCCATTTCTTTGGTTTTCTCAATGTCAAACTTGAGGGCTTCGTCTGTTGGTGCCGTATACAATCCGTCAGGCCACCAACCTTGGTCCAAAGGGCCATACTGAAACACAAACTTATTGTTCAACATCATTCTTTGAATGCCGTTTGCATCAGGCGCAAGTGAAGTTTTACGCATGGCAAAATAACTTTTCACCTCATCTAACACCTTTCCTTTTCGTACAACAGAAACGGTTAAATCATATAAAAAAGGATTTTCCGGTGACCAAAGTTTTGGATTACTAACAGTCAATGTAGTAGGTGCACTTCCATCTGCTGATTGTTCGGCAATTTTGTTAATGCCATCCCATGCCGAAACTTTCACCACGTCTCCGCTTTGCAGGTTTTCGACATTAGCTGCCACGGTAAGTGTCTGCTTATCAATATCAGGAGTTTGCTTTGTAGAAGCAATATAGGTTTTAGGAACAGCTTCGATCCAAACGGTTTGCCATATTCCTGTTACGGGTGTGTACCATATTCCCTCAGGATTTTTCACTTGCTTGCCGCGCGGTTGAGGACCCTCATCAGTTGGATCCCAAACTCTTACTTCAAGTTGTTGATTCCCTTTTTTTATAGCTGAAGTAATATCGAATGTAAATGGATCATATCCTCCCTCATGTGTTCCAACTTTTTTTCCGTTAAGGTAAACCTCGGTCTGCCAGTCCACTGCCCCAAAATGCAATAGCACATTTTTTCCTTTCATAGATGAAGGGACGGAAAAAGTAGACTTATACCATAGCAAGCTGTCTTTCCCTACTGTTTTTCCAACCCCTGATAAAGCAGACTCAACTGCAAAAGGAACAAGGATCTTTCCCTGGTAAGACGATGGCATAGCCTCTGTTTTTGGTAGAACGGAGTAATCCCAAAGGCCGTTTAAATTCTTCCAAATGCTGCGAACCATTTGAGGTCTTGGATATTCTGCCAAAGGACTTGTCGGGTTAACTTTCTCTGCCCAGGGGCTTACGATTTTGTTTCCTGCGATCTTCCATGCTGATTGCTGTGCAACGCTATAAACTGAAGAAAAGGCTACGGTTAACGAAATCAATAAATATTTTTTCACTTTCATTTTTAGTTTAGTAAATAATTGTGTTCTATATGCAAATTGAACGACCTACAAGCAAATTTTTTTTAATTGCTGGTCGTTCAATTCTAAATAAGGATAAGGAGATATTGAAAATCTTTTACTAATCAACTATGTGTAAGAGTTAGGTAAGACTTAATTATTAAATTTTAAAAGATAATAATTGTATTAAAAATATTAAAACTGAATCTTTTGAACCGGTGAAAAAATCATGTCTTCAACACCGGCAATTTTAACTCCAATACGACCAAAAACATAATTTTGAGTGGGTACGATCGCCGGTACCGTTACATTTAAAGTTATATTATTTGGATCAGCAATATCTGCCCCGCCCAGGTCTATGGCTGCAATATTATCACCGCCAGAAACAAACTGTGTTTTATTAATATAAAGCGAAACTCTCTCTATATCTTTTTGATTTACAGAATCAGTGACAATCTTTTCTACTTTAAAAGAAGCTGAAACACTACCTGCAGAACCCGTGATTTGAGGGTTTCTGATCATATAAAAAGGTGTAACCTCAAGGTCTAAAGTCTGGCTACCTTTTAATGTGATAGCCAGGGAATCTGGCGCACCTGTAGCGGTCTGCTTCCACATAAAAGGGCCCTGACCACCAGGGATAATTAACTTATAATCACCGTCGAAAAGAAGAGCAGAATAGCTACCGTCCTGAGCAAAAGAAGAAGCAATGGCGCCAACTTTACCAAAACCGTATTGGTATAGTTCGTAAGGCACCTGGTCTCTTTCGACCCCAATTGAATCGCCCTTATAAACGAGGCGTCCTTTCAAGGTAGACGAAGGAGCGTCGTAGTTATCTTTTTTACATGAAATAACTGCAATGGATAACGTTATTAAAACAATATAATAATATCTAATTTTCATGATGAGCAATTTGATAAATGAAAAGCTTATTGGTTTGGTTGTCTTACTATCTTAGGATTCGCTGCCCGTATATTATCGTTGATTGTAGAATAATAGTTTCCGAATTGAAACCTGTTAGCACCAGTAACAACCGCAGGGAGAACTTCCTTAAAAATCCATTTACCGTTATTCGGATTTCCCGGGTTGTAATATTTATAAGACCATAAACCCCAGGGCTGCGTATTTCTTTTGGTAGCTTTGCCTATATTGCTAACAAGATCAGCCTTAGTCATTGGTGTACCGTCCCACACAATGTGTGCTATTCTCCACCGCTTCATATCAAATAAGATATGACCTTCAAAAGCCAACTCAACCCGACGCTCATGAACAATACGGTCGAATGTAATATCTGTGACAGCTAACGGTGTAGTTAATCCTGCCCTTGCGCGTACCTGGTTCATATAACCCGCCGCCACAGCAGGTTGACCTAATTCGAACGCAGCTTCTGCTGCATTCAATAAAACTTCAGCGTATCTGTAACGAATAAATGCCACTTCGCTGCCTCTGCCTCTTCTTCCTGAACCAATTGTAGGATCAAGGTATTTTCTGATATAAAACCCGCTTTGCGATCTTGCTTCAAGGCCGTTAACCGTACCGTCGGAACCAACAACCTGCACGGGATTGGTTGTGCCGGGTAATGGCTTCTGGTTTACGTAATTGTCGCTGCTGATAATACTTCCGTCAGCTAACTGGTAACCAGCCCAAATATCCACTCTTTTACCTTTGAAGAGACCATTGGGTAAAAGCACAGTACCTGCAAGGCGTGCATCTCTTGCTGCAAAAGCATCAAGTTGATCTGCATAATAAACAGGATTACCAGAAACATCTGTAGTTTGAATAGGTACATAGGTGTTATCGAGTCTTTCAAAGGATTGTACAAGGTTTAATGAAGGATTCAAACGGCCGGCATCTGAACTACCGTTTTCATCTGAAATGGAAAAAGGCTGATCGTTTACTGTGAAACCGTGCGTTCTCCCTCCGACTTTAAAATCCTCAATAAATATCGACTCCTGGTTAACACTGCTTTTATCTAAAAAGATAGCAGCAAAATTGTCTGAAAGATCAGGTAAGACTTTATATAATTGATAAGGTCCAGCATTGCCATTAATAATTTCCTGGGCAGCTTTTAAAGCAGTAGTATAATAACCGTTTGCCATAGTTGCTGGTATGCCAACTTCACCTCCCGGCAGCGATACCTGGGGAGTGTTTGCTCCATACTTTGCTATAGATGCTGCATATAAAGCAGCCCGTGCTTCCATAGCCAGCGCTGCAGCTTTGCTTGCTCTTGACTTTACGTTAGCGTCTGCGGGTAATTTGTCTTTAATCGCTTCTGCTTCACTGATTATAAAATCATATACCTCAGATTCTTTTGCTCTCGGTACCTGCAAGGAAGTAGCGTCACCCTTATAATCATACTGCAAAGGATTTGTAATCAGGGGAACACCGCCCATCCTTTTTACCAGTTCGAAATAATAGTTAGCCCGAAGAAAACGGGCTTCTGCTAAAAACCGTGATTTATCAGACTCTGTCAGTTGTGTTGCTGCACTATCTCTTTGAATAAAGAGGTTAAGATCACGTATATATGCATAATCCCAGGTGGCCCACTCTCCATACCCCCAGCCTGTTCTTTGCACGATGTAATTACTTCCATTTTCTGAAGGAAAACTCTCACTAAAATCAGTAAAAGTTCTCCAACCCGGTGTTCCATCTGAATATCCGTCGAGGCTGGTAAAATCTACCTGCCTGTTATAAAGATCACCTAATATAGATAAGACGAGAGCAGGATCTGAAAACGCAACTTCATTAGGAACAATCTGGATAGGAGGAATATCTAAAAACTCACTGTCTTTTTTGCAGCCCCATGCACCCAGAAGGAGGCCAGACATTGTTATGAATAATAACTTTTTCATTGAATTAATTTATACTCTGGATTTTTTTAAAAAGTGATATTGATGCCCACGTTAACAACTTTGTTTTGAGGAAACTGAAGGCCATTGTCATCTGAAACTTCGGGGTCGACACCGTACTGCTTAAGATTATCGAACGAGAACATGTTATATGCATTAAGATACACTCTTGCCTTTTGTATTTTAACCTTGTTTAAAATAACAGATGGCAATTTATATCCTAACTGTATAGTTCTCGCCCTGACATATTTAACATTATGCAACCAAAACGTAGAATTCCAATGGTTACCATCCGGACCACCATAATCACTATGGCCATGCCCAGGGTTTACCCTGTTTGCGGGATATTTGCCTGGTATCCAGGCACTGTTTACATCAAAAAGATCAGCCCGATGCCATCTATCTTCAAAAATGGTATTTAAATTTCCGTTATTCTGAAAAGCCCAGCGAGTTTCCCAGTTTTGAAACCAGGTATATCCTGCCCCTCCCGAGAAATCAGCATTAAAATCAAAATCTTTATACATTAGCCCGATTGTAAAGCCAAAGTTTATGTTTGGTTGGGTGCCATAGCCAAAGCCAATCGGTCGCTCATCATAATTATCTATCTTACCATCACCATTTACATCTCTGTAGATAAGGTCGCCGGGAATTAATGTACGGTTTCCTTTACCATCAATATTTACCGGATAATTGTTAATCTGTTCCTGCGATGTAAATTGTCCGTCTGTTATAAAGCCCCAGTCAATATGCGAATACCTGTTCTCAGTAGAATTACGGTATTGATCCCATGAATTAAAGAAAAGCGGATTATAAGAATTTAAGGATTTAGCACGGGTATACGACACATTTCCACCGACATTAAAATTTACTTGGCCGACTTTTCCGTTATACGCCAGAGACATCTCTTCACCGTACTGCGCATCGCTGTTAATATTCTCCTGAGGTAAACTGTAACCAATTTCAACAGGCACCAAAACATCATTTTTATTGCCAAGCAAACCAGTACGCTTTCTATAGAAATAGTCAAAAGAGCCGCTTAACTTTCCTTTTAACATGGTAAAGTCCATTCCTATATCTGTTATCTTGCTTTTCGACCACGATATTCTCGTTGTAGGTACACCTTTATCCCGTGAAACAGTTACTGCATTTCCATCAAGAATAGCAGTTCCCTGGTTATAATTATATCCTTCGAGATAAGCATAAGGAGTAACGATAGGAAGAGTGGCATTTGAAGGATTTCTATCATCTCCTAATACACCATAAGAACCTCTTAATTTCAAATCGCTTAGTATATTTTTATTACCAACCAATTGTTTCATAAAAGGCTCTTCTGTAATTCTCCAGCCTGCAGAAACGCCGGGAAAATAACCAACCTGGAAACCAGGCGCAAACAGATACGAGGCATCACGACGTGCTGATGCTTCAAGGAAATACCGGTTTGCATAATTATAAGTTACACGACCGATATAACCTATACGAGACTCTGTATTATCCTCGTCCTGGTATTGATCCATAGTAGGGAAGTAAATAAGAGGCAGGTTGTTTGAAATAGGTGAAGCGTGAAGCCAGTTCCTGGTGCGATGATTTTTAATTCTTTCAGAAACTACTGTAGCACCTATGGTATGTTCACCGAATGTATTGCTATAATTTAATTGAAGCTGCGCGTTGGTATTTATCTGTTTAATCTGCTCACGGTCTCTCCAGGGGTTGGTGCTGCCTCCCGTAATATCATAATTTTTAGTATCAGGGTTATAGGTATAAGCATTATACGTGTACTCCTGGTTATTTTCTAACTCGTCAGCTATGTAGTAAGAATAAGCTCCTCTTAAGGTTAACCCTTTGATTCCAGGTATCTCATAGTCTGCATGAAGAATAGTTTGCAAAACCCTCCAGTCGCTGCGGAATTTACCGGAAATTTTTTCATTAAGAAAAGCATAGTTTGTTTCTGTATGACCAATGTTATTCAGGTAATTTGGATTATCATTAGCATAAGGTCTTTCGAGTGGTGTATTTCTTAATACAGCAAACCTTGCCAAAAAGTAATCATCTCCCCCAGGCACACCTGGGTTTTCCCTGCTCTCAACCCGTCCGTTCATATCAACACCAACCTTTAGCCGATTAGATAACTTTGCTGTTACATTTGACTGAATATTTGAACGGTTAAATTTATACTCTCTTCCCAACATAGAATTTTGAAACAAGTTGGTAGCAGAAACGTAATAAGTAACTTTATCTGATCCTCCGTTGATATTTATGTTTACCGAGTTTTGCGGAGCATTTTTTCTAAGAACATATTTACGCCAATCAAAGCTTCTATAAGCGGGATCAGTGCCCGCCTTGTACTTATCCAATTCAGATTGAGTGATGTTGGTGCTGCCATTCGTATTTACTTCAGCCTCTGCGCGGTATCGCATGTAGTCGTATGAATTATTAACTACATTGGGGAAACGATACCAGTTTTGCCAGCCTGAATAAGCATCTATATTAATGGTATTACGGCCGGTTGCACCTTTTTTTGTAGTTACCACCACTACCCCGTTTGCGGCACGAACTCCATAAATAGCTGCCGAAGCATCTTTTAAAACGGAAATGCTTTCAATGTCATTCGGCGCAAGGTTATTAAACTGGCCTTCATCCTGTTGAATACCATCGATAACGTATAAGGGAGTACCCATATTACGTATCTGGATATTTGCAGATGCACCAGGTCTGCCTTCCGGCATACGAAAAGTGACTCCGGCCAGTTTACCAGCCAGCCCTGTACTAACTGTAGAACCTCCATGTACACGGTCTAAATCTTTACTGGTTACAGTTGCAATTGATCCTGTTAACGAACCTTTCTTTTGCGTACCATAACCTACAACTACTACTTCACCCAGTGCCTCACTGGTTTGCTGCAGCCTGATTATTAAACTGGTTTGTGTGCCCACCCGTACTTCTTGCGGAGCATAACCAACCGATGTTACTACCAGAACAGACCGTGGGCCAGCAATATTCATAGAAAAGCCACCCGTAGTACTGGTTGCTGTAGAATTTTTAGTTCCTTTTTCTGTCACGGTCACCGTTGGTATTCCAACTCCGGCGCTGTCTACAATAGTGCCGGTAATAGGTATTTTAGTTCCAGACTGTGCGAAAACAGTATGTAAAGAAAATAACAGAAAGCCCGGTAAAAGCAGTCTTTTTTTTCTCCATAGAAAGGATAAGTGTTCAATTAATTTCATAACAGGTTTTATTTTGAATGATAGGTCCGAGTGAAAAATTTATCTTGACCAAGAATTTTAATATCAAAAGGAATGTGAAGGCAAAAAGTATAAAAAGAAGGAGCTTTGCTGGATAAATACATTTGGTTTCGCAATTAGTTAGCAATGAAACAACGAAGACAGCATGAAAATCAACAATGCTGCAACAGCAACAAAGATTTTTAACAGTTTTACTGCTATTAATCATTTGCGAAATAAACGATTTTAATGATTACTTAACACTATTTGAGGCAGGTTTTATTAAAATAAATTTTTTTCCCTCGCATGTCTATTAATCATAAAGTACGACCAATAATAAAAGATCATCATTTTTAATGATCCAACTTTAGAAAGAATACATAGTACAGCGGCGCAAAAGAAAACACTATTTACAGAAGCGACTTGAAATTTTTGATAAGAGTATTGAAATAGAGTTCTTAGACCATTAATGAAGGGTTGAATTGCCGATAAGACAGCCACTATTAATAATATAAAAAGAGGCCGTCTTCTCAAGGTGGCCTCCTACAAATCTTAAGTAAAAAGACTTACTACTTTAAAAAGTATCCAAGAGTTAATTGAAAACCATAATTTTTATACTTTCCATCTCCTGATGCCAGATTGCGTAGACTGCCGAGATAACCTGCATTTACAAAAATTCCGTTAACGAATTGAAGCCCCCCTGTTACATGGGCACTCACATCCATACGGCTTAAGCCTGCACCACCCTTGTCTTCTTTTTTAAAAGCTTCAACACTTTCATTTACAGCAACAGGTTGCCCGTCTTCACCTTCTACAAATCCTGTATATTTCATCTTCCCACTTAAGCCATAACTTAAAGAAGGCCCTGCACCAAAATAAACTTTCGCAACTTTTAATGGAATTGTGTATACTACATCCAAGGGCAGCTCAAGGTAGTTTAATGAAGTTTTCATCTTGTTGGTTTTTCCTGAGTTTTCAAACTCGATACTGTTCTTCTTTTGAAGATAGTTTAAAGAAGGCCGAAGACTTAAGTTACTTACTAAAGGAACATCTGCAACTATGCCTGCTCCAAAAGCCGGTTGTAAAGATTTTTTGGCGTTCGGAATTTCTGTAGACTTAAATGAAACACTGCTTGCATTCCCGATAATTTGACCGCCAATGCGAACCTGGCTAAAAGCAGCCGTAGTAATAATAAAGGTTGCCAGTACTAAATACATCTTTTTCATAAACATTTAATTTGTGTTGGTTTTTTAAATTTGATTGCAAAAAAAATGTTGAAAAGAGCAAGTGACAATCGCATAAATATGTGTGTAAAGACGAACGGCAAATAACTTGTACCAACGAGACTAAAATGAGGAAGAACGGAGTAGAAAAAAGGCGGATTGCGAAATTGATGACAAGAGTTTATTTGAAACAGAATGGTAAATACAATAATAAGAATAAGAGTCAGTTTTTATTCTTAGCAGTTATATTGGTGTTGATGACCAACTTAACAATACTTAATAATATAATAAAATCAAAAAAGAATTCACAATAAGTTTAATAATCATTTAGAACAACTGCCTTTACCTTTATGCAAAATTTTAGAATGAAAACACAAAAAATAGTAAAGTTTATTGTCCTTATAGCATTAATAACAATCACACAAAAAGTTTTTGCACAAAACCCTGAAAATTGGACAAGCAAGCAATTACTTGAGCCTGCAGACCTGGCCCGGGTTATTGAATCAGGAAAAGACGTACCCATAATAATCAGCGTAGGACCAGGAGTTACTATTCCAAATTCTATTGCAATCGGAATGACAAAAGAAAAGGAGAACGTAGATACCTTAAAAGCCAAATTGCAGTCAATGCCAAAAGATGCAAAAATTGTTATTTATTGTGGTTGCTGCCCTTTTGAACATTGTCCTAACGTAAGACCAGCCATTGCTGCTTTAAAAGATATGAAATTTACAAACTACTACCTCCTCGATCTGCCACATAACATTAAAGCGGATTGGATAGATAAAGGTTATCCTGTAGTAAAACAGTAATTAATATGTTGCTTTAATAAAATTAGTCCTCAAATACAATTTTCTGACAATAGATGAACAATCAATGGAATCAGCTTTGAAATAACTTCGAAGAACCACAAGTCTTCTTGACAAATTTAGTATTTCATAATATAAAAATTATATTAAAAACTTCCATCATAGTTTTCACAGCAAATTCACATGTTGTGTATAAACTAGTATAGAATTTGAGGCGTTATTGATTATATTTGATTACAAAGGAAAAGGTGCTGACAGGTTTACCAACATCAGTGCTATTAATAAAAAAATAAAATCCATAGAAAATTTGACAGAAACTATTATTAATCTCGAAACAGTTAATCCTATTGAATTTTTTGGTGTAAACAATGGAAAACTGGATCTCCTTAAAAAGAAATTTCCCCTATTAAAAATCTTAAGCCGGGGAACACAGATAAAACTAAGCGGTGCACCTGAACAAATAGAAACAGCCAAAGAAAAAATTGATTTGATTCTTCAATATCTTGAGCGAAATGGCCACCTGAGTGAAAATTATTTTGAACAAATACTGGGAGGCGATGATGCAGAGGTTATTGACAATTTTGTCGATCGAAATCCAACTGATATACTTGTATTCGGGCCAAATGGCAAAACCGTAAGGGCAAGAACGGCAAATCAGAAAAAAATGGTACAGGCAGGTGACAGAAACGATATTCTTTTCGCCATTGGTCCTGCAGGAACCGGAAAAACTTACACCGCTGTAGCAATGGCGGTAAGAGCTTTAAAAAACAAGGTGGTAAAGAAAATAATTCTTACCCGCCCCGCAGTAGAAGCAGGAGAAAATCTTGGATTTTTGCCCGGCGATCTTAAAGAAAAAATTGATCCTTACTTACGTCCATTGTATGATGCTCTAGATGATATGATACCTGCCGACAAGCTTGGCTACTATATGAGTACCCGCACCATAGAGATCGCACCATTGGCTTATATGCGCGGACGTACACTGGATAATGCTTTTATTATTCTTGATGAGGCGCAGAATACAAACGACCTTCAGTTGAAAATGTTTCTGACAAGAATAGGTGCCAGCGCTAAAGCAATTATAACAGGTGACCCGACCCAGGTTGACTTACCTAAAAACCAAAGAAGCGGGCTGGAAAAAGCAACCCGTATTCTTAAAAACATTGATGGTATTGCACACATAGAACTTGATGAGGAAGACGTAGTTCGTCACAGGCTTGTAAAAGCAATTATAAAAGCATATGATCGCGATAAAGAAACCGAACAGGTGCACGGATTTCATGGCAACAACAGGTAAATAAACCAGGAATAATTCGAAATATAAAACACAAAGGCTGCATACATTTGCAGCCTTTGTCAATTTAAACAGTATAATTCTTATTAACCGAATTTTTGTTATTTTTTTAATTTATCTCTAAATGAAATATCTATTAACAATTTTTGCATGTCTTTTCGTTTTTTCCTGTACAAACAAAGAAGATGAATTTCATAAACCTGAAAATGCTTTTGATGCGGGAAGAGAATTTATAGAGCAATCATTGAAAGGAAAATTCAATACGGCTAATAAATATATGCTGCAAGACCAGGACAATCAATACTGGCTGAATAAATGGAAGCAGGAATTTAATAAAATAAGTGAGCAGGAAAAGGCATCTTACAGCAAGGCTTCCATAAATATTTCTGAAGTTGATGATGTAATACCAGATAGTGTTACCATCATTCATTTTAGCAATTCATTTAAGAACATACCTCAAAAACTAAAAGTAATTAAATATAAAGGTGATTGGAAAGTAGATTTTAAGTATACCTTTTCCGGGAACCTTTAAAAAGTCTTTTTCTTTACGACATCTTTCAAATATTTATACTATTAGCCCCTGATTTACTTCTTTTTCTGATTTTAGAAGCTAAAAACGTAATATTGCAGCCTTAATATATGCAATAGCGTCTTGGTTTTATTTGCTGTAGCAGTATATTTTATACAGGTAAGCAATTTATTAAAAAAAAGAACATTTAAACACTATATGAATACAATACAAAACGTTCTGCACCCATGGCATGGAGTAGAATGCGGAGAGCAGGCACCAAGAATTGTGAATGCAGTGATAGAAATACCGCAGGGATCAAGAGCAAAATATGAAATAGATAAACCAAGCGGTCTCTTAAAGTTAGACAGGGTAATTTATTCATCTTTTTACTACCCCACCAATTACGGCTTTATCCCTCAGACCTATGGTGATGATAAAGATCCTTTAGATATTCTTGTTATATCAAGCTTAAGCATCGTACCAATGTGCCTTGTTACTGCAAAGGTGATAGGTGTAATGCAAATGATCGACGGCGGTGATGCTGATGATAAAATTATTGCTGTTGCAGCACATGACCCTTCTATTAATTACATAAATAATATAGAAGAATTACCAAAACATTTCTTTGGTGAACTGCGTCACTTTTTTGAAGAATACAAAACGCTCGAAAATAAAGCTGTAAAAGTCGAAGAGTTCCAGGACAAAACCATGGCATTAAAGATTATTCAGGAGGCAATGGACTTATACCAGCAGACTTTTAAAGCTGGCTCTGTTGCGGCAAATAAAATATAGCTTCATTACTGTTGTGCTTCTTTTGTTATCAGGAAGAAGCACAACAGAAAAAAGCGCGCTTTCACATTTATTTCTAGAAAAGAAAAATCACCTTTATTCCTTTAGTATCTTTTACATCTCCTATGTAATCAATCGATAATTACGGTTTTAATTATCCTCTTTACTGTTTTCAAATGATGTGTTCTTCCGCCATTATCAAGGTGTACGATGCCTAGTTTATCGATCGCATCAATTCTCACCTTGCCCGAGGCATGAATAATAGTATTTGAATCGAGCAGAATTCCCGTATGGGTGATCCTTCCGGCTTCGTTATCAAAAAAAGCAATGTCCCCACATTTTGCATCCTCGAGATCTTCAACTGTTTCTCCCTGGTCGGCCTGTTGATAAGCGTCTCTAAATAACGGAAGGTTCATGCATTGAAAAACCTGTTGGGTAAAACCACTGCAGTCAATTCCAAAAACCGATCGTCCTCCCCACAGGTAGGGAGTATTTAAAAACATAAATGCAAACTTTTTAATCAAACTGTTCGTAATCGAATTTGAACTTGGATTAATATAAATACCATTGTAGGCAAGATTATATTTTGCGGCTACGCCTTTGTCAGTTAAAAAGGTCAAAGAGCTTGCAAAAGGAACATACATGGATTGTCCGTGTATTAATATTTTATTAACCCACTCCCCTGCCAGCCGTTTATTCTCAGAAAATATTTCTACCTCTGTTTCTTGGACCTGCGTTTGCTGGCACCAGCCTTCATAACTATCATACAGTACTCTTACCCTAACAAACTCGTTTGATCTTTCCAGTAATTCACATTTTTCCCCAAACAGCAATTGGCTCACCTGCTCACTTCTGTGTGAAGCGTCTGCCCGTATAGGACAAACAGGAACCATACAAATTAAAAAAGCCATAATAATAGTGTTAAAAGCATTATGGAAAATATCTTTAGCAGCATCTCATTTAAAAAATTACTTACCTTAAAGCGTGGCTAAAGATGCATTTGCACATATCGAAGATAAAGAACTCCTAACTAAGTTTTATTGTGACCGGAATAATGAATGGTTAGGAATTCTTCTTAAACGATATACAATGTTATTACTGGGAGTCTGTATGAAATATCTTAAAGATGAAGAAGAGGCCAAAGATGCGGTACAGCAAATATTTTTGAAAGTAATAACAGAAATACCAAAATATAAAGTTGAGTTTTTTAAAAGCTGGTTATATATGCTGGCTAAAAATCTTTGCCTCATGAGAATTCGAGACAGGCAGGGACGTACACCAATAGAACTGACAGATGATGTAGTTGCTTATGAAGAAATGAACATTAAGACTGAGCTATTTGAAAAAGACAAGGCACTTTCGTTAGTCGAAGAAGGGCTAAGCGAGCTGAATGAGGAGCAAAGGTTATGTCTGAAATTATTTTATTTTGACCAGAAATCATATCAACAGATAACAGACCTGACCGGATATAATGTGTCACAGGTAAAAAGTTACATTCAAAACGGAAAGAGAAATTTAAAATTAATTGTGGAGAAAAAAAAGCTGAAAGTAAATGGATGAATGGAAAGACATATTATCACATAAAGAAGGAAAACTAACAGATGAAGAACTGCTAAGATATCTACATGAAAATCTGCCGGAAGAAGAGAAAAACTCTTTTGAAAAAAAACTTACAGGATCTTTTGAGACTGATGCTGTTGAAGGTTTGCAGCAAATAAAAGACAAAGAAAAGTTACACAATCACGTGCATCAATTAAACCAGAAACTACCTCACCTGTTGCGCCACAAAAAACAACGGCTAAACAGAAAACGGCTAAAAGATCTTCAATGGTCTGTACTTGCTATTCTCATTCTCCTGTTTTTGTGTATAGTAACATATGTGATTATACGAATGCATGTGTGAGCAATAAATAAAGCTTGACTTTTTTAACAACGAGTAGACATAAGGTTGAATAATGCCTGTGGTAACAATCTTGAGGAATTTACGTCCTATAACTATTAACATTTAACTTTTCAGCGACTGTTAATTTTAAGTTAACTAATAATGCAGGTAAAATGGTTTGAAGAATAATTTTTACTATTGATACGAAATTACTCGTATATGGCAAAGCAGGTTAAACCAACAGAGGGAGAATTAGAAATTTTACAGGTGCTTTGGGAAAAAGGTAAAGCAACCGTAAGAGAAGTGCATGAAATAATACTACAATCAAAAGATGCAGGTTATACAACTACACTTAAGCTAATGCAGATTATGTTTGAGAAAGGCTTGGTTACCAGAGACGATTCTGCAAAAACCCACATTTACCAGGCAAATATTAGTAAGGAAAAAACACAAAGTCAGTTTGTTGGCCGAATGATAAACAGTCTTTTTGGAGGTTCTTCTTCTCAATTGGTAATGCAGGCGCTTGGTAGCCAGTCACCAACCAAAGAAGAGATTGATGAAATACAACAATATCTCAATAATCTGAAAAAGCAGTAACATGTTACAGTTAACCCAGTCACCTTTTCTGCAGGCTTTGGGGTATACTATCATTAACAGCCTCTGGCAGTTTGCAGGTTTATGGCTTATATATGTATCAATTCATACTCTTTTAAAATTATCTTCTCAAAAAAAATATTTAGCTGGCCTATTAATACAGTCGGTAGGTTTCATTGGGTTTACAGCTACCTTCACTTTTTATTTGCGGCGTTTTATTCAATTACAGGAAATCTACTTTTTAGAGCAGAAAAAAATATCTTTTGCGTTAACTGTAAATAATGGGTTAACAATCAGAGAAAAATTTTTTGCGGGAATTATTCACGGCGAACGTCTTCTACCCTATTTATCTGTTGCCTACCTGCTGATACTTTTATTGTTATGTCTCAAATGGGTTAGGGTTTATAATATCACCATATCGCTTAAAACAAGAGGAATACAAAAAATTGAAGCTAACTGGCGATTATTTGTAAAACAACTATCGACTCAACTTGGTATAAAACACGAAGTGAAAATTTACCTTTCTGAATTGGTGCACACTCCTTTGACAATCGGCTTTTTAAAACCAGTTATATTAATTCCAATAGCAAGCCTTAATCACCTGACTACACATCAACTGGAAGCAGTGATTCTGCACGAACTTGCACATATAAAACGTTTTGATTACCTGTTTAATCTTTTTCTTGCCTTAATTGAGATTACACTGTTTTTTAATCCTTTTATGCATTTAATTAACAGGCACTTAAAACGCGAAAGAGAAAATTGTTGTGATGACTGGGTTTTACAATATCAATATAATCCAGCTTCTTATGCCAATGCCTTACTGCAAATAGCAACTTTTCAATCTTCACCTTTATTAGCCCTTAAGGCTGCAGATAACAAAAAAGTATTGCTTAACAGGATAATAAGAATGATTGAAAAAAAGGATAAAACCTTTTTCAATTACAGATACCAGTTGATGGCTTTATTGGTTATGTTAACAGTTTTAGGATCACTCGCCATATTGTCGGCAAATCATCATATAAACGCGTCAACCGTTTCAACTTCCCCCAGACAAGTAATTGCAAAACCTATGATGGAAATTGTACATAATCCTTTGTATAATCCTGATTTTTTTATTGCACCTTTTTCAGAAAAAATATTAGTTTCTAAAAAACAGGCAACTGAAAAAGTTTCAAAAAACAACATTTCGGATAATTTATTTCCCCTTGTCAGCAGGGGTACAAAACTTAATAACAACAGAAAAAATTTGCGTAGGCAAGTACCTGCAGAAGCAAATCGTGCATCATTAAATGATCCGGAATTTCCTGCTGCAGAAAACGTAGAAAAAAACATTGAAGTATTAAACCCGGTATTAGATGAAGTTAAATTTAATGTTGCGGCAGAAAAAGATCAGGAAGTAGCCCTGGCAGAAGAACAACTTAAAGAACTGGCCCAACATGTGTTTGAAGAAAACAAAACATTACTTGACCAAAAAAGGGTTATTGCAGAAATAAAAGCAGCTTTTGATCAATTGAAGAACATTAAAATACAACTGATAAATTCAAAAACTGAAATAACCTTAGGAGAACATGCGAAAAGAAATGCTGCAAAAGTAAACCAGGCAAGAATAAGGTCTGAATTTGCTTTCGGCACCATGAATAAATTAGAGCATCTAGCGAAAGAATTACAATTGCGGGCAGAAAAAGCAGAAAAACAAAGAAATAGAGAAGCTGAAAGAAACCCTCGTTTTTATTATAACAATAATTTAAAGATGCCTGCAGTTATTTATAATCTTCCTTTCATTGAAGAACCACATAGTTTTTCTTTTGAACTTTCAACAGAGCCAAAGGCCGCACCGGGCACCTTATTTTTCAAACCAAAAGGAGGAAAAAAGATTGATAAAACACCTGTAGAAGATAACAGTAGTTTAAAACTGAAAAGTGCTAAACCTTTTAATTTAAATGAACGAGAACAAAGACTCTTTGAAGAAGAAGCTAATCATTTTGTAATTATAAGAATTTAACGCGCTGAAAGTTGAACTCGCTACCATAAATTTCTTGGGCACCAGTCTCCAAATTTATTTCCTAAAAGGAAACCTACAACAATTTCATGAGAGCCATTACTTACTGTATTGAGTCGCGAAGTGGTAATGTCGTATGAATAGCCTATGTTTAGTGCATTACTTATATTTATACCAACCATAGCAGAAAAACTGTCCTGGTAACGGTAGCTTCCTCCTACCCAAATAAAATCTTGGTATTGAAATTTAGCATTGATATCAAAACTGACCGGTGTTGAAGAAATGTATTTTAATAAGCCACTGGGAAGAAAAGTAATATCATCTGTAAGGAAATACTTGTAACCTGCCATTAAGAAAAGATGGGGTAAAAGTCTGCCTCCTACAAGCTTCACAGTATCTTCTGCAAATTTCAGTTTGGTAGGAATAATATTTTGTGCTGAAAGACCAACAAAATAATCAGCAGAATATAAGTACAAACCCGCATTTATATCAGGACTTATTCTATTTAAATAGCCGCTTCCCGCAACTGCCGGATCGACAGGGATATCAAAAGAAAGTTTACTTGCGTTGAGAGAGGTATTTTTTAGTCCCGCGGAGATACCTGCCGAAATACTTGTTTTTGGAGAAATACCCAAATGATATGCAAACGTGCCGTAGGCAGCAAAACGATTTAAAGGTCCTGTACGGTCGTTTAATATAGTTAAACCAATTCCTGCGTGCGGGTCTGCCTTAGTATACTCTTGCCAATAGGCTTTCCCACGGGGATTTTCTCCCGAGGCATGAAAACCTGTAGCAGTTTCCCGCTCGTAATCACTTTTTTTGAGTGGACCATGAATAGTTAAATAAGTGGTAACAGGCGCTCCTTCTATGCCGACCCACTGGTGCCTATGACTGATTTTTACATCAGTATAATTTTCTATTCCAGCAAGCGCCGGGTTTAAGATATAGCCATTTAAGATATATTGCGTATAATGAGGTAGTTGTTGGGAAAAAGAAGCAATCCCTACACAACACGCAATAACACTCAGTAGCTTTCTTTTCATTATTTAAAATTAAAGGAATTCGAATAAATGTATTAGAAACGGTTTTACAAGGAATGTTAGTATTTCAAGAATGATAATTAATTTTTCTACATGTCTTTCCTGTTTTTTCTATTTCAAAATAGTTAAAGAGCCACTATAGGGTCTTTTACCATTACCTGCATTTATAATATAATAGTAAACACCTACCGGTAAAATGCTCCCATTATAACTTCCATCCCACGGTTTACTGTAACCTGTTGAAGAAAATACAATTTTTCCGTACCTGTTAAATATCTGTACCGTACAGTTGCTAAAAGATTGCAGCGAAGGAATATTCCAAACATCATTTATGCCATCACCATTTGGTGAAAATGCTGTAGGAATGATTGGAGCAGTAAGAAAAGAAACCAGTACACTTCCATATGCAGTACATCCTTCAGGAGTGCTAACTGTGAGATTGTAGGTAATATCTGCTGATGGAGTACTTGTTGGAGTTTTTATATTGGCATTATCAAGCCAGGTACCTGGAGACCAAAAATATTTGGAAATATTACCTATTATTTCCGGCTCCAGCTTTATTGAACCACCTTCCAGTGAATAAACCTTTGCCGGTAACTTAATGGTTGGGTTCTGTACAACTTCAATAGTTTGTTCAGCTGAATCTTTACAACCGTCATTGGATGTAAATGTATATTTTATGGTTGAAACACCTGCACCAGCAGTCGAAGGATAAAAATGTCCATTTGGCAAAACACCTTTTCCTGAAAAAACAAACATACCTGTAAGTCCTGTTGTCTCCCGTGCCTGGGTAATTGTGTAAGCACTGTCACTTAAGCATATACCCGGAATAGTAGAAAAAGTAACTTTCGGAGATGGTTGTACAGTTATTGGCAATACTTTTTCACCTACACAATTTATTCCTGAAAATGCACGCATTTTTATATTGTAGGTTTTTTTGGTTGATAATGAAGAAGAGTAACTATGAGAATATACCTCAGCTGCAGAAGGATTATTGTCGGTATCAAATGTACCAGGCGCATTATCAGCATCCCATACAATTTCAATTTTTGTTATCACTCCCGGAGTTACGGTAGAATTATTTTGAATAAGCACCTTGGAATTACTGCAAATGACTGAGCTGTCTAGTACGGTAAATGCCGCCTCCGGAACTCCATTTACGGTAAAAGGTTTTGTTACAGTAGAAGAACATCCTGTACTTGAAGTAGTTGTCAGAGAAATATTATAGTAACCTGGTGAAGAAAACTTGTGCTTTGGATTTTGGTCTGTTGCTGTATTAGGATTTAAAGCTGTTGCATTCTGATCGCCGAAATTCCAGCTATATGTTAAAGCGCCATCTGAATATCCGGGAATATAACTGCTGTCAGTAAAAGTAGCAGCAGGATCATTTACACAAGCTACAGGCGATATGAAATTTGCAACCGGTGCTGCATTAATAGTTACTGTATGTCCAGTTGTATCACTTTGGCAACCGTTGGCATCTTGCACAGCAAGTTGTATAGTATAACTTCCGGGGTTTTGATAAGTTTTCGGAAAAGAAGCTCCATTTTGATTGTTTGCTGTAGTTCCGTCACCAAAAGTCCAATACGAGTTGGTAATATTTCCTGACGAAGACGATGATTGATTATTGATCGTTACCGCTTGTTTTTCACAAGCAGAGGCTGCAACAGTAAAACCCGCTGTTGGAGCTTTGTTTACAGTAATCGTTTTTTGAATAGTATCTGACATACATCCGGATGCTGATTTTATATAGAGAGTAACAATATAAGGGCCCGCTGATGGGAATTTTTTTACCGGATTTTGAACATTACTGGTAGAGCCGTCGCCAAAATTCCAAAACCAGGTGTTTACAGAACTTTTAGGGGCCGAACTGGCATCAGTAAACGCAACACTATCTCCTTCACAAACTTTTGTTGTACTAGCCGCAAAATCGGCATGAGGTTGAGCGTAAATGTTTGATAAAATCTTTACAGAGTCTGTAGAACATCCAAAAACAGAAGTGGCTTTAAGATTTACATTAACAGAATCGGCAGTCTTATAAACATGTGCGGGACTTTTCTCTGTAGACGTTACTCCATCACCAAAATCCCATACATATGTCAATGAATTTTCAGTACCATCATTTATAGTAGAAAGATTAGTAAATTGAGCTACTCCGGCAGGTAAACAGACTCCAGGCATACTAAAGTCTACAACGGGACTAGAATGTACAGTAATAGTTTGGGAGGCGATATTGCTTTTACAGCCTGCAGCATTTTCTACTTGTAGATTAACACTGTATGCTCCAGGGGTATGATAAATTGTGGATGGTGACGCATTTGTGCTATTTGTAATGGAATCTCCATTTCCAAATTTCCAATTCCACTTTGCGATATTACCTTGCGATATAGTTGACAAGTCAGTAAAGCTGATTACATTGTTTACGCACTCAGGCGCAGTAAAACCAAATTTAGCCACCGGCGGTGAGGCGAGCGCAAAAGGCATTGTCGTATCAGCGAAGCAACCAATGTTATTTATAGAAGTGAGTTTTACATTGTATGTTCCGGCATTCTTATAGGTTTTTGAAGGATTGGCAACGGTATCGGTAGTTGCATCTCCAAAGTCCCATTTCCACTTTATAATCGCATTACCATTACCGTTTGAAGCATCGGCAAATTTGACAGTGTCAGTAGCACAACCAGCAGGTGCAATTGAAAAACTGGCTTTTGGGGCTGTAAACACTTGCACATCGTAGTCTATTTCCTGTTCACCATTACAACCATCACTGCTTTGATTGTTGGCAAAGATTTTAACGGGGAAAGTGCCTGTAGCGCTATACGTCAATGCAACTTTCAGTCTATAAACATATAAAGTTTTTCCGTCGGTAATATAACTGCTGTCAGCTACAGGATTATTTTCTGTAATATTTTGAGACGGGGTAAGGTTTTGAAGATTACCAAAATCCCATACCAGTGAAGTTGGCTTATATGGTAATGTAACAGCCAAAAAGAAAGGAGTATTGCTGCAGGTAGTAGTACTTACCGCGTAAGGATTTTTAACACTTACGAATTCATGCAAATTTTTAATGTTGGTACCGGCATTATATCCATATGATTCCTTTACGCCGTACCCATAGGCTATTGCATTAAAACCCGAATCGGCCTTGAGACTATGAGAACCTTGCTTTACGGGAAATACCGCATAAGAAAAAGCGGGATCTGCCGGGTGGGTTTTGAAAGCAGAGGGAGAACTTGCACCATCAAGAGTAAAGCTGTTAACAGCCGAAGTTTTAATAACAACATTAATATAGTGGGAAGTTATTTGGTAATGGCTTGTTGAGTTTAAAGTGATCTTATCAATAGTTTGTTCAACGGGGCTTATATAAATCATCTCAGGATCTCCTTTTCCATCTGACACGTTATTACATGCATCTGCCGAAGTTATATACTGGGCAACCATAATAGGTTTATCCGAAAGAATGCTTTTTGGAGCATTCGCCATTATCTCGTAGTAGAAATTATTTATAAGATTAGTGGCGCGAACTCCATCTATCGTTACCACAGTTGTAGGGTCACTTACCGCAATTCTGAAATAATTATTCGAAAGCTCGGAAGTAGGAACAGTCAGAAACTTTTTTCCCCACACGTTTTGTGGAAATGCCTGCTGAAATAAGTTATCAGATGATGGAAAAGTGCTATAATCACAGGCGATCGACGAGCGGCCGCTTCCCGAGTAAACTGCTATCCTCTTACAACCGGCACTTCCTGTACTTATTGAACGAATTCTTGTTCCTGAAAGATCCACTCCATCATTTCCTGTAGTTGCACCCATTACATTAAAGATCTGCCCTTTATTGAGCGCAACAGTAAAAGGCTGACCGGCAGCATGAGTTTGCGTTTTAGCAGAAGGCGTTATTTCAACAAGCGTGTTATCTTCAGTAGCGATAACAAACGCCCAGGAGTTTGACTCAGGAGCATTTGTTTTTTGGGTAAAATTCAAAGAATAATAATCCTGGCCCAATGTGTTTACAGGAAACAACAAAGAAGCGCCGGAAACACTCGTACTATAAATATGTGCATATGCAACAATAGGATTGTCACTGGTTATATGAATACCGGCATTGTATACCTGCTCTGAAAGTAATCTTGCATCCTGTGTTCCGCTTTTTGGCATAGCATCAGACTCCGTTACGCTATTGGCGGCAACCTGGTAGGTCCTCGACCATCCTATTCCCGGTATGTCTACTTTGACTGTTGCAGCGACATCTGAGGTAAAGTAAAGGACCATATCCTGCGGGTTAGCTGAGTTTGTCATTGACTGATGGTATCCATACCCAACCCAAAACTCTTTGCCCTTATTTGAAAAGTCCTGAGCCTTACCAAATAAATAAACAAACAGCAGGAAAATTACATATATAAGCTTTCGCTGCATAGAAAGAAAAATACTGCTTTTCGTACACAATTTAAAACATTAATAAATAAAGATATGCCTGGAAACGGGAACGGGCTTTTGGTCTTTATTTAGAAAATTGTCGTATTAAATTCAGAGAATTTGGTCCCTCGCACAATATCAAATCAATTATACTCAAGTTAGGGTGAAATCCCGTACGATCTTCAAAAACCTGCGAATAATAGGGAAACGTTTCTTCAACCTTTTGAAAAGATTTAGGCAAAAAATAGTTCCGGCAATCGTCCTCAACTGAGTACTCTAAATTAAACTCTTCAGTAAATGCTATTACCGGATTAATTCTCAATGTGTTGCAAACCCAGTTTAAAATATTAATATTAAAAGAAAACAGGTTTTCTTCCTTTGAATAGATAAGATCTTTTATATCCTGAGAATAATAATTGAAAAAAGGAGCTTTACTATATGCTGAAAGTAAACTACGCCAGTGCTTTGTTTGCCAATCAGTTGAGTTGTCAATTCTAACTTCTTTTATTAGTGTTTTCTGTTCACGTCCACCTACTACCGGAACAGTGAGATTTTGAATACCATTTGCTCCCAAAATAATATAACGGTTTCTAAAACTCATCTTTTGGAAACTCTCACATTGCTCTATTTTTATATATTTATACCGAATTAACTTTTCAATGTAACCAACACACGGAAAGCATTGACATTCAATAATTAAAGACATACTAATTAGAATTAAAAGACTAAGTTAAGATGCGCTCATTAAACTTGCTGAAATAATAATAATAACGCACGTTTTATATTTAAGTTAATATATAAGAAACAACAATTAAACAATTGAATTTTAACTAATTGTACTATAAATATTAAAACTAAGATATTTAGAAACATAAGCGCGCCCTTATTTATATTTATATCACCTTCTCGCCTAAATAACTTAGCAACAAATATAGTCCCTTTTTTACCGGCTTGTCGGAGCTTCCATAGAAAGTGCTTATTTTGCACCAAATTCTTTAATGAAAAAACTGCTACCTCTTCTTCTCGTAATCATTATAATATTTTGCTACTCCTGCAAAACGCCCCTGGCCTTTCAGTACAGGGATTTAAAAAATTTTCACCTCGATAATTTTGGTTTGAATAAATCAAGAGTATCTATGGACTTTGTTTTTTTTAATCCTAATAGTTTTCCGGTAGATTTGAAAAAGGTGGATTGTGACGTTTATCTTGACAGTAGTTATGTAGGAAAATTTTTATTGGATACTACTATGCATATCGGCGGAGCAACAGAGTTTACCCTGCCTGCCAGTTTAGATGTAGAAATGAAAAATGTGTTGAAAAATTCCCTAAACCTTTTAATGAGTAATGAGGTTCTGATTGGAGCGCGCGGAACAACTCGTATGGGTAGAGGAGGATTTTACCTTAACATCCCTTTCCGTTATGAGGGGCGGCAAAAATTGAATATATTTTAATTACTATTCAAAAGGAGAACAAATAGGAAAATTGTTAATAAGATTTCTCTAACAAAAAATATTACGATTTCATTTACGGCCAAGCCTTAAATTGAATCGAATAACTCTTTCAATTATTTCTACTGAATACAAAATACTTTTTAAAACAATTGATGCGTTACAAAAATTTAGGCCTAAATAACTGCGAGGAGTATATCAGATTATAAAAAAAGAGGCGTCACGCGTGGGAACACTCCTACAGCTTTATAAGTATTGTCGCAGGACTATTAGAGTGCGCTTGGGCTTAAAAATTAAAATATTATTAGTTACGGGATTGATCATTAATGATTTATTCCCTATTATTTAAAGTAATGATAACACAAAATACTATACAACAAATAACCAACAGAATAGATATAGTAGAGATAATTGGTGAATTTGTTAAGTTAAAAAAACGTGGAGTGAATTACCTTGGCAACTGCCCTTTTCATAATGAAAAATCTCCTTCATTTACTGTTTCACCCTCCAAAGAAATTTACAAGTGCTTTGGATGCGGCAAAAGCGGTAATGCGATTGGGTTTATCATGGAACATGAGAAGTATAGCTACGTAGAAGCTTTAAAATGGATCGCAGCCCGTTATAATATTGAAATTGAAGAAACCCAAACGACACCGGAAGTAAAACAACAACAAGAGGTTGCTGAAAGTCTTTTTATCTTAAACGCTTTTGCACAAAAACATTTTTCAACTAACTTAACAGAGACCGAAGAAGGCAGAGCTATTGCTCTTACTTATCTTAAGCATCGGGGTTTCAGAGACGAAATAATAAAAAAATTTCAAATAGGATACAGTCCTGAGGCAAAGGATGATCTTACCCGTGCACTTATTACCAACCAATTTAATATTGAATATGCTCAAAAAGCCGGACTGGTAGTCGTCAGAAATGATCAGGTAATGGATAACTACCGCGGCCGGATCATTTTCCCCATACACAACCAAAGCGGCAAAATTATCGGCTTTGGTGCCAGGGTGATTAAATCTAATGATAGAGCACCAAAATACATTAACACACCTGAGAATGAAATATATGTAAAAAGCAAGATCCTATACGGCACTTATTTTGCCCGGCAAGCTATAAACAAGTACGACGAATGTTTACTGGTTGAAGGGTATACAGATGTAGTGAGCCTTCACCAGGCTGGAATAGAAAATGTGGTTGCAAGTGGTGGCACTTCATTAACAACAGACCAGTTACGCTTAATAAGAAAGCATACTAGCAATCTTACTATTATTTACGATGGAGATGCTGCCGGTGTAAAAGCGGCCTTAAGAGGGCTTGATATGGCCATTGAGGAAGGATTGAATGTAAAACTTGTTCTTATACCTGACAATGAAGATCCTGATAGTTATGTAAAGAAAATTGGTGCAACATCTTTCCGGGAATTCGTAGACGTAAATAGAAAAGATTTTATTATTTTTCAGTTGGAGGTGATGTTAAAAGATGCTGGAAATGACACTTCCAAACGTTCCACCGTAGTAAATCATGTAGCTGAGACATTAAGTAAGTTTAATAAAGCTGAAGATTTTACAAAACAGCAAGACTATGTGAGGCAATGTGCCAGCATACTTAAAATAGATGAAGGAGGCCTTACTAACCTTGTAAATAAGCTAAAACGCGAAAGAATAACAAAGGAAGAAAGCAGGCAAATCGAAACTATTCCATCGCCGGCTGTAACTGAAAATGATAGTGTTGCACCAAGCGACACATCTTCTTTACTTGTCGATGACGAGTACCAGGAGCGTGATCTGGTGCGGGCTTTACTCGAGTACGGGTTATTGCAATGGGATGAGGAAAAAACAATGGCGGAGTATATATTTGAAGAACTCGAGCATTATCACATTGAAAATCCTGATTTAGAAAATCTTTTCAACGTATATAAAGACTATTATTATAAAGGTTTGCAGCCATCTGCAAAGACCCTTTTATACCACGAAGACCCAACCATAAGGAAACTTGTTATAGACTTAAGCGTACAGAAATACGAATTAAGCCCTAACTGGGACGCTAAAATGGAAGGAATGAACATAAACAACCGGGATATCAGCAGGCAGGATGTGCTTATGAGCCTTAACTATTTTAAGCTTAGAAAAATAAAAAAGATGTTTGATGAAAACCAAAGAGACCTTGAGAAAGCAAGAACGTATGAAGAACAAATAGACATGATCAAGATACATAATGTTCTTAAAGTTGAAGAACAGAAAATTACGCAGCTGTTAGGAACAGTGATTTTTAAATAAGAACTTCTGAAAAAGTTGAAGAAAAAATACCTTTTTCTGAAAGTAATTACACCACCCAAGGAAACATAAGATGGACTTAAAAGTGCCTTAAATAAAAAAAGTGCATCCAATTTGAATGCACTTTCCTAGTATTAAATAAACTCTTACTTTTCCAAAGGGCTTTTTTTACCGGCCAATAGCTTTTCAACCGTAGCTTCTAAACGCCTGTTTTTGGTATCTTTTCTTTTTGCCCCCTCAATCCATTCTACATATTCTTTTTGATTAACCTGTGACAGATTTTGAAAAACTTCCCTCGCTTTTTTGTGAGAGGTAAATATTTTTTCTAATTCTGCCGACGGTACAACAAGGTTTTTATCAAAATCGAATTTTGCAACTTCGATTTTTTGCACTTCCTGTGTTGTTTCCCCTTCTTTCGCCTCTGTCTTTTTAAACTCTAAAGCAGTCCATACATGATCTAACGTAACCTCACAAATACTTTCAAAATTATTCTGAACCAAAACTTCCCAATTGCAATCGCGATTAAGATCACTTGCTATCTTACTTGCAGTTTTAGGATACGCTACCCAAAGTTTTCCTTCTTTGCTCAAACTTGGAATAACATCTTTTAAAATACAATTTAATTGATTGCAATTAATAGCAAAAACAAGTGCAAAATCGATTTTTCTAATTCTTAAAAGCGGAGTAACATTTTTTGAATAAGATAATTTTATAAATTGCTTTTCAATTGAGGAAGGAAGACCCTGAATAAGAAAGTTTTTTTGATTTGTAATCTGTAATTTTTCTAACAAATTGTGTTGCAACATGCCTCAATAAGATTTTTAAGGTAAGCGAATTAAAGCACAAAGGTAGAAAAACTAAGTGTAACTTAAAAAAAAGTCATATAACGTTAACAATATACAACTTAAATTGTGATTCCAGGCACGTTTTCTTCCAATGCCAATATCCATATTTCTCCTTCTAAATACCTTTTACAGTTACCATAATTGCTTGTTTTTACAAAAGACTGCCTACTAATAAAGAAACAGGAATTGATATTTTTCGCCAACATGTAACATTAATAACATAGCTCTTAATCACCTTATATATTGATTACAATCATAATAACTATTAGAGAATTTGAACAATTTTGTTTGTGGATAGAGTCCAGACCCGAGAAAAAAGGTCTTAATTTTTTAAAATAAAGAAACTTTTTGGGAAAATGGAAATCAATACTAGGCAGTGAAAAAGTTTTGCTTATGATGATAAAGTTTGTTAACTGGTAGCAGGGATGGGATTAATAAAACTTAATTATTACTCTTATTTTTAAAATTAAATAAAAAGCAAAAACCTATAAAGTAAAAAGGCCGGCACGAGTTACAACCCGATGTAAGTTGATATGCACAGTAATTGTAGCTTTTATTGATCTTATTCGTTATGTGCATGAAGCCTTTGCTACTTTTAATAAACCTTTTAATTATGCAAAACGCAAATTTACACACCAACTTTATTAAACAATTTCGTAAGCAATATACACTGTGCTTATGTGCACAGGAATACCAGTATAAAAATTTTCATATCAGAAAGTTTAAAGGCGATGGAAACGAAATAATACTTTTTGAAAAGTGGCTGGTAGAAAATTTAAGCCATTCAGAAGCTACCGATAGGGTAATTATGAAACTGGAGAATATTGATAATCCGTGCAGCAGACGGCTGTCAGGCTTTGTGGCTAAACTAGTAAAACAATTTTCTTCCCATGTTTCTGATGAGCCGTTTACGGCTGGTTATTTCAACGAAATCCTGTATTTATTAAAGCCCTTTTCGCTATTCATCAATAATTTTCAGGTAAAAGTGCAGCAAGATGTATTGAATAAGCTAAAGTTGCTATTTTCTAATGAAGTAAAAGAAGAAAACACATCATTTTGTAGTGAAGATATAACAGATATGCAAGCTGAAATGGAACAGTATTTAAACGAGATCCGAAAATATTATGATAAATTTAATATCCTGTTTCAACACGAATTAAATAACAAGAGTTCTTTAGATATTTCTTCAATATTAGAGCAAAGACTGTTAAAACTGTTAATGCTTATGGAGCAGTTAATTCTAAATTCGGAATCTACTAATGACAACCTTGAAGAATGCAAAACGAGGTTAAGCATTATGGAAATTAAGGAAATTTATAATTAAACAAAATGTAGCTATCGGAAAAACAGGAAAATATGACCCGTGCTGGAAATCTGTGATGTAGGGTTTTTAAGAATCGGGAAACAAACCTTTTTGTGATTTGATTGTTTTTTTCTTTGTTTCTTCTTTTAAGTCAGATATAAACAAAGGTTCCTTTAATGACAATCCACAAACAGTATTAAGATTCTGAATCAGATAAGAAGAAAGTTCAGGAGAATAGGTCTCATCGTGCATATGCATAAAAAAGTATAACTCTTCGAGTCCATTATCTAGCCAAATCTTCGCCTGTTGCACCCAGGCGTCTATTCTTGCATAGTCGGTAGGGTCAAGACTATTACCAACAAATCTTACAAAAGCTTTTGGAATGGTTAAATGCATGTGAACACAATCGCGTCTGCCGGCAGTATCTGTAATTACGTACCCGACATTTAATTTTCTCAAAGTGTTTACCAGCTTTTCACTCTCTTCTTTTGTAAACCAGTCGGGATTTCTTACTTCTACAAAAAACTGCAAATCGCGTGGAAGCCTTTCCAAATAATTGAAAAGGCTTTCTTTTCGTTTAGGACTAAATTTATCACTTACCTGCAAAAAAACAGGACCCAAATGTTTTCCAAAGGCTAAAATTCCGTCAAGAAAAGAGTTGGTTTTATCTTCTATGTTTACAAAAGAACTATAGTGACTGATAGTTTGAGGCACTTTGGGGCAAAAAACAAAATCTTTTCCTTCAGCCTTTTCTGCCCATTTTTGAATGGAAGAGGGCGGATAAATTTTATAATGAGTTGCATTAAGCTCAATGCTATTGTAATGCTCTACATAATGATCAAGAAATTTTGCCTCTTTCGTTCCCTCCGGGTAGATTTTTCCAATCCATTCTGTTCGGCCCCATTTTGCACAACCAACATACACTTTGGGCGTATCTACTCTCCTGCCTTTTAAAACGGCGGAGTTTTCTTTAGGATCATCTGGTAAGCATAAATTAATTGTTTTCAATTCTTCCGGAGACACTTTTCCAAAATCCATAAAAAAATTTATTGCAATTTACACAACTATAAGGATTGGAGATAAAACAATGCGTTTCATAGAAACGACCCACCGAAAGACATAAAGTTTGCCCGGGAAAACTAGTGGCGTTAAAAGTATACAGCTCAAGAGCTAAACAATTAGTGTTAGAATTTCCATCTTCTGCTCGATAAAATCAACGAAAATCCGCTAGCGGAAACCGCTTTACACAAATAAAAAATTATCCATCCTTTTTGAGGTATGGATAATTCTGTTCTTGGTTCTTTTTATCAGGCTTTTAAAGGTGCTTTTTCAGAAACCACTCTACCCTTATAATACAATTTACCTTCGCTTACGTGGGCACGGTGACGCACATGCAATTCACCTGTTGTAGTGTCTCTGCTTAAAGTAACTGATTCAGCTTTATAATGTGTTCTTCTTTTAGCGCTGCGTTGTTGGGAATGTCTCCTTTTAGGATTAGGCATATCTTACTTTTTAAAATATCAAAAAAATTTATTGTAAATCTTTAAATTGGTCAAGTCCTTTCCAGATGGATTTTGTTTCTGCTGATTGCGCATCATCTTCCATCTTTTTAAGTTTATCAAGCACCTCTATGTTGCATTGTGGGCCACCCATTTCATCTTCTTTGCACATTCTCTGCATCGGGATGCTTAGGTTGATAAATTCATAAATCCAATCTGCTACATGTAAATGGCTTTCTCCTTTGCTTATATAATAAATGTCCGGGTCTTCTTCCCTTTCATTCATTACATCAGGATCATCTACCATTTTTACAACGATATTAAATTCATCCCACAATTGTAACTTCAAATTGTTCCCGCATCTGTCACAAATCAATTCTACATGCCCATCGACATCGAACTTAAGCAGCATAAAGCCCGTTTTCTTATCTAACTTTAGCTTTACCGTTGCCTGGCAATTTTTAAAATCCTGTTCTTGAAAGGGTTCAAAAAATTTGTCCGTTATCTCGTAGGTAAAAAAATGCTCCCCGGGCTTCAATCCGACAAAAGCAATCTCATATTCTCTCCGGTGGCTCATAGTCATTTTTTTGGGCATGCAAAGGTAGCAATTTTCCTTTGAATAATTAGCAGAATGTTAGAATAATTCATTCGGCACTCGTGCAACTCCTTTTAAACCCGCTGATTTTTTACTCGTCTTTACTATAACTGAAATAGCACAAATTTACAATTTCAAATTTAACTGCTACCCTTAACTTCGTTATTCAAGTATGAAAAAAGGTAATAATTTTAAAATAGTGACAATCAGCGCGGCATTTTGCCTCCTGATTATCATTGTATTTATAAAGGTTGCTACTTTTTATCCTCACTGGATCGAAAAAAACTATAGCAGGGGTGTTTACCCGAATATTTCGTGGCTATACCGTACTACATTTGGGTGGATACCTATTAGTGTAGGTGATATTTTATATTTAACAGCAGGAGTTTTGCTATTGTTAAATGTTGTTAAGCTATTTAAAAAACTGATACATAAGCAGATTGAAAGAGAAGATGTAAGAAAAACGATTCAAAAAGCTTTTTTTTTCTTTTGCATAATTTATATCTATTTCAATCTTTCATGGGGACTAAACTATAATCGCCCGGGAATAGCTTACCAGTTACAATTAAATAGCAAGAAGCATAATGTTGAGGATTTAAAAGTGCTTACAGAAAATTTATTAAAAAAAGTAAATGAGTGCCGGGTGATGTTAGGTAATGGGAGAATTAAATATAAACCTTATCCCAAAATTTTCTCTGAGGCTCAAACGGCTTACCGCCAATCTACCTCTGCCGGTTTTTCCTTTTTAGCCTACGATACAAGATCAGTGAAACGTTCTTTATTTGGGAGAATGGGAAACTACCTTGGGTTTCTTGGATATTATAACCCTTTTACGGGAGAAGCACAGTTAAACTTAACTATGCCCAACTTTCTAATTCCTTACGTTACATGCCACGAGATTGCCCACCAGCTAGGATATGCGAGCGAGAGTGAAGCAAATTTTGTAGGATACCTTGCCGCGACGCAATCAACAGATACGTTATTTCACTATTCTACGTATTTTGATTTATTCAATTATGCCAATGGTGAACTTTATCAAAAAGATTCAGTCGCTGCTAAAGAGAACTACAACAAACTAAGCCCTTTAGTTAAAAGCGATATAAAAGAGTTGAGGGAATATTGGCAAAAAAGCGACAATATAATAGAACCTATCATAAAAGTTTTCTACGACCATTACTTAAAGGCAAACCAACAAAGTAAGGGCGTAAAAAGTTATAATGAGGTAACAGGATGGCTGATCGCTTATTCAAAAAAATACGGGAAAATATAATAACCGCATTTTTAAAACCATGCAGATATTGTCAATTAAAACTTATTTTTCCACATCATGCTTTCAATTGGCTTGTTGGGCTGCCCGCTGTATTTAGCATTTGCTTTGCTGTTATATTTTACCTGTACGTCTCCATCTACCGGAAAGTAAATTAGTTGTCCGATAGGCATTCCCTTGTAAATGCGAACGGGTTGCTTGCACGATATTTCAAGCGTCCAGTTGCCGCAAAAACCTACATCTCCTTTACCCGCAGTTGCATGAATGTCGATGCCCAGACGGCCTGTTGAAGACTTGCCTTCTAAAAAAGGAACATGAGCATGGGTTTCAGTATATTCATCTGTAGCCCCCAGGTAAAAATGGTTGGGAAGCAATACAAATCCTTCCTCAGGTATTTCAAAATATCTTATTGTATTATGCTTTTTTGCATCTAAAATCTCATCAACGTACGTCGCCAGCCATTTACCAAGATGCACATCGTAGCTGTTGCTGCCAAGACTCTCTCTTTCGTAAGGTGCAATTTTAATGGTGCCTTTTTTCATCTCTTCCAAAATCCGTTCGTCAGATAAAATCATTATTGTTTTATTTAAACTGCAAATATTCGTAAAGCAGCTAATATATTTTTTACTAATTACTTATATTTTTTGCAAAAGGGGTAATATTAGGAAAATGTAATTGTAAGAACTATGTTTTTTTCACAATAACAAAACATAGTTATAGATAAAGGAAAGATATCAGATCTGATAAGATTTACAGATATCTTTCCTTCAGAATATTTATATGATGGAGAATATGGCCAAATACCAAAAATGAAAGTGCTTCAACTGAATTGGGTTCCCCATTAGTAGTACCGGTTTGTCGGAGCTGATCTTCTGTAAAACTTTGTAATAAAAGGTCAGTTGAATTTCGTACGGCCTCAAATTCCTGTAATAAATCTTCCCAGGTTCTTGCATCGGCGTTAGCATATTCAGCATAACTGTTTTCATCAAAACCAGCCAATGGAGTTTTATCGTGCCTGGCAATTCTTAGAGCCCGATAAGCAAATATTCTTTCAGCATCTATAATATGCTGCAGCATTTCTTTTATATTCCATTTACCTTCTGCATATCGATAACTAACTTTATTATCCGGAATACTTTTAAAGAAATCGGCTATACCAGCAGAATATTTTTCAACTGCTTCCTGCACTGTGTCAGCGTTTACAAAACCTAAGTAGCCTGTAATAAAAGCAGGGTAAGTGCCAGGAGTAAGATTAGGCATATTATTGTTTTACCGGAATATTTTTAAATGTTGATTTAGGCAGCACTTGTTTTCTGATTTCCTTTTTTTCAGGTTGTAAAGATGCTGCAACTTTCACTGCATTGTAAGCGTTTAACCATCCGCCTGAAGTACAAAGTTCAGTCATTTTCATTCGTTCTTTAGTACCCGGCCTGGTCACTGTGATGGCTGTATCTTGAACAGCAGATTTTTCAATTACATACTTCACCTGGCTGGCAGACAGGTTAGGAAAGTAAGAACGGATAACGGCAGCAACGCCCGCTACAACAGGTGAAGCCATACTCGTTCCGCGCAGAAATCCGTAAGAACTGTGACCAGGTAAAGTGGAATAAATTTTTACGCCAGGAGCAAAAATATCAACGCTGTTTTTGCCGTAGTTACTGAAATCTCCAATATAATCACCGCTAACCTTTGGGTCGCTGCTTGCACCAACGGTAATAAAATTGGTTGCTTTACGGTGTAAAACTTTGAGGTCGGGGTTAGGAAAATTGCCTGTAGTATCATTATTTTCTGCATCATTTCCTGCCGCGTGTACAATTAAAACATCTTTTAGTTCCGCATACCTTACTGCACTGTCCACCCATTTTTTTTCAGGAGAAATTCCTTTCCCAAAACTCATATTAATTACTTTGGCCCCGTTATCAACCGCATACTTTATTGCGAGGGCAATATCCTTATCATATTCATCACCATCCGGAACGGCCCTGATCATCATTATTTTTACATTGTCGGCAACGCCGTCTGCACCTATTCCATTTCCTCTTTGCGCCGCGATAATGCCGCTTACGTGTGTACCATGCATGGGTGAAGGACCCATTATATCATTATTGCCATAAAATCGGTCATTAATGTTATTATAATCGTCTTTTACAATTTCTTCCCTTTGATTTTCTGGAGCCGAGTCCTTTGCTGCAATTGTTTTTTTCTTTTGGTCGATATATTCTTCCAATTGAGAAAAAGTGCTGGTATTAGTTTCTTCGCTTTCTATACCGGTTAGTTTCATGAAGGTGAGATAAGACAGTTTTGCCTTTTGAGCTGAAGAAGATTCAGGTGAAAATTTTTCAACATCGGCTATTGTGAAGGTATCTTTCTTCATAGCTTGTTTCAATGCTTTTTCATGTTTTTTAACTGCTTTGAAGGCCATTTCAAGAAACATTAATTCAACCTCATCCTCGGGTTTAGCGCTAATAATTCCAGCAGCTTGCTTCCACAGTTCATATTGTTCCTTTTCGTTGCCAGACAATTCCGTTTCATTAATTTGCTTATTAGCAAATTTGCTTTTATACCGATGGTAAATTCTCGTAGCCTCTGCGGATTCTGTTTTAATATTGCGCCCATCTTTACCCCCCAAAAAGTTCCAGCCATGCACGTCATCTATATATCCATTACCATCTTCGTCTATACCGTTGCCTGCAATTTCCTTAGGGTTTTTCCATAAGACGCTTGTTAAGTCTTCCTGGGTAGTATCTACACCGCTATCTATAACAGCGACAATAACCTGTTTACTTTTCCTGCCTTTTAAAAACTGGTAAGTTTTATTTATACTTATGCCATGTAAACTGTCTGTTTGCTCATCGCGCAAATGCCAGCCTTTTAAGGAATCCGATTGTCCAAAAACAATGGTATTGACAAACAATAATCCGGTTAGAAGAAACTTTTTCCCGATATGCATTATAATCGAACTGATTTTAATCTACAAAATTGAGAATTGTTTTTATTTCAAAAATCAGCCTGTAAAGTTTTAGGATATAATTAATTAGAACATACTAAATTAATAATGATTTTTGATTTTTAAAACTGCTTTTTTTTGAGTTACGGCAAGCAGATTCAGACAAATAGATGATAACAATGTTTATAGCACCAATTGTATGCAAATGTTTACAAGTCAAACTTTATCCCTTGAGCAAGTGGAAGGTTTGTTGAATAATTTATTGTATTAGTTTGACGACGCATGTAAGTTCTCCAGGCATCGCTACCACTTTCACGCCCTCCGCCAGTCTCTTTTTCTCCGCCAAAGGCCCCTCCTATTTCTGCCCCGCTTGTTCCAATATTTACATTAGCAATGCCGCAATCACTTCCTGCGGACGACAAGAATTGCTCCGCCTCCCTTAGGTTTAATGTCATCATAGCCGATGACAACCCTTGAGGAACACCATTCTGGATGGCAATAGCTTCTTCCAGGTCATGGTATTTTATCAGGTATAATACCGGGGCAAAGGTTTCATGCTGCACTATGTCCATGTCTTTTGTTACTTCAGCTATACATGGTCTTACATAACAGCCGCTTTCAAAACCTTTACCTTTCAAGACTCCCGGCTCAACAATAAAATTACCGCCCTCTTTTTTACATCGTTCTATTGCTGCCAGGTACATACTTACAGCCTCTTTATCAATTAAAGGTCCCACGTGATTGTTTTCATCTAAAGGATCCCCAATTCTTAGCTGATGATACGCTTTTACAAGTTTGTCTTTAAATATATCATATATGCTCTCGTGAATAATTAGTCGGCGTGTACTGGTGCAACGTTGACCTGCTGTGCCAACCGCTCCGAAAACGCAGCCGATTAATGACATATCAAGGTCTGCATCTTTACTTATTATTATAGCATTGTTGCCTCCTAGCTCAAGTAAAGACCGACCTAACCTCGCTCCAACGGCAGCAGCAACGGACTTACCCATTTTTGTAGAACCAGTTGCAGAAACTAATGGAATATTTGTATCGTTTGCCATCCATTCTCCCAATTCACGACCACCCTGTACTAAAGAGCAAACTCCTTCCGGCACATTGTTTTTTTGAAAAACTTCTGCAATTATATTTTGGCAGGCAATGCCGCATAAAGGCGTTTTTTCGCTTGGCTTCCATACACACACATCGCCGCAGACCAGGGCCAGCATTGTATTCCAACTCCAAACAGCAACCGGAAAGTTAAATGCGGTGATAATGCCTACAATGCCTAAAGGGTGCCACTGCTCATACATGCGATGCCCAGGTCTTTCGCTATGCATAGTAAACCCATGCAGCTGCCTGGACAGACCTACGGCGAAATCGCATATGTCTATCATCTCCTGAACCTCTCCATATCCTTCCTGTAGGCTCTTGCCCATTTCATAACTTACCAATTTGCCTAAAGGCTGTTTATATCGCCTCAACGCATCACCCACCTGCCTTACGACCTCACCCCTCTTTGGAGAAGGCCACATTTTCCACAGTTTAAAAGCTTCACCGGCTTTATTGATTACAGTTGTATAGCTTTCCCTGTCAGCGCTGGTAACAACTGCAATTAATTTTCCATCAACAGGAGAATGGGATGCTATCGTTTCTCCTTTACTTTTCAACCATTGCAATCCTGTCGATACCCCAGAGTTGTTTTCTCTGATTTCCAAACTTTTTAAAAAATTATAAGTAGATGTGGAATTATCTTTATAAGCATTAGCTGAGAGGGCTGTATCGCCTGGATTAATTTCTTTTATCATAAATTAAAATAATAGATAATAAAGGTATAACCTCTTCTTATGTAAAAAGCATACATAAACCTGAGAGAATCATTAAAATTGAGAGATAAAAATTATGTTGATTTACTTCTGAAATTACAAAGACTATAGAACTTTTAAAAAGCAAAGTTTTTTTACCGGGAAAAATATCTTCAGCTGTTAATTTCCGTACTGCATCTGTTTGCTTTAAAGATTTTTCTTTTCGGTTTTACCATATTTGTAGACTATTTTAACTTAAATGCTTCCCGTTTATTGAACCTTTGTTCTATTTCCTTTGTTACAAAAAATAATAACATCTAAAATTATTTATTATGAGTTTAACACCAGATTCAAAAAACGAAAATCAAAAAGCTTCTGAAGATAAAGAAGCGAGAGATGCAAAAAGGATTGAAACAAATAAAACCGATCCTCAACTTACAGAATTAAAAGGATTCATTGACCCAAAAGAACCTCTTGAAGAAGAAGGTACAATTAACCCTTTTACAGGTAAACCAAAGGATCCGGAATAACCGTTATAACTGCTGTAGTTACAAAAGCGCCACAGATTTTCAAAAAGAGAATAATAGTACAAAAGTATTTGTAACAGTATTTTTATTAACACAAATAGATGCCGATCCGCGTTGAAACAGAACCTGCATTACTATCACAACTAATGCAGGTTTCAAAAAAAGCGTTCTCGCATAGTCTTTTGTTATGATAGCCTTTTTATATAGATATTTACTTGACAGGCTGTTTCTTCTCCTTACAATTATATTTCTACCAACTTTGGTTTAGTTACAGAAACAGGAGCTTTTACTGCAATAATAGTAATGATAGCAGAAAGAAGTAATGATCCGGCCATAAAAATATAAGAGGCACTAAATCCGCCGGTTGTTCCATTTAAGTAGCCAACAATATAAGAACCAACAAAGGATCCTAATGCGCCGAAACTGTTGATTAGCGCCATTGCTCCGCCGGCTACATTTTGCGGTAAAATTTCAGGAATAATTGCAAAAAAAGGTCCATACGGAGCATACATAGCTCCGCCGGCAATAATGAGTAGCACAAAAGAAATCCAGAAATGATGAGTACCGAGTAAGTATGAACAATAGAAAGCTATTGCACCAATTAACAGAAAAGGCCAGACAAACGCTTTCCTGTTGAGTGTTTTATCAGAAAAATATGAAGCAGTTAACATGCCAATTATAGCCAATACATAAGGAACTGAAGACAACCAGCCTGTACTTACGATATCCATGTCAGGTGCTGCTTTTATGATAGAGGGAAGCCACATTACAAAGCCATAAACCCCAATGCTCCATAATGCATATTGCAGGCTCAGCAAAATAACAATTCTTGATTTAAATGCTTTAGCAAAGTTTTTAACGGGTTTTATACCCGCCTGCTCTTGTTGTAACCGTTGCTCCAATGTTTGCTTTTCATCTTCTGTTAACCATTTTGCATTTTTAGGTTTATCTTCTACAATCCGCCACCAGAAGAATGCCCAGATGATTGCGGGAAAGCCTTCAAAAATAAACATCCATCGCCAGCCGACTGCATTGATCAGGTAGCCAGACAAAACAGACATCCAAAGTATAGTTGCAGGGTTCCCAAGAATTAAAAAAGTATTGGCGCGTGACCGTTCAGCTTTTGTAAACCACCTGCTTAAAAAAATAAGCATAGCAGGCATAACTGCACTTTCCACCACACCCAGTGTAAACCGTATAACTATCAGATAACTTACATTACTGATCAGGCCTGTTGCCGTAGCCATTGCACCCCATAGTATAAGAGACCAAAAAATCAATTTTTTTGCACTTTTATTTGCGGCATAAAGCGCTCCGGGCAATTGAAAGAAGAAATAGCCCAGGAAAAACAGCGAAGCTAATAACGAGGACATGGAAGGCGTAATGTGCAAATCCTCAGCCATGCCGCTTGCTGCGCCAAAACCAAAATTGGCCCGATCGAGGTAGGCAAGACTATAAGTGATAAAAGCTATTGGTATAAGGCGATACCATCTCGACGGAGCAATTGTTTTTTCCATTTGGTCTTACTTTCATTAGATTTTATGATACACTGATTCTACATATGCCAGCCCTTGCAATACTTTGATTGCTGGAACAATAAATGTAATAGAATAAGTAATTAGAAAAAATAAAAAAGTTTATTTGCGCCTTAAAAATGTGTAGGATGAAAGTATATGTAACAAGAGTGATACCTGAAATTGGTATACAAATGATGAAGGATGCAGGATTAACTGTAAGCCAATGGACAGAAAAAAGAAATATGACTCCGGAGGAATTGGTAGCGCGATGTAAAGAAAATGATGCACTCTTGAGCGCAGGTTCTAATGATATAAACGACAAGTTTTTGCACGAATGCGCACATTTAAAAGTTATTTCCTTGTATTCAGTCGGATATGACAGGGTAGACGTTGCGGAGGCAACCCGCCTTAAAATACCTGTTGGAAATACGCCGGATGTATTAAGCGCCGCAACGGCCGATGTCGCTTTCTTGTTGATGCTGGCGGTATCACGGAAAGCATTCTTTCTTCATAAGAAGATTCTCAGTAATGAATGGGGATTTTATGATCCTACCAACAATTTGGGTATAGAATTGCAGGGATGCACGTTAGGCATTTGGGGGTTGGGGAAAATAGGAACAGAAATGGCAAGGCGTTGTGTTGGAGCTTATAAAATGAAGGTGATCTATTGCAACCGGCATAATAACCTCGAAGCTGAAAAGGAGTTAAATGCAGTAAAAGTTTCGTTTGATGAATTACTTCAACAGAGCGATGTGCTTTCTATACATACAGCACTTACAGATGAAACAAAAGGCAAATTTGATAAGAATGTTTACGGTAAAATGAAAAACAATTCGATTTTCATTAATACAGCAAGAGGGGCGATTCATAACGAAGATGATCTCGTAGATGCTTTAAGAAGTGGATCAATATGGGGAGCAGGCTTAGATGTCACTAATCCAGAACCAATGCATCCTGACAATCCATTACTAAATATGCCTAACGTTGCGGTGCTGCCACATATAGGTTCGGCAACCCGGCAGGCAAGAGATGGAATGGCCGTAATAGCTGCTAAAAATGTCATTGCAGGATTACAAGGAAAACCGCTGCCACATTTGGTAAATACCGATGTGTATCAGCAATAGTTTTTATGCAATGCCCGCTTAAGAATCAAATCGAATAAATAAACATTAAACGAGGTCATTAGGAAGTTTGGCTTAACTTATCTTTTTAAGCTAAAAAAGAATATTTTGATGTTTTTATATCAGTTCTTTTATAAACAAAAAGAAGCAAAAAAATGTAAATGATATCGACTACAAAACAACTGCACCCCAAGAATAAAACAAAGTTAGACTTCACCCCGTAGAGGATGGTTGGGGCAAGAGTGCCTATCATTTTAAAGATTGCAATACCTATAGATTGCCCCGCCCTGCTTTTCCTGTTGTTTGCCATTGCTATAAACAATAAAGACATCATCAGGTTCTGAACAAAAGCTGCGTACATTCCTTGAGAATGATCTAACTCTACAGACATCAGATAAACAAACAGATAACCTATAATTAATCCAAATAATGAGTATGGATAAAAAAGGTTTTTACTTATCCGTTGCGGCCATTCTTTTATTCCATACAAAAAATAAGCAATTAAAATAAATACATCAAAAGCCAACCATATCTTGTTAATAATCCCCTGGAGTCCCGGCGAATCTCCCGGTAGTACAAAAGAAAAAATCAGTTCCCAACCAAAATTAAAGGCCAAAGCCCAAAAAGGCATTCCATATGTTTTGTCACGAAATGAACGAATAATGATAAGAATGTAAACAATCGTCCAGCTAATACCACCTATGAGTGTAAGAATAGTATTAAGGGTTTTTCCTATTTCCATCTTATTTTTTTAAAACCTATAAAAAGGGCATCTTCCCAAGCCCGAAGTAACCGTGGCTATTTGTTCCAATATATATATTCATTATTGACTTAAAATTCAATTAACGCATCTTCTGGAATTTTCATTTCCTGCCGAGCCGTTTTAACTAAATAAATATATTCATATAATTACTTTAAAAAAAATATCTGTTGCTCGTGATAAATATGATTTTGTGAAAGCTAATTCTTTAAAGGTAATCCCAAAGCTTTTTGCATTGGTTCGATATTGGGATCGTGACCCCTGAAATCACGAAACATTTTGCCATACTCTTCTGTATTGCCGCGAGACAAAATCATATCACGAAATCGTTGCCCGTTTGTCCTGCTTAAACCACCATGTTCGCTAAACCAGGAATAGGCATCTTCTTCAAGCATCTTTGTCCATAAGTAGGCATAATAGCCCGCGCCGTACCCATTGCCCCAGATATGGAGAAAGTAACTGGAACGGTAACGGGTAGGAACTTCAGGTAAATCAAGGTGTGTCTTTTGAAGTGCGGCTGTTTCAAATTTATCCACATCCTGCAACGAGTCCGCGTTTGTAAGCGTGTGCCATTGCATATCGAGCGCTGCTGCTGCCAATAATTCTGTCAGCTTGTATCCCTGGTTGAATGAAGCAGCTTTTTTTATTTTTTCTACCAGTGCCGCCGGCATCAACTGACCTGTTTTATAATGTACTGCATATTTAGTAAATACCGCCGGGTCGAGTGCCCAATGTTCATTAAACTGAGAGGGAAACTCAACAAAGTCTCTTGCTACGTTGGTTCCTGACAAAGATGGGTACTGCTGCTTGGCAAATAAACCATGCAAGGCATGGCCAAATTCGTGAAACATAGTAGTTACGTCATCAAAACTGATCAAGGCAGGCTGTCCGGGAGCAGGTTCTGTAAAATTACAGACGTTGTAAATTACCGGTTTTGTACCTAATAATTTAGACTGGTTTACCATATTACTCATCCATGCACCACCAGATTTGTTGTCTCTTTTATAATAATCACAATAAAACAGGGCAAATGAAGAATTGTCTTTATCAAACACCTCAAAAACACGCACATCTTTCTGATAGACGGGTATATCATGACGCTCTTTAAAGGTCAGACCGTACAATTGATTTGCGGCATAAAACACCCCATTTTCAAGCACTTTATTCAATTCAAAGTAAGGCTTGATTTCGTTTTCATCGAGGTTATATTTTTCTTTACGTACCTGCTCGGCGTAATAATTCCAATCCCATGGCTGGAGCTTAAATCCACCATTTTGTTTATCAATCAAAGCCTGTATCTCTGCAGCTTCTCCCCTGGCCTTTGCTGTAGCGGAAGGAACCAGTCGAGCAAAGAACTCTTCAACTGCTGCCGGTGTTTTAGCCATTTGATCCTGAAGTTTCCAGGAGGCGTAATTTGGAAATCCTAAAAGCTTTGCTTTTTCAATGCGTATCTGTGCCATCCTCGCAATAGTGCTACGGGTATCATTGGAGTCTTTCTTTTCTGCACGGTTCCATGAAGCCTCGAAAAGTCTTTGACGGGTAGTTCGATTTGACAGCGACTGCAAGGCAGGTTGCTGGGTAGTATTTTGTAAAGGGATGAGCCATTTTCCTGCAAGTTTATTTGTCCTCGCCTTTTGTGCGTAAGCATCAAAATCTGCCTTAGACAGACCTGCCAGTTCCGAGGAGTCGCTTACTACTAATGCGCCAGCCTTTGCAGCAGCAAGCAGTTGATTGGTAAACTTAGCGCTAAGAGAAGCCTCTTCCTCGTTCAACCTTTTCAGATTTGTTTTATCCGCATCTGATAGTTTTGCCCCTGCCAATAAAAATTGCTGATAGGTATACTCTATCAACCGGTTAGATTCATCGTCAGTTTTTAACTTAATGCGATTGTTATAAATCGTTTCTATACGTTTAAACAACTTTGAATTTAAATAAATCGCATCCTGGTTTGCTGCCAGCTTAGGCGCTACCTCTTCTTGTATTTTTTGCAATTCAGGATTTGTATTCGCCCCGGTTAGTACATTGAACACGTTGTTTACCCGTGTTAACAGCTGTCCGCTTTTTTCCATTGCTACAAGCGTGTTTTCAAAAGTAGGCGCGGCAGAGTTATCAGCAATTTTTTCAATTTCTGCAAGTTGCTCTTTTATGCCTTCTTCAAGCGCAGGCTTAAAATCAGTATCTTTTATTTTATCAAAAGGTGGAGCGTGGTAAGGGAGACTGCTTTCGGTAAAAAAAGGATTGGAAGGTGGCAGGCTACCATTAACATTACCTTTGCTGTGTCCGCCATTTTCGAAAGAACCGAATATCATTAACAATACCATTAATGGTATCACAGATAATTGCCTCATTTTGCCTGTTTTAATTTTTGAGGCAGTAAGTTATAATAATCTTCTCAATTAATAATTACAGAAAAACGTTTCAATTTACAAAATGTATTGGCAAATCATTCTGAATGATCGAGCGCCGGAGCGGTGTTATTTGGATGACGCGCTCTCGATAATTACAAGCATTTGTAATTTTTTTTAGTTGAAGCAGAAACATTATCCATTTAAATTCATGCACAGGCGCTGTCCTTACAGGCCTACTCATTACTACTTTAATTGTGAAAAGAATGGCAGGAGTTGCTGTACAATTAATTGATGTACTTTAAAATGTAGTTTTTTGATACAAGTCTCAAAATTATTTGTTTGTTATCCGTTCCATCACCCTTGCAACGATAGCATCGCAATAAACAAGGTTAAACTCGAAAATATCTTCAGGAGTGTACATTTTTTCAACTTCTTTTCTAAGCAGCGCCTTTGCCCTGTTAAGTCTCACCTTGACGTTTGTTTCGGTAATATTTAATGCCTTTGCGGTTTCAAGTACACTCAATCCATTTAATTCCCTTAAAGAAAATACCATCCGGTAGTTAATTGGTATTTCCTGAATAGCATTCTCAATCACACTATTCAGTTCCCTGTTACCAACTTTTTTTTCCGTATCACTATTGCTATTGCTTAAAAACATCGGTATATTTATTTCGTATGAAAAAGTATCTGTTGCAACCTCTTTTCGTGCTATAGCTTTATGCCTCTTTTTATAGCATTCATTCAACATAATCCTTATTAACCAGGTTTTAAAATATTCCTTTTTCTCAAGCTTCGAAAGGTTTTGGTAAGCATTGATAAAAGTATCCTGCATAAGATCTTGAACATCCTCATGGTTAAATCTATATGACCTTCCAATTTTATATAAGTAAGGATTGTACTTTCTTATCAGCACCTCAAACAAAGCAATGTCACCACTAATAACCCTGTGGATTAGTTCGACTTCCGGCAACTGTCGGTATGTTGTCATAATGTCTTTTCGTATTAGTACGTTAAAAGTTTTCATAATTAATATCAAATTCTCTGACTAATAATTTTTTTTACCTTTTTAATACTATTAGAGACCCCGGCAGCCTGGTAGGTTACAAAAATTTAATTATTTATTCTTTGAAAGCTTCTATTACCAGTCCTAAAGAATATTTTTAAATTTTATATACACTGTTTTAACAGTTTCAATAATAAAAGACTGTTAGTGAGGCCAGCAACAGATTTTTAATTTTTTTCCTAAAAAGTTCTAAAAACACAACTAATATCCAAGTTTTCGCAGGTAACAAAAGTCTGAGTTATGCAACTTTTGAAATAGCTAAATCAATATCTGTGATTAAATCATTTATATCTTCAATACCAACTGATAATCGCAATAGATTATCTTTTATTCCAAGACTAAGCCTTTGGTCTGCAGTCAGCCTTTTGTGAGATGTTGCAGCGGAGGCACAAATTAAACTTTCAACTCCTCCGAGGCTTAATGCCGGCTGAATTAATGAAAGATTTTTCATAAAGACAACCAGGTTTTCAGGAGAAACATCTAATTCAAAAGATAACATTCCCCCAAAACCCGCCATTTGTTTCACAGCTATCTCATAACCTTTGTGTGAGGGAAGGCCGGGATAATAGACTTGATTAACAGCATTACGAGCTGACAGGTATTTTGCAAGTTGCAAAGCATTATCATTTTGTTTGTGAATTCTTAAGGCTAAAGTTTTTAAGCTGCGCTCAACCAGGTAACATTGATACGGAGAAAGAGAGCCGCCATACATTTTTGCAGTTGCATAAATCGCATCTTTCTGAGACGGAATACCAGAGGTCAATGCACCGAAGGGAAGATCGTTATGGCCACCAAGATACTTAGTGCCACTATGAACAGCGATATCGATACCGTGTGATAATGGCTGTTGATTGATGGGTGAGGCAAAAGTATTATCTACAATGGTAACGATGCCTTGCTTTTTCGCGAACTCTGCAATTTCTTTCAGAGGAACAATATTCAGCAAGGGGTTTGAGGGAGTTTCTATATAAATAAGCTTTGTATTCTCCCGCACTAAAGACCGGAAACTTTCCAAAGTATTATCTGCAAAGCTGCACGAAATACTTCTTTTAGGAAGTTCCTGTTCCGCAAATTGCCAGGTTCCCCCATATAAATCCCTTGAAAAAATAACATGATCATTCTTCTGTACAAACGATAAAATAGCTGTACTTATAGCTGCCATTCCGGAGCTGAATACTATTCCCCAATCACCGCCTTCAAGCGTGGCAATGATCTGCCCAAGCCTTTTTTGGTTATAAGTTGAGTAAAATCCGGGGTACTGCAGTTCGTCGTTATCAAGGTAATTGTATGCAGCAGAGGGAAAAATTACAGAGGTAACAGAACCTTCTAAACTGTCTTCTTTTCCAAGAGGATGTACGCATAATGTTTCAAACTTTTCCATTCATTCTATTTATTTGAGCAATGTTTTTTCTGGAGTCAAAATTACATATACCTTTTACTAATGCCAGAAATTTGCCTGGTAAAGTTATCTGTGAAGAATACGGTTATTGAAACATTTGAGAATGACTTCAATTCTTTCCTCTATTGTCTGTTGGTGGAGCTTTCAACAATTAAAAATTTACCTATGGATTTGGCGGCAGACTGAAGTTGCAATTAAAAGACTTTTAGTTGCTGAAATATAAGGACTAGTTTCACTGTTTTACAATTAATTTACCCTTCATTACAGGATGAATAGTACAAAAATAAGTAGCAGCTTTCTTTACGACCATACTCCACGTCTTCCCCTGTCGCAGGTTTGAGGATGACCATTCTTTGTTTGCTTCCTCAGTTACATTATGATCTACAATATCCCTGTTGATCCATGTTACAGTATCGCCTTCATTTACGATAAGTTCTGCTGGCGCAAATTTCATTTGTTGTATTACCACAGTGTGAGCTTTAGTACTTACCGCCACTTCATTTTTCTTAATTCTTTCTTCAGGCGAGGTACAGCTGTAAAGGCAGGTAATTGCAAAAAGGACTGCTACCCCTTTTTTCGATATTTTTAATAATCTTCTCATTTAGATGCAAACATTTTTTGAACCATTTCTGCATGTTCAAGATGAGCTTTCAGTGCCGGTACAACATTTTGCAATAAACCCTTTAATTCCTCATTTGTTGATTGTGGTATCAGTACAGTTTCTACCGTTGCTATAACAGCTTTATGATAACCTACTTCATTATCAATATATGCTTTGTCAAAACTCTTTGCCGATTTTGAAAGAAGCATCTTTTTTGTATTAGCAGCATCTGCTGTTAACTTTCTACTTAGTGTATTGTCTTTAGGTGTGACCTTCAGTTTTGTAACCAGTGCCACGGCCTGGTCAATTACAGCCTTATGGTCTTTTGCCATTGTTTCTGCAAATTTCAAAACTTCTTCATTTTTAGATTTCTGTCTTGCAATTTTTGCAAAATCTATATCGTTTTGATTAGCTACTACGGCAGCCGAAGCTATTTCCGGATCAGTCAATTTTGATTTTTGCTGTGCATAAACGGGGGTAATGGTTACGATGGTTATTATGCTGAAGGCAACAACGATTCCCATAAAATCTTTTATCTTTTTCATTTCTTGAGTTTTTTACATTGGAGTAAATCGAAATAAAAAAGGTTACAAGTAACAGCGGGCTTTTAAAATAATTGTTTGAAGTTGGCTTATGGGAAGATTTGTTTCTATATCCTTATCGTCAAGGAGCCATTAATATCTTTCACCTGATTTTATTGTTCCATTGCATATATCTTTCGCAAGTTTATGTAAGGCTTCAATATTATCCGGTTTTATTACATAATGGTCAGCTCCATGTAAGAATGATTCTTCTATATCAGTTTTATTAGATGAAGTAGAATACATTATAACCTTAATTCCTTTCAATGCATTATTACCTTTTATTATTTGCAAGCATTCATTTCCATTAAGATAAGGCATATTGATATCCAGGATAATAATATCGGGTGCAGGAGAGGATTTTAATAAATCGAACAAAGTAGTGCTGTTATCTGCATGTGTGAATAATACATCAGGACAGTTCTTTTTAATCGCTTCTTCCAGCAGATCTTTATCATCATAATCATCGTCTGCTAAGATTATATGTTTAATTTTTAAGTCCATTGTCTATTAATCTAACTGCAAGTACTTTTCAATATCAAGTCTATACCTAAACGGCATTTATTTATAAATAGTGCCTATTTATTTAAATTTATTATTTTATATAACAGATCAATTCTCCGTCTTTCTATTTAAATGCATCGTTGTTATTTAAAATTTGTTTTTTATGAATAAATAGTTATACATAGTACAAAAACATGAATGAGGTGATGTATAAAATCAATTATCCAGGTAACAGTTTTTTTACTAACCGTTCAAATATTTCTAATAATTTTTAGAATAAACCTTTTTTTCGAGTTTATTATGGATGTTAGTCAACAACCTGCAGTGGCACAAATGTTCATAAATTTGCTTGCTTTTTAATGTGGCTTGCGCAATAACTACTTGTTACCTTCGTATTATATTTTTAAGGCAAAATGTTCAATTAATGAATAGAGATGAATAAGTGCAAGAACCTTCTAAGCATCTCAACAATGATAATTCGGCAACAAAATCTTAAGAAAACGGCATTACAGAAACAACAAGGCAAAACATGTTTACAAAATATACAGGCCTTTTTTTGCCAAAAGAACGAATATGAAAAATATAGCAACAATCTTTTTCTTCTGCCTTTTATACTCAGGAATTGCTGTGGGGCAAGCTTTTAAAGGGCAAGTTGACTTTTCAAAAATACCAGTTCCTGCTGCACATTACCAGCAGGAATATACGTTTGATACTACGTTAGATTCCGAAGCATGGAAGAAACAGGCAAAGGGCATACATGTATCATTTGCATCAACAGATCAACTGTATTTCAGAAGCGAAGTGCCCGAACTATCAAATGAGACACAGTCATGGAAAGGAACGGGCTGGAAGGGAGAAAGGCTTAATGCTGTAGTACTCGTTTGGTCGCCCGACACATTGCAACAGGTTCGTTTTATAATAAAAGATTTAAAGAATGACAAAGGCAGCATTTTAAGCAAAAGCAACCTGCAGGTCAACATGGTTCGTTATGTTATAAGCAACTATCCGTACGCCGCTAAAGATGTAACCTGCGGAGCGAGTCCTTATAAAAATCTTTACCTTATGCCTGACAGGTTTGAAGCCTTTGATCGCTTTGATGTGCCAGGCAGATCAGTTAGGCCTGTCTGGATTTCATTAAATATTCCGCCAGGAACTGAAACTGGAAACTATGATGGAACAATCGAAGTTAAAGCAGTAAACTATACAACTACACTTCACTTAAAAGTGGCAGTTCAAAACCAGTTATTACCTATGCCGCACGAATGGAAACATCGTCTTGATTTATGGCAAAACCCATGGGTCGTTGCGTGGGAAAATCATTTAAAGCCGTGGTCGGATGAGCACATGCTACTTCTAAAAAAACACCTGAAATTGTACGCAGATGCGGGAGGAAAATACATAACGACTTATGCAATTAATTCGCCATGGTCCGATAATTCTTACATGAATGAAGGTGGCATGATAAACTGGTTAAAAAGAATAGATGGATCATGGAAATTTGACTATAATATTTTTGATAAATATGTGCAACTCGCTATGAGCGTTGGCATTGATAAAGCAATAACGGTTTACACTCCTGTGCCGGGAGGTTACAGATTTAATTATACGGATGAAAAAACAGGAAATGTTGTGTATGTTTCGTGGCCGCCCGATTCAAAAGACTTCAAGTCTTTCTGGCAGATTTTTCTTACTGAATTAAAAAAACACCTCGAACAAAAAGGATGGTTTGAAAAAGCATATATAGGAATTAATGAAAATCCACTTGATGAAACATTGTCGGCGATAAAAGTTGTGAAGGGAAATTCACCAAAATGGAAGATAACCTATGCGGGTGATTGGCATAAAGAACTGGAAAACCTGTTAGATGATTATTGTTTCCTTTATGGTAAAGAATCAGATTTGGAAGCCGTAAACCGAAGGGCTTCAAAGGGTTTTACAACCACCTATTATAACTGTTGCAATCCTCCGGTGCCTAACAATTTCGTTTTTTCTCCGCCTATAGAAGGCCGGTGGCTTGGCTGGTACACGACTGCGCATAATTACAACGGATTCTTACGTTGGGCTTATGATGCATGGCCGGCAGACCCGATGAGAGATGCAAGACATGTGTCGTGGCCTTCAGGAGATTGCTACATAATGTATCCGGGCGGCACAAGCTGTATACGTTTTGAAAAATTAAGAGAAGGAATTGTTGACTTTGAAAAAATACGGATAATAAGAGAAAAAGCAGCGAGATCAAGTGATGAAAGTGTACGTAATTTGATGAAGAAACTTGATGAACATTTAAAGACATTTCTTGCAGAAAAAGATTTCTTAAGTGACAAAATAAAAGCCGATGTTGACAAAGGAAGATCAATGATTGAAGAAATAAGTAACAGGTTGGCCAGTAGTGTCTCGACGGTCAGAAAATAGTATTGGACCGCGTGGATTATTTTGCAAATCCGACTACTGTTATGAATCAACTATACGACTTATTTACGTCGCGCATTATCAGAAACATCGGATCAGGAATAAGGATGTAAAATTCTTGCAGTAATTTTACATCTGTATAAATACAACCTGTAAAACTATATCAAGATCCATTTTTTCGTACAACTTATTTTTCAGAATATCTTACAGTCAGAAGTAGTACCAGCATTCACTGCAAATACTTTTTGCCTTCGTTCGCAAGAACTGTCAAGGGGACGATGCAAATCTTCGAACTAACCTTTTAATTAATAATTTGTTGACCCGGTGACAGTAACAATTAGTGCATCCAAAGAGTACTACATCTTTCCTTTATTATTAGTGTTGTAACTCTTCTTTTCTTCGAGGGTCATCCCGCACTCAGAACATTTACCCGCTTTGTCACTTACAACATTAGGATGCATAGGACAAGCGTATAATTTCATAACCTCCATTTTCATTTGCTCTTTCTTTGACAGGGTCAAACTCATGTTACACTTGGGGCACTTGCCGGCGGTTAAGCTTGTAACTTCAGGATGCATTGGACAAGAATACATTTTCTCCGCGCTTTTTGTTTGCTCTTTTTTGTCTTTCGCGTCTTTGTTGTTTTGGGCAAAAACCACCGTGCCGCATACTATCAGCAGCATAAAAATGACTAACTTTTTCATATTTTTCATTCAGTTCAGCGCTTAAAGGCGACTTTTTTCATTTTATCAATATAAATAATTATCGGTCTGGAAAAAGCAGGTTAAACCTTTTCATTCTTCTGTAAAGCTAAATGGCTTCATTTATTGCTTTTATGATTTTTATCATTAGCACCTCTAACCTACTTCAAACGAGTGAAGTATCGCCATACATACTTACCCACACGCTCTAGAATTTTCCAACAAATGCTTTATATTATTATAGAAGGGCAAAACTTATCCCTTTTTATTTCTGTCCTTTACTCAAGTACCACCATTTGTCCTGTTTCTGCAGATTTAATTCCTGCCTCAAGTACCTTAATTATTTTTACTCCATCTTCAAAGTTTGGCGCAATTGTTTTTCCTTCTTCAATTGCTTTTATAAAGTCTACAACTGCATGAACAAAAGAATGTTCGTAACCAATATTATGACCCGAAGGCCACCAGTTTTTCATAAAAGGATGTGAAGGATCAGTAGCAAGAATTGTTTTGAAACCTTGCCGTCCTTCAGGATCATCGTGCGAATAAAATTGAAGTTCGTTCATTCGTTCCTGGTCAAACAGCAAACTACCTCTACTACCGTAAATTTCAAAAGTGTTATGGTTTCTTCTGCCGGTTGCGAAGCGGGTAGCCTCAAAAGAACCTATTGCTCCGCTTTTGAATCTCACCATCATAAGGGCTGCATCTTCTACGGTTACCGCACCTTTGCCCGTACCTTTCGCTTCAGCTTTTAAATTACCTGAGGTTGCTTCTTCAGCTAAAGGCCTTTCTTTTATAAAATTAGCAGTTAAACAAGAAACGGTTTGTATATCACCTACAAGGTAATGAGCCAGATCAACACTATGAGAATTAAGATCCCACTGTGGGCCTGCCTGCGCAATTTCTTTTTTCAATTGCCATGTAAGCGGAAAATCAGCGTTAACAATCCAGTCTTGCTGGTAAGCTCCCCTCCAATGAAATAAATTGCCCAATAATCCTTCATCAATCATCTGTTTTGCAAGAGCAACAGCAGGATTTCTTCTGTAATTATGGTTTAAATAATGAGTAACCTTGTTTTCTTCACAAGCCTTAAGCATTTCTTTTGCCTGTGTCAGATTCATGCACATTGGCTTTTCGCAAAAAATATGCTTTCCTTCTTTCGCTGCTGCAAGTGCTATTTCATAGTGTAGATTTTGTGGTACTGCAATATCTATAATATCGATATCGGGCCTTTTAACCATTTTTTTCCAATCTGTTTCGGTTTCTTCCCACCCCCATTTGTCAGCAAATTCTTTCAGGGAAGTTTCATGCCTTCCACATGCAACATTCAAGACAGGTCTTGTTGACATTTCGAAAAACTCCGGTGCTTTTTTCCATGCGTTGCTATGGGCCTTACCCATAAACTTAGTACCTATTATCCCGATATTTAGTTTCTTCACTTTTAAATTTAATTATGAATTATTCTGTAGTCTAGTTACCAGGTTTGCCAAATTGCACAAAAGGTGACTCTATTTCATCAGTATCAATTTAATTCGAAGCAGCAGCCGGAGCAAACACTGGTGCCAATTTGTTGTAAATACGCTTCATCTGCCAAATCTGAAGGTTACACAATCCACCTGTGATATTACATTACCACGTTCTTTTGCTCATAACTTTATCTAGTTCTGCCCTGGTCATTTTGCCTAGCTCCGGATGTTGTTCAAGCCATTTTAAAAAAGCTGTTTTAATTTCATCTGTCCATTGGCTATCTATCTGGCCTGTTGTATACTTTCCTGATTTCACCATTTCAAATCCAAACTGATCTTTACGAATAACAAATTCGGCAGTACTAATCACCTGTTCTGCTAAGTGAGCCGGAACAAACAAAACACCTTCTCCCTGTCCGATAACAAGGTCTCCCGGCAACACCATCACGCCGCCTATACGTATAGGCGTATTTAAACCCATTAACACCATTTCTTCTAAAAACGAAGGATGAAAATCACGAACAAATGCATTGAAACCTTTAATATTCTGAATCTCCTGCAAGTCTCTTGACGCACCGTTAAAAACAACTCCATTGCCAGATTTACTAAAGATTGAATTAGCCAGGGTGGATCCCATAAGCGTTCCGCCGCCAATTTTCCCAAAACCATCTGCCACATATACATCTCCCTTTGTAAGGGTTTCTATCGGCCATGCATTTGTATTCCCTTTTCGGCCCTGCTTTGTTGTTCCGCGTTCCTTAATATTCTTTTCAACATCAGGACGGCTGGGCATAAACATAGCCGTAACAGCACGTCCTATAACTGGTACGTCATTCTTTACCATTTTCCAGTTACCCTCAAACTGGTTTGTATAACCTTCATTTTTCAAAACAGTCCAGGCATCATCTATGTTTATATTTTTTGCCCTTTCTAACAAGTTGTCAGGAATCTTGGGGCGACCATCAGCAAAGCGCTCTCCCTTCCACTCAGATGTGAGAAAAATCATCTCTTCTTTTGAAATAGTTTGAGCAAGCAAAACGTTTTTAATAGAAATACTAAAGAAAACAGATAACAGGATAGCAATTTTATACTTCATTATTACAATTATAATTTAAACAATATTTGTTTTTTCAAGCAGGCGGTTACGCTCAAGCACGCGCGACTGTTTGTTGAACTAATGCCCTTCTTTTTTTAAATAAGCCTCTATATCTTTTGATGTGATGGCTGTTTTTTTAGGATATTTCTTAAACCATGCACGGAATTCATCTTTAATTTTATCGGCCCAGTCACCATGTACCTCGCCTGACAGATATTTTCCGGATTGAAGCATTTCTCTTTCAAATTCGTCCCTCAAACCTGTCATTTCAGAAGCAGTTACAAGTCCCTCAATTAAGTAAGCGGGGATAAAAACGACCCCATATTCATTGGCAAAGACAACATCACCGGGGAAAACCGTCACTTCACCTATTCGAATAGGAGCATTGATTGATGTTGGCGTCATATCTTTAATGTAAGATGGATCATTGCCTTTTATCCAGGCGTTAAAGCCTTTGGTATCCTTTAGTTCCTGCATGTCTCTGATGGAACCATAAAATATCACCCCTTTACCGGTTTTACCATAAATGGCATTGCCCAGGCTTGAACCGATCAAAGTACCATCTTTAATTTTGCCATAACCATCTGCGACATAAATATCACCCTTTGTTAATATATCAATAGGCCAGATATTTATTCCCCCGTGCTGAGAACGACCCTCAGCTTTGCCTTGTGCTCGTACAAAAGTATCAAGGTCAGGTCGTGCAGGCATAAACTGAGCGGTTACAACTCGCCCAACCATTGTTTCGCCAGGTTTCAGAATTATCCAGTTTTTTTCAACCTGGTTTCGATATCCTTTATCACCTAAATAACCCCAGATCTGTTCTAGCGTACAATTTTGCAAACGATCAAGAATTGCATCAGGCACTTTGGGCCGTCCATCCGCAAAGCGTTCGCCTTCCCATTTGCTCGTTAATGCCTTTACATAATCAGGTGTCGAGCCCACATGTTGAGCACGTCCAAAAACGGCAGATAAGATAAACGCTATAAGAAATGCAGGTCTTTTACTCATAATTAAAGTGTGATTTTGTGGTTTTACTATTTTATAAAATCATTTTGTTGTTTGGTATATTAAAAGGAAACCTCTACGTCACCCTGCTGAACAAATTGTAATTGGAAACGTGCCTTAGGGAAGGTGTTCTTTTAATAAAACTTCTTTTTTGGCCTTCTCTGATTATAATTGAATGGGTTTCATTTTTGGCACCAATATTTTAAACATGATGAACCAGGCAAGAAGATATCCTAGTCCGCAATATAAAAACAATATATAATAACCCGTATCAATGTGACCTAAGCCTTTATAATAATCAAATAAGAATCCTGCAGTTGTAGCAACAGCCATACCCCCTAAACTACCCGTCATACCACCTATACCGATAACAGAAGCTACTGAACTTTTGGGAAACATATCTGAGACGGTTGTAAAAAGATTGGCAGACCATGCCTGGTGAGCAGACGCTGCAATACCAATTATAATTACGGCATACCACATTCCAAAGCTGCCAGCGGCTTGTGAAAACATAACCAATAATGGGAAAAAGGCATATATAAGCATAGACGTTTTTCTTGCACGAACAATATCCCAACGTTTTGCCTGTACAAACCACATAGGCAGCCAGCCGCCAAAAATACTGGCGACACCTGCGAGGGTATACACAAAAGCAATAGGCAGACTAACCTGCATGCCAACAAGGTGATATTGCGAATTGAGAAAAGCAGGCAGCCAAAATAAAAAAAACCACCAAATACCATCGGTCAAAAATTTACCAACTATAAAGGCCCATGTTTGCCTGTAACCAAGTAATTTAACCCACGAAGTTTTTCGCTTTTCCTCTTCCACTCCACCGGCACACGGCACTTCTACGTCACTATGAATATAATCAAACTCAGCTTGAGAAAGTCTCTTTTGTTTTGAGGGGATGTCGTACCATCTAAACCAAAAGATCAACCAGATAAAGCCTACAGCTCCGGTTGCTATAAAAGCAACTTTCCAGCTGTAGTGAATGGCTAAGTAAGGAACTACAAGTGGTGCAAGGATTGCACCTACATTGGTGCCCGAATTAAAAATGCCTCCTGCAAAAGCCCGCTCTTTTTTAGGAAACCATTCGGCAACGGTTTTAAAAGCTGCCGGAAAATTCCCGGCTTCGCTAAAACCAAGAAATGCACGAAAAACAGCAAAGCTAAGCGTACCTGTAGCAAAGGCATGTAAAACTGATGCAATACTCCAAAGTAATAAGGTGATGGCATATCCTAATTTGGTACCTATCTTATCTATGATCCTTCCGGCACCTACCATACCTAAAGCATATGCAAACTGAAAGGCTACTACTATGTTAGAGTAATCCGTTTCCGTCCAGTTAAATTCTTTTTCTAATGTAGGTTTCAGAAGGCTTATTACCTGTCTGTCGAGGTAATTGATAGTGGTGGCATAAAATACTAAAGAACAAATCGTCCAACGATATCTTCCTATTTTAGACTGAATATCTGTTCTATCTTCTTTGTGCTGAATGTACGAAGTTTGATTATTCAAAGCTGAAGCGGCGTTAAGAGTGATTATATGAGAATTAATATTAGCTCAATTCCCGATAAAAGTGATTACAACTTAATTTATAGTATGGTGATTTCGACCTCTGCCCCCTTTCTTTCTGCGGAAACATACCCGGCATAAATGGTAGCTATTACGTCTGAAGCAAGACTGCTGTTACTTTCAACGGGATCGCCAAAAGCCGCAGACTTGTAAAATGCATCCATCTCATGTTGGTAACCAGCAAACCACCCCTCATCAGGCGATATAGATGACCAGCCTTGTTTCGTTTCTGTTTTCTCAACTACATATACTTCTTCAAAATATTTTTCTGCTGGCGTATAAGCTTGCATAGATGTATTAGGATTGATGTTACAAATAGTTCTGTGATTAGTAGTGTTTACTTCAATCCAGTTATGAACTCCACCTAACACCAACTCGCTCGCAAATAAATCAGCAATGGTACCGTCTTCAAAGACTATATGCAGCATAGCAAAATCTTCCGTGTCCTTATATGTTGTTTTTAAATGTCCCTCATTTTTAAAAGTGGGCATTCGGGTAATAGCATGAGTGCGTGCAGAAATAGTTTTTGGTCTTATCGCATTTCCACTCCTGTTTCTCCCTTCAACGTGCTTTAGATAAATCGCTGCCGCCAGAGGATGGCACCCCTTCCCTATCATAGAACCACCACCCGAAAATTTCCATTGTCCGTAAGTTAAGGAATGTGAGCCTGAATGAGATTCCTCGCCGTGCATCCACATTATTTGAGCTCCTGTTTTTTGCAATAGTTCTCTTTCTTTTTGAATAGCAGGTGCATAAACCCAGTTTTCGGCGTACATAATCCGGCCCTCACTCTCCTTTTCGGCATTCAGCATTCTTCTTACACTTTCCATTGAATGTTTTAGCCCCTTTTCTTTTGAAAACGTATCGCCGTTAAATGTTTCACTGTCATCTCCAAAATATCCGGTAAACGGTTTTTCGACCACAACATGCTTATTACGTATTAATGCTGCAACTACAATTGATTCATGTGTAACAGGCGGAGTACAAACATGAATAACATCAGAACTTTCTATTAAATCTTCTATGCTGTCGAAGGCAGTCAAATTTCGTGATTCTGTAAAGCTTAAAAGGTTTTTACGAGAGACCGAGTAAGCACCGGCAATAGTAACTTTTGCGCTAAAAACACGCTGAAGGGCCTCGTAATGAAATTTTGCAGCAAAGCCTGATCCTACTATTCCTGCCCGTAACTCTTTTTTTTCCATACATTATTTTAAATAAAAAAATAGATTTGAAAACTACCGTAAACACTTGTGAAGCACAGGCTTCTACAGACACAGAGTTGTACCACTTAAACCAACTATTTCAGCTTATTCAATTCTTCCATTGTAAAGGATTTTTGCCTGTCTTTAAATTTGCTGCGTGTATTGGTTATATCTCCGGCACTTATCTTTTCTGCTTTGTTGCTCCAGGCGTTGCGAATAAAACTTAAAACCTGGGCAATGTCATCCTCTGAGAACTCCTTATTCTGACCGATGCCAGGCATGTCACCATTAATCTCAGGAGATTTATATACTTTTCCAGCTACTTTCACTGGCCCGGTTAAACCATATAATACAATTGGAATTAATTTATTTTTATCGCCTAAGACCCAGTTAGAACCATTTAAAGGCGGGGCCAGTGATGGTACACCGTTACCATCGACTCCGTGACAGGTTTGACAAACAGATCCAAATAAAGCAACGCCTTTAGGAAACTTTTTTGCAATATTTTTAGTATTGCTATTGTTCTTTGCCTTTGATATATCATCAATCACTTTTTTTAATCTCTTATTAATAGCAATACTGGTATCAGGATTAATGGAAAGAATCTCTTTATACCATGCAGCTTCCTTATTTTGCAGATTGCTTATAATAGCATCAGCAACAAATAAGTCGGACCCGTATTTTTTTGTTAGCCTTACCAAAAGCCGATGTGTAGTAGCACGATTGAAAGGCTGAATGAAGTGGGCCAGAAAAGCAATATAGGGAGCAGCCAGGCTATCACTTTCAGCAACCATATCCTCTAACAAAGGCAAGAACTGCCGATAGTTCGTGCGGGTTATAATAGAAGGGATGACGCTTAATGCCTGCATTCGTATAGTCCAGTTGGTTTGTTTAAGCAGGGGCAATACGTCTTGCGGTTGTAAAACACCTAAACCTTCCATGGTCCATAGTGAATGGATAACGGTTAATGGCTGATTTGTTTCTTTGAGAAAATTACGTAGCGCAGGTGCAGCCTGCAAATACTTTCCATCCACCAATAGCTGCTGTGCTTCACTACGCAACCATCCGTTTTGATTTTGCAACAAAGACAATAACTGATCAACATTATTGGAAATATTTACTGCATTTTCTTTTCTATTTTCAGGAACTACTTTATAAATACGGCCGCACGAAAGAGGCTTTGTTAAGCTTCTTTCTTTAATTTCATTTTTAAGATACGGAGTTAAATAAGTCTTATGCTGAATAATGCCGCGATACATATCTACGATATATAAAGCACCATCCGGGCTATTATACAAACTTACAGGTCTAAACCGTTCGTCCTCACTGGCCAAAAATTCTTTTTGGGCATACGCTTCGCGGCCCTTCACTTTATACCCGTCTTCCTGCAAAATATTTCTTTTAATAAGGTTAGCAGATGGCTCTGCTACAAACGCATTTCCATAATACGCTTTATCAAACAGGCTGCTGTTATAAATGACAGGGCCACAGGCAGCAGTAAAGTTTACCAGTCGAAGACTATCATCAAGCACTCCTTCCATATACCCGCGATTAACCCCAGGAGTTGGCCTTACCGGATAAACCCGGTTATCTTCAACAATTTTTTTGATATATCCTTCTACAGCCTGTTGGTGCTGGTTGTAGGCACCAAGTCCCGGAGTAAAATAATCGCCTAATAAATTTTCTGAATTGGTATTATAGAACAAACGTCCCTGGTCATCCTGCGTTATGCCCCATTGCCCGCGAAAATGTGTATTTTCTATTAACCAGTGATTGCCTTTTTTCCGGTATCGTTTACTGGACTTTGCGCTATAGATCCAGTTATCCAAAGCCCGAAATAAACCGTTTGGCTGATGTTCTACATTTCCTCCTTCTGCATACTTCGCATCTACAAGCGTTTTTTTGACAGGCCGGTCATTTTGAATTTCATAAAACCAAAGTTTAGGAGGTTCTGCTACAAGAAGTCCATTTTCTACCAGGCAAAGAGCCCGGGGCAATACCAGAGAGTCTAAAAAAACCTTTCGGTCGTCCATTATTCCATCGCCATTCTTATCGCTGAGAATTACCACCTTACCCGTAGGCTCGTTTTCCCCAGTACCTAATGTATCAGGCATATAGTCTTCCATTTCTACAACCCAAATACGTCCTTTATCATCAAAGTTTAAAGCTACTGGGGCAGTTACCAGAGGCTCTGATGCAACAAGCTTTACAGCAAAGCCTTTTTCAATGTGCATTTTTTTAATAGATTCTTCAGCAGACAATACGGGCGAGTTCAGACCTTTTTTCAAGGTTAATGAATCAAACACCACTTTGGTCCCTGATGTATTATTGCAACCGTTCATAGCTATTCCTGCTAACGCACCTACCAGCAGTAAAACAGGAATTGAGTAAAATACTTTTTTCATTAAATGCACCTACGTTTATTAATTCTATTATAATCTAAGAAAAAAAAAAGCTTTTTTCTTACAACTATTATAAAAAATTATAAAGCAGCCCCACGCCTCCTACATTTTTCGCTTACGCAAAAGCTTCATCTGCTACACGTCGGGCTACTGTTGAAGTTGAAAGATAATTAAGTTTTAAATAAGTATTGCCACTATCCTTTCTTTTCCCATCCGGGGCTTTTAACCTGAAATAGTAATCTTAACTTATTAAAGACAATTTGATGCCCTTAAAGGTCGTAACTCGTTTTTTAATAAAATAAATCTTAAATGAAAACGCTTATAATCAGAGTTCATCCATTCATTAATCCTGTACGAAACATTACAAATAGATAAAATATTTACATGAAACATTTTTTTACATTATTATTTGTTCTCTTTCTATATTCTGCAGAAGCAACTACTTATTATTTTTCAGCTTCATCCGGAGATGATTCCAGAACGCCGACTCAGGCTCAAAGTTCTTCTACGCCCTGGAAGTCGCTAAATAAACTTAACTCTTTTTTCAGCAATCTTCAACCGGGTGATGCCGTACTTTTTAAAAGAGGTGAAACTTTTTATGGATCAATCATTGTAAATAAATCAGGTACTTCCGGTTCGCCTATTCTTATAGGAGCCTATGGCACAGGAGACAAGCCCGTTATAACTTCTTTAGTTACACTATCCGGCTGGACTGCCAATTCCACTTATAAAGGCGTCTACGATTGCAGTGCTAACTCTTCTTTAGGATCTCGGGTCAATATGGTTCTTTTAAATGACGTAGAGCAAGGAATGGGACGTTATCCTAATAGTAATGCCGCAAATAAAGGCTACCTGACTCTTGAATCCCATTCAGGTAAAACCTCAATTACCGATAATGAATTAACTTCTTCTCCAAACTGGACAGGGGCAGAATTGGTTATACGTTCATTTCATTGGATCATGGACAGATACCTCATTACATCTCATTCAGGAAGTACTTTATACTTTTCAGCTCTATCGGAACCTAAAAATGATTACGGCTATTTTATTCAAAACAGCATTAAAACATTAGATCAATTAGGAGAATGGTATTATAATCCAACCACGAAAAGAATCAGTATGTATTTTGGAACAAATACGCCTTCTTCTTATACAGTAAAAGCAACTGCTATTAATAACCTGGTTTACGCTGACAGTAAGAATTACCTGGTTTTTGACAATTTAACTTTAAAAGGAGCTAATGAAAATTGCGTAGACATCAATAATGGAAGCCATATAAGTATAACAAATTGCAATATTTCCTCATCAGGAATAGATGGTGTAAATCTCTCACTTCACTCCTATTTTAAATTAGAAAATTGTTCCGTTTTAAACTCCTTTAATAACGGAGTCTCTGCCTCTGGCTCAAATAAGTATGCGATTATTAGGAACAACTTTGTTAGAAACACGTATTATATAGCTGGCATGGGCCAAAGCGGTCAGGGCGTAGGTGCGGGCATCAGAATTAGCAATAGCGGACTTGTGGAATATAACAGGATTATAAATTCAGGTGCTTATGGCATTACAATGGGCGGGGATTATACCACTGTTAAGAATAACTATATTGACACATTTAATTTCATAAAAGATGATTGCGGAGGGATTTACACATCTGGTAATTTCACTACTTACGGAAGAAAAATAACGGGCAATATTGTCCTAAATGGCATTGGAGCTCAACAAGGCACGGATGCATATTTTTCTTCGGCAGATGGAATTTATATGGACGGTGGTGTTAATGGCGTAGAAATTACCGGTAACACTATAGCAAATTCTAATCGCGGAATCTTTTTAAATAGTACACATGATATCGTGCTGAGAAATAACACCAGCTTTAATAATATAAATGGACAGCTGCATATGAAGTATGATGGTTCTAGAAATCCGTTATACAATCACACAATTAACAATAATATTTTTTTCTCAAAGAATGCAAAAGATGTAGTTTCTGCTATACTTACAAGAGGTGGAAATAGTGAAATAGCTGCAATAGGAACCTTTGACAGCAACTATTATGCAAGGCCAATAGATGATCAAATGTCTATTTCTAATACCACATTTGTTTATACTTCTTCCCAAGATGTAAACCTTCTTACCCTGCAAGCCTGGAAAGGAGAATTTAATAAAGATATCCATTCAAAAGGAAGCCCGAAACAGATAGCGTCCTATAATCTTAAAAGCTTAATTGGTTTAAATAAATTTCCAAGCGGTGGCTTTAACAGCAGTACCGATATAAGCAAGTGCTATCGACACAATAGCTGCACAGTAAGCTGGGCAAATTCATCAGCTTTGGATGGCGGGTATCTGGCAGTTGTTCCATCAGCAAAAACTTCTTCAATTGTTATGGGTGTGGGAACTCTTTCCGCGGGGAAAAAATATATTTTAAAGTATAGCCTTAAGGGTACCGGCAATATGAGTATCGGTGCATTTCTAAGAGGCTCTTCCAGTTCTAACTATGCTGCTTTAACTAAAACTCAGTATCGTGCTGTAGGTACCGGGCGCACTGAAAACGATATGATATTTACTCCCAGCGTTAATGAAACAAGCGGGGCTTTGGTTCTGTCCGTTGATGCTCAGAGTACCTATTATATAGACAATGTGCAATTATTTGAAGCAGATGCAACTATAACAAATCCCGACGATTCTATCAAATTTGTCTTTAATGCCAGCCAGGTAAGTAAAACGTTTAGTTTAAACGGCAGGTATATTGATGTTAAAAACAATAAATTTTCAAACAGCATAGTTCTACAACCTTACCAATCAGCAGTATTGATAAAAGATGGTGGCGTTCAAAATGCTGCTCCCATAGTAAGTATTACAAGCCCTTTAGCTAATGCAACCATAGACTCATCTGCATCAGTTAATATCAGTGCTACTGCAACTGATAGCGATGGTACGGTAACTAAAGTGGAGTTTTATAATGGTAACACGTTGTTGGCAACTGACAGTACAAGTCCTTATAACTACACCTGGAACAATGTACCAGCAGGAATTTACACAATTACCGCAAAAGCCACAGACAATAACGGCGCTGTAACAACATCTTCTGTAGTAATAGTAACAGTGATTTCACCTATTGTAAGCCTTAAACCCGCAGAAAATAACGATACAACGAATGCAGGAAATGTTCGTGCTCTTAACTTAAACCTCAGTCTTGCAAGCAATAATGTAAGTACAGCATTAGACGCAAAGGTGTTTCCTAACCCTGCTGTAAATAAAATACAAATAAAATTGGAAGGATTACAAGTTAATTATCAGAAAGCAAATCTGTCTGTCACCAACTTAGCAGGAATTGTTGTTAAAAATATCCCTGTGGTTTTATCAGGCGTAACTCTTCAAATGGATGTAACTTCGCTAAGCACAGGTGTGTATATTGCAAAGATTACCAGCGATAATTTTATAATAAGCAAGAAATTTATAAAGAATTAATCTCTGGCAACCAGAGATTAAGTATAAGAAGCAAAAAATGGCATGGTCCTGAAAAAGATAAATATCTCATTTTAATGCTTTTTTTATACCATAAATACTTTTTATAAATGTTTTACGTTTATATATTACAAATACATAATTAGAAATAGTGAAAATAATAGCTGTCATTACTATAGGTTTAGCCCTCATTGCAGGTTATATAGCAGATTTTATTATTTTCTTCTTGCAGCTACGCAACAAAACCTTTCTGTAATTAGCGTCTAATACGTCTTCAAAACTATAAATGTTTATGACCAGAGCGTATTACTTCTGTTAGCAGGAATAATATTTCTCGTCATAAACAATGTAGATGACGAATAACGTCAAAATAAAATCATTTAGGACATAACAAGTAAGTAAATTAAAAGGAGTCAGAAGCCTGGCGTTAAAAACAACTTTTATTTAAGGCTGTAAAGGAAGTGCAAACTTTGAGGTATTTGTTCTGCGGCATTTGGTGACTCATCTTCTATAAAAAAGTATTTAATCCCGATTTTTTTAGCTTCCTTCATTATTGCAGCTATACCCACATCACCTTTACCCAAAACTACATTTGATTCATCTGGTGCGCGTCCATTCTGGTTTCCTTCAGTTCCAGGTTGCCTGTCTTTCAAATGCAACATCAAAAAACGTTTCGGATATTTCTTCAGTAAAGCTACGGGGTCTTGTCCAGGCTGCTTCACCCAAAATACATCCATTTCATAATTTACATACCGGGGGTCAGTATTCTTTACCAAATAATCGAACAATGTTCCGTTTTCATAGGGCCTGAACTCATAACCATGCGGATGATAACAAAATTTAATTCCGTTTTCATATGCCAGTTTTCCGGCTGCACTAAAAACATCTATCGCTTTTTTTATATCGTCTAAAGTAAATTCACCTTCCTTGTGAGGAACCCAGGCACACATTATAAACTTTGAACCAAAAGCTTTTGCATTATCAATAACTGCTTGTGGATCTTTAGCTAATTCTTCAAATCCGGCCCCATAGCTCACCATCTGAAGATTGTTTTGCTGCAACAATTTCTTGTATTCATCCATCGGCAGGCCGTATGTACCTCCGCCTTCTATCTTACTTATTTTCCATTCTTTTATTTTAGCAAGAGTACCAGGCACATCAGTTTTAAACTCATTTCGTAAGCTATATAACTGCAACCCTATTTCCTGTGCAACCAACCCATTTAGCGAGACAAATAACCCGATGCTTCCTGCAATAAGCCTGGTAAAAATTAATTGAGCTTTCATTTTAAATTTTTTAATTAAAAGTGTAATGGCAGATAAACTTTCAACCGCCTTCGCAATGATACAAATGGAAAAGGAAAGTACAAAAAAGCAGTTGGAAAGCTGCTATTGCAAAAAGTTGTTACCTCAAAAGTTTCTTTTTCAGGTGAACAAATTTTTATATAGAACGATGGGTAAAGAGAAGGTATTTTTTACATGAATACTAGATATTTGGCAGCAGATACAGTACTAATAAAATACTGCCAACAACAATACTAAGGGTAACTAAGGTCGAAAGCCATTTGGAAGGGAAATAAACATTATCGTTAAGTTGCTTTTCAATGTTACGATAACGAAAGTAAGCTAGCAGGGCCATAATAGCTCCGAGAGCTACCATGTATACGCCGATCATTGCGGAATATCCTTTACCCTGAATTACTACTTTTTCTCCTAATGCAATAGAAATCTGACGAATAAATAGAGCAAACTTCACAATTACAAATCCAAATCCCATTAATGCAATACTTGTTCGTATCCAGGCAAGAAAAGTCCTTTCATTAGCAAGATGATCAGTAGGTCCTGATAACCTTTTGGTATTGTCTTTATCAATTTTGTTTTCCATTCTCTTAATCTTATAAAAAATTTTCAGCTAAATAAAATATTTCTGTTATTTATATTATGGATAATTCTTTCAACTAATTTATAAAACACAGGATTTGAAATAAAGGATCTTTTACTAATTGCTTTGGTTCTGAACTTATTATTTAAAACCACTTTAATTTTCTTATAGTACTATTTTTAGGGGCAGCGTTAACGCGAATAATAATAGAGTCGAAATTTTACTGACTCCTTTTTTTCGATTCATTATCCCCACTTTTAAAAATGTTCTTTACATACTTGCCAGCCTTATTTAATAACTCCACATTTTGTTCCAATGGTTTTAGATCGGCATTTGAAACTCCCTTAGGTTGAGCCGGATAAAGAATAATGTAACTATTATCTTTAAAATATTTGCTTAAATAAACAGGAAGTTTCTCCAAATGAGCATTATAAGACAGATAACCTTTACGAGAGGAAATTATAATAAACAGATCATCCTGCCTGACCTCGCGGCTAAATATCAGAAAATCCTCCCAATTTGTAAACTGCTCATACACAATAGAAACAGGAGAACTATCGGCCATGTTAATTTCACTTAATACTCTTATTGTCGATGGGGTGGCGTAAATAAAAAGAGGTAATCCGGTTTCTCTTGAAACTGTCTGTATTCGTTCAAACCATTGTTGTAGGCCATGCTCATACTCTGCATTAGGTGTTACTAAAACTACAATACGCTTAAGTGTGTTTAGCGGCTGGGCTGCTTTATAAATAAACACGGTTTGACTGGTACCTTCAAGAATATTTTCTGTTAAGGGACCAAAAAAGTTATCTCCATGGTGTGCCACACGGTGCAAACCAATTATTACATCTGTTATATTGTGTTCTTTAATTGTATATATAATACCATTACTGATGTTTACGTCAAAACGGGTTATTGGTACAATTGTATTATCTGTTGCTGCCGCAAGTTTTACGGCATTCTCCATCATTTTTTTACCTGCAGATTGTTCGCCTCCATGAGCACCTTGTTCATCTACTACATGTAAAGCATACACCGGCGTCTTACTCTTATGCGGTTTCAGTAATAATGCTAAATCAACCAGGTCACTAACAGTTTCAGGATACGCCAGGGAAATAAGTATTTTCTCTGTTGTTGCTTCATCTTCAGGCAAGTCCTGTTTGGTATTTTCCGATAAAGCAATTCTGCGCGATGCTTTTTCAACCGTAAAGGAGCTGATGGTGCAAGTAACTAATATCATTAAAATGGTACCATTTAGCACGTCATCGTTGAGCAGGCGGATAGGATCGCCTGAGGCCGTTTCCCCTAAAATTACATTATATCCTACCAGTACAACCGCCAGTGTAGCTCCTACCCTCGCATTACTTAATCCAAAAATCATCTGTCTTTCATCTTTAGATAACCTAAAGGTTTTTTGAGTAAGCCATGCCGCAAGATATTTAGCAACGACCGCCATTACTATCATTAGACCTGCCACTTTAAGGGCTCCAATTCCTTTAAAGAGTACGCTGAAGTCAACCAGCATTCCAACTCCAATTAAAAAGAAAGGGATAAATAAGGCATTGCCAACAAAATCAATACGGTTCATTAAAGGCGATGAGTGTGGTATAAACCTATTGATGGCAAGACCTGAAAGAAAGGCGCCTATAATTGCCTCGAGACCTGCTACTTCTGCAAGGAAAGATCCCAGGAAAACAGTAGCAAGAACAAATATGTATTGTGAGATACTGTCGTCAAATTTTTTAAAAAACCATCTTGCAATTATAGGGAACACAAAAAATACAACAGCTGCAAAAATGATGGAAGAAATAGTCAATCTTATCCAGAAAGCAGGACTTATTTCGCCCTGGTACATACCAACAACAGCAGCCAAAACTAGTAATGCAAGAATATCGGTAATAATAGTTCCGCCAATAGTCAGAGTTACGGACCTGATACGTGTAATACCGTACCTGCTAGCAATCGGGTACGCTAACAAGGTATGTGAAGCAAACATGCTGGAAAGCAATATTGATGATGGTATATTGTACCCCAATACATAATAGGCAGCAATACTACCCAATAGCAGTGGAACGATAAATGTATACAGACCAAACACAAGACTCTTTACCCGGTTTTTTTTAAACTCTTCAAGGTCTATTTCTAAACCTGCAGTAAACATAATGTATAATAGCCCCACTGTACCAAACAGTACAATACTACTATCTCTTAATAATAAATTTAAACCGTAAGGCCCTATTATAATGCCTGCTACTATAAGCCCGATTATGTGGGGGATTTTTAATTTATTTAAAAGCAGGGGTGCAAATAAAATAATAAACAGCACCAGTGAAAATATGATGACCGGATTTTTTAAAGGAAGTGAAAAGTCTAACTCTGCTAATAATACCATAAGCTTAATTAAAAAAATGAAAGATGATTATCTACTGCTTTTTTAATTGTAAAGCATATACTATCCGGCACTCCTCTCCGCGAATAATTTCCCGTTGTCCTTCCATTTCATTTTCTCCTGTTTCCTGTAAACGAACAAGCGTTTTTGTTGCCTGGGCAGTGGAGTCATTTTGCTGTAAAGTTAATTCAAGCGTATTGCCGGCGTAAGCACCACTATAGACCCTTACCTGTTTATTTCCGCTTATTGTTCGAACTATAACTTTATTATCCTGGTAATCTATTTGCCATTGTTCGGTTTTAATATCGCCTACAGCAGAACCTGGACAGGTAGTTTCTGTGCAGTTCATTTTCGCATTCCAGATTCCAGGTAGCTGAGTATTTAATAAAATAGAGCTGTCAACTAATAATTTATTAGTTGAACTATCCAATATATTTTCTCTTTCTGCCAATGCATCTTCCTTAGCCTGCAAAGTCCTTTCTCTCACTAACAGTTCCTGTTCTTTCTGATTGAGTTCAAGCTCTTTTTGCTGCAGTCTTTTTTCCTTTTCTTTAATGTCGCAACCTGTAAAAAAAGAAAGCATTAACAATAAAAAGAAAATCAATTTCATTTTTAAGAATTTATTCCACAATTGACGATGATTATACAAATAATAAAGGTGAAATGTTTCTATAATTATTCTGTAAGAATAACAAGGTATCTGCGCCCAGCATCATATCAAAAGTACATAATAGAATATCGTACTCGCTGGCCAAAAACTTTTCTAATCGCTTTCTAATCTTTCAACTGTTTTTTATAAAACTTTCAATCGCTCTACTGCAAGATGAAACTATCTAAAAAGGGTTTTTATAGTAATTTAATAAATCTTAAGAAATTAAAAAACTAATCCTTCTTGTTGCATTGCGTAATGAGAGCCAAATATCGATTTCTTTTTTTTGATGCATTAACTTAGTCAATACTCAAGGATGTACAGTAGCCCACCCCTGGTATTGCCGGATAATAATTTCGCCATTGCCACTTGGTACGTACGAAATGAAAGACAACAAGTCATCTTTGCTTATTTTTCTTTCTCTTATCGTATTCTCACATTGTGCAAGTAACACACCTTTTTCTTGAAGGTTTGTAAGTAAAGTATCATAATGATTTGATTTTCTAAACATTTCTACACCATCACCAAAAGCAACCAGTTCAACTTGGAGCTTTCCTTTAAGGCGGGGATCTGCCAATGCGTTGTTTATATTCCTGATCGTGCCCTTTATCTTTTTTTCATCTGAACTATTAACGATATATAAGGCTTTGTACTCTTTTAAATTTGCTGTTGCCCCATGAAAGTTGGCCGGATCAACTTTTGCCTGGCTAAAAGTTTTGGTAGTTAAAAACGTACCTGTAAACATTAAAACAACCATTATCTTTTTCATACTTAATTTAATTGTTAGATATTAATTTCTATAGTTTTTAAATTTATAATTAGCTTAAATGTATAAAATTAGTAGTGACGATCTGTAATAACTTAATCAATTATTTATTCTTTGATATATTCTTTAACCGCCTCGCCTAAATCAAAAACATTTACTCTGCCATCTAATTTCGATTCGATCAGTGAACTTCCGGCTGCGCTTCTGTAACCACTTGCACAATGTACTACAACCGGTTTGTTTGTAGGTATTTCACTTATTTTATCCCTCAAGTCTGCCAATGGAATATTAATACTCTTTTCAAATACTTTTTGCTCTTTTACCTCATTTGTATTTCTAACATCAATGATGGTATATGCATCTTCATGCCCTTTAAATTTGCTGATGTTAATTGCATCGCTTGTTTCACTTGCTGCCTCCAATACAAATGCTTCCACTATTTGACTTTCGTAACCTATTGCTGCGGCTCTCTCAATCACGTCCTGCAATTGATCAGTATCTTTTGCAACAAGATAAAAACGTTCATGTGGTTGTATGATACTGCCCAGCCAGGTATCAAATTTTTCACCTTCCATTAAATTTATAGATCCTGGTAAATGTCCTTCTTTATAAGCACTTTGATCGCGAACATCTATCATCCATAGATTTTGTTTATTTATTTGCTTTAGTTTTTCCGCGTTTATTGCAGCACCGGCTTTTACTTTTTCTATGCTTTCCTTAAACGGTAATGCACCTTTTTTATTTAACTCTATATCAAAAGGAAAATAAGCCGGTACAAAGGGTTGTTCATTGAGCAGTTTGCTTACAAATTCTTCCTCGGTTTGTTGCTGTAAACTCCAGTTCGTTTTCTTCTCTTCACCAATTGTACTGCTGCTGGCTTCACTCAAAGCCTTGCCACAAAGTGTACCTGCGCCATGAGTGGGATAAACGATAGCATCATCTTGCAATACGATCAACTTGTTTCGCAAGCTGTGATACATTTGTCTTGCCAGTTTATTTGCTACCGTTTTTGCATCACCACCATCTTCTCTTAAGTCAGGTCTGCCACAGTCCCCTATGAAAAGTGTATCACCGGTAAAAACTGCTTTTTGTTTGCCATCGTGTTCTAACAAAATCGAAATGCTATCAGGAGAATGACCGGGAGTATTAAAGGCCAATAGTTTTATTTTACCCAGTTGTATAAATTGGCCTTCATCAAAGGTTTGATGCGGATATGCCGGGTTAACCAGCCGGCTTGCATAGATAGTAGCTCCTGTTATTTGATGCAGTTCTAAATGGCTGCTGACAAAATCAGCATGTGGATGCGTTTCTATGATTCCTGTAATTTCCGCCTCCATTTCCTTAGCATAATCGAGGTACTGCCGGGGATTACGCGCAGGGTCTATTAATATTATTTTCTTTTCACAATTGCTAAATATACCATAACTAAATTGAGCAAGGTTTTTATCTTCCCATTGTTTTATCTCCATACATTTTCAATTTATTTTACAAAGTTTCTCACATAAAAGAAATATTCTGGTGACCGATGTCACATAAGTTCTAGCCCTCATAGGTCGCGAGTTTGGCCTTCGGTTCGTTAAAAGTAAGCTCCAAATAACAAAGGTTTTACTTTATCAATAGTAACTTTAGTCACCCGTGCAAAATTTCCACTTTTAGCTTTAAACACTCTGGCGTGAAAGAATGACCTGGTTATTTCCTTTTTTGGAGGAAAGTAAATATTGTTCAAAAGATTTCGGCAAAAAAATTTTTAAAAGAGTTTGAATTTTAAAAATAAAATATTATGTTTGGAGGGCTAGAAGAGTATTAGAAAATTCATATATATCGACATTGGTTTTATTGATTTATAGTTGAATAATAATTGCGCATGCATTGCCTATCAAGGCATTTATAAAGTATTGAAAGTTTATAAATGTCAGATATTATTTGGATAATTATTTCCGCTCCACATATCCTACGGATTCGTCTTTAGTTGATTCTTATGAAAACAGGTTACTTTGTTTCTGTCTTAAGGTACTAACTAAACTTTATTAAATAGACAGGTAAATAACGATGCACTTTAGAAAAAAGAAGAGTATTCTATCATCAACCAATTCCATAAAAAAATGAAGCCATTCAAGGTGTGACTTGAAGAGGCGAAGCTTTAATTAATATAAATGTTATTAGTTACGACATAGATAAAAGTCCTATTAGTAACTATAATCAATCAGGTAAGTAGAAACAAACATTAAGCGATAAAAAGAATAGAAAATAAACCAGGAAAATTAAGAAGTGGTCAATAACAAAATCGTAATTGCCCATATCATTTGAAGTGCAGATAAAACGAGTTGTACTCCTACGATGAAGAAACACTCAAACTCACATATCATCTTGCCAAATAGCTAAAAGAACGGTCCTCCCTGGAAAATATAAATAGCATGAGTAGCTAAGTTGACTACATGTAATTCCTCCACTTTTCTGTTCTTTTAATTCAAATTGATCACTATTGGATTTAAGTATTGGCTAGGTTTTAAGAAATCAATCTCAACAGACTGCTCTCCTTTGCATCCTATAAAATTTCAATATAAATACCTGGATTAAAGTCACCTATTCGCTAACCTGTAAACACCATTTATGCTTTCACAAATCAAAACTTTTTTGCAACCGGATGCGGTAATCGAAGAAACAGAAACTTACCTGCAAATCCCTATCAATCAACCTTCGGAAGGATTAAAAGCAAATGCTTATTATTTTAATCAACCTGAGTGGGCAGAAGAATATNTNACATACTGCCATAGAAGTGATGAATTTATAAACCGCTGGAAAGCNGCCATAGGAGANTGGAATGATAAGGTNGTTGTAGACATTGGATGCGGACCAGGAAATATTTTTGCTTCCTTAAAAGGAAAGCCAAAGCTCTTGATTGGTATAGANGTTGCACCAAAATCTCTGGAAATGGCAAAAGATTTAGGTTACTTGCCCGTGCTGGCAGATGCAACAAATCTTCCTTTTAAATCAGGATTTGCAGATATAGTCACCCTCAATGCGGCTCTTCATCACTGTGAAGATATGGAAGCCGTGCTGAAAGAAGCTGCCCGTTTGGTAAAACCGGGAGGAATGTTGATAACTGATCATGACCCTCAATTAAGCGCGTGGAATTATAAAGGAGTTGCTAAACTGCTGTGGAACGGGCGTTTAGTTTGGTATAAAATAGTCGGCCGGGGATTTCATAAAACAAATGATCAGCAACATTGGGGATTGGCATGTGAAATTCACCACAAGCCGGGACATGGAGTAACCCGGAAAATGTTCAGATCGATTCTGGAACCTTCGGGTTTTAAGGTTAGCATTTTCCCTCATAATCATACCGTAGGAGCAGAAGTTTTACAAGGCAAGAAAGGCAAAGCTGACTTTAAGTACAGATTAGGCAACATTTTATCAGGAAGAAACCCAAATGCAGATGATAGTGCTTTAACTCTTATGTGTGTAGCCAAAAAAGCGGCCAATTATGTTCGGCAAAATTAAAGGCGAAAGCTCAAATGGATGATCTAAACCATTTCCTAACTTATATTAATCATCTTTTATTTTAAAATCTCGTATTCGGCCTTTTGGGTTTTATCAGAGAAGGGTTTTATTACTATCACTTGTTATAAACTATGATTCAATATCAAACATTACTGTTTACCTAAATTTCTACAATTATGAAAAAATTACTTATTTTTTCTGTTATTTTTTTTGCAGTTACTACTCTTCACGCACAGAAAAAATTTAATGAGAAGACCGGCCAGGAAATATTAAAATTATTCCCGGCTAAAATGAAGGATAAAAATGCTAAGAAAGAGAAAGATAAAGTAAAAGATGTCAAAGGCTTTTTAGGAGTTATTGTTCATAGAGATTACGGCGACTATAAGCAAAACGTAGTTGTAGAAGCTATTAATAATTCCCCTTCATTAATTAGTGTTAATGCTTTTTTAGACAATCCCCCTAATAAGCCAGATCAATATAAAGTAATTGCAATAGATGGTTTTAAAGCTCTTGTTCAAACTATAATCGGAGAAAATAGTAGCATAAATTATGAGGTATTAATACCTTTGACTGCTACGCTTCTCAAAGTAAGGTCTACTGGTTATACGAGAGATGATTTAATAGCTTTGGCCAATACCATCCCTGTTGCTAAGATTGCAAAAATGGTTGGAAGATAATGAGTATTCTAGTTACTCTTTTATCCACCTAACCAGCAACTTATTTATTTCAGTAACTGCAACAATTGCAAAATGCTTTTGCCCGATATGCAATTGTTTGTATCAATATGTATAGATCTAGCTATAGGTTAATATATATCCCCCTATTTTAATAAAAGACTTTTATTATTCTTCACAAAGCCCCCCTTTTGTCTTGTGTGCTTGGATATGCAACAACTTTCATCTGCATTGCCGAGGCTGTTTAATCAATCTGTAAAAGACCTGCACAGTTCAGAGTGTGCCAGCGCTTATTCAATGTAACCTTCACATACCTTTTTATCATTATTCTATATAAGCAAGATTATTCCAGTTAAAAACCATTAAAATGCAACAAATTATACAAAAGGCTAGCCGCCGGCTTGTGGGTAATTGCAGTAGAACTGACCTAAGAAAACTGTGCTATTTATCCTTCGTAAAGTCAAAAAAAAAGTTACAGTTTTCTCTGCCATTGAAGTATCTGTCATTTTTGCCTTTACTGGTGCTACTATTAAGTACAATTTCTGTCACTGCACAAAATGCAATTGTAACAGAAAATAAACTTACCGGAAATCCTGCCTCTGAATGGGATATAAGCGGAGCGGGTGATCTAAGCATTCAAGGTTTTGCAACAGACATCAGTGTAAATAAAGGCCAAACTGTTCGTTTTAAAATAAAGACAAATGCAAGTGCATATACAATCAATATTTACCGTTTAGGTTATTACCAGGGCAACGGAGCACGAAAGGTGGGCACAGGAATTATTACCGCCGCTTTACCACAGACTCAACCAGCTGATTTAGTAAATACAACGACAGGGTTAATAGATTGCGGCAATTGGGCGGAGTCTGCGCATTGGGACGTACCAACAACAGTGGTATCAGGTATCTATATAGCAAAATTAACCCGAACTGATAATGGAGGTGCCAGTCACATTGTTTTTATAGTTCGTGATGACGCGAGCACATCTTATATTTATTTCAAAACTGCTGATGCCACGTGGCAGGCTTATAATGCGTATGGAGGAAACAGTTTGTATGTAGGTAACACTACTTTTCCAAATGGTCATGCCGCGAAAGTAAGCTACAACAGGCCGTTTTATACCCGCAATGGAGGTGGTGGCGGGGGCGTCGCTGAAGACTGGTTGTTTAACGCGGAATACCCGATGGTGCGCTGGATGGAACGAAATGGTTATGACATGACCTATACTACAGATGTAGATGCTGACAGGCATGGGGATCTTATAACAAAACATAAAGTATTTCTGGCAGTTGGACACGATGAATATTGGTCTGGGCAACAGCGTTCTTATGTGGAAGCAGCTCGAGATGCTGGAATACATCTTGCATTTTTTGATGGTAATGAAGTCTATTGGAAAACACGCTGGGAGCCAAGTACCGATGGATCAAATACATCTTATAGAACACTTGTTTGTTATAAGGAGGGCACTTTGGGAGAAAATGTATGTGGCGGGAAGTGTGACCCAATGTCTAATGTATGGACAGGTTTATGGAGGGATGGATGCAGCTTTGCATCAGCCGATGGATGCAGACCGGAAAATGCATTGACCGGGCAAATAAGCTGGAATGAAATATCTGGGGCAATCACCGTTCCTGCTACATACAAAGGATACAGATTCTGGCGAAATACCTCTATTGCAACATTAGCTGCCGGTCAAACCGCAACTCTGGCAAATGGTTCATTAGGTTATGAAATTGATTACGAGCAAAACAATGGAAGCTATCCTGCAGGAAGGGTTGTGATGTCACAAACAGCAATAAATGGAATCACGCATAAACTGTCACTATATCGTGCCAATAGCGGTGCTTTGGTATTTGGAGCAGGTACGATGCAATGGTCATGGGGCCTCGATGGTACTCATGACCGTGGCACCTCTACACCAGATGTACGTATGCAGCAGGCTACCGTTAATCTGTTTGCTGACATGGGGGCACAGCCAGGGTCGTTGCAGACTGGTTTAGTTGCCGCCACTGCAACAAGCGATTTGCAAGCGCCTGTTACTGTCATCTCTTCTCCTAAAAATGGCGCTACCATTAGTCCAAATGTTGCAGTAACAATATCAGGCACAGCAACAGAGACTGCAGGTGTAGTTGCAGCTGTTGAAATTTCTTTAGATGGAGGTACAACCTGGGTTGCAGCAAATGGCACAACAAACTGGAGCTACTCATGGACGCCTACTGCAAATGGAACGTATACGATTAAAAGTCGTGCAGTGGATGATATGGGAAACCTGGAGAAAACCACCACTTCTTCCAATACTATCCAGGTAAGTACAAATGCAAGCAACTGCACGCCTCCTACGGCTACTTTAGCTGCAGCACCTGCTAATTGCCAGGGAAATTCTATTGCCCTAAAACTAAGTGCAGCTACGGGTGTAGCTCCTTACAGCATTGTGGTTAACAATCAAAACTATTCTAATGTAACTATCGGACAAAACTTTGCCACAGTTTCTACCGAGCAAAGCATATGGGGTGCCAGCGGAACTCCTCAAAATCCTAACGATAATGACGGACAAAGTATTGAAATAGGGGTAAAATTCAGAGCATCACAAAGCGGAACAATTACCGGGATACGGTTTTATAAAGGATCAGGTAATACAGGTACGCATACAGGAAATCTTTGGAGTTCTGCCGGCACCAAGCTTGCCTCTGCAACCTTCAGCAGTGAAACAGCCAGCGGGTGGCAGGAGGTACGCTTCACTACTCCGGTTACCATAACTGCTAATACTACTTATGTAGCCTCTTACTTTTCCACATCAGGAGTATATGCTTCAACAGATAACTTTTTTGCTACCAGTAGTGTAACCAGTGGTTCACTTACTGCGTTACAGGCAGGAGTGGATGGATCTAATGGAGTATACAAATTGGGTACAAGTGGTTTTCCATCTCAATCCTATAGTAGCTCCAACTACTGGGTAGATGTATTGTTTAAACCGGGAGGCTCCTATACATTTAATTTAACCAGTATTACTGATGCAAATGGTTGCAACAATACAGGTAATATAAGCAGTGCTACAGTTACTCAAAGCCAGTTACAATCAGGTTCAATTACATTTTATGAGGATTATGATAAGGATGGTTACGGCAACTCAGCTGTTACAGTGAGTGGCTGTACGGCTCCCGCCGGGTATGTAGCGCAGGGAGGAGACTGCAAAGACAGCGTTGCCTCTATTCATCCCGGAGCAACTGAAATTTGTGGTAATAACATAGATGATAACTGCGATGGCAGAATTGATGAAGGCTGCACTACTACAACAACTTACTATAGAGACGCTGATGGCGATTTATATGGTAACGCCAGCGTTACAACAACCGGTACCACACCTCCTGTTGGATATGTCTCTAACAATACAGATTGCAATGATAATGATGCATCCATTTATCCTGGTGCAGCCGAAGTATGTGATGGCAAGGATAACAATTGTAACGGAGCAGTAGATGAAGGTTGTAATGTTTCTACTGATGGCCCGGGTGGCCCTGTCCTGATTATCAGTACTTCATCTAATCCATTTAGTCGGTATTTCACTGAAATTCTTAAGGCCCAAGGACTAAATGAATTTATAGCTAAAGATATTTCGCAGGTAACAGCTACCGATCTCAACAATTATGACGTTGTTATTCTTGGTGAGATGGCGTTGTCTGCTGCAAATGTCACCATGTTAACCAATTGGGTAAATGCAGGAGGAACACTGATTGCCATGCGCCCTGATGCTCAGTTAGCAACGCTTTTAGGAATAACTCCTGTTTCTGGTACGCTGACTGATAAGTATTTGCTGGTAAATACCAGTACTGAGCAAGGCAGGGGTATTGTTGCACAAACTATTCAATTTCACGGCCCGGCTAATCTTTATACGTTAAACGGGGCAACATCTCTGGCTACTCTTTATTCGTCTGCAACAGCCGCAACCACCAATCCAGCTGTAACAATACGAGATGTAGGTACCAATGGCGGACAAGCCGTCGCATTTGCTTACGATCTTGCCCGCTCTATAGTGTATACGCGACAAGGAAACCCGGCATGGGCAGGCCAGGAACGGGACGGTCAACTGGGAGGAGTTGATATAGTAAAACGTTCAAACGATCTTTATTTTGGCAATGCTTCTTTTGATCCCCAGCCAGATTGGGTGGATCTTAATAAAGTTGCTATTCCGCAGGCCGATGAGCAACAACATCTCCTTACTAATATCATTATAAAAGGAAATGAAGATAAAAAGCCACTTCCACGCTTTTGGTTCTTACCAAAAGGTCTGAAAGCAACTATTGTGATGACAGGTGATGATCATGGAAATGGAGGCACCGCAGGAAGGTTTGATCAGTATAAAGCTTTAAGTATATCTAATACTGCGGATGCGGTAAAGAACTGGACAGCGATAAGAAGCAGTTCTTATATATATCCGGGCACACCTATCACTGACGCACAGGCAAAAAGTTATCAGACAGATAGCTTTGATATTAGCCTGCACCTTAATACCAATTGTGCTGATTGGACAGCAACTTCATTACCGAATTTCTATACTAATCAACTACAACAATTTACCAATCAATTACCCAGTATTGCAGCACCTACCACGCATCGTGTACATTGCCTGGTCTGGAGCGATTGGGCATCAGAACCGAAGGTGGAATTGAATAATAAAATAAGACTGAATGCCACTTATTACTATTGGCCCGGTGAATGGCTACAAAACAGGTCAGGAATGTTTACAGGGTCAGGTATGCCAATGCGTTTCGCTGATATTAATGGTGCTATCATTGATAACTATCAGTTAACTACACAAATGACAGATGAATCTGAACAGGTCTATCCGGAATTTGTTGATTCATTGCTGAATAAAGCTACCGGAGCTGAGGGATATTATGGAGTATTCTGCGCCAACATGCATACTGACAATGTTGCTTCCACCGGTTCGGATGCCATTATTAATTCTGCAGCCAACCATAATATACCTGTAGTTTCTGCTAAACAAATGCTAACATGGCTGGATGGACGAAATGCTTCGAAATTTAGTTCTCTTACATGGAATAACAATGCTCTGAGTTTCTCCGTAACAGCTGCAAGCGGCACTGATAACCTTGAGGCCATGCTCCCTATGGAAATAAAAACCTCAAGATTAACAACCATTACAGCTAATGGTGCGGCTGTAAGCTATCGAACCGAAACTGTCAAAGGTATTCAATATGCTTTTTTCCCTGCAACTACAGCAAATTATGTGGCAAATTATAATGGAACTGCTTGCACAAAACCAACCGCTATTTTAAATGCGGCACCAGCTGACTGCCAGGGAAAATCTATTGCATTGAAATTGACTAATGCGACCGGTGTACCACCTTACATTGTCGTAGTTAACAATCAAACCTATTCAAACGTGATTGTAGGGCAAAACTTTGCTACTGTATCAACTGAGCAAAGCATTTGGGGTACCAGCGGCACGCCCCAAAATGCAAATTTAAATGACGGACAGGCAATAGAAGTAGGGGTAAAATTCAGGGCTTCACAAAGTGGTAACATTACAGGTATTCGTTTTTACAAAGGCACCAATAATACAGGTACGCATACAGGCAATCTTTGGACTTCTACCGGCACCAAACTTGCCTCGGCTACCTTTACTGCTGAGAGCGCCAGCGGATGGCAGGAAGTACACTTTGCTACCCCAGTCGCTATTTCTGCCAATACAACTTATGTAGCCTCCTATTTATCAAATTCTGGTGGTTATGCCTTAACTGCCAACTTCTTCGGTACTAGTGTCACCAATGGTTCGCTGACAGCTTTGGCCGCAGGAGTAGATGGTCCTAATGGTGTGTTTATTTACGGCGGAGGCTTTCCTACTTCAACCTATAATAGTGGCAATTATTGGGTAGATGTACTATTTACACCTTCTTCTTCCTATACTTTCAACTTAACCAGTATTACAGATGCCAATGGTTGTAATAATACCGGCAGTATCAGTACGGCTACTGTTACTCAAAGCCAATTACAATCCGCATCACAAACTTTTTACCAGGATAATGATGCAGACGGGTATGGTAATTCTGCCGTTACTATTAGTGCTTGTACCCCTCCTGCGGGTTATGTAGCTCGCGGCGGAGATTGCAATGACAACATTGCGAATATTAATCCTGGCGCAACTGAGGTTTGTGGTAACGGAATAGATGATAACTGTGATGGCAGAATAGACGAAGGTTGCACTTTATTCTATAAAGATGCGGATAATGACGGTTACGGTAATCCTAGCATCAGTATAACCGCAAATACAGCTCCGGTAGGATATGTGTCGAACAATACAGATTGCAATGATAACCTGTCCAGCGTTAATCCTGCAGCAGCAGAAATTTGTGGCAATGGCATTGATGATAACTGCAATGGTACTATAGACGAAGGTTGCCCTGTTGCTACAGAGCAAAGTGTTTGGGGAAACACCGGTTCTCCTGTAAGTCCGAATGACTATGACGGAAGAACAATTGAAGTAGGAGTCAAGTTTCGTGCTTCACAAACTGGTACCATTACCGGCATTCGTTTTTATAAAGGCATAAATAATACAGGAACTCATACCGGCAATCTTTGGACTTCTACCGGTACTAAACTGGCTTCCGCCACATTTGTTAATGAAACAGCCAGTGGTTGGCAGGAGGTGCGATTTACAACCCCTGTAACTATTTCTGCCAATACTACTTATGTAGCATCTTATTTTTCCAGTTCCGGAAGATATGCCTCAACCGAAGGCTTCTTTACCTCTAAGGGAGTTACCAACGGCTCGCTCACTGCTTTACAGGCAGGAGTGAGTGGAGCTAACGGTGTTTATAAATACGGTACCACAGGATTTCCTACATCGTCATATAACAGTACAAACTACTGGGTAGATGTATTGTTTAAGCCGACAACTGCGGCAAAATCTACAATTGCTGCTCAACAGGCAGACCAAAAGCTAACTGTAAAAGTGATGCCTAATCCAACAGCTTCATACTTTACGCTACTTACTGCAGGTGCATATAAAGGCTTAATTCAGGTAAGGGTCATTGATGCTGTGGGAAAAGTAGTAGAAACCAAAGGAGGAGTAAAAGCTGGTAACTCATTGACAATTGGTCATAAATATCGTCCAGGTTCTTACTATATTCAGGCAATACAAGGCGATGAAAAAGTAACAGTAAAAGTCGAAAAAATATCTCCCTAATTCGATACTAAATCTCGGTTTACCTTTAAAGGCTGTCCCAAAAAGGCAGCCTTTTTCATTATCTACAAAAATTCTCCCGGATTAAAAGAGTTAGAAAGTTTTTGAAAACATTGCAGGTGTTAAACAAACTGCAAGAAGAAAATGGGTTGAAATAAGAGTTAATAAGTTTAAAAAGTTGTTGACATAAAAGAAGATTTTGAAATAATCTTCGGGCTCTTAAAATTGTACAAATAAACCTTGCAATAAGGTTTATTGAAAAAGCGTTATTAAGAAAATTTGAACCGTGATTTCTTACCTTATATACTTAAGTTCCGCTAAACGATTATACACCAAATCTGATCTTTCTGATATTTTATTAAAAAGCAGGTTAAATAATACAAGTAAAAATGTAACCGGCCTTCTACTGTACCATGAGGGAAGTATTCTTCAAATATTGGAAGGCAATAAAGAAACTGTGCAAACTCTTTATGATACAATAGAACGCGACACCCGTCATCATAATATTATTAAAATGGTTACAGGTTTAACTGATCAACGAAATTTCCCGGATTGGTCAATGGGATTTAAAACAGTTACAGATGCGGAATGGAAAAAATTAGCCGGATTTTTTAAGTTAGACTCTTCCCTCCTCCTCTCCCACTTAAAAGACAGTAACCGGAAAATAAATACCATGGTAAATTCTTATATGAGCGTTAATTTCAGATCCGAAATTGTCGCACATGATTTAAAAAACCAATGACAACTAATTAAATGCGCGAATTAATTCTTACTAATATAAAAAGAAGTCGTTTTAATTTTATCTTTTCCTCTATTCCCAAATCAAACAAGCTTATTAATATTCTGTAAGCAAAGTACCGCCGTAAATGTTTGAACCTTCATTCGCTGATCGTAGCCATCCGAAATCCGCTTGCTTAAGTACTAATTGTTCTGCAATACTTACTATCGGTTGTGGTATGGGCGATAACATGCATGCGCCTAATTCTTAAATAACACATTGCAGACCTTACCTTAGTCATGTAATCATTAAATTTGAGGTACAAAAATGATTTTCGCCTTTGAAACCTAATTATAATTAAATAATTATTTCAATATTCCTCCATTTTTGATTAATATTTCAAAAGGTTTTAGAATAGAATTACGCAGAGATCAAATGAAAAAAAAAATTAAGAATAGAAGGTTATAACGCGACAACTGTTTTTGTTAAATTTTTTATTTTATTATTCTGAAAATACGTATGTGACAATAGTCACCATGAACGATAAAACTTAAAGCGAATTTTATTTAATGTTTATACTACTTCAAAAAAGTATTTAAATGATTAAAAAGAAGCATTGGATATGAAAAAGAATTTGAAGAAAGTGTGGCCGATTTACCTGGTTTTTCTTGTTGTTGCTATTGTTATTGGAAAAGCTATGCTAACTAATAACAACAAGCCTTCAAATAAAATTATTACCCAAAAACCAAGTCCTGGTTATTGGGTAGCCCCTGTTTTAAATTCTGATAATAATTTAACTGAAGAACAACGTAAAATGGTAAGTTATGGACGACAACTTATTGCAAATACCTCAAAATACTTTGGCCCTCATGGTTCTATAAATGCAATTAGCAATGGAATGAATTGCCAGAACTGTCACCTCGATGCAGGCACAAGACCATGGGCCAACAATTATGGAGCAGTCGCTTCGACCTATCCAAAGTTTAGAGAACGCAGTGGTACAATAGAAGATATTCCCAAACGCGTGAATGATTGTTTCGAACGAAGTTTAAATGGTAAGGCGATTGACACAACAGGTTATGAAATGAAATCTATTATTGCGTATATGCAATGGTTGGGAAAAGATGTAAAAAAGGGAGTAAAACCTAAAGGAACAGGCATTACGGATCTCATTTATTTAGAACGGGCAGCAAGTCCTTCAAAAGGACAAATTGTTTACAATCAAAAGTGCCAGAGTTGCCATGGAGGCAAAGGAGAAGGATTGAAGAATGTAAGTGATACCGGCTTTGTTTTTCCGCCTTTATGGGGTGAACACAGTTATAATAATGGAGCAGGCTTATATCGAATATCAAGATTTGCAGGATATGTAAAAGATAATATGCCATTTAATCAGGCCTCGCACCAGGCTACTGTATTAACTGATGAAGAAGCGTGGGATGTAGCAGCTTTTGTCAATTCACAACCTCGTCCTAAAGCTAACCTAAAAAACGATTGGCCAAATATTTCCGGAAAACCTATTGACTATCCGTTTGGACCTTTTGCTGATGATTTTACCGAAGAACAACACAAGTACGGACCTTTCAAACCAATTGCCGCAAAGCGTGCAGAAATGAAAAAAATCGAGCAGAAGTCAAAATAGTTTTGTTATGTATCATGCTTCTTGTCTTAGATAATGCTTCCGTTGCGTCGCACTCTTGTACAGCAACAAATTGCACTTAACAAATAAATTAAAGGTTAAGAAAATTGCTCTATTTTCTTCCTTATGCAGTTTTTGAGACTCTGCAATACGTTCATGTCAGGCTAAATGAAAATGTGCTATCCAATATATGCTAGTATTAAAAATTAAAATACGAAAAACCAAAAAATACAATCCATGCAAAACGAAAACACAAGAAGAAGTTTTTTAAAGTTCTCAACGCTTGCAGGATTAGGAATTACAGTTAATCCTCTTTCAGCATTTTCTTCTGCAAAAGACGAAGAGAAAAATACGGGAGAACTAAACGCAGAAATAAAAGCAGGACAACAAGTCGTTACTTTGCTGCAAACAACAGATGTACATTGCCAGCTACACCCTCACGATGAATTGTTTTGGGAGAATAATACATCTGTCTTTCGTAAGACTGGCGGGTATGCAAATCTTGCAACTTATTTCGACAAAGCCCGCAAAAAGAATTCAAATACTTTTATCATCGATACTGGCGATATGTTTCAGGGAAGTGAGTTGAGTGTAAAAACTACCGGGAAATCTTTACAACCTATCTTAAATGCCCTTGGCTATAACCTTTACATTCCCGGCAACTGGGAGGTGGTATATTATAAAGAAAACATGCTAAAACTAATGGGCGGTTTGCAAGCTCCTAAAATCTGCTCTAACATGTATCACGATTTGGGCGAAGGTAAAAAAGGCGAGCTGATTTTTCCTCCTTATTACACGTGGAGCGCGGCAGGTGTAAAAATTGGGTTTGTCAGTTACACTGACCCTTTAGTTCCCATTCGTCAATCACCTGCTTACAGCCAAGGAATTATTTATACTCAACCTGAAGAAAACCTGCGTTACTACACAAAAATTTTGAGGGAACAGGAGCAATGCGACTTCGTAATTCTGTTATCACATTTAGGATTATCACAACAGATAGCTTTGGCAAACAATGCCGCATGCGAAGGGATCAATTACATTTTTGGTGGGGACACCCATGAAAGAGTCCGCAAGCCAATACAGTGTAAATATAGCAAAGTGGTTGAACCCGGCGCTTTTGGTTCTTTTGTAGGTCGCCTTGACCTGCTGGTTGAAAATGGCAAAATTATAAATGAGCAATATAATCTTGATGAAGTTGATACAAAGCGATATAAACCTTCTGCCAATATTCAGTCAATTATTGCCAGGCAAGAGCAACCTTTTAAAGAAAACATTACTAATATAATAGGCTATAGCACAATCCCGCTATACCGATACTTCGTGGTTGAAAACACGATTGATACATTGATCACTGAGGCTTTAATGTGGAAGGTAAAGCCTGATATTGTTTTGTCAAACGGATTTCGTTTTTGTCCACCTAACATCACTCCTGATGAAACGGGCAACATTCCAATAACAGAAGGATATATATTCGATATGCTACCTGTTGATTCGACTGTAAGAACTGCAAAAGCATCGGGCAAACAAATAAAAGACTGGTTAGAAAAAGAATTGAATAACGTTTTTGCAAAAGATGCGTCAAAACGTTTAGGCGGATGGGTAGTGAAATTTAAAGGGATGAAGGTTGAATTTAAAGCTTTTGAAGAAATGGGAAGCCGGGTAAAAGCAGTAACTGTAAATGGTGAAAAACTGGATGAAGAAAAGATGTATTTATTGAGTGCATGTGAGCGTGAGGGCGATGCTGAAAACATACTCTGCCGTATTCCGAATGTAAAAGAAGCTGCCAATACACCCTTTACTTTACACGAAGTAATGAAGGAATATCTGATCGCCAATTCTCCTGTTACACCTACACCAGAAGGCAACGCCATTATATTAGATGCACCTTCAACCATGTTGACGCAGGTATTCGGAGTGGATTATAATTTTGTTTAAAAACACTGCAATTAGAAACTAAGTGTGACAATTGTCACACGCAAACTTGTACCATTAAAAGAAATTTGCACTTCAATTAAAGACACTATTATGTTAGAGTTGTTAAAAGAACCTTGGCCGTGGTATGTTGCAGGAGCGATAATAGGACTGATAGTTCCTGCATTACTTATATTAGGTAATAAACATTTTGGTATATCTGCCAATCTTAGGCATGCCTGTGCTGCATGTTTTCCAGCTGATATCAAGTTTTTCAAGTACGATTGGAAAAAGGAAATCTGGAACTTCTTCTTTATTGGAGGTATACTGGTAGGAGCATTCTTAGCCGTTACCCTGTTAAATAATCCTGCTCCCATACAAGTAAATCCAAAACTTGCGGCAGAACTATCCACATATGGTATTAATGATTATAGCAGCATGGTGCCACGCCAGCTATTTTCTTTTGAATCGCTGTTTACTATAAGAGGTTTTATCATGCTGGTTTTGGGTGGTTTTTTAGTAGGTTTCGGTTCACGCTATGCTGGTGGCTGTACAAGTGGTCATGCTATTATGGGCCTTAGTGATTTACAAGTTCCTTCTCTGATAGCTACCATTAGCTTTATGATAGGCGGTTTTATTATGGCTAACCTTCTCTTGCCTTTTATTCTCAGATTATAATTAACGTTTCGGTTATAAACATTTGGAAAACATAAAAACAAAATTGATGGAAAATATTTTAAATAAACAGATCCCCCAAGATACCACCACTCTTAAAAAAACAGGAGGGGATGTTGTAAATACAGATTTTGAAGTACGTTCATTAGATACAATTTGCGTAAATGAATCTCAAAAGCAACATCCCTGGTGGTATAATTTGAAATATTCCTTAGTAGGAATTATATTCGGGATAGTATTCGTAAAAGCTGAAGTTATCTCCTGGTTTCGTATACAGGAAATGTTTCGACTTCAAAGTTTTCATATGTATGGAGTAATAGGGACTGCTGTGGTGGTGGGTATGATATCAGTTTGGTTAATTAAAAAATTTAAGGTGAAAACAATATACGGAGAACCCATAGAGTTTCATCCAAAAAAATTCAACAAAGGACAAATCATTGGCGGTATCACATTTGGTTTAGGATGGGCATTAACTGGGGCTTGTCCCGGACCATTGTTTGCACAGATCGGCACAGGCGCGTTTGTGGTTGCCGTAGTTGTTGTAAGCGCAATTGCCGGAACATGGACTTATGGATATTTTAGAGACAGGCTGCCACATTAAACAATATTTAATTAACTATTTAATTAACTGTTTTAAAAAGGTTCAGAGAGAACATAAACCCAAAGCTGTTATGAAGAAATAATGCTAAAAGCTCAATTTAATTGATTTGAAACACATCTTTTGCTGACAACCATCATTTGCCAAAAGCTAAGCAAACGGTTGCTTTACATCTTATCGTCATCCGTTATGGGAAGGGGGAAGTAGCAGGGAACAAACAGAATGAACAATTTTACTTAAAATAAATTTAAATAAAATCGTTTATAATTTATTCTGATAAGCTTATTATTTTAGACTATAGGAAGGAGTTGAATAAAATGAGAAAAATCTACAATTATTTAATAAAGAATAAATAAGAAAAACAGGTTTAAAAAATGGAGCTCTACTCCCCTTCTCTTTAATTCTTTCCCAGATAATATTTAAAAAAGCTGTTATGGCAACAAAAAAACAACCGAAAGAACCAGCCGAAATTCCATCTCCAGATCAAGAGCCTGAAATACATCCTGAACACATTCCCGAAAATCCAGCATTTCCGGAAGAAGAGCCGGAAGAGATTCCAGAGGAAGAGCCTTTCGAAAAACCACCTTCTGAAATTCCACCCCCTGGTGAAGGGGAATAAATTTTTAATACCTTTTCTATCTTTTGAAGTGAAATATTAACGGAGATAATCTAAACAATTGTGACTTCAACCATCATTATTGACAACCTTTCGGTTATTTTACTTTTGCAGTTTTGGAAACATTTTTAATTGTCCTGTAGTCTTGCAGTAAAAAGCTGGTGTTACGTACTTAGGAAGCAGCTAAATCATGCCGTTTAAAATCCTTTCAATAAATACATACTTCAGTACTCGTATAAGAAACCGTAATTTTAGTTCTAAAGACTACGCATACCTTTCGGAAAAATTAATGATTAATGGTGCTGGACTCTTTGGCTGCAAAGCCAGCTTTGTATTCCTTAAATGTTTCAATTGAGTGCCATGATTGAGTATTTAAAATATGTTTTTGAGTGCACCACCCCCGTCTTGCTACTGATACGCCAAGTTCCATAAATGCAAATTGGCTAAGCATATGTGCATCTGTACTTATTGTTATGGTAACTCCGTGCTCAACGGCTTCTTTCACAAAATCATCTTTCAGATCGAGACGGTCCGGTTGCGAGTTAATCTCAATAGCAGTTCCTGTTTCTGCTAATTTTTTAAATAGTATTTTAAAGTCGATGGAATATGGTTCACGCTTACCAATCAACCGTCCACTTGGATGTCCAATACAATTAACAGAAGGATGTTGACAAGCCTTTACTAACCTTTCTGTATTATCCCGGTTAAAACCGGTATGTATAGACGCTATTACCCAGTCAAACTGCTTAAGTACATCATCATTCAAATCCAAACTGCCATCTAAAAGAATATCTACTTCAACTCCTTTTTTTATAAAGTTTTTCCCAAGTTTTTTATTTATTCTGTCTATTTCCAAAAACTGTTTTTTGAAATCCTCCGGTTGCAAGCCACCTGCTACTCTTTCAGTCGGCGAATGATCTGTAATAATAATATATTCATAACGCGTAAACTCTTTTAAAATAAATTGTGCAATCGTTTCAATTTCTTCTGCTCCGTCACTCCATTTGCTGTGCATGTGTAGATCGCCTCTGATATCATCCAATTCAACCAGCTTTGGTAATTTATATTCTCTTGATAATTCAATCTCTCCCTTTTCTTCTCTTAGTTCAGGAGGAATATATTGCATATGAAACCATTTGTAAATTTCTTCTTCAGTTCGCCCTGCAAGCCTTTTATCTGTTTTTGCGTCAAACACACCATACTCACTCAACTTCCAGCCCTTACTTTTTGACCATGTCCTAAGCTTTACATTGTGCTCTTTCGATCCGGTAAAATACATTAGTGCAGATCCATATTCATCTTCATTTACCAATCTTATATCAACCTGTGTGCGGCTATCCTTAAGTAAAAAACTTGCTTTGGTTTCTCCGCTTGCCAAGACCCTTCCCACTTGAGTTAATTTTAAAATTTTATTACTGATCTTCTTCCAATCTTTTCTTTTAGCGCAGGCAACAATATCAACATCGCCAATCGTTTCTTTTCTCCGGCGCAAGCTACCCGCTAGTTCTGCTTTATCTATACCTTCTATTTTCCTGATTTTAGATAATAACTCATTTCCAACCTCCAGTGCTTCTGACAACAACATTCTTTCTTGCCCTTGCTTATACAGCTTCCACCCTCTCATTAAATTTTCAATCTTCTTTAAACCAAATCCTCTTACGCCTTTTAATTTACCTGCTTCTATGGCATCAATAACTTCTTCTTTATTTGTAAGACCAAATTTGTCATAAATTATTTTTACGGTTGCGGGGCCAAATCCGGCTATATCCATCATTTCTAAAAGACCTTCCGGAACTTTGTTTTTTAATTGTTCATAAGCAGTAATTTTCCCGGTTTTCAAATATTCTACTATCTTTTCTGCAATGCTTTCGCCTATACCGCTCAACTTATCCAATGACTTTACATCGCAAGGGTACATACTTAAATCATCCTTTAACCCATCAATAATTCGTGAAGCAGTTTCATAGGCTATAGCCCGGAAACGTTGTTGAGGGCCTAAATATTTATAGCAAGCTGACATGCGGTGAAAAATATCAGCAAGCTCATGATTATACCTTCTGTCTTCCAGCATTTGTTTCATGTGATTAAAGCAACACAATTTTTTCTTTGTTTTGAATGAGGATCATCAAACCAGATAGTGATTGTTATCAGAGAATTTCAATACCCAAACATGTACCCTAATTATTCTATACTGATTAGTGAAGGGAACACTGGAATTTAAAACACCGGGAACGTTTCATAATTTATCGATAATGCTGTTTCTAAACCATTACTATTCCTAACATTGATGACGTTGCATCTATACAAAAGAAAGTAGGATTGAACAGAGAATTATTGACGAAGTAGAATCTTGTAAAGCCCGGGCATAAAGCTATAAATCTTATTGGGCCAGTGCAAAGACTGGGAACTTCAAAGACTGACAACTATCATATCATTGCCTTTAACTCATCATTGTTTTAAATGGTAATCATTATTAATCTTGTTTTTTAAATTAATAGAAGAAATAAGAAAAAGCTTTTACAGAAGGAAACTGACAGTAATGAGTAACAAAAATATTTATTTGGGTCTTGCCGGAGATGTAATGATTGGCAGAGGAGTCAACGAAGTTATTTCTCGCAAAGGGTATCTATATCCCTTGGGAAATGTACTGGAAATACTTAGGAGGACAGACATCAACATTGTCAACCTGGAAACAGCACTGACTAATAGTAACCAGGAAGTTCCCAAAGTTTTTAATTTTAAAGCTAGTCCGGATAAAGTAAAAACCCTTGCAGAAGCCAGAATTACAGCTGTTAGTCTTGCCAACAATCACATTCTTGACTTTTCAGAAAAAGGGATGGTGGAAACAATGCATACATTACAGGCAGCGGGAATTAAATATGCAGGTGCGGGGTTAAACGAAGAAGAAGCTGCACAACCGGCAATTATTGTTAAAAACAACTTTCGCCTCGGCTTATTAAGCTTCACAGATAATGAGCGCAGCTGGGCGGCGAGACCGAACTACAGTGGTATTAACTATATTGATATTTCTAATTCAAACGATAAAAGGCGTGCGCTGAGTTCGGTAAAGCAGTTACGAAAAGACGTGGACGTGTTAGTTGTAAGTCTGCATTGGGGGCCGAATATGCGGGAAGAGCCTTCTGCTCCGTTTGTTGATTTTGCTCATCAACTGGTAGAGGAAGGAGCCGATATCATTCATGGCCATAGTGCCCACATTTTTCAAGCCATTGAAGTTTACCGGAACAAATTGATTTTATATGACACAGGTGATTTTGTGGATGATTATGCGTTGAATCCCCTCTTGCGAAATGACCTTTCATTCTTTTTTTTGGTTGAACTAAATAAGAGTAAAATAATTAGTCTGAAACTTATTCCGGTAACTATTAGCAATTACCAGGTAAACAAAGCAATAAATAAAGATTATACATGGAGCATAAAACACATTCAACAGCTATCAGCAAAGTTTTCAACTATCGTAAGCGATGAGGGAGAAATAAGGCTTACGTGAAAAACACTATGAAAATTATGTTTTAACTCAAAACCAAAAGTTATGTTTAAAGACAGAAAAGATGCAGCGCTGCAACTAGCCAAAGCATTGGAAAAATATAGAAACACAGATGCTATTGTATTAGGAATACCACGAGGTGGAGCCGAAACTGCTTTTTATGTTGCTATGCATTTAAATGCAGATTTCTCTCTTTTAGTTTCCCGAAAACTCGGACATCCCGCCAACCCGGAATATGCTATTGGAGCTGTTGCTGAAGATGGAACAGTTTATTTAAATAAATATGCTAAACTGGAATTATCACAGGATACTATTAATGAACTGGCAGAGCAACAAAAAAAGGAAATTGAAAGAAGAATTGAAATTTTAAGAAAAGGAGAACCTCTTCCTGTGCTAAAAGATAAAACCGTAATTCTGGTTGATGACGGAATAGCTACAGGCGCTACTTTATATGCGGCCATTCATATGTGTAAGAAACAAGAGGCAGGAAAGATTGTAGTAGCTGCACCCGTTGCAGGAATAGAAAAGAAAAAAGAATTGCTTAAAGAAGTGGATGAAGTTGTTATTTTAGAGACTCCTTCTTTTTATCATGCCGTATCACAGGCATATAATACTTTTTATAACCTAACTGATGCACAAGCACTCGAATTCATGGAAAAATGGAAAAAAGAAAGGCATAACGGCCAAAAGGAAATACATCCTGACTATAACACCAAATAGTTAATTTAATTATTTGCTACCTGCATCCATCAATACGATTATAATTTTACTCGATCGTTTGGGAACTGAACACAGCTTCTAATCTAAATATATAGGCTACCTCATCTCTAACCAATACTGCTTAGTAGCGCGTTAGTGAAAGGTTACAATCACTTTTACAACATTGCTTTCCTAAATATTTTCCTCATCACTTTCAAAATACTTTTTTGACTGCTCCTCCTACATCTAAAAATAAGCCTTGATTATGATCAGGATAAGCTGTGATTACTGTCATAATTTATAGCCAGCGTCATAGGTAACTTTAAGTTAATTCTATAAATGATGGAATTGAAGCAGTACAATATGCAGTTCTCTTTGCCTCCCAACTTAACAGATTACCAATCATTATACACATCTTTCAGTTGGGAAAGAGAAAGGGAAAACCTGGACGGGCTATTACAAGGGGGTGTAAATATCGCATATGAAGCAGTTGAAAGGCATGCCCAAAGTCCACTGACAGACACAGTTGCTTTACGCTTTATAAGTAAAGACAGAACAATAAAGAACATTACTTATGGCAATCTGCAAAAGTTAACTTCCCGCTTTGCCAACGTTTTAAACACGCTTAATATTTCAAAAGGCGAAGCTGTATTTACTCTTGCAGGTCGTATACCAGAATTATATATAGTTGCACTTGGCGCTTTGAAAAAAGTAGCGGTGTTCTGCCCGTTGTTTTCTGTATTTGGTCCCGAGCCAATCTTTCAGCGTCTTTCACGAGGCGAGGCAAAAGTATTGGTTACCACTACCTCATTTTTTGAAAAAAAAGTGAAATTGATACTTGACCGTCTGCCTTCATTGAAATATGTGTTGCTTACAGATGCAAGCCAGCATATAAATGAGCAGGTTTTATCACTGCCACGATTAATGGAACCGGCCTCAGAACATTTTATAATTCCAGATACCAACCCTGAAGACCCTGCTCTTCTTCATTTTACCAGCGGAACAACCGGAATGCCTAAAGGCGCGTTGCATGTGCATAAAGCTGTTCTTACTCATTATGTAACCGGCAAATATGTACTTGATTTTCATTTTGGCGATATTTTCTGGTGCACAGCAGATCCCGGGTGGGTGACGGGCACTTCCTATGGCATTATTGCTCCCCTGGTAAATGGAGTTACCAGTATTATAGATGAAGAAGATTTTGATGCTGTTCGTTGGTATTCTATCCTTGAAGATCAGAAAGTGAATATCTGGTACACAGCACCCACTGCTATTCGACGGCTAATGCGTATGGATATTTATCCAATGGAAAAATATAATCTGGAGCATCTTCGTGTGATCCTTAGCGTAGGAGAACCATTACATGCAGAAGCAGTGTTATGGGGTGAAAAAATGTTTGGTAAGCCGATTCTCGACAACTGGTGGCAAACGGAAACGGGAGGAATCATGATCGCAAATTTTCCTTCCATGGATGTAAAACCAGGCTCGATGGGCAAACCTTTGCCAGGCGTTGAAGCTGCAATAGCAGATGTAACGGATAAAGATTTTCGTATCATTCAAGAACCTGGAAAGCAGGGTAACCTGGTTTTAAAAAAAGGGTGGCCTTCTATGTTCAGAACGTACCTGCATGATGAAGAGCGTTATAAGAAATGTTTCCGGGGCGAATGGTACATCACCGGAGATTTGGCCAAAAAAGATTCAGATGGATATTTCTGGTTTGTTGGCAGAGCCGATGATATTATTAAAACTTCAGGTCACATGGTTGGTCCCTTTGAAGTGGAAAGTATATTAATGGATCATGTGTCGGTGGCTGAAGCTGCAGTAATAGGAAAGCCTGATCCTATTATAGGTGAGTTAGTTAAAGCGTTCATCGTACTAAAGCCGGGCATTACTTCCGACGAAAATTTACAAATGGACATTATCGGTTTTGCACGTAAGAAATTAGGCCCCGCCGTAGCGCCAAAAGAGCTTGCATTTGTAAATGAACTACCAAAAACAAGAAGCGGTAAAATCCTGAGACGGTTATTAAAGGCAAGGGAACTTGGACTGCCTGAAGGAGATCTTTCAACACTCGAACAACCATAGAAACGAATTATGGAAACAGTACTTCCGCAAGAGACCCACGCAACAGTTGACCGAACACACGGTCTTTATCTTTTGCAGCAAATGCTTCTCATAAGGCGATTTGAAGAAAAGTCTGCAGAGGCTTATTCAAAAGGAAAGATTCGTGGTTTCCTGCATTTATATGTAGGCGAAGAGGCGGTTGCAGTAGGTGTAATGCAAGCACTAACGAGAGAAGAGTATGTTTTATCCACTTATCGTGAACATGGGCATGCGATTGCTAGGGGAATTGACCCGAAAAAAATTATGGCTGAAATGTATGGCAAACAGGAAGGATGCAGTCGTGGCCGTGGTGGTTCTATGCATTTGTTCGATGTAACTGCTAACTTTTTTGGTGGCAATGCTATCGTTGCAGGCCATTTACCTCTTTCGTTAGGCATGGCTCTGGCCTCGAAGAAGCAGAAAAAGGGTAATATAACCTGTTGTTTTTTTGGCGAAGGGGCAGCTGCAGAAGGCGAATTTCATGAGGTTATGAATTTGGCTGCATTATGGCAAGTGCCATTGCTGTTAGTTTGCGAGAATAACTTATATGCAATGGGGACGGCTATACGGTTTACACATTCTATGCAGGAGTTGGAAAGGAAAGGATCAGCTTACGGTGTTGAATCTGCCGCTGTAAATGGGATGGACGTTCTGGCCGTGGAACAGGCAGCACATAAAGCTGTAGAAAAAGTACGAACTACCGGAAAGCCATTTTTCCTCGTATGCAATACTTACCGTTTTCGTGCCCATTCTATGTTCGATGCAGAATTGTATCGTGATAAATCAGAAGTAGAACAATGGAAAAGGGAAGACCCAATCCCAAGACTTCAACAGCTATTACTAAGCGAGGGACTAATTTCCGGGGATGACGTTTCACAAATAGAAAACAAAGTAGAAGAATTGGTGCAGCAATCCGTTGACTTTGCAGAAGAGGGAACGTGGGAACCGGTTGATCAATTGACAAAATTTGTTTATAGCGAACTGAAAACAAAATAGTCATTCATGAATATTCACAATCTGAATTATTGATTAAAAAATGTTATTAATATATACAGTATGAATTATAATCAAATCCATTTTATCACATGAAACTTAATATCCCAGATTCTATAAAAGAAGAACACAACGAACTGCACAAGACACTTGAAGCAGCCACACATCTACCCGGCAAAACAGGTGAGGCGGCAAAAAAAGTTGCTCGTTTACTGCATCCTCATTTTGTGAAAGAAGAACAATATGCACTACCTCCGCTTGCGTTGTTGCTACCGTTGTCCGAAGGAAATATTTCCAGTGAAATGAGGGGTGTTATTGACGAATCGAATAAGTTAAAGCAGGAACTGCCGAAAATGCTCGCAGAACACAAGCAAATAATTGCTGCTTTGGAAGAATTAATAAAAGCCGCCACGGAAGAGTTATACCCCGAAGTAATTGACTTTGCAGAAAGACTGCAACAACATGCGAAAACCGAAGAAGAAGTCTTTTATCCAACATCTATTTTAATAGGAGAATATCTAAAGCTAAAGCTGCAGGAAGAAGTAAATGAAGAAGAGTATTATCCTTAATTGAAAAATGGAAAGCAAAAAATTGAGTTATTTTCTATACTTCTGTCGGCGTTAAATCCATAAGCATAAAAATTTAATGAATAACAACAATACGATACAGCTTACCTACAGGGAAGCGCTCAAACAATCCATACGGCAGGCGTTGCAAAAAGATGAACGGGTTTTTCTAATGGGTGAAGATGTTGGCCGGTATGGAGGTGCTTTTGCAGTGAGCAAGGGATTATTACAAGAGTTTGGACCGGAACGCATTATGGATACGCCTTTATCGGAATCGGGTTTTGTGGGTGCAGGCATTGGCGCAGCCATTGCAGGGATGCGGCCTGTTGTAGAAGTAATGACCGTAAACTTTGGTCTGCTTGCTATGGACCAGATCGTAAATAATGCAGCAACATTATATCACATGTCAGGCGGGCAGGTAAATGTTCCGTTAGTGCTTAGAATGAGTTCAGGGATAGGTCGTCAGTTGGCGGCTCAACATTCTCACAGTTGGGAACCTCTGTTTGCACATATTCCAGGATTAAAAATAGTATCAGTTGGTACACACGAAGACGCCCGGCAAGTATTGCTTGCTGCACTTGAAGAGTCTGATCCTGTTATCATTTTTGAATACACTTCCATGCTCAACCTCGAATCGGAAATTTCAACAAACCCTGAAACGGTAGATCTTGTACATGCCAAAATAAGAAAGGAAGGAAAAGATATTTCTATCATTACCTACGGAGCTGCTGTATATAAATCATTGGAGGCAGCCTTAGATTTAGCAGCGAAAGGTATTGATGCCGAAGTGGTTGATATTCGTATGTTACGTCCATTGGATGAAACAACCATTTTCACTTCCGTTTCTAAAACTCATCATGCTTTATTAGTAGAAGACGCGTGGCGTTCAATTAGTATTTCTTCTGAGATATCAGCTCTTATTATGGAAAAATCTTTTTACGAATTGGATTCGCCTGTGCAACGCTTAGGAGGTGTAGAAGTTCCAATTCCTTATCCAAAACATTTGGAAGATGCATGTGTTCCGCAAAAAGAAGATATTGTAAAGAAGGTTATAAAAATGTTGCACCATGATTGAATTTACTATGCCTAGCCTTGGCGCTGATATGGAGGCTGGAACGCTTTCTGAATGGCTGGTTAAGGCAGGTGATAAAGTAAAAAGAGGTGATATAATTGCTGTGGTAGACACTCAAAAAGGTTTGATTGATATTGAAGTTTTTGATGAAGGCGTTATACAGAAACTGGTAACCAAAGAAGGTGAAAAAGTACCCGTAGGCTCAGTGCTGGCGCTTATTTTATCTGATAAAGAACAAGGAAATGTAAAAGAAGAGAAGCCTGAAATTAGTCCGATAATTGAGGCCAAAGCGACAGAAAAAGTGGCAGTTGTTCCTCCTGCAAGAATAAAAGCTTCTCCTTTAGCAAAAAAGATAGCAAGTGATCAGGGTATTGATTTAACCAACATTAAAGGAACGGGGGAGGAAGGCGTTATTACAAAAGAAGATGTAGAAAAAGCAATCGCAGCAAAGGAAAAACCACAGGAAGTAAAACGCGCTGCATCTTCTGAAACTATTCGTATGGCGATAGCTGCAGCCATGAGCAAATCGAATAAAGAAATTCCTCATTACTATCTTCAGACTAAGATCGATATGCGAAATTCACTTAACTGGCTTTCTGAAGCTAATAAGCAACGTTCTTTAAAAAATCGTTTACTTCCAGTTGCACTTCTGTTAAAAGCTACTGCCAAGGCACTTACCATTGTGCCTGATTTGAATGCATATTGGGAAAATGGTTTGCAGCGAAAAGCAGATATTAATATTGGTTTTGTGATCTCTTTACGTGGAGGAGGTTTGATGATACCGGCAATACATGATGGTGCCAAAAAAAGCGTGGATGAAATCATGGCGACTTTGTCTGATATTATTCCAAGAGCAAGGGTTATGAAATTACGCAGTTCAGAACTAAGCGATTCTACCATTACTGTTACCAACCTCGGAGAAGGCAGTGTAGAAACTGTTTTTGGAGTCATTTACCCACCCCAGGTTGCAATTGTAGGATTTGGAAATATTTCAGAGCAACCATGGGCAGAAAATGGTATGCTGGATGTGCGACCCGTACTTTCTGTAACACTGGCGGCCGATCACCGGGCTACAGATGGACATATAGGAAGTCGTTTCCTTACAGAATTGAATAACATTCTTCAAAACCCGGAAGCAATATGACAGAGCAAGAAATCAGGCAACTTATTTTTCAGCTTTTAAAAAAAATTGCTCCAGATACAGAGCCTGAAAAGTTACAGCCAGATGATGACATACGGCACACTTTGGAGATAGATTCTTTTGATTACCTGCAATTTATAGTAGCGATTGATGAACAACTGGAACTGGATATACCGGAAGAAGACTATGGAAAAATTGATACAGTCAAAAACATGACAAATTACATTATTTCAAAAAAAACAAAAAAGGTGTAAATATTATTTCGACCTGGATCGTCAAAGTATGAATAACGCTAGCTTTCATGCGGTCTATCTGACGACCTCTTGATGTGATTTAAGTAAGTATAAGGAATACCCGCATTATTAGCTGGTAAAAAATTATTGGTAAAAAAACCTTGACCTGTTGATTTTCAAGTCACGTAAGATTCCTGACTTTGGATTGATAGTAATATTGAAAGACCGATACAATCCTACTGGTGTTATGTTTATGGCCATCTGCCAACAATGCATTTCACGCGTTATAAACATGGTCAGTGTTTGTATCTTTTTGGTAGTAAAATCAAAGTAAGAATTTCCACCGATCTTCCACCTGGGAGTTAAACTAAAATCACCATTAACACTTACGTTTGAATAAACCCTTGTCTGCAATTTCGAATAATCATATGATAACTGGTTTGAGAAGCTTAAGGAGTAGGATAATTGCAACGTCCACGGTATATTGAAATCGGTATACTCGGCGGGATTACTTCTTACATATTCCAATTGCCGCTGCTGCTCATCAGGGGTCATATAATCATCTTGAGGAAGTCGTTCTTTATCCGTTTTACCATCTTTACTTTTGCTTTGCAGAGAGGTGGAAATAGCAATGCTTCCGTTGGTTATTCTACCAAGTCTAAATTTATCACCAGCCATATAAAGCTTTGGATGACGCACTCCCCTTGCATCTGTCTGGTAAGGATCGAGATTAGCATTAGCTGTTATGTTTATTTTTTCAAATAACGTGCTTCGAACATACATACTAATATTAGATAACGGAAAACTGTCTAAGGGTCCGGGAACAAGATTGTAAGAGCCATTAAACCCAAAACCATCAAGCAGCCGTACTTTTTTTGTGCCACCTTCAGATGTGTCTTTCGGGTCTCGTACTTTCATCTCTAATGTATTGTCAAGGCCAAACCCTATACCGCCAAACCTTCCTTCCCCAAAAGCTCCTATTACACCTCCTTCAAACTGGGAAAAACGTCGTATTGTTCCTGCAGTATCCGTTTGTACGTTATAAAAATATTTCCGCTGCATATCAGGCCGGTAGTTAAGACTTATATTTGGCCGTATTTCATGCCGTATGGCCTGAATTTTTCTTGTTTTACCAAACTGGTAGGTACCAAAGATGCGGGTACTGGCTGAAATACCAAACTGCATTTGCCTTGCAGCATATAAACCTCTCGATATGCTTGTATCTACTTTTCTTCTTCCTGTATCCCACGAACGCAATATCTTTTGCCCGTACCAGCGCTCTTCGTATGACACGCTTGGTGCAAGTTGAATAGCGCCCATTTGAGGCAATGATAACGTAATGGGAATAACATGTGTTGCACCATATTGTGCAGTGTCTAAAACCCGCCGAATACTAAAGGCTGAGTCATAAAAAGAGATTTGGTTTTGAAAATTTCCAGTATAGCCAAGGCCAAGTTTCTCGTACCATTTTGGTGTACCAACTGCTTCTTTTTTCTGGAAAGGATAAATAGTTACCACATTAAAACTGGCCGTCGGAAGATTAAGATTAATTAATCCTAAATTATTATTCTGGCTATGATTTGCACTTATAGTAAGGTTGTATTTGCCATTCCAGTCCCTGCTGTAAGCAATGGACGAACTTAAACTGTTTTGAAAATTCTGAATCGCGTTATTAGAAACATACCTGTTAAACTTAGTGCTTCCTGCATTTACATTAGCAGATAAAGTGGATCCCGGCCTGGCCTTGCTATCCCTTGTATGACTCCAGTTTATCATGAAAGTTTTGCTCTTTGTAAATTCCTCTTTCGAATACCCCCCACTATTTAAAATTTTTGTATTTTGAATAGCCAGGTTCAAGCTTCCGTTGTACTTGTATCTTTTCAGGTAGCGTGAAGAAAGATTTAAATTCCAGCCTCCGTAGCTATAAATGTTACCTCTTGCTGTTACATCAAAATTATCGCTAAGCACTTTATAAAATCCCAGACCCTCCAACCCCAGCCCATACTGGTCGTTTGAAGCAAACTGCGGAGGCAAAAAACCTGAATGTCTGCCACGGTTTAGCGGATAAATGCCAAAAGGTATGCCTATCGGTACCGGCACACCTTCAAACTCGGGAAAAGCCGGACCAGATACACCTATCTTATTACTGATCATCTTCATTTTACGTGTCCGGAATGCAAAATGCGGTGTATCAAGATTACAGGTTGTAAACCTCCCTCTCCAGGCATAAATAGTATTATCGTTTATTTTTTTTATGGTATTAGCATACACATACATTTCTCCCTGTTGCAAATATGTACTTTTAGTCAACCCTTTCTGAGACCTTGTATTATAAAAAATGGAGTCGCTTGTGCTCTGCATATCGCCTTGCACAAGCTTTGGTTTATTTAAAGGATTACCCGTTGTATCAGTTGAGCCGTACGCTGAAAGCAGTTGCTTATCCTGGTCAAGATGAATGGTAGCTGCCGTTACCTCTACATCTGTGTATTTTGCATTAGCTTTTCCATACAAAATAAATTGTTTGGTGGGTATAATAAGAACGCCGCTATCCTCAGCAGCATAAGTAACCGGAGCAGAAAGAGTGTCTTTAGAAATTTTTACTTTAAAAGTATCGATAACCTGCACAAGACTATCTTTTTTGGTCGTATCAATAGCAGATGAGTCTCTGGAAGTAGTAAGATTTTTTTTTAAACTTGTATCAATTTCTTTTGGAGCACGTGATGGTGGAGGTGTATCTACGATTGTGTGAGTCGGTTGAAAATAATGTTTACTCCACTTATGTTTTGCACTTGCCTGTATTGTTATTAAGAAAACAATAGCAATTAACGCTAAAGCTAAAATTTTTTTTGACCTAACTTTACATTGCTTGCTCATAAGTAGTTGGGCAAATTTAATGCTTTAAAGCATTAATGATGTGTGAAGATTAAACCTATTGAAACAGTAAAACGCCTAAAGAAGATCCAGTATGATGATTAAAAGAGCTTGTGTATTAATTTTTCATTTTGTATTTTTTTCAACATTATTCTCTTTTAAAACATATTCAAACCATACTCCCCCAAGAAGGGACATACTTAAAACGATTGTGATTGATGCAGGACATGGGTTGCCCGATGCGGGTGCGCACGGAAATTACAGCAATGAATCTGATATCGCCCTTGCTATTGCCATGAATCTCGGTGATCGGTTAAAAAAACTTTTACCGGAAACAAACATTATTTACACAAGAACAGGACCCGAACTTCCTGCCGGTATTACAGATAAGGATCTTGCTAACCGTTACCGGGCACAAATGGCAAATGAAAACCATGGGGATCTTTTCATTGCCATTCATGTAAATTCAACCGAAGACAGGTATCAAAGAAAAATAGAAGGATACAGAAAAGAAACGTATACAGTACATGTAGGTAAAGGCAGAAAAAAAAGAAAAGTAGAAAAGACAAGGTCAGTGCCTATTTATAAATCCTACAAACTGCCCTGTGACAGAAGGGGTACAGAAACTTATATCTGGGCAGTAAACAAATATGACCAGAAACAACAGTCAGTAGGTTCTAGAGATGATGATGACCAGTTTGGCGAGCATGACTCTACAAGCAATTTTTTAGAATCTCCCGATGCTAAAATTTTAGCTTCACTGCGCACAAAAAAATATTTTGATCAAAGTCTTACTATTGCAAATTTTGTTGAACAGGAATTTAAAAAAGAGGGACGTAACAGCTATGGTGTTAAACAAAGAAATAACAAAGGTATATGGGTGTTGCAAGCTACAAATATGCCAAGCATACTTGTAGAAACAGGTTTTATATGCACTCCTGATGAAGAAGACTATCTTAACAGTGAAAAAGGTCAGAATGAAGTCAGTTATGCAGTAATGAGGGCTGTACTAAGATATAAACATTTAATCGAGACAGGTTCTGACTTAATTCCGGGAGACTCAACCCAAAATAATTTTGCAGATACCACCGAAAATAAAAATTAGAGAAAAGCGTTTGTTTTATTTATATTAAGATAAATTAATTATAAATAGCAAAGCAAAAGTGCAATAAATATGAAGCGAAACCTGGTAATTTTTTTAGGAATATTGTTGCTATGCTTTCAATGTACATTTCTTTTAGGATTTAATACATTTTATCAAAAAGCAAGATTAAGAAAGGTTATAATCGATGCAGGGCACGGAGGGCATGATGGCGGGGCAGAAGGCCGGTATTCAAAGGAAAAAGACATATCTCTGGCGGTAGCTCTAAAGCTCGGAAAACTTGTTGAGGACGAAATACCAGATATAGAAGTGGTGTTTACCCGCACCCAGGACATTTATCAGTCACCGGTAACAAAAGCAAATATTGCCAATTTAAATAAGGGTGATTTATTTATTAGTATTCATTGCAACAGTGCAGCACCTGTAAGACACTCAGAAGTAACAGGGCACACTACCCAGGTGTACTATACCGGAAAAGGTAGGAAAAAGAAAAAACATACCAGGAAAGTTGCCAAATACCGCTACTGGACCACACCCAACGTAGCGCAGGGAACTGAGACCTACATTTGGGGTGCACACAAAACAGATATGAAAGAAAAAGCCATGGGCGAAAATGAAGCGTTATATCTTGATAGTGCCACCGCAAACTTTGTAAAAGACTTCGATCCAAACTCGCCCGATCGCATGATTCTTTACTCATTGAAGACACAACAATACTTTAACAGAAGCGCAAATCTTGCATTGACTGTTGAAGATGAATTTAAAAAAGTGGGCCGCATAAGCCGCCAGGCTCAGCAAAGGCAGGTAGGCATATGGGTACTGCAGGCGGTTGCAATGCCCAGTATTCTTGTTGAAACAGGCTTTATCAGCAATCCGACCGAAGAAGATTATTTAAACAGCGATAATGGGCAGAACGAAATTGTACGTTGCGTGGTGCAGGCAATCAAAAGGTATAAGTATTCCCTTCAAAATCAATCTTCATCAGTTACAAGCAATAACTGATAGTAATTGCATAATAATGCTTTAGCCTTTTAAATCATTACATTTGCCTTAGCATGAATTTTGCAATTATAGGCAATTAAACCTCTAAAAGGTTATTTAAAGTATTTCTATGAAGATTACGAATGAAACTAAGGTAGGTGCACTTACCGCCCTTGCAATAACACTTTTAATTTTGGGATTTAATTTTTTAAAGGGCAAAAGTCTTTTCAAAACCGGCAGTTTTATTTACACCAAGGTAAAACAGACAAAAGGCCTTATGATTTCTAACCCTGTATTAATAAACGGTTTGCAGGTAGGAAGTGTATATGAATTAGAGGAAGCTGATAAAAATCTCGATAACATTATTGTTTCAATAAAAATGAGCAAAGAGGTTAATATTCCTGTTAATTCAATTGCGTCAATAAGAGAAAATCCATTAGGCACGCCGAGTGTAGATATTAGTTTGGGCGATAAAAGAAGTTACCTCAAAAATCATGATACGATATTGTCTATAGATAGCCTAGGCCTCCTAGGGTCAGTAACGGCCAAACTTACGCCTGTAGTTGACCAGGTAAAAATTACTGCTCAAACTCTTGACTCTCTTATGAAAAACCTAAACAGTATGTTTGACCCTACTGCTAAAAATAACATACAGGGAGTATTGACAAACTTTAATCGTATTTCTGCCAATCTTGTTGTTTCCTCCGCATCGTTGCAAGCATTAATGAATGAACAAACAGGAACTTTGTCAAAGTCAATGACTAATTTAAATTCATTTACAAAAAATCTTGCAGCAAATAATGATAAGATAACGGCCACTATGACTAATCTTGAAACATCTACCAGAAATTTGTCGCAGGCCGATATTGATGGCACAGTGAATCAACTCAGAGCTACCGTTGAAAGATTAAACACTACCGTAGCGAAAATAGACAGTAAAGAGGGTTCCTTAGGCCGTTTGCTTAACGATAATCAACTATATGACAATCTTGCAAATACTACACGTAGTCTCAATATTCTCATGGACGATATTCGCGTAAATCCCAAAAGGTATGTTAGCATTTCGATTTTTGGTGGCAAAGCCAAAAAGCAATATTTAACTTCACCATTACCTGCGCCTGATTCGACAGTAGTAACAATGAAATGATAAAAAGTTTTTATTTAACAACCCTGCTGGTTTCCTTTTTTTTTGCTGTTTCAACTGATGCTGCCGGGCAGGCAGTAACAGACACTTCTAAAGGTAAAAGACTGGAAATCATTGTTGCTGACCGGTATAATTTTCAAAAAATTGGTACAGGTGATTTTGTTTCACTTGTTGGTAACGTAAAAATAAAACAGGATCAGACTTACTTCTCTTGTGATAGCGCTGTTCTTAACCAGACAGCAAGCACTATTGAAGCATTTGGCAACATTCATATAAATGATGCGGACAGTGTTCACACCTATTCTCAATACCTGAAATATTTAGGAAAAGAAAAAACAGCATATCTCAAAAAAAATGTAAAATTAACTGATAGTAAAGCTGTTTTAACTACAGATGATTTGGTTTACAATACTGCAACTAAAATGGGTACTTACGTAAAAGGTGGCAAAGTGGTAGATGGGCAAACGGTTCTCACAAGCACAGAAGGATTCTATTACGGCGAAACAAGAGACATGGTGTTTAAAAAGAATGTTTTCTTAAACGATCCACAGTACAAGGTTACAACCGATACGCTGCTTTATAACACTTTTACCCAATTAGCAAGGTTTACGGTGCCAACAAAAATTGTAAGTGGCAAACGGGTAGTAAATACATCGGAAGGGTATTACGACATGAAAAACAAAAAAGCCGTTTTTGGGAAAAGACCCTTGGTTGACGATAAAGACTATACCCTCGTTGCTGATGACATGGCTTATGATGATTCTACAGGTTTTGCAGAGGCGCAGGGAAGTGTTGTTTACAGAAGCAAGGATACGGCAAGTGCATATACAATTTTTGCGAACAACGTAAAGTCTAATAATAAAACCGGTTCTGTACTTGCTACCCAAAAACCTTCCATGATTATTAAGCAAGACAAGGATAGTATATATATTGGCGCTGATACTTTATTTTCAGGAAAGCTGACCGAACTTGAAAAATCGAGAAAAGTACCTGATATAACAGACACCCTTTACCACACTTCTATCAAGAGCAACACGGATAGTAATAGCAACCGTTTTTTTGAGGCTTACTTTAATGTAAAAATATATTCAGACAGCATGCAGGCAGTGGGCGACAGCATGTTTTATAGCTTCCGGGATTCAGTATTCCGGTTATTTAAAAACCCTATCGTATGGGCCCAGGAAAACCAGATAACCGGTGATACTATTTATTTATATACCGAAAATAAAAAGCCAAAGAGATTTTATGTTTTTGAAAATGCACTGGCAATAAACCGGGCAGAAAAGGAACTCTATAACCAAGTAAAAGGAAATACAATAAATGGATATTTTAAAAATGGAAACATAGATTCTTTCAGGGCTAAAGGAAGCGCTGAAAATATCTATTATACAGCAGATGAACAGGGAGGATTTATTGGTGTAAATCGGTCAACTTCAGACGTTATCGATGTAACATTCAAGGATAAAAAACCATACAAAGTAGTTTTTAGAAATAATCTACAAGGGACCCTTTCTCCTATTAAACAGGTAAATCCTGGCGAGTTACAGGTTAGAGGGTTTAAGTGGTACGATGGAAAAAGACCTAAAAACAAATTTGATATTATTGGTAAACAAACAACAGTTTCTGCTATAAAATAAGCATTCAAACATAAAAATAATTAGAAGCAGAACTGTATTACCTACGATCTTTTGCTAGCAGAATGATTTAAGTCATGTGAGCTTATTTACCGGTCAGGTGGCATAGTTTTTTAAGATATTTTGAAAAATAAAACACCATGGATAAGTTAGAACTAAAAGGAAAATGGAATGAAATAAAAGGCAAGGTCAAAGAATCTCATGCTGATCTTACAGACGATGACCTGGAATACGAAGAAGGGCAGGATGACAAGTTATTAGGCCGTTTACAACAAAAATTGGGTAAAACCAAAGATGAATTGATCGAATGGTTAAGGTCATTAGGGTAGTAACATTAGTATAAAGTAATTAATGATAATTCTTTGAACTCCTTTATTACCGAAAATGCCCTGCAGGTTTCATTTTATGAACCTTGCTGGGCATTTTTGAATTGTCTGATAATACGTAACACGCAGCAATAAACATAAATGCTTGAATGCTTGTCAAAGCGAAAATGTAAAAAAGAGTACTTTTTTTTACATCCTAGCCCATTACCTTGTCAAAAAAAGTTACAATAGTAAACGGGATGAGACAATTCAAAGAACGATTTCGTATTCTAACACCCTGTCAATCTCACACCTCGATTCCTAAAGATTTCATTTCCATTTCCTGGCTTCTTTCGATCAATCCTATTTTATAAGAATGTTCTATTGCTGCTCTGCTGTGTTCAAAATGACAAACCGGTACGCCTGCTTCTTCAATATTTTTAATTAGTTCCTTTACATTACTGATATTTTTATCATAAACATGCCGCAGGTACACACTTATTATCCTTCCCTGGAAGTGTTTAACTATACCTGCATAAATGGTAGGGTCTTGCTGAGAATCGTCGCCAAATAAAACGAACTTTTGATTAGGATAAGCCTCGAGTATACGTGCAATACGCATAAACTTTGTCGCATGCTTCGTGCCACCGGTTTTCCAGACTTCTGCCAGTCGCTTTATCTGGCTTAAAAGATAAACGCCTTCCGGCAACTCATTCTTTCTTGTAAATTCCTTTATAAAGTCATACAAGTTCCATTCACTGCTCGATACATAAAAAAAGGGATTGAGATTACCGTTATTAGTATGTGCATTAGCCAGCAGCCTGTAGTGATTTACCACACCTTCAAAAGGCTTACGGCTATGAGCATTTTTAGTAAACAAAACATATAATCGCTTCCTTAAATTAGAAGAATGTGAAATTAAAAAAGTGTCATCTATATCTGAAACAAAAGCATATTGATTATTGTGTGGAACATAAACTGAACCTTCACCTGTTGCAAGAATATTTATAAAATCATTTTCATTAGTATAATATTGAATCAGAACTTTATGTAGGCCGGGAGATAAAGGAGTTTCGGGCTGCCATTCAAATCTAAAAAAGCCATCGCTTGCAGTAGTTGCTTCGTAAATTTTGTTGCCCCACTGCATTCTTACCCTTGCGCCTGGAATACGAACGACCATAAAAGAGCGCAAAAGAGCAAAAGTGTTTGTCCAGAAGTTTTGCCGGTATTTTTTGCGCGGCAAAGGGCTTAAACTAAAAACATGTCCAAAAATGATCATCAGGGATGCCGTTCCATATCCATGATAAACTTTTACGACAGGTTCATTGCAAAGCCTGAAAAGAAGAAAAGCTTTTCTTTTTAATTTCTTATAAAAAGAAACTTTTTTACCGAAACCAATTTTAAATTCCTCATTTTGCATAATATCACATTCATTTTCAAATTATAAAGATATCAACAATGCCATCTACTCTCTTATTTGTAATAAATCCCGTGTCAGGAGGTAGACAGAAAACAGAATATGAAGATGCTATAAAAAAATATTACGAAAAACTTCCTCACAAGGTAAAATACTTTTTACTCAATGGCAAAAATGATGCGGAGGAATTAGATAAGTGTATTGAGCAGGAAAAACCGCATAAAGTAGTAGCTGTAGGAGGAGATGGCACGGTAAGTATGGTTGCAAAAAAGATATTAGGAACAGATATGCAACTGGCAATTTTACCGGCTGGTTCTGCAAATGGGATGGCTCGTGAATTAAATATTTCACTTAACATTGAAGAAGCTCTGGATACGGTAGAAAAGGGCAAAGTAAAAAAGATAGATGCTATATGTATAAATAATGAAATTTGCCTGCATTTGAGTGATATTGGTTTAAATGCCCGGCTGATAAAATATTTTGAAGAAGGAAATATGCGGGGAAAGTGGGGCTATGCCAAAGTTGCGTTGAAAGTGCTTTTAAGGAAGCAAAATATCCGGGTTATTATAAAGGCAAAAGAAAAGGAAATAAAAAGAGATGCTTTTATGGTAGTGCTTGCCAATGCAAGCAAATATGGTACAGGAGCAGTTATTAACCCAAAAGGAGATTTATTTGACGGCCTGTTCGAAGTGGTAATTATAAGACAATTGGGCTTTTCCACACTTTTAAAAGTTTGGTTCAGACCCCGAAATCTAGATCCTAAAAAAATTGAAGTGATACAGGCAGAGAGTGTACAGATTCACACGCATCGTAAAGTAGACTTCCAGGTCGATGGCGAATATATTGGAAAAGTGAATGAAGTGAATGCTGACATTTTACCGGCAATTTTAAATATTATACTTCCTGAATAACTTTTGCACTTCCTTCCAGTCATTCTTTTTTAGCCGCTGAGTTATTCTATTTTGTAAAGCCATATTTATGAAAAAGATTTTTTTGCCTGTTTTTTTATTTATTTCTATCATTTCTTTTAGCGAAATCATTAATTACCCCTACCCTGTCAATTACTTTAACCTGTTAATTGAAGGACAAAATGCGAAAATGGCGTTTATGGATGTAAAGCCTGCTGCTGCTAATGGTAAAACCGTCATATTATTTCATGGAAAAAATTTTAATGGTTTTTATTGGAAAGATGTAATTCCTTTTTTAACGAAGGCAGGTTACAGAGTGATTGTGCCTGACCAGGTAGGTTGGGGCAAATCATCAAAACCTAATATTCATTATAGCTTTTTTCTCCTTGCAAATAACAATGCTAAACTGCTAGATTCGCTTGGTATAGATAAAGTAACAGCAGTTGGCCATTCCATGGGTGGAATGCTTGCCACAAGATTTTCACTTATGTTTTCACAAAGAGTGCAAAAGCTTGTTCTTGAAAATCCTATAGGCTTAGAAGATTACAGTGCCTTTGTTCCCTATAAATCTCTTGAAGATGTATATAAAAACGAAGCTAACCAAACGTATGAGTCGATTAAAAAATACCAGCAATCCTATTATCCTGCATGGAAAGAGGAATACGAACCTTATGTGCAGGCGCAGGCCATACAATTGAAAGATACGAACTATGCACAAACAGCTATGGTAAATGCAATTACTTATGAAATGATTTATGAACAACCTGTTGTGTATAGCTTTGATAGTTTACACGTTCCAACTTTATTGATAATAGGCCAGGCAGACAAAACAGTAGTTGGAAAAAGCAGCCTTACAGAAGAACAGAAAAAAGTCTATGGAAATTACCCTCTACTTGGCCGAAAAACAGCGGCAAGAATAAAGGACTCAAAACTGGTTGAATTACCAGGTGTCGGACACATTCCTCACATACAAGACTTACAGGTTTACAAGCAACATTTGCTTTCTTTCCTTGAGAATGAGGTGAATAACAAGTAGATTATTATTTGTAAGAATAAATTGCAGATGAATATTTGCATAAAATTTTTCTTTAAACGTTTCTGAATATAAAAGTGCTTTAATGTTTTTTATTGTTTCAAAACTTGCTTACTTTTTTATAGCCCCTTTAAACTGGATAATAGCTTTATTAATATGGAGGTTTTTTACAAAATCACTTGTAATAAAAAAGGGACTTTCTATTGTAATAATTGTATTTGTGCTGTTTTTTGGAAATGAAGTTATTTATACTAGGCTGGTCACTGCATGGCAACCAAAGCCGGTTCAAATAAATAAACTGGGTAATTATGAAGCAGGTATTTTATTAGGCGGTTTGAGCAGTTTTGATAAATACGGAAAAGGTTTTTTAAACGCGGCAAGCGACCGGCTTGTGGAAATATTAGTTTTATACAAAACAAAGAAAATAAAAAAAATAGTCATTAGCGGCGGAAGTGTTTACAACGACAGGCCAAAAGAAGCAAATTACCTATATAAAACATTATTATTGTTAGGGATTCCGGGGCAGGATTTGATAATAGAAAATCGATCAAGAACAACTTTTGAAAATGCGATATATACGAAAGAGATAATTGATTCATTAAAACTTCCTCCTCCTTTCGTTTTAGTAACTTCAGCCATGCACGAACCGAGGGCAGAAAAGGTTTTTGCCAAAGCAGGATTGCCGGTTGTAGCCTTCCCGTCAGATTTTAGGGTTTTAGATAAAAAGTTTGATTTTGATGATTACTTCATTCCCAAATTGTACACCATTAGTGACTGGAATATGTTTTTAAAGGAAGTATTTGGCTTACTAGGCTACAAGCTTTTCGGTAAGGTTTGATGCTCCAATAAGATTGCTTGCTGGTGATTTCTATTCCACTAATTTCAATTTATACTATACAGCCTAAGAAATTAAAACAATGTAAGTTATATTTATATTCTTTAAATTTTCCCACATCACTTTAGTCAGCAAACAAAAATTACTATTATGAATACAAGTGTGAGTGTTAAACAAAACTGGCCTGAAATCCCTTTTAATGATTGGAAAGATACGTTTTACACAGTGCAGTTGTGGTTGCAAATTGTAGGAAAAATAAGGCTTAGAAAAATGCCGTGGACGAATCACTCATGGCACGTGACATTCTATGTGTCACCTGTGGGATTAACAACAGGAAGCATTCCCTACGAAAATGGAGTTTTTCAAATTGATTTCGATTTTCAACACCACCAGGTTTTAATAACATCGAGCGAAGGCAGAATTGAGAAAATGGATTTATACCCCCGTACTGTGGCAAGCTTTTACAAGGAGCTTTTTGACAAATTAGAGAACATGGGTATACGAGCTGTTATTTATGCAGTTCCTAATGAGATTGAACCTGCCATTCCTTTTAAAGAAGATGAGACACATAAATCATACGACAAGGAGAAAATGAATTTATACTGGAAGGCATTGATAAGTGCTCACAATGTTTTTACCAGGTTTAGAGCGCGCTTCATCGGCAAGTGCAGCCCTGTTCATGTTTTTTGGGGAGCCTTTGATTTAGCTGTCACAAAATTTTCTGGAAGAAAAGCGCCAAAACATCCCGGCGGTATGCCAAATATTCCATTGAAAGTAATGCAGGAATCATATTCTCACGAGGTAAGCAGTTGCGGCTTCTGGCCAGGAAGCGAACAATTTCCGATGCCTGCATTTTATGCTTACTGCTATCCTACACCTGCTGCGTTTGGAGAACAAGAGGTACGACCAAAAGAAGCATTTTACAGTAAGGAAATGGGTGAATTTTTTCTTCCGTATGACGTGGTTCGGCAGGCCGAAAATCCTGAAGAGACCTTATTACAATTTCTGCAATCTACATACGAAGCAGCAGCTAAGACAGGCAATTGGGACAGAGAAAAATTAGAATTTGATTTTTCAGAATTTGAACGATAATGCTTTAAATTATATTTTAATACTCAGCGTACACTTCATGTTTGTAACACCAAATCCATCGCTCTCCTGGTTCTGCAGATATAACTACCGGATGGTTTGACCTGTGGTAGTGCTTCGTCATATGTTTATGTGGTGAACTATCGCAGCATAAGGTAACACCACAAGCCTGGCATATGCGCAGATGAACCCACTCACTGTTTGTTTTTACGCATTCCTCACAAACATGATTTGTCTCTTGTTTAAACTCTCTTATATTATTAATGTCTTCACAAACGTTCTTCATAACTTTATTTTTTATAAGCCCATAACCAGTCGCTTTAATGGAAGATGTATAACAATAGCTGCTAAACGATCAATACAGTTCATACAAACTAGCTGAGGATAAAGATAATTGTTGTTACGGCAAGCATTTTTATTACCATCATTTTTGCCAGCTTAATAACCCATCAAAAAACGTTTTTAGTTTAAAGGGCTTTCTTTCAACTTTATCCTTTTCTTTCTATCCACTTAAAATCTTCAGATTTTGGCAGCCGCTCAAATGTTGGAGAAACAATTTCTGAAGGTACAGTTAATTTACGCTTTGCAGTATCAATCCAAGCTCCATCTACAGTAATAATAGCCGATACAATATCTCCATTTTTAATTATCTCATGTTGCATCGTCCACCTGCTATACGTGGGGGAGCATTGCTTTAAAACAAGATTGATAGAAACGACATCATTAAAGTGAATTTCTCTTTTAAAGACACATTCTTCTCTGAATAATATCGGCCCCAAATGATATTGCATCAATACAGATGTACCTAAGCCATTTTCTGTCAGAAAGCACATACGAATGTAAGCGCCCATATCGTAATACACAGAATGTCGCAGATGAAAATTAGGATCCAGGTCGCTCCATCTGATTTCAACAGGTTTTGTATAAGAAGCCATTTTAAAATATTATTTGGTTAGCAAGACCATCAATAAAAGTCAATCAATATTGAGAACAATTATATCTAAAATCTTTAAATTTTATATGCAAACTTATGCTAACCGGGAGGTAGCATATAAGGTAGATTGGGGCAAAAGAATCCAGCCTTTTAAGAAGAGCTGAAATTTAATTACATGTCGAACAATTGAAGCAAAATTTAGAGGATTTGTGGGATTACCGGCAATTAAAATATTACACTATAAATAATTTAGCTCTACCGTCTCGCAGCAATAATCCCACAAATTTTAAAATTTTAAGGTTTAGATTGTTTTCCCTGCGGCGCACCGGTTTTTCCACCTCCAACTCTTGATCCCGAGCCCTGGCCATGAGAACCACTGGATGAAGTAGAGTCTCCACTGACACTATTAAGAGCAGAGGTATCGCCTGTTTGCATTACACTATCAGATGCCCTTTTTACACTGTCTGCAGGTGTTGCAGTGCCTGCGTTTGTGGCATCGCTCCCGTTATTTGTGGAATCATTGTTTCCGCTTCCACATGCAGTAAATGCTGCTATTGCTACAATTGCCAGTAATCTTTTCATTGGAATAATTTGGGTTAATGATATAAATATTAAAAAGGCATTAATTCAATTTTAATGCTTAATAGTACTTACAACCCTATTCAATTTTTTTGCCACCTATTTTTTTCTGAAAAATATCCGTATCGGCACACCTGTAAACTGAAAATGTTGCCTTAACTGATTTTCGAGATAATTTTTGTAAGGAGTTTTTATATCATCGGGGTAATTGGTAAAAAAAGCAAACGAAGGTACATGTGTCGGTAGTTGTGTAATATATTTAATCTTTACAGCATTACCACGGACAACGGGTGCATGATATGCTTCCACCGCCTTTAACATTACATCGTTCAGAATAGAAGTAGCTATTTTCCTGGTCTTATTGTCAAAAACTTCCAGTGCCACTTCCATAGCTTTCATAATACGCGTCTTCTCTTTTGCTGAAACAAAAATAATTGGCACATCAGTAAAAGGAGCTAACTTCTCTTTCAATTCCTTTTCATAATCGCGGGAGGTATTGGTTTCTTTTTCTACAAGGTCCCATTTGTTTACCAGAACCACTATCCCCTTTCCCTTTTTTACAGCGAGGCTGAAAATATTTAAATCCTGTGCAGTTATACCCTTGGTTGCATCAAGCAATAGCAAACAAACGTCAGCCTCATCCATTGCGCGTATAGCTCGTATTACAGAATAAAACTCCAGGTCTTCGCTCACTTTTGTTTTGCGCCGGATACCTGCTGTATCTATCAGCACAAACTCTTTTTGAAACATGTTGTAATGCGTATGGATAGTATCGCGTGTGGTACCTGCTATCGAACTTACTATTGTACGCTCCTGCCCTACCAGCGCGTTTAACAATGATGATTTCCCCACATTTGGCTGCCCTATAATCGCAAACTTTGGAAGCTCACTTTTTTCAAGTGCATCCTCAGAAGCTTCAGGTGTTATAAGTTCAGCTACAGCATCCAAAATTTCACCTGTTCCGCTACCACTAATGCTGCTGACAAAAAATATCTTGTCAAATCCGAGGCTATAAAATTCGGCTGCTTCGAGCAACCGTTCGCTGTTATCAACTTTATTTACACATAAAAAAACAGGCTTAGTGCTGCGTCGTAACAAGTCTGCTACAGAATCATCAAGATCTGTGATACCAGTTGTTACGTCTACCATAAAAATAATTGCATTTGCTTCTTCTATGGCAATTTTAACCTGTTTACGGATTTCTGTTTCAAAAATATCTGATGTATCAGGCACAAATCCGCCTGTATCTATCACGTTAAAAGATTTACCTGTCCATTCGGTTACACCGTATTGCCGGTCACGGGTAACGCCGCTAACATCATCCACTATCGCTTTTCGCTGCTCAAGAAGGCGATTAAAAAAAGTGCTTTTGCCTACATTTGGCCGTCCTACTATTGCTACTGTAAATACCATAAGTCCCTAACCCCTAAAAGGTAATTTTTTTGACTCTTGCCCTAACGGGAAAGAAATTGTTATTAATTTTTTGAACGCGCTTTCGCTCTTCTCCCAACATCGTTGTGTCACTCACTTGTACTTACGCGCCACTGTCAACTTGCAAAATTGTCGGCGCTTGCCTTCATCCTCAGCTAGTGTAACCATACTCCCTCAGTTTCATTTCATCATCTCTCCATCTATTCTTTACTTTTACAAACAGCTCCAAAAATACTTTTTGACCAAGAAATTCTTCAATGTCTTTTCGCGCCAGACTTCCTACCTGCTTTATCATTTTTCCGCCTTCACCAAGTATAATCGCTTTCTGGCTTTCTCTCTGCACAATAATATCTGCCTGAATTTTTATAAGGCTGGTTTTTTCTTTAAACTCATTTACCACAACGGTTGTATGATAAGGAATTTCATCTCCGAACAATTCAAAAATTTTTTCCCTTACCATTTCACCCACAAAAAACTTTGTAGGCAAGTCAGTCAGATCTTCTTCATCATAGAAAGGCTGTCCTTCTTTCAAATATGTAAGTATAAGTTCAAGCAGTTTATCTACATTTTTACCTGCAGTTACCGATATTCCTATCCACTCTTTACAATAAGATTTGCCTGAAAAGAAGTTTTTTGCCTGTTCTTCTTTATCGCCCTTTGCGAGGTCTGTTTTTGTAGTAATTACAATTGAAGGCACTTTTAGTTTCAACGAACTAAAAATGGCATCTGCTTCTTCCCAACTGTCATTTATATCTACCAGCAACAAAGCAACATCTGCATCTTCCAAGCTGCTTTTTACCGCCTTCATCATTTTCTCGTGCAGCTTGTACTTAGGCTCAATAATACCGGGAGTATCGGAGAAAATAATTTGATATTCCCATTCTTTATTTAAAAAAGCTTTAATACGATGCCTTGTTGTTTGAACTTTATGGCTTACAATTGCCATCTTCTCTCCTATCAAAGCATTTAATAAAGTGCTTTTACCCGCGTTGGGTTTACCAAAAATATTTACAAAACCAACTTTCATAGTATAAATAAGCCGATATGCACATTTTGTGCTATTCGGGCTATTATTACTTGCAAAAGTAAGAGTTTAAAACCTAAGAGATTTTATAATTGAGTTTTAAACAATTGAAGTGATTAAAAACACCTGGTATTAACAGTAGAAGATGATGTTAAAAAGGAAAATTGCTATTCCTGAACTTTCCCGCATTTAAGTATTCTCCTTTCATCCCCGTAACTTTGCACCTCTTTTTTGCTGCTATATCGATTAAACTTTCTAACAAAATAAATATCCACGAAAAGAGGTGTGGTACAAAACCTTTTTTCAATAAATTTAAAACTTATTTCAGAATATATAAAAAAAGTGATAACTGAATTAAACATTCAAAACCTTTTACAGCAGACCATGTGTATTTTGAAGAAAAGAACATTTTTGGATAACAAAAACTAGAATTAAAAATATACAACGCATAATAAAAATGAACTTATTTGAACAACAGGCAAGGGAATTCGGTGAAAGACATATTGGGCCAAACGAGCAGGAAACGGAGGAAATGCTGAAAACAATCGGGGTATCATCTCTAGATGAGCTCATCGATAGAACAGTACCGAAGGATATTCGAATAAAAAAGACGTTAGATGTGGCAGGACCTGTAAGTGAATATGAATATCTTAATGAACTTAGAAAAACCGCAGCAAAAAACACAGTTTTTAAAAGCTATATAGGCCGGGGATATTACGATACGATTACTCCCAGCGTAATTCTTCGTAACCTTTTTGAAAATCCCGGCTGGTACACCCAGTACACGCCTTACCAGGCAGAGATCGCACAAGGAAGGCTTGAAAGTCTTCTCAATTTTCAAACCATGGTTAGTGACCTTACTGCTTTGCCAATTGCCAACGCTTCTTTATTAGATGAGGGCACTGCGGCGGCTGAAGCAATGTCGATGCTTTATAACCATAAGAACAAGGGCGAAAAAGTTACTTCGCCTAAATTTTTTGTTGATAAAAACATTTTTCCTCAAACAAAAGACATACTAATTACCAGGGCTATACCGATTAAGGTTGAAATAGTAACAGGGGATTTTACAACAGCGGAATTAGATGAAACTTATTTTGGAGTAATTGTTCAATACCCTAATAATGATGGTGCTGTAGAAGACTACCGCAGCTTTTTTAAAAAAGCTCATGCAGTAAATGCAAAAGTGGTAATGGCTACTGATCTATTGGCGCTCACACTATTGACACCTCCGGGAGAGTTAGGTGCTGATGTAGCAATTGGATCTTCACAAAGATTTGGTGTGCCTATGGGATTCGGAGGTCCTCATGCTGCATTTTTTGCAACCCAGGATGAATTTAAACGAGTTATCCCTGGGCGCATAATAGGTGTAAGTATAGATATGCATGGCAACAGGGCTTTGCGTATGGCATTGCAAACACGTGAGCAACACATTCGTCGTGAAAAAGCCACCAGTAATATTTGCACAGCACAGGCATTGCTTGCTAATATGGCTGCTATGTACGCGGTCTATCATGGTCCCGCGGCGTTAAAAGCTATTGCTAAAAGGGTAAGTTTACTCGCACATGCTATCAGCAAAGAATTGAGGGAAATGGGATTTGAACAAGTAAACGAATTCTTTTTTGATACGATAAAAGTGAAAGTGAATGATGTGGATGTAATCCGGAAAATTGCAGAGTCTCAAAAAATAAATCTACATTATTTAAAAGAAGGTTATGTAGGCATTGCGGTAGATGAAACAACTGCGCAATGCGATGCCCTTGATATTCTTCATGTATTTGCAGAAAGCATTGGTCTTGGTCATGCAGGTGTAATGTTTGACTATGACACCAATCTGGATAATATTCCTACTGCGCTAACCCGCACCTCTTCTTATTTACAGCATCCTGTATTTAATACCCATCATAGTGAAACAGAAATGATGCGTTACCTTAAATCTTTAGAAAATAAAGATCTGAGTCTGGCGCATTCCATGATTCCGCTTGGTAGTTGTACCATGAAATTAAATGCTGCAACAGAACTAATTCCGGTCAGTTGGCCTGAGTTTTCTAAAATTCATCCTTTTGCCCCTTCCGATCAATGGCAAGGTTATCACCAGATTATTGTTGAGCTCGAAAACTGGCTTAGCAGCATTACGGGATTTACAGCAACGTCACTACAACCTAATAGCGGTGCCCAGGGTGAATATGCGGGTTTACTTGCAATTAAAGGATATCACGGAGATAGAAATGAAGCACATAGAAACGTTATTTTAATTCCCATTTCTGCCCATGGTACAAACCCGGCGAGTGCGGTAATGGCCGGCTTTAAAGTTGTCGTTACCCGGTGTGATGAAGCAGGTAATATAGATATTGAAGATTTACAAAAAAATGCTGAAAAATATAAAGACAATCTTGCTGGTTTAATGGTTACTTACCCCAGCACACACGGGGTGTTTGAAGAGGGTATCAAAGAGATTTGTGATATTATTCATACAAATGGCGGAATGGTTTACATGGATGGCGCAAATATGAACGCTCAAGTAGGCTTAACTGCTCCGGGTTATATTGGTGCAGATGTTTGTCACCTCAATCTTCATAAAACGTTTGCCATTCCTCACGGTGGCGGCGGACCAGGTATGGGACCAATTTGTGTAAATGAAAAACTTGCCCCGTTTTTACCTGGTCATGTAAATATTAACAAGGGCAATAAAACGAATGCAGTTAGTGCTGCTCCATATGGCAGTGCCAGTATCTTGCTTATTAGTTATGCCTATATTAAGTTATTAGGTGCAGAAGGTTTGAAAAAAGCAACCCAATATGCTATTCTCAATGCCAACTATATGAAGGCCAGGCTCCAAGGACATTATAAGATTTTATACAGTGGGAAAAACAATACTTGTGCTCACGAATTTATTGTAGACCTGAGGCCTTTTAAAAGTTTAGGCATTGAAGCCGAAGATGTTGCAAAGCGCTTAATGGATTACGGTTTTCATGCTCCTACTCTTAGCTTTCCTGTTGCCGGAACAATCATGATTGAACCTACAGAAAGTGAGCCTAAAGCTGAACTTGACCGTTTTTGTGAAGCCTTGATACAAATACATGAAGAAATAATGGCCATTGAAAATGCAACAGCAGACAAAACCGATAATGTATTGAAAAATGCCCCCCACAGTTTGCAAGTGATCACTTCTGATGAATGGAAGCATGCTTATACACGTTCTCAGGCTGCTTACCCCCTTACCTATCTCCGTGACAATAAATTTTGGCCTGCAATTAGCCGCGTCAATAATACTTATGGGGACAGGAATTTGATCTGTACGTGTGAACCCATTGAAGCGTACGAAGAAATGGGAGTAAGCTAATTTACCCTCGTGGAAATATTAAGCCAATTATTAAAAGTCAATCAGTTAATAATTTTTTTAAAAAGAACACCAGCTTAAAAAGTTGGTGTTCTTTTTATTTAGGAATTACAGTTAGAGCTAAACATTCAATTATCGGCTTCGGAAACTTCTTTTATCACAGCTACCGGTATTGCAATTATGGATTATAATGTTTAATATTAAGTTAAAATTTAATTAATTTAATCTTTTACTTATGAAGCAAAAACTATATTTATTGGTGTCAGCCTTCTTACTGGTATCACTTTTTTCTGTGGCTCAATCATATGAGGGAAAAGAATCAAAACCTTATTTTGGACAAACAGGAATTAAAAAGAAAGTATCAGAGCTGCAGGCAGTAAAAGCGAAGGCAAAAAAAGCACTCGATTCAACTAGTATCAGTCCCTTAAAATTTCGTTTGAACAAGTTTCCAAACTTCTCAAAACCAAATAAAGATGGTCATATTATAGGAAGCACAGAACCGCAAAGGGAAGGAGAAGACGAAGATGCTAAAAGGGCTTTAAAAGATCATTCTTCCGCAGTTAGCTCTGTTACGACTCAGCAAATATGGTCTAATTTTCTAAGCACTGATTTCTACGAACATCCTGTGGGATGGCCACCTGATCCCAATGGAGATGTTGGTGCTTCCCAGGTAATTGTAGCTACTAATTTAGGTATTAAAGTGTTTGACAAACCTGCTGTTACCGACGTTCCGATTGTTACTCCTAATGGCTATTCCAGGAAGATAGCCGCTTCAACGCTTTTCCTTACATTAGATCAATTCTTTTCACCGGTATTACCTCTAGGAAGTTCGATTTCTGATCCCCATATAAGATACGATCGACTAAGTAAACGCTGGTTTGTTGCTGCAATTGAATATAACTCTTCATTTGAAAACAACCTGATATTTTTGGCAATAAGTGATGGAGATAAAGTTACCGGTGCATCCAGTTTTACTTATTACTCATTTAACTCGTCACTATTTCCATATAATAAAGATGCTCCTTATGCACCCTTTCTTGACTTTCCGATGCTGGGCGTTGACAAACATTCTGTTTTAATTGGTGGAAACCAGTTTGGGTATGATTCTATCATGTTCGCAGGTTATGTAATCGACAAAGAAAAATTAATTAAAGGTAAACTAACGGTATATCCATTTGAATTAGGGAACATAGACAGGTCAACAGGATCTGTAACGGGAGCAATTGTACCGCAAGCAGTACATAATAATGACCCTGGTTCTAAAAAAAGCTTTTTCATAGGTTTAAATGCAGATTACGATGGACTGGTAATAGCCAATATAGAATATGACAAAAAAAACAAACCAAAGCTTGCATCAGAAACCACTGTAAGGACCCAAGCATTTAACGCTCCCCGAGATAATAGTTCTCCCGGCGGCCTGACAGCGATTGACCCATTAGATGGTCGTTTGTTTGCTGCCGCTATTTATAAAAATAAACTTACGGGAAACAGCAGCTTATGGACCGCACATGCTATTGGGGTAAATAAATCAGGGAAATTTATTAATGGTAATGACAGTGACTTTGTAAGGGAAGCCAGAACGGGCTCGAGATGGTATAAAATAGGCAATATTTATACAAAACCGGGTTTACTGCAATCGGGCACTATTTACGATGACTCTCAAGCTAGCGGTCGAAGAGCGGTACAATATTTTAATCCTAGTGTCGCAGCAAGTGGACAGGGTCATTCTATTGTAGGTGGTACCACAGATGCTTATAATCAATACATAAACGTATTTGCAGCAGGGCGATATTTAGGAGATGAATCAGGAAAAACGAGAGCTCCGGTAAAAGTTACAAATACTACCGCTATCTACGCTCCATATATTCTCGATCGGTTAGGCAACAGAAATTATGTTGGAAGATGGGGCGATTTTAGTCAAACTGTAGTAGACCCCTTAGATGATCAAACCATCTGGACTTTCCAGGAATATGCTAATGTAGATGATAGCTATGGTGTTCGTGCAGTGCAATTTAAAGCGCCCCCACCTGCAACTCCTGCACCCGTTGGAATGGTATCCAATAAAGCCGATACTACTATAACGCTTGAAGGTACATCCGTGGATAATTCCGGATTTTTTGATCCCGGAAAAGATGAAGGCGGTCCTGGTTACAACCGGCTTTCTATAAAATCAACAGGAAGTATAATTGTAAGCAACATAAAGTTTATAAGCCCTACAAAGATCTCTTTCAGGCTTAATATTAAAAATAAGCCTGGGGGACAATACCTACTCATAATTACAAATCCTGACGGACAACTTGTAGTTACAAGTTATACCATTACTACAGGTACTCCTACAATAACTTCAGGAAACAATTCTGCAGTGCAAAAAGCTCTGGCAGATAAAATAGCAAAAAGTTATATTACAGGAAGTGAGGTATATCCCAATCCAACAACCGATAATGTTACACTGCAAATAGATGCTGCAAAAGAGCACATAGCAAAAATCGTTTTAGTAGACATAAATGGAAAGCAGGTTTTTGAAAAGACTTATGGCTTTTCAAAAGGGAATAACCAGGTTGTCTTGCCAACTCAGCAATTTACTAAAGGCACATATATAGCGGTTGTATATAACGCCGACAATGTTTTGATAGCAACTCAAAAAATAGTGAAACAATAAGTGTTCCCCCTTAAAAGAATTTGGATAAGATATGTACTTAAAGAGGTTGTCCAAGGGACAACCTCTTTATATTTGTTTTATATGCTTCAATCTTAATATTGCGTTATTAGGTGAAGTGTAAAGAACGAAACTACGGCGCAAAACGAAGTCATTTTTTAACTAATACACTTTGCGCCTTTACCACTTTTCTTGCATGCAAAGTATAATAAGATATAATTGCACTACCCGCCATTAGTACCGCACCTAATAAAAAAGGCGCTCCTGCAAAATGAACAGGTGCGTTGGTTTTAGTAAAATAGGCGAAGAGATTGGTCATAACCAAAGGACCAACAATTGATGTCACACTCATTAAACTGGTTAATGCGCCCTGCAATTCACCCTGTTCGTTGGAAGGGACCTGCCCCGATATAATACTTTGCAACGCAGGGCCAGCTATGCCGCCAAGACAATATGGTATCAGAAAGACAAACATCATCCAAGTTTGGGAGGCAAAGGCAAAAAGTAACAAGCCCAGTGCATACAAGGTTAATCCTACATAGACACTTTTTTCATTTCCCAACTTTGGGTTGATAAAACGCATCAATCCTCCCTGCACTATAGCTACCAATAACCCAACCATACCAAGTGAATAACCGATCATGGACTCAGACCATTGAAACTTTTCTATGTTTATGAATGTCCAGGTGCTTTGTACTGCATGGGCCGCAATATAAACCAATACCAAAGAGCCAATCAATCCGCCCAAGGAGGGATATTTCTTTAACTGCAATAATGAACCAAGCGGGTTTGCCCGTTTCCAGCTAAAGGGTCTCCGGTTCTCTTTACTTAATGACTCAGGCAAAATAAAATATCCATATAAAGCATTTAGTAATGCTAATACTGCAGCTACTACAAAAGGTAGTCTCGCTCCATATTGCCCCAACACTCCGCCAACCACAGGGCCTATAATAAAACCGAGACCAAACGCTGCACCTATCATTCCAAAATTTTGTGCCCTGTTTTCGTCGGTACTGATATCTGCGATATAAGCTGTTGCAGTCGTAAAACTTGCGCCAGTAATACCAGCAATTACTCGCCCTAAAAAAAGCCACCCAATAGTTGGAGCGATTGATAAAAGAATATAGTCGATACCAAAACCAGCAAGAGAAAAAAGCAAAACAGGCCGGCGTCCATATTTATCACTAAGATTACCTAAAACAGGTGCAAACAAAAATTGCATAAAGGCGTAGGCAAATGTTAGCCAGCCACCCCATCTGCTGGCGTCACTTATGCCTCCGTGTATAAGTTGCTCTATCAGTTTTGGAAAAACAGGAATGATTAAACCAAAGCCAGTTACATCAATTAGAAGGGTAATGAAAATGAAACCAATTGCGGCTTTTGTAGATACAGCCATAAAAGTTAGTATTGAAAATTTTATGCGCAAAGTTGTCGATTTTTGGACCAACAAAACAAATCCGCTTTTTATTCCAATAAAAATTGATACTAAGTAAAATGATGCTTAATTGATAAATATTTAGACAAAACCAAATCATTAAAAAAACTACTTGTGCATTTTTGTCATACGACTATTGATCTTTTTCACATAAGTTTCTTCCACTATCACCATTACTATAGCAACTAAAGGCGTTGCTAATATTAACCCCCATCCACCTGATATAAGGCCCATAAACAGTTGAGCAATGATAATAAGAGCTGCAGGCATTTTAATGAGCTTTTGTTGTATAGAAGGCGTTATAACATTTCCTTCAAAAATCTGGAGAAGCAGATAGACTACAGCTACCACAATTGCCTTATTGATGCTTTGGGTTAAGGCGATCAGTATTGCAGGAACCATTGAAATTAAAGGTCCGAAATTGGGGATAAAGTTTAAAACTCCCGCTATCAATGCCAGAGCAATTGCCATAGGCACTCCTAAAATTTCAAGCGCAATTCCTTTTAGCAAGGCAATTGCCACCATCGCTAAAATTTGTCCTTTTAACCATTTCGTTAAAGTAAAACCTATTTTTTCGAGAGTGTACTTTGTCTTTGATTTGGCCTTAAAAGGTATCAATAACATGAAGCCATTTAAATAAGTTTTCGGGGCAGCTGTAAAGAAAAGACCCAAAAACAAAACCACATAAATATCTGTAAATACACCAAAAGTACTGTTGAAAAACCTGCTGAAAAATGCATAAACTTCATTAGAAACTTCATCTGAAGATGTTCTTTCCAGAAATTTTTTACCTAAAGTCGTATTCTCCAATTGTCGTTTTGCAGTGTTAACAGTTGAGGGCAACGTTTTAGCTAATTCGGTGATTTGTTGTTGAATCGTGGCGCCCATAAACCAAAACAGCAATATAATTATTACAAATGTTAAAATAACGGATGTTATTAAAGATGCTTTTTGTGATATTAGTAGCTTTCTTTGAATCCATTCGGCAAATCCGTGAAAGAACAAGGCGATTAAGGCTCCGGCGAGAATAAGTAAAAACACACTAAACGTAACCTTAAAAAACCATATTAAAGCGACGAACAACGCAGTGATACTACAAACGATCCACACCTTTTTTTGAAAGCCTAATGATGTATCATCCGCCTCCGGTGATTGTTCGTTCATTTTTATTTCTATTAGTTTTAACTGCTTTTGTTAAGCATTTAAGCAATAAATGAAGTTACTCTTTTTTTGTTGCCTGCTTGAACTAATACAAAATATTTCGTAAGCATAACTTCTGAGCAGACAAACAAATAGCCGTAAAAGTTTAAAATAAGCGTGGTATTTTTTATTTGCTGTTAAATAAAGATTTGTATGTTCTTTTATTATAGGAAAAAAAAGCCTTTACTTCAAAATATTTACAACTGAAGTAAAGGCTTTAAAAAAATTTGTTAGGGAACAGATACAGGAGCTAACGCTTTCAATTCCTCTTGCTGCTCTTAGCAATTAAAACCGCTGTGGCCTTTGCATCATATTTGGCCGTCTTTCACTTTGCGTATTTCTTACCGGGTTAGGCTCCCTGTTTTCCATTCTTTGAGGCATATTTGGCGCCTGGGGTGGTCTCATAATTCTTTCACTTTGTTGAGGTAAAGGCGGTCTTTGCATTATGCGTTCATCCTGCAACCGGGGTTGGGGTCGTGATGGTGGTACATTACCGGCAGGAGGATAATTTGGCATATCTGGTCGCCTTATTATCTTTTGCTGACTTTGCTGCTGATTATTTTGCGGCGATTGTTGAGATGGAGCTGAAAGTTGTGGCGACTCACTACGATTATTTGACATCGTCTGTGTTCTCATTCTTCTGACATTTTCCATTTGCTGTTGTTGCAACTGCCTGTTGGTATTATCAATATCTTGAGGGGTAACATTTGAATTTCCACTATTTACGTCATTTGTACGCCCATCTACCCTGCTTCTTGTGGGAAGATTACTTAAGTTCGGGTTTCTTACGTTCCTGTTCGTATTGCCATTTATACTTGTTTCAGGATGATCATTACCGTTAACAGCGTCCTGGTAAGTTCTTGTATTGTTTGGCAATTTAATATCCCTGGTTGATGTATTATTGTTTACTACATTTGCTACTTTAATTGGTCTGTATATCTGCAACTGCCTGTTTACTACCCGCGATAACCCGGGTTTATTAGTGGATGCAATGGCGACAGGAGTAATTTGTTGATGAGTGAATTGTTCCACGTCCTGGTAATCAGGCCCTCTATGATAATAATCTTTTTGATTATAACTGTTATAGTTGTTTATGATAGTTATGTTGTTGACATTAGTGCTATAATTACCATACGAAGCGTACCTGTTTAAATTGGAATAATTGATACAGTTACGAGGCACAAAAGACCAATAGTTGCCCGGAGCCCGCCACGTATTACCAACACTTATATTAATTCCAGGAGCTAAAGGAGCCCACGCATAATAATCATTATATTGCCCCCATGTCACCCATGCCGGAGCCCATTCGTATCCTGGCACCCATGCCCATCCTATTGATTGATCAAAAAACCAACGTCCGTAATGAAAAGGTGCCCAACCCCAGTTATAATCGGAAGCCCATGCCCATCCATCAACAGTTGACACCCAGTGTCCGCCTGTTTCGTAAGGCCTGAATCCTTCACGCGCATTGGGTTGCCAAACATAACCATAATCAGGATAATTGATCCAGTTGCCATAAGGCTGTAGCTGGTTATAAAAAGTTTGGTAACTGACGTCAGAATTGCTATAGTTGTCGGAATAGTTATAATTGTCACTCTGAGAAACCTGGCCGGGTGAGTAACAGCCTGCCATAGAGAAAGAAACAATTATAAAAGCGTTTATAAAATATTTCATATTGTAAGAATTAAACTTATTATCGATGCCTATTTCAATGCAAAAGAGTATCCAATAATCTCTTTATTATCTCCTTAAACCTCTTTTTAAGAAATTCTTATATAAATTTATAAACTTTTGATTTATAATAGCCTATTATTAAAATTGATAAAAGACCGGCTTTTATTTGGTTTTCCCATACAGTTTTACAGCTTGTAGGGCCTTCAGTTATTTTTTAATCATTTTTTACAAATGGGATCACCTAACACTTCTATTGTTTCTTTCTTGTATAATATCTCTTACCGCACAACATATCTCGTACTCTTCATATTTAATCGCTGCTTCACAAAGGGTATGTAAATCTTTTGACTCATATTCACTTAATATAATTTTTATTTCTTCAATATTTTTCTCCATTAAAAACCTTCTGATTTCGGAATTGGAGAAAAGTAATGTTTCTAAAATATCATCTATGGTTTCGTCTTGATAATGCATGCTGTTTATTTCTTTTAATTAAGAAAATTATAAGAAAGAAGGCGGTTATCTTCAAACTCTTTAATTCTAATTACATTCTAATCCCTTGCTATTAATAAGCTTTCTACATTTGTTTACGAAAAATTGCTTTTTTCATTTTGTTTTAAAAAGCCCCTGCAGAAGCAAGGGCTTTTTCCTTATGAAAAAATCAAAAACAATGAAAAAACACAAAAAGATGTGAATTATTTTTTCCTAACAGCGTCAAAATAATTTTTTGCAATAAGCAAAATTACCCTACTATTATCAGCAAGTGGTAAGTAACAGATTAGAATGTGATTAGAAATAAGTATTTAAGCGTAAAAGTTATATTTGTGAACAGATAAAGCCCAGGTATGGAAGAGAGAAAAATATTGATTGTAGAAGACGAAAAAAAGATTGCTGATACTTTACAATTAGGTTTATCAGAAAATGGTTTTTATGCAGAAGCTGCCTATGACGGAAATATTGGGTACAAACTTTTTCAATCGCACAGCTACAATCTCATTATTCTCGACATAAACCTGCCTGGTATCAATGGTTATGAGTTTTGTAAAATAGTCAGATCGCAAAACACTTACATACCTGTTATAATGCTAACTGCCCTTAATACTTTAGATAATAAAATAGAAGGCTACGACGCGGGTGCAGACGATTACATCGTAAAACCGTTTGAGTTTAAAGAGCTGTTGATGAAAATAAGAGTTCTGCTAAAGCGTACTATGAATCAAAATGTGCCGGTTGGAACTATTTTAAAAGCGTCTGATTTAGAAATGAACCTTGACACCAAAGAAGTAAAACGCGGTGATACCATAATTAATTTAACGTCAAAAGAATTTCAACTGCTTGAATATCTGCTGCGCAATAAAAACAGGTTGGTTTCGCGTGCTGATATTGCCATAAATGTATGGGATATAGATTTTGACACTAATACCAATGTAATTGATGTGTATATCAACTACGTGCGAAACAAGGTAGATAAACCTTTCGAGAAGAAACTTATTCAAACACAGGTAGGCATGGGATATATTTTAAAAGAAAAATGAAAACAATGCCCGCAAGAATAAGAATTACGCTGCTTTTTACTTCGCTTGTATTTGTGATTTTAGGCTTAGTTTGTTTATCCGCTTATTATTTTTTTAATATTTCAAGAATTAATACTGTCAAGATAAGACTTACCAATCGTGCTATTACTTTTGGCAGGCTGCTTAGCTTATCTGATGTTTTTTCTAATCAATTAATAAAAAGTATTGATTCAGCAACATCAATGGCTTACCAAAATAAAATTATTGAAGCTTACGATTATAAAAACAACAGAATATATGAATATAGCAGTCGTCGGGGAGACTCTCTTCAGATAGATAAGGAGTTGCTGAATAATGCAAGGATAAAAGGAGAAATATACTTTACAATAGGCAAAAAAGAGGTTATTGCTTATCATTATGCAGATAATAAATCACGCATGGTTGTGATTGCTGCAGGCGAGGATGTGGAAGGCAGGCAAAACCTGTATCGTTTATCAAAAATTTTACTTGTAAGTTTTTGCGGGGGACTTTTAGTTGCTTTTACCGGCGGTTACTTTTTTTCAAAAGGTTTGCTAAACCCTATTAAAAAAATTGCGGATGATGTAAATGATATATCTGCTCAAAATTTGTCGAGGCGCATAAAAAGCGGCAAAGTGAAAGACGAATGGGCTTATTTATCCGATACTTTAAATTCGTTGTTAAACCGTTTACAGGAAAGCTTCGATTTGCAGAAGCGTTTTATTGCAAATGCGTCACACGAACTTTCTACTCCGTTGACATCTGTCTCAAGCCAGATAGAAGTTTGCCTACAGCGTGAAAGAACGGAAGATGAATATCGAAAGGTATTGAAATCGGTTTGGCAAGACGTGTTGCATATGAGCAAACTAACGCAAACCTTGTTGGAATTTGCAAAAGCTTCTGGTTCTGCTGGAGGCCTGGAAATAGCGTTGGTGAGAATAGATGAAGTACTGTTTCGACTTCCATATGAAATGGCAAAAACAAATAGAGGTTATTCTGTTCTGTTTGAATTTGATGATATGCCCGAGGAGCAGGAAAAACTGCTGGTATTTGGCAACGAAGAATTATTGTTTACCGCAATCAAAAATATAGTTATCAATAGTTGTAAATATTCTCCGAACCGCGAAGCAATTGTTAGGTTGAGCATCCAAAACGAAAAAATAGTCATCTCGGTACAAGATAATGGCGTTGGAATACCCGAAGCTGAACTTGCCCATATATTTCAGCCTTTTTACCGGGTAAATGATGATAGAATAAGGGAAGGATTTGGTTTAGGTTTATCATTGGCTTCGAGAATTATTAAACTTCATAACGGAGAAATACGAGTTGTATCCCAGCCGGAGCAGGGAAGTTTGTTTACCATTCATCTACCTGCCGCAAACTGCGCAAAAGATAAAATTCTAACCACATTCTAATCCATTTATCACAAATTATTAATCTATATAATGCATCTTGCCTTTTAAATCGGCAGAATGAAAAGCAGGTCTTTTTTGGTTTTAGTTATTTCAACTGTTTGCATTTTACTTTTTACTATTGCATTTCTGCTTGTACAAAACAGGACTTATAAAAATGAAAACAGGAAGCTACTTCTCCAAAATGATTCAATCATGTCTGTTAATATTGAAATTAAAGACAGCGTTGATAGTATAACCAGTCACGTTTTTAATAAGAGCAGCAGAACATCTGACAATATAAGTAGCCAAGAAAAACAGTAATAAATTGTAGCAATTCAACCAACGTGGTAATAATATATTTTAGGCTAGAAAGCAATACAACGTAAAAAGGGGTAGAGGAATCAAGCGTACTAAAGGTGTCAAAAACTTTATTTATGGAGCAAAACGAAACATTACAGGCCAAATCTGAACACAAGTACACTTTTCCTCAAAAGGTATGGATAACCGGCGGAATATTTGGGTTAATTGCTGTACTTCTTTTATTTCTGAAAGCCACCTTCAACGTATTACTTCTAATACTTGCCGGATCCTTGATCGCGTTGTTTTTCCGAGGGTTAAGCGATTTGATAGAACGCAAAACAAAATGGAAGCAAGGCATTTGTTTAAGCATTTCCACTCTTGGTAGCGTACTGCTTATCGTTTTGCTTTTTTGGCTAATAGGCGCAAAAGTTCAATCTCAAATCGCTGAGTTAAGTGATACCCTTCCTTCCACAGTTCAAAATGCAAAAGAGCAACTTAATCAAAATCCTTTAGGTCAAAAAATTGTACAAAAAATATCCTCACCAAAGGCCCAAAAAAAAGCACAGGGTGTTATTCAAACATTTTTCAAAACCACATTTGGGGTATTTGGAGATGTATATGTAGTAATATTTATAGGGATTTTTTTTACAGTTGCCCCGCAACTTTATAAAAATGGATTTGTAAAACTTATACCTAAAAAAGGGCAACCAAAGGCAGAAAATGTTTTAAATAAAATCGGCGATAATTTAAAGAAATGGCTGAAAGGAAAAATATTTGCCATGTTTGTTGTTTTTATTTTGACTGCCATTGGCCTTGTTATCTTAGGAGTACCAATGTGGCTTGTACTTGCATTAATAGCAGGAATATTAAATTTTATACCCAACTTCGGCCCCCTGATTGCAATGATTCCGGCAGTACTGGTAGGTCTGATGCAGGGCCCTTCAACAGCTGCATTGGTGGCAGGTTTATACATTGCAGTACAGGTAGCAGAAAGTAATTTCATTACTCCTATGGTTCAGAAAAGGCTCATTAATATTCCCCCGGCACTTATTATAATTGCTCAACTTTTAATATCACCTCTTACCGGTGGATGGGGCCTTGTTTTAGCAACTCCATTGATGGTTATAATTATGGTAGTAGTGCAGGAACTATATTTAAAAAGACAATAGTACCTGAACAATTCTAACTACCGTCTTTTCTGAAACTGTTGCTGCCTGCAATTTCCTCTACCGGCATTTCAATAAATCAGGTTGGCTGTATAATGATAACCGGATTAAAATATCCACTAATATTCATTAATATCTTTTCATAATTTTTACGAGCATATTGGCAATGATTTCGTTCCCTTTGTCTGATGGATGAAGGCCATCATAAGTCATTCCAATTGCATCGGTAGGATAAGGATAATCATCCGTTTCAGGGTTAAAAGGAACATCAAGAAAAGCCGGATACCGGTAATTTTTATAAGCACCTGTTTTAGGATCTTTTAATCGTTTGTACTTTACCAGTTTATCGAGCGTCATACCGCTATTGTTGTAAAGGTCCACTACTTCAAAATGTTCATATTTTCCAATCGTATTTATTGCATCTACAAACTGCGCAAGCGATTGTTGATTTTTCTTTTTATAGGAACCATACGCATTGTTTTTCATATCAGCTATATAAACAAAATCTGCTCGCTGCATAGGCGTAATAAGAATTATTTTAGCATCATTATTGAGGCTGCGAAGTTTATTGATAATAATACGGTAAGAGCCGTACAAGGTGCTATTACCCGTATTGTTTTTATAATCTGTGAATTTTCCTATTGGCCGCCCTCCCCACCAATCATTCGTACCAAGAAAAACAGAATATACATCAGCTTTTACCAACCCTAGTTTTTCAATATCATTAGCTATACCGCCTGATGTCCATCCGTTATGCCCCTGGTTGATGTAATGTATGTTGCCTAGTTTTTCTACCACCCTTGTCATATATCCCTTTGTAACCCTATCCCCTGTTTCGTCTTTGTGATCATTTAAATAAGTAATGGAATCGCCAATGGCAACCCATGTAATTTCTTTTGAAGAAAAAGAACAAATCAGACAAACAAGGGCAGTCGTTACCAAAAGCTTTTTCATTGTTGTATTATTTCTATGTGATTTTAATTGATTACATATTTTGCTACCGCAACCTTTATTTATTTTACTTCATATTCTGTGTCACTGGCTGGCTACACATCTTTGGTCATATGATGCGAACTAACCGTTCTTCTTTCCGATGAGTATGGTTTTAAACGAACAAGTAAATAATAACTTTTAAATTTATAAAACTAGTAAGTCTAAGATGAATATTGAGAATTTTTTTATGTTTAAATTCGAATGCAAGCCAAAAAGAATTAGAACCTTTTTCAAGCATTTAAATCATTGCTTTTTCCTTAGAAGAAAATCCTGGAAAATGCGAACAGTCGTAAAAAGATATTTCACCTCAAAAAAGATATTGATCTTTTTTAATAACGAACGTTCCGATTGTAATAAAGCCTTAAAAAAATATTTTACAAGTATGGTTAATAAAAGAATAGTAAACCTGGCTTCCTGCCAATTGTCGTAATTTGCTTTAGTTATGGAAAATATGCAAAAAAATGTAAGGCGTGATCAAGCTTTGGCATATCACTCAGAAGGAAAGCCGGGAAAAATAGAAGTAGTGCCTACTAAAGAAGCCAAAACACAAAGAGACCTTTCTCTGGCTTACAGCCCTGGTGTGGCAGAGCCTTGCAAAGAAATTGCTGCAAATAAAGAAGATGCATATAAATATACAGCTAAAGGCAATCTTGTAGCCGTAATAACAAACGGCACTGCCGTGCTGGGTCTTGGCGACATTGGCCCCGAAGCGAGCAAACCGGTAATGGAGGGAAAAGGGGTATTATTTAAAATATTTGCCGACATAGACGTTTTTGATATAGAAATAAATGAAAAAGACCCAAAAAAGTTTGTGGATATCGTAGCTTCCCTTGAGCCTACTTTCGGTGGAATAAACCTGGAGGACATTAAAGCACCGGAATGTTTTGAAATTGAAACATCGCTTCGTGAAAGACTCAAGATACCGGTAATGCACGATGATCAGCATGGTACTGCTATCATAAGCAGTGCTGCTCTGCTCAATGCGCTTGAGTTACAGCGTAAAAAAATTGAAAAAGTAGAATTTGTAGTAAACGGAGCAGGAGCAGCTGCTATGGCTTGCGTTAGATTATACGTATCGCTTGGTGCCCGTTATGAAAATTTCATCATGTTTGATAAAGACGGCGTACTGCACAAAGGACGCACTGACCTGGATGAGGAAAAACAAAAATTTGCAGTAAGCCGCACCGACTGGACGCTGGAAAAAGCGATGAAAGACGCAGATGTTTTTCTTGGGTTAAGCGTAGGCAACGTACTTACGGCAGATATGATAAAAAGCATGGCAAAAAATCCCATTGTTTTTGCCATGGCTAATCCCGACCCTGAGATACCATATAATATAGCTGTAGAAGCACGAAAAGATATTATTATGGCCACAGGTCGTTCTGATTATCCCAACCAGGTAAACAATGTTCTTGGCTTTCCTTACATTTTTCGTGGAGCATTGGATGTAAGAGCTACTCAAATAAATGAAGCCATGAAACTGGCAGCCGTTAAGGCACTGGCAGAATTGGCTAAGTCAGCGGTTCCCGATATTGTAAATATGGCTTACAACGAAAAAACAATCGTTTTCGGTCCTGACTATATTATTCCCAAGCCGCTCGATCCAAGATTATTAATCACGGTGGCGCCGGCAGTTGCAAAAGCAGCTATGGAAAGCGGAGTGGCGCAAAAGCCTGTTGATGACTGGGGTGCTTATGCCGTAGAACTTAATAGACGATTAGGGCTGGATAACCAGCTGTTGAGGGTGATAGGAGCAAAAGCAAGAAGAGAACCTAAAAGGGTGGTTTTTGCAGATGCTGATAATATTAAAATTCTAAAAGCCGCACAAATTGTTTTTGACGAAGGAGTAGCTTATCCCATTTTATTAGGCGATGTTAAAAATATTACTGCTATAGCAGCAGCTAACAATATAGATGTAGCGGGTTTTCCTATAATCGATCCGTCGGCTCCAGAGTCTGAAGCAAAACGCAACGAATACAGTAAATTATTTTTTGAGAAAAGAAAAAGAAAAGGCTACAACTATTATGAAAGTAAAAAAATAATGAAGGACCGCAACTATTATGGAAGCATGATGGTTGAAACCGGCGATGCCGACGCAATGATATCAGGACTTTCAAAAAATTATCCCGAAACCATAAGACCGGCATTACAAATAATCGGCAAAGATGAGCAGGTACAGAAAATAGCGGGAATGTACATTGTCATAACCAAAAAAGGCCCTCTGTTTCTTGCAGATACAACCATAAACTTTAATCCAACAGCAGAAGAGGTGGCAGACATAGCTATAATGGTGGCAGGAGAAGTAAAACAATTTAACATCACTCCTCGTATTGCAATGCTCAGTTACTCAAACTTTGGAAGCAGCAATTCTCCCGAGGCAGAGCTGATGGCTACAGCAACAGCAATTGTAAAGCAAAGAAGGCCAGATCTTATAGTGGACGGAGAAATGCAGGTTAGTATGGCTTTTAATAAAGAAGTTTTAAAAGAAAATTATCCTTTTAGTGATCTTGTTGATCACGAGGTTAATACGCTGATTTTTCCAAATCTTGCTGCAGGCAATATTGCGTACAACCTGCTGAAAGAAGTTGGTGGCGCAGAAATAATTGGCCCGATTTTGTTAGGATTGAAAAAGCCGGTTCATGTGTTGCAACTTGGAAGCAGTGTAAGAAGTATTACAAATATGACAGTTATTGCTGTAATAGATGCACAAATGAAGTCTAAAAACGATACAGAAAAAGAGATTAACAAAAGCAGCTGGTGGAAACGCAACAAATCTTAGAAAAAATTAAAACCAAGGTTACCCATTCTCAATGAGATTTTTTACAAAATTCGGACAGTATCTTCTGTTGCTGAAGGGCATGTTTACAAGACCGGAGAATCCAAAGATCTACTGGAAAGAGTTTATGCACCAATGTGTTGAAATTGGCATAGGCTCTTTGCCGATCGTTGTTATAATTTCTCTGTTTCTTGGTGCTGTTACAACTGTTCAGACCGCATACCAGTTAGTAAGTCCACTGGTTCCGCTGAGCACTATTGGACAAGTGGTGAGAGATAGTATGATACTGGAACTTGCACCTACTGTTGTCAGCATCGTACTTGCAGGAGTGGTAGGAAGCAAAATAGCGAGTGAGTTGGGCAATATGCGCATAAGTGAGCAAATTGATGCGCTGGAAATTATGGGCATCAATACCAAAGCATATCTCGTTTTACCAAAGATCGCTGCTGCATTGTTAATGATTCCCTGTCTTATTACTCTGTCTGCTTTCCTGGGCATCTGGGGCGGAAGGACTGCTGCAGATCTTTCAAATATTGTTGCAGCAGACATTTTTGACATCGGTTTACGAACTCACTTTTCTCCTTTTAATGTTGGTTTTGCCTTAAGCAAAGCGTATACATTTGCTTTTATTGTCAGCAGTGTTCCGGCCTATTATGGTTATTATGTAACAGGAGGTTCGCTGGAAATAGGACGCAGCAGCACTACCTCTGTTGTAGTTAGCTGTATATTAGTTCTTATCGCTGACTATGCTCTTGCTGCCCTGTTACTTTAAATTTTACAAGCATGATTGAGATACAACACATAAAAAAAAGCTTCGGAGAAAAGACTATTTTAAACGATGTAAGCCTGGTTATGGAAACGGGTAAATGCAATCTTATTATAGGATCCAGCGGCAGCGGAAAAACAGTTTTATTGAAATGTATAGTTGGTTTGTTTACCCCTGATGAGGGACACGTTATTTACGACGGTCAGAGCATGACTGAGCTTTCAGTACAGGATAGAAAAGAATTGCGTCAGCAAATAGGAATGCTCTTCCAGGGATCAGCTTTGTTTGACAGCATGACTGTAGAACAAAACATAAAGTTTCCGCTTGATATGTTTACAGACCTGAAGCATAAAGACAAGATAAAAAAAGTAAATGAAGTTTTGGCAAGGGTAAATATGGAAGGTGCAAATAAAAAATTTCCATCTGAAATAAGTGGTGGAATGAAAAAAAGAGTAGGTATTGCCCGTTCGATAGTACTTAATCCGAAATATCTTTTTTGTGATGAACCTAATTCAGGCCTTGATCCGCAAACTTCACTCGTTATAGATAAACTTATAAAGGACCTGACACTTGAGTATAATATAACTACAGTGGTAGTTACGCATGATATGAATAGCGTAATGGAAATCGGGGATCACATTTTCTACATTTACCAGGGGCACAAACAGTGGGAAGGATCGAACAAAGACATCATACACAGCAAGGACGAAAAATTAAACCAGTTTATATTTGCTTCCGAATTTTTACAAGATGCAAAACAGATGCGTATGATGGAAGCGGAAAAAGAAAAAGCAGGAGTTTAATGTTTAAATTATAGAAGTTGATTAGTAAAACTGCCCAAACTTTCGCATAAACTTTTTTCATAGTTATTACTATTTCCTATTTTTTATCCAACCACAAAGTATCTAATAAATATATTTTGATCTTGAGCATTTATTGCAAAATCATCGTTCACGATTCTTCCATCCATATAAACAATTGCTACCGCCATCAAAAGCCCATAGCGAAGTACTTGCTTTAGTGTAAAACTAAATACAAGTTTCATTTATACAAGCAGATTATTTATTCCTTTGCTATAAATTTAAATATGTTGTTTATAACTGTTATATCCTATTTTTGCGCAACATTAAAAACTACATCAACTGTTTGCTATGAGTGTATTAGTTAATAAAAATTCTAAAATAATTGTACAGGGTTTTACCGGAACAGAAGGAACTTTTCATGCTTCACAAATGATAGAGTATGGAACTAATGTAGTTGGTGGAGTTACTCCGGGAAAAGGCGGCTCTACCCATTTAGACAGGCCTGTATTTAACACCGTTGCAGAAGCCGTTCAAAACACCGGCGCTGATGTAAGTATCATTTTCGTTCCGCCTGCTTTTGCAGCAGACGCTATCATGGAAGCGGCAGATGCAGGAATTGCCTTAGTTGTTTGTATTACAGAAGGTATTCCTGTGCAGGATATGGTTAAAGTAAAAAATTACCTGCTTTGTAAATCAACACGCTTAATTGGTCCCAACTGCCCTGGTGTTATAACCGCAGACGAAGCTAAAGTAGGCATTATGCCAGGTTTTATTTTCAAGGCTGGAAGAATCGGGATTGTTTCAAAATCAGGAACACTTACATATGAAGCAGCTGACCAGGCAGTAAAAGCAGGGTTAGGTATATCTACAGCCATTGGCATTGGTGGTGACCCTATTATTGGCACTACCACTAAAGAAGCAGTAGAATTACTGATGAATGACGCTGAAACAGAAGGCATAATAATGATTGGTGAAATTGGTGGCGGAATGGAAGCCGAAGCTGCACGTTGGGTAAAAGAAAACGGAACCAAACCGGTAGTGGGATTCATAGCAGGTCAAACGGCTCCTCCCGGCAGGCGTATGGGTCATGCAGGAGCAATAGTTGGTGGTGCTGATGATACAGCTGCTGCTAAAATGAAGATCATGAAAGAGTGCGGAATTCATGTAGTTGACAGCCCTGCAGATATTGGAAGAACAATGGCTGAAGCGTTAAAAAAATAAAATAAACGTATAAAAAATATTAAAAAGACCTGGCTTTCCAAATAAGCAGGTCTTTTTAATTATAACAAAGTAGTTAAAGTGCACTTCCACATCAATTAAAAAATACATTCTTAAAAATAAAAATGACAGCCTGTAAAACTAATGCAGGTGTAAAGTAAATTGTAATATTAATCTCCAAATATTCCTGATGTCTATCGATTACCTGATTATCGGCCAGGGCTTAAGTGGCACTTTTTTAAGCTACTATTTACTGCAAGCAGGAAAAAAAGTATTTGTAATAGATAAGTCAACCCCTTTTACAGCAAGTAAAGTGGCAAGTGGGGTTATCAATCCTGTTACCGGAAGACGAATTGTGAGAACATGGAGAATTGAAGAATTACTGCCTTTTGCATTAAAAGCATATACAGAACTGGGAAATGAATTTGGTAAAAACCTGGTAAAAAAAAGCAGCGTACTTGACTTTCACCCAAGTCTGCAAATGAAAGAAGCCTTCGACAAACGTTTGAGTGAAGAGCGTGAATACCTGCATATACCTGCAACTTTTGAATGGAAAAGTTATTTCAATTATCACTTCGATATAGGCGAAATTAATCCCTGCCTGCTTGCAGATATAAATGTTATGCTCGACTGTTGGAGAGAGAAATTAACATCAGAAAAAGTGTTAATTAATGAAGAATTTAGTTGGGATAATTGTTTGGTGAATAATGACTTTATCACTTACAAAAATATTACGGCAAAAAAGATCATTTTCTGTGATGGTGTTGCAGGGACTGATAATCCCTTTTTCAAAAACCTGCCTTATGCCCCTAATAAGGGAGAAGCAATTATTGCAAAAATACCTGGACTTCCCCAAAATTACATCTATAAACAAGGAATAAGTATAGTGCCATGGAGAGATGACCTTTTCTGGATAGGCTCATCATACGAATGGAACTTTGCTAATGTACAACCTACATCTGCCTATAGAGAGAGGGTGGCAAGTCAACTTAAGTACTGGTTAAAAGTGCCTTTTGAAATTGTGGACCATATAGCATCTGTAAGACCTGCAAATATGGAACGAAGACCTTTTGTTGGCTTACATCCAAGATTTTCGACTGTAGGAATATTAAATGGCATGGGAACCAAGGGATGCTCGCTCGCTCCGTTTTTTGCTAAACAACTTACTTCCCATTTAACCGAAGGGAAACCAATATATGCAGATGCAGATGTAAAGCGCTTTGAAAAAATACTATCAAGGAAATTGAATTAAACCTTCTATCCCTATTTTTGAAATTCAATTAATATGTAAAATGAGCTCTGAAGAAGAAATGTATTCAATACCGGCAAAACACAGAAAAACAGAAAATCTTCATATTGTATTTTGGTTGTTAAAAGATCTTAGCTGGGCAATGCTGTGGAAACCATTAGGACTAATTATGATTATTCCAACGATATCGGCGGCTTTACTTATAACTTACCAGACAAGGCATATCAAAAGTGAATTGCTTCATAACCTTGCTGTTGATTTCTGGATTGTTGCCAACGCCTATTGGATGCTTACAGAATTCTATTCACACAACGATAGTCTTAGATATTACACAATAATACCATTTACAATAGGAATTGTCATAATTGGCTATTACTACCTGATTGTTCGCCCGAAAGAAAAAAGCAAAGCGTTAACTGTTGCTTTAATCAGACAAAATAGCTGATAATTATTTTATTAGTGTTTTAAATTTTATATGAAAAAACTCTTTCCGAGTATAACAAATTCAATGTCTGAAAATGTTGATGCGGTAATAGGAATTTAATGAGTCTTCAAATTTTCTTAATTCTTTACTTTCTAAGAATTTATTAATTAAAAAACTTAATGTTTTTTCTCCTCACAATTATTCTTCGCTAACTGCCTTTTTAGCTTGTTTTGATTGCCTTATGCGGTAATTAAAAGTAAGATTTACTTGTCGCCTCCTGTACTGGAAGTCGCCTTCGGTGTAAAAATTAGGGCCTGTTGTAATGTACCGCATCCGGCGGGAGTTAAATACATCCAGCACATTAAAAGTTACTGTTCCATTGCCGTTGAAAACATCTTTACTTATTGAAAGATCAATATAATAGAGCCCCTTTCTTGTTCCCTGGGCAGTTTTTTGACGCGCTTCATAATTTCCTCTCATTTGCATGTCAAAATTCCTGGGAAACATGAAACGGGAAGTCTGCCTCGCAAACCAACTATAGGTAGATGCCTTGTAACTTTTAATAATATTACTTCCATCTATATCAGCATGAAAGAGATTAAAATTAAAATCGAGTTTCCACCATTTATAAGGTGAATAGCCACTGGTAAACTCAGTACCAAATGCTTTTTCTGATAAGAGATTTTCAGGTCTGGTAGCAGAATTACCTTCTGCGTTTACCGTTCTTATACGATCGATCTTACCCTTCGTACTCCGGTAATAAACAGAAGATGAAAACGAACCTTTATCAAAATACTTGATATGCCCTATCTCAAACACGTTGCTAAATTCAGGATTAAGATCAGGGTTGCCGCTGAAAAAATTTCGACTGTCAGAAAAGGTCATATAGGGGCTCAGATCGTCATAAACAGGTCTTCTCACCCGTCGGCTATAACTTAGCTGCACCGCATTTTGCTTTGGAAGATCAACAGTGAAATGTGCACTTGGAAAGAGATTCACATACTTCCTGGGATTTACCTGGTGTGTTTCCTCAAGTGTAGTTTTGACGTCTGTCCATTCGGCACGTAAACCTGCCTGGTAAGATACTTTTTTACTTTTATTTCCAAGAATTCCATAAGCTGCATTTATTTTTTCGTCATACAGAAATATATTATCTAGACCGGCAAGAGGAACAAAATCCCCTGAAGTATTTTTTTCTGTAACTAAATAATCATTTACCATATTGCGAAAACTACTTCTCAGGCCCGTTTCAAATTTTCCTTCTTTACCAATTGGCTTTGTGTAGTCCACCTGGAAAAGCCACTGTTTTTCATATTCATCATTAGGCGATTTCTGCACTATAGCTTTTGAAAAATTTTCTGACCCGTCTGGCGCAAAGAAATTCTGAGTAAATAACTGCCGTGAGCTTTCCCAATTGTCTAAATATTTTACCTCAGCAACCAATTCGTGGCCTTTTTGCTCGAATGATCTTTTATAGTTTACTGCATACTCTGAGTTTGGTTCTATTTCATCTTCAACCTGTCGCCTGGTAGAAATGCTGCTTAAGTTTGAGATACTATTCACATAGTCCTGGTATCTTATATCGGTAATCCGTTTAGCATCGCTGCGACGAAACAAATAGGAAGCTGTAAGAATACTGTTCTCGTTAAAAAAATAATCGAGTCCTCCACGGATATTATTATTAAAGCCGGTAAGCTTACCGTTATTGTTCTGCCTCAAAATAAAAGTTGTGTCCTTACCATATACTTCCTGGTACAATGAACCTACACCTGGCTGCCTTCTGTAAGCAATTCCATAATTAATAAAAAAGTTGATCTTTTTATGACGATAATTGAGGTTTGCAGCGCCGCCAAAATTGGTTGGATAGCCTGATGTCAATTCGAAAGAACCATTAAAGCCTTGCCTTTTATCCTTTTTTAAAATAATATTGATTATTCCGGCCATTCCCTCTGCTTCATACCGGGCCGAAGGATTTGTTATTATTTCTACCTTATCTATCATACTGGCCTGCAGTTGTTGAAGTCCGCTCCCACCTTTAAAACTTACCAAACCGGACGGTTTTCCGTCAACCAAAATCCTTACATTGTCACTTCCCCGCAATTTTACATTTCCTTCGGGATCAACAGATACTGATGGAATGTTGGTTAAAATATCTGAAGCCGAACCGCCCGCATTGGCAAGATCCTTTCCAACATTAAATATTTTTTTATCAAGCGAAAGTTGCATTGAGCTCTTCTCTGCCTGTACAACCACTTCTTTTAAAGTATTTGTTGAAGGAACCAATTTTATTACTCCAAGCTGATGAGTTGCATGTTCCTTTGAAACTGTAAAATGACCCGTTTTGAATGATTTATACCCCATAAAATCTATTTGGGCATAATAACGTCCATACTTCAGTTCAACTGAAAATTCTCCGGCTTCGTTAGCTACACTTTCATTCTCTAATTTTTTATCCTCACTTTTAAATATCCTTATTCCTGCAAAACTCAAAGGTGCAGACGACAAAGAATCTGACGTTTTACCTTTTACAGTTCCCCTTCCTGCCGTTTGGGTAGACGCCTGAAAAGAGATGAAAATAAAAGTGAAAAGAAGAATTAAATATGACTTGCAACAAAATAATTTCAGGTATATATTTATCATAGTAAAAACCAATAAAAATAGCATGTTTTGAAGAAAACTTGTTTGCTATTTTAAATGAAAAACTAAAAACAAAAATTTCTTTATGTCGCGGTAAAATAACGGATAGAGACGGATTTTAAATAAAAGTAGTCCTCAGTCCTTTATAGGCTTTAGATATAAAAAACTTATCTTAAACACCCGCCTCTTATATTTTCTATTTATTGTAAAGGGGTAAAATATTTTTTTGTTATTTAATATAATGAATAAAGAAACTTATCGGATTAATATCAACAATATACTTATTAATTAAAATTAACATATTAATGGAAGGACATTATCAGTGTTGAAACAGGGAAAAGACTGCATGATTGTTGAAGAATTGTAGGCAGGACAAAAACTATGTTTGCTTCTTTTTATTGTAACTAAAGACTTTTATTACCAAATACCTTAAAATAATTATCATGAATAATCCTCAGTTTACAGTCTTGTACAATGGCCACCCCGTAGCCGTTACCAAGTTGGATAATGATACTTACATTGTACAGGCAACATATAAACCTCAGCAGATTCAATTGAAAAAGAATAGTGACGGTTCAGAAAAATGGGTTGAAGTTGAAACTCAGCTTCAAACTTTTCTAACGAATGAAATGGGAAGATTGATAACAGATCATCTTCATTCTGTTAAACAGCCGAGTGAGTACTGAATTTCTTTTATTCAGCCTTTTTAATTGCTTAATTTACTAGCTACCATTATTATGGTGGCTTTTTTTATAATAATAAATAAATCACCAATAGCAGAAATCAGGGCACAATCTTTACAAATTTACCTTTACTTCATAAGCAAAACGAACAATGAAATTTGATTTAAAAAAGTCACATTTTAAGATAAAAACTTATAAAAACAACTTAACAGCCCGTTAAAAGGAAATTCACACGATTCTTCTCTATACATACCATCAACAATTACGGTATTCAAATGCACTGTAAAAAATTTTATGGCTGTGTGAATATTTTATCCATACATTTGTTTTGAAACTTTAGGGGTGCCAGTAGGCTGAGATTATACCCTATGAACCTGATGCAGATAATGCTGCCGAAGGGAAAAGTAGCACATACTTTCATGTATTGCCATTCCTGCAGTTTCCAAAACTTTTTATAGGAATGGAAATCACTTTCAACAACACATCGCAGCAAATTGAAGACAGCACTTCTGTCGTGCATCTGTTACAAAAACTACTCGGCGACAAGCTGCAAGGCATTGCCGTAGCGGTTAATCAAAACATTATTCCTAAAGCACAATGGGAAACTTTTATACTTCAGCAGCATGACAACATATTGGTTATAAAAGCGGCACAAGGTGGCTAAGGGTATTGCTGAAATTAGCATAAAGGTACAAGTGAGTGACACAAGAATGCCTATAGAAGATATACTGCTCACCTTATAATATCACCATAAAATAATAAAATAGCCGCTATGAAAAGACCAGACAAAATCGCTGAAAAACAAGCCATCTCCTGCACACCATTTCCGGGTTCGAAGAAAGTGTATGTACAAGGAACTTTACATAAAAATATTAAGGTCGCTATGCGTGAAATCTCGCTGTCACCCACCAAACTAACGGATGGTAAGACGGAAGATAATTCACCCGTTATTGTATACGACACAAGCGGAGCTTATACCGATGAAAATATGACGATTGATATCAGGAAGGGATTACCTCGTTTGCGGGAGCAGTGGATTTTGGACAGGAATGATGTGGACCAGTTGGAAGATGTTTCTTCTAAATATGGCTCGCTCCGTAAAAAAGATAAGTCGCTGGATTCCCTGCGTTTCGAGCACATCAAAAAGCCGCTTAGAGCAAAAAAAGGTGGAAATGTTACTCAATTACATTACGCTAAAAAAGGTGTCATTACTCCCGAGATGGAATATATTGCCATAAGGGAAAACCAAAGAGTAGACGACTTAAGATATAAATTAAACGGCCATTACGAATTGTTGACTCAGCAACATGCGGGAGAAAGCTTTGGAGCAAATACGCCCAAAGGTCTTATTACCCCGGAGTTTGTTAGAGATGAAGTAGCTGCAGGGCGTGCAATTATACCGTGCAACATCAATCATCCTGAGTTAGAACCAATGATTATCGGAAGAAATTTCCTTGTAAAAATTAATGCCAATATTGGCAATAGCGCCGTAAGCAGCAGCATTGATGAGGAGGTTGAAAAGGCTGTTTGGGCGTGTCGCTGGGGTGCTGATAATATTATGGATTTGTCTACAGGAAAAAATATTCATGAGACAAGAGAATGGATTGTTCGCAACTCGCCAGTACCTATCGGCACTGTTCCTATTTACCAGGCATTGGAGAAAGTGAATGGCAAACCTGAAGACCTAACATGGCAAATTTACCGCGATACTTTACTTGAACAGGCAGAGCAGGGCGTTGATTATTTTACCATTCATGCCGGTGTTTTACTGCGTTATATTCCGCTTACTGCCAAACGGTTAACCGGTATCGTTTCGCGAGGTGGTTCTATCATGGCTAAATGGTGTTTGGCGCACCACCAGGAAAACTTTTTATACACGCACTTCGAAGAGATATGCGAAATCGTGAAGCAATATGATGTAGCATTTTCACTGGGTGATGGATTGCGGCCTGGCTCAATTGCAGATGCTAATGATGAAGCACAATTTGCAGAATTGAAAACACAGGGAGAACTAAACCGGATTGCATGGAAGCACGACGTGCAGGTGATGAATGAAGGCCCCGGACATATACCAATGCATCTTATAAAGGAAAATATGGAGAAGCAATTGGAATATTGCAAGGAAGCTCCGTTTTATACATTAGGTCCCTTAACCACTGATATTGCTCCCGGCTACGACCATATCACTTCAGCAATCGGGGCTGCTATGATTGCATGGTATGGCACTGCTATGCTGTGTTATGTTACACCAAAAGAACACCTTGGGCTACCTAACAAAAAAGATGTAAAAGATGGGGTTATCACTTATAAGATTGCTGCTCATGCCGCCGACCTTGCAAAAGGTCACCCGGGTGCGCAGTACAGGGATAATGCGTTAAGCAAAGCAAGGTTCGAGTTTCGCTGGGAAGACCAGTTTAACCTCTCGCTTGATCCTGACACCGCCCGCGAATTTCACGATCAGACCCTACCTGCAGATGGAGCCAAGGTTGCACACTTCTGCTCTATGTGCGGACCAAAATTCTGTTCTATGCAAATTTCGCAGGAGATAAGAGATTTTGCAGAAAAAGGAATGCAGGAAAAGGCAGACGAATTCATTGAAAAAGGCAAAGAAATTTACCAGTAATTTTTTTATGACCCAACAGAGGTATTAAGTGTGATACTTCCGTTGCGTCGCACTCTTGTACTATTTGTAATTCTATTCACCAAAAAGCGAATGATAAAAAGATGTTAGCAGTAATTTCCAATCCTACACCAATAGCCAATGAAGCAAGGCTGATTAATGCTTTATTTGGTGAGGGGATGGAAGTATTTCATCTAAGAAAACCTGGTGCCTCTATAAACGAACTAAGGGTGTTATTAGATAAAATTAAACAGTGCTACCATCCTCAAATTGCGTTGCATCAACATCATTCTCTAGCGGAAGATTACTCATTGAAGAGACGTCATTTTACAGAAGCGAAGAGAGAACATATGAGTGAAGAAGAGTTGTTACAATTAAAGAAATCAGACTTTATATTATCAACTTCTATTCACAAAATACAAGAGTACAAAAAGCTATCATCTTGTTTTTCCTATACCTTTTTCGGGCCAGTTTTCAGTAGCATTTCGAAAGAGGGATATATTTCAACATTACCCAACGAATTTGTATTCCCGGTTGAAAAAAATCATTTGAAAGTGATTGCATTAGGCGGTATTAATGCTGGAAATATCGGGGAAGCAATAAAGATGAGATTTGATGGCGTAGCGGTATTAGGAACAATATGGCTAAAGACAAACGAAAGCATTCAGCAATTTAAAGCGGTTAAAAAGGCATGGAAGCAAACAGGCAAATAGTATTAAGCATTGCGGGTTTAGACCCCAGCAGCGGAGCAGGGCTATTGGCAGATATAAAAACTTTTGAACAACATAAAGTATACGGTTTAGGAGTTAGCTCTGCACAAACCCTGCAAAATGAAAATGAGTTTTTCGCGATAAGATGGGAGCAGGAAAAAGATATATTACAATCAATAGACACAATGCTGTCGTTTTATGATGTAAAGGCAGTAAAGATTGGCATTGTAGAAAACATTGGGGTATTACAAAAGATCGTTTCACTGCTTCATCAAAAAAACAAGTCTATCAAAATTGTTTGGGATACAGTTATAAGGTCAACCAGTGGGTTTTGCTTCTGGAATAAAGAAGCAGACTATGACCAACTCTGTCAAACCTTATCAATGCTCCACCTAATAACGCCGAATTATCTTGAAGCTGTACAACTAGTGCCATTTGCATTTGATGCAAAAGAGGCTGCGAAAGAGCTATCACCTTATTGCAATGTATTATTGAAAGGCGGGCATAATGAAGAAGAAAAAGGAGTTGACTATCTCTACACAAAAAAAAGTTTCAATAAACTGAAGGGCAGTTCAAACAAGATGTATACAAAACACGGTTCGGGCTGCGTTTTGTCTGCGGCAATCACAGCCAATCTTGCATCAGGTACTGAATTGATTGCTTCATGCCAAAAGGCAAAACAATACATAGAACAATTTTTATCAAGTAATAAAAGCCAGTTGGGTTATCATTATGTTTAGCAAGCTACAATACATCTCACAAGGAACAACGTCAAAGGAACAGTACAAAAATATTCAACAATCTTTAGATGCTGGTTGCCAATGGGTACAGTTGCGTTTTAAAAATGCGTCCTACAAAGACATCATTACGTTGAGCGAACAAGTGAAAAAATTATGTGAGGATTACGCAACAACCTTTATCATCAACGACCATGTTCTGATTGCAAAAGAGATAGATGCAGATGGCATTCATCTCGGTTTACAGGATATGAGTATTACAGAAGCGAAAAAAGTTGTTGGGAATATGATAATCGGAGGCACAGCTAACACATTGACTGATGTTTTGCAACGCTCAAAAGAAGGCTGCAGCTACATTGGCTTAGGTCCATTCCGCTTTACAACTACAAAAGAAAAGCTAAGTCCTATATTAGGTTTAGAAGGATATAAAAGTATCATGAATGAACTTTCAATTCTTCAAATTAAAATTCCAATCTATGCTATCGGAGGCATTGTATTGGAAGATGTGGCTGACATCAGACAAACAGGTGTATATGGTGTCGCTGCTTCAGGCATTATCACTCATCATTCTATGAAAAAAACACTAATACAACAACTTAATACTTTGTTATATGAAACAATTTAGCATCGCTGGCAAAATATTTCAGTCAAGATTATTTGTAGGAACAGGAAAGTTTGGTTCATCAGCAGAAATGGAAGAAGCGATATTGACTTCTGAGACAGAGTTGGTCACAGTCGCATTAAAGCGGGTAGACTTAGAAACCGACATAGATTTGCAGTTATCGCATCTTCAACATCCTCATATTAATTTATTGCCAAACACGTCAGGAGCACGTAATGCTAAAGAAGCTATACTGGCGGCACAATTGGCAAGAGAAGCATTAGAAACAAATTGGGTCAAATTAGAAATTCACCCTGATCCTAAATACCTCATGCCAGACCCAATTGAAACTTTAAAAGCAACAGAAGAACTGGCAAAGCTGAATTTTGTTGTGTTGCCGTATATTCACGCAGACCCTGTTTTATGTAAGCGACTGGAAGATGCGGGTACAGCAGCAGTAATGCCATTAGGTTCGCCAATAGGTAGCAATAAAGGACTGAAAACGTTCGACTTTTTACAAATCATAATCGAACAGAGTAACGTGGCAGTTATTGTTGATGCGGGTATTGGCTCACCTTCCGATGCAGCATTAGCTATGGAAATGGGTGCAGATGCCGTGTTGGTAAATACAGCCATTGCTGTTGCCGGTAATCCTATACAAATGGGTAAAGCTTTTAAACTTGCTGTTCAGGCAGGAAGAATGGCTTTTGAAAGTAAACTGGCAAATAAAGTAAGTAACGCAATTGCTTCAAGTCCTTTAACTGAATTTCTATATGCATAGTTTTAAAGATATTTTCGAACAATATAGTTGGAATGATGTACAGCAGTCTATTCACCGTAAAACTGCAAGAGACGTGGAAGCCGCGCTGTCTGCATCGCGGAGAACTCTGGAAGATTTTAAAGCACTGATATCTCCAGTTGCGGCTCCCTACATTGAGCAAATGGCACAGCTAAGTCATCAACTTACTCAAAAGCGTTTCGGCAAAACGATACAGCTTTTTGCGCCGCTGTATTTGAGCAATGAATGCAATAACATTTGCACCTATTGTGGATTTAGTCTTGAACATAAAATAAAACGAAAAACATTGTCGGCCGCAGAAATATTGCAGGAAATTAATGTTATTAAACAACACGGTTTTAATCATATCTTATTGGTTACAGGAGAAGCTAATCATACGGTACATGTTGACTATTTTATTAATGCCATTCATCTTATCAAGCCACATTTTTCAAATATCTCAATAGAGGTTCAACCGTTAGAGCAGGAAGAATATGAGCAACTGCAACGCACAGGTTTGCATTCCGTTTTAGTGTACCAGGAAACGTATCACAAGGATAAATACAAGCATTATCATCCTAAAGGCAAAAAGTCCAATTTTCATTACCGGCTCGAAACACCTGACCGCATTGGAAAGGCTGGTATGCATAAAATTGGTTTAGGTGTTTTATTAGGATTGGAAGATTGGCGTACCGATACATTTTTTTGTGCTTTGCATTTGGATTATTTACAAAAAAAATATTGGCAAACAAAATACTCGATATCATTTCCACGTATTCGTCCTGCCGAAGGTGTTGATATATCTGGATTTAATATTACTGATAAAGAGTTAGTACAACTGATTTGCGCTTATCGTTTGTTTAATGAAGAGGTTGAAATATCCATCTCAACAAGAGAGCCGGAAACATTTAGAAATCACTTAATCAAATTAGGAACTACTACTATGAGTGCAGGTTCAAAGACCAACCCTGGTGGTTATAGTGTCGATGAAAATAGCCTGGAACAATTTGAAATCAGTGATGACCGGTCGGCTGAAGAGGTAGCTGCGGTTATTGCTGCAAATGGATACCAACCTGTATGGAAAGATTGGGACAAAGTGTTTTGATTATTGCAGGTCTAAATAACAATTTTGATTTTTCTATTTTACAATAATTTCCAATCTCTCAGCAATAGCTATCAATAAATCCACATCGATTTTCTTACCTGCTTCCAACATTTTGGGATTCATTACTGCCCGAAAATTTTTCTGTTCATCAGGTTCAAAATATATTTGCTGACCATTGATCTCTACCTGTACCTGGTAAATATATTGCAAAATCAAAAGGTTAGCTTTGAAACACAATTTTTTCCCCTTGTGAAAAACAGGAATATCAAATGCTTGATTCATTCATTAAGTTTAGGGTAAGAAAAAGAGTTCTTAATTCACCTTTCCGGGTAAAAAACTTTCCTCTTATATATTTTGTTGTTCCGACTCTCCCATCTTGATTATACAAAATAAATTTTTTGAACACCTATTAAAATTCTAAATGCATCTGAAAACAAAAGATTTTATTGCGCCGAATAAAGTTTCTCTTTTATTGATTTTTCATACAAATTCTAAAATAATATAAATATTTAAAATATCATACTTACATGCATTAAAATTAACTTTCAAGATATTTTCAATAGAATTTTCTGTAATTCCAATGTAAATATAGTAAAAAATATTACTGAACCGGAACAACTAATGGCGAGTCAAGATGGAAAGCAACATATTAAAGCCGATTTAAATATAATTTCAAAAAGTTTTATGGTTTCTTTTATAAGGTTTGTTGAAACGCAACCTCTTCTCAGACCGAAACAATGCGAAAATTGTACTCCACAGCAAACAATCTTCCTCCACTCCTTCCACTAAAACAGGGTTACCGTTACGAAAGCCATTTTATATCGCGTTCTTTAACGTTTTGCATACAATCACATATTTATGCGATTGCTTGTCTCACAATTGTTACCTAATGTTGCATAGATTTTAGAAGAATTTTAGGGGGATTCTAATAAAGGCTTTTTCTTAATTTGAAAAAGCCTTTTTTTATGCCCCGATTTGAGGAATGCTCCTTTAGCGCTATTAACCATCACCTTTATATTCGGACAAAGCTGCTAAACCTTGTTCTTTCTTAACTACAACGCTTAGGGGCAAAAAAGAAAACGGTTTTAAGTTGTATTGTTCCCAAAAATATCAATAGGAGAACAATAACTCCTCGCTTAGTTGGAGATAATTATATTTATATGAGAATGTTAGGAAAACCTTATTGAATTAGGATGCTTGCTGTTATACCAGTAATCTAAAACCTGTTTTATAATGTGCATAATCTGAGAAAATTCTTCTGGTTTTTTGAAAAATCCCTGGACACTTAAAGAAAAAGCTTCATCAACTAGTTTCTTATTTAGAGCAGTAGTAAAAAAAACGAATGGAATACTTTTCTGCTTCAGGTAGTTACTGTTATTAATTTCATTTCGTAATTCGATACCATTTAAACGTGGCATATTTACGTCGCAAAATATTACAAAAGGTTGTTCTGTTGTGGTTTGCAGGTATTCCAAAGCTTCTTTGCCATCTCCAAAAAATTTATAATTATCGGTAATTCCCAGCTCTCGCAAAGCCTCTGTAAATACCTCCTGATCATCTAAATCATCCTCTACAAATATGATTGGTCCAGAAATTGTCATTGATAAGGTTTCTGCAAAAGTAAATATCTTATTAAGAATAGACAGACGACCTAAAGGCTTTAACTAAATTATGAATATTTATAAATGAATACTGCACCTATACTGATTGTGGATGACGACTTAGACGACCAGGAATTTTTACAAGAAGCATGGAAAGAATTAGATTTTACTAATAAATTGATATTTTTCAAAACTGCTGAAGAGGTTTTAAATTACCTGAAACAGGAAAAAGAATCCCCGTTTCTGATTATTAGCGATGTAAATCTTCCTAAAATGAACGGATTTGAATTGAAGGAAAAAATATTGAATGATACTTCAATCCGTTATAAAAGCATTCCCTTTGTTTTCTTCTCAAATACTGCGACAAATAAGCAAATTGAAAAGTCGTATGACCTTGGAAGTAATGGTTTCTTTATTAAGGGACAAAGTATGACAGAGATAAAAAATACGTTTACTAATATTGTTAATTACTGGCAAAAGAGTAAAACTCCTGAATGATGTAACATCACCATGTACCCTTCAATTTTTGTAATGAAACTGGTGGTAGATTTTAACCGGGTACTATTTATATGATCAAACGGCCATGCGAACATTACCGACATACACAAGGGGTAAAGTATAAAGTGTATAGGTTGAAATGGTTCTTTTAAAATTATACCTCATGCTTGTTTTTGTTTCAATAAAGACATCAGGAATGTAGAATAATTCATATTTTGTATAATCATTCTGCTTTTCACAAATTTTATTAGCCTCAAATATTATTACACGTTTGGTTTCTTCATCCAGATTGTTGAACTCTTCTATTGTCATAACCTTCATTTCATTAATCAAACGAAGAATTATACCATTTTTCTTTAAAGGGATATAAAACACTTTTAAAATCATTTGATGCATACGACGGCGCAAGCTGTTACTTTTTTTCCCCTTATTTTAAATATCTCTACAACAATCGCGATCGGAAAAATAGCAGATATGCTTTTTTATTATTAATCTTTTATTATTAACTATCTAGATTTTCAAATTTTCAAAAAAAAGCTTTTCATTTATCTCCTTTACTTCTCCGGGTTGTAAATCCTGCAACTTCATATCTTCTATAGATACACGAATTAATCTTATACATTGATGCCTTACCGCTGCAACCATTTTACGTACCTGTCTGAATTTCCCTTCAGTTAACGTAATCATTATCCAACTGGAAGGGTAATATTCTTTTATTTCATTATTAATAGATACGAAGATCGTCGGGTCTTTTACAATTGATGCTTCACACGGAGCAGTTATATAATCTCCTCCACCCTTTACACGAATGCTGACACCTGTTTTTAATTGCTGTATTGTTTCTTCGGTCACTACATGCCGTACCTGCACCAGGTAACTCCTTTTATGGGGAACATCACTTTCAAACAACAGCCGGGTAACCTTTTTATTTGTTGTCAATAACAGCAACCCTTCAGAATTATTATCCAATCTGCCTATAGCGTGGGTGCCTTCAGGAAAAGTATACAGCAGGTCGCCTAACAAATTTACCTTGTGAGAACTAACAAACTGGGAAACCATATCTCTCGGCTTGTAAATAATAAAATAGCGATTATCTGTGTCGTTCATCTCTGTTGCTCTTGCGTAAATAGCTTTTGCAAATATTAATAAAAAAGTAAAAACCTCTCTTTATCTTCTATTGGGGGCTTGTGCCTGATGGAGTTTGTTTAACTTCTTTTACTTTTTTATAAATGTGTATAAATAGGGCGCTTTATGTGCTGCACCTGTGTACTTTTTATCAACCCTTTTTAAAATTTTCAAATTCAACATCTTACGCTGAAAGCTTGTTCGAAGTAGTTTTTCTCCCAATACAGTTTCATATAAGCTCTGCAGATCAGCCATTGTAAAGTTTTCAGGCATCAGGTTAAACCCTATTAACTTTTGGTCAAGATCGGTTCTCAACGTTTCTAAAGCTTTCGCGATGATTTGCTTATGATCAAGCATCAGCGGAGGTAAATTATCTAAATCATGCCAATCGCATTTGTCTGACAACATATCGGGGATAGGTGTTGCCTTTGTGTAATCGACAAGAGCATAGTAACCAACAGTTAAAAATCGTTTCAACAGAAAATGATCTTTTACATACGTTAATCCTTTTCCCGCCATAATTGTTTGTAATGGCCTAGGATCATACCTTTCAATGTCTCCAAAAACATAAAATTGTTCGAGGTAAATGTTTTTAAGACTTGTTCTGTCCTGCAATGTCCTCATTGCGGCGTCATTTAAATTTTCATCCTTTTTAATGAAACCGCCGGGCAGGGCAAACAAATTCGTATTCTCATACTCGAGCAATAATATTTTTAAGCTGTTTTCGTGAAATCCAAGTATAACCGCATCAATAGCCAACCCTGGCAAAAACATTTTTTCAAAATCATCTGTCTGTAGCATATTTTTTTTATCAGACATGGTATCATTCATTTTTCGCAACATTAAGCAAATAACTAAAAATAATTTGTCAACCTGATAATTAATATTATTATTGTATCATAATTGAGACAATAATAAATAATCTTTGAATGTATAGTATGAAAAAGCTTCTATTACTTCCCGTGTTTGCGTTTCAACTGCTGCAAATTGCAGTAGCACAATCAACGCCGGGCTCTTCTTCGCCTGTTGTGAAAACAGTAAATGGACTGGTAGAAGGAACGTTTGAACAAAGCGGAATAAGTTCATTTAAAGGAATTCCTTTTGCTGCACCCCCGGTAGGCAATCTAAGGTGGAAGGAACCGCAACCTGTAAAAAATTGGGAAGGTAAACTGGACGCCAAACAATTTGGATCAAACGGGATGCAAACAAAGGTCTTTGGCGACATGGGTTTTCGTACAAAAGGTATGAGTGAAGATTGTCTTTATCTTAATGTTTGGACTCCTTCTGCTACTAAAAAAGGCCTCCCGGTGCTGGTTTACTTTTATGGGGGCGGTTTTGTTGCTGGTGATGGGTCTGAGGCAAGATATGATGGAGAAAGCATGGCAACAAAAGGGATAGTAGCAGTTACACTTAACTATAGATTAGGCGTTTTTGGATTTATGGCTCATCCCGAACTCACTAAAGAATCTCCTCATCATGCATCAGGAAATTATGGTGTATTAGACCAGGCAGCCGCATTGAAATGGGTGCAACAAAATATTGCAGCTTTTGGCGGCGATCCTAAACGCGTTACTATTGCAGGAGAATCAGCAGGTTCTGTCTCAGTGAGCGCACAAATGGCTTCTCCATTATCAAAGAATTTAATTGCAGGCGCAATAGGTGAGAGTGGCTCATTGTTAGGCACTTTACCAGCTGCACCATTATCAAAAGGCGAACAAACGGGAGTTGAATTTGCTAAGAGCGTAGGTGCAAGTTCACTTGCGGAACTAAGAGCTATGCCCGCTGATAAGCTGTTAGATGCGGCATCTAAGTTTGGACCATTCCGTTTTGCCATGACCATTGATGGTTATTTCTTTCCAAAAGATCCAATGCAAGTTTATATACATGGCGAACAGGCACACGTACCGCTGTTAGTTGGCTGGAACTCTGAAGAAATGAATTATAGAATGATAATGGGAAATGAAACACCAACTAAAGAAAACTATATAAAGGCGGTACAAAAGTTATATGGAGAGGAAGCACAAGAAGTTTTGAAGTTATATAATGCACCAATTGATGCAGACGTAGAGCAGGCTGCAACAGAGCTGGCCAGCGATAAATTCATCAGTTTTAGTACCTGGAAATGGGCCGATTTACAAGCTAAAACCAGTGGTAAAAACGTATATCGTTATTTGTTTTCTCGCCCGAGGCCGGCAATGTCAGCCGCTATGCAAAATGTTACCGCAGGTTTAGCAGGAGGCTTAGTTAAGGATACAACAGCAAAACAAGCACCGCGAATGCCAACTCCCAAAGGCGCTGTGCACTCAGCTGAAATTGAATATGCTATGGGAAACCTCGCGTCAAACAAAGTATATGACTGGACACCCGATGACTACAAAGTTTCGAAAATCATGCAGGAATACTTTGCAAACTTTATAAAAACTTCTAATCCTAATAAACCTGGTTTACCAAAATGGCCACAACTTAATAATGGCAACGAGCCTCAGTTTATAAATATTGATGTCAATACCACTGTACAAACCGACAATCATCAACAGCGTCATCTTTTTATGGAGAAAGCTTCTAAGTAGAACATAAAAAGCTTTAAAACCGCAAATTACTTGAAAGTGGCTTTCGCCACTTTCAAGTAATTTGTTAGACTTAACACTCTCTCCCAAAACAGTTTCTGCGCCAGCAACTGGAGACAACTGGCCAGGGAAAGCGGGCTTCAGAGAACATGCGAGCTGCTGCCGTTACTATGTTTTTCTATGCATAATCATCTGTGGTTTTATAACAACTATTATTAGTCTTCCTTTTTCTCCTGCGCGTTATTCCATACATCTGCATACTCTTCAGGATGCCTTTTAAATTGAGCATGTACATAAGGACAAAGCGGAATTACTTTCAGTTTATTCTTTCTTGCGTGATCCACCATTGCATTCAGCATTTTTTTTGCGTAGCCTTTTCCTTCGGCTTTGGGGGATACCTCAGTATGATAAACGGTAAGATTTGAGGCAGAGATGCTTAGCACCATTTCACCCAATTGTTCAACACCGTCTGTTATATAGAAGCCTCCGTGATTTTTCTCGTTAAGATGTAGCTTGACTTCTTCCATGCATAATAGTTTTTAAGGTAATAAATGTTAAAGCACCGGCAGCACGACAAAAATAAAAATACTCGCTTAGCTTCCTAATGATATATATTATTATACCCGATCAATCGGTTAAATGAGTATTGTACTGCGAGTGGCGGCGTAGTACAAGTACTTGAGCTATTTAAAAAAAATTGGCTTATTCTATTTGATACTATTTGTTTATTGGTTTTAAATTATTAAATTTAATAATTCATAAAACCAGTTTTATTTTACCGTTGCTGGTTAAACGAACCTTTTACTTATATCATTTTAAAAGGTTGTAATACTTTATTTGTTGTAGCAGAATCCCTGGTTAAACCCATAATGCTAGTTGCTGTACACTAAAGTGTTAGTGTAGGGAAAGACATTTGCCCTTAAAACAGGCACTAAAACTATACTTAACACTTTTCCTGCTTGCAAAATTTTACGCTAACCTCTGATTTCATTACAGTACTTTTTTAAAATTTAAATGAAAAGATCCAGCACAGGTGTGCCAAGTGTCGATATCATTTGATATGGTTAGGCTGGTTAAAAAACTAATGATCGGAGCATAAATTATAGAAGCAAGAGAAGTAAACTGAAGTATAATAAACAGGACTTTTTATTATCTAACAAAATTCTATAACAAAAAAAATGTTACAATGAGAAACAGGTTACTATTACCAATCGCCTTGATTTTCTTTATTATCACGTCTTGTCGAAAAGAACATACGTGGAACGAATGTGAAATAACTAAGGACCATGTTAAGATCGCTGTTGTTTCTGATATTCATTATATGGATCCGGGGTTGCTCAAAAATGGTGCAGAAACAAAAAAGGCCTTCCAGCATTATCTTTATACTGAGGCTAAAATGGAGCAGTTAAGTGATCCTATTTTTAGAGAGGTTGTTTCAGAACTGAAAGCTGAGCATCCAGACATAATACTGGTGCCTGGTGATCTTACGAAGGATGGAGAAAAAATAAGCCATCAGTCGCTATCTGCCTTGTTTGAGGAACTTGCGAGAGAACATATCAGGGTATATGTTATACCTGGAAACCATGATATCAATAATCCGAATGCTATGTTTTTTGATGGAGATAACGCTTACCCAACTCCCTCTATATCATCCGCAGAATTTGCCTCCATTTATGCAAATTTCGGTTACAACAATGCCATATCTAAAGATCCCAATTCTTTAAGTTATGTGTGTCAACCTTCCCCGGCAATATGGATACTTGGAATAGATGATTGCAAATACTACGAGAATACAAAAAATAATATGGTGTCTTCAGGAAAGATTAAACCTGAAACAATGAAATGGATACAGGACCGGATGGCAGAGGCAAAAGAGAAAAAAATCACTGTATTAGCATTTATGCATCACGGTATTATGGAACATTTTACAGACCAAAACATATTAGATCCGGGTTATGTAACTGACGATTGGGAAACAACTGCTGACAAACTGATGGATGAAGGGCTTGAGGTAATGTTTACAGGCCACTACCATGCCACTGACATTACTGAACGAGACGCAAAAAATGGCAAGAAATTATTTGATATAGAAACCGGTTCACTTGTTACGCCACCTAGTGCTTATAGAATTGTAACGCTTAAAAATAACGATATGGACATCCATACAAACCGGGTGACCTATCTTCCTGCTAATTTTTTGCCTTCAGGTTCAGATTTCCCGACTTATTCAAATTATTTCTTCATGAAATATGGAGACTCTGTTTTTACCAGCCGTTTGGTTGAGGGATTTTCACTTTCAAAAGAAGAAGCTGCTGCTGCTGCGCCCATATTTGGAAAGGCATACCTGGCCCATTTAGCTGGGGATGAAAAGATAACCGCTGAAGATCAGGCAAACGTGGACGCGGTAGGCCAAATATCTCCTTTTGGAAAAAGAGCACTTTTAGACCTATGGACAGACCTAAACCCTCAGGATAATGTATTACATATAAAGTTAAGCAATCAATAAAAGAAAATTCAATACGGTTTATGAGGGCATAGACGCGAGGTTCTATGCCCTCATTTTTAAATACCCAACTACCTTCAGTTCAATACTCTTCGCCGTTTCTACTGCTATCTATATCTGTTGCAGGATGAGAAAATTTTGATGCAGTATATTAATATATGACAATAAACATATTTGAAAGTCGTTAATATCATTACCCTAATTGTTTTTAGAGTTTAGGTTTGTATTACAATTAATTATAAACTGTAAACTCAATTTTTATGAAAAAGACATTTATAGCAATTATGGTTATGACTTCTTCTATCACTGTTTTTTCTCAGGGGAAATCTTCGAATGTAAGTCACGAGGGATTTTATTTATCAATGGCAACAGGTCCTGTTTTCGGAAACATACATGGAGATGATAACAATGGAACAACATATAAAGTTAACGGAGAAGCCTTCGGTTTTGATTTGCAAATCGGAGGAGCCATAAAACCAAATCTTATATTACATGCTTCAGCCCAAAATAAAACATTAGTTGGACCTAAAATAAATGGAGTAAAATTGGATAACAATCATACTTTTCAGGAAAACTTTTATGGTGTAGGGCTTACCAAATATACATCTGATAACTTTTTTCTTACAGGAAACGTAGGTGTAGGGCATTTTATTCAAACAGAATCAACATCTAACTCTCATTCAGACGGAACAACCTCCGATGCGGGTTTTTCATTTAATATTAAAGCAGGTAAAGAGTGGATGGTCTCCAAAAAATGGGGATTGGGCGGAGGAGTATTTTATGCAAAAACTACTTTGAAAAATAAAGGTGTAAATTATACAGAACATTGGAACAGCAACAGGTTTGGTCTTTATTTTCAGGCAACATTGTGTAAATCTAAATAAGCGGGCACAAAGAACAAGCAAATAGTTTTTCAAATAACAGGCAAAGTAATAACGTATCATTTCAAACATTTGGAAGTGCCTTTTGTTTCATTGAAGATTATATTTATCTTAATGCTTGAATAGAAGATCACGCAAATTTCCAAAACCAAAAACTAACGTTCATGCCAAACAAGAAAACTATTGCCGTATTCGGAGCAACCGGAGCCCAGGGCGGCGGGTTAGCACATGCTATTCTTAATGACCAGAATAGTGAATTTACCGTTAGGGCAATTACAAGAGATGCAAATTCTGACAAGGCCAAACAGCTTGCCCAAAAAGGAGCTGATGTTATTACCGCTGATATAGATGACCCCAATGCTTTGAAGAAAGCGTTGGATGGTGCATACGGCGCTTATTTTGTAACTTTTTTCTGGGCCCACATGTCTCCTGAAAAAGAAATGGCTGAAGCAAAAGCTATGGCGCAGGCTGCTAAAGAAGCGGGCCTGAAACATGTTATCTGGTCAACGCTCGAAGATACCCGCGAATATATACCGCTTAACGATGACCGCATGCCTACGTTGATGGAAAAGTATAAGGTGCCACACTTTGATGCCAAAGGAGAATCAAATAAATTTTTTACTGAAGCAGGTGTTCCAACAACCTTCCTGTTAACTTCTTTTTACTACGATAACTTCATTTATTTTGGAATGGGACCAAAAAAAGGTGAAGACGGTAAACTAACAATAACCTTACCTATGGGCGATAGGAAACTAGCCATGATAGCAGCCGAGGATATTGGAAAATGCGCTTACGGAATATTTAAAAGAGGTGAAGAATTGATAGGGAAAACAGTAGGCATTGCAGGTGATCACTTAAGTGGCAATGAGGTGGCAAAAGCATTAACCGCCGCAATTGGACAAGAAATCGGATATAACAAAATATCTCCTGCGATCTTTCGAAGCTTTGGCTTTCCCGGGGCAGATGACCTCGGCAACATGTTCCAGTTTAATCATGATTTTGCTGATGATTTTAATGGAAAAAGGGACATAGCATTTTCTAAAGCATTAAACCCCGAGATAAGATCGTTTTCAAGGTGGCTTGAGGAATATGGAAACCAAATATCGGTAGGATAACTGGGAGGCTGCTGTCGTTATCTTTATTTGATAAACACGTCTTTGTATTTGTCCTGTATGTAATAATCGTTTGCGTTTCATTACACTTATGTTTAGGCTGACCCACAATGTGATTGGTTAGGCGGTAAACGTTTGGCCAGTAATATTGATTTTGGAGATTAAAGCTGGGTCGAGCCCGGAAAAATTTTGTTTCGGCTGCCAACTTAAACGGTCATGTAGGTGGGAAAAGCGTTCAATTCTTTAGCATGGGGCGATAGAAAATTAATGCCCTTTCAACTCGCCCACACTAATGTTACCCACCGGTTATGATATTATACTTATCAGGTTTAAATAAAAAATAGAAACAAAATCAGTAAAGAAAAATGACTGCAGGAACTGAACTACCTTTCAATTTAAATCCACTGATCAGTTGTTTCTACATCTGCATGGCTTAGCTTTAATGGACTTCTAGAAAATCTCCTTTTACAAAAAAGTTGCGTTAGCGTTTTATTGTTATATAGCTCTTAAAATTCGTGGGAAAAATAATCTTGAACCTGAACTTTTAACGTGAATTTTTTATACAACCAGATACATCTTCTATTATAAATACCACTTCACTTATTTTTGGCAAAACAAATAAGCGACTCTATATTGCGACATTAACAATAAGCTTTGACAAAAGCTTGTAATTATTTTTCTACAGTTTTAAAAAAATTGACTCTTTCCTATGAACTTAACATTAACTGACCCTACCTATTCGGAGAAAGAGAAGATTAATTTTTTTGACGCATTTTTCTTAAAATTACTTAATAATAAACGCGACCTCCCTTTTATATACCTGTCACTTAAAATAACATTTGTAATTGTACCTTTCGCTTTGTACCTATTCCTTAATAAAAATGTACATTGGGCTTTCTACTTGGTTTACCTTGCTCTGATCTTTATTTCTTTCCTTGGGCCTTTTATATTGATGCTTCATAACACCTGTCACAGGAAGCTTTTTAAAAAGGAGTATTCATATTTAACTAAATATATCCATTGGTTTTTAGGTTGTTTTTTTGGTCAGACTCCAGAAACTTATTTTTATCATCATATTGCTATGCACCATGCTGAAAATAATCTTTTAGAAGACCTCAGTTCTACAATGAAATACCGAAGGGATAGTGTACGGGGTTTTTTACAATACTTACTTTCGTTCTATTTCTTCGGGGTCATTCATCTCTCTTTTTACTTTAGTAAGAAGGATAGAAACAAATTTGCCTGGAAGGTACTTGCAGGTGAATGTGCCTACATTGCATTAGTCATACTATTAGCCTTTTACAATTTCAAAGCCACATTGGTCGTATACATTCTTCCCTTAATCTTTACCCGGTTTGCTATGATGGCGGGAAATTGGGCGCAACATGCATTTATCGACCCTCAAAACCCCGATAATATTTATAAAAACAGCATTACCTGCATTAATACGATTTATAATAAAAAATGCTTCAATGATGGCTACCATATAGGACATCACCTCAGACCTGCACTACACTGGACAGAGATGCCCAGCAACTTTTTACAGAATATAGAAGAATACAAAAACAACGAGGTCGTTATTTTTTCAGGCTTAGACTATTTTCAAATATGGTTTTTGCTGATGACGAAAAACTATAAGTTTCTAAGTAAAAAATTTGTTTCTCTTTCAGATAAATTTACTTCCGAGAAGGACAAAATTGCATTTTTAAAAAGCAGAACAAAAACAATTATTACCGGTGTTTAAGGTACTCGAATAAGTTTTTTTCGAAGAGCTGAAGACGGTAAAGTGCTGCAATAATAGTTTACAAGATTAAAAACTAGTTTATTTTAAGATACGTGCTACACCTATTCTTATGGCTTTTATTCCTGCTTGTTAAAATTGCTTGCCATTCAAGCTTTGATGTAATTACTAAATTTACTTACCCCCCTTTTAAAATAATTACACCATTTGGCTTACATGTTAATTCTAAAAAGTCTCCTGCCTTCTTTATCTCTATGCCTTTGTTTGTAGTAACAGTCCAGGTTGTAAAAGGAATCTTGAGTTTAGTGCTTCCTCCTTTTTCTGCAACAACTTTCACTTCGTTGATTACTCCCGATGCTTTTTTAACTGACACTAAAAATGCTCCCTCTGCACGTAGATTTTCAAAATTAACATTATTCCATTCAGCAGGAATAGCAGGCATAATTTCAATAAAACCGGCATAGCTCTGTAGCAGCATTTCCTGCAAACCGGAAGCAAAAGCAAAATTCCCTTCAAGTGTAAAAGGGCGATACGTAAAGTTTGAATATCCTGATTTCGTTTGATCACCATTAAGATGAAAACTATTAATCGAACAAAACGCTTTTATAAATACCTGCAAATCTTTCGCAGCACCCTCTCCGTCTTTCGCTCGTGCCTTCATATTTGCAAGCCAGGAATAGGAATAACCACACCAATTAGCCGGACCTATGCTATCTAATAAGTGAATAGTGTTTGTTATGATATTTTGTTCATTTTTGCCGTCTTCCCATTTTATTAATCCCAGCGGATGTATTGCCATTGCATGTGAAAAATGGCGATGCGATTGATTGTATGGCAAGCTCGGCGCAAACATCAACTCGTTGTTTTTTGTTAAAGCAAAATCTTCAAATTGTTCATATATTTCTTTCCAGTGCTTTGCTTCATTATTTAATCCCAATTCAGAAGCAAGTTCCGCTGCCGCCTGGAAAGTAAATTTCATTAAAGAAAGGTCGTAATTGGTATTCTTATCAAACCATGCTTCCAGGCTATTATTATTTATTTCCGGACTTGAACTGATGGGCAATTTGCGGTGTCCGTTATTGTCAACAGTAGTTATTTTTTCAAGAAATACTGCAACATCCTTTACCCACGGATATGCCCTCTTCTGCAGAAAATTTCTATCCATACTATATCGCCATTGCAGGTAATAATGCTGCGCCAGCCATGATGAAACCGTTGGAGATAAGGAGTACTGAATCCAGCCACCCATTTCAGTACCATCAAGAGTGGTCACACCAGGAACGGCAAGGCCATCAGTACCAAAAAACAATTTTGTATAACGTTTATAATTAGCCTTATTTTCATCGAGGTGGTCTAAGTATGACAGAGCCTCGTTAAGGTGATTCCCGCTATAAGCTGGCCAGTAACTTAGTTGTGTGTTGAGGTCGTGATGATAGTCACCTTTCCATGGTGGAAGCCGTCCGTTATCTGCGGTCCAGACTGCCTGCAGTGAAATAGGAGGCGCACCCCTTCTTGCCGATGCGCCGAATTTATACTGCTCCAGGTACCATTGCTTTTCTATGCTGGTATCAGGAACAGTTATAGATGATTTGCTCCAGAAATTATTCCACCAGTTTGTATGAGAAGAAAAGTCAATGCTGTAGCCTTTATGTAATGTTTGCAAAGTAGTTGTCGATGCAGGAAGAGTTGCTTTTTGTTTGGGGTAATGTGAAGAGATGCTCCATGCCCCCTCAATGACAGAACCCGTTTTTTTCCATCGAACATTTATTTGATAAGTAAACCCACCCCAGCCCTCCTGGTTATAAGTAATACTATAGTCCTTTTTAACAATGCTACCCTGTTTATAACCTAACCTCGAAAGGTCATCACCACCTACCGGGTCACCAGATACCTTTACTTCTCCCTGGTATTTTGGCGCAATCAGTTGAGGTGTAAAATTTGTAGAAACGTTTTCAAATCGAAACCAACCTACCGGCTTGGTTGCATGTACAAATGTTTTTAGAAGAATATCATTTGCCCATTTCACTTCGCATAAAGCATTCTGCAGGTACAGATGAACGGACTGAACATCGCCCCAATTTTTTGTTTCAAACTCCAATGCGCCACCGGGAATTTTAGAAGGTGCAGGTTCTTTATCATACGGCTCATCAAAATATTTCTGAACAGGTTTGTAATCTTTTTCTTGTACTTTCTTTTGTATCCATTTATAAGAAAACTCCTTTCTATGCAAGCCCTTCATTGGCCGCATATCCCACAAGTCAGCCCTGTCTAATGAAAAACGCAAGTTATTTTCCTTTTGCCAGATAAGAGCGCCAACCATTCCATTACCCATAGGAACAGCTTCATCCCATTGGCTCGCCAGTTTGTCAAATTGAAGGTCATGAAAAGAAGATTGACAAAAAGCTGACCAGCTCGCTATAGTTAAAGCTAAAAGGATGATTATTGGCCTCATATCGTAATTGATAAAGTGGATTGAAAAATGAGATAGAGAGTTCAATTTTTGTAAAAATGCCACGGAAATAAAGAAAATGCTTCTTCATTTTCGTGGCAAAGTCTACTTATTGTCGTATTGAGCTACTAATATTAATGTTTTTTTAAAATAACTTTCTACTACTCTTCAGCGTTGTACGCCTGGCAGAATTTAATAGCCAGGATTTTGAACAAGAACAGGGGCATTGCGATCAATTTCTGTTTGAGGAATAGGCCAAAACTCATACTTGTCCTCGTATTTGGTTTTAATAGTCGGAACCAAAGGATTTGGAACAAAGCCATTTAACTTTTGAGTAGCTATCCCCCAACGTCTAAGATCAAAATAACGCAATCCTTCCATTGCAAATTCCACCCTGCGCTCATGTCGTATGCGATCTCTCATTTGTTCTTTTGATAGCCCTGAAGGCAGAGACGGCATATTTACTCCCGGACGTGCCCGCACTTCATTTACTTGCTGGTATACAGTTGCGTCTGCGCCTCCCGCTTCGTTTTGCGCTTCGGCGTACATCAATTTCACATCCGCCAAACGTAACAATACAAAATCATTGTCGTCTAAAGCGCCATAATCAGGATTTGTCAAAGAAGGTGTCAGCCATTTCTTAACCGTATAATAACCATTTAACCAACTGTCTTTTCCTATCATAGCCACCGAGAGGTCCCCGGTAAACGGCCAACCCTGGGCTTTAGTATCACCCGCGAAGAAAAATGTCATAGTCTTTCTTGGGTCTCCTGCTTCATATTCATTTATTAAATCCTGCGTGCCCAACTCCCCCTTCCAGCGTTGAAGGTGTACAGCTAACGCGACATCCTGGTGTTGTATGTTGGGAAGCTGGTATTTTACCGAAAACATAATTTCCTTACTGGAGTTTTGATCAGGTTTATAAAAATTTGAAGCGTAATTAGGGTTCAAAGAATAGTTATTATCGTCAATAACTTGCTTTGCGAGTGCGGCAGCTTCTGAATATTTTTTTTCAAAAAGCAATACTCTTACTTTATAACCTTGTGCAGTACCTTTTACCGCATGACCTGAGCTGTAAGTTATATTAGGCAATGCAGCAATAGCAGAATCCAAATCACTCTCAATAAATTGAAGCACCTCGGCTCTCTCAGACTTTGCTAATCCTTTTTTATAATCGAGCGTAAACGGATCAGCTTTAACGACGGGAACATTGCCATAAAGCTGTGCAAGCCAAAAGTAGTTGAAGGCTCTTAAGAAATAGGCTTCACCTTTGTAAACCGACAGCTTATCGCCTGTGAGCACTTTATCAACATTTGCGAGAAACGAATTGATGGCGGCTATAGCACGGTAATTATTAGTATAATAACTATTTACAAAACCACCGGACAACGGTGTGAGACCTGAGGTAAGAGCTGATGTACCTCCACCATAATCATATTGGCCATAAGAGTCATCGCTGAAATTGTCCCATGCCATAACTGTATACTGGGAAGTAGCATAGCCTCCACCACTTGCATATAAATAATTGTAAAGGCCAGTTAGCGCCAGATCTGCGTCTGCCTCTGTTTTCCAGAAAACAGAAGTGGATAACTGGTCAGGTGGGCTTACATCTAACAAGTCCTTTTTACAGGAAACAAAAAGAATAGAGGATGTTAAAGAATAAAGTATTATATATTTTAATGAGAATTTCATATTCTACAATTTTTGATAGTTAAAATTGAACGTTTGCACCAAAAGTAAAAGTCCTGATTTGAGGGTAAGTCACATAGTTGCCGTCGCTGGTTCTCTCAGGATCGAGGCCAGGAAATTTGCTAAAGGTTATTACGTTATCTGTAGCAAAATAAACCCTCACAGACTTTATCCCTGCCTTATTAATGTAGTGGGAACGCAGTGTATAACCTAGTTGAACATTTTTCAGACGCATAAAAGATGCATCTTTTAAAAAGTAAGTGGACGCATAATTTTGAACCGGAGCATAACTATCAGCAACATAAATCTTAGGCATTGTATTGGTATGATTGGTTGGAGTCCAGCGATTTCTCCAATCAGTTGTGGGAACAGAACCTTGACGGAATGGTTCTATGCCCCAACCATTGACGTAAATTTTTTGACCTTGCGAACCGTATAATTGTGCGCTGAAATCAAAGTTTTTCCAGCCTGCAGAGAGGTTGACCGCATACTGGTAAGAAGGATATTTACCACCCACATAACTGCGGTCTTTGTCATCAATATTCCCATCGCCGTTTACGTCTCTTATTTTCAAATCACCCGGTGTTGGAGTTACCGGTTGTTTGGGTGATTTGTCAATTTCCTCCTGGCTTTGAAAAATACCGTCCCATACGTACATGTAATATTCATCAAGCGGGTGTCTTTCCTCCCGTATGGTTGTATTACCAATCTCGGTTTTACCATATGATTCGAGTATATTTTTATACTTCTGAAAATTAACCCCGATGCTATAAGAAAAATTCTTACTAATTCTGTCCCTGTATTGCGCATTAATCTCTAATCCCTTGTTTCTTACAGCGCCATTATTAATTGTCGGCGCGTTTAAACCCAACCACAGCGGTACTTGCGAACCCCGAAGAATATCAAAAGTGTATTTGTTGAACCAATCGGCAGTGATTGATAATTTGTTGCTAAAAGCTGAAAGATCCATTCCTATATCTAAAACTCTTGTTGTTTCCCATGTTAAACTAGGATCAACTAATGTGCTTGCAGAATAGCCTGGAGACACTGAACCACCAAATGCATAGTCCCTGTTATTCAAAGTAGACTGGTAGGGATAAGTACCAATATTCTGATTACCAAGTTGTCCCCATGATCCCCTTATTTTTAAATCATTCAGCCAGCGCACATCCTGCAAAAAAGCTTCTTTTGAAATTCTCCATGCCCCGGAAAACGAATAAAACAAACCCCATCTTGTATCTTTAGGTAAACGCGAAGTACCATCATAACGGACACTCGTACCAAAAAGGTATTTATCCTGGAAATCGTAATTAAGATTTCCGTAAAATGAACGGATTGCCCATTCTGAAGATGTACCGCTGTTAGTCATTCCATTACTTGGACCAGCGTTCAGTTCTCTCAATAAGTTCGTTGTAAATTGGGTCCGACCTGCATTAAGGCTACTTCCCTGGTTATGCTCCTGTTGATAGCCACCAAATGCAGAAAGAGTATGATCACCAAAAGTTCTTTTAAAGTTTAACTGGCTATAATAAACTGTGTAAATATTATCAGTTCTTCCAACATTTAAGCCCGGCGTTCCAACATCCAGAAGCCCCGCAGAGCTCATGTCATTATAATAATAGGTCTGTACCACCGGCCTGAAATCATTGGATTTATAGGAATCATAATTAGCTCCTGCCCTGTTTTCCCAAGTTAATCCCTTGACAATTTCTATATCCATTGAGAGATTACCCTGCAAGTAATAATCGTAGGATCTTACCCTCACATCTTCCCCCACTATTGCTACAGTGTTCTTATTTCCCTGTTCATTAGGGTAAGCCCTTTTTATCCATCGGCCATCAGGAGACTTTGGTGGATAAAGCGGTGATTGAGCCAGGGTAGACAAGAACATATCGCCAGCTCCCTGGGGCGGATATTTTCTATCTCCATACCGCATCTGCACATTTGTGCCAATAGTCACTCGCTTATTTACTTTAGAGGATAAACCTAAGTCCATTGTGTATTTTTTGTATTCAAAACCAATCATAGTTCCTGGTTGGTCGGTAATTCCGATACCGAGGCTGTAATTGGTATTTTCCCTGCCACCACTAAGGTTTAAATAATGGTTATTGGTATAAGCAGTCTTAAAAAGATCATTGAGCCACTTATGATTTGGATATTTAACCCTGTCGGTTGCATTTCTATATAAGTCGATCTGAGCCTGGGTATATAAAGGAGCGCGGCCAGAATTAGTATAAGCTTCGTTGGACAACTCCATATATTCTGCAGAATTGCTGACAACATCGGGAAGGCTCGTAGGGTTGGAAATTCCCAGGTTATAATTATACTGTAGTGAAAATCCTCCTGCTTTTCCTTTTTTTGTTTTTACCACGATTACCCCGTTGGCACCTCTTGAGCCATAAATAGCTGCCGAGGCTGCGTCTTTTAAAAGACTCACAGATTCAATATCATTGGGGTTAAGAACGGTAAGACTACCTGGCAAACCATCTATAATTACAAGAGGGTCATTTCCGGCTCCGCTAAATGTGCTTATACCCCTTACCCGAAAACTTACGCCTTCATTGCCTGGCTCACCTGATCCTTGTATTACCTGCAATCCCGGCATCTGGCCCTGCAGTAAAGTAGTTGGATTTGTTGCTACTCGTTTGTTCAGTTCCTCGCCTGAAACCGTTACTACAGCACTTGTTAACTTTCTTTTTGCCTGTGTTCCATATCCTACAACTACAACTTCACTCATAAGTGATGTAGCAGATTGTAATGAAATATTAATTGTAGAACGCCCCCCTACTTTTGCTTCCTGGGTTACGTATCCAACAGAGCTAACCACAAGTGTGGCATTAGATGGAGCATTGATTGTAAAACTTCCATTGGCATCGGTCTGGGTAGCGGTATTCGATCCCTTTACCTGCACCGTAGCACCAGTTAAAGCAGTATCTCCAACTGAGACTCTGCCTGTAATAACGTGTTGTGCAAAAACAACGGATGAAAAAATACTGAAAATAACAAGAAAAAGAAGTTTAAGGCTTTTAGGCCTAATACCCGCTTTAAAAGAAAAACAGGTTTCACGCAGAGAGCAGTTCGTCATAGCAATGCTTTGAGGTTTGGAAAATAGTGGATATGATTGTCCTGTTAAACAGCAATCGAATAATCAAAAATATAGTTTCGAAATCGATTTCCTAAAAATTTGATAATTTTTATTATTTAACTATCTTTTTTACAAATTCACCCTTTGCGTTTATGTGAGTAGAAAAAATTAAAAGAAAACCAGTAATGGTTAATGGTCAGGTAAAACGGAATTACCAATAATGTAACCTCTTTTTATTTGCATTAGCCAAATTGTTATTGGTCAAAATATTACCGTTTTGAGATGTTATATTTCGGAAACAGATTCAGCATCTGTTAAAACAGTCTTTATTGGTGTGGGGAGAACACAAAAATAAAAAAATTTCCAGAGTAGATCATTTGTTTTATAATTAATACTTGTGTTATAATTACTCTCAAATTATTTAAAATGCAATTGTACATTCTTCATTTGCTGGTTATGTAAAACCGCTGCCTGTGCTCCTCCCTGCCACATAATAACCTGAATACTGTTTAGCATTTCTGCCACGTTTGCCACAGGCTTTCCATTAATTTCCCTTATCACATCACCGGCTTCCAATCCGCTTTTTTCAGCAAAGCTTCCCCGGCTTACCTTTACTATCAAGACCCCTTCTTTATCGGGCAGTCCAGAGGCAGATTGTTCACCTGGCGTTTCGACATTTTTAATTATTGCCCCAAGCCATTCTGTCGACAATCCCTTCTTCTCAACAGCTAAGGTTCGTACACCTGCTATCGGCGCCTTTTGTGCCTTTTGCTTTAATGAAGAACTTACTACACCAAAGTCATTCATCGGGAAATTTTTAAATCCAATCGATAATGCCTTTGATGTTGGCATAACCCTAAAATCACCGCCTGCGTCATCAACAAATTGGGGGTTACCCTGGAGACTATGCTCATCTGTTCCCTTTTTTTGTGCTGCTGCAAGAGCTGTCTTTTGTATAAAAAAATTATGATCAACCTCTTTTCCCCAGACAGAAATCCTGATAGGGGCATATTCTGCAGTAACAATATTATGCGCAAACACATCCATGCTTCCGGTATACCAGACATGTGGATGAAAAGTATTGTTGACAACAATATTATTTTCTACGACACGATAATAACCTTCACGAAGTTTCAATCCACCATTAAGACATAGATTATTGTAAATACGGTAGTTGCTACTGCCGTCATCGAGGTCAATATCCCATCCATGTGCACAATAGAAACGATTATTACGAAGGGTTATGGGTTTAATAACGTCGAGTAATGGAAGATCAGGAAACTTCTCAACATTGCTGTCAACAGCGCTTATAGAAGGCAACCAGTATCGGTCCCTTCCCCACGAATTATAAGCACCATGATCGCCAGTTTCGAGTACAGTATTAAAAACATCGTTGAACTCAATCATGTGGCCACCCCAGCAACCATCGCCCACGTTAATGCCGGCCCGGGGAACATGGTATATCGTATTATGGCTAACAGTTATATTCATTGCCATGTCTATTTCCACTCCTGCTACCTGTTTTTCTACGGTGCCGATTGTATGAATGAGGTTATCATATGCTTTGCATGCTGCAGGATAATTATTTGTTTTAGGGCCGGGCGTCATGTCCATTTTATCAAGAGGAACAAAGGATTCATAACCAAAAGCCGGAGACCGAACCGCGGCAGTATCTCCCACAAACGCTATTGCATTACCACCAATATTATGAATGTAATTATGCTCGATTAAAACGTTTCGGTTGTATTTACTGACAAAGATTGCATGACCACCTAAAGCATTAAAAGTACAATTGCTGATGTTGATGTTTTTTACACCTTCAGTTATTACAGCACCACCCCGATAAATGGTCCAGTCGGTACGAAGCAGCCGCTCTTTTGTAAGCATAAACGTGCGATTAGTACCCGTAAAAGTGATGCCTTTAATAGTAACATTTGACACTGGCTTTTGCTCAGTACCTTTTATTCGAATAATATTATCCAGCACAGAACGTTCAAACAATGCTGTATGTAAGTTCACTCCCCTCGGTGGATATAAATATAAGATACCGGATGATGCATTATAATACCATTCTCCCGGCGCATCTAGTTCTTCAAAAATATTTTCAACAAAACGATACTCTTTGTGCATAGGAGCCGGACGGTTATTTTGCCAGCCACCTTCAAGCGATAAACTATCCCTGTCCGTTTTACCCGTAATCCTGTAATGAAAATCACCCCATTCAGCCTGGTGTAAAGCATGTAGATAGCCACCTTCAGGATGGGACCAATTCTTAACACGCTGAGGACTTATTGCGTCCGCCGCCCAGCCATTAAAAACACGAATTGAGCTATCAAAATTGGGATAGCGAGCCATATTCAAAGGCGTTCCATTACACAATAAGCGATCAATAGAAAATCTCGTGTCAATTGATGCCTGTAATATCTGCCCCTTATACGTTTTCCATTCCGGATTTATTTTTACAGCGCCGCTAATTGTTACCTGTTCATTATTATAAGGCAAAATTTGCAATTGACGATCCTTCAGTAATTCCGCTGTAATCTCTAGTGTCTTACTTAAACCATACCTGCCGCTCCTTAACCATATTCTCACTTTATTTTCTTTTGCGATACCTACTTTATCTAATGCAGTTTCAATTGTTTTAAAAGGTTTATTTAAAGTTCCTGCATTATTATCGTTTCCATTGACAGCGACATAAAAATTGGTTTGGCCCGTACAACACAGAAAAGTTTGAAAAAGAATAATCGATAAAAAAATTTGCTTCATTAATAATTAGTTGTAAAAGTTTATTATCTATTCCCTAATGACTCATTGCGATGAAACAAACTTATTGATAAGTAGGTCGTTAAGGGTAACCGTTATTATCATCTTTTTAAATTTCAATCTGGCATTAACGGGCTTTAGTCAACTGATCAAAACTACTTCATTCACAATCGATTTCAACTTATTAAAATCTTTTTCACTCCTTATAAAATCCGTCTTACTAACATAAGGGCACAAGTTATTCTGTTGGCAAATATTGTATTTTTGAATTGCAATGAATGGCAAAAGAATAATTATTTATGATCTGGCAGCCGAGCTTGGTATCTCTGCATCGTATGTTTCAAGGGCACTTAACAGCCATCCGCTAGTAAGTAAAAAAATTGTAGAGACAGTAAAGAAAAAAGCAATTGAATTAAATTACAAGCATAACTCTCATGCTGCCAATCTTCGACAAGGTTCGTCTAAAACAATCGGCGTCATTGTACCACATATTAATCAAAGCTTTTTCTCAGAAGCTATAGCAGGAATCGAAGAAGTATGCTTTGCAAATAATCACAGTTTAATCATTTGCCAGTCACATGAGTCCTATAAACAAGAATGTACGGCTATAGAAACATTAATACACCAAAATGTTGATTGTATTTTAATTTCTATTTCTGCTGAAACAGAATCACCGGACTACCTCAATGAAGTAATTAGCCACAAAATACAACTAATTCAATTTGATCGTTATCTTGATACAGTAAATAGCAGTAGAGTTGTAAACAATAACAAAGAGGCTTCGTATGAGGCCGTAAAAAAACTGATTGAGGAAGGATATCGCCAGGTTGCTTTCATTGGAGGGCCGGAACATCTAACTATTTTCAAAGACCGCAAGGAGGGTTACTTAAAAGCCATCAGAGAGGCCTGTCTAAGCATCCCGTGTCATTTTATTGTTGATAATGCTTTATCAAAAGAAATAGCTGTAAACATATCAACCGAGTTGTTAAAGCTAAAGCAACCACCCGATGCATTTTTTACCGTATCAGACCATCAGTCATTAGGGGTGTTGCAAGTTGCGGAATCCTTGGGTATTGAAGTACCAGAAAAATTAGGAATTTTTGGATTTGCAAATGAAGCTTTTACCGAATTAATAAAGCCTGCTTTATCGTCCGTTGACCAAAAAGGTAAGGAATTGGGAAAGTGTGCTGCTAATCTTTATTTCAGAACCATTGCACAAAGAATCGCTTCAACAGAAACAGATAAAAAAGAAATAATTAACAGTGAAATAATTGTCAGGCAAAGTTCTTTAAGATCAATGGCCGCAGTAAAAATTTAAACATTCACTTTAAATTTCAACCCCTACCCTACTAATAAAGATGCATGCTACTCTCAACTTACGCAATTTCAACCATTGCTTTAATCACTCCATTAGCTGGATGTAACCACTGTTCAAATTCATCCTTTACATTCTCAAATACAACACGGTGAGTAATGTAAGTTGTAGGATCTACTTTCATCTTTTTCATAGCATCAATGACATGTTCAAAATCTGCTCTTATTGCATTTCGACTGCTCATTAATGTCGCCTCTCTTTTATGAAATTCCGGATGACTAAAACAAATATCTCCTTTTTGAAGGCCAATCAATACATACCGCCCTCCATGAGACATATACCGAAATGCGTTATTGATAGCTTTCAAATTACCTGTTGCATCCATTACTACGGTTGGCATATCTCCATTTGTAATGGCTGACAATTGCTCCAACACATCAGAAGCTAATGCGTTGATAACATATTCTACTTTCAATTTATCTTTAGAAAACTGCAGCCGATTATCATTAACATCAATGGCAATAACTTTAGCCCCGGCAATGCGCGCAAATTCCATTGTTCCCAGTCCTATAGGTCCCGCACCTACTACTAATACAAATTCTCCTTCCTTCACTTCTGCTCTCCGTATACCATGAGCGCCGATGGCTAACGGTTCAACAAGTGCAAGTTCGTCAAAGCTTAATCCTTCTCCATGCACAAGAGAATAAGACGGAACTGAAAGATATTCTCTCATGCCACCATTGCAATGAACACCACATACCTTTATGTTGCTGCAGCAATTAGGTTTTCCTAAACGGCAGGCAATGCAATGACCACAGTTGAAGTACGGAACAAACGTAACTGCTTCTCCAACGCTGAAACCCGGCGCTCCATCAAACTCTATTAATTCCCCGGCTAACTCGTGACCCAAAATACGGGGATATTCAAAAAAAGGTTGAGTTCCTTCAAAGGCATGAAGATCAGTTCCACAAATTCCAATACGTTTTATTTTTATAATAGCGTGACCTTTTTCCAGTTGAGGTTTTTCTTCAGATATATATTCGAATTGCCCCGGTTGAGTACATACTAATGTCTTCATTTCTAATATTTTTATTACAGATAACCAGTTTTTACTAAAAGGATAATATCCTTTTAGTAAACCTTTTCTTTAATTCTATTGCAGAATTAATAATTATTATTGCTTTTTATCCAATTCCTTGTAAAATCAAACAGAGTATTTTAGCTCTGGCAACTTCTTTATTTCGTATGATGCAAAAGATTGAGCGCATTACTGGTTAAAGACAGGCCTGTTATTTAAAAACTTTAATTTTTTACTTACCTGCTTAAGCCATTCTATTGCCATTAATTCGTGACCAGCGGGCATTGGATGAATGCCATCCCATATCCAATATTCCGCCGGAGCTTTTGATAATGCTCCGTTGAATGCACTCTGAAATGGCACAAAAGCAGTCTTATATTCAACCGACAATTTTTTAACTACTTGCTGCCGTTTTTCAACTTCCCTTAAATAATCGTCCCACTTTTCCTTCACTTTACCTACGGGCAGAATGAACGGTTCGCAAAGAACGAATTGCACATTCGGTAGTTGTTGTTTTGTTTGCTGCAGTAAGGAACGATAGCCACTTTCATATTGTTCAGCAGAAAAGTTTTTATCACCATTTATGAATGCTGAAGTATCATTTATGCCAATCAAAATACTTAACAGGTCTGGCTTCAATTCCAGCGTATCCTGTTGCCAACGTGCAGTTAAGTCGGTTACTTTGTTACCGCTGATGCCCCTATTAAAAAAATGAAACCCTTTCTTAGGGAAATCGTACCATAATTTGCTTGCAATGATATATTGGTAGCCGTTTCCCATTACGTGATTCCAATCATTATTGCGACTTCTGTTCCCATCGGTGATAGAATCACCCTGGAATAAAAAAGTAAAATTATTGCCTTCTTTGTTGTCATCACTTCTTATGTATGGATTTGCCTGTAAGAGTTGTGGTACCGCTATAGCCATAGCTCCTAATACCGCTGTATTTTTTAAGAAGCATCTTCGGTTATTAATTAATTTTTCGTTTGTCATTAATAGATAAAACTATTAGAAAAAGATCAATTTAATGCAGCTATTTTATTTCCTTTTCCTCGTTGTGCAACAACACAATGCCAGATGACATTGTGTTGTTGCCGTTCTGTCTAAACTTGTTCTCTTTTAGCAGAATTGATAATTAAATATTTATTTACTGGTAGTTCTAAACTAGATCCTGACCTGAAATTTTTAAAGTATAAGCGTGCTCTCCGGGCTTTTTAGAGGGAAGTGTTACCTTCAGACCTTCTCCGTCCCTTGTGAACTGAACCTTGCCAACACCTAATAATTCCACATTTTCTATGTTGCCAACTTTTTGTTCACTGGTTGTAGCCAAGGGTTTGATGACTACCTGGCCGCCTTCTGGCCAGCCCATAAAAAAAGCATACAAATTTTTACCTTTGGTAGTAAACCGTACATCTTCATAAGAAAAATCTTTGCGGTTTTTTTCATTGAATTGCTGCGCAGAATTTACTTCTTTTGGGTTTTTTGTTATTTCTGTTTGTGGCCCGGCCCCAAAGATCTTCCAGGGACGGGTGCCATAAATACCTTCGCTGTTTACAGCCATCCATTTGGTAATACCATCCAATACATTTAATTCGTCGCTATCAAGCATGCCGCTCGCGGGCAGGGGAAAATTCAGCATTAGATTACCGTTACGGCTAACAATATCTACCAGCATATCTACTACTGTTTTTGCTGTTTTGTATTTACCCACTCTTTCCCTGTTGTAATGCCAGTCGCCAATGCACGTGTCTGTTTGCCATGCAAGAGGCCAGATGGTTTCCACTACTCCCCTTTCTACATCAAACACACAAATCCCAGTTCCTGGGGCTGAGTCTTCAGATCTTTTACTTGTATAAACCGCCTGTGTTTTCCCCCCGTATTTTGCAGCACTTTTATTATACATGTGCGCCAACATGTTAAGTCCATGTTCTTCAAAAGGCATTTGGCCGTCACAATACAAAAGATCTGGTTCGTGTTGGTCTACCAAATCTTTAATTCTGTCAAACCAATGCTTTTTCCAGCTTTCAGGAATCCCGTTCTCGTTCCAGTCTAAATTTGGACTAAATACTTCTTCACAACGGCCGTAATATTCAAAGTTTTTAGGATCGGCGCCATCATATGGAACCCCTGCCAGTTGACCTTCTTTATCACTCCCTTTGCTTGACGAAAACCATTTATAGGTGATCCACAAGTGATCGCTTATCCCAAATCTTAAACCATGTTTTCGCGCCGCTGTTTTAAACATGCCTACTATATCTTTTTTAGGACCCATGTTTACAGAATTCCATCGATTATATTTAGAATTCCATAAATCAAAATTATCGTGGTGTACCCCCATGGTCATAAAATACTTAGCACCTGCTTTTTTGTATAATCCCATCAAATAATCAGCATCCAACTTTTCTGCTTTCCATGCAGGAATTGTGTCTTTGAAACCAAACTTCGATGGATGTCCATAAGTCTTTACATGGTAATCGTATTGTTTATGACCCTCGATATACATGTTTCGTGCATACCAGTCTCCCGCCTCTACCGCCGATTGTGGTCCCCAGTGCGCCCATATGCCAAACTTAGCATCCCTGAACCAATCTGGAATTTCATAAGTTCTAAGAGAAGCCCTGGTTCCAACAAAAGGGCCTTTATCAATATTATCTAAAAGTGGTACTTCAGTAGCAGCATTATTACTGTTAAAAGCTGAAGCAGGATTTAGTTGCAAAGCAGGAACCCCTAACGCGAGGCTTTTTAAAATGTCTCTTCTTGAAATAGGCATATGGCAGATATATTATTTAGTGATTTATCTATTTACGTTTTTATCTGATTAAATATCTTATTGATTATATCATTTGACTTTAATCTACTTGTTTATTTACATAAAACTGGTAGTAACCGGTTTTACGAAAGGCAACCTTAACAAAAGTAAAAGTTTTAGAAATCGATTTCATAAAAATAGGTTTTTTTCATTCATAGTTTTTCGCCCATAACTTCTGGGAACAATGGAGCAAAAAGTAGATTTCAAGTAAACTTTGAAATTGTATCGGTTGTACAGTGAATCTATTTAAAGTAGTGATGATCAACTTTTATAACTCGTATAAAAAATTGCAAACACTTTCAGCTAAAGGAAAAAGTGAGGTTACCTATTAAAATGAAGTATGTTGCTGAAGATTGCAAAAAAAAACGGGAAGCTGAACAACGCACGACATCGTATATCTTCTGTCTCCGCTTTGTAAGCAGTTCTTAAGACCGATGAAGTCACATAATGGCCAGGAACGGTTCGTAAGTTTTAGATTAGATGCTTAAAGCTTTATTAGTAACAATGTTAAGGTCTATTTTTCATCATTACAGTTGCAATGAATGGAAGGGTTTAGAATAGAAGGAGTTAATTAAATCATTGACTCTTTTATTTATTAATAGCAGAATCTCTGTAAAAGTTGATGATTCGTATAATTCTTGTTCAGACGTTACAGTAGAAAGAATTTCTTTTATTTCTTCCAAACCTGCTGTTGATATATGGGCGATTAATTTAGAGTAAGTATATTTCGGTAGCGTCATTGATTTAATTTGTCGGTTTCTTTTTCGTTTTTCTGATACTTCAGAAAACGTGCCACCAATGCCAGTTTTTACTCATTTTTATAAAAGGGGATAAAACGTTGCCCATAAACCCATAATCTATAATTCTTGTAAAAATTTTCCACTTCTGTTCCAGGCTGCTGTAATATCAAGTGCATAGAAATAACAAATCATTTTTCCGCAAAAAGGCAAATATTAGCACCAATCTAACTTAATAAAAAGTTGTTGTACCTCCATTAGCCAAAGGAAAGTAATTTAATGTTACATTTTAGTTCATCTATTTTTAACAAATTTGATTTGAACAGTGTAATAGCTTTATGCGGAATCACCAGTAACATTAAAAAAAATCAGAACGGAAATTGAGACCAAATATTTTAATTACTATCGCAATTGCTTTCTTTTTTAGCATAAAATCAGCATATTGCCAATATGCAAATATTGAGTTTATTGAAAATAAAGGCCAATGGAATGAAAACGTAAAATTTAAGGGCGTTATGAATAATGGGGCTTTTTTCCTTACGGAAAAAGGTTTTCGTGTTTTACAAAGTAAAGCTGAAGATCTTGAAAAAATGTCTGATTTTTTTCATGGTTTTTCTCATGTTTCTGCTCACAATATTGCTGCTAAATCTGTTATTCCACCAAAGGATGAAGATGGAATAACTGTACATTCACACGCCTATAATGTAGAATTTATAAATGCACAAACTCCCGCAATTGTCGGAGATAAGCCTTTAAATACCTATAATAATTATATAATTGGTAATGATCCTTCTAAATGGAAAGGCAATTGTCGTATATACCAGGCAATTACTTACCAGAATATTTACCCGGGCATCGATATAAGGTATTATACAAATGATGGAAAACTAAAGTATGATATTGTAGTTCATGCAGGAGCAGACCTTTCTCATCTGGCAATGAAGTATGATGGTGTGGATGGTTTGCAGGTAAAAAACGAACAGTTGGTTATCAAAACATCTGTAGGTGAAACACGCGAACTTGCGCCATACGCCTACCAGGTAGTAGCTGGTGTTAAAAAAGAAGTAGGCTGCCGGTTTAAAGTAGCCGGAAAAACAGTTCAATTTGCTGTAAACAATTATTCAAAATCTTCCGAATTAATTATAGATCCTACACTTGTCTTTTCAACTTTTACGGGCAGCACTGCAGACAATTGGGGATACACTGCTACTTATGGTCCTGATGGGAGTTTTTATGCCGGAGGAATTGTATTTGATCAGGGTTTCCCAACAAGTCCGGGTGCGTTCAGCACTTCTTTCAATGGAGGAATCGATGATGAAGGAATTGGTCCTTACGATATTGGCATTATAAAATTCAGCCCAAATGGTTCGGACCGTACTTATGCTACTTATATTGGCGGAAGTGGAAATGAACAACCCCATAGCCTTGTAGTTGATGGTCAGGGCGAGTTAGTATTAGCCGGACGCTCCAATTCGCCCAACTTTCCTACAACAGTTACAGACAATGGAGGCGGAGGTTATGATATAATTGTTACCAAATTAAATGCAGCAGGTTCGGCCCTTGTAGGTTCCAGAAAAATAGGTGGAAAAGAGTCAGATGGAGTGAACATTAGGCCGAAATACCCTCAATCACCCGTTACAAGCATTCGCAGAAATTATGGTGATGATGCAAGAGGTGAAGTAATACTTGATAATGATGGAAATATAATACTTGCCTCTAATACACAATCTGCGCTTTTTCCAACTACCGGGGGCGCTTTTCAAAAAACTTCTGGTGGAAAACAGGATGGAGTTCTTATAAAATTGACTTCTAATCTTAGTAATATTCTTTTCAGCACCCTGATCGGCGGAAGTGGAAATGATGCCGCTTTTGTATTGGCCATAAACCCTACTGATAATAATATTTATGTAGGTGGTAATACTGATGGTGCCGATTTTCCCGGCAATAAAACAAATGCTTTACACCCTGCATACCAGGGAGGTGAAACAGATGGATTTGTCTCTATTGTATCGCCTGACGGAGGTGCTTTATTAAAAACAACATTCATAGGTACTGCAGATATTGATATGTTATATGGCATACAATTCGACAAATTTGGTTTCCCTTATATTATGGGCACAACAACAAGTGATACTTGGCCGATAGTAAATGCAGCTTTTTCCCAAAGCAAAGGCAAGCAGTTTATCGCGAAGCTGAAGCCGGACTTGTCTGCCTATGAATATTCAACGGTCTTTGGCAGCGGTGCAAAAACGCCGAACATCTCACCCATTGCCTTCCTGGTCGACAGGTGTGAAAATGTTTACGTTTCAGGCTGGGGTGGAACGACAAATTCTGATATGAATTATCCAAATGCAGGCACATCAGGTTTGTCTGTAACCCCAGACGCAATTCAATCAAAAACTGATAATAGCGATTTTTACTTTTTTGTATTAGAAAGAAACGCAGCAGGTCAGTTATACGGCAGTTTTTTTGGTCAGGTGGGTGGACTTGGCGAACACGTAGATGGAGGAACAAGCCGCTTTGACCGAAACGGGGTCATTTACCAGGCCTTGTGTGCCAATTGTGGCCGTGATGTCCCTTTTCCTACAACTCCCGGCGTTTGGTCTCCCTCAAATGGTTCTACCCGGTGTAACCTGGCAGCCGTCAAAATAGCTTTTAATCTCGCAGGTGTGGCAAGCAGTGTGAGGGCTTCTATCAATGGAGTCATAAGCGACACTTCCGGCTGTGTACCTTTAACGGTCGATTTTACTGACACCCTTGCCTCAGCTAAAAAATATGTCTGGAATTTTGGAGATGGCTCCGCAGATGTTGCAACTGCAGACCCAACTATAAGTCATACTTTCAACGCCGCAGGCACTTACCAGGTTAAACTCATCTCAATTGATAGCTCAAAATGTAATATTGCAGATTCTGCCTATACGCACATAAAGGTGAGAAGCGACAAAGTAAACCTGGGCTTTGCATCACAAAAGTTACTTCCGTGCGAATCTGCTAATTACCAGTTTACAAATACTTCACTTATAAACACGCCAGGCAGAAACTTTACAAATACATCTTTTACGTGGTATTTTGGTGATAGCACTCCCCCTGTTACCGCTGGCCTTAACCTTGTTACACATGCATTTCCGGGACCGGGCGTCTATAAAGTAAAACTGGTATTGACAGACACGTCTTTTTGTAATGCACCGGATTCTGTTGAAATTCCCTTAAGAATAGCTACGAACGTGAAAGCGCAATTTGAGACTCCTCCTGGTGGTTGCGCCCCCTACAATGCCGTATTTGATAACATATCTGCCGGAGGACAGCAATTTTTTTGGGCCTTTGGAGACGGAGAAACTTCTACTGAAGCTAGTCCCACCCATGTATATACTGTTCCCGGCACCTACTCAATTACTTTGAGAGCAGTTGATTCCGGAACATGCAACATGATGGATACAACCGGTATGACAATAGTAGTCAGTGATAAACCAACGGCTTCGTACACGTTTACCCCAAATCCTCCGCAAGAAAACACCGCCGTTAATTTTTCAAATAATTCTATCGGTGCAACCCATTATGTTTGGAAATTTGGCGATGGCGATTCATTGAACGCCCGCTCACAGGAACCTGTTTCCCACATTTACAACGAAACCGGAACTTTTAATACCTGCCTGGTTGCTTTAAATAACTTCGGCTGCCCCGATACCACCTGCCAGCATATTGTCGCACGAATAACTCCTCTGATTGATGTTCCCAACGCTTTTACTCCAAACGGAGATGGAATAAATGACAAAGTGTTTGTACGTGGGTTTGCAATAAGTAAAATGACCTGGCGAATTTATAACCGTTGGGGACAAATGGTCTTTGAAACAAATGACAAAACACAAGGCTGGGATGGAACTTTTAAAGGGAGTATTCAACCAAAAGAAGTTTACCATTATTCGCTGGCTGTTCAATTTTCAGACAATTCGAAATACGAGAAAAAAGGTGACATAACATTATTGAGGTAAGAGAAACAAAAAGCCGCAAATATCTTCCTATACAAATTCCTGTTGCTTACATTCACATACTGTATTAGTTGTCATAAAGAGATAGAAAAAACGTCTTTCCTTTATGATAGCTTCTCTTATAAACATTCCCCTTATTATTAATTTTTCAGGACTAATTTTTCCATAACCCTATAAACATTTTTTAATAGAAGATAAATTTGTCCTCTATTATTGAAACACCTTATATTTGCACCATAAATATGATGAATGTTTTCGAAAACATGTGAGTACGCCATAAGGGCGATGATTTTTATAGCCAGAAGAACAAAGGATGGAAGCAAAGTAGGCATTAAGGAAATTGCTAAAGAAATTGATGCTCCGGAACATTTCATTGCTAAAATTTTGCAGGAATTAATAAAAAAGGAATTGTTACAATCTTTAAAAGGTCCCACCGGAGGATTTTACCTTAACAAAAATTCTCTACAATGTTCTTTAGCTGATATAGTAAAAGCTATTGATGGAGATAAAATTTTTTCCGGTTGCGGCTTAGGACTCGATTATTGCTCAGAAATAAAGCCGTGCCCGATTCATAATGAATTTAAAAAAGTACGAAAGGATATTTATGACATGCTGCAAAGTGTAAAGCTAGATGAGTTGCAGGAACAACTGGAAAACAAACTGGCCTACCTGAAGCAGCGATAGTTTTTATAGAAAAAATAATAATTATTTTATTATGAACACAAGTAAGTATGGCATTCCGCGGTGGTTTGCTATTGTATCTTTATTATTCCCTTTTCCTTTATTAGCACAATCTGAAAGAACGGTACCGCCGTCTGCCTCCCCCGGAATAGGGGAAATAATAGTGCTTTGTTTGCTGGTATTGATAGTACTGGCGGCCGCAATATTTCTTTCGGTCGAAACACACGAGATGATGAAACTGGTGAGAAAAAAAATGAAGGGTGAATATACAGGAAAAGTAGAGGAATATTTTAATGCATTTGACAGTAAACAGATTGATACTTTTTTAAAATACAAACAAACAAGGAAGCTGAAGGCGACAGGTACAAATCTCCCTCTCCTGCTTTTTATGCTTCTTGGCGCAACATTATTAAGTACAAATGTATTTGCTCAAACAACAGCGGAAAAGCCTTTTTCCTTATTTAGCGAAGGCGGCATTGTTATAACGCTTATTTTAATTCTTACTCCCATTCTTACCGGTATTATACTTATGACATTAAAAGTGTCAAATATTGTAAAACGCTACCGCTTTAATCAGAATCTTGCAGAAGTAGAGCGGTTGACCGAATATTTAAAAACTTTACCCGAAGAAGAAATATCGGACGCTTTAAGAAAACGCAAAGCAGTGCTTGATTACAAGCTTAGACAAAATGAACTTTCGGGATCACTTCCACCCAATGATGATAAAGGTATAATTACTAATGTAAATGAACATGCGAATATTCGTTTTATCGCTGAAAAGAGAAAAGCGCTTAAACGGCCTGATGTAGATCCCCAACTTTCAAAACTTATTATCTGGTTTTTAATTACTGCTACCGTTTGGCTGGTGTTTGGCACTTCAATCGGAGAATATGCAGGTATTAAGTTTGTAGCGCCTGATGCAGATCATCTAAGCTGGCTCAGCTTTGGAAGGCTTAGACCAGTTCATACTAATTCTGTCTTCTGGGGTTGGTCTTCATTAGCTATGTTAGGATTAGGATATTATGTAGTACCACGCGTTGGCAACGTACAGATATATAGTTTAAAATGGGGATGGTACACTTTGTATTTAATCAATGCTACAGTACTGCTGGGCAGTATTTTGCTAATGGCGGGTATTAATAACGGCGGCGGCGAATACCGGGAATATGTATGGCCTATTCAGCTTTTGTTTGGTATCGGCCTTGCTCTTACATTAGCCAACTTTCTTAAAACAGTTGCCACTCGTAAAACCAAAGAAATATATGTATCAAACTGGTACATTATCGCCGCCGTTATGTTTGCTATCACGATTTCAGTAGTAGCTTATCTTCCATTTTGGCAAGACGGTTTAGGTGAAACAATTACTCAGGGTTACTATATGCACCAGGGGGTAGGTATGTGGTTTATGTTGTTTACCCTGGGGCTTGTTTATTATTATTTACCCCAGCAGCTAAATAAACCTATCTATTCCTACAGCCTGGGCATACTTGCTTTCTGGTCGCAGATATTTTTTTATACACTTATAGGTACCCATCACTTTGTTTTCAGTGCTATTCCCTGGTCTTTGCAGACAGTTGCCATTGTTGGAAGCGTGGGAATGGTGATACCCGTCGTTTCCGGTACTACCAATTTTTTAATGACCTTCAAGGGTTCATGGAATAAAGTTTCAGGTAGTTATACCCTCCCCTTCTTTATTATTGGAACCATATTTTATTTTTCGGGATCCCTTCAGGGTACAGCAGAAGCATTTCGTTTCACTAACCTTGTCTGGCACTTTACCGACTTTACAGTAGCGCACTCTCATTTAACCATGTATGGCATTATCGCATTTTTTCTTTGGGGTGGCATTTATGCCATTATTCCAAGGCTTACACGGCAGGAGCCTCCGCAGGTAACAGTAGGTATTCATTTTTGGATGGCGTTTATCGGGCTATTGTTTTATACTATTCCATTAATGATCGGGGGAACTTTAAGAGGCATGATGTGGCTGGATGGAAAACCATTTATTGACAGCGTTTCCTTCATGGCTCCTTACTGGCTTTGGCGAGCTATTGGCGGAACATTAATGTGGGCGTCTCACCTGGTTTTTGCCTTCAATATGTATAAAATGATCAATCCGAGAAAGGTTGTCAATATTAACGAAGAAGCTTTAGAAAAACTGACTTTAGAAGGCCATGAATTAGTAGATGTACAGTAATATAAACGGTTTTGTTCTATCAAAACTAAAAGAAGAATTATTACGGATTGAACCAGCAAAAAAAATTATAAAATGGAGTATTTCAACGACCATAAAAAACTCTTTTTAACAGCTCTCGGCTTATTTCTTTTTTTAACCATACTTGTAGCAATTCTGCCCGCCCTGTATAATCAGAAAAATAACGCACCACTACCCCAGGCAGAGGCATTGAGCGGCGATGCCTTGCAGGGTAAGGCAATTTATGTAGCGAATGGTTGCGTTGCCTGCCATACCCAACAGGTAAGAAATGTAGACATGGATAAAGTGTGGGGAGAACGTCCCAGCATTGCTGCTGATTATGCCTCTTTGCACCGTACCGATTTGTGGCGTAACACAGCAACCGTAATGGGTACAGAGCGTACAGGACCGGACCTTGCAAGTATTGGAACACGCCAGCCGAGCATTGACTGGCACCTCGTGCACATGTTTAACCCGAGAATTGTGGTAAAACAATCCATTATGCCTGCTTACCCCTGGATGTTTGAAGTAAAAAAAGTACCTGCCAAAGGAGATGTTGTGGTAAATGTGCCCAAAGAATATTTACAAGGGCAGGAAGGCAAAGTGGTAGCAACGAAAGAAGCATTGCAATTAGTCGCCTACCTGCAAACCCTCAAACAAATTAAATTGCCCGATGGCACTCCGAACCTCGAATTTTTATATAAAAGGGAAAAGAAAAACGAGTCTGGCGCTCCCCAGGAACAGCAGCTTGATGGAACCGCATTGTATGCAGCCAATTGTCAAAGCTGCCACCAGGAAAACGGTGAAGGATTAAAAGGTGCTTTTCCCCCTTTAAAAGGAAGCAAAGTAGTACTGGATGAAAACCCTGAGCTAATGGTAGATATAATTATGAATGGCTATAGCGGACGTGTGCAGGAAGGGTTTCCCCCAATGCCTGCAATTGGAACCAATAATAATTTAACTCCTGAGGAAATCGCAGCAATCATGAGCCATGAAAAAACAAGCTGGGGAAACAATGCAAAAAAAGTAACGTCTGCAGATATAAAAAAATTAATGGACCTAGTGAAATTGAAGTCAAAAGATACACCTGCAACTAAATAGGTCAACCTTTTAAATTGATAAAATATAATAGAAAATTTAAAAAGCTTACAATGAAAAAAATGCTATTAATCATCTGCCTGGTAATTGTAAGGATAGCAGCTATTGCATGCCCGGCATGTGAAAAGAGGCAGCCAAAAATATTACAGGGTATCACGCATGGCACCGGCCCCGATAGCAGTTGGGATTATGTAATTGTGTGGGCAACTATTTTTATTGTATTGATAACACTTTACTACACTATAAAATGGCTGATAAAACCTGAAGAAAAAAACCTGAACCATATTAAAAGAACCGTACTAAATTGATTTAAAATGGAAGACAAAAGCTCTCTTATAATTTTTATAGATGACGAGCAACAACCCGTCGGCTCATTTAAGTCGCCGATTAATTTTGAACTTGATACGCGTAAGTTGGTTGACGGCGAACATTTTTTACGGATAGTAAGCAAAGACCCAAGTGGCACGGAAGGCATACGTAAAATTCCCTTTACTGTACGTAATGGACCTGATATTTCAATAGAAGGCCTCAAAGAAAATGAAGTGGTAGATGGAGTGATTCCTATAATGATCAGCGCTTATGGCAAAGGCGACCAAAAAGTTTTTTTAATTGAAGGAAGTGAAACTCCGCGCAGTATTCCAGGCTGGGTTTGGATAGCCCACATACTGTTTGGAGGCTGGGCCATTTATTATTTAATCACCCAATTGTTTCAAAAATGATGAACGGGAGAACGGATATAGAAGGGATGAATGATATAAAATTATTGGTTGATACTTTTTATGATAAAGTGCGGAGTGATAGTTTTTTAGGGCCGGTCTTCGATGCCCGAATCCAAGATCGATGGCCGCAACATTTAGAAAAAATGTACACTTTTTGGCAAACAGTGTTGCTTGAAGAACATACTTATTTTGGCGCCCCGTTTCCGCCTCACGCAAACCTTCCTGTTGATCATCAACATTTTGAACAATGGCTAACGCTATTTACTAAGACAATCGATGAACTGTTTTGTGGCGAAAAAGCAAATGAAGCATTGTGGCGTGCAAATAAAATGGCACAAATGTTTGAAATGAAAATCGAACATTTTAGAAATCAAAAATTCAAAACCCTCGTATAATGTGGAAGCAATATGTTATGCTTATGTCAGTGTTAGTATGGTCAGGGTGCCTCATTGCCATTAGCTTTATGGAATCTTGGCTAAAGTTTCGTGCGCCCGGCGTTACTGTACCTATAGGCTTAAGTATTGGAAAACTTGTCTTCGGCGCTCTTAATAAAATTGAATGGTTGTTTGCAGCTATAATTTTCATTAGTTACATTTCTAATAAGCAGCAAGTAGTCTCCAGCAACATCGTGTTATTTGGAATTGCTGTTTGGTTTCTGATTGTGCAAACATTTTGGCTGTTACCTGCTTTAGATGCCAGGGCTAATATAGTTATTAGCGGAAAGACTTTAATGCCTTCTTCATTACATTGGTACTTTGTGGGTGCTGAGGTTATTAAACTTTGCACGCTCTTTGTGCTTGGTTTTAAGTTGTTTAAAGGGTTTGTTACAGGTTAACTAAACGTCGCTTTTTATACTTGAAATATGGCTGCAATAAAAATAAAACGAGTTTATGATTTTGCAGAAAAATCTGATGGATTTCGTGTGCTGGTTGACAGGTTATGGCCCCGCGGTATAAAAAAAGAAAATGCTCATTTTGATCTTTGGATGAAAGTAATTGCTCCTTCAAATGAACTGCGAAAATGGTTTAACCATGATCCCGCAAAATGGGAAGAATTTAAAAACAGGTACGAAACGGAACTACAACAATCGAATGCATTAAAAGAACTGTCATCGTTTATAGATAAACATAAAACGGTAACACTAATTTACGGGGCTAAAGACGAACAACATAACCAGGCAGTCGTTTTAAAAGATTTGCTGGCAAAGAATAAGAATACAAAGGAAACTGATTAAGGAAACTATACACCAGATTTGTAAAAAACTTTCAATTCCTTTCAATAGGTATTCACTATTCACTATAATTTAAAATGGAAAAAAAACCTATCAAACGAAACGAGCATATTGTTAAGCTCTCAAAAGACCACCACTTCACTTTGTTGTTTTGCTGGAAAATAAGAAACGGATTAAAGTTCGAAATAGAACCCGGCAGAATAGAAAAGTATGTACAATACTTCTGGCAACACCACCTTCAACCGCATTTTAAGGAAGAAGAAACTATTTTATTTGCCCCGGTGAAAGATGCCGCGGTGCAAAAAGCCCTTGATGAACATGCACAAATTACTCAACAGATAAACACTTTGCCTTCTGCTGGAAATAACCTGGCAGATCAATTATCAATTCTCGCCGGTACAGTAGATAATCATGTTCGGTATGAAGAAAGAGAATTATTTCCTCACCTGGAAAAGGTATTGACAAATGAGCAATTGGAAACCATTGGAAAACAAATAGCAGCTCAAAATGATCCGACGTTAAAAGATGACTTTGCAGATGAATTTTGGCTGAAGAAAAAGGACTAACTCCAGATGGCAATAAATAAGACGTACATTCACTTCACCGCCTACTATCAAGGCGAAAAGTATGAATTGCAAACCTACGAAGGCGAATATAGAAACCTCATGGTTTTACTGTACGATAAAATCTATATTGAAGATTTTGGTGAATGTAAAGGCATGGGCCGATGTGGCACATGTGTTGTAAAAGTTGAAGGGCTGCCTGCCGGAATGAATACCCTGGAGAGAAATGAAGAAAGGACACTTTATAAAATGGGCATACAATCATCTGAACTTCGCCTTGCGTGCCAGATATTAGTGGATGAAAACTTAAAGAACATAAACGTGGAAATTATTGGCGGAGAGTCATTGTTATAAACTTATTAAAGTGCTTCAAAAAAGCTTGTTCCTATTTGTTCGCTAAAACCTAATTTTATTTGACAAGAAACAAAACTGCCGATCTCGTTTCTGCATAAAAAAGGGTTATTTACATAAGTACACCTTCCTTTTTCAGGAAGCCCCAATTCTCATCTCTCTCAATAAAAATAGTAGTTATTATGCCAAATGAACTTACCGTGTGGCAATAAGCCCGCCAGTAGAACTTCTATTTAATATCATTGCTTCATACCCTTTTACTCCTAAACATAGCAGTTGCAATATCATTGTCATAAAAGTTTAAAAAAATTAGAAAATATTAAGTATAAAAGTACTTTAATACTTTTATTATAGTTATCTTTGGTATCTAATTATAACACTCTAAATATAAATTTCATGGAAACTTTACAGGAGAATTTTATTGATGTTACCCTCATTGAACCCAAATCAAAACACCCCACTATCTTTAAGGTATTTGACAACTTATCGGGTGGTGAAAGCCTAATCATTCATAACGATCACGATCCAAAACCGGTTTATTACCAGTTGTTGGGCGAACGTGGGGACACTTTCAACTGGCAGTACTTACAGCAGGGACCCGATTGGTGGGATGTTCGTATTACAAAAAAAGGTGAAGACGATAAAGAAACTATTGGCCAAATAGCGGTAAAGGATCTGCGCAAAGCTGAAGTGTTTAAAAAATATGGTATTGATTTTTGCTGCGGTGGCAAAAAAACAATTCGCCAGGTGTGTGCTGAAAAGGGTATTGATGCCACTAAAGTCGAGCAGGAGCTGCAGCAGATGAATCAGCAAAACAAAACAAATAATAATGCCTATGATGATTGGAACCTCGATTTTTTGGCTGACTACATTACAAATACACACCATAGATACATACGTAAATATTTACCTGAACTTCGCGGATATGCCTTAAAAGTGGCACAGGTACATGGTGAGAGACATGCAGAATTATTAGAAATTCAAAAACTAGTGGAAGGAATTAACGAGGAACTAACACAACATTTAGAGCAGGAAGAAAAAGTGCTATTTGCTTACGTGAAAAAAATTGTGCAGGCAAAAAACACTAATCAACCACTTGATAAAAAAGGAAAAGACCTGGAAACGTTAATTGAAGAACTAGAGAAAGACCACGCTTTTATAGGAGAAAGCTTTGATAAAATAAGAGTGTTGTGTAAGGGCTATGCAATTCCTGAAGATGCTTGTGCCAGTTATAAATTATTATTTAAAATGTTGCAGGAGTTTGAAGATGACCTGCACCTACACATACACTTAGAAAACAACATCCTTTTTCCTAAAGCAATAAGAATGGAAAAAAACTTAGGTTAAAAAGAATTTGTGTATTATAAATGCTGTTTTTGCTGATGGGATTACAATAGCTACATCTTAACAGGATTGCTGCTGCCGCAACCAAGATGTATAACACAATCAATAGCAAAAAGTTAAAAAGAGAGTTATGGAAATGAAAGAGGTTTATAAAAATGACTTGTATAAAATTCTAAGTGTTTCGCTGAATGTAAGTGAGGCTATGCCATTACATTATGCTACTTCTGATGCGTTTATTATTGTTAAAAAAGGAAAAGGCAGAATAAGTTTTGCAGACAGGCAGGTAACATTGATGCAAGGAGAGAGCTTGTTAATTAAGGCAAATGAGACACATAAGATGGAGATTTTAGAAGACTTTAGTGCAAACGTGATTTTGAACGCAGAAGCAAGGATTAATTTCAATGATGTTAAAACTCTTTAGATATTCATTGTCGCCCTAACTCTTTTTACATTTCTTAATCTTATAATACTGATGTAAGAAAATTTAATCAATATTTTAATTAGGTTATGCTTATTAATTCTCAAACAAAAATTTCCGCGTTACTCAAATATCATCCCGACGCTTTGGAAGCTATTGTGGCACTTAGTCCTGATTTTAAAAAATTACGAAATCCTGTATTGCGAAAGTTGATGGCAGGTAGAACCAGCATTGCAATGGCATCAAAAATTGGAGGCTGCACTCCTTTCGACTTTTTTGAAAAGCTACAGCCTTATGGTTTTGAAATGGAAATTTCGAAAAAAGTGGAAGAAGAAATTCTAACTGACCAAAAGCTGACTCCCCCATTTTTACAAAACGCAAAAGCAGAAAATATTGTTTCGCTTGATGTTCGTTCAATTCTTGCAAGTGGAAATGATCCGTTAAAGCTAATTCAGCAAACAGTAAAAGGGTTACAGCAAGACCAGGTATTGAAAATCATCAATACATTCGAACCGACCCCCCTAATACAACTGCTGAAAAAACAAGGCTTTCAATGGCATGTAGATGTAGTGGAAAAAGATTTGGTGGAAACTTATTTTTACAAAAAAACAGCCACTCCAAATATTCAGGCGGAGTCACCCGCGAACGAAATAAACAATTGGGATCAACTGCTGAAACGTTATGAAGAAAAATTGCAGGCAATTGATGTTCGTAATTTAGAGATGCCGTTACCTATGACGACTATCCTGGAAGCTTTGGAAAAGCTGCCAGTCGAAAACGCACTTTATGTGCATCATAAACGAGTTCCTGTTTTCCTGCTTGCCGAGTTGAAAGACCGGCAATTTGATTATCGCATTAAAGAAGTGAGCGATGGTGACGTGTTTTTGCTGATCTTTAAAAGCTAATATGTTTCCATTTACATCAAATACTGGCCTACAAAAAACCACGTCTTACAAAATAGTGCTGCCGTTTTACATTTTCGCAGGGCTGTCTTTCTTATTGGCTTGTATCTTATTATTAGTTAACACGAGTGTTGTTCACCAGCATTATTTTCATCCCAAAACATTAGCCATCACCCACCTAATGGCATTGGGATGGGGAACAATGATAATATTAGGCGCAAGTCATCAATTGCTTCCGGTTCTGATAGAAGGAAAGCTGGACAGTGAGTTGCTAGCATATTTTTCATTCATTTTTGCCGCTATTGGAATTCCATTCCTGATCCTGGGATTTTATTTTTTCAATACCGGCTCGGTACTCCAAACCGGAGCAATATTGATAAATGCAGCAGTAATTTCCTATCTCGTAAATGTAATCAGCAGCATTTACGAAAGTAAAAAGTATAACGTATATGCCTGGTTTATGGCAACTGCCTCGCTGTGGTTGTTTGCCACTACTTTTTTTGGATTGTTGTTGGTATTCAATTTCACTCGTTCGTGGTTGCCAAATAATTCTACTGAGTATCTATCTGTTCATGCTCACATGGGGTTAGCAGGATGGTTTTTACTATTGGTGATTGGAGTCGCTTCGCGGCTTATTCCTATGTTTTTAATTTCAAAATACACTAATACCAGAACTTTGTGGTCGTTGTATGCTTTGATTAATGCAGCATTGATTGGTTTTATCTTATTAAAGACGAATGGCAGTTTCACAGGCTTTTATTACTCACCTTTTATACTGGCACTCATTGCGCTTATATTGTTTGGAAATTACTGTTTTAAAGCATATAAAGTTCGTATCCGTAAACAGGTAGATGAGCAAATGAAAGTGTCATTGTTGTCGGTAGCATTATTGTTTTTACCATTGCTTAGTTTGCTGGCAGTTATTTATTTTATTTCAAGCAGTATAAAAACAAATCTTGTTTTGCTGTATGGCTTTTGTATTTTCTTTGGATGGATAACCGCCATCATCTTTGGTATGACTTTTAAAACATTGCCTTTTATTGTTTGGAACAAGGAATATACAACTAATGCGCTTATAGGAAAAACGCCGGCGCCCAAAGAATTATTTAGCCAAACATTATTTCAAATTATGTCATTGCTTTACCTGCTGGGATTTTTACTGTTTATCTTCGGAATTATCTTATTAAATGATACTCTCTTAAAAACGGGCGCTGTTTGTTTGTTGGCATCTGCGGTATGTTATGTTTCCAATGTGGCTAAAGTCATTTTTCATCAACCCAAAAAATAATGGAAGTAATTACGAACAATAACCTAAAATGCACCATCGCACTTGCAGGCTTGTATAATGTACATGACCCTGAAATTGGTTTGAACGTTGTTGACCTGGGATTGATTTATCAAATAGATTTTGATGAAGAAGCAAAGGAAATTTATGTTAGCATGACTCTTACATCCCAATTTTGCCCAATGGGTGAAAGCATTACGAATGGCGTAAAACAATCGGCGTCTAACGCTTTCCAAGATTATTCGGTAAGTGTACAACTCATATTTAATCCAGCTTGGAACGCAGACCGAATTTCTATTGAGGGGCAAGAATTTTTAAATCGTTAACTTTATGTTGAGCTATACTTGTAAAACAGCAATTAAGGCAGTAATCTATCTGGCATCAAGAAGTGATCGTGGCGAAAAAGCGGGAATAAGAGAAATTGCAGAGCACATTGATGCAAGTGAACACACCGTAGGTAAAATTTTGCAGACATTGGCGAGGCAAAATTTAATCAATAGTTTAAAAGGTCCTTCGGGCGGGTTTTTTATTAATAAAACGCAGCAAAATCAGCCTATCAGCAATATTGTAGAAACCATAGAAGGCAACCAAATTTTTAAAGAATGCGGCTTGGGTTTAAGCAAATGTTCTGCCAGGCATCCCTGTCCCATTCATGATGAATATAAAGTGGCAAGAGATATGATTGAAAAATTATTTCGTGAAAAAAAAGTAAAGGATCTTTGTCACCCGGTAACTAATGGATTAGCATATTTAACAGGATAAATTATGAAAACAAGTTATGGAACTTTGTCGGAAACCATCAACGGTTTGAAAAAAGAAGGCTACGACCTTGACTTCAATATTCAGGAGCAGTGTATCGTTTGCCATCAGACAAATACGGCATTATCACCTGAAGATTTTGAAATTGACAGAGCTTATCGTTTTGAGGGAGAATCTGATCCCGATGATGAATCTGTTCTGTACGCGATTTCTTCGCCAAAGTATAACGTAAAAGGATTGCTGGTGAATGGATATGGAATTTATTCAGATGATGCTTCCGCTGCGCTCGTGGAGAAGTTGCAGCAGCACCATGAGTAGGTTGTATTATTTAATTAACAAGCATTAGTAAAATTTTATATTAAAATAAGTACATGGAAAACAAATCGAACGAAGCTACGCCACAACGCCCCGAAGGCGACCGAGTGTTGGATGCAGCTCTGGTTACTATGGATTTGAATCATTTGATGGAGCAGGTGAGAAAAGAGTCTTCCTGGAAAGATAGTGACCGCAATTCCATCACTATTTTTAAATCAGACAACATGCGTGTTGTGCTCATTGGTTTACATTCTGGCGCTGAACTAAAAACACATACCGCCAACGGCATTATCAGTGTACAGGTACTTGAAGGGCTTATAAAATTTACGACAGAGCAAAATACGGTAGAACTGCAAAAAGGTCAAATGCTGACACTACATAAAAAAATTCCACACGGCGTAGTAGCTTTAAAAGAAACTTTCTTTCTGCTTACAATGGCTATTGCGTAAGAAATGTGAAATACAATAACGGAAGTTTATTTTAAATTTGTCAATAAGCATTTTTGGCGAATTCGCTAGCTCCTATTTAATGCCTTGTTTGCTCGTGTTAGTTTCAGAGGCTCTTAATTCTCTTTCTAAAAAATAATTAAGAGCAGTTCGCAAAACAGCAATAGAAGCCAGTTTTCCTATATCATCCCAAGTTGGCGCTATTGCAGTGGCAAGTATATCTGCAGCTAGCAATAATTCAAGTGCTACTGTTAACGAACTTCCAAATTGTATTCTAATAGCTTGATTAGCTGCACCATCATTAGGGTGAAATATGTTTATAAAATATCGGTACAAAAACTTAAGCAATGAAATTCCTATAACTATTGCAGCGATAACTTCTACTGTGCTGCTTAAATGCTTTGTAATTGTTTCAGCTATATCTTTCATAACTTCTACTTCTTATGGAGTTTATGTAAACCCTTTCGCCTTACATGCTTTCTCAAAAATGCTTCAATAAATATTCCAATATAAGTAATAAAAAATACGTCAGCGCTTTCTCAATTTATGATGAAGGAAATAATCATTTGAAGATTTTTGGTGTAAAAAATTCATTTAATGTCAGATTATATCTCATAAATGCTCATGCCATAAACCATAACGAATTATTAGAATACTATTAGAATTCTTTTTAGTTTTATAAGAATACAATAAACGAATAACCCGGGAAAATGCATTAACGTTTTTAATGAAAGTGCGTTGAAAACTTTTTCAACCATCGAGAAACATTTTTAAGAGCATGTCACTTCTTATTTTTGTTGTTTTATTTCAAAAGTGTTTTAATTTGTTAGAATATTTTACGGTGTTTTCATTGGAGCTAATAACTCTAACAACATTCTAATCTTAACTGCTGCAAATGGTTTTGTTTTTGTTTCTTTTTATAACAAATGAAAAGTTATGGAGAGGACAAAACAAATTCCTCCTGGCTGGGATTACAATCCTTCTACCTTACAACAAAGGCTGCCATTAGTGCTTGTTGCTTTACTTGGCTTTTGTATAGCAATCTATCTTTCTCTTTTTCAACTTAAGATTATACATAGTGTTTGGGATCCATTTTTTGGTAGTGGAACCGAAAAAGTATTAACCTCCCCCATTTCAAAATTGCTGCCTGTTCCAGATGCACTTTTAGGTGCCTTTGGTTATATAGTTGACGCTGTTTCAGGAATAGTAGGAGGACCTGAAAGATGGAAAACAAAACCATGGATAGTGATTGTTTTTGGAGTAGCAGTAGGGCCGTTAGGTTTAGTAAGCATTTTGCTGGTAATATCTCAACCGGTATTATTTAACGCCTGGTGTACCTTGTGCTTATGTAGCGCAGTTATCTCCGTGTGTATGATAAGCCCGGCAATGGATGAAATGCTTGCAAGTCTTCAATTTTTACAAAGGGTAAAAAGAAGTGGAAACCCGGTATGGAAAGCATTTTTGGGAGACCAGAAAATTATAAGCACCGTACCATAAAATTAAGCAGTGTAACAATAAACGCAAATGTTATGTGGGCACAAATAGTAAACATATTAATCGGGATAGGAATAATGGTGGCTCCGGCCATGTGCAATTTTAATAAGATAGCTGCTGATAATAATCATATTGTTGGACCTTTAGTGCTAACATTTGCTATCATTTCACTTTGGGAAATCAATAGAAATGTCCGACGGTTTAACATCGTTACGGGCGCGTGGCTGGTCTTCTCTCCTTTTCTATTGGGTTTTGGTGCCTCCGCACGTATAACAGATATTCTTTCAGGTGTTGCAGTTATTGTTTTCTCCGTATTTAAAGCCAAAATTAATAACAGGTACGGTGGCGGATGGAGCTCTTTATTTCAAAAACAACCAATGCACTTAAAGGCAGCAGAGCAGCAGGATTCAAATAATGCATAAGAGAGAGTTAGATTGCAGAAATTATATTCTTTTTTATAATCATTAACCACAAATATCCTTTTAAATGTTACTTCTCGCCGAACAATTGCGGAAACCGGTGACTGGTATACGTAAAAGTTGTAACAATTATAACTTCAAAAACTGTAATAATAACACCGAAATGCATCTCTAAAAACTTACCGCTAGCTCCCTTCTGCTCTTACTTTGCGCAAGATTCATGTTTTTTAGTTCAACCTTTATTTTTACCAGAATTAAGCACAATCACCAAAGCCCCAACGCCGATACCAGCAACGACTCTGACAAAATTCCTGTTTATGCCCGCCCATAAAGTGTAGCTTTTTTTGGCAGCAATATCCGCAAAACTTCCGTGAGCTCCACGGTCTTCACGTATTGGCTCCCATACATTATTTTTTCTGTTTGGGTCTGCTAGCTCATCTGTTTGTTGTCCTTTTATCCCAGTCTTTGCCAACACAATATCAGCATACCAGGGTGCTATTTTATTTCCGATGATAGCCTCATAAGTAGGATAACCAACCCATACGCTCCTCCTGTTGTGTGCAGCAGCAAAAACTATAGCCCGGGCAGCTACTTCTGGCTCATATACTTTACCCATTGGCCTTGGCTTATTCGGAAGCTTACTAAGCACCCAGCCAAACTGTGTTGTATTCATTGCCGGCAATTGCACCATGCATGTTTTTATGTTGCTTTTCTCGTGCATTAATTCAGTTCTGAGAGAATCATAAAACCCCTGGATGCCATGTTTTGATCCGCAGTATGCAGATTGCAGGGGAATCCCCCTATAAGCTAAAGCAGAACCTACTAAAACAATAGAGCCTTTATCTCTTGGTAACATTCTTTTCAATGCAGACATTGTTCCATAAACCTGGCCCAAATAAGTAACTTCCGTCACCCTTTTAAACTCTTCAGGAGTAATATCAATAAACTTAGCAAAAACGCTGTTCATCGCATTATTTATCCAAACATCTATCGGTCCAAACTCTTTCTCAGCCCTCTCTGCCGCTGCCTCCACCGCGTTAGCGTCTGCCACATCGGTTGGTATGGCTAATGCCTTTCCTCCATAAGCTTCTACTTCTTTTTTAGTTGCTTCCAGTTGTTCTATTCCACGAGCTAACAATACTATTTTCGCTCCCTGCTTTGCAAACTCCCACGCAGTTGCTCTTCCTACACCACCGCTTGCTCCTGTAATTACGACGACCTTATCTTTAAATCTTTTTGACATGATTATTATTTTTTTTTATCTTTTTTTATCTCAATCATTTTCTCCCAATTCTGCTGTCTGTTTATACTCGCATGAGCACTTGCTAAAACACATACTTATCCCATACTCCATACTTTTCTTTTATTACGCCTTTGGGAATAGATAACCCAATTATAACTAGCCCGGCAAGCGCGTCAATAATTTTTAATGCAGCAAAACCATCTAATAACTGCATTTTTTACAGAGAAGTAAGTGGCAGGAAAACATCCGCTTCTTTATCAGGGATTAGCAGCATATTCTATGCTAATGATGTGTACCATTTCGACGTAAAGCAATTTAAATTTTTGTTTTTAGATGCAGATTAATAGAAGATTAGAATCTTATTAGAATTTATATAAAGAAAGGAGATTTAATAGAGCACCAGATTATGTGTAACATATTCTACCTTTTTTAGTATTGCAAGTTGAAGAAGAATGAGTAGCTCGCATATTAATTGCATACCTGATATCTTACTTACAAGATCAAACTCTAACAGCATTCTAATCTGATTTACATAAAAGTTCAGCTGATGTTTTGCAATTTGCATTTGACGTAATGAGTGGGAATCGATAATTTAAAAATAACAGTCATAAAAAGGTTAGTTATTAAGTACGTTGAAGCTAAAATAAGACAACGATTAATTAACCGCTAAACATCAATACTATGAACAGCGAAAACATGGAAAATGCTGAAAAGAGCTCTAACTTTAAGTCGGACGAGCGCCGAGGTTATAATGAAAATAGTAATTACGAAGACGCTAAAAACGATTATCAAAATATAGGGATGGGTGTTGATAATAACAATGATAATACAAACCCTAGTACAAACGCGAATGAAAATAATAATAGCTCTTCAGTAAAAAATGCACAAAATAAAGCCGGATAAAGGATCAGCTTCCCCACTATTGCATTTGAAATAAGAAGAGCATTTATAATTTAAAAATGCTCTTTTAGTATTTATTCTTCTCTTTTTAATAATCCATCAACCAGAGATTGCCATTGAATTTTTGCAAAACCGGCAATTGCGCCTGAACCTACGGCGGCGTTACGCGCTTTGTCTGTTATTGTATCTACATCAATATTAGGTTTCGCATTTCGGTCATGAATGCTTGCTGATATTTTGTTTCCTTCCCGAATCGCCTTGAACGTGCTCGTAGATTCTTTACTAAAAAAATGGGATACATCATTTGACAAGTTGGTTGGTTTTTTTGCAGGTCTTACCATTATTGAAATGCTTTCTATTTCCGCTTCATTTTGTTCTTTTAATTCTTCAATCTGTACCCAGTCGAAACCTTCGCCTGCTTTTGGTCCCGGTCCCGGAATATCTATTTTAAAATAATCACCTTGCTGAGCCAGGCGGTTTAAAAGTTCACCTTTTTCATTTGTTAATTGAAAACTTGCCAGGGCTTTACCTGCAAGCTTTTGCCAGTTATTAACATCAAGCAACCGTTGCCTGACGGTTTTATAGAATGAACGCGCTTCGTTTACATCTTTAAGTTCTAAAGAATTATCGGCGTTAATGGCAACACCTGTTTCATTAGGTGGAATGCCTTGAGATCGATGATTTTCTTTCATATATTTTTATAGAAAAAAGTTATGCCATCTTATATTTTGGATGAAAGATTTCTTTACCTCTCTGCAATCGCTTTCCTTTGCAAATTATGGCCAAAAGAAACCGTTCTTTACTGATATTGATCCTTGGGCTTCTTTCTGCAATCGGTCCTTTTTCGATCGACATGTATCTCCCGGGTTTTCCCGCTATTGCTGCTAACCTGCATACATCGGTTGATCATGTTGCTTATTCATTGTCTAGTTTCTTTATAGGTATTTGTGCCGGTCAGTTGCTTTGCGGTCCGCTGCTAGACCGCTTTGGCAGGAAAAGACCACTTTGCATAGGCCTTGTACTATATATATTCGCTTCAATAGGATGTGCCCTGTCGAAATCGGTGGAGATACTGATAGCCTTTCGTTTCCTGCAGGCGTTGGGGGGATGCGTTGGAATGGTGGCTCCCAATGCTATTGTAAGAGACGTATTTCCTGTGGACGAAAACGCAAAAATTTTTTCTTTATTAATACTGATACTTGGGGTTTCTCCTATACTGGCCCCAACCGCAGGAAGTTACATTATTGCATCCTTTGGGTGGCCCATCGTATTCGTGGTGCTTGCTATAGTAACGGCTTTAATTTTATTGGCGGTGATCTTTTGGTTACCTGAAAGCAAAAAACCCGATCCAACATTTTCACTTCTGCCGAAACCTATTCTTACAGGCTTTGGTAACGTACTAAAACAACCACAGTTTTACACATATGCATTTGCAGGTGCTATCGCCTCTGCCGGCCTGTTTGCCTACCTTGCGGGCTCCCCTTTTGTTTTTATGGAACTGTATGGCGTGAGTGAGCAGCAATACGGATGGATCTTCTCAGCGATAGCCGTTGGCCTGATTGGAAGCAGCCAGCTTAATAACATCATTTTAAAAAAATATAACAGTGCCCAGATCATAAGAGTGGTGTTGTTTTCACAGTCTGTTATCGGGCTGTTACTAGTTACCGGAATTGCTCTTCACCTCTTGCAGCTTTACAGTACGATATTTCTTATTTTCCTGTTTTTAAGTTGCCAGGGTTTTACGTTTCCCAATTCGGCGGCTCTTGCTATGGCACCTTTCACCAAAGGAGCAGGAAGCGCCTCTGCATTAATGGGTGCTTTACAGATGGGTTGTGGCGCTATAGCTTCGGCGTTGGTTGGATTGTTTTTTAACCACACTGCTTTACCTATGGCAGCTATAATGGCCGGTTGCAGCGTACTGGGTTTAACCATTCTTATTATCGGCCGAAAGAAAATTTATTACCGGGCAAGGCACGAAGACGTAGAAGCGCAGTGTTTTGAACTGATAGAGAAATACTAGGACTGGGAGACTATTACTGTTATTATTATTGTTCAGCTTGTCAATTAAGTTTTAGCCTCTTACCCGTTATTTCTAAGGTAAAATCAATCGTGTCTAAAACAAGTGTTATTTTACTTTTACGTACGCAAAATAATTGCCGTAAAGGTATTTAACCGATATTAGTGCTTTGTTCTAACGAATAACAACTGCTTCATGAAACGCAACTACTATATTGTAGCCCTTATAATGCTTACTTTCTTTGTCATTTCTTTTCTAACAAATGTCATTGGCCCACTAATACCCGATATAATTAAAGGATTTAATTTAAGCCTTACACTCGTAGCTCTTTTACCCTTTGCATTTTTTATAGCATATGGAGTAATGTCTATACCGTCAGGTATGCTGATTGAAAAATATAAAGAAAAGAAAATAATGATAGCAGCATTTATAGTTGCTTTCTTCGGCTCATTGCTTTTAGCGCTGATGCCCGGCTATTTATCGGCTGTGTTGTCTCTTTTTTTAATAGGTTCCGGCATGGCTATGTTGCAAGTGGTAATCAATCCATTGTTGAGAACTTCAGGAGGGGAAGAACATTATGCATTTAATTCTGTATTAGCTCAATTAATATTTGGCCTGGCTTCCTTCCTCAGTCCATTGGTTTACTCTTATATTGTTTTAAATCTTCAAAAAGGCAAGCCGGGTTCCTTGTCAATATTTCAATCACTGGTTCCCGTTAACCTGCCCTGGATATCTCTTTATTGGTTATTTGCAGTCATTTGCCTTTTAATGATCATCGTTATTGCTCTTTCAAGATTTCCAAAGGTTGAATTAAGCAATGAAGAAAAAGCGGGACCATTAGAAACACATGTTCAACTATTTAAAAAACCTGTAGTCGTTTTATTCTTTATTGCCATGATCTGTTACGTAGGTACGGAGCAGGGAGTTGCCAACTGGATATCACAATTTCTATCAACTTACCACGGGTATGATCCGCAAACGAAAGGTGCGCAGGATGTTGCTTATTTCTGGGGGTTGATGACTGCCGGCGGAGTAGTAGGTTTGCTTCTTTTAAAGATTATGGATAGCCGTAAAGTCTTAATTATCTTTACCCTTCTTGCTCTTGTATGTTTAACGCTCGCCCTTTTTGCGCCGGCAAAAGTTTCCTTTGTTGCTTTTCCGCTGGTTGGTTTTTTTGCCTCAGTCATGTACCCTATTATATTTTCTTTAGCATTAAATTCCGTTGAAGAACACCACGGGTCCTTTGCCGGCATCATAGTTACCGGCATTATTGGTGGCGCAATTATTCCATTAATCATTGGCTGGTTAGGAGACCATTTGGGGTTGCGGGTAGGTATGCTGTTTTTGTATTTAACAATGGGATATATTTTAAGTATAGGCTTTTGGTCAAAACCAATTATTACTAATAAAACCATTAAGCTTTTTGATAAGAAAAAAGCACACAATTGAATGTATATGACAAATGAAAAAGTTATAGGCGTAGATCTTGGGGCCACAAATATCAGGGCGGCCACAGTTAAGAAAGATACGATTTCAGGCATACAGTCAAAACGTATTAATAGCAGGGGCTCAGTAGAAGAAGTTTTGAAAGACGTTTTTGAAATTGTAGATACTTTAGTTGACAATTCCATAACGGCGATAGGTATAGGAGTTCCTGGGGTGGTAGACGTAGAACAGGGAGTTGTTTACGATGTACAATACATTCCATCGTGGAAAGAAGTGCCGTTAAAAAGAGAGATGGAACAACGTTACAACCTGCCAGTTTTTGTAAATAATGATGCGAATTGCTTTGCCCTGGGGGAGCACTATTTTGGAAAAGGCATAGATAGTGAATCGATGATTGGACTAACTATAGGAACCGGGGTTGGCGCGGGCATTATCATAAATAAAAAATTGTATGCGGGATATAATTGCGGGGCCGGCGAATTTGGCATGGTCGATTATTTAGATAAAGTATATGAGTACTACTGCAGCGGCTCATTCTTTAAAAACGTATACCAGTTAGATGGTGAAGAGGTTTTTGAAAGAGCAAAAAAAGGTGATGCGCAAGCCCTGGAACTCTATGCAGAAATGGGAACACATTTGGGAAATGCAATCAAGCTAGTTATGTATGCCTACGATCCTTCGTTGATCATACTTGGCGGCTCCGTACGAATGGCTTATGATTTCTTTCAGCAATCGATGTGGCAAAGGATAAAAACGTTTGCTTATACAAAATCAGCAAAACGTATTAAAATAGAAATATCAGAACTCGAAAACAGTGGCATACTTGGTGCTGCAGCACTTTATTATGATTACGTTCAATAAAAAATCTTACAGTAATCGTTAATATCTTTTCGTGACAGAATATAAAATCTTACTAATATTTCTCTCCCATTAACAAATAAAACATTTATGAAAATTATTTACAACTACCTCTCACTATTAACACTGCTTCTATTATTTAATGTTGCCACTACTAAAGCCCAGGACAACGGCAAAATACGCGTTATAATGATTGGCGCCCACCCCGATGATTGTGATCAGGATGGTGGCGGTACAGCCATTGTTTTTGCAAAGATGGGATATGCAGTAAAATTCGTTTCTGTTACAAACGGCGATGCAGGTCACCAAACTATGAAGGGCACAGCACTCGCTAAACGAAGATTTGCAGAAGCACAGGAAGCAGGTAAACGTTTCGGTGTGACGTATGACGTACTTGATAACCACGACGGGCAATTACTGCCTACCCTAGATGTACGTTTGCAAATAATTAAAAAAATTCGGGAATGGAATGCAGATGTTGTAGTTGCACCAAGACCCAACGACTACCATCCTGATCATCGTTATACAGGTGTACTTGTACAGGATGCCGCATATATGGTAGCTGTTCCTAATGTAGCGCCTGAAACACCTGCCTTGAAAAAGAATCCGGTCTTCGTTTATTTCCAGGACGGTTTTAAAAGGCCCAATCCTTTTCGTCCGGATATAGCAGTTGACATAAGCAGTGTATATAATCAAAAAGTTCATGCAATGGACGCGCACGAGTCTCAGATGTACGAATGGTTGCCCTGGATCGGTCACTACCTCGACCAGGTTCCTCAAGGCAAAACTGAAAGGGAGAAATGGCTGGGACAAAGAAGTGCAGTAAAAATTACTCCTGATGTACACGCAGCACTCGAAAAATGGTACGGAAAAGACAAGGCGGCGCAAGTGCAGAACGCAGAAGCATTTGAGATATGTGAATACGGCGCACAACCAAATGATGAGGAAATACGCAGATTATTTCCTATGCTTGCAAAGAAAGAAAATTAAAAATGACAGAAGAACCAGGGTTAATAATTAATTCTTTGATGTTTTTCGCTTTTATAATTTATTTATGCTTTTTGTCTTTTAGAAAATAAGAATAAATAATAACTATGTCTTTAAAATCAGTAAAATTATAACTAACAATGATTCTAACTTAGGCATTAGTATTACTCCTAAAATTTTAAAAATAATCCAAGCTTTAAACAAATATTTTTAACTTGTTGCCCCATTATAAAATGACAAAAGGTGACTGTAAAAAAGCACCTACACTGCAATATGAAAAAGATAATTTTTAATAGTTTCCTGACAACTTTTAGTTTTTTATTATTATCAGGCTACAGCAAAGCTCAGACTTCACATGCTTCGCATGCAACTTCTGTAAATGAAAAAAAAGACGAAATGAATCTAACTACGAATAAAGGTAATGAACAAGGTTGGAGGCAACTCTTTGATGGCAAAGATCTTACCGGTTGGAAACATGTGGGCAAGGGAAGCATGTCTGTTGAAGACGGTATGATCCGTGGCCACGGAGGCATGGGTTTATTGTACTGGACAAAGGAAAAATTTAGCAATTGCACTTTCCGCATAGTGTACAAGATGCAAAAAGAGAACAGCAATTCAGGTATATTTATCCGCATACCTATTGAGCCTCGTGAAGAGTGGATGCCTGTATTTTATGGTTATGAAGTGCAGATAGATAACCATCCCGAAACCTCTAATGAAGATGATTATCACTATACAGGCACGCTTTATTCTTTAACCAAACCGTTGGCTCATCCGGGCAAGCCCGGTCCTGAATGGAATACTATGGAAATTACATTAGACGGGCCTCGCACTATTGTTTCTGTAAATGGTGTAAAGGTGACGGATTATAAAGAAGGAGACCCGGTTCCTGAGCGAAAATTTGATTTTGAGCCATATCGTGGCATTCGTCCCAATTCAGGTTATTTTGGATTGCAAAATCATGGTGATGATGATGTGGTTTACTTTAAGCAAGTTTCCGTAAAACCTCTTACCAGCAAATAATTACCTTTATAATGGAAAATAGCAATAATAACAACAATAATAGTAATTCGGATAAGGGAGCTATCAGCCGGGGCGAATTTATTAAAAAAACTGCATTAGCAACTGCCGGATTTTATATTGTACCTCGGTTTGTATTAGGTGGAAAAGGATTTGTGGCTCCGAGTGATAAATTATATATCGCCGCTGTGGGCTGCGGTGGAGAAGCCGAAAATGATATTCATCATTATGCTAACGCGCCTAAAAAAAATGCCGTGGTTGCCTTTCTTTGCGATGTAGATGAAAGGCAGGCTGCCCCACGCCGTAAGGAGTTTCCGAATGCACCATTTTATCATGACTGGCGAGACATGTTTGACAAGGAAAGCAAACATTTCGATGCAGTTACCGTGGCCATACCTGATCACAACCACGCGATCGTAGGTCTCAGTGCAATGCAACTCCATAAACACTTATACCTGCAAAAACCCCTGACACACGATATCTATGAAGCTCGGGTTTTAACTGAAGCTTCGAAAAAATATAAAGTGGTAACCCAGATGGGAGACCAGGGGTCGTCGTGTGACGGAATGCGAACCCTTAGGGAATGGTTTGAAGCAGGGCTTGTTGGAGATATCGAAAAAGTATATTGCTGGACGGATCGTCCGGTATGGCCGCAGGGTATCTCGTGGCCAGATGCAAAACCGCCGGTGCCAAAAGAACTTAAATGGGACCTGTGGTTGGGTACAGCGCAACAAACCAATTACATAGACAACCTGGTTCCTTTTAATTGGCGCGGATGGTGGCAGTTTGGAACCGGGGCGCTGGGAGATATGGGATGTCACATTATGGGCCCACCATTTAAATTACTTGAGCTTGGCTACCCGTCAGAAATATCTGGCAGCGCCAGTACAGTGTACAAGGGCATTTTTAAAGAAGGAATTTATCCTGAGAGCGGCCCGGTATCGAGCTCAATTAAATTTAAATTTAAGCAAAAGAACGGTAACGACCTCGATCTGTACTGGATGGACGGAGGAATTACTCCTGAACGCCTTTCGGAACTGGATCCCAGTGTTAATATGAATGAAGCGCTAGGGGACTGGCCCGGGGAGAATGATTTTGAAGGATGCACGTTATTCATTGGTACTAAAGGCAAAGTTTCATGTGGCTGGGGTGGCAGTCATCCACGATTATTACCTCTTTCACTCAACAAAGATGTTAACATTCCTAAAAAATATCCTCGTGTGCAGGGAGACATGGACGGCCACTGGTGGCAATGGGTAGACGCATGCATTGCTGGTTATGGAAAAATGGAAGTAGATTCTCCTTTTGAAGGTTATGCTGGTCCGCTTACAGAAACCGTTTTGCTCGGCAACTTATTATTACGCAGCTTCAATATTCAGGAAAAGATAAAAAGGAAAGATCCTGTTTACGGCAATATGGAAGGCAACAAATTTCCTGGCAGGTATGTCAGCCTTAAATGGGACGGAGCAAATATGAAGGTAACCAATTTTGAACCCGCAAACCAATTTATAAGAAGGGAATACAGGAAAGGTTGGGGAAATGTGTCTTTGTAGGTTTTTATATTGAAATCGTAAAATAAATACGACATATAAAAGAAAAGAAGAATAATCAATGAATTCTTTTAAAGGAAGTTTTAGAAATTTATATTACTAAAACTTCCTTTAGTTTTATATATCCTGCTTTACTTACAGGCAGCCTGGCATCTGTTGTTGGCAAAAACATTTTATTGTAACCAAAAAAGAACTTGATCCTAAACTAATAATAAGTACATACCAATATCTTTCCTGACTCGGCAAAAAAATACCGCGTATTGTTACTGATAAGTATTATGTTACTTATAATACTGCCAGCCAAGGCAATCTTCACATCGAAACCCAAAGTTGACATTAGCACAACGACTGGCATAATCAGCCAAACAAGCTCTAACGTTGAAAAAGCTATTCTAAACCGGGTATCCGAAAAATTATGATACAGCCCGTTTGTGATCTAGTTTAGACCCGTTGCCTGATAAGAACCGCTTGCAAGTAAATGGGCTGCTTTTACACGTATAGAGCGAATGTAAATATCTGGCCTTTCGTCTTCATAGATTTTTGAATATACCTCTGCACCATCTGAGAGTACGTCTAAAAGATGTATTTCTGAAACATCAATAAACTTCCACTGTACAGGCTTATTTACATAATTTAAAAAACAATCTTCCTCTTGTTTGCCAATGTTCCTTGCCTTGTGAAAAGCATGTATATTGTTTTCTGCATGTATTAAACGTAACTGTTCATCAAATTGAGAATTATGATCGGCTTCTCCGCAAATTATCTGGTAAACTATTTTTGCCATGTACCATTTCATACTAACATGTTTTAAGTGAGGCCCAAATAATACTTTTAAGAAAAAAAACGAAAAATAAAAGAAAAAAGACCCAATAAAAACGATTTTTTATAAACGGTATTTTTTTGAAGCCGACATTTTGTTCTTCATGCTTCATTGTTGCGACGCTCCGTTTTGACTATAAACCTTTTGGCATCTTTTCTTATGTTACAATTGAAACTTCAAAAATGTCTCATCTTTTTGGATGAGCGGTAATAACTCATGATGGCGATGACACCAAAAACCTATACCTCTTGACGCTAAAATTTTCTGCAGGTCCGGTTGCCCCAGATTACTCTGGTCTTTTATCGTCCCAATTCTTTATTTAATGCAACAAAACTAATTATCTCAAGAAACTCCTATAATAGCGTTTAGGTTTAAGAAGATGATAAAATCGGAATCTTCGAAAAAGCAGGTAAAAGATTGTCAGATATGAACATTTGCTATTTCAAAAAGGTTATAAAAAGAGTAATGGCGAAAATGAGATTAAAATGATGCATAATAAGACCATAGAACCAGCAACTGCACGAGGTTAACATGGGTTGGCATCCTAAAGCTGAAGAAGTTTTGTGGAGACCCGAATTGCAGGAAGTAAAATACAGCCAAACAGGTGGCCGGAATGTGCGTTACAAACGGGGAATTAAAAAAGATTTGGTAGATACTTTAGTAGATATGGTACATGAACAAATGCCTTATTGCCCCATACGATATGCGTTTTAAGGTTTATGACACGCTACTGATTCCCAAAATATTTGCAGAGCCGTTTCCTCCAACACACAAAAATATTAAACGCTTCTAAAAATCCATATTTCCAGGTTTACAATTATTTTAGAAGAAATTGAAGCCACCTTGTTTTTTACCGTTCATACAAATAAATGCTTCTGCTGCTTTTACACCTAATTCTCTTCCCCTGAATTCTTCCATAGCAGCGTGACCGCAGGCATAAATACCCGGAGGATCCTGGCTGGCGTGACAATAAAGTGCTTTCCTTTTTTGCTCCTGGGTATCGGTTATATCAATATAATCCGTAGGATGAAAAGTCATAGTTTGCTCGCCTGCACATACTTCAAAAAAATACAGAAGAAATTTTTGTTGGGAACGCATCCAGGTCTGTATGGTTAATAAGCTAGCAATCTGGTGATCTTTATGAGAATCAATAGGCCAGTGGGTAAAAACAATATCAGGCTTTTCTATCGAAACCAGGTTTTGTATTTTACTTAACCACGCATTGTCCATGATGGTATCACCATCTATCTGGCCTGCAAAAACCGGTTTTGCTTTTATCACATCACAGGCTTTAATTGCTTCCTGTTTTCTAATATCAGCTGACTCTGCATGGCTTTTTCCTTCAATGCCAGCTTCTCCGGTTGTTAAGTAAATAATCGTTACATCGTGGCCGCTTTTCGCTAACCTTGCCAACGTGCCACCGCATCCACTTTCAGGATCATCAGGATGACCACCTACACAGACAATCTTTTTCTTTTCAATACGTTCTAGCTTTTGAGCTTGCAATATAGAGGGCAGCGATACTAAACCTAATCCACCTGCTGCATTTTTTACAAATTGTCTTCGGGACTTTGAGGAAACTTTCAATGGCAATTTTTGGTAAAAATAACGATTGAAATGAAGAAACCAGAATAGTAAAATTTTAGTTGAATAATTGCAACGAGAGTAGCAATATGTCGTTACTTTCCAAAAACCTTTTTTAATAACTGCGTTGTTTGCGCCATTGGATCTTTTCTGATTTTTTGCTCCTGCAAACCAATTTCATGAAATATACCTGCTAATGCTTTTTCTGTAACATAAGCAGAAAGATCAGTATTTACTTTTTGCAAACTAAATTGATTATATGTTGAAAAGACAGTGTTCCAATATTTTGTGGCGTCTACTTTTGAAAGAGACTGTTCTATTACTGGTCGAAAAGCTTCGGTAAGATTATTGGTGGTTTTGTTTTTAAGATAATCGGTGGCAGCAAAATCGCCTCCTTTCAAAATGCCTGCAGCATCCTGTATGCTCATTTGCTTTATTGCGTTTATAAAAATTGGGGCTGCGCTTTTGCTTGCATCTTCTGCTGCACGATTCATACTTACAATTGCATTATCCACTTGTTTCCCTAACCCTATGCTTCTTAATCTTTGCTCAACCTTTTTAGCCTCCTCAGGCATTAAAATTTTTATAGCCGCATCTTTTAAAAAACCATCCACCGCCGAAAGTTTTGTTACACCTCTTTCTGTCCCCACCTGTAGAGCCTCTTTTAATCCGTTTGCAATAGTAGAGGTTGATAAAGTATCTTTATTGGAAGCAGTTGCAGCATTTACAACTTTATTTATTGAAGAAACGGTCGAGGTATCCTTCGCAATCTTATTTACAAGTCCTTTTAATCCCTGGCTATTAGTATTAGAAATAAAAAAAGTAGATAAAGAAAGAATTATTATAAGTTTTTTCATGTTAGAATTTGACATTGCAAGTCAAAGATGATACCATTCATTTTCAGTTTTAATAAAATACTGTTTAGGTTCGGTTAAAACAAATAGTAAAACATTGATTCGTGCACAATGCAGTGTACTATAATTATTTTTTAACCACTTCCATACATCAACTTTGCTACTTTTGTTTTAAGACAATCAAAATGAAAAAATTTTTAGCTTTTAGTTTATTAGCACTTTCTGTTGCAGCCTGCAATACTAAATCATCTAACGATAATGATACAACAACAAATGCTACACCCAATACGGTAGCGCCTCCGGCGAATATCAGCTATAACATTGTTGCTACTTACCCTCACGATACCTCGTCTTTTACACAGGGACTAATATGGCAAAACAATACTTTGTACGAAGGTACAGGACTCGAAGGGCACAGCCGCCTTATGACCGTTAATCTTAAAAATGGAAAAGCCAGTCAGTCAGTTGCTCTTGATCCTTCCATTTTCGGAGAAGGAATAACAATCCTTAACAATAAAATATATCAGCTTACCTGGCAGAATCATAAAGTCTATGTGTATGATGCAAAAACACTTAAAAAATTAAAGGAACTAACATGGGAGCATGACGGATGGGGATTAACAAACAACGGCACAGATTTAATTGCAAGCACAGGAGAAAGCAACCTTTATATTGTCGATCCGGAAACTTTTAAAATCAAAAGAATTATAGGTGTATCTGACAACACCGGACCTGTAGGAAATCTAAATGAACTGGAATATGTGAATGGCGCTATATACGCAAATATTTACCTGACAGACTATATTATAAAAATAGACCCGGCAAACGGACATATTTTAGGCAAGATAGACCTGAGTGGATTACTGACGAAAGCTGGAAAAAATGTTGATACTGACGAAGGTTATGTACTGAACGGAATAGCATATGACAGCGCTAAAAAATCTATGTATATTACTGGCAAAAAATGGCCGCTGATATTTGAAATGAAAGTGAATTAGTTTTACTATTGAAGGTACAATCGCACTTCAATTATTTCATTTAGAGAAAGGAAAATAAACTTATGTAGAAGAGTCCTTATCTTGCATTAAATATTAATTCTATAATGTCAGCATTTGAAAAATTGATGAAAATGAACTCAGAAAAAGCAGAAGCTAATCTGAAAGCAGGAGAAGAATTTCTTGCACAAAATAAAAATAAAGAATCTGTAATCACCACTCCAAGTGGATTGCAATACGAAGTACTTAACGAAGGAACCGGAGCTAAGCCAAAAGCAACGGATAAGGTAAAATGCCATTACCATGGAACACTGATAGATGGGACAGTTTTTGACAGTTCAGTTCAAAGAGGTCAACCTGCTACTTTCCCTTTAAATATGGTTATAAAAGGCTGGACCGAAGCTTTGCAGTTAATGTCAGTAGGCAGTAAATACAGGCTGTTTCTTCACCCTTCACTAGCGTATGGGAACAGGCAAACAGGTTCGGTTATCGGTCCAAACAGCACATTGATTTTTGATGTCGAATTGTTGGATATTGTTTAGAACCAAATCATGTGAAATTTGGTTTTTTAAGAGTTAAATATTGAAAACTAGTTATATTTAAAAAAGGAGAAAACGAATCTAAACTGTTTTCTCCTTTTTCATAAATAATTGAAAAACCAGAAAGTCTTACAAAAACATTTTATTTTATTATAACTCTTGTCATTAGAAAACTATATCCTAATGCTGAGAGGCCTGCCGTAACAAACAATACCCAGAAAAGTGCATTAAAACTATATTTCTCTGCTATCCATCCACCAATAGATGGAGCTGCAATTTGAGATGTTGCCCATGACATGCTGTACAGGGCGGCATATTGTCCGCGGTTGCTCTCACTGCTTCTGCTTATCCAGTAGGTGTTCATGAAGGGCATAGATAACATCTCCCCCACTGTTATTATTAATATTGATATCAACGCAAGCATAAATTGACCTTGCAACAAGTTGAACAATACGTAGGAAATAGCTACAAGCCAAACTCCATAACTGATAAACTTTAAAGGTTTGCTTTTACGTTCGAGGTTATACACTAAAAACATTTCAACAAATGCGATGATCAGCCCGTTAACTGCCATCAGCATTCCAATCTCGTCTTCGGAAATGCCCAGTTGTGTTTTATAAAATACAGGAAGCAAAGTAAACATCTGGAAAAAACAAAAAGCAAAAAGTATAGTAAGCGCTATGAAAACAAGATATTGCCTGTCTTTATAAGCAGACGGAGCAGTTGATACATTTTCTTCCTTTATTTTTAAAATGATAGCTTTTTCCTTATTAGCTTTTTTCAATACAAACATCAATAAAATTGCTGCTGATATGTTTGTAAGTCCGTCAACCCAAAATAACGCATGATAATTTCTTGCAGCAAGAAAGCCACCGAGGGTGCCACCAAAAGCCCAGCCTAAGTTAATAGCTAACCTGTTTAAAGAATAGGATCTTGTACGGTTTTCCGGTTTACTATAGGCAGCTACTGCTGCTGCATTTGCCGGACGAAAAGATTCATTTACAACACTCAGCAGCAGTATGCCGATGCAAAGCGAAAGATAAGTGCTGAGATAACCAACGGTTATGAACATAATGCCGCCACCTAACAATGCAAACAATTGTACCTTATGAAAACCTATCGCATCTGTTATTTTACCGCCAAGGAATGCTCCAATGATAGAACCCACTCCAAAAAATGACATAATAAAACCAGCCTGTGCAATACTAAAACCCAGCTTTTGCGTGGCGTACATAGTCATAAACGGGATGACCATTGTTCCTGATCGGTTAATTAATATAACCAACGACAGGTACCATGTTTCCTTAGTAAGTCCTTTATAGGCTTTTTTGTATAAGTGCAGTATGGCAGGCATGAAAAGCAGGTAACGGATGACCGTTGACAGATGACGCAGATTATTTATTATTTTTTGTTGAACGAGTAAATCAGGTACAACGAAATTTAGGCATCATCATCATTTTTTAAACTTAAATTAATTGCGTAACTCTGTCAAGAAGCACTTGTCAGCCTACAACTTTTACTAACTCTTTACTCCCTCAAACTGGTCACCTTTGTGTTTAAATAAAACATTAAAAGTTGTTAAGCTGCCATAAATTCGGGTAATATATTGCTGCAGGTCAAACTTTTCTTCGTTCGTCAGTACCTTGTGAGCATTAATCTTTTGCTCCATAACACGTAATCGGTCGCGCAGCATCACTATTTTATTAAAAAAAACATCAATTGGAAATTCATTTTCCTTTAATAATTTGTCAGCAGGTCTTAACACCATCGTTCCATTTTTCCACTTATCTCCCATTGATACAATTTCAGTGATGTCACTCCACTCACGTAAAATCTTTATCAGCGCATCTTCAGCTTCGCTAAATGATACAGTATATTCCGGTTCTATTTTTTCAATTATTTCAACACTAAAATCTTTTGACACAGGTTTTATTCCACCTTCAATAAAACATACGTCGTATATTCTTTTATGTAAGTGAATAACTACTCCAACACCGAAAGAGGGATGTTTGATTCTTGAGCCGATTCCTAATAATTCCATAAAGCTATTTTGTTAGTTCTTTTTTTGTTAAGCAAGGCTTAGACAATTTCACTTAACTCCAGCCACCTCATCTCCTTGTCGGCCAACAACGTTCCTATTTCCCCTATTCTCACACTTACCTTTTGTATTTCTTCATAGGGTAAAGAGGCAAGACTGGCCTCCAATTTATCTTTCTCGGCCTCCAATAATGCTATCTCCTTTCCCAGGGTCTCAAACTCTTTTTTCTCATTATATGTAGGTTTCCGCTGGTTGCCAGCTACTTGCTTCTGGTTGCCCGAAACCGGTAACTGCGATCCGGCTGCGGCATCTGTGGTCACCCCTTCACTCTTCATTTTACCCAACTCGCCCCACTTGTCCTTACCCTTCTTTTCATTCGCTTTTAACCATTCCCGATACAATGTGTAGTTTCCGGGAAAATCCCTGATTTCTCCGTCTCCTTCAAACACAAATAAGTGATCTACCAACCTGTCCATAAAATAGCGGTCGTGGCTGACTATCATAACGCACCCCTGGAATTCACTCAGGAAATTTTCAAGCACTCCCAATGTTGGCAGGTCAAGATCGTTCGTTGGTTCATCAAGGATTAAAAAGTTAGGGTTCATAAACAAAACTACCAGCAGTTGCAACCGCTTCTTTTCTCCACCGCTAAGACTGCTCAGGTAAGTATATTGCTTATCGCCAGGAAACAGGAACAATTCAAGAAATTGTGACGCACTCATACTTCCGCCCTTTGCTAATGGAAAAGTTTCTGCAAAGGTCTTCACATATTCAATTACCCGCATATCCTCTTTAAACTCAAGACCTTGCTGGCTAAAGTTTCCAAAGACAACTGTATCACCAATATTTATCTTACCGCTATCGGGTTGTTCAAGCCCTTGCAGAATATTTAAAAAGGTACTTTTACCAACACCATTCTTACCAACTACGCCTATCCTTTCGCCCCGGCTGAAGGTGTATTCAAACCCTTTCATAATTACCTTATCGCCATAGCTCTTATACACTTTTTTCAATTCAGCGATTTTGCCACCCAGGCGGGTCATCTTGACCTCAAGCTGAAGCTGGGCATCTTCAATTTTCTTTTTAGCCTGCGCTTCCACCTCGTAAAAATTATCCTGCCTGCTCTTGCTCTTTGTGGTGCGGGCCTTGGGTTGCTTACGCATCCATTCCAATTCTTTACGGTATGTATTTTTAGCCTTATCAATTGTGCTTAACTCACTTTCTATCCGCGCCGTTTTCTTTTCAAGATAGTTTGCATAATCGCCTTTGTAACTATGCAGCTCACTACGCTCCATCTCCCACACTTCCTCACTAACTGCATCCAGGAAATACCGGTCATGGGTCACGAGCAATAATGTAATGTTCTCTCCATTCAGGTAATGCTCCAGCCACTCAATCATCTCCACATCCAGATGGTTGGTAGGTTCATCCATTATCAGCAAAGTATGCTGGTGTTCAAATCCGATATCGATAAGTGTTTGGGCAAGCGCAACACGTTTACGCTGTCCGCCACTAAGCTTCGCGACCGGTTGATGCAAATGATGAATATTAAGCTTATCCATGATCTCCTTTACCTTGCTTTCGAAGCTCCAGGCATTCAAATCATCCATACGCGATAACGCATCGCTAATGCTTTGCCCGTCATCTTCCTTTCCTGATGCTGCAGCTTCCTCCGCAGCATCTACGGCCGCTTCATAATCCCTGATAGCAGTAATAACAGGATTATCAGTATGAAAAATATTTTCAAGTACTGTTTTAGATTCATCAAATTTGGGATCCTGTTCAAACAATGCCACGGTAACATCTTTATTTATCCAGACAGTGCCTTCATCCGGAGTTTCTTCACCTGCTAAAATTTTAAGAAGCGTGCTCTTTCCAACACCATTCCTGGCAACCAATGCGATCTTATCACCCTCATTTATGTGGAAAGATATATTACTGAACAAGGGATTTACCCCAAAACTCTTTGTCAAATTCTCAACTGTAACGTAATGCATATTTCGCAAAGGTAATGGTAGACAAAGAAGATTGGGTAAGCTCGAAATGCAAAAATCCTTCAAAGTTTTTTTGAAGGATTTTTTTATGATCAATGCAATCTTAAAGATTATCAGTAAGGAAATTTATTTTCGGAATTATAAAACTCCTTTTGTAGACGGTAAATAGTTACTCAAAGGGTCTCGTTTTACTGCCATTTTTATCGCTTTAGCAAATGCTTTAAAAATAGCTTCAATTTTATGATGTTCATTGTCGCCTTTACATTCTATATTGAGGTTGCACTTAGCAGCATCGCTGAATGACTTGAAGAAATGAAAGAACATTTCTGTTGGCATCTCTCCTATTTTCTCACGTTTAAAATCAGTGTTCCACACTATCCAGTTTCGTCCTCCGAAGTCTATTAAGACCTTTGCTTCCGCTTCATCCATTGGTAAAGCAAAACCATATCGCTCCATACCGCGTTTATCTGCTAAGGCCTTTGCAAATGCTTCGCCTAAAGCAATGCCTGTATCTTCTATGGTATGATGTTCATCGATATGTAAGTCCCCCTTTGTAGAAATTTTCAAATCCATTTTTCCGTGTCGGGCAATTTGGTCGAGCATATGATCAAAGAAGCCAAGTCCCGTTGAAATTTCAGATTTACCACTTCCGTCAATATTTAATTCAATACTTATTTTGGTCTCATTCGTATTTCGCTCGTGATGAACTATTCTCAAGCCTGATTTCAAAAATTCATAAATGTCTTTCCATGCCGTAGTTTCAAGAGAAATTACTTTTTCCAACTCCACCCTTTCATCTTTTATTTCAGCACCACCAAGATTAGGATCGTTATTTATCCAGATTGCTTTACAACCTAAATTTTTGGCAAGTTGTACATCTGTAATTCTATCGCCAATAACATAGGAATTTGGAATATCATAATTGGGATTATTCAGATACGAGGTAAACATACCTATCGCAGGCTTTCGCGTAGGTGCATTATCTGCAGGATAAGTGCGATCAAAATGAAAGGCAGTAAAATGAATATTTTCATTTTCAAGGCTTTTCACTATAAAATTCTGAACCGGCCAAAACGAGTCTTCAGGAAATGCCGCCGTTCCTAAACCATCCTGGTTACTAACCATTACCAGTTCATAATCTAACTCAGTTGCTATCGCTCTCATGTATTGAAACATATGAGGATAAAAGGAGAGCTTGTTGAAATTATCAATCTGGTAAGTTGGTGGGGCCTCATCGATTAATGTTCCATCGCGGTCTATAAAAAGTACTCGTTTCAAGAATTATATTAGTTATTAAGTGACGTAAAAACTCAATCAATATTACTTCGAATTGACGAAGCAGTATTCCTAAGATTAATTAGGTGCAGTTGAAAATGATCGCGTAACAGAAGATTAATTTCTTCTACCAAAAAACTTATTGCGTTTTCGCCCGCTCAGCTTTTACCAAAGCAGGTGTAACCGCAGACGCTTTATTGCCGAAACTGTTTCTCACATAAGTAAGCACATCAGCTATTTGTTCGTCAGTTAACTGCGCAAAAGAAGGCATAACATTGTTATAAGTTTCACCTTCAATTTCTATCGGTTGATTGAGACCTTTTAATACAATTTGCACCAGTTGCGATTTGTCACCTAATACATATTTTGTTTTTATCAGTGGAGGATTCAATCTTGGCACTCCACCACCGTTTTTTTGATGACAAACAATACAGGTGCTTTCAAACACTTTTTGTCCGCGTTTTATTGATGCCTGTGCCAACGGTTGTTTTTTTGCCTGTGCAAAAATATAAGCGACTACAAGTAAACAAAGAATACCAGTGATAATGATTTTTTTCATACTATTTTCCCTTATAAGTGATACGCCAGATATTACCTTTATTATCATCAGAAACGTATAATGAACCATCAGGAGCCTGGGCTAACCCGCACGGACGATATTTAGCATCTCCTGTTGATTCTATTTTTGATACACCTGCAAATCCATTAGCAAAAACTTCCCATTTGCCACTTGGCTTACCATCTTTAAACGGAACAAATGCCACAAAATATCCTTCCTGCCCCGTTACATTACGGTTCCAGGATCCGTGAAAAGCAATAAATGCGCCATTTTTATATTTTTCGGGAAACATATTGCCGGTATAAAACAACAATCCATCTGGCGCCATATGCGCCGGAAACGCAACAACTGGCTTTTCCATTTCTGCACAACGTCCAACCTGTTTGCCGTCGCCGCCATACTCGGGCGCCAACAATTTTTTATTTTGCATGGGATCGTAATAACAATAAGGCCAGCCGAAATTCATTCCTTTTTTTACAAGAAACATTTCTTCTGCAGGTATTTCATCAGCATATTTTGCCTCATAAAATTGTGGAAACATAGTACCTATCTGGTCTCTGCCGTGTTGCATTACGAATAAAGAATTTATTTCATTATTCCAGTCAAGGCCAACTACATTTCTTGTTCCGGTAGCATAACGAACACCATCGCCATAGGTTTGATTTTGTTTGTCCGCTTTAAACTGCCAGATACCGCCTGCTGAGTCTAAAATCGGGCACGGATCCATGCCTTTTGACCCATTTTCACGGTCATGCTCCTGGCAAGAATTGGAGTAAGCACCAATGTTTACATAAATATTTCCGTCGTTATCTAAAGCAATAGATTTAGAATTGTGTTGACCGCGGTCTAATAATCCGCTTACAATAAGTTCAGCCTTGCCGGTATCTTCAACCTGTTCGTCAGCGTTCAATTTATAACGATATATATTGGAATTGGAAGATGCGTATAAATAACCATTTTTTATGGCAATTCCTGTTCCGCCATATTCACCAAATACTGTTTTTTTTCTTGCTATTCCATTGTCAGCCGGATTTGAAAGTTCTATAATTCCCCCGCTGTTTTTTACCCTGTCCATTTTTACATATATATCACCTTTGCTATTTACAGCCATATGCCGTGCTACTCCCAGATCACGTGCTATTATTGAGGCATGAAAACCTGTTGGAAGTTTAAGACCTGCATTAACAGTAGTAGTCTTAGCTTTAACAGCAGTTTTTCTTTGCGCATAACTGGTATCGGCAATACAAAGAATAGCTATGCAATAAACAATTTTAAAAAAATGTTTCATTATTATAGTTTTATTTAAGTTTTTACTTGTTTTGTTTCAACATACCAATCCATCAGCGCTTCGATCAATTCTGTATTTTCTTCTTCTGTACCTACGGTTATCCGAAGGCAGTCATCACATAACTTGACATTGCTTCGGTCTCTTACAACAATACCACGCGATAATAAAAACTCGTACACTTTTCTTGCATTATGCATTTTTACCAAAAGAAAATTTGCATCTGATGGGTATACTTTTAGTACAAAAGGAATTTTTTCAAACACCCCTTTCAAGGCTATCCTCATTTGCACCAGCTCTTTAATCATGTCATTAACCTGCCCGACTTCCTCCAAAGCTTTTAGTGCCAGTTCCTGTGTCACCTGATTGATGTTATAAGGCGGCTTTACCCGGTTTAAAATCTCAATTATTTCTTCGGATGCAAAAGCCATACCTAAACGTAATCCAGCAAGGCCCCACGCTTTGCTAAATGTTTGTAAGACAACAAGATTTGGATAATCATTTAATTCCTGTATAAAAGACTTCTGCCTTGAAAAGTTGATATATGCTTCATCAACAACAACAAGGCCGTCGAAGTTGTTTAAAATGGTCTCGATATCTTCCCTGTCCATGGAGTTTGCCGTAGGATTGTTGGGAGAACAAATCCAAATGAGCTTTGTATTTTCATCAACCAGGTTTTCTAAATGCACTAAATCAAGCTGAAAGTCATCCAGTAACGGCGCCTTCCTGATTTCCACATCGTTTATGTTTGCGCTTACTTCATACATTCCGTAAGTAGGCGGGCAAATGACTGTATTATCTTTTCCTGGATTGCAAAAACAACGAAACAAAAGGTCTATACATTCATCACTTCCGTTTCCCAAAAATATTTTTTCCGGGGGTACAGACTTTACTTTAGAAATGGCTTCTTTTACCTTCACCTGGTGTGGGTCAGGATACCGGTTGTACCATTTTAGCAAAGGAGAACCCAAAGCATTTTCATTCGCGTCTAAAAACACCTTAGCCTCTCCACTAAACTCATCTCGCGCCGAAGAATAAGGTGTAAGTCTTTTTATATTTTCTCTTATTAATTTGTTTAAATCGAACATTTAATTTTTATGTTATACTTATTGCTATAAAGACTAAAACATTAACAAGCTGGGATTCTTTGGTAATTTTTCTTTTGCGTCTCTTTTTTATTCATTTGAAAGTCTCACTCTCACTGCATTTACGTGTGCTTCCAGTCCTTCAGCTTCAGCCATAAGTTCAACTGTTTTGCTTATTTCCTGCAAGCCTTCCCTGGAAAGCTTCTGAAAAGTTATTTTCTTAATAAAACTATCAACACTAACCCCGCTGTAAGCTTTTGCATAACCGTTTGTAGGCAAAGTATGATTGGTGCCACTTGCATAGTCACCAACACTTTCAGGAGAATAATTTCCAAGGAAAACAGACCCAGCGTTGACTATTTTTTCAGCAATTGTTTCATCGTCATTACAGCTAATAATCAAATGCTCAGGTGCATATTCATTTATCAGCTCAATGCCTTCTTTTATACTTTTAACCAAAAAGATCCTGCTGTTTTTAATGGCATCTTCTGCAATGCCTTTTCTTGGCAAAACAGCAAGTTGTTTTTCAATTTCAGCTTTTGTATCTGTCGCCAAAATTTCAGAAGTGGTCACTAATATTGCCTGGCTATCATTTCCATGTTCGGCCTGCGATAAAAGGTCTGCCGCTACAAAAGAAGCATTTGCAGTTTCATCTGCTAATACAGCAACTTCACTTGGGCCGGCGGGCATATCAATCGCTATTCCATCTTTTTGAACCAACTGCTTTGCATAAGTTACATATCTATTTCCCGGCCCAAATATTTTATACACCTTAGGAATAGTGGCAGTACCATAAGCCATAGCGCCAATCGCCTGCGCCCCCCCTGCCTTAAAAATTTGCGTTACTCCTACCAGCTTTGCTGCATACAAAATTGCCGGATGAAGTTTGCCTTCGCGGTTAGGCGGAGAGCACAAAATAATGTTTTTGCAACCTGCAATCTTAGCAGGAACTCCCAACATCAGCAATGTTGAAAACAAAGGCGCAGAACCTCCGGGAATATATAAACCTACTTTCTCTATCGCGACTGATTTTCTCCAGCATTTTATACCAGGCAATGTTTCTATGGGCTCTTCCGCCTGCAACTGTGGCTGGTGAAATCTTTCAATGTTTGATTTTGCCTGTTCAATAGCTTGTTTCAGCTTATCATCAATTAACGAAGCCGCAGCATTTATTTCTTCGGTTGTAACCAGGAAGCTTTTAATGGTTACTTTATCAAACATGGTAGCAAATCTTTTTACGGCCTCATCGCCATTTTGTTTTACTTCCTTTAAAATGTTTGATACACTTGCTTCCAAAGACGAATCATCGAATCCCGGTCTTACTAATAAACTTTTCCACGTTTTTTTTTCCGGGTACTCATACACTGTTAACATAATGAAAGGTCTTTTGTCATTTGAAAATTCGTAAAGTCTTTGCCGTTGAAAAGCTTCTTCTTTACCCTTGTCACCTGAAATCCAAATGCCTCAAAAAAAGGCTTTGCCGTAACACTTGCTTCGGTCGTTAAAACACTGTACTTTCTTTCACTAGCTATCTGCAATAACTCATCTATCAGGTTTGCCGCAACTTTTCTACGCTGAAAATCTTTGTGAACATACATTGTCTCAACATGCTCATCTTCCAGCTCTGTAAAACCAACCATTATATTATTTATAAAAGCTACTTTACACACATTTCTTTTAAGCCGCTGTTGCCAAAACTTTTTATCAACATCTAAAGGTGCCCAACGATTTAACTGGTCCTTTCTATAATCGCGTGCATTGACAGTATGTACAGTGTCATAAAACAATTGCATCATCTCATCAAGCATTCCTTCCTCGTAATCTAAAATCGTCAAATCTTCCATTTCTTTATTATAATTATTTTCGTCTCTTTTCTTTTGATACCAGCCTGATTTTTTCAAACCATCATTGTTGCGACGCTCCGTTTTATCGGCAAATCTTAACGGGACTTTTTATTTTTTTAATTCTCTTTGTAATAACAATTTTAATCAATCCTCTCAATTCTACATAATCTATTGCAAATCATTTTACATAATACTTTGTCCTTAATATCTCAGTAATCAGGGTTCCAACAATTCCCTTCCGAGCCCGCAACACCCAAAATAATCCCATAAATCCAAATGATCCTATGCATCCCAGTTTCACACAATCATCTTCTCAATCGGCACAACCAATATGCCTTGTGCACCAGCTTCTTTTAATTTTTCTATTATATCCCAAAAATCATTTTCATTTAGTACGCTATGAACGCTGCTCCACCCGCTTTGAGCCAAAGGTAAAACCGATGGACTTTTCATGCCAGGCAAAAGGCGAATTATTTCATCAAGTTTATCATCAGGCGCATTTAAAAGAACGTATTTATTGTTTTTAGCTTTTTTAACAGCCTTAATTCTAAATAGCAGCTTGTCAAGAAGCCTTTGCTTTTCTTCGGTGAAACCTATGCTTTTAATAAGCACTGCCTGGGAACGTAAAATAGTTTCAACCTCCTTCAAGCCATTCATAAATAATGTAGAGCCGCTGCTAACGAGGTCACAAATCGCGTGAGCCAAACCGATGCCCGGAGCAATTTCAACGCTACCGCTTATTTCATGAATTTCCGCCTCAACGCCTCTTTCTTGCATAAATTTTTTCACGATGACCGGGTAGCTGGTTGCTATGCGTTTTCCATGTAAAAAATTTACATCATTATATTCTTCATTACGCGCTACCGCTATACTAAGCCGACATTTACCAAACCCCAGCTGCTCTACAACCTGCACCTTTTTATTTTTTTCATACACAACATTTTCACCTACAAATCCTATATCAGCTACACCATCTTCTACATATTGGGGTATATCGTCATCACGTAAAAAGTAAACTTCAAGAGGGAAGTTATTTGCTTCTGCCTTTAGCTTATTTACACCATTTGCAATATCAATACCGCATTCTTTTAGCAGCTTCATACTGTCTTCATTAAGCCTTCCAGACTTTTGTATAGCAATTTTAAGAACCATATTTTCTTTGATTTTTTAACCCCGTTTTGCAGGTAATATAAAATAAGCATCTTTATTTTCTTCCAAACATTCCACTTCCTTCTCAACCCATTTTCTCACAATAAAAAAGGCCTACCGTGCGGTAAGCCCTTACATGTTTTATAGTGAATGCACAATACAACACCGGCTTACATTTTACAGTAAGAAATGATGGTGATGGTTATGCAGATCAATTTTCATGTGGCAAAGATAACATTGGATTTCGTAGTACCAAAAAAAGATGATGAATGATTGTTTACAGGTGACATGATTCAACCCTTTACCTTTCTCCTCACTTCCCTCTTTAGCTTCTTATTTTTACTGCCCTACAAGAAAAACAGCATTCGAAAAAAGCAATTTACCACCTTCCCAAAACTCACGGAACAGTGGATTATCTGCAAGAAAAACAACAGATCCGCTTCCTATGCTTGTAACGCCAAATATTAATCCGTCTTTTAATTGACTTTTTACCTTGGTTCCTGCAAAGCCTGTTACATAATTACTCTTTTTAATAACGCCGACATTCCAGCCATCCTTTAAGAATTCATAAACATTTGCATCCTGCTTTAAAGTGTAATAAGTATCAGGATATCCAAAAGCAAGAGGATGTGTATTATCTAACTGTACTTTATAAATGGCTCCCGGAATACTTTCTGCTAACTCATCACGCTGGCGATTTTCATATTTTTTTAAAGCAGTATAATTGTTCTTTTCTTTTGCAGAATCCTCATCTTTGTCTTCTTTTAATTTGATGTTCCAGTCTGCTGAAGCCAGTTGACGAACGGCATTTTCAAGGGCTATCAAATTGCCCCCATTATTTACAAACTGCTTCAACTTGTCAGACACATTTTTTTCTAAAAGATTTTTGTAATTGCCATCGGGAATTATTAAAACATTATAATCCTTCAATACAGTCCTGCTTAAATCAGCTGCGTTAATTAAAGTTACCGGGTAATTAATTTGTTGTTCGAAGAAGTGCCAGATCTCTCCCGCCGCCAGTGAAGATGTTTGTTCGCCCGTAATCAACGCTACTTTCGGCCTTTGAATCACTTTAATATCAGGTGATCCAAAATCAGGGCCTTTATCCATAAAGCCAGTAGAAACAGACTCAATTTCTACTTCATTATTTGCAGTAAGATTGCTCAATACAGATGAAAGATTTCCAGGGTTTCCATTCTCAAGCACTATTAATGTACCCCTGTCGTACACCGTTTGATTATAAGTGAAAGGCTTTTCGGAATATCGTACTTTAATGCCTTGCTTCAGCAACTGACCAAGAAATCTGACACTATTAACAGAATTATATTTTATTAAATATCCATATGGTGATGCAGGAATTGATTTTGTTCCGGAAGGTGCAGTATAAGGCAGCAACGAAATTGCATTTTTAACCGCATAAGCATCAACATTGTAAACATAAGGCAACGACCAGGCTGTAATATCATATGTTACAGAATCTGCCAGCTTTGTTTTTGGCTCTAACAATACTCTTGCTAAAACAGATTTTGGCTGCAAAGTATTTACGGCAATAGTGTATTTTTTTAATTGTCCTTTTTCCTCTTTTCCACTCGAATAATTTATGCCGGAAAAGCCAGCATTTGCAGTCGTACCAAATTCAATTTCATTTAGTTGCAGAAGATGAGCAATACTGTTGATTTTAGCTGCATTATCAGATGTAAGAATGTATGTTTTGTTTACATTCCCTGTGCCTGCCCTGCTGTCGTCAAAAAACTTTTTATATTCTGTAACCAATCTTTTTGCATTTTGAGACGCTACCTCTATTGTAGATAAACCTGTAGTATAATGGTGATTAACCCTGTCTACAAGTGTTAACGTGTCACCCGCATTTGTTATTACAGCCAATCCTCCGCGAGGCCCTCCACCCTGTTCGTACGTCATGCCAATCGCTCCATTGTACAAGGGGTATGTATCGCCATAAGATGGATAAAACAAATCAAACCTTTCTTTGGTAAAAAACAGCCAGCCATTTTGGTCAAAGTATTTTGCATTGTTGCGTCCAATAGTATTTTGAAATTCTCTTTGCCACGGTGTTATCACTTCGTGGTAAGGCTCTGCTGCAGGAGCAAAATAATATGGATTGTTATAACTCTGCTCATGAAAATCTACGTGTATTTGCGGAAGCCATTGATTGTATTTTGCCACGCGTTGCTGCGTTTCTATTTGTGTTTGCCAGGCCCAATCCCTGTTAAGGTCAAAATTATAGTGATTGCTTCTTCCGCCGGGCCATGGCTCCTGGTGCTCTCTCGATTGTGGATCTGGGTTAATGTTTTTGCCTTCTATAGAATTAAACCAGTTTACGTACCTGTCTCTTCCATCAGGATTGATGCAGGGATCGATGATAATAACTGTGTTTTTCAGCCATTCTGTGCTTTTTGCATTTGAAGGATTAACAAGCGTATATAAAGTCAGCATTGCTGCCTCTGATGAAGAAGTTTCGTTGCCATGCACATTGTAGCTAAGCCAGACTATAGCAGGTGCATTATCTATTGAAGCCGGTTTGTCTTTTTCGATACCGGAAATACGAAGGTTATTCTGACGGATTTCGTCCAGTCGTTTTAAATTCTCAGGCGAAGCAATATAAGCGACAAGCAATTCTCTACCTTCGTTAGTTTCACCATACTTTTCTACCTTAACCATATCAGGCTTTGCCTGAGCAACAGCTTTTACATAATTTACAATTTTGTAGTGAGGTGTGTAATGAGTTCCAATTTTATAGCCAAGAAATTGTTCGGGAGATTGAAGTCCCTGTGCTTTAGACACTAAACAAATAACAGAAATAAAGAATACTAAAAAACATTTTTTCATATAATCAAATAAAGGCGCGAAAGTAGGTAAAGTAAAAAAACATGCCCAATAAATCGAAAATTTTCTGAGCATATATGTGTTATTATTTCGAACTCGCCTAAATTTTTGTTTTTTGCTTTGATGTACTAATGAAAGAAATAAAAAAGCTACTGTACTTTTTAGACAGTAGCTTTTTTACTAAAATACATCGAGTTACTTTTTTCTGGTATCGAGGCTAAATTTTAAACGGGCAAAATAATAGGCTCCGTTGAAACCCATTTGCATAACACGCCGGCTATATATAAAGCGTCCACTACTCATGTTGCTGCTGTGACTTTGCAGGTCGGGGTACACATCGAATATATTGTTGGCACCAATAGTGGCAGTCAAAGAATTTAAAATATCATAAGACAATGAAATATCGGTTACTGTTTTAGCCGAAAATGTCTGGTCTGTACTTTCAGACTTTCCTGTAAAAGCATTGTTTATAATTGTAGGTGCAGAAGGATTAGATGGATCAAGATAGGTTACTTCACCAAACCGTACAACACGCACCATTGCAGCAAATTTGCTGTACTTATAATTAAAACCTAACGTAATTTTATTTTTTGGACTCGCAACTTCCATGCGGCTTTGATCTTCACGATTATAGTAGTTCCCTAACTGACCGCTATTGACCAGTATATCAGATGCGTGAATAATGACCTTTCCGGCGGCATCTTTCTTAACTTCATTATCAATAAAAGTCATTGCCAATGTTGTTCGCAACGATTGCTTTGCAGAAAAATTAGTATTATAAGAAAGAACAGCCTCCAGTCCTTTTGAGCGTGTATCGATCGCATTGGTAAAGAAGTTAGCTGTTGTAGCGCCAGCAGCAAGGAGTTCTTGTTTTAACAAAGAATCGGACCCACCTGTAAAATTATTTGTCAGGATGATGCGGTTTTTAATATCAATCTGGTATGCGTCTACTGTTATTTCGAATCCTTTGAACGGTTTTGCCGTTAAGCCAACCGAATAATTATTACTGGTTTCCTGTTTAAGCTTTGGAATGCCAAGAATTTGGGCTGCTTTGCTGTCATTAGTAAAGGTCCCGCTTTCTTGCTGCACGAGAGTACCCATTTGAGAAACAAACAAAGTATTTGTTTTTGAATAATACTTCTGCTGCATAGAAGGAGCACGAAAACCTGAACTGATAGATCCTCTTACACTTAAAAAGTCGCTTATTTTATAACGGCCTGAGAACTTAAAATTAAGCGTAGAACCAAAGTCACTGTAATGCTCAAATCGCAATGCACCTGTTAATAGAAGCTTTTTTGTAACATCCTGCTCTACATCTAAATAAATTGACTGAGAATTTCTTGTTTTGGTATTTCCCAGCGTGTTTATAAAACCGGCAAATACCTGTGCACCGGATTGAGCACCGGACGGCACATCAAAGTTTTTATAAGATGCTTCTTCACCACTTTTTATTCCAAAAGCATCAATCCGGTATTCTGCTCCTGCGGCCACATTAAGCCCTTCCAGGTAATTATATTTTTTAGAGAAATCTGCGTTTACCGTGTTTTGCCAGAATTTTAATCCACCTGCATCAAATTTGGTCTGGTTATTTCCGGCAATTGCAAACTGGCTATAATTAACTGAGTTTTCAACACCGAAATCAAATGTATTAATTCCAAAAGTGTTGCTGAGGTCAAAATTCCAGCCGTTGAATTTAGTTCGCAAACCAACGGCAGTAGAAAAATCTATAATATTAGAATGTATCTGGGGCAAGAAACCATTTGGGTAAACAGCAAAAACATTGGGTGCATAAACTTTTGCATTACTTACAATACTGGTTGGATAGCGATAAACCCCGGCGGCCTCACCATTTTTCTTGCTAAAAGTACCAAAGGCATATATTTCAGTATTATCACTTATTGGATAACCAAAGTTATAAGCACCAGCTCCGCTTTTCATGGCAGAGTTACCCACGACCATATCAAATGTATTCCTGTTGGTACCTTTTGCCTGCATAATTGAGTCATCCCTGACTACTCCGTTTACCGCAGGGTAAATTTGACCTGTATAAGTGCCGGTTCTGTTAGTCGCTTGCCTGCTAATATATTCACCGGTGAGATTTAGATAGCCTTTGCCTATGTTAAATCCATACCCGAGTGAACCTTGAAATGTTCCGCCGTCATTCACCTTCACATTAGGGTCTGAACTATTGGCGGTGGTTTTATATAAAGCATAGTTTTTAGGATAGCTTGTAATATTCTCACCGTAGCTTACGCCCGCTTCAAGTAAACCTGTCTTCTTCTTCAAAACAATGTTTATAACTCCAGCAATTGCATCTGAACCATATTGAGCGGCAGCACCATCCCGCAAAATTTCGATTCTCTCTATCGCCGTTGCAGGAATTGCACTCAAATCAGTACTTACTTGTCCACGGTTTATTGTTCCATTCACATTTACCAAGGCAGATTGATGGCGTCGTTTTCCATTTACCAATACCAAAACCTGGTCTGTTCCCAAACCTCTTAACTGAGCCGGGTCAACATGATCGGTGCCATCAGAAACGGTTTGCCGCGAAGATTGAAATGAAGGAGCAATAAAAGTAAGAATTTGATTTAAATCTACCTGTCCTATTTCATTAATAACCTGTGAAACAGGAATGACATCGACAGGTACTGCTGTTTCAGTTCTTGTACGTGATACATTTCGCGAACCGATTACAGTTACCATACTTAAGTCTACTGCATCCATAAGCACGGCATCCTGCGTTGTTTCGGCTGCGGTAACAGTTACATCAAAATGTTGTGTCGCCAGGCCAACATAAGAAACAATAAGTGTGTGCCTGCCAGGAGTTACAGAAAGGGTATAAGTGCCATTATTATCAGTAGTAGTTCCTTTTTTAGAACCTTGTATTATGACCGATGCACCTGACAAGGGTTCCAGGTTTGCGTTTTTTACCGTTCCTTTAATTACAGATTGAGCTCTAGTAGCCGTGCAAATAATAATGCAAAAACCAAATAACGCTGTAAATCTGCAGATGGTAGAATATGAAGTCATATTGGTGGTTTTTAAATGAATATTTTTTACAGATTCGAAAAAAACAGAAAGAGTTCATATATCCTCAATAAGGAGTATACGCTTTGGTAATAATCTTTTTATACAGCAGCAGAGTGGCCTGTCACTCTTGTGCTAAATAACAATATGGAGCAATAAACAACGTAAAATGCTGCATCTTATTTTTTAAACATATTGCGCTTTGATGACTGGAAGCAAAAAGTAACTAATTTTCCAATCTCAATTTTTTTATACATCTTCATCATACGATCGTTGCAGAAATGCTATAATTTGCAGCAATGCGAAAACCCTTTTCAGCTTCAATAATTATCCTTCTTTTTCCTTTTTTTATATATGCACAAAGCATAGTGGGAAAAGGCAAAGCGGTTGATCCTTATCATTATACCATTCAAAAAGACAAGACTTTTTCAAAAGGCGCTGTGGCCTGTGCTCACCCAATAGCCAGTAAGGTAGGCGCAGCAATTTTAAAAAAAGGTGGTAATGCAATAGATGCAGCTATCGCAACGCAGCTTGCACTTGCAGTAGTATATCCCGGTGCAGGTAATATAGGTGGTGGCGGTTTTATGGTAGGAAGATTAAAAGATGGAAAAACTTTTTCGTTAGACTATCGGGAAACAGCGCCGGCAAAAGCAAGCCGTGATATGTATCTTGATGACAAAGGAAATGCACAAAGCAATTTATCGCAATACGGTCACTTGGCAAGCGGGGTTCCGGGAACGATAAGCGGATTATTTGCCGGTATGAAATACGCAAAACTTCCGTTTAAAACATTGATACAACCAGCGATAGACCTTGCAGAAAAAGGATTTACATTAACAAAAGCTGAAGCTGCTAAATTTAATAATGCACAAAACGATTTTAAAAAATACAATACTGTTGTGCCTGTTTTTATAAAAGAAGGAGGATGGAAAGAGGGTGATACCGTGGTGCAAAAAGATCTTGCAACTACATTAAAAAGAATAAGAGATAAAGGGGCAGCAGGATTTTATGAAGGAGAAACTGCAAAGCTAATAGCTGCAGAAATGCAAAGAGGCAAGGGCTTGATCACCGTTGACGACCTTAAAAATTACCAGACAAAAGAAAGAAAACCAATTGAATTTGATTACAAAGGATACACAATTGTAAGTATGCCACCTCCAAGCAGCGGGGGAGTTCTTTTATGGCAAATGTTGAAAATGGTCGAAAAAAGACCTTTAGCTTCTTATGGATTTGAAACGGTAAAAAGTGTACAGCTAATGACAGAAGCAGAAAGAAGAGCATACGCCGACCGGGCAGAACACCTTGGCGATCCTGATTTTTGGAAAGTGCCTTTAAAAGAAATAACAAGTGACACATATCTAACTAAAAGAATGGCCGATTACGATAGTACAAAAGCCGGAAACAGTTCAGGTATAAAAGCAGGCGTTGTTGAAAGCACAGAGACAACTCATATCAGCATTATCGATCAGTGGGGCAATATGGCCTCTGTTACCACAACTTTAAATGGGAACTTTGGAAGCAAAACAGTGGTTGGAGGCGCAGGATTTTTTTTAAATAATGAAATGGATGACTTTAGCTCAAAGCCAGGCGTACCAAATATGTATGGCGCTGTGGGCGGCGAAGCAAATGCAATTGCGCCAGGTAAAAGAATGTTGAGTTCTATGGCTCCAACCATAGTTTTGAAAAATAGTAAACCTTTTATGGTTGTCGGTACTCCGGGAGGTACCACTATTCCAACTTCCGTGTTTCAGACAATTGTTGATATAATTGACTTTAAGATGGAGCCAGCCGATGCGGTAGACAAACCAAAATTTCACCACCAATGGTTGCCCGATGAACTTGTGGTAGAGAAAGGTTTTCCGGAAAATATTATTGATGAACTTAAAAAAATGGGCTACACAATAAAAGGATACAATGTACCAGGTTACGAAGTAGTTATTGGCCGGGTAGAACTGATAAAAGTGACTGACGGAAAACTGGAAGCCTCTGCTGATATTAGAGGAGATGATACCGTAGCCGGATTTTAAAATACAGCCATAAAAAGAAATCCAAAGCATTTCTTGCATCTGTTCTTTCTATATCTTATTAAAACTCTTTATAACTGATCTGTTCGTTTTATCGCGCAAGTACAATAGTCGATACTCCTTTTACTGCTATTGCAACCGTTTATTATTCATATTAACCTTCTCTAGTCCAATTGGCTTTTGCATTAACCCAAAAGGTTTTATTTCCGTAACTGCTTACAAATAAGCAATTTAAATAAATATTAGCGTTCTATATTAGCGAGTATTTTTTTAGAAGTTCAATACCTATTAATAACCGGAATTAAAATCTTGTCCTGGAAATTATGACAGAAGGATTTTTTAAAGCTATTATAAAAAATAGCTCTGATATCATTTTAATTGTAAACACTGATGGAAATTTTCTTTTTGCCAGTGACTCTTTATTTAACGCGGTAGGCTACACTACTGAAGAAATCAGGGGAAAAAACATTTTCGACTATTTACACCCTAACTACCAGTTATATGCAAAAAAAATAATGAAAGGTGGGTTTGATGAAGAGCACGTGAGCCAGTTACAAGTAAAGTTTATCACTAAAAATAATGGCTGGAGATGGATGGAATTTTCAATAACAAATATGCTTGATGATGAAAGCGTGAACGGCATAGTTATAAATGCGCGACTGATAAATCAGAAAATAAAGGCAGAATTGTTGAAACGGGATTCCCAGGTACTGTACCAGTCACTATTCGAAAATCATCCCGATGCTGTTTTTTCGCTTTGCTCTGCAGGCAATTTTCTCTCCATAAATACCGGTGCCTTACAGATTTTTGGATTTTCAGAAGAAGAAATGATTGATACTAATTTTTGTTCAATAGTTGAGGATTCTGATATTCATTCAGCAAAAGCTGCTTTTATTCGGGCGCTTGCCGGAAAATGCCAAAGTGGTGAAATAAAAGTGGTTACCAAAAGTGGTACCGTAAAAGAGCTTTCAATCACACTTTACCCGGTAAAAAGCTGGGGCAAATTAGGGGGTGTACACGGAATTGCAAAAGACAATACCGCTTTGAGAAGAGCTGACAAATTAGTAAGGGAGCAGGCAATTACATTAGACACAACTTTAGAAAGTATTACAGAAGGTTTTTTTTCTTTAGATAAAAATCATTGCTTCAGCTCGATCAATTCCTTTGGAGCGAAAATAATCGGAAAAGAAAAAGAGGAAATTTTAGGAAAAAACATTTTAACTCTTTTTCCTAACTTATATGCAACGGACTTTTATACAAATTATATAGAGGTTTATACTTCGAAAGCAGTTTGCCGTTTTGAAGACCGTTTCGGAACAAAAGATGGCTTTTATAGCTACAACATGTATAAAAGAGAAGATGGCGTTGCTGTTTTTTTTATGGATATAACCGATCAGAAAAAAGCCCAGGCCGAGTTAGAAAAACTCTCTCTGGTTGCCAGTAAAACTTCTTCTGCAGTTATAATTGTAGATGATAAAAAGAGAATAGAATGGGTTAATGAAAGTTTTGTAAAATCAAGTGGATATTTACCTGAGGAAGTTATTGGGAAAGTTCCCGACAATATTTTCTTTGGAAAAGAAACGGATAAAACTGTGATAAAAAGACTGTCAGAAAGTTTTTTAAAAAACATACCTTTTTCAGAAGAAATACTTCAGTACAATAAGAATGGCGAGAAAATATGGGTAGCAATTGATGGAACACCCATTTTTGACGAGCATGGAAAGTTGTCGAAATACATTTCTATCACCAATAATATTTCTGCAAGAAAGCAGGATCAGGAGCAATTGTTACTTGCAAAAGAACAGGCTGAAATGGCGGCGCAGGCTAAAACACAATTTTTGTCTGTAATGAGTCATGAAATACGTACACCGATGAATGCTGTCATCGGTTTTACAAATTTACTCATGGAGCAAAATCCCCGCCCCGACCAGTTGGATCATCTTAAAATCCTGCAGTTTTCAGCAAAAAATCTTCTCGTACTTATAAACGATATTCTTGATTATAATAAAATAGAATCCGGCAAAATTGAGTTCGAAGAAATAGATTTTGATTTGCAGGAGTTGATAAATAATGTACGGGCAAGCCTGCTGCAAAAAGCAGAAGAAAAGAATATTGCATTTAATCTATTTCTTGACCGAAACCTGCCAAAGGTAACAGGCGACCCTGTTAGAATCGGCCAGATCTTTACAAACTTAATAAGCAATGCCGTAAAATTTACCGAAGAAGGAATGGTAAATGTTTCAGCCAGTATCAAAAACCAGGATTTGAACAATGCAACCATTGATTTTGAAATTTCAGATACCGGCATTGGTATTGCTAATGAAAAATATGATGCGATTTTTGAAAGTTTTACCCAAGGCAATTCAGACACTACAAGAAAGTTTGGTGGTACAGGTCTTGGACTAACCATTACAAAACGAATACTTGAATTGTTGGGAAGCAAAATAAAGTTGAAAAGCACAGAAGGAAAAGGATCTACTTTTTATTTTACGCTAACTTTCCCCGTAAGCAAATCAAAACATACCAGGAAATCTTTAAAAACAAGATCTTCTTACGTAAAATCTCATCCCAAAATAAAATTGTTGGTGGCAGAAGATAATGAAATAAACATCCTGCTTATTAAGCTTTTCCTCGAACAATGGCATTTTGAATTTGATATTGCTAAAAATGGATTAGAAGCTTTTGAACTTATTCAGAAAAACGATTACGATATTGTTTTAATGGATCTTCAAATGCCACATATGGATGGTTATGAAACTGCGGCTGCTATTCGCGCTCTTCCTGATAGTAAGTACTCAAATCTTCCCATAATTGCCCTTACTGCTTCTGCCATGTTAGACATAAAAGACAAGGCATTCGATGCGGGTATGAATGATTACATAAGTAAACCTTTTAATCCTGAAGATTTATACAATATAATTTTGCAATATGCAATGGTTAAAAATGAAGAAGAATTATTAAAATGCAGTAATTAATAATTTCTACTTTTTTGTGTTGCCGTTACAATTACTCTTACGTGTATTCTTACAAGTGCTCTTTAATGTCGTGCATGATTCTACGGGCAATATTTTCAGCAGTAGTTTCAAAATTACTTTCGGCATAAATACGGATGATAGGCTCAGTGTTACTGGTTCTTAAATGCACCCAGTCATTTTCAAATTCTATCCTTAAACCGTCTTCTGTATTGATAGGATTATTTTTATATTTCTTCTTTATTTTATCAAATATTGATTGAACGTTTACTGCCTTGTCAAGTTCAATTTTATTTTTACTAATAAAATAATCAGGGAAAGTACCACGAAGCTGCTTGCTGCTTTTCTTACTTTTGGCTAAATAAGTAAGATAAAGTGCAATACCAATTAATGCATCTCTGCCATAGTGAAGATCAGGAAGAATAATTCCTCCGTTTCCTTCACCACCAATAACTGCGTTTACAGCTTTCATTTTATTTACCACGTTCACCTCCCCTACCGCACTCGGGAAATATTCTCCACCGTATTTTACAGTTATATCTTTTAGCGCTCTCGTGCTCGACATATTGCTTACTGTATTTCCCGGCCTTTGTTGCAACACAAAATCTGCGATAGCTACAAGCGTATATTCTTCGCCGAATAAAGATCCGTCCTCGTTTACAAAACACAGCCTGTCCACGTCAGGATCTACTGCGATACCAAGACTGGCTTTTTGGCGGTTCACCTCGTTACATAACTGGGTTAAATGCTGGGGCAAGGGTTCAGGATTATGAGCAAATTTGCCGCTTACCTCATCGTTTAATACAGTTACGTCCTTAACGCCCAGGGCTTTTAATAAAGCCGGTACTGCAATAGCACCTGTGCTGTTAATAGCATCAACAATAATCTTAAACTTACTTTTGGTAATAGCTTCTACATCAACTAAAGGATAATTAACAATAGCGTCAATATGCTTTTGAAGGGCTATGTCGTTTTTAGTGTAAGAACCTAGTTTATCAACCGTAGCAAAGGTAAAATCTTCCTTTTCAGCCAAAGCCAGTACTGTTGCACCGTCTTCGCTGTCTATAAATTCTCCTTTATCATTTAGTAATTTTAATGCATTCCATTCCTTTGGGTTATGACTGGCGGTTAGAATTATTCCTCCAGCTGCATTTTCTGATATCACTGTCACTTCAACTGTAGGCGTGGTGCTTAGTCCGACATCTACAACATCTAATCCCAATGCATTTAAAGTACTTACAACCAACCCCTGCACCATTTCACCACTTATTCTTCCATCGCGGCCTACCACTATTTTTCTTTTACTTCCCTGTTGCATCAGCCATGTTCCATATGCTGCAGTAAATTTTACTATATCCAGTGGAGTTAGGTTGTTGCCCGGTTTCCCTCCAATAGTTCCACGTATACCGGAAATACTCTTTATAAGCGACATTCAGTTAGTTTTATCATTTGCAAACATAACAGAAATTTTATTACTTCAATAAGAGATATCAATATTACTGCGACAGTTTTTATAAATGACATTTTTTAAAAAATGTCTAATAATGACTGATAGGGTGAATATTTATAACAAAAAAACAAGTACGCCTGCTAATTATTGATAAAGAAAAGGCTGTCTCTTGTTTTTGAGACAGCCTTCTAAAAAATTTGACCTCTATTTTTTCTTAGCTTAAAAAGGAAGATCGTCCGACGGTTCTGTGATATCGCTGGAAGACACACTTGCAGGTGAAGATGGCTGGTTATATGCTTGCTGATTGTAACCTTGACCTCCCTGATAGTTTGAAGCTCCGCCGCCTTCTGCACCCTGGTTTTCGCCTCGGCCACCTAATAACTGCACTACGCTTACACGTAGGCTTAGCGTTGCGCCCTGCCTGCCATCGTTTGTTGTATAAGTACGAACGTCTGGTACACCTTCAGCATAAACCTGGGTACCTTTTTTTAAATAAGGGGCTATCCCGGTACGATCCGTCCAGTAAGCACAATCTACCCAAACGGTCTTATCTTTTTGCTGGCCCTGGGCATCTTTATATTTCTCATTATGCGCCACATTAAAGTTTATTACATTTTTACCGTTTACATTATTCACTACACAATCCTTTGCCAGATTGCCAATAACTTGTAACTTAAGCATATCGCGTTTATTTTTATTTGAATATAATTTTTATGAGTAAAAGGCAAAATAAGCAAAAAACTTCTTAACGAACGTAATAATGGTTATTACGAGAAAGATGATAAATTATTACGTAATGTAGTTACTGATAAAATAAACTTTACATTAATAATAAGAATTTATTGCAAATCCGTGACCTATAGCAAGCTTACAATGAAAACAGTTTATTGTAATTTTGCACGCTAAATTATTTACAATGAGCCGTAAAGGAAAGGTTTTGGTAGCTATGAGTGGCGGTATCGACAGTACCGTTACGGCTCTCATGCTGCATAACGAGGGGTATGAAGTGATAGGCATAACTATGAAAACGTGGGACTATGCAAGCGCAGGCAGCAGCAAAAAAGAAACAGGATGCTGCAATCTTGATAGTTTCAATGATGCACGTGCTGCCGCTGTTCACCATGGTTTTCCGCATTTTGTTTTAGATATACGCGAAGAATTTGGTGGATTTGTAATAGAAAATTTCGTAGATGAATATCTTGCCGGCCGCACACCCAACCCTTGTGTTATGTGTAACACACACATAAAATGGCGGGCGTTGCTAAAAAGAGCAAATGCTTTGGGGTGCGAATATATAGCAACAGGGCACTATGCCAATGTTCGCCTACATGACAACGGCAGGTATGTAATCAGCAAAGGAAAAGACTCAACAAAAGACCAGAGTTACGTATTATGGGGTCTTGACCAGGAATTGCTTGGCCGCACCATTATGCCCTTGGGAACTTACCATAAAACAGAGATAAGGCAAATGGCTCATGATATGGGTTATCCCGAACTCGCCAAGAAAAGTGAGAGCTATGAAATTTGTTTCGTTCCTGATAATGATTACAGGGGCTTTTTAAAAAGAAAAGTTGACGGCCTTGAAGAAAAAGTGGCGGGCGGCAATTTTATAAATAAAGAAGGAAAAATACTTGGTCAACACAAGGGTTATCCATTTTATACAATAGGTCAAAGAAAAGGTCTTGAAATTGCGATGGGAAGACCTGTGTTTGTAACTAAAATTATTCCTGAAACCAACACTGTCGTTTTAGGAGATGCAGAGGACTTGAATGAAAGTACCATGATGGTTGGTAAACTAAACATGGGAAAATATGATACAATAACTCCAGGCATGGAAGCCATTGGCAAAATAAGGTACAAAGACAGCGGAAGTCTATGTAACATGTACCCTGAAAGCAATAGACTTAGGGTTAATTTTTATGAGAATGTAAAGGGCATCGCTCCGGGTCAAAGCGCCGTTTTTTATGAAGGAGACGATGTAATTGCTGGAGGCGTTATTCAAAGAAGCGGCTTAATATAACCAGTTATAGGCACATAGAAGAAAGCAATTTAAAAAATGTATAACTCTATGTTGCCTATATTGTATGGAATAAAAAACATCCTTCCAAATTCTAATAATTCCATAAATACGTGCAGAGATAAATTTCAATTCTGACAAAAGAAAGTATTTATCTTACAGTTTGAATATTCACGAATGAAAAAATCTTTTGCAGTTTGCTTTGTAATTATATTGCTATTAGTTGGCGTGTTTAGCTGCAAAAAGGAGACTCAAACTTTACAAACATCTGCATTAACCAATTATTTTCCCCTCACTGTTGGCAAGACTTATTTGTACCGGTTAGATTCTACTGTGCCTGCTTCATTCGGAAGTTCCTTAATAGTAAAAAGTTACCAGGCAAAAGATTCGATAGAGTCAACATTTACAGATAATGAAGGCCGGCTTTCTTACCGTATCTTTAGATTTACAAGAGATACTCTCGGATCGCAGCCGTGGACTTTTGCCACAACTTTTTTTGCAACACCTACAGACAAATGGATTGAGTATGTTGATAATAATTTAAGATTTTTAAAATTACATGCTCCTATAATGGAAGGCTATTCATGGCTGGCTCATTCTTTTATCGATACCAAATCATTTAATACAACAGTTAGTTACCTTGATGATTGGGAATATGAATACAGAAATTTGGACTCAAGTTATCATGTATTAAATACAACGTATGATAGTACTGTTACTGTCTTCCAGCACGATGAGACAACTCCCGAAGGACCTTTTGACCCTAATTTAGAAGTACAGATAAGAACGTATGGCATAGAAGTATTTGCAAAAGGTGTAGGGCTTATTTATAAAGAATTCCTATATTGGAACTGGCAAAGAAACCCTCCCCCACCCAAATACCAGGATGCGAGCTATGGAGTGAAACTGCAGCTTATCAGTCATAATTAAAATTCGAACGGGACTAACTGCATCTCGTTTAGATGTATTTGCCCTTAGTTTTTCAGTAGCTTTGAGATGACAATTTATTGAATGAAAATTTCTCTACTTGTATTTTTCTTGGTGTATTGCATTCTGAGTGCAAATGCGCAATATCCAAAACTCATTATTCAATTAACAGATAAAGGCAGTAATACTTATAGTATAGCAAATCCCTCTCAGTTTCTTTCTCAAAGAGCTATCGACCGTCGTAAACGTTACAATATTAGTATTGACAGCACAGACCTGCCATTAACAAAAAGATTTATTGATAGCATTCGTCTTGCAGGAAAAGTAAAGATCTTAAGTGAATCAAAGTGGCTAAACCAGGTTTTAATTGAAACGACAGACCAAAATGCCATCAATAAGATTATGGCATTCCCTTTTGTAAAGTCAGCGAAAGGAATAGGCTATCGTCCAATAAATAACCGGCATATCGAAAAATTTAAAAAGTTGCCGTTGCCTGTAAATATTTCCGGGGCAAATCGCCCTTTACAAACGACAGGAAACATTTTTGATTATGGGAATAATTATAGCCAGGTACATGTACACGACGGCGAATTTTTACACAATAAAGGTTTTCATGGAGAAAAAGTTCAAATCGCTGTATTAGACGCGGGTTTTCTGCAATACAAAACAATTACAGCTTTTGACAGCGTACGAATGAATGGGCAGATTTTAGGAGAGCGTGATTTTGTTGCATTTGATAACAGTGTGAACGAAGATGATTCTCATGGCATGTATTGCCTTAGCATTTTGTGTGCAAACTGGCCCGGTAAAATGGTGGGAACTGCACCTAAAGCAAGCTACTGGCTAATAAGAACCGAAAATGCTGCAAGTGAATATCCTATTGAAGAACATAATTGGGTTGTAGGCGCTGAATTTGCAGACAGTGCAGGGGCGGATATGATTTCATCCTCACTTGGTTATTCTGATTTTGACGACTCGACTTTTAATCACACATATGCTGATTTTTATAAAAACACTACCATGATTTCTCTTGGAGCAAGTATAGCCGTAAGAAAGGGAATGATAGTAGCCAACAGTGCAGGCAACGAAGGGGACCATCAATGGAAGTACATTGTTTTTCCCGCGGATGTTGACAGCGTGTGTTCGGTAGGCGCAGTAAATGCTACGGGAGAAATAGCAGGTTTTAGTAGTTATGGTTATAGTGGTAAAGTAAAGCCGAATATTGTTTCTGTAGGTGCAGGTACTGTAATAGCAGGGCTGGATGATCAGCCCGCGTCAGGAAACGGCACCTCTTTTTCAAACCCGAATATTGCAGGATTAATAGCTTGTCTGTGGCAAGCCTTTCCTTCTTTTAACAACATGAAAATTCTTGATGCAGTTTATAAAAGTGCTGATAAGTATGCTGCTCCTGATAGCCAATATGGATATGGTTTACCAAACTTTAGAATAGCTTACCAATTGCTAAAGCATGATGAAAATGTGGCTTTATATGGCAATGAATGGTTGTTTGTAACCCCAAATCCATTCACAGAAAAAATTGACACAAAATTTATAGGCCGCATAGACGGACCAGCTAAAGTTGAATTAATCAATAATGCGGGACAGGCAATTGTTTCACAAACTTTTACTACCGAAAAAGAAGAAATGTATAATTATACATTTACAAATCTTGCAAATCAGCCTGCTGGTTTTTACACTCTAAAATATTCTGATAGCACAACGGTACAAACAGTTTCTCTACAGAAAGGAAATATTTTCACTAAGGATTGGTTGCTAGCTGTTCCAAATCCTTTTCAAAATTATTTATCAATTTATTTAAAAGCACCAGAGCCCGGAGAAATTAATTTTCGTTTGATAGATGCGAAAGGAAGTATCGTTGAAACAGTAACTACGACAGTAACGCAAAATGAAATCAGAACCATTAACTTTAATACGGTGGCAAAATTGCAAAGAGGAGTGTACTACCTTCAATATTTAAGTAAAAATCAAAAACGTATTATTCGTTTAATTAAATAAACTGTCTGTAAAAACTCATATGATTAAGTGAGTTGAAATAGTGTGGCAAACATTGTATCGGCCTGTATTTCATAACCTTTCAGCAGTTCCATTTTTACCAATGTAAGAGAAAATTTATCCTGTATAAAATGTATAATATCTTCATTTTCTTTTTTAAATACCGAGCAGGTGATGTATAAAAAATAACCACCCTTTTTTAAAAATGGTATTGTATTTACACAAATACTTTTTTGAAGATCGCTATATCTTGTTATCTCTTCTTTTTTTAAAAAAAGCAGTTGCTCGGGAGTACGGCTCCAGGTACCTGAGCCACTGCAGGGCGCATCACAAATAATAAAATCAAACTTTTTATTATTTAAAGCAGACTGCAGATTTTTATGATTGGTAAGGTCAGTAACAAAAGCGTAATAATCTTTAATCCCCGCATCTTTGAGGCGCTTATGTAAATTTTGTATGATCGTTTGCCGCACATCAGATACTGTAAGTTTACAGTCTCTAAGTATATCGTAAGCCATAATAGCTTTTCCTCCGCTTGCCGCACAGCAATCCCAAACACTTACTGGCGCGCTTATATTTGTTGCAGTCATTAACTCCCCAACCCTTTGAGAATTATAGTCCTGTATAACTACTTCTTTATTTATATCAAGAATTGCTTCCAGCTTGGTTCCATTTGCAAAAGCAAGACAGGTATTATTAATTTCTTCAAAATTTGTTTGAGCAGCTTCAAGTTTTTGTTTTACAACCTGTTGTTTTCCCGGTCGCACCCTGGCAAATAATTTTGGCTGAATGAGAAAAGAAGTATTGAACAATTTTGCATTTACATCTTTTGATAACTCATCATTAAAAGCAAAGATCTTTTCAACATCAATTTTGGCAACTGAAATTTTTTCTGCTAGAGGCAAGGTTACTTTTTCATTCCATTCGGGTTTTTTATTTTCGAGTATTTCGTTTGGTGTAGTCGTGCATAAAAAGAGGCCTGTGAGTATTCGTTCTTCTAAGTCTCTGTCTTCTATTGCATGGCCTGTTCTAAAATAATAGTAGCACAATGAAGAAATGGTTCTCCTGTCTCGTGAGCCATATTTTTTCTCTTTTGAAAAAAAGTTTTTAAGAAAAGCGCTGAAGGGAATGTCACCAGTGTACAGTGAAAGAATTGTTTTAGGTGTGTTTATATAAGAATAAAATCGCGACATATTAATGCATGCAATAGTACATGAAATATAAAAACAATAGATTTTTTATATAATCATTTAAGAGTGAAAACGCAATATTGTTTATATACATTAATACAGATAATGATAAAAAAATGCCGATTCGATTCTACCTTACATTTTTAGTCCTCACGCCAATAGCAGGAAGAGCCGGTAAATTATTAGAAGATTTATCGAGATAAAAATAACTTACTGCACTATAATCATCATTTCTATAGAAGTTTACCCATCCCTCAGGAAAATTTTCATCGTTAATTGCCGGCGTACTTTTCAGATCAAATAATCGCACGAATCCGTTTACATTATCTACTGTCACAGGTTGCATTTGTATACCCTGGTTTATTTTTTCTTTTACAATATCTTTTGGTGCACCGCCTATTTGCTGCAGCGTTACTTTGATGTCTTTTTGAAACCATATAACATCAGGAATATGCCAGCGATAAAAAACGAATTGTCGTTTAGGCTCATCAGCTACAGGTGCACCCTGGTATAAATTTGAAAATGCGCCCATTCCCCACCCTGTTCCAACATAATCTTCAGTGCCTGTACCATTAATTGTCGGGTAATTTGTATCTCCATCTAAAAACATTTTTACCTCACCTTCTCCCCACCATGTTTTATCGTATGCAGAGTCTGTATTTACACCTACGCTCATTCCCAAAAATCTTCCTTTGCCATTTACTTTAGGCAATACTACAAAATCATCTCCCGGTTTTGAATTCATCTGTCTTGACCAATAGACATGAAAATAAAGAGCATCTTCAGGCAAATTTTGTGCAAGTACATAATCGATATCATAGAACAACCTCGCCGAATCTTTTATCGATTCATTTGTAATGATTACTCTTGCACCTTTTCGAAAAGGCATAGGAATAAAACAGTTAAAAGACCTTCCTTCGGGACTTGAAAAAAATGAAGACTGAAAAGCCGCCGGCCGGCCAAGGTTAGAAACAAAAAAATCACCGAGGGGAACATCTACAGCAGCTTTTAAATTACCATCCCAAAACATTTGTAACCTAAGGCTACGAAGCAAAACAGGACTTTGGTTAACTGTAAGCCATATCCGTTGAATAATGCCTTTATCTTTTATGTCTAACAATACTTTCGATTGCCCCGGATATATCCATTCAAAAGCATTGCCTTTTGCTGTTTTATTGGTTTTCCCTCCCTGCCCTTTTTTCCCGTTTGGATTTTCGAAACTGCTTACCTTACTTTCAAAGCCTTTCTGCATTTCGTACAGTTGCTGCGATTGTGATTGCAGATAAATTAATAATAATGAAGCGGTGAAAATATTTTTAAACATTGGTATTATATTTTACCTTTTAAAAAGAGGCACAAAAAATAGTAAGTTTTGCAAATTGTAACCTAATGTACAAATACCCAGAATAATACTTTTGTTTATTCAAAAGCCTTTCACCGGTTTGAAGGGTCCATCATCATTACAGCCGCCATCGTTTCAATACCATCCCACAGATTCTGCACATGGATATTTTCATTTTCTGCATGCTAGTTATTAGTATGGTTAGCTATAGGAACGGTAATTGTTTTGGCGTTTAAAATATTTTTCAAATAAATATAAGGGAAGGTTTCCTCCCATTGTTGGCTTCAATACAACGGTTCTCTAGTGGTACTTTTAACCGCTTTTATAATCTTTTCAAATCCATTGCTCACCGGCTTCCGTCATTTCAAGAATACGAATTGGTTCACCCACGAAGGCCGGATAATTTTTTATTCCCTCCTCTATTATCCATTTTACTTTTTCTACCGGGCTTGTCGCCATTTCTTCTTCAGTCGGCATATTTTTATCAAGGAAAGAAGTATTGCCAATTGCCCGCCAAAAACATTCTTCACCGCCCTTTATATTTTTTATATCTGTTTTTCCTGTATTCATTACAACATTTATAGTTGTGTCATCAATTATCTTATAATCAAAAAGGCAAGCAGTAGGTATACTGTTTATTCGTTTAGCAATAATGATTTCACCGCCTGCATAACTGTATTTTTGAAACTGTTTAAAAAGGGCAAAATTTAGCTTTTTTAACTTGGTAAAGTAATTTTTTAGCTCTGTTGTCAGGGTAACCGCAATACGTTTAATTGCTGTGTCAAAATCTGTTTGTTCAAGAAGCAAATGATGTAAAATGCTCCGCATATTAAAACTTCCATCTTCGTCTGAATGCAGACCCGCAACGGCATAATAATAATCATTGGTTCGACAAATCTTTTCGACACTCCCCTTTTCACCTATGCCACCCGGGTAAAGGTTTGTCTTTCTGCTATCTGCGGCAAGAATGAGATTATGATTAGTAACAACAAGTACCAATATAGTGGCAGCTATAGGTTCCATATGACCATCAACTTCCTTTAATTTGTTTCAGCATACTTTTTAAAATTGTCAAGAATTGCTTGCCATCCACCTCTCTGCATTTCTATAGGATTTGTGCTTTCTGCTTCAAAAATTTCCACGACTTTAGTTTCAGCCCCGTTACCCATAAAAGTTATTTTTACTTTTCTTCCATCACCAAGGGTATAAGCAATTTGTTCATTTGTTTTTACTTCATCATAAGTACCACCAAAATCAAAACCAAAGCTTCCATCTTTTGCTTCCATCCGGTAAACAAACTTTCCGCCCGGCCGTAAGTCGTTTTCTACTTTTGGTGTGAACCAGTCATCAGAAGCATTGTTCCAATGAGTAATATGTTCTGGAGTAGTAAAAACTTCCCACGCTTTTTCTATTGGAGCTTTTACATTTGTTTCTACCGTTATCTGCGTTTTTTCTGTTGTTGTCATTTTAAAAAATTTTTATTGATCCTACAATTATTTGCCCGTTTGTGTTGTATAGTGAAGGCAAACCACACCGCCTGTAAAGACTTTACTTGATACCAGGTTTAGTTTTATGCGGTTATTAATGTTTTTAAATAACGGAATACCTTGCCCAAGCAAAATCGGGTTTACAAAAAGCCAGAAGTCATTGATGAAATTATCTTCCATTAAACTATGAACAACCGATGGACTGCCAAGAATAAGAATATCTTTACCTGGTTCTCGTTTTAACTTTTCAACTTCACCGGGTATATTTTCACTAATAATTTTTGTATTTGCAATATCGGCATCCTTCATTGTTCTTGATACTACTACTTTTCTTACAGAATTATACCAGGTGGAATGCTCTCTGTCGTGCTTAGATGCACCAGGTTTGTCTGCTGCAGTTGGCCAGTAATTCTCCATCATTTGATAAGTCACTCGGCCATATAATGCTGTGTCAGCTTCACCGGTTCTTTCACCTGCAATATCAAACATTTCATCGCCAACTTGTATCCAATCCATCTCGCCGTTTGGTCCGGCAACAAACCCATCGAGTGATGTATGCATCAATAAAACTAATTTTCTCATATAGCAACAGTTATTTTAATACAAAACTAAAAATTTGATGCTTTCTATCGCAGGCACAGAAGCGACATTGTAAGGGGTAATTGCGACAATTGTTAACACCCCAGACTTCAATCAAGCCTTCCTTTAATGTAGTCTTTTAAAGTACCATTCATTTTATCGTGTTACGCAAAGTTCTACCCTTTGCAGCTTGTTAAATAAAACTTTCAAAAAGAACCTACTTTTCTCCGTAAACTACTACAGCTGCATAGTCAATAGCAGCCTTTTTATCAGGGCATTTCTGGTTCACTAAATCATACACTTCTTTTTTAATTTTATCTTTCATCGCATCATCGGCTTTACTCATTGCAGCTACCACCGGTGCAACAACGTCGTTCATAAAATCCCAATAATTATCGTTGCTTCCATAACATACCTTGCCGGTAATTTCCTTCTCGGAAACATTTTTTAATCCCGCCTGCTTAAATTTATCTGCTAAAAAACCAGGATTGCCACAACGAAACATACCCGGAGCGCCCGGCGGCGGAGTTGGTAATTGCATATTTTTATTGAGAGTGATCATGGTAGCTGTAACCCAAAAATTTTTATCAGCGGCTCCCCATACTGATGCTGCCATTTTTCCTCCAGGCTTAAGTACCCGAGCCATTTCTTTTGCGGCTGTAAGCATATCAGGAAAAAACATAAAGCCAAAGCGGCAGCTTACTGCATCAAAAGTTTCGTCATCAAATGGTAATTCACAAACATCGCAGGCAACAGTTTCAAAATTGGTAATACCTTTTTTTGCTGCATTGTCACGCGCTATTTCCAGCATACCTTCTGCAAGGTCGGTAATCACCACTTTGCCGTTTTTAACGATTTTCGCTATCGCTAGTCCGGGTTCTCCGGTTCCTGAAGCAACATCAAGAACTACATCTGTATCTTTTAGATTGAGGCAGCGAATAATTTCATCCCCCATAGGTTTTAAAAATTCCATAGTAAAATCATCCCATTTTCTCCAGCCGGGGGAAAACTTGTTCCACGTTTCTTTTTGCTGTTCCCGAATTTGTTCAAGTTGTGTTTCCATAACTTTAATTTTGGTTTATCTACATGATTTGAAATAAAACCTTTAAGCAATTTTTAAAATGTAGGTCTCGCTTTGACTCCTAAAAAGATTGCAATTAATAATTACTCTTGTTCGCTTTTTTAAATTGCCGGTATAAGCCTGACGTAATATACTTTTAATATTTTTCTTTTACAAGAGTAAGCAGGAAACATTAGATTGGTTACTTAGCCGATAAGGTATAAGTGTAGGAATTGGAAATAAAATAATGGGGGTACTATTAAATAAAATAAGGGCTTTTTTCTAAAATAGTATTTCTATTTATTTGGAAAAGATAAAGTGTAAGATTACCCACAACGGTGACAAAAAGAAAGGAATATTTACCTTGCAGTATGATACCGCTAAAAGAACTTCGGTTAGGGAATATCGTAAAAGTAAAAGAACAGCCTCTAACAGGAATGGATGTCTATGCGAAAATTGCTTTCTTAGGTCGTGATATTCCTGACTTAGGAAAAGGTGGAGTATGGGTAGAAACAGAGGGTACGCAAGAGCCTGTTTATGCTGAAAGTATTGACCCTATAGAGCTAACACCTCAGATCCTGATAAATTGTAAGTTTTTTGGTGATTTTACTATTTCTATAGAGCAAGATGATAAACTAAGCGGTTTGCAAATTTCGCCAACAATACTTGTGCTGTATGAAGGGCAGAGAATACCAGTAAAAAGATTACAGTATTTACATCAACTTCAAAATTTATATTACGATTTAACAGGCGAAGAAATTATAATTGAGAGTCTGATCTGAGTCAACAAACCCATTTCTTTTCATCTTTGTACGTGTTCTGGGGGGATTTGTAAAATGAGTACTGTTAGACATATATTAAAAAAGCAGGTGCAATAATTATTAGAAATAAACCTTTAAGGTGTTGCAACTTTAAAATATTCAATATAACTTGGAGTGGTAGTTGATGGAAATAAATGGACGAATGAAGGAATCTTAGCAAAACTGAAAGTAACGAATTAACTACAAATAGGATAACAGGGTATAATATTAAAACACAAACCGAACAACTATCGTTTCCGCGGTCTGCTCGCATTCCAGTTACACCTAACCTTTTCCGTCTAGTGGTAAAAAACGGAGAATACATTTATGCGAGGGCGAACGATATAATCATGATAGAGAGCTGCGATCATTTGGTAAACGTGTATTTAGCTTACGACGATAAAATAAAAAGAACAATGCGATATGATACCTTAAAGGACTTTTTATCGCAGCTTCCTCAAAACCAATTTATTCGTCTTGGTCGTTTTTGTGCAGTAAACGTCGACAGACTATCAGGGGGTAATTATAATCAACAGTCTTTTGAATTTGATTTTAAAGTTTCAATAAAACTTAAACATGCCATTTCACTGGCTACTTTTAAAAACATTGGCAAATGAAAACTTGCTTTCAGTTTCACGCACTTTTACCTGTCTTTACGTTTTTTGCTGCGCTTGTTCACGTTATTTCACTTGTAAGTACTGCTTTCACTGTTTATTTTTAGAAAAGATTAAAAAAGGCCAATAAAAAAAATATAACGGCTATTTTTTACTTTAAATACTTGCTATCCATAACGAGCTTAGAGCCAATAACATTATTTAAGCTTTCATTTTCCGCTGTATTCCATCGCTTTTTAACCTTTAAATAGTAAGGTCATGAGAAATCATTGCTTATTACTGTTGTTTTTTTCCCTTTTGACAGTGGGCTGTAAGAAAGAATTAATCTCCACTGATTTTAACAAATCGGTGGAGATAGAGAAAGCAAAAACAGAAGGAAGAGCCACCGGCGAAATTTGTACGATTGACACCTTGAAAACCGGGGAAATAATTGAGATTTGCAAACCGGCTAACTGGAATGGAGAGTTGATAATTTTTGCTACCGGAAACGCTTCTTCATTCGAACCTTTGCACCTTCCCGACGAAGTAGCTCCTTTTATTCCTCTCTACACCAGTAAAGGGTATGCCTGGGCCATGACCAGTTATAGCGAAAAGGGCTTCTCAATACAATCAGATATTATCAATATCATAGACTTACAAAATCGATTTATTAAAAAATATGGAGAGCCTAAGTACATCTATTTTTCAAGTGCAGGTTTTGGCGGGCTTGCTGTCGCCTTACTCCTTGAAAGGTATCCCAAAGTTGCCGATGGTGGTTTGTGTATGTGTGCCCCAATTGGTGATTTTCAAAAACGATTAAATTATTGGGGTGACTTTAGAGTACTCTTTGATTATTTCTTCCCCAATGTTCTTCCTGGAGATGCGATACATATTCCTGAAAAACTCGGGCGCAACTGGACAACTACATATGTCCCCGCCATCTTAAAGGCTATCAGGCAAAAACCCGCCGCTGCATTAAAACTTCTTAATATTGCCAATGCTCCTTACATCGCCGGAAATACCAGCTCAATAGAACAAACCTTTCAGCTTGTGCTTTTTCACCATACCTTTTTTACCACTGATATAAGGCAAAAACTAAAGGGGCAACCATATGGCAATTATACAAAGGTATATTGGGGTACCGGCAGCTTTAAGGAAGATTTTAAACTCAATTTAGGAGTACAACGTTTCATTGCAGATAAAATTGCTCGGGAAAACGTTGAAAGGTACTACCAGACCACTGGTGATATAAAGGCGCCGCTTGTACAAATGAGTGCTACCCTTGATCCCGTTGTACCTTTTTATAATTTTACGATGTACGAGCATAAAGTGATCGAGCAAGGCAAAAGCGCATTACTTACTGGTATGCCAGTTGATCGCTACGGCTTTTGCCCTTTTACGCCAACCGAAATTGTGAATGCCTTTGCAGTTGTGATACAAAAGGCAAAGGAACAGAAGTGATTAGATACCATCGTGCATCTTTATTTCTTTATCAGATATGGCTGAATTGCCTTTTTCCAAATGGCATACCCTTTTTCATTCATGTGAAGGCTGTCTTCAATAAAAATTTGAGGAATAGGCTTTCCATCTGGCATCAGCATCGGATGGTAAACGTCAATAAAAGAAGTATTTTTTTGTTTTTTTAGAAATGATTTTACCAACCTGTTTGTTTGCTCCATTTTCACCATTAATTGCTTGCGGCTTGGGCTTGGCTTAATAGAAACAAAAGCAATGTTTGCTTTTGGCAAATTTGATCTGATAATGTGAAAAAGGGTTTTAAAACGATTGAGAACAATTTGAGGCGTAATTGTACCTGACAATGCAAGATCGTTATCGCCACAGTAAATCACAACTTCTTTAGGGTGATAAGGTGTGATAACATCCTTTGCATATCGTATTACATCCGGTAACGTTGAACCTCCAAAACCCCTGTTTATGATTGTATAATTTGGAAAATAAGATTGTACATCCTGCCACTTTGTAAAGGAAGAACTGCCAACAAATAAAATAGCATTTTTGGGCGGAAAAGATGCGCTATCCTGTTTCTTAAATTTTTGTATGTCACTGTAAAAAGCCGGTTGTGAGTAAAGCGATTGAAAAGCAAAAACTGCCACTAAAAGACTTGGAAGGTAATAGAATACTTTTTTCATTTATTAAATATTATTGTTTAAGACAAGGCTTCTTTTACAAGGTTACAGATAGAAAAATGATTTAGCTTGTTTTTATCTAATTCTATTGTATTCTATTGTTTATGCCTGATTTTGTTTGCAACCTTCTTTATCTGCGGGTCGCTCATAAATAATTTCCATAGTAAACCCGTTCTGTAATTTTCTATCATCACTACCATTGGCGCTTGGTTGAGCCCCATGAAGATCTCCGAACACCAATTCTCACTTAAGTTGAAGGCATCTCTGAAACCATATTCACCCCATAAGAAATGACCATAATTGTAGTAATAGTTACTTAAGGCTTTCATAGATTGTTTGGGGGTATATGGGAACGAACTGATTGCTCCGGTCGGAGCAATTTTACCATTATCTGCTCTTAGAATCGGTTCGTTAGCAACATAATGGTAAGGACCGTCGCTTGCTGTAAGGCCCCAGCAACTATCGCTGTAGCCAATATAATGACCGGGGTTTTCAATACAATAGCGATGATTGATCAAGGCAATGTTTCGATTGTTTTTAAAATAATTTGTGTAAACATCAGTCAGATAGTGTGGATCAAAACCCAGGTAAGAATAATGAGTAAAGAAAAGCGGCCCACCATTAGAAACACCCACATCGAGTTTAATACCGTAGTAACTGTTGCCATTTGTATACATAGAACCCTGGTCGGTTTGCCCCCAGTTTTTACGATATTGCTGACCCGTACTATCCCTGTTAGCCCAGCCTGTATAGTACAATGATGCAGGAACAGGATGTGTTGGAGAAGCTATAGCCAAAAGATAGGTAACCATCGTTTCGTTCCATCCGATCAACTGGTGATTTAAAATCCATCCCTGGTCGGGCGACCAATGCCAGGTTAAAAATTTAGTTTCCGGCTCTTTTCGGTACCAGCTCCACTCAACATTATTCCATATTCCCGTTATCTTATCCCTGATCTCTTTTTCTTTAGTATTATTCTTATTAAAATAAGCTCTCGCGGCAATCAATCCCTGCATCAAAAAAGAAGTTTCTACCAAATCTCCTCCATTATCCTTACTTCCAAAAAAAGGAACAACTTTGCCTGTAGGTCCATCAACAAAATGAGAAAAAGCGCCGTGAAAAGTTTCTGTTCGTTCTAAAAAATTTGCGATCTTTAAAAATCTATCAGTTGATTCATCCCGTGTTATAAATTTTCTTTCCGTACCTGCAATCAGAGCCATTATACCAAAACCTGACGCGCCCATGGCAATCATGTTATGTCTTCCCGGGATATCTTCTTTTGCCAAGCCACTGTTTTCTTCAGCACCTTCCCAGTAATAACGAAAGCACGCTTCCTGTACCATTGTAAGCAGTTCCTGCTCAGTCATAGCTCTTGTCTTTGCAGACACGACCGGCGATGCAGAGCTTTCTCTATCATCATAACCTAACAAAGAAATTCTGTAATAAAAGATTTTACCTGTTTCGCGTGTAAAATCAGCAAATCTTGAACTAGACGGTATTTGCACTCCAACGGGATGAAAGTTTTTCCCATCGACTGACCGGTAAATTTTTATAAACCTTACAGATGTATCTGTTACCGGCTTCCACTCAATATCTACATGTTTTGCATATCCGTTTGCCAGCGATATTGAAGCCCTGTCTGACCGTAAAGCAGGCAATACCGAAGGCCTTATTTCTATATCATCAACATACATTACATGCTCATTGCCATCAGTGCTGTTTTGAGAAAAAATTACTGCTTTTACATCATCTGAATTTTTCAATTTTATCCCGGCAAAATCTTTTAGTGGGATAAGTACTTTCGTCCATTTGCCATGCTGAATGATAACGAAGTACCGGGAAACAGGTAAAGGTTGTGAGATCGTGCTGTCGGCAAGCCCTATTTGTATTGCAGGTAAGTTAGAGATGTCTGTGGCTGATGAAACGTTAACGGCAAAAGAAAGTATTTCACCTTCTTTCAATTTATCCTGCCCCCGCCATTCAGGCTTATCTATCTTAGCACTCCACGATCCATTTTTCCCATTTACAAAATCTAATTGCAGCGAATTACCGGGAGTAAAAAAAGTATCCTCACTGACGGGTAATTTGTTGTCGATATTTTTAATGGACGAAGGTGAAGTATAAGAAGCCTTGCTATAAAAGTAATTACCATCCATCCTGCTGTTTAGAAACAAGACATTATCATAAAATTTTTCCTGTGAAAAGACCTGAACAACTGTTGTTAATAAGAATGGAAGCAATAAATTTTTAAACATCTAATTTTTAATTTTTTCCTTTTGAATTTTTCCTTTTGAATTTTTCCTTTTGAATTTTTCCTTTTGAATTTTTCCTTTTGAATTTTTCCTTTTGAATTTTTCCTTTTNTTTTTCCTTTTGAATTTTTCCTTTTGAATTTTTCCTTTTGAATTTTTCCTTTTGAATTTTTCCTTTTGAATTTTTCCTTTTGAATTTTTCCTTTTTATTCAATCCTCATAATCTTCGTTCTTGCTGATACCCCATTTTCATTAAAAGCTTCAATAGCAAAGTAATAATGCTGGTCCGTTGTAAGGCTTTTTAGCAATAAAGAGTTTTTATTATACACCATCCACGAGTTATACAACTTGTCAGGGGCGATTCCCCAAAGAATATTATAGCCCTGGCAATTTGGATGTGCATTCCATGTTATCATTGCATCACGCGGATCTTTTTGTCGAACTACTGAAAAATTTTTTACTACTGATGGTGCTTTACCTTCTCCGATTCCAAAAACACGAAAATCGGAAATAGAAAGATTTGACATTGGGACATGAATGTTTTTATAACGAACATATCGTACTGTTGAAGGTGTGCCTAATTCCACGTAATCATTTGGGACATCTCTAAAACTATTACTTCTGTCAACTAACGTAGTCCAACTTTTGCCATCTACTGAGCCTTCAACAATATAGCGATGATAAAGATCAGGAACGCGACCATACAAATCAGATTTATAATCATGATAATTGATCTGAACAGCGTACACTTTACCAGGTCTCTGCATATCAATCTCTAACCATTGTTTATCGTCATTTTTTTGTGCTACCCAAAATGTTTTTACATTTTCATCTGAAATATTTTCCGCTGGGAACTTATCAAGAAAAGAAGATGCTTTAACCGCTTTTTTATATGAGAGTAACATCCATCCCGTGAACTGTCCCATCTTTCCTGCAACTGGTGGCGCAAAATGAGGATAATCGCCAAATGAAGTGTTAGAATACATTAAACCGTCTTTATCAAACCATGCAGGATACATACATATTCGCCGTTCCCAACCAACATTTACGTTTACAGCAGCGGAAGCAAAATGCCAGTATTGCGCAGCAGGACCAACAACTGTGCTACCATGACCTGAACCATTAGAAAATCCGCCAGGTTTATAAAAAACAGGATTATTAGGTGCATAATGATAAGGACCGAGAACTGAGTCACTCATGTAAACACCATCTGCATAAACATTGAACTCTGTACCTGGAGCAGCATACTGCATGTAGTATTTATTATTGTGTTTAGTCAACCATGCCCCTTCCATGTAACCGCCAAGAACGGTATCAGAATGATTTTCTCCGAAACGTTCCCAGCCATGTTTCTTCATATCGAGGCCGAACAATTGATAAGTAGAATCAGAAGCACTAAACCGATGATTTTTATCTAAAACTTTTGCTCTTATAGGGTACACATTAGATGAGCCCCAAAACATATACGCTTTACCATCATCATCTATAAACAAATCAGGATCCTGCAGATCATTTAAAATAGAAGGCACTGCTTTCCAATCTCCCTTTTTAGGATTGTCTGTGTACAAAACACTCATTGATCCAGACGGGTCTCCTGCTACATATAAAACAGAGTCTTTATAATTGTGGGCAGCGGGTGCGTTAGAACCCTGGAAGTACCACTTCTCAGGGGTTATAAAAGACCAGTTCAATAAGTCGGTCGAATGCCAGTATCCTAAAGACCTGGTGACAAACATATAATATTCATCTTTAAATCTCACCACTGCCGGATCTGCCCCCGAGCGATATGATATATTTTTGTCAGCATTATAGATCATATAAGTGTAATCGAGATTGAGTGGATTACAATAGGTACTCATCTGGGTTTCCTGCGCATGAAGGTTATGGGCAGTAGATAAGAAGATGGCAAAAAAAGCAAGGAAGGTTTTATCCATAATATTTAATAATTCTCTTTTCTACGAAAGGACATTTAGGTCCTGTTACGACATTGCGAGGCACGAAGCAATCTCCATAAAATTAGACAGAAATCAAACAGGACGTGTAGACCTTTTTGTCCGAAAAATGTTACCAATTCTTAATCAATTCTCCCAGGTCATTCCATTCAGGATTGAAATTATTGATTAAAGTCTCTTTTGCTTTTCTGCTTCCGGCTTTAATTTGCTTTTCTCGCGCAATTGCTTCTTCGATTTGAATGAAATTTTCATAATAAACAAGCTTGTCACAATTGTATTTTGAAGTAAAGCTGTTTGAGAATTCTTTATTTTGATGCTGAAATATTCTTTTCTTTAAATCCGATGTAACTCCGGTATAAAGGACAGTGTGATGACTATTTGTAAGTATATAAATACATCCGGCGTATTTCATTTTAACGCTTTTTTCTTTTTTTGCTTTTTTTACTGGGCAAACTTGGCAATTCTTCAATTATTATTCTTGGATTATAAGTGGAAGGGGATTGCTTCGTGCCTCGCAATGACGAACGTTTCTCCCTTTAGCACCGCCGCTAGAAATGCTGACTCTGAAATCCGAGTTTTTTTAAGCCTTGCTGCACTTCGGGAGCATTCATAAATAAGTTCCATAATAAAGCTGTTCTGTAGTTTTCCATCATTACTACGATAGGTCCCTGGTCTATTGCGAGGTATCTTTTGGGATACCAATTGGCGGTTTCACTAAAGGCATCATAAAATCCGTAGACGCCGTAAACCTTTTCACCCAGATCCTGGTACCAGTGTTTCATTGCCAGCATACTAAAGTCAGGAGTATAAGGCATGGATGATAAAGCTGCAGTAGGAGAAATTACCCCAAGATCTCGGTCTTTGCCGGGAGCATGAGCAGCATAACCATTAATAGAGTAGCTGGCAGTAAGCCCCCAACTGTTCTCGCCATAACCTTTGAAATGATTCGGATTTTCGACGCACCAATCATGATTTATCAGAACCTGGTTTTTATTTTCTTCCCAGTAGTTCGCGTATTTGTCTTTTAATCCCCTGGGATCAAGGCCGAGGTACGAGTAATGAGCCCAAAACAGGGGACCGCCATATTCGGGGTTATCGTTATGAACAAAGTGAAGCGTATGTCCATACTTTGTAGTTTGTCCGTTTATCTTTCCGCTTTTCGCCCAGCCTTCATTGTACACTTCTGCAGGTATACCATGTGTCGGCGATGATGCACCAAGTACATACATAATTAGACATTCATTGTACCCGGTAACCGGAAAATTCATCTGCCAGTCATAATCGGGCGACCAGTGCCAGTACAAAACATTCTTACCGTTGCGGTACCAGTTATAATCTACCTCCTGCCAGAGTTTATTAATTTTCTCTGCCAAAGCTTTCTCCTGTTCGTTTCCATTTAAAAAATACTGTCTTGCAGCCAGCAAACCCTGTATCATATAAGAAGTTTCAACAAGGTCTCCGCCATCATCTTTTTTACCAAAGGGTTTTACTTTGCCTGTTTCCCCATTTATCCAATGTGGCCATGCTCCATGAAAACGATCTGCTTTTGCCAAAAAGTTCACTATTCGTTGCAGTCTTTCAAATCCCTGTTGTCGGGTTACAAAATTTCTTTCGATACCTACCAATATAGCCATAACTCCAAACCCTCCCCCTCCTGTAGTTACAATGTTTTTATCATTTTCAGGATATACACCATCCACATGAAAGCGCTCTCTTGCCATACCGCTATTTGGTTCAGCACCGTCCCAGAAATATTGAAAAGTAGTACGCTCCACATCGGTATATATTTTCTCATACTCAGCAGGAATGATGTGAGTGTCGCTAACACTTTTTGAAGTGTCTCCGGGAGCGGAAGCGGCAACTGACATTTTCTTTCGATTTGTACAAGAAAAGGTTGCTGACAATATCACAACACAGGCAACAAGCTTTATTTTATTTTTCATCATGGCACACGGTTAGTTTTTATAGACAATTCACTTTCATAAAGATTGATAAAACTCCTGATAAAGTATAAGAATGCCATTACTATAGTTCGAAATAAACCTTTGTAAACAGTTACTCCTTATTGCGAGGTTTAAAAAAAAGCAGTTCTTTGTTATTTCTTGCTAAAATTAATACTTTATCGCCCGTCGAATAGGTTAGCCACTTGGCATCTCTCACTTCTCCGTCAATAGCCGGAAGGTTTGAATAAGAATTAAATACCATTTGTTTTTTATATGAAAAAAAAGTGGGCGGCAAAGCATCATAACGGCCCTCATACGGAAATACACCATAAAAATTTCCTGCCGCCAGATAGGTATTGCCATTATTGATAGCAGGAGCAAATGTAAAAACCGGCGCTAACTGTACATCTTGTGGCAGATCTATTCTTTTAAAATTTCCTTTGCCATCATTTATAAAACAGGAGGAAGCGAGAGTCTCCGCCTTTAGCTCCTTGTAGTCTTTGAACAAATCATAAAACATATACTGAACCGTTTTACCCGCTACTTCGCCATAAGTCAAGTATGCCTTTTTAAGGACCGGAAGAGATTGTTCAAGTTCATCTTTTGGCAGGAATGTATATTCTTGTCCATTAACGGTATAAGCCATAACCTGTTCAACGGTTCCATTTTTGTCAAAATCTTTTACATACAATTTTAGCGGACCATCTTTTCCTGCATACAATTTTGAATTTTGTCCCCAATTCCCGGCAAGTATATCGGTAAAGCCATCACCATTAACATCGGTGGAATAAATAGTTTGCCATAAACCTGAAGAATGATCAAGATCTTTTGATACAAAAGTGCCTTTGCTATTGATAAAAACTTTTACTGGCATCCACTCTCCCGTTACCAATAAATCTGTCCATCCGTCGTTATTTATATCAGCAAAAGCGGACGTAGTAACCATGCCGATCTCCTTTAAATTAATCATTGACTGGTCAGCCAATGTAAAATGTCCCTTTCCATCGTTTAACAACAAATTTGAGGATTGTGGTAGACCGTATGTTTTTGCATTGGCCAGCACCCCAACAAACAAATCTATATCGCCGTCTTTATCAATATCTGCATAAGACACACAGGATTTATTAGTAAGAATTTTAGGTAACGCGTCCTTACTTTCTTCGAAATGGCCTTTTCCATTATTTAAGTATAAATGGTCAGCAAGGTTTATATTACCATCTTCATATTCATTACCACCACTTACAGTATATAGATCCATGTAGCCATCATTGTTTGCATCAAAAAAAACTGCATCAACACCTTCACTTTCCCTGTTTTTGTTAAAGACGGCAGTATCTGAGTTCAAAAATTTTCCATTTTTAGTTTGTAACATGAGACATCCGGGCTGGCCTTTTGCCCCACAAACAAAAAAATCATCCAATCCATCTTTATTTACATCTGCAACCGCCAGTTTTGGACCTCTTGTACTTTCCTCGTGAGGTATAAGGTATTGTAGGCTGAAATCATTAAAATCGTCTTCCTTATGTTTCCAATTACATTGAACCTGTGTTGAAATATCTTCTAATACCTGTTTCCTTTTTGGGAAAAATAACTCGTAGTTAAAATCAGCAGGTGCATCTTTCTGACCTACCAGTAATTGTTTATTGATAGAGACGTTTTTAATCACCTGGAATTTTTGATTTGGCCAAACAATCAAAAGGCTATCTACCCTGGATAAAGTATCTAAACCAAAGTGCAGTCGTGGCTCTGAGGCAGATTGAAAGCCCCGTGTAGGCATTAGCTGTTGGTATTGCATTTTACCAGCAGCAAAAAGATAAGCTTTTGCCCCTATGCCTTGTGAATTTAGATTATCACCCTTAAAAGAAATGGAGATATAATTTTTCTTTTCAGCATTATTCTTTAAAACCACAGCTGGAGCATTTATGCAATTAATTACCACATCCATATTTCCATCATTATTTAAATCTGCGTAAGAGGCTCCATTGAAATAACCTTTCATGTCGCTGGTTCCCCAGGTGTCGCTAACATTTGCAAAGCCGGATTTACCGTTGTTTTTAAAAAAGAAAGGATGACTTGCACCATCTGGCATTTTTTCCAAAGCCATCTCATCATACTTTGTTGTTTGTTCCATACCTTTTTGCCTGCTTAAATCTGAGACAAAACGTATATAGTCTAAATCTCCCGGTCGTTTTACAATACCACTTGAAATAAAAATATCCTTATTTCCATCGTTATCAAAATCGTTCATTAAAGCACTCCAACTCCAATCCGTTGCTGATACTCCTGCAATTAAGCCAACATCACTAAAACTTATTCCATCGCCATTATTTCTTTGCAAACAATTGCGGGAATATTGGGGCTGATAACCGGGATTAATAATTTTATAATTGTAAATATCCATCCTGTCGTCACTGCCGTATGTTTTTAAAGTTGGTTCATCAGGTGGCAACATATCTACAGTAATGATATCTAAATTTCCATCGTTGTTATAGTCTGCGACGTCATTGCCCATACTAAACCGGCTGTAGTGTTTAAAATGACTGGCACCACTTTCCGTAAAAGTTCCGTTATGATTATTAATATAATAATAATCATTTTCGTGAAAGTCATTACCAACATATATGTCTTCCCATCCGTCGTTATTAATATCGGCAACTGCAAGCCCTAATCCATAACTAACACTGCTTTGGTAAATACCAGCTTGCCCGGAAACATCTGTAAACTTATGAGCAGAGGCATTCACCTCATTTCGATACAGCCTTCCACCGGCATAGGGATCAAATTTTCTCCTGTAGCTGGTATCGACTATTTTCTCATTAGGTGCAAGTGATTCATTCAGAAGAAAACAGTCTAAATCTCCATCATGATCATAATCAAAAAAAGAAGCCTGAACGGAATAACCAGAGAAATCGAGTCCATATTTTGCAGCACTTTCAGTAAATGAACCATTACCATTATTAATAAAAAGCTGGTTGCGGCCTTTTAACCCATACGCATTGCTAACAGCGCAAACATATATATCAACAAATCCGTCACCATTTACATCTGCCATTGTAACACCGCTGCACCAATCGGATGCACCTGCCACTCCTGCTTTTTCTGTAATATCTTCAAATTTAAAATCACCTTTATTTAAATATAATTTATTTCCACCATTGCTATTTGCAGTAAAATAAATATCAGGCAACCCGTCATTATTAATATCGCCCGTAGCAACTCCTCCGCCATTGTAGTAGTATAAGTAATACAAGATGCCAAAGCCCTCTCGCTTTTCTAAATTATTAGCAAAACGAATATTCGTATCGGAAGAAGATAAACTTGTAAATAACTTGCCGGACTTGTGGCACGATATGAAAAAAAAGGTTGCTGCTACAAAATAAAATATTGAAAGACTTTTGAAAGGCATAATTAACTTTTTATGAAGCTTGCTATTACAAGCTCACATACTATAAAACTAATAGTAACTAAGGAATAAACATTTTTATAAGTAAAGTAAAAGATTGTTATATCCATTCATCTTAATTAGACCGCAATCATTTTGATTTAATGCTGTTCATAATCACAATATAACGTCTTTCCGTATTAATTGAAAAAGAGGCTACCTCAAAAATCCGAGGTAACCTCTTACAGAACAATTCTTAAACTAACTATCTTTTACTTAAACTTTATCGCAATATTTCTCACGACGAAATTTCCATTTTAATCTATTTAGTAGTCCGGATTTTGTACGAGCACTCCGTTCGACTGCGTCACTACGTCCTGAGGTAGCGGGTAATACCTGTTTTTATCTGTATAACCTGCCGGCCCCAGTACCTGAACAGCAAGTCCCCATCGGACTAAATCAAAGAACCGTTCTGATTCCATTCCTAATTCAACCCTCCGTTCGTGCTGAATAGCAGCTCTCATTTGCGCCTGGTCTACAAAAGGAATAGGTGGCAATGTGTTAGTATTAAGTCCCCTGGCTCTCGCTCGTACCTGTTCTAACAAAGGAGCTGCTGTTGCCCCATCGCCTGTTTCATTGGCAGCCTCTGCAGTCATTAACAAAACATCAGCATAGCGATAAATAACATGATTTAAAAAATGACTGCCATTATCAGCAAAAGTCTTTCTTAATGCCGGATCTGTATATACTTTTTTATTCCAGTAAGGAGAGGCTACCGTAGGAGTATCAGGCACTGTATTACCATAACCGTCATTTTTTCCGGAAAATAGAATAGTGGCATTTAAGCGAGGATCACTCGGTTCAAAAGCATTTATTAAAGGTTTATCAGGAATATTCCATCCCCAACCCAAATTCCAGTCACCTGATCCCCTAACTAGTTGCGGCTCGGCCCATTCTACATCATACCGAACACTTCCTCCGGGACTACCATAAGCTTGGTATTCAAAAATTGATTCAGGCCCATTAGAGGTAGAATAATTGAAATTTGCCGAATAATTTGGGTTCAAACTGTAAACACCCGAATTAATAATATCATTGCCAGTTGCAAGAGCTTGTGGGTATTGATGCCTGAACAGGTAAGTTTTGGTTTGTAGTGTCTTAGCAGCACCACTTGTAAGCCGCCCGATATACGCAGTTCCCTTCCATGTCAAAGGCAAATGGGCACTTGCATAAGCTAAATCCTCATCTATTTGCTTATAAATATCAGCTTCGGAAGATTTTGGAATATTAGCTTCGGCGCTGTTATAGACACGTTTAGTTAATAAAGGCACCTGGCCGTAGGTTCTTACAAGGTCAAAATAAGAATAGGCACGCACAAATCTTGCCTCAGCTACAAAAACAGTAGAAGCAGAATCTGTTAGTTTTAATGAATCTGCAAATTGCAATGCTGTATTTGCTTTACCAATTACCGCATAGTGATCACTCCAGTAAAGGCCGTTAAACCAAGCTGTCTTATCATATTTGAATTGATCGAGCCAGGGCTTATAACTTGCAGCACCAGGGTCAACCGCGTAAATCGCATCATCGGAACGAATTTCGTGCATGCACATAAAAGGCAGAGAGTTAAATCCGTCGCCGCCATGTCCGTTTTGTCTTAAAGCATCATATAAGCCTAATACCTGTCCTTCCAGACCACCGCCGGGCAAATCATTTAGAGTGGCCGATAAAGGTTTCCGGTCTAAAAACTTTTGACAACCGGAAAACATTATAAAAATGGAGATAGCAGACAGGATGCTCCAACTTATATTTATTATTTTTTTCATACCTGTGAATTTAAAAATAGAAATGATTAAAATGTAACATTAATGCCACCAGTGAATACCGCAGGTATTGCGCCCCCTCCTGTATCGAGACCGAAATCTATAGCACTGCCGCCAAATTCGGGTGTGTATCCGGAATTATGTTTGAATGTTTTTAGGTTCTGAGCGTTTACAAAAACCCGAAGGCTTTTAATATGAGCCCTGGATATAATACCCTGACTAAAATTGTATCCCAACTGCAGATTTCGAATCCTCCAGTAACTGCCGCTCTCAATGCCGAGCGTTGAAACTCCTTTAAAATTTATATCGCGTGTTGTAGCTAATATAGGTACTGTATTTGAAGTGCCGGGCCCATGCCAGCGGTTCAACTGAGACGCCGGGTAGTTATACTGGTTAAACAAGTGTTCAGAAACGCCCCACACTCTGTAAATCTGGTTTCCATACGCACCATTAATTGTAACACCTAAATCAAATCCTTTGTAGCTAACGCTAAAAGACGCTCCATAAGTAAATTTTGGAGTAGGATTACCTATCAACGTTCTGTCACTATCATCAATTACACCATTTCCATTTACATCCTTAAATTTTTGATCACCTGGTTTTGGAGTCCAACCGCCTGTTGTTACTTTAGGTGACTTATCGATTTCGTCCTGGGTTTGATAAATTCCTTCGCGTACAAAACCATAAAATGCTCCAACAGGCAGACCAGCTGCAATTTTGGTAGGTGCGACTTCTGTACCTTCAGGATAAATAGCGTAGCCTTCAGTAGAAAGAGATATTACTTTATTTTTTATAGTTGCCAGGTTAGCATTTACATTAAAATTTAAATCCCTGGAAACGGCTTGTGTCCAACCCGCTGTAAATTCAAAGCCCTGGTTTGAAATACTTCCCTGGTTTCTTAAACCATTTGGCTGACCGCTTGTTCCCGGCACAATTGCCAATAAACCATCTGTACGTTTGTTATAATACACTGCTTCAAAATGAAGGCGGTTTTTAAAGGAATTTAGTTCAAATCCTGCTTCTTTCGAATTTACAGTCTCCCACTTCAAGTTTGGATCGGGTAGATATTCCTGCGAATAAACAGGAAATACATTACCTCCAAATACAGCACCTGCCCCGCTTATTAATCCCGGATAGAAAGGATAATTATAACTATATGTATTTTGATTACCCAATACACCCCATGAGCCTTTTATTTTTAAGTAATCAAACAAATTCTGATTACTCATAAACTTTTCTTTTGTCAACTCCCAGGCGGCACCTACTGCATAAAAATTCTGATAACGTTGCGATGGAGATATAATGGATGATCCATCTCTTCTAAAGGAAGCATTTAAATAATATTTATTCTGGTAATTATATAAGACTCTAAATAAAGCAGAAGCAGTAGCTCTTTCAAACTGGTTACTTGTAGCTTTAGAGCTTGATGGATCTTCAAATCCATTACTCAAATACCAAAACCTTTGATCGTCAGGAATTGGATCAGCACCAATTTTTTGAGACACAACACCGATGTGATGGAACTCAGCCTGGTAATACGTTGTCCATCCTGCAGTAGCTGTAAAGTTGTGACCTCCAAATCCTTTTTTATAAGTAAGAATATGGTCCTGCTGGTATTTATTAGTTCTATAATCATCTACGCTTAAACGTGTATAGTTATTTGAAGGATCTACATAGACAGCATCAGTCAAAGGATCATGAACTTTTATAATAGGGAAATAACGCGTTCTGTCGCCATTGCTTATATCTCCATATAATGTAGTTCTGAGGGTAAAGTTTTTAAGAAAATTAATTTCTGCAAACACGCTACCCACTATTCTATTTTCGTAATGCTTAATTCTGTCCGCATAATTATTAATTTCCATTAAGGGATTAGCCTGGCTCGTTTGCAACGTATTAGGCATAATATTGTATAATCCCGTTTTTGTGTCAAAAGGCTCATTTATGGGAAGCATATAGCGAGCCCCACTCAAAGGATTTCCAGGGTCTCCTGTTTGGTCGTAAGGCAAGTGCTGGCGCGCTCCTGTGAAATTGAACCCTATTTTTATTGCTTTGTTTATTTTATATTCATCATTTACCGTTAGCGTAATTCTTTGTAATAATTCTTTTCTTGTTATGCCTTCATCAGACGTGTACCCTACCGCCATATAAAACCTATTTTTTTCTGAACTGGCTGCAACACTTAAATTATTTATACTTTGGTTGGCTGTTTGAGTTAAAGCATTAATCCAGTCAGTGTTACCTGTATATTTGGAAAAATCAAACGGTGTATATGTACCTCCATTATCTGCAGCTTCGTTTGCTTTTTGTTCATTATATAGCGTCTTAAATTCATCTGCATTTGTCAGTTTAATTTTATCTACAAGTTTCTTAATGCTGTAACTCGTATTAAAATTTATAGTTACCTGACCAGCTTTTGCTTTCTTAGTAGTCACAGCTATAACGCCGGGAGCACCTCTTACACCAAAAATGGCTAGGGATGATGGGTCTTTCAAAATTTCAATTGACTCAATATCATTTGGATTCAAATAATCGATATTGTCATTAAACACTCCGTCTACTACATACAATGGTCTTACAGAGCCAATACTTACAGTACCTCTGATGCGGATGTCTGGCTCCTTTCCGGGTTGTCCATTATTGACAACCGTAAGACCTGCCACACTTCCTTGAAGGGATGCTACAGGATTTGTATTTGGTTTATCTGCAATGTCTTTCCCCGATACCCGCGCGATTGACCCGGTCAGGTCTCTTTTATTTGCAGTTCCATATCCTATTACAACCACCTGTTCTAACTCTCTGTTTGAAGATACCAGGGAGACCGTTACATCTGATTTTCCTGCCACTTTAACTTCTTGTGGAGTATAACCCACAGATGAAAAAACAAGGGTAGCATTTGAAGGGGCTAAAATTGAAAATTTTCCTGAGCTATCCGTAGAGGTTCCTCTTGTACTCCCCTTTACACTTACACTTACAGCATTCAAAGGATTCCCGTTTTCACCAGTTACAGTACCTGAAACAGCGGATTGCTGAGCTATAACAATATTGGAAAAAAACAGCAGTAAGGAAGCAATAAGAATAAAGGTGATATGAAACGTAGTAAAATTGTTTTTAACATTCGTAAAATGTCTTTTCATGATTGATGATTATAGGTAAAAAAATCCCGTACAACTGTACCGGAGTACCGAGAGCGATAAAAAGCTTTAATAAAAACTTAGGAAGGAAGTAAAGCTGTGAGGTGTAGAAGTAAGTATTTCATATGTAATAATTAGATTAAAAAATATCCACGATTATGCAAGTGTTAAGACACCGTGAAGTACCATTTATGCTGCGCTTGATTAAAATAATATTAGAAAAAAAAGAAAAAATTAAAATCAGCTTAAATTTTTATAATTTCTGTTGCAAATCACATACCTGCTTACTCCTGTATAATCTTTAGTTTTCCTTCAAAATTCAATTCGTATTTTACGTGAAATTGCAGAAGTGAAAATTCTTATTATAGAAGATGAAATTGAACTTGTTAGAAGTATAATAAGTTACTTAAAAGAAGAAAATTATGTTTGTGAATCTGCAAAAGATTTTAATTCGGCACTGAGTAAAATAGAGTTATACGATTATGATTGCATTCTTCTTGATATCTCTCTGCCCGGTGGTACCGGTCTTGACCTGCTAAAGCAATTAAAACTAAATAACAAGATGGATGGAGTATTAATCATTTCTGCGAAGAACTCAGTAACAGATAGAGTTGCAGGCCTGCAATCAGGAGCTGATGATTACCTGCCAAAACCTTTCCATTTAACAGAATTAAGCGCACGCATAGCAGCCATTATCAGAAGAAAAAATTTCAAGGGAAATTCTTTGCTCAGTTTTAATGAAATAACGATTGATACTATAGCAAAAGTTGCGTTTTTTAATCAACAACCTTTAGACCTTACAAAAAAGGAATTTGACCTTCTTCTATATTTTGTTACCAATAAGGGACGGGTTATTTCAAAAAATGCGCTTGCGGAACACCTTTGGGGCGATGAAATGGATATGGCGAATAACTATGATTTTATCTACACTCATATAAAAAACCTCAGAAAAAAACTAATGGAAAAAGGAAGTGCAGACTACGTAAAATCAGTATATGGAATGGGTTATAAATTTTCATAAGCAGTGAAATTATTAACAAGGTATAATCGCGCAAATCTCATCACAGCCATTGTAATATTACTTGTCAGCAGTATTACGTATTATTTTATTATTCGTTCTATACTTATACAGCAGATTGACAAAGATCTGAAAGTAGAAGAACAGGAAATACATGAATATATAAAAGAAAATAACTCGCTGCCCAATGCTTCTGCTTACAAAGGACAGGAGATCAGGTTTGAACCATCGCCTCCATCTTCTAAGGTGAAAAGAAAAATCGTAACTACTGTACCGGATACGGGAAAAGATGAAGATGAACCTGTTCGAATGCTTGTTTTTCCTGTTTTTGTAAAAGGAGTCTTACATAAGGCTATTGTAATAAAATCGCAGGTAGAAGCCGAAGGCTTAGTCAAATTAATCGTGTTGGTTACTGCTGCAATCTTTCTTTTACTTCTTGTTATTATATGGCTGATAAATCGTTTGCTGTTAAGCAAATTATGGGAACCTTTTTATTATACACTTCAGCAACTTACAGCGTATGATTTAAAACATTCGAAAGTCTTGAAATTACCCTTATCAGAAATAAATGAATTTAACGAGTTAAATAAGTCAGTATCAGAAATGACGAGCCGTGTTAACCGCGACTTCGAATCGTTGAAAACATTTACCGATAATGCTTCACACGAAATGCAAACACCCTTGGCAATCATTAACTCAAAGCTCGATATTTTGCTCCAAAGTTCGAATGAAAAGCAGGCAGAACAACTACAAACGATTTATAATGCAACGGGAAGACTTTCCCGTCTTAACCAGGCTTTGTTGCTGCTGACAAAAATTAATAATGAACAATACAGTAGGCAGAACAAGGTTGATCTTAAAAATTTGATTGAGCAGAAACTTCAACAGTTTGAAGAACTTATTACAGCAAGAAATATTAAATTACGTGTTGAACTTGCAGAGGTATTTATTGATATTAATGAAGAATTAGCTGATATACTTTTTAATAATCTTTTCAGCAATGCTGTAAAACACAATTACAGCAATGGTTATATCAATTGTTTTCTTACTCCTGAAAGTATTACCATATCAAATAGCGGCCCACCTTTAACCTTTGACCCTAAGCAGATATTTAACCGTTTTCAAAAAGGCGATCACTCTTCCGGCACGGGTTTAGGTCTTGCAGTAGTTCAACAAATTTGTGAAAATAGCAATTTCACTATTACCTATGCGAGCGGAACGAATGAACATGCCTTTACAATTATTTTTAACGCAAAACATCAAACACAGCGTTAACTGTTTTTTTCATCCATTATTCGTTGACGTTTCTAATTCCACATCATTTTTCTTCAATCTTTGTTTCTTTTCTAGTGCATGCAAAACTAAAATGCAGACAGTTAACCATAAAACACTCAGGCAAAATCCCGCAATCACATCACTGGCATAATGTACGTGCAGGTAAACCCTGCTGGTAGCAATCAGGGCAGCGAATACAAATAAGACAATTGAACCTATCCATTTTACAAAGATGTTCGTCTTCGTCTCCCATAAAATGTAAATGAGCAAACCACAAAAAGTAAAAGCTGAAAAAGAGTGTCCGCTTGGGAAACTAAAGCCTTTTACATTTGGCAATAAAGGATGCACCGGCCTGTGGCGTTTAAAGATATCTTTCATTATGAATAAAAGTGCATCGCAACCAAGACCAATTGCCGCTATATTAAAAGAGCGAATAGTGTTCTTTTTAAAAAGAAGAAAGTATAATACTAAAAGACTATAAGCAGGCAACAAAAATTTAGTAGAACCAAAAAAAGTAAGAAATATCATTTTATTGGTAACATCGGTAGTTGTATAACTGTGCAGAAATTGAAAAACGCTGTTATCAAAAGCAGTTTCATGTTCAAGTACGATTTCGTCAGTTATAAAAAGAAACACCAAAAGAATAATGGCAAATATTGCTAAGGCCATCAAAAGCCTTAACGAGATACCTTTCACTTTTCTGGTTGTTTCAGATGTGTTTTCGGGCATAAGACGAAAGTCATTTAATATTTAATAAGTACCTTAAAATGAATATACCAGGCCAGGTATTATTTGTTTATTAAAATATTGAAGATTAAAAGAAACCGGATGAAGAGCCGTTTTTTCAGATTTTTTTATTTTTGAATACCTGTGAAAATTGTTAACAACCTGCCGCCCGCTCAGGTATCCTAACATCCCTCCTACCAGAATGTCTACCGGCCAATGTTTGTTTTCTGTTATTCTGCTTAGTCCTACCAAAGTAGCTGCACTATAAGATAAAATCGGAATCAGTGGTTTGTCCCTGTATTCCATTGCATAGACTGTAGCGGCTGCAAATGCTGCAGTTGTATGGCCCGATGGAAAGGAGGAAAAGTTTTCGGTACCCAGCCTTTTGCCGTCCGGACCTTTTTTAAATGCATAAAAAGGTCCATGAAAAATAGGGCCTCTTTTATTGGTGAGAGGATCAGTGTAATAAGGTCTTTGTTCACCCGCCAAATATTTTGCAACAAAAGATATTCCAACAGCTGTTATATATGCCTGTGTAGCCAGTGCGGTAGTCGTCTTTTCCTTTTGAGATTTGAAAATAAGACCGTACGCGTAAAATCCCGCGATGGCATATAGCTCATAAGCGCCGCCAAAATTGGTAACATACTTGCTGACAGAAGAAAGTCCGGGGTTATTTTTGTGCAGGGTGACTGCATAGTCATTAACAGGTTTATTAGCTAAAGAAACGGCACCTGTTACCACTGCAAAACCACCAACTTTTAACCAGTCTTTCCCTTTCGTATGCAAAGGTTTTGTTACCGCTTGCTTAATATCATCGGCCAATAAAACAGAATAAGTGTGAAAATCAAGTTTTGCACCTTCATACGCAGCGGGAGCAATATTGTTTTTCTGCCCGTTTTTGAGGGTATCCTGCTGCACATTTAAACTGTCAAGCTTCTTTACTAAAGTATCTGTTTGCTGCGCATATCCAACCACTGGAACAAATATCAATAACACCAAAAACCTACTCAATTCTTTCATATTCTTAGTTCTTTTACGTCTTTAGCCGCTGACTTTTGCTGGTGCATGATCAACAAGTTAGCACGCTGTTTTTTGGTTTGAGGAAACTCAAACTCCGGCAAAGTATATTATTATTTTCGTTGTCAGGAGAAATAATTTCGGGGTATTATTATTTTTTCTCTATGACCAACACCTGGAAGCTTCCGGGGATTACTTTTGGTCTTTCTCTTTTATCTGCACTTGCTGCCAAAGGCTCAAACTCTGCAGTGGGTAAGTATAACCGCCTAGTTTCAACATCCAAACAAATTGTTCGTGCACCCCGTTTGGTAACAACATTTTCCGCTAGTGTATAATTGTTTGCTGCATTTTCATGTATCACAGATAAAGTACCTTCGCCATTTGAAGCAAAAATATTATTCGTTGTCTCATCAAAAGCGATGCCATCACAACCGCTACCAATTGCTACTTTAGAAACGACCTTTCCGGTTGTCGCATCTGATACAACTAATAATTTATCACATCCTGCAAAAAGTCTTTTTGTCTTTTTATCATAAGCTAAACCTGTTGGCTCTTCTCCTGGTGCAATTGACCAGTGCTTTTCTATTTCGAAAGAATTTGTGTTTACTGCTGCAATTTCACTTTTGTCTTCTATGTTGATATAAATTTTACCTGCACCGTCAGATACCGCTGTTTCAGGTTTCCCTCCCAATGCTATGGTCTTTATGACTCTATCTGTCTCAGGATCAATTACTGAAAGATCTTTACTTCTTCCATTGCAAGTGTATATTTTTTTTGAAAAATCATCATACATAATCGCATCAGGGTTTTCACCTGTTGCGATTTGCCGTAATGTTTTACCTGTTGTTAAATCAAAAACAGTTACATTATTAGTACGTCCATCACTTATATAACCTTTACCTAAGCTTTTTACAAACGCTATTCCATGCACACCTTCTGTGTTTAGAATAACACCTATACTGTCACCTGTATTTTTATTTAATATATTTACATGGGTACCATGAGAAACATACAGTTTATTATCATTAACAGCAAGATAATCCCAACCGCCTGCGCCTGGAATATGAAATGTTTGTACAACGTTATAACCAGACGACTTTTGAGCATTTACGCTTATAAAAAATAAAATACAAAGAGACGGCACAGTTAGTGCTTTTAGCAGAGACATACGGAGGTAGTTGATGATGAAAGGCTAAAAGTATACGTAAATTCTGTAGTATTTCTGAAGTTTCAAATGAATATAGATATGAAATTCAGGGCAATAACTCTTTTAAGGGATAAAGCATTTTTTTGAGAGGCAGGCTTAATTACAACTCACAACCATCCATCTGAATCATAGTCAACCTATTTTTTTAAACGTCATATTTTGACCAATAAATTCAAGATGCCAGAAACCTCTTACTTGCAAAGTATTATTATTTGTGATCCAGGCAGATGAATTCCATGTTCTGCCCGATTTTGCATCGTAGATTTTTCCATTTTCCCACTTGTTGTTTTTTGAATTATATATCATATTATTAAGTACCTGGAGGCCAAGAATTCTCCTCTTCCTGAGGGATGGATCTACGTTATTATCGTCCTGCCTTACATTCATAGGCTTTGTTTTATCATCATTATCATTAAACCACACAACCCTCGCTTTATATTCGCTTTGGTCTTTATACACTTCTACAATCACGTTTTTCTGTGGAACAGCTTCCCATTTGCCAACAATGGCATCGGGACTATTTTGAGCAACAGCTAGTGAAGAAATCGCTGCAAATACAATTACTGCTATGTATTTTATTGGCATATAAAGAAATAAGTTTAATAAGTTATTGGATCATAAACTAAAGTAAAAAATAATATTATGTAAAATGTATATTAGGTACAGACTTAAATAAAATATTTACTTAAAATATTATAAGAACTGGCCCACTAATCTTAAACGTTTACATACCCTGCAATAGTTTCCTGATCAAAAAATATTTTCTACAGATTTAAAACAGATTTTGAACGCAATTTTATTTTTTCGGCTTTACCAAGATAATCCAAATAAGTATTAGAAACATTAATGAAATTAATCTTAAGGAAAAGATGTGATATTTGATTGACACTAAAAATTTATTAAAGAACCAAAAGACTGATTTTTTTAAAAGCCTAAGAAGAGTTACGGCTTTTGAAATTACATTTAACCAGGGATGAAATATTTTTTAACCGTTAGTATTATTTTGATTTCTTGTAGCTGTTTTGGTCAGAGTCATACATTGGAGTTTTTCATTGGTCAGGCAAGAGATAACAGCCCTTTGATAAAGGATTTTAATAACCAGATATTGTCAAATCGGCTCGACAGCCTCATCTTAAGAGCATCTTTAAAAACGCAGGTAAATTTTATAAGTAGTAATAGTTATGCACCTGTTGTAAAAGGTTTTGGCTATGATGGAGCCATTACCAATGGAGCAAACATATCGGCAGTAGTACAGGCTAATCGTAATTTTCTAACTCAAAATAACGTAGCAACCCAACTCGCCGCCATTCGCCTTCAAAGTCAGTCGCTTTCTGACACTATCCATATTTCAGAACAGGATATAAAAAGGGCAGTAACTGACCAATACATAACGGCTTACAGCGATTTGGTAATTATGGATTTTAACCAGGAAATATATAACCTGCTAAAAAAAGAAGAGGAGGTTTTGAAAAAGCTCACCCAGTCAAGTGTTTATAAACAGGCTGATTACCTGGCCTTTTATACAACACTACAGCAGCAACAGTTTTTGTACTTGCAGGCACAAATTCAATACAACACAGATTATCTCACTTTAAATTATCTTGCGGGAATTGTTGATACCACTGTTGAAAGAATACAATCGCCTGCATTAAATGATAGCACGCAGTTCGATTTTTACCATTCTGTTTTTTACCAGAGATTCGCAACAGACAGCATGCGTCTTGCAAATGAAAAAGCGATTATTAATTATGAATATAAACCCCGGATAGGTGCTTATACAGATGCTGGTTATATATCAACACTTACCGCAAATCCGTACAGAAATTTTGGTTTTAGCTTTGGTCTTAGCCTTACAGTTCCCATTTACGATGCGCACCAGAGAAAATACCGTTTGAGCCAGGTTGACCTGAGAGAAAGAACGCGTGTGAATAATAAACTATTTTTTTTAAACCAATATAAGCAACAGATTGCGCAACTCAACCAGCAGCTGCACGCAAGTGACCTGCTGGTTAAAACAATTAATGAGCAGATAAAGTACGTAAAAACATTAATAAGCGCAAACGCAAAACTGTTGGAAACAGGAGATATAAAAATATCAGATTATGTACTTGCTATTACTAATTATATAAACGCAAGAAATATTTTGAACCAGAACTATATAAACAGGTTAAGAATAGTAAACCAGATTAATTATTGGAACAGGTGAAGCGCTAAAGTATAAACCACAAGGTATAGGGTAAAAGGCAAAACCTGGAAAGGTGTAGACAGGCTTCCTTTTATACCATAAAACAAAAAAGGCATGAAAAGAGTTTATTGTATTTTGTTTTGCTTAGCAACTCTTATGGCCAGTTCCTGCAAAAGCAAAGAAGAACCAAAAGAGGAAGATAACGTTGCAGAAGAAGTGCAGACACCGGTAACGGTTACAAACGTAAGCAACGAAGCTTTGAAGGAATATGTGGAATTAAATGCTATGTCTTCCTTTCTGCAAAGCAGCTTTATAAAGGCAACTGCAAATGGATATATTAAATCTTCAAATATTAAATTAGGACAGTTTGTACATGCAGGGCAACTTGCTTTTATAATGCAGACAAAGGAGGCGAAAGCATTAGGAAACACAATAAATGAACTAGATTCCTCATTCCGGTTCTCTGGTTTAATAAAAATTCATGCAACACAAACAGGATACATAACAGCAGTAGACCATCAACCAGGCGATTATGTGCAGGATGGTGAACAAGTGGCCGTATTGAGTGATGCAAAAAGCTTTGGATTTTTACTAAATCTACCCTACGAGCTTAGGCAGTACTTAATGAATAATAAAACGGTAGAAGTTGTACTGCCCGACAAAACGGTTTTGAAGGGGACTGTTGCTCACGTGATGCCGGCTGTCGATTCAGTTTCACAAACAGAGGCTGTTTTAATAAAGGTAGATGCACCTTCCTCCATTCCTCAAAATTTGATCGGCAGGGTTCGTATTGTAAAAAATGCGAAAAACAATGCGACGTCACTACCAAAAGAAGCGGTGCTTACAGATGAATCCCAAAATAGTTTCTGGGTAATGAAAATGATTGATTCCGTTACTGCAGTTAAAGTACCGGTTGTCAAAGGAATAGAAACTGGCGATAAAGTTGAAATTGTGCAACCGTCATTTTCACCGACAGACAAAATAATAATAAAAGGAAACTATGGTTTGCCCGATACTGCTAAAGTTAAAGTATTAAAAGAATAGAATAAGTCGACGGTTGTTAGCTAACCTCGGGAAAGAGTCGACCGTTGTTGCATGACAGAGGATAGATGTAGAAGTAGTAAAGCTTTTTTAATTTTTTACTGCTATCTGATCTCTTCCACCTCTTATCTTTTTAAAAAATGAAAAACTTCTTTATATCATATAAAAATCCTCTCATTGTTGTTATCATAATGATAATAGCCGGCGGAGTGTTTGCATATACCAAACTGCAAACCTCATTATTTCCGGAAATAACTTTTCCAAAAATAAAAGTTATTGCTGACGCAGGGCTGCAGCCCGTAAATAAAATGATGGTTACGGTTACAAAACCGTTAGAAAACGCAATCAAACAAATACCTGACCTTGCAGATGTAAGAAGCATTACCAGCCGCGGGAGTTGTGAAATTTCTGCTTTTCTAAATTGGGATGCCAATATTGACCTAAGTCAGCAAAGGATAGAATCGAAGATTGCGGAGATACAAAACGACTTGCCTCCAGGCGTACAAATTTCAGTAGAAAAAATGAATCCGTCTATTCTTCCTGTAATTGGTTATAGCCTCGAAAGTAATAGCAGCAGTCAAACACCAATCGATATGAAACAGGTCGCACTGTATACCGTGAAGCCTTTCTTATCGCAGGTAGCGGGTGTAGCCGAAGTACGTATTATTGGGGGAAAACAAAAGGAGTATTGGCTTACGCTTAATACTCAAAAAATGAGTACACTTTCCATTACACCTGAAGCTTTAACCAATGCGCTTAATCAAACAAATTTTATTCAATCTAATGGTTATTTATCTGATTACAGGCTGCTTTATTTGACCGTTACTGATGCAACTGTTCACTCTCTCAATGAATTACAAAAGGTTATAGTAGCTAATAACGGCAATAGGATTGTTCAGTTGAAAGATATTGCTGATGTAAAGATTAATGAAGCTGTAGAATATACAAAGATTAATGCGAACGGGCGGGAAGGATTGCTGGTGGCAGTAATAAAACAACCTAATGCCAATCTTATTGAAATATCGAACCAAATGCAAGGCAAGGTGGAAGAGCTGAAGAAAATTTTGCCCCAGGGGATTAGCATAAAACCGTATTATGTGCAGGCAGATTTCGTAAATGATTCGGTTAAAAGCGTTACCGATAGCCTATGGGTCGGTTTGTTGCTCGCCATAATTGTAGCCATCATTTTTCTTAGGTCAGTAAAGGCAAGCACAACCATATTGCTCACGATACCTGTTACCATATGCCTTTCACTTATTGGTATATATTCTTTTGGGTACTCTTTAAATATAATGACCCTGGGTGCTGTTGCAGCAGCTATAGGCTTAATCATAGATGATGCCATCGTTATTGTTGAGCAGATTCACAGATCTCATGAAGAACATCCTGATGAACCTACAAGAATTGTTTTGCAAAAAGCTATTCATTACCTGTTTCCCGCTATGATTGGATCATCGGTCAGCACTATTGTTATTTTTATTCCCTTCGAAATGATGAGCGGCGTCGCCGGTGCTTATTTCAAAGTATTAACCAATACTATGATTATTACTTTGGTTTGCTCCTTCTTTGTAACCTGGATCTTACTTCCCGTTATTTACCTGGTGCTAACTAGTAATAAAAATAATACTTCAATAAAAAGACAGCACAAACCCGTTGAGTTAAAAAAGCAGAAGTGGGTGTCCGTCTTCATACATAAACCCTGGATAAGTATTATAATAATGGCAGCGCTTGCTGTTAGTATCTATTTAATACTTCCCCGGTTACAAACAGGCTTTTTACCAGAAATGGATGAAGGCAGTATTGTATTGGATTATAGTTCGCCGCCCGGAACCTCCCTGGCAGAGACAGACAGAATACTTCGTGAAGTTGAAAAGATTATTACTTCAACACCAGAGGTTAAAGCTTACTCAAGAAGAACCGGAACGCAGATGGGATTTTTTATAACAGAGCCAAACCGCGGAGACTATCTCATACAATTAAAAAAGAATAGAGACAGAACAACGGAAGATGTGATTGCAGAAATCAGAAAGAAAATAGAAATGTCGCAACCTGCATTAGTTATCGACTTTGGGCAGGTAATTGGCGATATGTTGGGCGACTTAATGACTTCAGTGCAACCGGTAGAAATAAAAATATTTGGTGATAATAGAAATATGCTGGAGGATTATTCAAAGAAGATTGCGGGTATCGTAGAAAAGGTGCAGGGTACAGCAGATGTATTCAACGGAATTGTGATCGCCGGCCCTTCGGTAAGTATTATTCCTGATAATGGTAAGTTGGCACAATTTGGATTAACAGCGGCAGCTTTTCAATCACAGGTTCAACTATCACTTCAAGGCACAGTTGTAGGAAATATTTTAGAAAAAGAGCAATTATCAACCGTAAGATTATTATACCCCGGCAGTCGGGAACAAAGTGTACAAGGAATAAAAAACCTCCAGATATTCTTACCATCAGGAAGATTGAAATCAATAACCGATCTTGCTTCAATACAACTAAATGCAGGCGATGCGGAAATTCAAAGGGAAAACCTGCAATCGATGGGAGTAATTACTGCCAGGCTTGAAAACAGGGATTTAGGCAGCACAATTAAAGACATACAACAACAAATTTCTTCTCAGGTAACTTTACCCCGGGGTTATCATATAGAGTATGGTGGAGAGTATGCAGATCAGCAAAAGTCTTTTCATGAGTTACTTATTATTCTGGTTACGTCGAGCCTGCTGGTATTTGGTGTTATACTTTTCTTGTTTAAAGATTTCCTGGCAGCTTTGGCAATAATAGTAATTGCGGTTTTAGGTATCTCAGGAAGCTATCTTGCCTTATACCTAACTGGCACAGCACTAAATGTAGGAAGCTATACAGGGCTTATAATGATTGTAGGAATTATTGGCGAGAATGCCATTTTTACCTTCTTACAATTCCGGGAAGCGTTACAAACTCAGAGCGTGGACGACTCTGTTATTTATTCCATATCTACGCGACTTCGACCCAAGTTAATGACGGCACTAGGTGCTATTATTGCGCTGTTGCCTCTCGCCTTGGGCATAGGAACAGGTGCACAATTGCATCAACCTTTAGCAATAGCAGTTATAGGAGGGTTTATAATAGCACTGCCATTGTTGTTGGTTGTATTGCCGACGGTGTTAAGAATAATACATAAGAAAAAGAGAATAGCGGTAGCTGTGTCAGAAAATTAAAGCGTGAAAAATTTACATAGACGACTATAATTTTTGTAATTATGACCTTTATTACACACTTGCAATAAAAAAGGTTAATAAGAAAATAACTATTAATTATTTTTTTAACGACGGCGGCTCCTCATTTTATTCCAGCTCCTTATTAATTTTTTTTGCGGCATAGTAATTAGTAATAACAACGTATGCAATCATGAAAAGAGATGATGCAAACAGCAGTACGGCTAACAATGCGATTATTTCCATAAAATTTTAGATTAATGACTAATAATTTCATCTGACAAAATTATGCCATGTATTGTGAGGGTTTTTATAAAAGACCTCAGGATTTATCACCAACTTGTTAATAATTATTTATAAATGGCGGTTTCGTTGGTGCCGTCGCTGCTTTTAACTCCACGATACATACCGGCACTATTAAAAACCAGGGCAAAAGTTCCTTTGCTGTCTACTCCTATTAATCCGCCTTCACCTTGCATTTTTACAAGCTTGTTTAACACAACTTCATTACACGCGTCTGCAAGTGAAAGATCTTTATATTCAATAAGAGCACTTACGTCATAAGCCGCAACTGCACGTATAAAAACTTCACCGTGACCAGTGCAACTTATTGCACAGGTATTATTGTTGGCATAAGTTCCACACCCTATAAGTGGAGTATCACCGATTCTGCCATATTTTTTATTAGTCATGCCTCCAGTGCTTGTGGCAGCAGCGACATTACCGCTTTGGTCACATGCCACAGCTCCTATAGTACCAAATTTCTTTTCTTTAAATTCATTTAAATCCTGCACAGTATGATCTAAATTATAATTATCAGAATCGCGCACTGCCTTCCACTGGTCATACCTGAATTGGGAGAAAAAGTATTCATCAGGTTCAAGCTTTACACCTTGCTTAATTGCAAAATCATTTGCTCCCTTACCACTTAAAAAAACATGATCGCTGTTGCGTAAAACTTCTGTAGCCAACTCAACAGGATTGCGTACATTTCTTACTCCAGCAACTGCCCCCGCCTCGAGCGTTTCACCATCCATTATTGCGGCATCCATCTCCTGTAAACCCTTTTTAGTAAAGACAGAACCTCTTCCTGCATTGAAGAGAAGATTGTCTTCAAGTATTACAGCAGCAGCTTTTACAGCATTCACGGCAGAACCTCCTTCCTGAAGCACCGCATACCCCCCATCTAATGCATCTTGTAAACCTTGCAAATAAGCCGCCTCCAACTCAGGTGTCAAATCTTCTCTATTGATGGTACCTGCTCCTCCATGAATAACCATCGTAATTCTTTGCATAAAAATCTGATTTGGTATCTAAATTAAGAGAATAAAATGTTCGTTATCGAAGTAACGAAATAAGAATTTTAAATAATGCTGCTGCAAGAACAACGAATTTATGGCGCATCAGCCCAATAATTCACAACATTCCTTTAAGAGTTTATCTTTATTTATAGCAACTGTACCAACTTCTTCACACACCAGCCCTCCGGCTATGTTTGCTATGGCAGCAGATAAATGAATGTCTTTTGTTATAGCATATACCAAAGAAGCAACGGCTATTACGGTATCTCCTGCCCCACTTACATCCGCTATGCTTCTGATATGGGTGGGAATTATTTTGAAATGATTTTCATCCTGGTAAAAAATCCCTTTTTCAGAAAGTGTAATTAAAGAAATGGAATGGTTCAACCTGTTTTCCAACTGCTGGTGAACATCGTTTAGAAAAATTTCATTTACATCATCGATCAACACATTCAGTCCATCTTTTACCTCTTTTAAGTTTGGTTTAAATATGGTAACACCTTTATAAGAAAAAAAATTTTTCCGTTTAGGATCAACAGTTGTTACTATATTGTTCTCCTTACAGATGTCAATCATTTTCTGGTTCACTTCTGCTGTTAGCACACCTTTGTTATAATCTTCAAAAATCACAACTGATGGTTTTTCCGATTCAATAAACTCGGTAAATGCATTTAATAACAGCAGTTGCTCACTCTCATTAATATCTTTAGTCATTTCAGCATCGAGCCTAAGCATATGCTGATTCCGACTGATTATGCGGGTTTTATTGGTAGTAATCCGGTCATCGCTAACAACTATATTCGCTGTATGTATATTATTCCTTTTCAACAAATTGAGTAACGTTCTTCCGTCATCGTCATGTCCTATTACCGAAAATAAAACAGTGCGCGCACCTAATGCTACTGTATTGAGCGCTACATTTCCGGCTCCGCCAATTCTCAGTTCTTTTTCATCTAAAACAACAACCGGCACAGGTGCTTCAGGAGATATTCTATCTACGTTTCCCCACCAGTACGTATCTAACATTATATCACCAACGACAGCTACTTTAGTTTTAGAAAACTCATCAAATAATTTATCAAAATCGTGCATATTTCCAATTGATGTTTTGAGCCCTTCAAAGAAATGAAATAAATAGGAATACCATTACGACAATTATAAAAAATCAATTTTCATACTATAATTATTGATTCTTACATACTCATTTTCCTCACCAAAGGTTATATAAGACAAAAAAAATCCTGTCTTTTTAAAGGCAGGATAAGAAAAGAAACTTAAAGACTATTTTTAAGATTACTCTTTATTTTTACTTTTATATCTGTCGTTAAGGCCTTTTAAAACAGCACTTGTAATATCATACTTCGGATCCTTATAATAAATAGTACCGGTCTGATATCCTAGAATGTAAGCGTATTCTTTGTTTTTATTATAGTCCTTTAAAAAATCTTCTATTGTTCTATTTACGTCCTGCATCTTTTTAAAAGATTCATCCTGCAGTTCTCCGTTGACAGCTTGTTCTTTATTTTGTATCACCTTTTGCTCCTGCATCAGGTCTTTTTGCATGGCGCCTTGTCTTTCCTGTGTCATGGTCTGGGCTTCCTGCTGAAACTTTGTTACTTTACTCATATAACTGTTCTTTAGCGCACTTAATTGCCCGTTCAATTGATTTTCCTTAGTCTTAAGTTCGTTCTTTACGTCTTTCAGATAATCATAATTTTTCTCTATGCTGTCCATATCAAAATATGCGATCTTAAAAGAGCCGGGTGCAGTCGGAGCAGAATCAGCAACAGTAACCGGGGCGGTGGTGTCTGCTTTGTTTGCAGAAGAAAAATGCAGATAAAATAATATTCCAACTAAAATCAATAAAACAACGTTAAAAGCAAGCAGAAAGTTTCTATTCATAGTTCTAATTATTGTGGCAAAGTAAAAGTAAAGACAAAAATAAAAGTGTTAAAAAGCTAAGTACGAATTATTATGTTTATTTTTTTGATAAATGCACAACCAGTTCAAATTATTTTACGAACACTTCCACTCGCTCTTTCAACTCTTTGTTTTTTCTGAATAGCAAGTTTATTTTCTTACCACTTATTACCTGCCAATACTTATTTCTGATCCATTTTCACTTGCCGTTTCGTTAACTGTTTCAATAAATCGATTCATAATTTCTTTTACGTCTTCAAGCGTTTTATTATCAATGATTTTGTTATCGCTATTAATCTTTGTCTTAGCAAATTGTATTAATAGCTGAAGCTGGTCAATATTTTTTGCTTCGATGACTTTTAAAGTTTCCAACAAAGCTTTGTGCCCATATCTTCCGTCAGTTGACGCGGTAATCAAAAGTGTGGGCTTATGAGAAAATTCGCATGAAGAAACAGTCCAGTCAATTGCATTTTTTAAAGTTCCGGGAACCCCATGAGCGTACTCAGGAGTGCAGATAATAATGCCGTCAGAGCGCTTTAATTGTTGTTTAAAATTAGCGACTTTACCTCCAATTTGACTTGTATCGTCATCCGGATTAAAATGAGGTAATTCTGAAAGTCCATTAAAAATTGCTACATCCAACTGCCCGACATACAGTTCGGAAATAGCTTTTATCAAACTATGATTTGTGGATCGTAATCTTGTACTCCCTGAAATTGCTATGATTTTTTTTCGAACGATCGTATTTTTCATTTGAAGTAATGGAATTGTTTAATCACATTTAATATTATATTTTTTTTCATTGTTGCGAGTTTTCCTTTTCTCACTTCTATTCATTCAAAGGACCAGTAATGTACACCCCACGGTTCCAATTTCAATGATAATACTTGACTGCCTTTTGTTAAGTGAATAAATGGGTCAGCTCGCAACCGCTGATTTTCGTCTAGCCCGGTCCCGCTCGCATCGAGGACAATATGGCGAATACGCATGTTCTTAGGAAGGTCGTCAAGGTGGAGCTTAATAAATACAGCAGTATCTGAAAAATTCCAAAGCATAAGATTATGCATTTGCAACTTTGTATCGTGTGTGGCAAAACCATGCACTTTGTCATTTGACGATACTTTTAATTGGTTGCCTGCCATCCGGGATAGCAACTTAAAAGAATAGTAGGCGGGACGAATTTGATTTTGATAGTCAATCAGGCCACTAAATTGCGCTTGCCTGTTCCACCAACGGGTCATAAATGCTGCGCCATTACGTGAAAATTCCTTCGCAAATGTTTCATATGATACATACCAGTCCCTGATTTGATAATAACAAGACCAGTCTAAACCAACGTCTTTCATTTGCCATATTGTTTCAGCTACGTAACAGGGTTGAAACCTCGGGTCAAGTACAGGATTAAACAAATCAATATTCCATTCATCCATGATGGTTTCGGGGTGCAAATCAGGATAATTTCGCAGCAGGTTCTTTACATATTCAATTTGCATTCTGATAGCGGCGGGACTATTATTATAATTGTGAAACGATACAAAATGCAGGGGCAATTTATTAGCTGAACATACACTAAGCAGTTTTGGCAAAATGGGCGACTGGTACGAGGCTAAAGCGGGACCCCCTACTCGTGCATGTGGATCTGCACGCAGAATGGCTGCTGCGGTATGCTGGTAATAGAGGGCATAACTTTCGGGTTTAAAACGGTAAGGGGTTCCTCCATCTTCCCCAATGTCCACTTCATTTCCAACCTCCCAATACTTGATACCGATACCCATATGCAGGTAATGTCTTACAATAGTGGCAACAAATTCTTCCCAACCTTTGTAATCGTTCGGCTCTACTATATCCTGGTCGATTACAGGGAAGAACACTTTGGGCTTTAAACAGAAACTCATCAGTGGCTTGGCTCCTGTTTTTATGATTGACAATACCATGCTGTCAAGCGAACTGAAATGGTATTTTCCCCGCTTTGAGAGAACGTTATAATACTCACTGACAAATAACCGGATAACACCGGGATGTAATGCCCTGATTTCTGTTAACCTGCCATCCAGCATAGGCTCTTCAGACAGTCCGCCCTGGCCTAGGCCCATTTGCTCCATTTTCATCGGGCCAAGTTCGTTGGCAAATCCTACGGTTACATCAGTTTCCTGCGCTGCGATGCAACTGCTGACAATAATGGAAATAAATAAGAAAAGGGGTTTTATTTTCAAAATAAATTCAGTTTAAAGTAATCGATATGTAAAATGAAGCAACTCTTTTGACAGATTTTACTGTTTAGAGCGCAGGGTTTATAGAAACGATGATTATAATTATGACGAAACGACGTGTAATGCATGATTCAGATTAATAGGTAGCAGCAACTACATAGTTTCTTTCCGATGGTTTAGCAATGATAATGTACTCCTTCTTTGCATTGAAATTTTTCCAAATGTGGTGATTAACAACAACGGAACGAATGAGTCTGCCTTGTGGGTGCCGAAATCGTATCAATAATTCTTTTGGAGGGTTGCGGTTTGAAATACTGATGGCGGCTGTTATTTTATTTTGTGAAGTCTCACTTTTGATAGTAAAAGAAACAGGACCAAAATAGGTTGGGGCATTCTTAACGTCAATTTGTTTTCCATTCTCTAACCATTTTCGTGGTATGGCCTGGCCAATCAGTAGGGTGTCATAGCCCAACTCATTTAAAAGCATCTTCCTGTATAATTCGAACCATGCTCCATCTGTACTTGGCGGGCCATAATACTGGCCCCATGCCCAACGATGCTCAAGTGAAGTTAATTGTTCATGCGAAAATCCGCAAGCCATCAGGCTATAGAATGACCGGATAGCTGCCTTGGGATCGTCTCGTAATAAATATGTATTTCCTGCCTGCACGTACACCGGCTCATTGGCAGCTCCCTGATTTTTGAAAAACAAGTTATCTTCATGATCGTTGAGCATCGAAGAAGTTAGCCAACTATATGGATCAAATACCCCGAGCCTTGACAGATGCAACGGGCCACAATCCACGTCGGAAGGATACCATTGATCCAGCAATCGACGAGGAGTCATAGCATCGGTGGGCACGTAATTGATCCAGCTACCATCTGCCAGTTGAACAACCGCAGACTGTACGCTGGCTCGTGCAAAGCCTTTTACTACATCTTTTTTCATTTTGGCGGCAATGGTGATTATCTCTTCAGCGCGCGGATGGTGGTATACAGACAAGGCCTTACCAAAAATTTCAAGGCCCGCAACAAAATATGCCTGAGTAAATGCCCATTCTCTTTCATCGTGAGTAAGATCATTTAAAGGCGCTAAAATTAGCCCCGTTTTGATTGATCCTGCATTTGCTTTACTGATCTGAGAGAGACACCAGTCAACGGTTTTCAGTGAGTTGGGAAGCAATCTTTTAAATTGCTCGCCGTTTCGCGATAAAAGATAATTCTGCGCTATTGTGTACAAATGGGCGGGTGAATACACGCCCCAATTAGCAAAGCCACTAATTCGGCCATCTGATTCTTGCTGGCTTTTAAACATGGCAGCGATTTCATCTTCAGCCACACTATCATACCCCCGCAAACCATAAATCATGTAATCGACGTAAACAGCCTGGTTTATCGGCCAATCTGCATTTTTTTGTCCATAAGCTGTATTGGCATATGGCAGATCCATATGAAATTCGCCAAGACTATCGATTGTATGCCGGGGTAAAATAAGCGAATGCCACAAATTAGCCCGAAACAGTTGGTTTACCGCTGATTCCGGCACCTCAAAACGGGCGCCCTTGCTAATCCAATCTTCCCAATAGCTCATGGTACTTTTCTTTGCGTCTACATTATTAAGTGCACCTAACGTGGCTAATTCTGTCGAAGCAACCGATGGTGAAGGTAACTTTACCACACACTTTTTAGTTTCTCCTGCTGCCAAATCGCCCGATAAGGTTAAAAGTATTTGTTGCCCTTTTTCAAAGGCTTCATTTTTGTCCGTTATTACAGATAGTCCATGACTGGTTTCCAACATCAGTAAAACATCCCCTGTCTGTTTATCGGTAACGACCCAGCTATCGTTGATTTTTTTAACCTCCAGTTCTCCCGACTTCGCTACAGTATTGAAGCTAAAACGAAAGTTGACAGGACCGGGCTTTCCCGAAAGTTTCACCTCAGTAAACATTACACTTTTAATATCACCAGTATTAGAAGTTGACATGTGAGCAAGTGGGGAAGCAAATTGCTGCATTTCACAAAATTGTCCGTTCCTTTCAAGATTAGTAACTACAATTGGTAATCCATTTGTTATCTTCTGTCTCTTCCAAACGCTTTTCTCCCAAACGGGGTATATGCTGAATTTATATGGGGAAGCAAAATCAGGCCGTACTTTTCCAAACCGATCAACAGCGAATTTATATATAGAGCCATGTGCTGCAGCTGTTACTGTTAAATGTCCCGTCGTGCCCATATATGTAGTCTGCCACGGCTCATTCCACTGCAAGGGGTTACCGAAGTCAGTCCATACTTTTTTAAACTGCTCAAGGGATGCGTCAGGGCTTTTATTCACAACGTTAAGAATGCGCTGCCCCTTTAGAGAAGAAAGATGGGTTTTAAAATCAATTGGTTTATCGGCGCGGGTTATAAAAACGTCCTGCTCGGGCAACCACATAGCGCGGTGTTTTACGAGTTGTTCCAAGCTAATGGAAAAGCCCTGCGTTCCTTCCTCATTTAGTTGAATCGTAAGTTTTGGCGCATCGGGCTGTTTCCATGAATCCTCCTTCAATCGTGATACCTGACCAGGCGAACCTTTTTCCAACAGATATCCCCATATCCCATTTCCATTGACCGAATAAGTATCTTTATGTTGCGCTAGCATTCGCGGCGATGCGGATGGTGTCGGCCAATTTACTACAGCTGTCAATTCATCTATGTCACCCGCACCGCAATTCAAAATCGAACGGGCAGCAACCCGATCATTTTTCTCAAGTTCCCTACCACCTAATTTCGCAATCGTAAGACCGGGTGAAGCGCTTAGCAATTTCACAGTCTTGGTGGTTCTATCAGTTGAGGTACAGCCGAACGAAATTTTGAGTTGAAGGGTTTGAATTTCCTGCAAGTGTTTTTGAGCGGAAATGGATTTAGTAATGATTAAGTTGCCAAACAGTAAAACAGAAAAAGCGGTAGTTTTAGTTAAATCTTTTATACAAATCATCATTACTCCTTTGTAATAAAAATAGCCTCTTATCTTCTCTTAGCGTTAAAATTTATTTCTACTTTGATAAGTTTCCTTTGCAACATCATTTCTATTCCACCTTTGTTATAATCTAAAATGATCTCAATTTTTTCTGCATCTACTGCAATTCTTTTTTATTTAAGAAAGGGTAGTTAGCTTTTTTCCTTCATTTGTCTTTTGAAAAATTGCCAGGAATTAATAAAAACATCCATATCCCCTGGAAAGGAATGCGTTCCCCCTGTAACCTGGAAAAGAGTTACTTCAGGCTTTCCCTTCGTTTTAAAAGTAAATTTTGTCATCGTTTGGGCATTGGCTGTATCTCTATCAGGCAATTGTTCTACCACCGGCTCCCCTTTATATCCAGCTAAAGTTGCCCAATAGTTGAAGGTCTTTGTCGTTGAAAGGACACCTCCAAACGAATGTCCATTTACCATCATTTGTCCACCTGTGTAAGGGTTAACGGGATCTTTTGTACCATTGGTAATCATAACGGCTACAGGTATCTTTGACTCAGTACAATCTAAATTAGCAGAATCGGGCAAATTAGCGACAATAGCGCTTATTCCTTTGCACGTGGCAGGCATTGTTAAAGCAAGTTTATAAGCCATATGGCCACCACCGGAAAGGCCTATTGCAAAAAAGCGCTGACCATTAACCTGATAATTTTTTGTAAAATAAAGAATCAAAGAGTCAAAAAAAGCCTGCTCATTGATATTTTCGAGGTTAGCAGCACTGGTGGCCGCTTTACGACATTCGTTCCAGTAATTTTTATATCCGTCAGGGTAAACCAAAAACACCTGTTCCTTGTGGCTAATTTTTTCGAGGGTTAAGGCAGGTTTCATCATTTCTATTCCATTGCCACCTGATCCATGTAGAACAAATACCAGGTTGTAATTCTTTGTTACTCCCATGGGTTTATTAAAATGAAAGATCCGGTAATGGTTTTCAACCAAGACAGAATCGGTAATGACCTGGCTGTCTGCGGTAAAAAAGCAAACAACAAATAAAATAAGGCACAAAGTTTTTTTCATCATCCTGGTTTTATTGCTTGAACTGCAATCACGCTTACAAATATTGATTTCCCTGTTAGCAAAGTGTGAGCAACAGACATTTCCAGCTTAAATGTAGTACTAAGTTCCTAGAACTATCGTTGTTAACAGCCTATTCTTCAACCGCAATTTGGATTTTGCCTGTTCACGGGAGGGTTTCCAATCCGTGTCAGTGTTGGTATCTTTAAAATCGCAATAGTAAAATATAAATTTTTTACATATCGAATTCACTATTGTGTTTATTTTCAATAAGTTTTAAAAAAACTTATTTTCAATTAAAACATTTTTTTGTTGGAATAAAAACGCCTCCTATATTTGCACTCCCAAACGGGAAAAAGGGAGCATAGCTCAGTTGGTTTAGAGCATCTGCCTTACAAGCAGAGGGTCCGCGGTTCGAACCCGTGTGCTCCCACTTATAAATAAAGCAGTTAAGATAAAACTTAGCTGCTTTTTTCGTTTATGTGACCACAAATGTGACCATAAAGCAATGGCGACCAGAAAGGGGTAAAATATGGACTCTGTCGCAGCTGCTGCAATGACTTCAAAAAATACCTTTAAGTCCAACGCTTAGGGAGGCTGCAAATTCGCGGGTGCCGTGTTTGCAATTAGTCCTGTGGGAACAGCCAGTACACACCAATCAGTGACAGCTTTGTGGAGCAATCTAAACCATCTTGATGTTTTTGTAGTAAGAAACGATGGAACTGTTTCAAGCAGCTTTTGGAAAGCTGGAAGTTCTTGGGTGCCCCGGTTTGCAATTAGTCCTGTGGGAACAGCCAGCCCAAACCGATCAGTGACAGCTTTGTGGAGCAATCCAAACCACCTCAATGTTTTCCGCTGTCAATTCAGCTTTTCTTCTCAGTTCTTCCTGCAGCTCCTCTATAAAATGTAAAATCTTAGGATTTCTTAGTAGCTTGAATACCCCCACTGCTGCAACGTCATCAGTTTTTGCCGAATAACCTGCACGCTTATATGCTTGAGTTCCATTTAAATCTATAACGTATTACTGAGCAAAACGAATTTGTTTAAGGGTGAGCATATAACAAAAATAATCCAAAAGATTACTATATAATCAAAAAGATTTTTACAAGCATAATTTCGAAAGATAAATAAAAAGTTGAATTATATAAAACTTCTGAGTTAGTAACATATTGTTACTATTAAAGCTTTTTATTCAGTTTGGAGGTATTTATTTTCGCGATGAAAAGACATTTTAATTCACGCTTTTGTCAAACAATTTAAGCCAGAGATGTTATGTGTAGCTTTTCTGTTAGTTTTACATATTGCTTGACAAAATTGCTTTAAAACAGCTCAAAATGAATTGTTTAACTATGTGTGTTATACAAAACACAAGAGGCCAAAGTATGATATATACCTTGACCTCTTAGCTAAGGTGGTAACCTTAGTTTTATCGTTAAGTTCATTAATTGACCATTTCGTTAATCATTAATGAACAGTTACCAAAGCTGGTGTTTCTCACACACCAGCTTTTTTGTTTTGTAAAAGTAATCATACAAACAAATACTCTTATCTATTTTATTAAAATTTTTACACTTAGCCGCATTTTTCCCCACTTTTAACCATTTTTGATAATGGAGATCTCTGAATTAAGGTAGATTTATTATAAATAATTCAATTTTCCCATAATTTTAAATCATGGATCAGGAAATATTTGAAATACCTTTTCAAATATAAAGCGGAAGTTAGAACGGTAATACCAAACGGTCCTGACAATGCGGATCACCAAATTTGGATGAATGGGAGTTATGCTTTTACGATAAACTCTCACTAAGAAGAGTGCGACGAGCTTTGTTGGAAACCAAAAGATCCTGAGTTGATTTTGAGTTGGTGTGCGTCGTGGGAGAAGCTATTGAAAAACATTATTTATAAAAAACAGCTAACCTATGTGCAATTACAATGGAATAAGAGTAAGCCGTTCAGAATTTATACGGCTCAGGAGCTTGAAATAGAGGTAGAAAAGTACAATTTAATGCCGACCAGTACGGAACGGGTTTGTTTACCAGGATTGGCCTGTAATACGGCCCTCTTCAGAATGTAGATACGAGATGGTGATGATATGGAGTGGACTTTTCTTCCGTCCTATCTTAAAAATCGAGAAGCGGTAAAAAGGTTTAGAAACGGCTATAAAAATGAAGCTACAGGCAAATGGGTACTGGGTTTCACAACTTTAAACGCTGTCGGAGAAGAATAATTATTGACGCCAGGCAAAATGTACCGGGATGCAGCACGTAACAGGAGGTGCTTATTTCTTTCATCCGGATTTTTTGAGTGGCAGCATTTTCAAGAAATTGGAAAGAGTGGTAAATTATTAAAGTGTAATAAACCAGGTAATTTGTACTTGGATCGCTTTGTTCTCGTTAACATCATAAAAGTTAATACCATAAAAAGCCTAAAACAAATACGCAATATTCACAGCGCTTTTCATTGCTTTTTAATCACAAATCCATTTACAACTTAACAAATTGTTTATACATCACCTTATCTCCGCTGATAACTTTTATAAAATATACTCCATTAATCAATGATGAAACATCTAAGCGAACGTCTGTTGAAGTTACAGAGTGAATGTTTTTAATAACCACACCAGAGGCTGATAAAATATATAACTCGGTTGTTTTATTCTGCCGTCCGTTGATAGAAATATGCAAAGTATTTTNAACTGAAACAATTAGGCTATGAAGTACAACTGGCATCATAAGTACAAGGCCGATTCTTATTGGTGAAACAATCCCGTCGGTGAAATTGGTTTTGCCTGCTTATAAGCACTTAACATTGTACAGCTATAGTACGGGGAAGAAAATTTTTAATCTTTAGCAGGCGCACTTATGATGCTTTATTAGTCAAACTCCAACCCTTACCCTTTCGCTTAACATCAATCCATTACTAAGGTGGCCTGGTGAAGAAAAAGTATTTGCATAACGTATTAAGAATTTTCGGAAGAAAAGAAAAATAATAGCTCCAATTGATTTAAGTGATTTTAAAATACCGGAAGAGGAAAGTGATGCTATTTATTTGTCCCATGACGAAATCCGAACTATTTATCAAACAGACTTGACTGCTTACCCTCATCTCTTCGAATACAGGGATCTATTTGTGTTGGCATGTTTAACGGGACTGCGTTTTTCTGATTTTTCTACCTTAAAACCTGAAGACCTAAAACGGGATATGCTGTATAAGAAACAAGCCAAGTCGGACCATTGGGTTATTATTCCACTAAGGGAAGAAGCAAAGCTTATTTTCACAAGGCAATTCAAGGATAAAATACCGGAACTAACCAATGCTGAATTCAACCGTCATATTAAAACTATAGGAAAGTTGGCTGGAATTAATCGGACAACTACGTTCTCATATAAAAAAGGAAATAAAGATATTGCGTTCGCTAAACCCAAATATGAATGGATAACCACCCACACAGCTCGTCGTTCGTTTTGTACAAATGAATTTTTAGCAGGAACACCCGTTGAGCTAATAATGAAGATTAGCGGCCACAAAAGTGTAAAGGGCTTTTATAAGTACATCCGGATTACCCCGGAAGAAGCGGCAAGAAAGATTAAAGAATTATGGTTGTCAAGGAATGATATGAAATTAATTAAAAAGCGGGATAATGTTCTTGCAGTTTAACATTCTTACCAAGAAGAAAATCAGCGGATTTATGTAGGCTGGATAACGTTTAGCATTTTAGTAGTTGTTCTTTTTTGTCCAGCTTAAGTTGCCTTCACATTGTTACTTCTGCCATCAGTAAGTCCTCCATAAATGTTAAGTAACAGGTTACATTGTTGCTGAACAAGCGAAAGAAAATTGCAATACTTAATTATCTAATATTGCGTCAACGATAAATACTGATTCCCAGTCCAATTTACCTCCCGCCTCTTTTGAAAGTTCCACTGATATCGAGTTATGTTTTAATGCATTTTTAAATAGTAGGGAGAACAGAGTTGGAAAGTCTTTTTTACTTTTTTCAATACCAATTTTTTATTAAATTTCTTCTGTCCCGAATTTAAAGGTTTAGTGAGCTGCTTTTGAAAATTAATTAATTATAAAGAATGGTATACAGTTCACATCATTGTTCCTGCAATTTCAAAATATGGTTGATGATAGTCAGCTATTATTTTTAAACTACTTACCCGATCTCCTAGTTTTATTCGCCTTTACTAAAGACATTTTCTTGAATAGTGCCGATCCACGTTACAATACCACCATTTATATTTATTTCCTTAGAAGATACGAAGCTGGCTCCTTAATAGTTTTCTTACAGCCGCATTTAGAGTCGATGGCTTTAATTTTTGGCTTTGATCACTTTAGTATGGGTTCTTTGGCTGCCTTGCCGTGCTTCAATAATATAGCTTCCTGCCAGGTATCGAGCACCTAAACGAAAGCGTTGACCTAACGTTGTGTCCGTTCTTTGCTCTATTAATCTGCCGCTCATATCAAATACCCGTACAATTAGCGGCTGATTGTAATCATGCCCCTGTACCTGGACAGCAAAGGCTCCATTTGATGGATTAGGACTGACACTGATGTGAAACGAAGAGTCATCCCCTGTAACGAGTGTATCATCATCCATAATTGTTACTACTGCTACGCTATCCTTAATAGCGGCATTCCATGAACTTGTTAAGAGGACTGCAAACTGCTCATTATTCTCATACCCGCTGTCATCAATAATAGGAATAGTTATATTAGCTGTTGCGACACCGGGGTTAAACAGCAGGGTATCTTTGCCCCCTAAGTAATCTTGGGGATCTATGGCCGTTTTATCCTGTGTAGTATAGCTTACGCTCCCGGGCAGAGTAGCAGGTGCAGAGAGGCTAACCGTTACAACAGCCTGCTTTTTAGATTCCTGTACTGTTACATCTGCAATGCTGATAGTAGGCGCCGGAGTATCCAGTTGGTACGCTGCTACTATACCATAAGTATTAATTGTATCGATAGTGAGAGAACCCACTACATATAACCTGTTTTCACGTAAGGCAATATCTTCTATTAGAGCGTCTCCATTAAAATCAGTGATTACTTTTCCGTTCATGCCAAAAGAAGAGTCCAATATACCATCAGCTGTATATCGGGCAAGGGCAAAGTCACGAGCAATTACGGGAAAATCAATACTAACATCAGTACTCCCAGCCGCTATGATCTTGTCTCCCTGCAGCGCAATCGAATTTGCACCATCATCAGAGTTATTAAAATCGGTTATCACTTTCCCATGCTCTCCAAAAGAAGAGTCCAATATACCATCAGCCGTATAGCGGACAAGGGCAAAGTTTTTAAAATCGCCTGCAAAATCGACACCAGCATCATCAGTACTTCCAGCCACTATGATTTTATCTCCCTGAAGCACTAACGAAGTTGCTATATTAGTTATGTGATTAAAGGAAGTTGTTTGCCTTCCATGCTCTCCAAAGGAAGAGTCCAAAATACCATCTGCCGTATATCGGGCAAGGGCAAAGTCACTATGAAAATTATTAGTTTGAAATTGAGCACTTCCAGCCACTATGATCTTATCTCCCTGCAACGCTATTGCACTTGCATTTGCATAACTATAGAAACTATCAAAATCAGTTGTAACTATTCCATTTATTCCAAAAGAAGAATCCAACATACCATTGGCAGTATAGCGGGCAAGGGCAAAATAAGTATTGTTATTGGCATAGCCGGCCACTATGATCTTATCGCCCTGCAGCACGATTGAATTTGCCCCATCATTGCCACCATAACCAATTATCACTTCAAAATTAGTTGTTACTAGTCCACTCACTCCAAAGGAAGAATCTAAAACACCATCAGTTGTATAGCGGGCAAGGGCAAAATCTGCGTGGGGATAATCACCGGTGGCTCCTGCCACTAATATCTTATCTCCCTGGAGCACTATCGCATTTGCGTGATCATTGGAGTTATTAAAATCAGTGGTTACTTTTCCATTCACTCCAAAGGAAGAATCAAAAGTACCAGCAGTAGTATAACGTGCAAGGGCAAAGTCACTGTTATAATAGTTAAGTGCATACCCTGCGGCTATGATTTTGTTACCCTGAAGAGCAGTACTTGTGAAAGAAGTTTGGATTGTAGGAAAATGACCTGTAAGTAACCCATGCCCTCCAAAATCTCCAAAAGAAGAATCCAAAGCTCCATCGGCAGTATAGCGTACAAGGGCAAAATCCTGATTGTTATTTACAGAATTATGAGCGTCTCCACACATTATGATTTTGTCCCCCTGGAGTGTTATTGCAGTTGTACCTTGATAGGAGCTATTAAAATAAGTCGTTACTTTTCCACTCATTCCAAAGGAAGCATCCAGGATACCATAAGCCGTATACCGGGCAAGGGCAAAGCCATCGTTCCCAATACCAGGGTTATAAGTAGGTCCTGCTACTATGATCTTGTCTCCCTGAAGCGTTATTGAATTTGCCTCATCATAGGAGTCATTAAAATCAGTTGTTACTCTCCCATTTACTCCAAAGGAAGAATCTAAAACTCCATTAGCCGTATAGCGGGCAAGGGCAAAGTCATAATTGGGAGAATAGCCAGTATATCCCGCCAATATAATTTTGTTTCCCATAAGAGCTAACGAATTTGCAAAATCACCAGAGTTATTAAAATCAGTTGTTACTTTTCCATGCTCTCCAAAAGAAGAATCTAAAACACCATCGGCAGTATACCGGGCAAGGGCAAAGTCATAATTAGGATAATCACCAGTATATCCAGCCACTAAGATTTTATCTCCCAGGAGCGTTATTGCATTTGCCTGATTATAGGAGTTATCAAAATCAGTAACTATTTTACCATCTACTCCAAAAGAAGAATCCAAAGCACCATTGGCAGTATATCGGGCAATGGCAAAGTTGGTTTTATTATTAGAATACCGATAAGTATATCCAGCTATTAATATCTTCTCTCCCTGGACTGTTATTGCATTTGCACCATCACCTGAATTATTAAAATCAGTAGTTAATCTTCCATTTACTCCGAAGGAAGAGTCCAAAGTACCATCAGCCGTATAGCGAGCAAGGGCAAAGTCATAATAAGGAGACTTACCAGCATCTCCGCACACTAAGATCTTGTCTTCCTGAAAAGCAGCACTGGTAGCATCTAGGTCTACAGCGCTTGAATAGCCTGCATAACCATAAGAGGAATCGAGCCTTCCGTCAGGTAGATACCTGGCAATTCTTGAGTTATGATAATTAACCAGTCTTGAGTTATCATTATTAACCCGTATTACAACAAAGATATTTCCAATAGCGTCGGTGAGCACAGCATTTCCTCCCTCGAATAAAGTATTTGCATTGCTAAAAAAAGCAGTTGTTTGTATGCCATTAATTCCAAAAGTGGAGTCAAGGGTGCCTGATTGTCCAGTTGCTTTAAATATGCAAACCCAAAACAGCAGTAAACATAACTTACCCATAAAAATAATGCTCCTGTTGTTAGTTATCAGGACTGCTATAGTAATTATATCCGTGGGTAATGGTCAATGAAGCAAAGCTCTTATTGCTAAGGTTATACGTTACCAATAGTCACATTCAGAAAACGACCCGACATTAAGATCTTCACCGGGCTGTTTATAAAACTTTAATTACCATTTTTATCCTGACTAGTAAAGTAACCTAAATTACTTACATTTTAATGAATAATAAAACAATTTAGAAAACAGCCATTTTATTAACTGGTATAACATTATGCTGGGTCTTATGGTGTGCTGATATTATTGAAATAAAGCTAAGGTTAACATCTTCATACATTTAGTCATTCCCTCTACCTTTTCCACTACATCATTGATTTTGATTTGCTGTCCTTCTCTTTTCACGTGAATTAAAATGGAAAGATTTATTATCTTTAAAAATGTACCAACAGTTAAAGTCAGCTATCGCTAATTACATCTCTTTCACTGAATCAGAATGGAATTATATTCTTTCTTGTTTCAAGCCTTTAAAACAAAAAAAATACAGAACTGGTCCATCTCGAGAAAGTTGCTACGACACTATACTTTATTAATAATGGTGCTATCCGTACATATTTTTTACGAGATGTGGAGGAACTTCATTCCGGCTTTTTTTTTTGAAAATAGTTTCACTACTTCTCTTTCCAGCTTCTTACACCAAACCCCCGGATTATTGTCCTGTGTATACCATCCGCACTACAAAAGAAAGACCTGATGGGAAAGGCAAAAAAGATGCATATGAATGGTCTAATCTGCCAGCTTTAGGAACTGATGAAGTAGTAGAACAAAGGTCCTTATTTTGATAATCCATCTAGCTTACTTTTGCTTAATGCCAAGTGTATTCCCAGTAGAACCAAAAACCAATAATGAGATACTACGACAAGGTGATAAACCACTGAAAATTTACTTTGGAGCTGATGCATGGGGACGAACAGAGTGGCTAGGTGAAGTTTATCCCTCTAATTGCAAGGAAAAAGACTTTCTTCAGTATTATACCCAGTATTTTAATGCTGTAGAATTAAATGCCACTTATTACAAAANATATACACCTAANGAAATAAAAAACTGGGCTGATAAAGCAGAAGGACAAGACTTTCTTTTTTGTCCTAAAATACCCCAGCGGATAAGTCATTATAGTTCATTCATNCATGTAGAGGACAAGACANAGGAGTTCNTCAATAGNATTTCGGCNTTNGGNNANCATTTAGGACCCGTTATTCTCCAGGTAAGTAATAAATTTTCGCCCAAAAGAAAAGAAAATCTTTATAACTATTTGAGAACACTTCCCAAAAATATTCAATTCTTTCTAGAAGTTAGACAGCATGAGTGGTTTGAGGGGGAAGAGTATGAANACCACTTGAAGTTCCTTAAATCTGTAAATGTAGGATCAGTTATAGATGACTCTCCTGAAAGGATTTTACATCTNGGTNTNACNATCCCTAAATGNTNCATCAGNTATACACCTNCAGGCGATCTTACCNGNGTTAAAGAATGGTATGATAANATAAANGAATGNGGAAGTAAAGGATTAACGGAAGCCTATTTTTTTGTACAGTCACTGGAAACACAGAAAGTTCAGAAAAAACAGCTAGAAGCTTTGCAATATTTTAAAAATTTAGTTGTGGGTGTATAACTATATTTCTCTTCGTTCTATAATTGCCCCAATTTCTTCTGCAAGCTTTGTTCTTCCTGCAGGTATCTCCTGCCAATAGTCAAATTCTTTTTCATTCAATGCTGTTTCAATAATAACCGTTCTTGTAGGTAAGCTAACAATATATTGCATATCCAGTCCATTAACTACTGGGGCAACTTCAATTGTTACCCCGCAGTATGCAATTTTAAAAGGTTCCTGTATTGCTGAAATAAAATAAAATTAGTATTTTGGAGCACAATATTACTTCAATGCCAGAGATACCAGATATAGAAGTATTTGCGTATAACCTTAAGCAAAAGCTAGCGGGTAAAAAATTAGTGAAGGTGGAAGTTGTAAATGGCAAAAAACTTAAAGACACTCCAGAAGAAATATCATCAGCTCTGGAAGGGAAAACTCTAAAAGACATTTATAGGTCAGGAAAGGAATTTCCGTTTGTATTTTCAGATGAAACAGTACTTGGAATGCATTTAATGCTTACAGGAGACATCATGGCTTTGTCGCGTCTGTAAAAATAAAAGTATGTATTATCCTTTTCCCTGATAATTATGCCGCCATAGAACAAAATGTTTTGAAATAAGTACACCTAGGAAAAGTAACTTGTTCCTTTTTAATCATCCTTACTATTTCTATTCCTACTAAGGTCCTTGATGCTGATTCAAAACTCTTAAAACCAAGCATATTCTGAATTCTCCACTTTATAAATCTATGATCCCCTTCCACCCCATTATTTAAATACTTACACTGTCTTATCCGTATCTTCTTTAAGGACCTGTTATTATAAGTTCTGATCGCTTCCTTATTAGCTCCACTCTTATCGATACTAACCACTTTGGGACAGCCATTGTTACTAATAGCTTTCAGTAAAAATTTATGTGCTGCCAGTTTACTTCTCCTCCTGGTTAATAGAAAATCAACTGTCTTTCCTTCCTTATCAACCGCTCTATACAAGTACATCCACTCTCCTTTCACCTTAATATAAGTTTCATCCATCCTCCAGCTATTACCAACTAATTTTCTTCTTTTCTTTAATACAACTTCAATCAAGGGAGTAAACTTATATACCCATCTTTGTATTGTAGCATGATCTACCCTTATTCCTCTAATAGACAATAACTCTTCCACATCCCGATAACTTAAACTGAATCTTAATTTAAAATATACCGCTTGTAGAATAACTTCTTTAGGAAAACTGTGACCTTTAAACGTCCAACAAATCTACTTACAACGATATACAAATTACAACTGCGACAGAACCCTGTTTATTGAAAAGCTTTCCCGTCTTGCGTAGTTTTTCCGATTTAAGGATTTTTAGTGCTATGACAGAACCTTTTGCTTCCAGTGTCCTGGACAAGTAAAAGCCTCCTATTTTATGACTATGAGCATAAGTTCTTAAGTTGCAACGAGGTGTTGTCCTTCAATTACTGGAGACCGATTTCCGTTGCATTGACGCAATGTTAGGAGAGTACCTCCTTAAAAATTTAGCTTAGTACAGATGGTTCGCTGCTTAAAGATACTCATGTAATTATTCATAACAGATCTATTGAACGTTACCTCCTAAGGAACGATACAGATTAATAGTTGCGTAGAAACTTTGTTTTTTAAGGTCTATTTGTTCCATTTCTGCCTGAAGTACGCTGCCTTGTGCTATGATAACTTCAAGATAACTGGCGTAACCTGCGAGATAAAGGTCATTAGCAGTCGATACACCTTCGGTTAAAGTTTTAACTTCTTCCACTTTTAAATGATACGCAGTGGTAAGATGATCTATTGCCTGTAACTGTGTTACTACTTCCTGGAAGCCTTGTACTATGTTTTTTTGATAATTGTAAAAAGCATTTGCCTGTTCAGCGTTGGCAATATCAACTCCGCTGATTATAGCTTTGCGATTTAAAATTGGTCCGGCAAGCGAACCGGCAACTCCTGCAGCAACTGATGTGGCTGAAAACAATAGCGGAGCTTTGAAAGCGTTTAGACCGATGTAAGGATTGATATTTAAAGATGGTAGAAGTGCTTTTCTTGCTGCACTTATATCTGCCTTTGCTGCTATTAACTCCAGTTCTGCCTGTTGTATGTCCGGCCTTCTTAATAATACTTCGGTTGGAATGCCTGCCTGTATTTTTTGCGGAACTGCTTTTGCAATGATTGATGTGTCTCTGTCTATAGTTTTTGGAAAACGGCCAAGCAGGCTATTTAGTTCGTTTTCTGTTCTTATTCTTGATTGTCGTATTACTACTTCGGCGCCCTGTGTGTGCAGTACCTGTGCTTTAAACTGCCTTACTGCAAGAGCCGTTGCACGCCCGCCAGCCATTTGCGCTTCAACAACTTCAAGTCCTCTTTTTTGCAGTTCAATGTTTCGTTGAATGATCTGTAACTGGTAGTCCAGCGCCATCAACTCGTAGTACAGGCTTGCAACTTCAGATACAATTTGAGTTGTGAGCCATTGTCTTCCTTTCTCGCTGGCCAGATACCTCGTATATGCGGCTTTTTTTCTGTCTTTAAGCTTACCCCAAATATCGGCTTCCCACGAACTCCTGAAACCCAAAAAGAAATCAGGTGTCGGATCAGGAATCGTTTGATTATGGTCGATATTCGGCGATTTGTTTGTATCAAAATTACCCACCCCGTTCATGCTGTATTTGGAATACCTGTCTACTGATGCACCTACAACTGCATTTACCAATGGAAGCTTCGCCGCAGTTGCAATTCTTGTATTGGCTCTTGCTATTTCAATTCTCTGCAGCGCAACCTTAAGATCAAAATTGCTGGCTAAAGCAGTATCAATCAAACGTTGAAGCTTTTTATCTGTGAAGAATTCTTTTAGCAAAATCTTTGGACTGGTAGTGTCTGCATTTGCTGTAAAGGTTGCCGGTATTTGCACTGCCGGCGGAAGTTCTGCCTGTTTTACAGTGGCACAGCCTGTTATAGAAAATGCTGCTATTATTAAATAGGATCTGATATATCTGATCATCGTTTATTTACTCCCATACCCCGGGAGGGGTGTTTAAATTCGTTAATTAAATGTTCTTTTCGAATGTTCGCACCAGAAGTCCTCACTTATTGCCTAAACTCCTAAAGAGGCTCTTCAAAGACGAGTCGAACCTGCTAATTTTTTGTTGCAGTACAAGTGTGCGACGCAAGGATGTTCAATAGACTTTCTGCTGCCGGTACCAAAAAGGTTTTCTTTATTTTTTATCAGTGTGTTTAATTGACTAAAGAAGGTTTATGTGTAACCTGGTGCCCATCGAGGGCAATCTGCGGAGACTCATTTTTGCGCTTTTTCTTTTGACCAATCGAAGCAAAAATGGCATACAGGCCGGGAATGAGCAGAACGCCAAAAACGGTTCCGAACAACATACCACCGGCAGCGGCAGTGCCGATAGAACGGTTACCTAACGCACCTGCACCTGAAGCGATACACAGAGGAATAAGACCTGCGATAAAGGCAAAAGAGGTCATCAAAATAGGACGTAGCCGAGAGACAGCGCCTTCTTTTGCAGCAGCTAACACCGTATAACCCTGTTTGCGTCGAAGCTCAGCGAACTCCACTATCAGGATGGCATTTTTACCTAAAAGGCCTATTAGCATTACCAGGGCAACCTGTGCGTAAATATTGTTTTCTAAACCGGCGATTTTCAGCGTCAGAAATGCACCAAAAATGCCGGTCGGCAACGAAAGTATTACGGGCAACGGCAGCAGGAAGCTTTCGTATTGTGCAGCTAATAACAGGTACACAAATACCAGGCAAATGATGAAAATAAACACCGCCTGGTTTCCTGATAAGATCTGCTCCCTCGTCATGCCTGACCATTCTATGGTATAACCTTTCGGCAAAATTTTAGCAGCCGTTTCTTCTACTGCCGCTATGGCATCGCTGCTGCTGTATCCTTCTCCGGCGTCACCATTAATCATAGCAGACGTGTACATGTTGTAACGGCTGATCTGTTCGGGACCAAAAACTCTCTCCATTTTTATAAAAGTGGAGTACGGCACCATTAAACCTTTATCGTTCTTTACATGCAGGTGCAAAATATCTTCCGGCTTGCTTCTGTATTGCGGATAGGCCTGCAACATCACCTTATACATCTGTCCAAACCGGATAAAGTTTGTAGCATAATAACTTCCTACCAGTGTTTGCAATGTGCTCATTGCGTTATCAACGCTCACACCTTTTTGCGCCGCCATATCCTGGTCAACGTGTATCATGTATTGCGGAAAGTTTGGATCGAAACTGGTGAAGGCACCTGAAATCATTTTATGAGCCCTTAATCCTTCAATAAACTTTTGAGTTACCTCTGCGGTCTTGTTTAAATCTCCGCCACGGTTCTTATCAAGCAATCTTAGCTCGAAACCGCTGGCATTACCAAAACCCGGAACAGTAGGCGGAGCAAAAAATTCGATAGAGGCATCGCTGATGTGTTTGGTTTTTTGTTTCAACTCTTCTATCAGTTGAGAAACGGAGGAATTACGTTCTTCCCACGAAGAAAGATTTATCATCGCCATACCATAAGAAGCGCCGCTAATGTCACTCATCAAACTATAACCAGCCAAAGTACTGACGTTTTCGACAGACTTAAATTTCTTCGTTGCTACCTCAATATCGTCCAACACTTTTTCTGTACGTTCAACTGTTGAACCTGCCGGCGTAGTTACATTTACATAGATCATCCCTTGGTCTTCTGTAGGTATAAAACCGGACGGCAGGATGGCACTAGCGCCCCATGTGGCCAGGAAGAAGAATAGTAGTAAAACAATGGTGACTGGCTTTCTCACTGCAAGCCTGCTTACCAGTGTTCCGAACTTTCTTTCGGTTGCGTTATAGCCTTTGTTGAATACGTTGAAGAATTTATCGAGCAAATTCTTTTTCTTCTTACCATGAGAATGTGTAAGCATTAAAGCGCAAAGTGCAGGAGTAAGGGTTAGTGCATTTATACCCGAAATAACAATAGATATTGCCAATGTAAGTGAGAACTGCCGATAGAATACACCAACCGGGCCCGAAAGAAAGGCAACCGGAACAAACACTGCCGACATTACCAGTGTGATTGCCACAATTGCACCGCTGATTTCTTTCATTGCAGCAACAGTTGCTTCTGTTGCATTCATGTCGTCGTGCATCATTTTTACGTGGACGGCTTCTACAACCACTATTGCATTATCTACGACAATACCGATAGCAAGCACAAGGGCAAAGAGGGTAAGTATGTTGATAGAGAAACCAAATATTTGCAGAAATGCAAGCGTACCAATTAAGGCAACAGGCACGGCAAGCGCAGGTATGAGGGTCGATTTAAAATCCTGCAAAAAGATGAACACTACTATAAATACCAGTACAAAAGCTTCCAGCAGCGTGCGTAGTACTTCATGAATACTTGCATCCAAAAACCTTGATACGTCATAAGCATAATTGTATTCCATCCCGGGAGGAAAGGTTGTTTCCTTTAGCTCAGCCATTTTTGCTTTGATATTATTGATAACATCCCTTGCATTTGAACCAGGACGCTGCTTTATCATAATCGATGCGGACGGTCTTCCATCCGTTTTAGATACCATGTCGTAACTAACCGTTCCAAATTCAATATCTGCTATGTCTTTTAACCGAACCAACCCGCCATCTTCTTCCGCTTTCAGTACTACTTTTTTATAGTCTTCAGGGGTATTGAATTTGCCGGTGTATTTTAAGACATACTGCTTCACCTGGGTATCTTTTCCTGAGTTTTCACCAGCAACTCCGGGGGCAGCTTCTATATTCTGTCTCCTCAGCGCAGCTATCACTTCTTCACTGGAAATGTTATATGTAAGCATTTTGTCAGGCTTTAGCCATACACGCATAGAGTAATCTCTTGCACCCATGATGTCAACAAAGCCTACACCATCAATACGTTTTAATTCCTGCAAAACATTTATATCAGCAAAATTGTAAATGAACTCTTCGTTCATGTCCTTGTCCTTGCTCAACACGTTCAGGTAAAGCAGCATGCTGTTTACCTCTTTTTCCGTTGTAACGCCCGCTTTAATCACCTCTTCAGGCAATTCGTCGAGCACAGTAGTTACACGATTTTGCACGTTTACTGCTGCCCGGTCAGGGTCAGTGCCAACATTAAAAAACACCTGTATCAATGTAACGCCATTGTTGCTGCTTACAGAGTTCATATACGTCATGCCCGGCACTCCATTGATTGCTCTTTCAAGCGGTGTCGCTACGGCTTTTGCACACACTTCAGCATTAGCACCGTTATAACTTGCTGTTACTACCACAGAGGGCGGCACGATATCCGGAAATTGCGTTATAGGCAGTTTGAATAATGCAAGCACACCTAGCAGTGTGATTATAAGCGATATCACCAGAGACAACACCGGTCTCCGGATAAACATTTCTATCATCTGGTTAATATTGGTAATGCAGGTAAGGCTCTTAACAAGCTACCATTGCATCTGTATTATAAGATTTTGATTCTTTTATAGCAGAGAAGTATCTATTTAGTTATTTTGGTAATCAACGGCACATCAGAGTTCAACATCGTTGTGTCACTCACTTGTACTTATAACTTCTCGATTCAGCTTTTTTTAAGCGAATACTCCTTTTTTTTAATCTACGTTGTATCTATTTTACTACTACTAAACCTGTACTTTGAATTCGTGGTTTTATTTCTGCTCCATCACGTATGTTTTGCACGCCTTCATACACAATTTTGTCACCTGCATTTAAACCTGACTGCACCACATAGTATTCGGAAATCCGTAGTTGAGGGGTAAAACTTTGCATCTTTACTTTATTATTTTCTCCCAATACAAAAACAAAGCTCTTGTCCTGTATTTCGAGCACTGACTTTTGAGGAACAAGCAACTTGTCTTCAAGGTTACTTACCAGTTGTATTTTACCCGACGACCCGTGCTTCAACATGTTTTTTGGATTAGGAAATTTTGCTCTGAAGGCAATGGAGCCAGTATTTTCAGAAAACTCTGCTTCCTGCGTTTCTATCTTACCTTTAAATGGATAACTGGTGCCATCAGACAAAATAAGCGCCGCTGCCTCGTTTTCGCTAAGTTTACCGCCTGCCGTTTTTTGGTGTTGCAGGTATTCATTTTCAGATACATTAAAGTAGGCATACATTTCTCCGTTATCAGAAATGGTGGTAAGTAAGTTTCCATCATCCACGACACTTCCCATCTTCATCGGTATCCTGTCGATTACCCCACTAAATGGAGAACGAACAGACAAATAACTTATCTTAGTTTCAGCATCTGCAATAGCTGTTTGTGCTTCTGCCACCTTCGCAATTGCATCAGCAACCCTTGCTTCTGCAAGGTCAAGCTCTGACTTTACGATAACTTTTTTATCTACCAGTACTTTTACTCTTTCCATCTCAAGCTCTGCAATTCTTGCAGCCGCTTTTGCACTTTGCATATTCGCTTTAGCCTTATTCAGGTCATTAATAAACTCCTTATTCGAAAGTTGAAACAATAGTTGACCCTTTCGTACAGGTCGCCCTTCATCAACATATATTTTTTCTATGAAGCCATTCACTCTTGCGCGTATTTCAACATTCTTTATTGCCTGTATGTCTGCTACATAATTCTGCTGAAGGGAAGTATCTGAATATTGCAGTTGTATTACCGGAACTTCAACAACTTCTGTTGTTTCTTTTTTCTCTTCTTTACCTGCGCATCCGGCAATAAAAGTTGCAATAAGGATAACGCCTATCCAATTATTTCTCATGGTTCAATAGTTTTTAAACTGCTTTAAAAATTTAATGATGCTGCAAATGAGTGCACTTAAACAATCATTTATACAGCTACAAAACAATTGTCTTTAATAACAAATGAATGGTTATTAAAAAAACTGTTGTTACAATAAAAAAATGAAACAGCTCAAAAAGGAGTTAACCGAAAGAGAAAATGATGTAAGTGGGTAAGAAAATGAGGTCTGCTGTAGGTGATGATCGAATTGATGAAAATGGAAACTTCATCAAGATATTTAATAGGTATTTTCAGACCAGGAAAAACTGTTGTGTTCCTATACTTCTTCTTGTATTTCGTCAGTGTCTGCTTAAAATGTACTGATTTTTTAGCATATACAATTTTTTCTAAAGTTGAAGGATTTATGATTGGATTATCATCAACAACATTTGTAAGGATATTAGAGTAGGCGGACGTTTGGTTATTTAAAGACAGGTTAAATACGGGCGGTAGGGATGTATTAATTTCTTTCCCAAACGATATTTGGGCGGCAACAACAATGGTAACTAAAAGTAAGTGGAGCTTTGTAAAAATTCCCATTCTTGTCTTTTATTTATTATACACTTTTTGGAAGTGCAAATGTAAGTCCCAATTTTAAAAAGGTCACAAGAAAAGTGTGCCAAAATCTTTCTAAGATCATAAAATTACTCTCCTTTTGGATATTAGTTATGACAATATTTGTTGCAGTGCAGGCATCTTCATAAATAGGAGAGTTAGGCGCATGATTCACTGTCCTTTCGTTACTTCTTCGCTACTTGGTATTTATAGAAACTACTGCTCTCCCCCCATATCGCCTTTAGTATGGTGCCTATACCTACCGTAATTGCTTTTCGGGGAACATGGGACAAACTAGCAAATTCATCAGCGGCATAAAATGGGTAATATTATCTAAGGTGATAAGTCTTGTTCGCAAACTGACACGAGAACTGGGTTCGTTAAATGTATCCTTGTCAAAAGTAGAATACGTAGTGCCTCCTGAAGATGGCTCACATGATATTGTTTTATCTGATACACCACCGATTGCCCCTCCTGCACTTCTTCATAACTTTGCCGGCAATAAAACGAAATGAAAAATATTGCTGTAGCAGAAACAATAGAAGCGTCAAAAGAAGTGGCAGATAAAACAGTAATGCCCATTCTGTTAACCATTAGCCTTTCGCATTTATTAAACGATACTTTACAATCTTTAATCCCATCTATTTACCCTTTGGTAAAAGAAACTTATGCGTTAAGTTTTTCACAGATTGGATTAATAACGCTAACCTTTCAGCTTGCCGCTTCGTTGCTGCAGCCTTTTATAGGATTTTATACCGATAGAAAACCGCAGCCGTTTTCGCTTTCGATCGGCATGTCACTGACGTTGACAGGTTTAATTGTTTTGGCATTGAACCATAGCTATCTGGTCTTNTTGCTATCTGTTGCCTTGATCGGATTGGGATCTTCAGTGTTTCATCCGGAAGCAAGCAAGGTAGCTTTTATGGCAAGCGGAGGGCGTAGAGGACTTGCACAATCNATCTTCCAGGTTGGTGGGAATGCAGGCAGCGCAATAGGTCCGTTACTGGCCGCTGCCATCATTATTCCCTACGGTCAAATTTCTATTTTATGGTTCTCTCTGCTGGCTTTGCTTGCAATAGGCCTGCTGATCGCCGTTGGTAAATGGTATAGCCGGAATATGTATCGTATTAAAGGGAAGCGTTCGCGCAACGGGGCCGCTACCGTAGGATTGTCTAAAGGACGGGTTACCGGAGCGGTCATTATTTTGCTTGTGCTGATTTTTTCAAAATACTTTTACCTGTCATGCATCACAAACTATTATACTTTTTACTTATTAGATAAGTTTCATATCTCGGTACAAAATTCCCAGGTGTACCTTTTTGTGTTTTTATTTTCTGTTGCAGCCGGAACATTGTTGGGAGGTCCGCTCGGCGATCGCTTTGGGCGCAAGTATATCATTTGGTTTTCGATTTTAGGGGCGGCTCCTTTTACGATATTATTACCCTATGTTTCGTTATTTTGGACGAGCGTCTTAACTGTCTTTATTGGTTTTATTCTTGCATCTGCCTTTTCTGCCATTCTTGTATATGCGCAGGAACTGATTCCGGGTAAAGTTGGTACTGTAGCCGGGCTATTCTTTGGATTTGCTTTTGGAATGGGCGGATTAGGTTCTGCTTTACTGGGCATGCTTGCAGATCATACAAGTATTCAAAATGTTTTTAAAGTTTGTTCATTCTTACCATTAATTGGCCTGCTCACAGGCTTTTTGCCCAACATTGGTGGCAGGAAGAAACAATTATGATTTTGTCACAGTCTCAGCCACTCATAAATGATAAAGTAGATCGGAAGAGGAGCGCTATGACCATATTACAACGCTGATGGTCTATAAAAAGGTGGAGGAGTTTTTATAACAGGAAATAAGCAAAGTAAAGAGGTTGACGCCGAAGATACATGTGCTGGTATTAGACTTTTATAGTAAATGAATAAATGCAGTTGCCAGTAGAATGATCCCAAACTGCTTCTAATTTTCAGTCTACTTCAGAAAGACGCGGTTCTTTTTCATCTCATAACAGTGGCAAGTACGAACAGCTCATGGAACCAGATTAATATTTTCCGTTAATAGAGTATTACGAGTTTCATTTGGCAGAAGATTTCATAAGCGGCCGTGCACCGAGCAATGCAAATAAGGTAATAATAGCAGTCAACGCAAGAAAGTACCCGACATATGGAAGACCATATTTTGTGGCAAGCATTGTAGCAAGATATGGTGTAAGCGAGGCACCTAAAATGCCTGCCAATGTAAAGGCTAACGATGCGCCGGTATAACGAACAGATGGTGGAAATATCTCAGCTAAAGCAGTGCCGATAGGTCCATAAGTTAAGCCCATCAAAAACATTCCCAACGATAAAAATGTGGCAGTAATTACGAGGCTACCAGTTGTAAATAATGGAGCAAAAGCAAGGCCGAAAAATATAATAGCGATCGTTGCAATGAGGAGCATTTTGTTATGACCTTGCAGGTCAGCAATATATGCCGATAGTGGTATCCCGATAGCAAAGAATAGCATCGAGATCATTTGCATTATTAAGAAATTAGCTTTTGAATAATGCAATGTATTAGTTCCCCAACTTAGCGTAAATACAGTCATCAGGTAAAACAACAAAAAGGTTGTAACGGTTGCCAATGTACCAAGTGAAATGGCCTTTGTGTTTCTCGAAAAGACTTCTACAACCGGTACTTTGACCCGAGTTTTCGTATTGATAACCTTTAAAAATTCGGGTGTTTCGGTAATTTTAAGACGGACAAATAAGCCCAGCCATACTAATACAGCGCTCGCAATAAACGGTATTCTCCAACCGTACGAAAGAAAATCTGCATCACTCAGAACTTTGCTTAAGGTGAAGAATATTCCGGTAGACAAAAGAAATCCGATTGGAGCTCCAAGTTGAGGAAACATACCATACCACGCCTTCTTATGTGCAGGCGCATTTTCCGTTGCCAGCAGCACTGCGCCACCCCATTCTCCACCAAGCCCAAGTCCTTGTCCAAATCTAAATAGCGCCAACAATATGGGAGCGGCAATACCAATTGAATTATAACCAGGCAAAAGCCCGATGGCAACAGTTGACGGTCCCATTGTCATTAATGCTGCTACCAGGGTTGCTTTCCGGCCCTTACGGTCGCCGAAATGTCCAAATATCGCTGCTCCTAACGGCCTCGCAAAAAAGGCAAGCGCAAACGTCGCCAGAGATTGCAGTGTTGATGAGGTTGCATCGGCAGTAGGAAAGAAAAGCTTCGGAAAAACGAGTACAGCAGCGGTAGCGTATATATAAAAATCAAAGAATTCAATAGTAGTTCCTATAAGGCTTGCAGTAAGTATGCGGCCAACAGGATTAATAGGGGGCGATTGCTCGTTCATAAACTCAAGGTTAGCTTTTAATGGCATTAAATACTCCACGTGAGCAATTTAGTTTACTTTTTATCACGTTTGCTAAACTTGCCCTTGCTCCGTTTTGACGTACTTCTGCCAATTATGTTGTTCTTTGAACCCCAAAACTTCGCGGATTTTGCGATTAGAAAACAATGCTTCATGATCCTCCAATTCACGTGTTATAGGGACTCCGGGAAAAAACTTTTTAGCTAATTCCTTAGATGGAATAATTGCACCATTGTGGTCATTTCCGGCATTGAAAATCTGAAAACCAAGGCCATCTTTTTTCAGACATAAATCCACGATCTGCCCCAGGTCACGGGCATCAATATAACAGAACGCATTTCTACGACGCACTTCAGGGTTTTTGAAATAACCCGGAAAAAGTTCGGCGTATTCGTGGGGCTCAATTACATTGCCGATGCGAAGCGCATAAATATCGTAGCCCGATCGACGCTGGAAGCTGCGGGCCGTTTTCTCATTCACAACCTTCGACAGGCCATACGAATCCATGGGATCAACGTCATAGTCTTCCTCGAGGGGAAGGACGTGAGGGTCCGTTTTGCCGTCTGAAAAACAAATACCGTAGGTGGTTTCCGACGAGGCAATAATAATCTTTTTAATTCCCAGCTTAACAGCCGCTTCAATTACATTGTATGTGCCTATGGTGTTTACACGAAACGTTTCATTATCAGGTTTGATTAAGATCCTCGGCACAGCAGCAAAATGTACTACAGCATCGAATCGTGGTACGCCACTACCTGTTTCTAACTCATCTAACCCGGCATACGAACTCATTGCATTAAACTCTTGTCCGGAATCGGTAATATCAGCCATTAGATTATCGACCCCTGGGTAATTCAAAGGCGTGAGATCTACATTCATTACTCTATGTCCTTGGTCGAGAAGGTAAGGTATTACGTGCTTTCCTGCTTTTCCCGATCCTCCCGTAAAAAATATTCGCATTTTCGTCATCTATTTTCGTCTTTAAAAATCATTTTATATTTTCCCAACTGCGTAGGCATGTGTTGCAGTGAATGGGAAGTTTCACGATTATCGACTGCAAATGTATGAATAAAGGAATGCTATACTTAGCGACTATTCGTGATTTTAATTGCATTTCATATGCCACATGATGCTGTAATTGGCAAGTATTATACCCTTGGCTATCACAAGTACAGCAGCCCAGAGGAATGTGTTTGGCCGCCACTATTCTTTTAATTAAACCGGCGATATTTTTCCGTGTATCACAACAATCATCGTAAATTACCCATCTTCGTAAACATTAAGAAAGGTGGGCAGATAATTTTTATTAAAAATAGCTGCGGCTATCCCATCAATCTTGCTGGCACTCACGTTGACTGGTGGTTCTCTATTGAACTTTACGGAGGGTACTAGGTTGCATCATTACTTAACATTAAAAAATAAGTTGTGGAAAAAAGTGTTTTGAATTTATTTAGGCTGAATGGACATGTAGCATTAATAATAGGCGGCAATCGTGGACTTGGATTAACTATGGCAAAAGCGTTGGCTGAGGCAGGTGCAAATATTTGTATTGCTGCTCGTTCCGAGAAAGAAAACGGAGAAGCTGAACAAGCAATTCGACAGTCCTATGGCGTTGAATGCATGAGTGCTGTCTGCGATGTTACGTCAGAGGAAAGTGTAAAACAAACTGTTCAACAAACCGTAAAGCGGTTTGGGAAAATAGATATTTTAATTAATTCTGCAGGTATCAATATCAGGGGCAGTATAGAAGATTTGTCGCTCAACGATTTCAACCAGGTACAACAGATTAATGTTACAGGTTCATGGTTAGCATGCCGTGAAGTAGTTCCAGTAATGAAGAAAAATGGGTACGGTCGCATTATCAACATGGGTTCAATGCTTTCTGTCACAGCTATACCAGACCGCACTGCTTACGCCACAAGCAAGGGAGCAATCTTACAGCTAACCCGTTCGCTTGCAATGGAAGTTGCAAAGGAAAATATTAATGTAAATGCAATCTTACCCGGTCCGTTTGCTACCGATTTAAACCTCCCACTTACGAATGATCCTGAAAAGTATAAAGCTTTTATTTCTAAAATTCCTGTCGGTCGCTGGGGTGAGTTGTACGAAATAGCTGGCATTGCCCTTTATCTGGCCAGTCCTGCGTCAAGTTATACGACCGGAGCTTGTATTTCCGTAGACGGAGGATGGATCTCGGCTTAAGAAAACGGGTCAGACAGTCCAAGTAAGTGCAATGCAGCAATCCCACCTTAAAAAGTGAGTTGTTCTGAAGAATGGGAAATATAACACTTAATTCTTGAAGAAACACTTTTTATAAAGTTCGTGTTCAGTTTGTCTGTTTTGTTTTGTCCTCGTATTGTACTTTGAAGCGAATGACTGAATGCAGTTTCCGGTTGAATGAGCAAAGGGCAAGTCTCCGTTATGGCATGATAATGCCATAACGGAGACAGTGGGGTGGACTCAGCGAACGGAAGCGGCCTTGGCTGAAATGAAGGAAGGAGCGGGAAAGTTGAATACCGAAATGCTTTTAGAGTGTGTTGTCGAGAAGCATGAGGAATATGGCTTTGTCGCGTCTATCGAAATAAAAGGGGCTTTGTCGCGTCTGTCGAAATAAAAGTATGTATTATCATTTTCCCCGATAATTATGCCGCCATAGAACAAAATGTTTTGAAATAAGTGCACCTAGAAAAAGTAACTTGTTCCTTTTTAATCATCCTTACTATTTCTATTCCTACTAAGGTCTTTGATGCTGATTCAAAACTCTTAAAACCAAGCATATTCTGAATTCTCCACTTTATAAATCTATGATCCCCTTCTACCCCATTATTTAAATACTTACACTGTCTTATCCTTATCTTCTTTAAGGACCTGTTATTATAAGTTCTGATAGCCTCCTTATTAGCTCCACTCTTATCAATATTAACCACTTTGGGACAGCCATTATTACTAATAGCTTTCAGTAGAAATTTATGTGCTGCCAGTTTACTTCTCCTCCTGGTTAATAGAAAATCAACTGTCTTTCATTCCTTATCAACAGCTCTTAATACAAGTACATCCACTCTCCTTTCACCTTAATATAAGTTTCATCCATCCGCCAGCTATTACCAACTAATTTTCTTCTTTTCTTTAATCCAGCTTCAATTAATGGAGTAAACTTATATACCCATCTTTGATTGTAGCATGATTCTACCCTTACACCTCTTATAGATAATAACTCTTCCAAATCCCGATAACTTAAACTGAATCTTAATTTAAAATATATCGCTTGTAGAATAACTTCTTTAGGAAAACTGTGGCCTTTAAACATCCAACAAATTTACTTACAACGATATACAAATTACAACTGCAACAGAACTTCTTAGACGGCCAAAGAACAGACCTCCGGAACTACCCTCCCTTATTTAACCACTACAGTTTTGCTTTGAATCGTTTGCGCACTAAAGTATCCTAGCGCACCGCCTTTAATGTTAGTTAATGGATTTCCAGGGGTTGCACTTTGGTTTTCGCCGGTTGAACTTTGGTCGAGACTGTACCAATATTTGTAAACAGGATAATCAATAGTTAACATTTCTATCCTTACGTTGTCACCAGTTTTTAATTTCTTTTTGTCATCGTCATTAAAGAAGTAGAGCGTGCTTTCTATTTGTCTTCCATCACTATAACTGTCATCTCTTACAAAAATTGTTTTTTCCTTTACACCATTTACATATTGTATGCAACGATAAGCATTACCTATGCCTTCAGCGTCTTTGAACGACACTGTAGCAAATTTGTTTGTTTCACCAAAAAAGGTTCTTTGGGTTATATATAAGCTATCAAATGGAACCAGAGCGGGCATGGTTGAGATAGCCGTAAATGTTTGCCCTGCTACATTAACAGTGAGGTTATAGGTATGCCCTGTAACACCTGTAAGCGTACTTGTTTGATACACACCGGGGCTGCTTTCAATCAGCGTTACAGAAGTCGCGTTGTTGTCTGTAATAGTTACCTGTGCGCCACTTACTCCGTTAAACGTATTATTGTCGCTGAAATTTTTTGTTTGCGTAACTAATACTTTGCAAGAGTTAGGCTGATCGGTCAACACTGCTTCGACAACATATTTTTTCTCAGCTTCGTTAAGGTTAACATTTATAACCTTTTCGCACGAGGTAAAGTACATGGCCGATAGTATTAAGCTGAATGATAGAATACTGTGGCTTAATAAAGATTTGCTGCCGCTTTTTACCGAATAGAATTGTTGCGGTACAATTGAGTGACACAACAGAAGCTGAAGAAAGCGCTTCAGTTGGCGCAATAAAGAAGAAATATATTTTTTATATAGCGTTTGCATATAGATTAAAATTTAAAGTTGAATGAAACAGAAGGAATGTACTTGAACAGCGCTGTGCGAACTGCTTCTGTTTTTTGCGGGTCATCTTTGCTTTCTCGAAACGAAATGGTATAAGCATTTTCGCGGCCATAAGCATTGTATAAACTAAAGGCGAGTTCTGAAGAGTATTTCTTTTTCTTTTTAAGTTGCAAGGTGGCCCCGAGGTCGAGCCGATGATAGTTTGGCATGCGATAGCCATTACGTTCGGTATAATAAAAAATAACCTGGTTATCAACCCTGTATTTACCTGCGGGAAAGGTAACAGCATCACCGGTATAAAATATCCAGTTGGCAGAAAGAGTCCATTTTTTATCCAATTGATATATACCAACAACAGCTACATCGTGAGTGCGGTCTTGCCTTGCATTGTACCAGTCGTTATTGTTTATGCCGTCAATCTTACGCTCTGTTTTTGAAAGGGTGTAGCTGAGCCAACCCGTCAATCTACCTGTTTGTTTGCGCAGCAACCATTCTATACCATAAGCTCTTCCTTTACCAAATAATAGTTGCGACTCTATTGCATCGCTATTAATATAAATATTGGCACCTGTACGATAGTCAACCTGGTTTTGCATGGTTTTGTAATACCCCTCAATCGTTAACTCGTATTTATTATTTGACAGATTTTTGTACCATCCTAACGAAACCTGGTCAGAGATTTCGGGCTTTATAACATTGGTGCTGGACAACCATTTATCGGTAGGGGAACCAGTAGTGGAGTTAGATACCAGGTGAAGATTTTGAACATTGCGAACATAAGAAGCTTTTATAGATACCGTTGGATGGAACACATAACTGATAGCAACCCGTGGTTCAAGGTTTAGGTAGGTCTTAACAATCTGGCCGCTTTTATAGCTGAAAGTGTCTGTAACATTTCCGGCTGTATCAAAAGCATAATAATCTCCTTTACCCAACACACTAAAGGCAGTAAGGCGTGCGCCGTAAGTCAGGTTTACTCTTTCAGATGCTTTAAAGGTATTGGAGGCATACAAGGCGTTCTCCCAGGAATACCTTCTCTGGCGGTTTGAGGCATTGATATTAGATGTAGACGACGAAGTTATTTCGCCCGGTCGTATGGTATGATGAATAGAGTTGAAACCAAAACGAAGCGTGTTTCGCGTGCCTGCATACCATTGAAACTCATGCTTTAGATTAACGTCTCTTATTTGTGAGAAAATATCGAAGTCGTTGCTGCCGCTGCGAATAGAGATTTTATAATCGTAATTGCTATATATGAATGACGTATTTGAGAACAATTTACTGCTGAAGATGTGATTCCATCTTAGAGTGCCAGTACCGTTGCCCCATAAAAGCGCAAATGTTTCGCCAACACCCAATTTATCTCTTCCAAAATAACCCGAAAGATATAAGCGGTCTTTTTTACCTAAGTGGTAGTTAAGTTTGGCATTAAGGTCGTAAAAATATAGCTGGTTTTTATTGATAGTAGAATCATTCGATAGTTTCAAAAACATGTCCACATAAGTTCTTCTGCCCGAAACTAAAAAAGACGATTTATTTTTTTGAATAGGTCCTTCCACATTCAGCTTGGTGGATATTAAACCAACACCGCCGCTTACATCATAGTCCTGGTTGTTGCCTTCATTCATTTTTATGTCAAGCACCGAAGACAACCTGCCCCCGTATTGAGCGGGCATACCACCTTTGTAAACGGTAATATCTTTAATAGCGTCAGAATTAAATGTAGAGAAAAAACCGAGCAGGTGGGAGGCGTTGTAAACAGTAGCCTCGTCTAGCAAAATAAGATTTTGGTCTGCAGCTCCGCCACGTACATAAAAGCCGCTGCTGCCTTCGCCTGCCGATTTTATGCCCGGCAAAAGTTGTATTGTTTTTAATAGATCTCTTTCTCCCAAAAGCATGGGGATGTTCTTTGTTTCGGCTATTGTTAACTTATCCATGCCCATTTGTGGGCTGGTAATGCTGCGCCTTCCTGTGCTTCTTACAACTACTGTTTCCAGTTCTTTGGTTTCTTCCCTAAGAGACACATTCAGTACTATGTTTTTGTTTAGCTCTAATGACTGTTCTTTTGGTTGTTGACCAACTGCGCTAATTTCAAGGGTAGGGTATCCTTTTGCAACGGTAAGAGAGTAAAAGCCATATTCATTGCTTGTCGTTCCGGTCGTTGTATTCTTGACTCGTACTGAAGCTCCTATAAGAGTTTCGCCTGTTTTTGCAGACGTAATGGTACCACTGATTGTAAACTTTTCCTGCGCATGAAGGATGATGGGAAAAGCAAAAAACAGGAATGCAATTATTAAAAATATTATACGCACTTTATTTGTTTTAGAATTTGTAATAGTAGAGATGGGCAGTTGAAGAAGTATAGATGTTCTTTCCTTAAGAGGCAATCCTTGCAAAAGTAACTTAAACCCGTTCTTACAACTGCCGCTTTTGTTTCAATTTTTATAAACGGTTTAATTTCTGTAGCACGGTTGTAATATATAGTATGAGCGGTTATAACAATCTACAACATCCTTTCTGTATGATTTGTTTGCAGAATTTTGGAAGCAAACATTAGTTGGCTAATTGAGCTTTACTTGCGACGCTCCGTTCAACTGTATATCTCTTATCGGCTATTTTTAAATAAATGCCGGCAAGTTGTAATTTTTACATTCTTCTGCCTGGTTGCTGCAACAGCATTCCATTATACGTTTCTTGAGGTATGGACTGCTGCAATTCCAGCATGAAGAAGCTTCGTCATCTGATTTGTAGAATCCCATTGCTTTCAACGCTTCCTCATCGAATTTAGACTGTTCATCAAGTTTCAATTCCGGTTGCATCGTTTTGCCCAGGTATAAATTGCCAACATAGGTAAAGCCAGCCTTGATTATACCTCTTAAAGAAGATTTGTTTTCAGGCGCATGGATTATCCAAAAGTGAGAAGTTTGCGGCTTATGATATTTTATTATGTATTGCAGCAAAGCAGGATAAATGCCCAAACCTCTGTACGCAACTAATGTTCTAAAGTTCCACAAGTACCCGTAATTCTGAGGCATTGCAAATTCATGATTTAGCTCTCCAATTTTTGCTTTGCCTAACGCTATCCAGCCGAAAGCTGCAGGTTCGTCATTTATGTATGCAACAAAAGCAAGATTATTATTAGCCAAACGATTGTGTGCTTCTTCAATAGTAATATCACAAAGATCTGACAGGAATAAGGGATTTGTATTTTCTTCAACAGTCAGCCCTGTTGGTATTTTTACTTCAGGAAGTTTGTTTGATGCTGATAGAGTGTAGAGGGACATAAGAATAAGTTAGTTTGGTTTAAATCTGCGATTTATATAAACCGGAGAGTCTCTTGCTTCTCCGGTTTCTTTCTATATTTATGCACAGCCACAAGTACAACCTATACCGTTGCAGTCACTACCACAAGTACAGGTGCTACAATTACAGTTTGCGCTATCACAGTTAACATTTTTGAAGTTAGTTTTCATTTTTGTTGTATTTAATTGATTATAAAAAATTTTGATGATGTAAAATTACTTCGGCCCGGCCTGCACACGTTATACAATTACGGGGAAGATTTATATAATTTTTTGAAAAAGGAATAGATGCAATTTCTAACATACGTTAACCTTATCTCATGTATCACTTATGCAAACATACAGGCTTGTGCAAAGTCTCTTTATCAACAAGCCAAAAGCATTATATTTCAACTGCCGTTTTATGGTATCTTGTCTATTCCTTGAATTTCGACTTTTACAATTGACAACGTTTTACTGAATTTCCAGAACTTTATTGAGCTAAAACACCATCTAATTTAGGCTGTTCATTTTTCTTTTTAAGAATTCTTTGTAATTGTCTTGAAGTTTTAAAGCCGCATTCACCGGCCATGTGATCTAGAGTGTATGTTGGATTATTTAAGAGGGTTGTAGCCTTTTCGAGCCTTAGTTGAGTAAGATATTCTAAAATTGCTAAGCAGGAAAAAAAGGTTCGTATTCTAATCTTAGATGCTCTAAATGGTTTTGTTTTTGCAACCTGTTTTTACTTGCCGGAAATAATGCTATAAGTCATAATTCTATAGAAGCGACGTTTTATTGATCTCTTATCGGTGTCACAATCATCACAATTGCTTGTCGAGCGCCGCCTCATGTTTCTATTTTAATTAATAAAATTTAATTAGCAATGAAAAGCTCCATCCAATCATTTATCTGCTTAATGAAACATAAGAAAAGTATATGATGACCTCTAGTGGAATACCTCCTGATTGGAACTACAACCCTTCCCGCTGGCGGCATCGGCTGCCAATAATCATGAAAGCTTTAGTTGGCTTTGGCATAGCAGCTTATTTTTCTCTATATCAGCTAAAGATGATCAAGACTGTTTGGAATCCATTTTTTCATGAACAACCTATACAAGTACTAACCTCATCCCTAGCCAAGTCATTACCAGTTCCGGACGTCGCCCTAAGTGCCTTTGCTTATTTGATTGACGCAATAGCCTGCAATATTTGCAACGAGTAAAACGGATCGGGAACCCGGTATGGAAGGCTATGGAGGAGGATGGAGATCTTTGTTTCAAAAAAACCCAATGCATATACAGGCTGTTAAATCTTCTTCTTTTAAATAAGCTGAATGCCTTTCTCAAATGCTTTTATTGTAAATGCGGTCATCAATAGATAAAGCGAAGCCATTTTAAGTCTAGTCTCTTTTCTCATTAATTTTTCCCGATTTAAGCAATCTTTTTTCTACGTCAATGATCTTCTAGTTAGTAAAAAGAAATTCCTGTTTATAAAGGGTATTAGGCAAGCTAATGAGTAACTCGCTTGGGTCAGCTTCCGCAAACGCAAGCGAGTTACATCGTATAAACTTTTATGTTGCCTTTCTTACTTCAATTTGGCCATTATTGATGCGTACATCAAACTTCGGTTGTGGTTCCGATGCAGGTCCGTTTATCACACTTCCGTCCTCTAACGAAAAGACTGAGCCGTGCCACGGACAACGCACAGAACAATTTTCTAACAAGTCACCTTCAGAAAGAGGGCCGCCAAAATGTGAGCAAGTGTGCGCAATGGCAAAAATTTTATTATTTTTTCTAGCCAGCAAAACAGGAACTTCTCCTGCCTGAACGCAGCGCATTGAATTATCTGCTAATTCATTTTCGGGAAGAACAGCAATAAAATCAACTGGATACTCCGCAGCAGTGGCGGTATGGTCAACACCAATTTGCTCACCAAAAACCAGGTGACCGCCAAGGTAGGCAGCAGCTGCACTTATGCCATAACCGACCAACGCAAGGCCAATTGCTGTGTTACGTGAGCCTTTGCCCCGGCGCAGGAAAAACGAAGTGGCGTAAAGAGCTGTGGCACCAACATTTAATAAACCGTGAACCAATCCCACCTTACGACCTTTGCCGCTTGTTGCGCTCCAATCAGTTAAGCCAGTTGCCGCAGAGCCGAGAGCGCCGACGAGCCCAACTGCAAGCGTAACGTCGGCACCAGCTGAATATTTGTTGTGGCCTGCAAGTTCTAACACATCTAAGACTGCAGTTGCCGTGTAGGCACCTACCGGTACGTCTGTAATAACGGGATGTAGCGGATGCCCAAGCCATGTTCCATGCATAAAGTTTTTTAACTTTTGGCCGGCTTCGCCACCTGATTTATAAGCTTTTATAATCGCAGGCTGCAATGCATTACCTGCATCGTCCAGCCATTGCTGTTCATCAATATAGTTGGTGATAGTTTTCTCATTCATGTTTTTTCTATTTAATTGGTGGGAATTAACTGATATCACTTAAAATTTATACCAAGCCAGCTACGGGCTTTTTGTTCATGTAGTTAGTATTGCCGATCTTTTTTTCTTCTACAAAAACCACTTTTTTATGGAGGATTTTTATAGAGCTGATTTTTTAAATGATATTACTCCACAGACTGAGTTTGCTTATTCTCAAACAACAACTAAAAAAAGGTCTACTTCATTCTTCGCTTGCTGTCCATATTGCCGGTAATGCCATAAGTTTTTTTGTTGTTGCTGAGCTCGATTGCTGCGCTGATCAGTGCAAGGTGCGTAAACGCCTGTGGAAAATTTCCTAAATGTTCGCCCTTCATTCCTAGCTGCTCAGAAAACAAGCCGAGATGATTTGCATAGCCTAGCATCTTTTCAAAATGCTCTCTTGCCTTTTCTCTTTCTCCAGCCAAGGCAAGGCATTCTACATGCCAGAACGAACACATAGTAAAAGTGCCTTCCTTACCTTTTAGTCCGTCAATTTCTTCTGTTTGTTCCCGGTAGCGATAAAGTAAAACGTCTGAGCGAAGCTCTTTATCTATCGCAGTCATTGTTTTTTGCCAACGTTCGCAAAAGGGAGAAATGATGTTTAGAATAGGCATCAGCAAGGCACTTGCATCTAATGCTTCTGACCCTTTGTATTGCACAAATGCCTGTCGCTTTTCACTCCAGAAGTTGTTGTAAACATCTTCAAAGATATCGTCACGTACCTGGTGCCACTTTAGAATGTCATAAGGAAATGAAAAGTGTTCGCCAATTTTTATAGCTCTGTCAAGTGCGACCCAGCACATCATTCGGGAAAATAAGAATTCTCTTTTTTCTCCTCTTACCTCCCAAATGCTATGATCGGGTTCGTGCCAGTTATTAATAACAAGTTCAACATATTCCACAATTATTTTCCAATAGTCGTAGCTTAAATCGCCACCGTGTAACGAATAGATATAAACTGTTTCCAATAGCTCTCCATAAATATCCATTTGCGTTTGCTTAGAGGCGCCATTGCCTATTCTTACAGGCTTCGATTTCTTATACCCTTCCAGGTAGTGAAGTTCTTTTTCATCAAGATGGGTGTTTCCATCTATAGCAAACATTAACTGAAGTTCTTTGTCAGTACTTTGTTTTTTTATCCATCCTAAAAATGCCTGCGCTTCTTCCATAAAACCTAATTGTAAAAAGGCGTGCATAGAAAAAGCGGCATCCCGTATCCATGTAAAACGATAATCCCAGTTACGGCCATAACCTATGCTTTCGGGCAAACTAAAAGTTGCTGCAGCGACAATTGAACCATACCTCCTCGAAAATAAGAGCTTTAATGTAAGTGCAGAACGGTTAACTATTTCCTGCCACGGTCCTTTGTAGGTTGATTGGGACACCCACCCCTGCCAATACTTGATGGTTTGACGGTACGTTTTATTTACAAATTCACGTATCGTTTTTTCGTGGTGTTTTTGATGCGTGTCAGCTTCTATTATAAAGCATGCGCTGTTTCCTTCGCTTAGTGTAAATTCTGCTGTAACATCATCTCCATCGATGGCTACTTCTACTTCACTTAACAGCCATACAGCGGGATTGAAATTATGCTGTGGAATGAAAATGAAACCATCTCCATCTTTGTTTTTCTGGATAGTGTGGGTATCGTCAGCATAATTAAACCGTGGGGCACATCTCATTTTGTATGTGATGTTACCTCTTACTGTTTTTATCTTTCGTACGATAGCGCAATCACCTTCTTCTTCGTTAACAGGCATATAGTCTATCACTTCAGCAATGCCTTCTTCGGATAGGAAACGGGTCACAAGCACATTGGTGTCGGGCAGGTAGAGTTGCTTGGTGAGCGCATCTTTCAATTGCGGCTGAATGGAAAAACTGCCTCCTTTATCTGCGTCAAGCATCTTGCAAAATATCGTGGGCGAATCGAAACGGGTAAAAGACATAAAGTCAATAGAAGCGTTTCTTGATACCAGGGCCACTGTGTGCAGGTTTCCAATAATGCCATAATTCTCTATCGGCTCGTAGCGGTTGTTGCTTAATTTATGCGTCATGTTTTTTTTGTAAATACTAGGCTTTATTGTTTGTAGACAAGCCAATGATGAGGGCTCCTAATGCAAGCCCGGCTATACTTCTTATTATATTCCTGTTCATGCCTGCCCATAAGGTGAGGCCTTTATTATGACTGATATTTTCGAATTCGCCATAAGCCCCCCTGTCTTCACCAACCGGCTGCCATACATTATTTTTTCTGTTGGAGCTTGCATGTTCATTTGTTTGCTGACCTTCAATGCCTGTTTTTGCTAAAACGATATCTGCATACCATGGTGCAATTTTATTGCCAAGGATGGCTTTATAAGTTGGGTAGCCTACCCACACTGTTCTTCGGTGATTTGATGCTGCAAATACAATGGCCCTTGCCGCTACTTCAGGCTGGTATACTTTACCCATTGGTCGTGGCTTATTCGGAAGCTTGCTCAGTACCCATCCAAACCGGGTTGTGTTCATAGCTGGATAGAAACAGATTATTCATAAAATTACTATCCTCTAATAAGCAATAGGCTTGTACTGCATTAGAATGTGATTAGAAGTAATAGGTAGCTGAAAGAATTAAAGATGAAATAACGCCCTTTTTTATTGAGAGCAATTCTAATCCCATTCTAATGCAGTAGCAAATATTTTATCTCAAAGATGTTGGAACTTTGCGTCGCTCACTTGTACTCACAGATGTTCTGTTCAGCCCTCTTAATTAGACAAATTAGATAACGAATAAGCATAGCCAATAACTAAAAATGAAAACATAACCATGTTGGTGCCATGGACCCAATATCTGAATTCTAATCACTTCTATCTTTTAGATTATGTTTTCGATTCGTCCTCAACCCAGGCGGAAGATATAAACCGGCTGCATGTGTATTTCTTATTTGCCGCCGCATTTATATTGTTTGTAGTTATCGGGTGTACAGTGCTCGTATTATTGAAGTTCAGGCATAGACAAGGCGTAGACTACCAACCAAAAAGCCTTAGCCAGAAATGGGAGATACTGACTATTGGTGTGCCCATGCTTTTGGTAATAGTTTTTTTTGTTTTGACGTTAAAAACAATGCATCGTGTGTTACCCGAAGTTAATGGCAGAAAGCCAGACGTAGTTATTACTGGTCACCAGTTTTGGTGGGAAGCCAATTATCCAGCTCAAAAAGTTATTACAGCCAATGAAATTCACTTGCCTGCGGGCAGAACCATTCTTCTTAAACTGCTGTCGGCTGATGTTATACATGATTGGTGGGTTCCGGATTTTGGTAACAAGATGGACTTAGTTTCGGGCAAAGAAAATTATTTATGGCTCAACATAAAGAAGCCCGGCGTGTATCATGGCGCATGCAGCGAGTTCTGTGGTGCTCAACATGCGGGCATGCAACTGACAGTTATAGCAGAAGGCGAGGATGATTATGAAAAATGGTTAACGTCTCATGCGTCACTGCCAGCAGTGATTACAGATACAATAGCGCAAATCGGCGAAAAACTCTTTACAGAAAAAACATGTGGCAATTGCCATAACATAAGTGGTACTTCAAACAGGGGCAGGGACGGTCCTGACCTTACACACCTTGCAAGCCGTAAGACTTTATTGACGGGCTTAATTGAAAATAATAAAGACAACTTAGGAAAGTGGATTTTAAAACCACAGGAAATAAAACCGGGAGCAAAGATGCCCGACTTTAAGATGGACAAACAATCGGCAGACGAAATTGTAGCCTATCTCTCATCACTTAAGTAATCATGCAATCATCATACGAGATTGAGCAGCCCCGAGCCGCTTACAAGGATTACAAAATCCTTCGCTGGCTTACTACTGTTGACCATAAAGAGATTGGCATTATGTATCTCTGCATGGCCACATTGTTCTTTGTAGTTGCCGGCTTGTTTGCCCTGTTGATGCGCACGCAATTGGCCGTTGCTAACAATCATTTTTTAGGTCCTAATATTTACAACCAGGTTTTTACCATGCATGGCGTCACCATGATATTCTTTGTAATGGTGCCGGCGTTGTTAGGCTTCCAGGTGTACTTTATACCAATGATGATAGGTGCAAATGATACGGCCTATCCTCGTATGAATGCTTTTAGCTTTTGGATTACTTTCTTTGGCGGATTGCTCTTGTACTTCAGCTTCGCAGCGGGAGGAGCGCCTAATGCAGGGTGGTTTAATTATGCGCCGTTAAATGAATACAATTACTCTGATAGCCCCGGCATCGATTACTATTGTGTAGGATTGTTACTGGCAGGAACGGGCACTATCAGCACAGGTGTTAACCTGATAGTTACTATATTAAAATATCGTGCACCAGGAATGAGCTTGAAACAAGTTCCCTTGTTTGTCTGGATGGGGCTGGTAAACTCTTTTTTAATTGTTGCTGCATTGCCTTCATTAAATGCTGCTTTGAGCATGCTGTTGCTCGACCGGCAATTGCATGCTCATTTCTTTAATACCGCCAGCGGTGGTGATGCTTTGTTATGGCAGCATTTGTTCTGGCTTTTCGGTCACCCGGAAGTATATATTCTCATACTGCCAGCATTCGGAATTTATTCTGAGGTTTTCCAGGTATTTAGTGGAAAGCGAATTTATGGGTATGCTTTTGTTGCGGGATCTACAGTAGCCATCGCTTTGTTGTCGTTTGGCGTGTGGGTTCACCACATGTTTGCAACAGGGTTAGGTAATACGGTAAATGCGTTTTTTGGCGCCAGCAGTATGTTGATTGGGGTGCCGACAGGAATAAAAATTTTCAACTGGCTCGGTACGATGTACGGCGGCTCTATACGGCTTACGGTTTCCATGTTGTTTGCCATTGCATTTCTTATTGAGTTTACCATAGGTGGACTAAGCGGTATTGCATTTTCTATTATTCCTATCGATTGGCAGGTAACAGACAGTTATTATGTGGTAGCTCACCTGCATTATGTGTTTATTGGCGGTTCCTTATTTTCTGTTTTCTCCGGGTTGTTCTATTGGTTTCCCAAAATGAGTGGAAGAATGTTAGATGAAAAGCTAGGTAAAATATTCTTCTGGCTAATGGTACTGGGCTTTAATATGACATTTTTTGTTCAGCATTTTTTAGGGTTGATGGGGATGCCAAGAAGAGTATATACCTACCCGGATTTGCCACGTTTTACTTTGCTGAACCTGGTTTCGTCTTGCGGAGCATTGCTAATGGGAGTGGCTATCCTGGTATTATTCTATAACGTTTATAAAACACTGAAGCATGGCAAGCCTGCCTCTAACGACCCATGGGACGGCTTCACCCTTGAATGGTATTCGTGGGCATTGCCAGGGATGAAAAATTTTGAAGAAGTGCCTGAAGTAAAAAGCAGGAGGCCATTCTTTGACGAAAAGTATCCTGAAAAAGCAGACTGGAAAAACAATGATTAAGAAAGAAAACCATTTGATGATGTGGCTGATAATCGGCTCCGAAGCAATATTCTTCATATCGCTGATAATGGGCTATATAGTGTTTTGGAGAACAGGTCATTTTCAATCGACGGTAAAGGCGATGCTGGATATAAAACTTACCAGCGTGTTTTCTATACTGCTCTTTACAAGCAGTTTTACCTTTTGGATGGCGGAACGTGAATACAAAAAAGGCGAACAAAAGAAACTGCAGATTTGGCTGCTGGCCACCATCGTTTTAGGAATCGTTTTTATGGTGGGTCAAGGTCACGAGTACTATGGGTTGCTTTCAAGAAACTTAACGTTAAGCAGCAGCGAGTTTGGAACAAGTTTTTACACCTTAACGGGCTTCCACGGCTTGCACGTCATTTTTGGCATCATCATGCTCATCATTCTTTTCATCCTTACACTGCAAGGTTTTTTTCAAAGAAAAACAACATTACTGAGCACTATTGGAATTTACTGGCACTTTGTTGATGCCGTTTGGCTGGTTGTATTTACCATAATTTATGTAGTACCCTATTTATAATGAAAAGCATTTACACATATTGGAATTTTAATTGGAGTGCTTTTATCGGCATCGTGTTTCTATGCTTTTTATATGCAAAGTATCACAACTTCACAATCGGCAAATGGATTAAGCCTTTTGTAATTGGTCTGTTTCTCTTATTGATTTGCTTTTTTTCACCGCTACATCTTTTGTCCGAACAATATTTGTTTAGCGCACACATGGTGGTACACGTTGTGTTGCTGCTGGTTGTTGGGCCATTATTGATTATTAGTTTGGAGATGGATACCACTGGCAATAATGTTATTACTAATCTATCGGGTGCACTTTATAAAAGGCCTTTTATTGGCTGGATTGCTGGTGTGGGAATAATGTGGTTTTGGCATATTCCGTTCGTTTTTAATTACTGCATGATGGCAGCACATACGTCAGCGGTATTAGGTTTTGCGACGCATGCATTAGAAAGCCTAAGCCTTATAACAGCAGGAATGTTGTTTAGCTGGAGTATTGTTTCTCCCATTAAAAAATGCCGTTTGCCAGCATTGAATGGGGTTGCGTATTTGTTTACTGCATGCATCGGTTGTTCGTTGCTTGGGCTGCTTATAACTTTTGCTCCTGCAGGACTATATCGTCATTTTTTATCAATGACGGATAGTTATCACTTGAACAGTGTTATTGTTGAGCAATGGCAAATCAACCAGGCAACAGACCAGCAGATAGCAGGTTTAATCATGTGGGTTCCTTGTTGTTTGTTGTATGTAGTATATGCGTTGTATTTATTAGGAAGATGGTTTGATGAGAAGGATGTAGTGTCGAAGGTTGTCTGAACTGGGATTTATGGGATGGGTGGGATTTGCGAATGTGAATTTTATCAGCGTGGACGAAAAGAAGCAAACGGAGAGCGTAAGCTAACACAACGTAAACGATGCATAGAATTACTACAAGATGAACGAAATGCGACGCAACGATGATGCTATGATAAAACAAAGGCAGGTATCAAAAAAAATAACAATGGACGAAGAAAAAACACAAATGAACAAGGCTAAACCGGAGGTGATTCCGGAAGGAACTTACATGCCTTTTTTGCTGGCAGTGTCGCTGCTTTTTATGGGTTGGGGTTTGATTAGCTATTGGATAATGAGTGTTGCGGGCACTATTGGATTTTTTATCGCGCTTGCGGGATGGATAAAAGAAATGTATGAACGAGGACAAGATTGAAAGAAGAAAGTTTTTAACGAAGCTCAGTTTATGGCTGGGAGCACTTCCTGCCGCCATCATTTCTGTGCCTGTGTTCAGTGCTTTGCTTGGTCCGTTATTGCAAAAGAACAAACAGGAATGGAGGCAAATAGGCAATGCTGCAGACTTCCCCGTAGGCACAACAAAGCTGGTGAAATTTATAAACGCTGACCCTTTGCCTTGGGCAGGAACAACGGCTAAATCAGCAGCCTGGTTGCGACGTGAAAATGAAAAGGAGTTTACTGCCTTCTCAGCAAACTGCACACACCTTGGCTGCCCGGTACGGTGGGAAGCGAAAGCAGAATTATTTATGTGTCCGTGCCATGGAGGGGTTTATTATAAAGACGGTTCTGTAGCATCAGGACCACCACCAAAAGCATTGGTACGATACCAGGTAAGATTGAACAAAGACGTGGTAGAAATAAAAACCGCTCCTGTACCTATTACAAACATTACGGCTTAATGAAAAAGTGGTTAAAAAAAGTATGGCATTGGATTGATGACAGGAGCGGCATATCAGAATTGATTATGCCCATGCTACGACATCCTGTTCCGCCTGGCTCTAAATGGAGTTATGTGTTTGGAAGTGCTACTTTATTTTGTTTGATTTTACAAATAGTAACCGGCGTTGGTTTGGCGCTATTGTATCAACCTTCTTCCGATAAAGCTTTTGAATCACTACAGTTTATAACCAACCAGGCTGTCATGGGTAAGTGGTTGAGAGGGCTGCATTATTTTGGCGCTTCGGGAATGATACTGATGGTGGGCATTCACATGATGAGAGTGTACATAACTGCAGCTTATAAGTACCCAAGAGAGATGAGTTGGATAAGTGGCGTGGTGTTGTTGTTGCTGACCGTTTCAATGGGGTTTACAGGCCAGTTATTGCGGTGGGATGATAATGGTGTCTGGAGTGCAGTAGTAGCTGCAGAGCAAATGGGCAGGATACCACTGATTGGAAAATACATTGCCAGATTGCTGATTGGAGGAGATACTTTAGGCGGTCAATCCCTTAGCCGGTTCTTTGCCTATCATGTGTTTTTGTTTCCGGGGTTGCTTATATTGTTTGTTACATTTCACCTGTACCTGGTGTTGCGAAACGGCATATCCGAACCTCCAAAGCCGGGTCAGCTCGTTGACCCTAAAACGTACAGGGCCTGGTATAAAGATCTTTTGAAAACGAAAGGCGTTCCCTTCTTTCCTGATGCTGCCTGGCGTGATGTTGTGTTCGGCGTAGCTACCTTACTTATCATTATTGTGCTTGCGTATTTTGTTGGTCCACCGGCCGTCAGCAAGCCTCCTGACCCTTCCATCGTTTATACAAAACCTTCACCAGACTGGTACTTGTTGTGGATTTTTGCGTTGTTTGCATTGATGCCGCCGGCAATAGAAAGTTATGTAATGTTCTTTGGGCCTATCATCGTTATCGGCTTGTTGTTTTCGCTTCCGTTTATATCCAACAAAGGAGAGCGGAGCCCGATAAAAAGACCGTGGGCAATCGTTGGCTCTATCGCTACCATTATCATTGTTGCGAGTTTATTAGTCGCTGGAGCAAAGACGCCGTGGTCGCCCAATTTTAAAACGAAGATGCTGCCATTATCCGTAGTAAATACAACCGATACAATGGCCATTGCAGGCAGCAGATTATTCTACGATAAAGGCTGCCTGTATTGCCACAAGGTAAAAGATTACGGCGGAAAAGTAGGCCCTGAATTAACGTATATAGCACGAAGCCTGAATGCAAAACAAATGACCATCCGGATAGTAAACGGAGGCGATAATATGCCGGCTTACGGGTCATCTCTAAAGAGCCATGAACTAAACGAGATCGTGGCCTTTTTAAAAAGCAGAAGATGATAATTACAGTATTTAACAAGGTTATAATCAATGAAGTTCTATTGTTTATAAAAACAGATTTTTAAGCGAGAAAAAGATAAAAAGAATAGTAACTTTAAAACGCCTTTTTGGTGGCTTCTTCACCTTGATTTACCTATGGGCACCTCGAAGGATGTAAAATGTACTGTAAGTATAAAAATAGAGTTTTTTGAGGTTGCCGCAGGCTAGTTGCAGCAATAAATACCCGGGCGGTTTTTCAGGTGTTTGAAGAAGAAGAAGGTTAAAGTAAAAACTCTTAAACTTTTATCAATGCAAAAAGTTTCACCCAATATCGATACAAACAGAAAAACAATAGAATTCTATCTTCAAAGCAATTACGAGAATAAGATAGCCCTCGATGGTATAAACAAAGTATCTCTTGTAGGCACGTTTAACCATTGGTCACAGGATGTTTTGCTCTTTAACCGAGATGATGACGGCATTTGGAAAATACAAATTCCTCTGCTTCCTTCGGGGAAATATTACTACAAGTTTTTGGTAGACGATAAAGTATGGCTCGAGGATATCGCTAATGCTAATCGTGAGCCTGATGGCTTTGCAGGTTTCAATAGTGTTTTAATTGTAGAAAACGAAGTGTAAGATGCCCGCCAGAAGCCGTAAACGCACCAAGATTAGATTGTGATTAGAAATGTGGGGAGAATGATCTTATGGTGTAGTGTTTGATTTAATAATGTTATAACCTTAAATAACATTTCAATTTTTTAATAGCATTCGCTTAATTTATTCCGGTTACTTTTTTTCTGCCAGGTAGTACAAATGCCTGGAACCCTGCCCTTATTACTTATAACATTCCTTCACTTAAAAAATATTATTGTATGGCTACCACTGTTGCCGATTTTGCTATTGAACGAATTTCTCAATGGGGAATTAAAAGAATTTTTGGTTTTCCCGGCGATGGCATTAATGGATTCATGGGTGCACTAAATCGTGCGGATGGAGCAATAGATTTTGTACAGGTACGGCACGAAGAAATGGCTGCGTTTATGGCCTGCGCACACGCAAAGTTCAGCGGCGAAGTGGGTGTGTGTATGGCTACCTCAGGCCCGGGTGCTATTCATTTATTAAATGGACTATACGATGCAAAAATGGACCATCAACCGGTGGTTGCAATAGTCGGTCAGCAGGTACGGGCGGCATTAGGAGGACATTACCAGCAGGAAGTTGATTTAATTTCATTATTTAAAGACGTAGCGGGAGAATACGTGCACATGTGCAGTGACCCACATCAGACAAGGCATCTCATCGACCGGGCCTTTCGCATAGCCATGTCAGAGCGTTGTGTTACCTGTATCATCTTTCCAAACGACATACAGGAAGTGGATTATGAAGAGCCTGAAAGAGCGCATGGCACTATTCATTCAGGCATCGGTTATCAAAAACCATCTGTAATACCAAAAGCAGAAGATTTACAGAGAGCCGCAGATATTTTAAATGCCGGCAAAAAAGTGGCGATGTTGGTAGGAGCTGGCGCAATGGAAGCTGCCGATGAAGTAATACAAGTTGCACAATTATTAGGTGCAGGTGTGGCTAAAGCTTTATTAGGCAAAGCAGTGTTGCCAGATGATTTGCCTTTTGTAACGGGTTCAATTGGGTTGTTAGGAACTAAGCCAAGTTGGGATTTAATGACCGATTGTGATACATTATTAATGGTTGGTTCAAGTTTTCCATATTCAGAATATTTGCCAAAAGAAGGCCAGGCCAAAGGTGTGCAAATAGATATTGATGGTAAGATGCTTAGCATACGTTACCCGATGGATGTTGCTTTGCAGGGAGATTCAAAAGAAACTTTAAAGGCATTAATTCCGCTCCTGAAAAGAAAAGAGGACAGAAGCTGGCAGGATAGTATTGCAAAGGAAGTGGAACGCTGGTGGAGAGTGTTGGAAGCACGGTCGCAGGACAGCGCAGATCCGATCAATCCTCAACAGGTGTTTTGGGAGCTATCTAAACGGCTGCCTGATAATTGTATTATTTCAGCCGACTCCGGTTCTACAGCCGCATGGTTTGCCCGTGATTTAAAAATAAGGAAAGGAATGAAGGCATCACTGTCTGGCAATCTTGCAACCATGTGTCCGGGCATGCCTTATACCATTGCTGCAAAGTTTGCTTTCCCCGAAAGAATGCCCATTTGTTTGATTGGCGATGGTGCTTTTCAAATGTTAGGAATGAACGGTATGATAACCATTGCCAAATACTGGAAAGAATGGAGCGACCCGCGACTGATGATACTTGTGTTGAACAATCGCGACTTAAACATGGTAACCTGGGAGCAACGTGCAATGGTAGGCGATCCACGTTACGATGCTTCGCAAAGCGTTCCTGATTTTCCTTATGCTGAATATGCGAAAATGTTAGGATTGGATGGTATAAAAGTAGACGACCCCAAAAAAGTAGGTGACGCGCTGGACTTTGCTTTTAGTGCAAAAAGACCTGTATTGGTTGAAGCTTATACCGACCCCTCTGTACCAATGACGCCTCCGCATATTAATTTCAAACAAATGAAAGCTTATACTTCTGCCATTATAAAAGGCGATAGCAAAGCATGGAATATGGTAAAGCAAACTTATAAGGATGTAGTGGATGAATACTTTCCTGCATCTAAATAAAATGACTAGAGCTACCTGGTTTAACTAATAAAACTTATATGAAACCCTTGGTAAGTGATGCTGTAAATAGCAGCTATGGTACTTCTTTTGGCTATAAAGATGCAGTCATAAACAGCCTGCAGGTGTCTGCGTACAAGATACCAACTGATGCACCAGAGGCGGATGGCACACTTAATTGGGATAGCACAAGCTTAGTAGTGGTCCAGTTAGAAGCCGGGGATAAAACAGGTTTAGGTTATACTTATGCTGATGAAGCCTCGGCTTTCTTTATTCACAAAAAACTGAAGGATTTGGTAACTAGAGCTAACCCTTTTGATATTCCTTCCATAACAACCAATCTTATCAAACATATTCGGAATAGCGGCACTTGCGGTATTGCCATGATGGCTATCTCTGCTATAGATAATGCACTGTGGGATTTGAAAGCAAAGCTGTACAATGTTCCTTTGTTTAAATTATTAGGAGCAGTAAGAAATGAAATGTTGATATATGGAAGCGGAGGCTTTACATCTTACAACAAACAACAATTACAACAACAATTAGGAGATTGGGCAGCACAAGGAATTGGTTATGTAAAAATGAAGATTGGAACAGAGCCGAATAAAGATTTGGAGCGAGTGCAACAAGCAAAAGAAGTTATTGGCAATGCTCAATTAATGGTTGATGCTAATGGCGCTTACACGGCAAAACAAGCGCTTGATAAAGCCCAACAATTTACTGGCTATGGTGTAATGTGGTTTGAAGAACCCGTATCGTCGGATAACTTAGAAGGTCTTCATTTTATTCGTGAGCATGCACCTGCACAAATGAATATAGCAGCAGGGGAATACGGCTATAACCTTCCTTACTTTGAGGCAATGCTACATGCAAAAGCTGTAGATGTATTACAGGCAGATGCAACAAGATGTGGCGGCATTAGCGGATTTTTAAAAGCAGGTTATTTGGCCGAAGCTCATCAACTTCCTTTCTCATCGCACTGTGCTCCTGCATTGCATTTACAGGCTGCTTTGTCGTTGCCTTCATTTTTTATTGCTGAATATTTTCATGACCATGCTCGCATTGAAAATATGTTGTTTGATGGGATACCTCCGCCAATAAATGGAGTATTGAAACCAGACTTAAACAGGCCAGGATTAGGCTTTGAATTTAAATTTCAGGATGCTGAAAAGTATAAACTTTAAAATCATTTACAGTATGATAGATACTCCGCTAACAAAAGAAAGAAAGCAAGGCGAAGTTGTACCGCAGGGCAATGGAAAGCCACCGCTTATTGGTGAAGGATATGGAGGCAGAACCGCAGATGGAGCAAAATTAGATACACGTTTTAAAACCGAATATTCTATTGGCGTAAATGTGCAGGAACTGGAAAAAGACTTGAAAAAAGTCATTAGTGGCGAGGTTCGTTTTGATGATGGAAGTCGTGGGCTATATTCAACAGATGCGTCTAATTATCGTCAAATTCCAATAGGCGTGGTAATACCAAAAACGGAAGAAGATGTCATTAACACAATAAGCATTTGTCATAAGCATAAAGCGCCTATTGTAAACCGTGGTGGGGGTACAAGCCTTGCGGGACAAGGATGTAATGTGGCTGTCTTGATAGACATGAGCAAGTACTACAATCAGATTCTACACATCGATAAAGACAAAAAGCTGGTATCCATTCAACCCGGCATTGTGCTTGATGAAATGCGTCACGCTACCAAAAAACAGGTTGGGCTAACTTTTGGTCCAGACCCTGCCACACATACTCACTGCGCATTAGGTGGCATGTTGGGAAACAATTCATGCGGGGTGCATTCTGTCATGGCGCAGTTCCAGGGTAATGGTGCAAGAACATCAGACAATACTGAAAGCCTGACCATTATTACTTATGATGGCATTAAAATGAAAGTCGGGCCAACATCAGACGAGGAGTTTAATCAAATAATAAAAGAAGGCGGGCGAAAGGCAGAAATCTATCAAAAGATGAGAGACCTGCGAGATAAGTATGCCGATAAAATAAGAGAGAAATATCCTAAAATACCTCGTCGTGTTTCCGGATATAATCTCGATGAGTTGCTGCCCGAAAAAGGGTTCAATGTAGCCCGGGCACTGGTGGGTTCAGAAAGCACTTTGGTTACCATTGTAGAAGCGACGATGCAACTTTTAACAGCGCCCAAAGCAAGAACGCTGTTGGTATTGGGCTACGATAATTTGCCTAATTCTGGTTATGCGATTATGGACATCTTACCTCACAAACCCATCGGCCTGGAGGGCATGGATGATAAGCTGTTAGAGTTCATGCACAGGAAGGGGCTAAATGTAAAGGATATAACCTTGTTGCCCAAAGGTAATGCGTGGCTGTTGGTTGAGTTTGGCGCCGATACAAAAGAGGAAGCAGACAACAAAGCAAAGGCTTTAATTGAAGATTTAAAAACAAAAAAGAACACACCTACTTCAAGCATATTTGATATACCCGAACAGGAAGAAAAGCTGTGGAAGGTTCGTGAGTCGGGCCTTGGCGCTACCGCCTGGGTGCCTGGTGAACCAAATGGCGGCCCCGGTTGGGAGGACTCTGCGGTTGCTCCTGAACACGTTGGCGATTATCTGCGAGACCTTCGCAACCTTTTTACAAAATATGATTATTATCCTTCTATCTATGGTCACTTCGGGCAAGGGTGTATTCACTGCCGTGTAGGTTTCGATTTTATAACCGAAGACGGTATTGAAAAATATAAAAATTTTACAGTAGAAGCCTCACATCTCGTAGTTAAATACGGCGGATCGCTTTCAGGGGAGCATGGCGACGGCCAGGCTCGGGGCGATTTATTGGAAATTATGTTCGGAAAAGAGCTGGTGCAGGCTTTCAAAGAATTTAAACAAATCTGGGACCCTGAATGGCGGATGAACCCCGGAAAAATAGTAGATACTTACGGGCAAACAAATGACTTACGTTTAGGTACCGATTATAACCCTCCCCGGTTAGAAACTCACTTTAAATTTCCCGACGATGCTTTTAGTTGGGAAAGGATTACACTAAAGTGCGTAGGCGTTGGTGAATGCAGAAGGCACGAAGGCGGAACAATGTGCCCTAGTTACATGGTAACACGGGAAGAAATGCACAGCACCCGGGGACGTTCACGTTTGCTGTACGAAATGCTGCACGGTGATGTGGTGAAAGGCGGGTGGAAAGACGAGCATGTAAAAGAGTCCCTGGACCTCTGCTTAGCCTGCAAAGGTTGCAAACACGATTGCCCTGTCAACGTGGACATGGCCACCTATAAATCAGAGTTTTTATCTCATTATTATGAAGGGCGGTTAAGACCAATAACAGCATACGTCTTTGGCTGGATTTATTGGTGGTCTAAGATTGCATCCAGAATGCCCGGCATTGCAAACTTTATTATGCATGCTCCTGGTATCAGTACGATTACGAAAGCGCTTACCGGCATTGCACAACAAAGAAAAATGCCGAAATATGCAGAAATAACCTTTAAAAGTTGGTTCGAAGAAAGGGAGAAGGGGAAAGACAAAAGGCGGAAGGCGGAAGGTGGAGGATATAAAGCCGAAGGCAACCGGCAACCCGCACCTGGCAACAAGAAACAAGTGATTCTATGGGCGGACACATTCAACAACAACTTTTTACCGCAAACATTGGTGGCGGGTGTAGAGGTGCTGGAGGCAGCAGGATTTGAAGTAGTGGTTCCAAAACAGTCGCTTTGCTGCGGCAGGCCCTTGTACGACTTTGGCATGCTGGATACCGCAAAGAAGATGTTGCTGCAGATTATGAGTGTTTTAAAAGAGGATATAAAAAACGGTGTTCCAATCGTTGGTCTTGAGCCAAGTTGCGTAGCCGTTTTTAGAGATGAATTGACCAATCTTTTTCCTCACAACGAACAGGCAAACCGCTTATCAAAACAGGTGTTTACGCTGGGCGAGTTTTTAGAACAAAAAGCGCCCGGTTTTAAAATACCGCAACTCAAAAGGAAGGCGATCGTGCATGGTCATTGCCATCATAAATCCATCATGAAAATGGATGCCGAAAAAGCGGTGCTGAAAAAAACAGGCTTGAATTATGAAATACTTCCTACCACCTGTTGTGGCATGGCTGGCTACTTCGGCTACGAAAAAGGCGAGCACTACGATGTGTCTGTAAAAGCAGGAGAGTTGCTGTTATTGCCAACGGTAAGAGATGCCGACGAAAACACCATCATCATCACCAACGGCTTTAGCTGCCGTGAACAAATTGAACAACAAACCATCCGCAAAGGCATGCACCTGGCCCAGGTAATTCAAATGGGTTTGCGTGAACAGCAGGGAGATAAAATCGGCGGTCTTCCTGAAAAAAAATATGTAGATGGAATGGCATTAAAAAATCCACACAAAAAAAGAAATGCGTGGATAGCGGCTGCTGTTGTATCAGCCATTGTTTTGTTTACCGTGCTTAATAAAATGAAAGATGATTTGCCTGTTGATATTGTATAAAATGAGATGAGGAAGGTGCAAAAATGTAAATATTTAAATCTGACATTATGAAATACAAACTTCTAAACAGCGGCGACATAACGATGTATGCTTTAGTATTTGATAGCGGTGAAGAGGTGATGCACGGATTAAAAACATTTGCCAACGATCATAAGCTATCGAGTGCAAGGTTTACAGCGATAGGAGCATTTAAAAAAGCTCAGCTTGGTTTTTTTGACTTCGATATAAAAGATTATAAAAAAATAGAGGTTAGTGACCAGGTAGAAGTATTGTCTTTACTGGGTGATGTTGCCTTGTATGGAGATGAATCCAAATTGCACGCACACGTAGTGCTGGGTAAGTTTGATGGCAATGCTATAGGCGGACATTTAATGAATGCAATCGTTCATCCTACACTGGAGGTAATACTGGAAGAGACACCTGGTTATTTGCAACGAAGAATGGACAGGGAAACAGGCCTGCCATTAATTGTAATAGACTGAAAATATAAAAAAATATACTATGGAAATCGGTAGAAGAGTTTGGGCGATTGCAGAAGGTTATATTCCCGGTTGGAGCAATGGCCCCGGTCATGATTTTATAAGTCATGAAGCTGCTTGTATATTAAACGTTAGTGATAAAGAAGCAAACATCGAAATCACTATTTATTTTTCAGATAAAAACCCTGTTGGTCCATATAAATTAAAGGTGCCGGCGAAGCGCACCCGGCATTTTCGTTTCAATGATTTAAAAGACCCGGCGCCAATACCGCTAGCCACCGATTATTCAAGCGTTATTGTATCGGATGTGCCTATAGTGGTTCAACATACACGATTAGATTCAAGACAAGACGCAAACGCATTGATTACAACAATTGCGTATGGCCAGTAGGTAATAGCTGGAACTACATTTAGCCCCAAGGCTACCTGCTTTTACAATAACAAAGCGGCTCTAATGCCGCAATAACTTAAAGTCTATGAAAATTGCACAGGTAGCGCCACTATCAGAATCTGTACCGCCAAAATATTATGGCGGGACAGAGCGAGTGGTGCACTACCTAACAGAAGAATTGGTAAAAGAAGGCCACGATGTAACACTATTTGCCTCGGGCGATTCCTGTACAACCGCTAAACTTGTTGCTACTGTAAAAAAAGCACTTCGCTTAAACCCATTGAGTGAAGATACCCTCGCTCCGCATATCGTGCAGATTGAGGATGTTCTTGAGCGGCAGAACCAGTTTGATATCATTCATTTTCACATTGATTATCTACATTTTCCTTTCTCTCAAAATTCGCCCGTAGCACATCTTACCACGCTACATGGCAAGCTTAATATTCCAGAACTGCAGGGTGTATATAACAAGTTTGACCAGCCTGTTGTATCTATATCCAACAGTCAGCGCAGGCCATTACCTCAGGCCCATTTTGTAGGCACTGTTTATCACGGTTTGCCGGCAAACCTGCATAAAAAAGGCAATGGAGATGGAGGATATGTTGCTTTTCTTGGCCGCATTTCTCCCGAGAAAGGAATTTACAAAGCGATAGAGTGGGCACTGGCTGCAAACGTTACATTAAAGATAGCGGCAAAGGTAGATAAGGCTGATCAACTGTATTTTAAAACCGAGATAGAACCGCTGTTAAACCATCCCCTTATAGAGTATATCGGTGAAATCAACGAGATCCAGAAGACTGAGTTTTTAGGCAGAGCTGAAGCACTTTTATTTCCCATTAATTGGAACGAACCTTTTGGAATGGTGATAATAGAAGCGATGTCTTGCGGCACACCAATAATAGCACATAACAAAGGCTCCGTGCCTGAAATTATAGAAGAAGGGAAAAACGGCTTTATTGTTACTTCAACAGAAGAAGCCGTGGCGGTGATACGTCAGTTGGGAAAAGTAGATAGAAATGTTGTTAGAAAAATATTTGAACAAAAATTTACAGCCGAAAGAATGGCGCTCGATTACGTAGAGATTTATAAAAAGCTGGTAAAAAATAAAAGCATAAATAATCATCCAACCGGTGCTGCAACTTTTTAAATGATGGCAAAAAATGGTTATGAAAATTCTAATATTATGACAAAAACACAAGCATCATCAACAGGGGAAAAATTTAATGTAGGTAGCGATTCTATTAATTACGATGACAGAACACAGGTGATCAACCATTATGACACTTTTTGCATTTTTGACCGGTTGGGAAATGTGCATCCTCAAGGTAAAAAAGCACAAGGAATATTTTATAAAGGCAGCCGTTTTATAAATGAACTGGTGTTGCGTCTTAATAAGCAAAAGCCTCTTTTGTTAAGCTCTGCTATTAAGCAGGATAATGAGATACTCTCAGTCGACCTTACTAATTGCAAGATGAATGAGCCAGACATAAAAGAAAATACCCTTCACATACTGCGGGAGCAGTTTATACGAAACGGTGTTTATTTTGAAGAAATAAACGTGGCGAACTATGGCGAAACAACATGCAGGGTTGAGCTTTCAATCTCTTTCGGTGCAGATTTTTCCGACATATTTGAAATAAGAGGAACCAAAAGACAAGTTATACGGCCAGAAACAGAACTATCATCAACAAATAACAAAATCGTTTTTGATTATACAGGTCTCGATCACATACATAGAAGCACGGAAATAGCTTTTAAAAAAGAATCAAAGCACACGATACATAAAAATACCGTGGTCTTCCCATTAAAACTCGATAGCCAGGAAGCCGAAAAAATTGAATTTGCTGTTTACTTTAAAACAGACGATGACCGTTTAAAGATATATAGCGATACCATGCCTGTTTTTAACCATATAAAGGAAAGCATACAAAAAGATATAGCGGAAACACGTTTGCTTTTTGGAAATATCATTAGCGATAATGAAAAGTTTAATACCTGGCTTACACGATCAAGAGCAGATCTTCAATCCCTTCTAACCGAAACGAAATTCGGTCATTATCCTTATGCCGGCGTGCCATGGTACAATACCGTTTTCGGACGTGATGGAATTATTACAGCTATGGAAATATTGTGGTTAGCTCCGCAAGTGGCAAAAGATGTGTTACGTTTTTTGGCGAGCGAGCAGGCAACCGAAGTAAATGCCGATAATGATGCAGAGCCCGGTAAGATAATACACGAAATGCGATCAGGAGAAATGGCTAATACAGGAGAAGTTCCCTTTAAACATTATTATGGAACGATTGATGCAACCCCTCTTTTTTTAATGCTTGCGGGCATGTACTATAAGCAAACAAATGATCTTGAAACGATCAAAGCGATATGGAACAATATTAAAGCTGCTATTACGTGGATTGATAAATACGGCGATCTTGACGGAGACGGTTTTGTCGAATATAAAAATAATTCGGAAAAGGGTTTAACGAACCAGGGCTGGAAGGACTCATACGATTCTGTTATGTATGCTGATGGAGAGCTTTGTGAAGGGCCGATAGCATTATGTGAAGTTCAGGGTTATGTGTATGCTGCAAAAAAAAATGTAGCTGTTATGGCTAAAGCTTTAGGCGAAGACAAGTATGGAGATGAATTAGCACAAGCTGCAGTGCATTTGAAAGAGAAGTTCAATAAATCATTTTGGGATGAAGAGTTAGGCGCTTATGCACTGGCTTTAGATGGCTATAAGAGGCCCTGTAAAGTTTTATCATCAAATGCGGGACATTGTTTATTTACCGGCATAGCAAAACAAGAGCATGCACAAAAACTTGCAAAACGTTTAACAGGTAAAGAAATGTTTAGCGGCTGGGGTATAAGAACATTGGCAAGTAATGAGAAGCGTTACAATCCTATGTCTTACCACGATGGCTCGGTATGGCCGCATGATAATGCGATGGTTGCTTATGGCTTATCTAAATACAACATGCATGAGGAAGTGCTTAAGGTTATGCAGGGCCTATTTGATTCATCTTTGTTTATCGAATTACAAAGGTTGCCCGAACTATTTTGTGGTTTCAATGCTCGCAGAAATGAAGGACCTACTGCTTACCCCGTTGCGTGTTCGCCCCAGGCATGGGCTGTAGGTGCGGTGTTTTTAATGCTGCAGGCATGTCTACAAATAGAAATAGATGGAATTGAAAAATGTGTTGTCTTTAATAAGCCCCAGCTTCCTGACTTCCTTAACAAAGTAACTATAGCTAATCTTAAAGTAGGAAACAGTTATTGCCACTTCGAAGTACACAGGCACGACTATGGTGTTAGTTTTCATGTTATTCAAAAGCCGGATGATTGGGAGGTTTTGATAAAAAAATAAAATGAAGGATATGATAGAGCTAATGGTTACCGGCAGGAATATGGAGACTTGTGCTGGATCAGCTTAGCATTATTTGCAGACTACGATATCGCCGAAATTACCGAAGCTAAATGCTATTTACTGCATTTCATTTTGCGCTCTTTTAGTGCCAATCACCTTTGCTTCTTTTTTCGATCTTGTTGGATAAGTTGATGTTCTTCTTTAATAAAATATTTAATCTGAAAATGTAGATATATGAAAAATGCCGTTTTTTTACTGTTCCCATTATTTGTTTGTGCAGGTGTTGGCTGCAACTCGCTGGGTAGCAAGCCGGCCGCCGCTTCAAACACAGAAAGTGTATCTGGAAAAGATGCAGATGATACTAATGACGGCAACACTGATACAACCACAATCATAAACGACCGGATTAATTTTGTTGCGGCTGCAAAAACAGCTATGCCCGCTGTGGTTCACATAAAAAGCACTTACGGCAACCCGAACGGCTCTAGTATACAACAGCAGCAAGTTTATGGTCGTGGCAATGGAGGGGATGTGCCAGCAATGGCATCAGGATCAGGGGTAATAATAGCTGCTGACGGATATATAGCAACGAATAATCACGTTGTGGAAAATGCCACTAAATTAGAAGTTATTCTGCCCGACAGACGACAGTTTATAGCAAAATTAGTAGGACGTGACCCTGGAACCGACCTTGCACTGCTGAAGATAGATGCTACAAATCTTCCGGTACTTAAGTTAGGGAACTCAGATAAAGTGCAAGTGGGCGAGTGGGTGCTTGCAGTAGGTTATCCGTATTCGCTTAATACAACTGTTACAGCGGGAATCATCAGTGCAAAAGGCAGAAGTATAGGTATTATTCATCAATCAGAACGAGGTGGTTCCCCATTGGCGCAATCGGCAATAGAATCTTTCCTGCAAACCGACGCAGCCATCAATCCGGGCAATAGCGGGGGAGCACTCGTAAATACAAATGGCGAGCTTATTGGCATTAACGCAGCTATTGCATCACTCACCGGAAGTTATGCAGGATATGCATTTTCAATACCTGTTAACCTGGCTAAAAAGGTATTGAATGATATTAAACAATTTGGAAGGGTTAAACGTGGCGTACTCGGTGTCGCTTTTCCTAGCCCGGCAGCGGAAGAACAGTTTCTGAAAGAACAAGGTATTGTTCCGGGATCTGTTACCGGGGTATTCATTACGGGGATACAAAAAGGCAGTGCTGCAGATTCAGCAGGCCTGAAAGAAGGAGATATTATCCAAACGATTGACGGAGTGAAACTTTTTTCTTCATCAGAGTTTTCTGAAAGAATAGCAAGACATAATCCGGGCGATAAAGTAACGCTCGGCATTTTACGTAAGACAGAAAAAGATACTTTAACTGCTACCCTAAGAGATGAACCAACAGAAAGACAATTAGCCGACAACGGACCTTCGAAGCAAGAAATTTACAACAGGTTAGGTGCCAGGTTTTCCCGTCTCACTCCCTCCGTTACACAACGCCTGGGAATTAATTCAGGTGTGTTGGTTACAGAAGTATTGCCCGGTGGTTTTTTTGATCAACTGGGAATACCGCCAGGAACTATTATCGCCTATATTAATGGCCGGCAAATTAACGACCCTGAGGATATAGAAAATGCATTGATGGCAGCAAAGCGCACTTTGGTTCAAATTCTGGCTATCGCTCCTGATGGATCAAAAGTAGCCTTCAACTTTTCATTTGGTGCATAGCAGGTCATTCAGAGTTGGCTTATCCGTTTGTCGAATAATGTTAGAATGGCAGCTGTATTTCTTTTACCAGAAGGCTAATCCAGCTTCTAATTTCTTATAGAAATCTAATTTTTAAAAACAGGTATGCGATTTATTTTTGTAATCTTTTGTGGCAGGTATGAATTGCAAAGCAACTTCGATCTAGAAAAAGTTACTGTATTAGTATAATAGTGCTTAAACCGGCAAAGGGGTTAGTTTGCCAGACCGCACAGAATAAAAGAACTTGCAAATTTGCGTGAAAACTCCTATTTTGTTTTAGAAAAGTTAAGACACACCACCCCTCTCTCCTTTTTTTAAAACAAATCAATTTTGATTATGAAAAGCTTATAATTAATATCAATTATCCTAATGCTTGCAGTAACGATGAAAGCATGCAAGAAGGATTGCGGTTTCACATCTAGCAGTCATTTAGTTGCCTACTATCCATTTACAGGCAATGCCTTGGATGCAACTCAATACCACAATGATGGTCAAGTGAATAATACAGTTTTAACAACTGATAAATTTGGCAGAAAAAGTCATGCTTATTATTTTAACGGAGAGAACAGTTTCATTTTTATACCTAAAAGTAGCTCGTTGGATATAAAAGAAAGCTTTACTATCTCCGCCTGGGTTCGTCCCGATCTTATACAAGAATATACTTATGCAGATAGGATAATTGTTTGGCGGGGTGATGAGCAACCAGAAAGGGACCCATACGTTCTTTATTTTTCTTCAAATTCAATTGCGGTTAGAAAGGATGTAGGTACCGGTGGAACAACTAATATTTCTTCATATGCGTCAAACTCAACCCTTTCCGAAAAATGGTTTAATGTGATTGGCACGTATGATATCACTTCAAATACGGCTAAACTTTTTATTGATGGAACTCTTGTTAAACAAGACTCTTTCCAAAGTGGAGAAATTCAATATAGCACCGAGGGATTTTGGAATATGATAGGAGCTGTTGATAAGGGAACCTGGCAATTCTACAAAGGATAAATAGATGAGGTAAGAATTTATAATATTGCACTTACAGAGAAAGAAGCTGAAGAGCTTACATCATTATATAACTAATTCGGTGTACCAGTCGGGTCGTTCATGGTGAGGCGTTGTTCAGTGTCACATAGGCCAGATACTATTAATGACTTTTATTTCAAAGCAGTCACACTAGATATTTTGTCTTTTATCTGAGCACTATTACTAATCTAATGGGGGAACAAAAATAGGCTTTGTCGCGTCTGTCAAAATAAAAGTACGCATTATCCTTTTCCCTGATAATTATGCCGCCATAGAACAAAATGTTTTAAAATAAGTACACCTAGGAAAAGTAACTTGTTCCTTTTTAATCATCCTTATCATTTCTATACCCCCCAATGTCCTTTGTGCTGAATCGAAATTTTTGAACCCTAATACTAAAAACGTTCACCATTTTACAAATCGATGATCTGCCTCTACCCTATTATTTAAATACTTGTTCTGGCTGATTTTGATTTTCTTTAAACGCCTCTTATTGTAAGTTTTGACAGCTTCCTTATTGGCTCCGCTTTTATCTATATTAATTACTTTCGGGCAGACATTATTACCTATAGCTTTTACTGGAAATTTATGTGCCGCAAGCTTATTCCTTCTATTTGTTAATAGAAAGTCAACTGTCTTTCCTTCCTTGTCAACGGCTCTATATAAATACATCCAATCTCCTTTTACCTTTATATAAGTTTCATCCATCTTCCAACTATTACTTTTTCTTCATTTCTTTAATCCAGCTTCAATGAATGGAGTAAACTTATATACCATCTTTGTATTGTAGCATCATCTACCCTTAAAACTCTGACAGATAATAACTCTTCCACATCCCGGTAACTCAGACTGAATCTTAATTTAAAATATATCGCTTGTAGAATAACCTCTTTAGGAAAACTGTGACCTTAACATCTAACCAATCTACTTACAACCAGATATACAAATTACAACTGCGTCAGAACCTCAGATAAGCAAGGTTATTAATAATTAGTGACATTTTCAATGATTACGTTCTGATAAAAGTATCCGGCACGATCACTTAGAATACTTAGGTAATTTATACTTGAATCTCTTTGTTCTCGTTAACATCATAAAAGTTAATACCATAAGAAGCCTAAAATAAATATGCAATATTCACAGCGCTTTTCATTGCTTTTTAATCACAAATCCATTTACATCTTCACAAATTGTTTATACATCACCTTATCTCCGCTGATAACTTTTATAAAATATACTCCATTAATCAATGATGAAACATCTAAGCGAACGTCTGTTGAAGTNACAGAGTGAATGTTTTTAATAACCACACCAGAGGCTGATAAAATNTATAACTCNNNTGTTTTATTCTGCCGTCCGTTGATAGAAATATGCAAAGTATTTTGAACAGGGTTAGGGCTTAGCTTAACACCTGCAGCCTTATCAACAAAGNTGGGTTTATTTGTAGCAGCTTTTGAAACCAATTGGTCACAATNNTGGTCTATAGGAATTATGCCACATGGGGTACACTTCTGNNTTAGCGTATCGTAGACTGTCAATAATGCCTCACAACACTCGAGTGGCTGGTCTAATGGAACGTAACCACAAGGAGTACATTTCTCNACNCCACTGCCGCCACTAACACCGCATGCTGTGCAATCTTGTGCGTTAGTTGCGTAGGGAGTTGAGTCAGCCGGGCAACAAGACTGTTCAATAGAAATTATTCCACATGGTGGTGCACACTTTTCATACNNATNTATTANACCACATGAAGTNCACTNTTGTTCATAAATATTATAGATTACGCCAACACAACAACCCTGTCTATNTGGGTCGTAGGCTACNCCATTACAATACTTAACTTGTGGTGCNGTAACGGTGAAATTTATGGTAAGTGATGCACCTTGAAAACCAGTGCCGTTATGATTTGAATAAGGNATGGCAGTTAATGTATGATCACCNAAAGGCAAAGACCATGCAANATAATCGCCNNNAGGGAAATCGCCGGCAAGCGCATAAGGAAAACCNNTTTCTGTTCTTACTTTTTGGCCATCCAAAATAAATACAACACTNNCTACTTTTGTTGGAGTGGTGTTAGCACGGATATTTAAATTTGGTGGCAAGNCGGTTTTAATTAAAATACTTTCGTCAGGAANGGGCTNAATGTCCTTGTNTGTATTTGCATTTACGAGTGTAAAAGTGTTGACCCTGGAGCCAATGACGGTGAAATGGATGGTGAGGGACGTACCCTGTGCACCTTTACCATCACGGTTTGAATAAGGGATGGCAGTTAATGTATGATCACCTAAAGGCAAAGACCATGC
>NZ_KB893325.1 GCF_000374045.1 Segetibacter koreensis DSM 18137 | reverse complement strand
ATGAGTATAAAGAGTTGCATCAGCAAACAAGCAACCCCAAACAAAACTTCAAACTTTTCCATCGCCAAGTAATGATGATTAAAGGTTGGCTTAGAGGTATACATCATAGTGTTAGAAATTTACAGCCCTACCTGGACGAATTTTGCTACAGGTTTAATCAAAGTAATTCAATAGAAGAGATTTTTCACAACATAACTGGCAGAATGATTAATACTCAACCAATTTTTATTAAACAATTGAAATTGGAGTAGCTAAATGCCTACTTCCATAAATATAAATAAACTACTATAACGAATGCAGTACATCAAATTTTACAGCAAATCCGATATTCTTTCTTTGACACATATCCGACGCTTTGAAACCAAAATAGGGGAGCGCCTGCAAACAATTTCAGATGTAAATAATCTTGAAAATTCTATTGCATCGTCAACAGCAAAGTTTGTGCTGGTGGGCATACCGGAAGACATAGGGGTAAAGGCCAATTATGGTGCTGGAGGTACAGACACCGTTTGGAAGCCTTTTCTCGAATATTTTGTAAATATTCAAAGCAATGATTTTTTGGAAGGAGGAAATATCCTATTGCTCGGTCATTTTGACTTTACGGGTATTTCTTCCGTTATAGAAGGTAATGCACATAGTTATGAAGAAAAGGTAATGGCTTTTCGCCATGCGGTAAACGAGGTAGATGAAGCCGTTGAACCTCTTATAAAGCTAATTACTCAAAACAATAAGATACCGATAGTAATCGGGGGAGGTCACAACAATGCCTACCCTTTATTAAAAGGTGCATCAAAAGGTTTATACAACTCAGGTCAAATACCCCTGGCGTCTATCAACTGCATTAACCTAGACGCATTTGCAGATTTCAGACCGCTGGAAGGTCGTCACAGTGGTAACGCATTTTCTTACGCAGAAGAAGATAGGTATCTACAGAAATACTGTGTAATTGGAATCCAGGAAAATTACCTGACACAAAACACCTGGCTTGATGTAGTGAACAATCCCTTCATAGATTTTATTAGCTATGAAGACATTTTTATACATGAAAAACAAAATTTTCTGCAGGCAATAGCACAAGCTACCACTTTTACAGAAGACACTTATACGGGAATAGAAGTAGACCTTAATTGCATTGAAAATGCTTTGAGCAGCTCAACTATAGCAACCGGCGTTAATCCTATACATGCACGGCAATTTGTTTCTTATGCTGCAGGGGACACAAAAACTGCTTACCTGCATATTTGCGAAGGAATCTCAACTGCATCTAACGACAAAAAAACTGAGACTACAGCAAAATTAATTTCACACCTGGTAAGTGATTTTATAAAGGCGAAAGAATAGCAAGTATTTAGAAAACTGGTGGTTAATGTCCCTTGTAAAAATGGAAGGTAATGCGCATGTGTTTCAATTTTAAGTGGCGTATCGTTAAGTTATAGCAGCTTTTTTAGGATTTACAGCAATTGAAGTGTCGGCAGTGTGCCTGTTTCTATCAATCCAATAAGCCCATATTACAAATAACCATTGTAATTGTCCGGCCCATGCAATTGCCTTAACGTTTGAAGGAGGTGCCCCAAACATATTTGCAATATGAATAACGAGCAGGAAAATCGCAAGTGACCAAAAGCCGATTGAACCTGCTTTATTAGATGCCTTTGTAGCAGTTAAGTAAAGAAATATGCCTGATACAAATAATAGTAGCTCCACTATTAAACTCGCAGTTATTGATTTCCATAAACCTAAACCAAATAAAGGTGACTTTCCGGGATATAAGGGTAAATCAGGAATATGAACAATAAGGTCAAGCACCCAATGGCTTACCACGCATAGGCCCAGGACTATGGCCGACTTTGTCTCTTTCTTAAATAGCCAATATAAAACTGAAAACAACAATCCCCATAATAATACCATTGCAAGGCTATGCGATATTGGATAACTTATAAAGTTAAGTGGAAGCCCTTTTTTTCCTGTAATCTCTACCTTTTCAACATGGAGCAGGAGCAAAGTTGGCCATAAAAGATCTAAAAATTGCACTGCTAAAAAGTAAGTTCCTAATGACGGAGTAGGGTTAATCTTCTTTGCCGCAAAGCCAAGTGCAAAATGTCCTATGAACATACGAACCTGTTAAGGGTTAAATGAATATATGAAAAAAAACTTATTAATTAATTAAGAAGTCAAAAGTAAACATGACATTGTGGATATGCAAGAGTGTTGTGGAATCCCTTATGTAATACATATTTTTAGAGGACATATATTCATTTAGAGAGTAATATTTCCTACAATCACTTTTAAGGGTACCTTTTCAGTCAAAGTGCCGATACTGGTGTTTTAGTTGCACTTATTAATTTATACAACTTTCCGTCGGGTTTGGTTAATAAATATAATTCTCCTCGCGAATCCCGCCCAAAATGCACATCTACACGACCAGTTCCACAAAGCTCGGTAAGTGTCTTCACCTTGCCATCGACTGAGATGTTCCATTCTTTTATGATAGCTTGCCTTCCTTGCTTTACATCACTCATGTCTATATAAAATAATCTGCCGGTTGGGATATCGCCGAACAGGTATTTGCCTTTTAATTCCGGGATAGAAGTTCCGGAATATTCAAATCCTCCTGAAATCGCTTTTCCTTCATCGTGATCATATTCTGCAATAGGATAAGTGATGTGGTAGCTACTATCATTTACTGGAAGTGGATACACTTTATTTAATTCGCCATAAGGATTTAAAACAAAAGAACCTTCTCTTACAGGCCAGCCATAGTCATGGCCTTTCATAACAAGGTTAACTGATTCAATATTACCATGTCCGATATTGCAAACCAGCATTCGCCCACTCTTGCTCCAGGTAATACGATGTGGGTTTCTAAAGCCATAAGCATAAATTTCTCCCAGGTCTTTACTGTTTTGACTTTTAGTGAAAGGATTTTGGGGCGGAATTCCGTACTGACCGTTTCTGCTGTTTTTGCCAGTAGGATTGATGCGAATAGTAGTTCCCCATATTTTTTCACGACTATGCGTTAAGAAGGGAAATCCGTTTTCAACACTGCCACCATCACCAATTCCTATATACAAGAGGCCGTAATCTTCGTTACCAGGTTTAGCAAGTGGGTTGAAGGTAATCTCCTGAACGCCGTGAATACCCGCAACCATATTCACTCTGAACAGTTCCCTGCCTTTTCCTGAAAAAGTAGCAGCAGCAGGGTTGTCAGCTTTCCACTCCGTCAGCACCCATTGCAAAGTAACCTTAATAGAATCGGGGTAGGCGAAATCTGCTTTAGCTGAACCGGGAGGTTCTGTGTGGGTTGTATATATAAGACCGTTAGTAGCAAATTGCGGATGAAAAGCAAAACTGCCAAAGCCTGTAGCCAGACCAGGCTCATTAACAAATTTAGGTTTAAGTTTAGCCATATCCATATACACCGACGGCTTATTATCTTGTAGCTTATAAAGTTTTCCACGGAGGTCGAGGACAAATGACGTACCTGTATTTGGTTGGTAATCTAACTTTGTTATTCTTGTTAAAGGTAACTTTCCACTGTCACTGGAAGGAGGAAACTGTGTTACCTCTTTCATTTCTACCACCAGATTTGAAGATTTGATTTTGCCGGGAATAGGATCTGATAATTCCTTGCCATCTTCCTTTGTTACCTTTGTAGCAGGAAGTTTATGGGTATTTAAAAATGAGACGATTTGGTTCAATTCATCATTTGTAAAAGTTGGAAATGAAGGCATAAATGTCCTGTATTTTTTATACAACTGTTTAGCCCTCTCATCTCCAGACTTAATAACTGATTGTGGATCTTTTATAAAATGTTCAATCCATTCAGCCGAAACCTTCGTTGTTAATCCACCTAATTGCGGACCAATGCCATCCTGGCTAAAGTTATGACAACCGCTACAATGCTGGTTGAATGATATTTCACCTTTATTAATCGTAACAGAGTCAGTAGAGATGTTGTTATTTGCAGAATTTACAGAATTGCAGGCGCTACAATAGAATAAAAACCACACAGTTAAAATAACCAGAATTCTTTTCTTCATTATTAAAGTATGCATAATTAATTAAATCAAATCTATAACTTTTAATGTTTTCTCATGCACATCTTTAAACGGCATTATAATCTTTAAGCCACAAACATTCTGAACATTTGTAGTGCATAAGCTTTAAAATCTCACTTTTTATTTCACTTTATGTGAAAAATTCTTGTGTATCTTTCAGTCTGTTTGTAATACTTTGTTTAGTTCTATTAATTTGTATTTTATTTATTTCTATTCTTAACATGAAGAAATACGATCGCAGAGATTTTTTGCAAAACATAGGGGGCCTTCTTGCATTAGCATTTGCCGCAAGCGCATTTGATTTCAAAAAAAACAAACCTCTTCTTTCATTTTCGACCTTAGGTTGTCCTGATTGGAGTTTTGAGAAAATAGTAAATTTTGCTAAAGAAAATGGGTATGACGGCTTGGAGATACGAACTATTCAGCGGCAGATGGACCTGCCTAAATGTGCAGAATTTAGCACTCTGCAAAAAATTGCTGAAACCAGGAAATTTGTAAAAGACAAAGGGATTAAAATAGTTGACCTGGGAGCATCCGCATCTTTACACCACAGTAATAGCATAGAACGCAAAAAAAATTTAGACGAAGCAAAACAGTTTATCGACCTTGCCGAGCAATTAAAATGCCCTTACATAAGAGTGTTTCCCAATGATTTTCCCCCTGACCAGGATCGTAATGCCACTATTGATCTTATTTCAAAAGGTTTGTTAGAATTGGGCGATTATGCAAAAGGAAGTGAAGTAACTGTTTTATTAGAATCGCACGGTCAGGTTGTAAAAAGCAATGACCTCGAAACGATCATGAAGGCTGCAGAACATGAACATGTAGGGTTGATTTGGGATATTGTAAATATGTGGGTAGTTACTAAAGAACCTCCGGCCGAGGTGTATCAAAAGTTGCGAAAATACATCAGGCATACTCATATCAAAGATGTAAACATAGTTGATGGAAAAGAGCATTACACATTATTAGGCAAAGGAGAATCACCCGTTTTTGAAGGAATTGATGCTTTAAATAATGGTGGATACACTGGCTATTTTAGTTTCGAGTGGGAAAAACTATGGCACCCCGAAATTGCTGAACCCGAAATTGCACTTGCTGATTTCCCTAAAACAATGGAGGAACATTTCAAAAAAATGAAAAATTCATAACTGAAACAAATCTTTTGTTTATTTTTTCTGAGTATTGTTGAAGAAGTGAATTTGAATAGGATACACGTAGTACCGTGTTGTATGTGGGCGAGTTTCTACTCATCGTCATCATTCAATAACTCTCCGTTTGCTAGTTCCGGAATAAGCGTTTTTACCTGTTCATCGCTTAATGTTTCAACTCCTTTGAGTCGTTTTTGTATGGCTCTTGTTCTTTTGCCTACCACATCTTCCAGTTGATTTAATCCTGTTTGTATGTTGTTTTGCGCTTTTTGTAGTAGTGTGCTGAAATTGCCAAATTCTGTTTTTACTGCACTTAGTAGCTGCCAGACTTCGCCGCTGCGCTTTTCAATAGCAAGAGTGCGAAAACCCATCTGTAAACTGTTGAGGAGTGCAGATAAGGTAGTGGGACCGGTAATAATAATTTTGCACTCGCGCTGGATAGCTTCGAAGAGACCCGGTGTACGCAGTACTTCGGCATACAAGCTCTCGAAGGGCAGAAACAAAACGGCAAAATCTGTAGTATTAGGCGCGTCAATGTATTTGCTGCAAATATCCTGTGCACAGTTTTTAATGCCTTTTGTAAAAGTACGGCGGTGCTCTTCTACCAACTCTGCGTCTCCATGATCATAAGCTTCCAGCAGCAGTTCAAATGCTTCTTTTGGAAATTTACTATCGATAGGTAGCCAAACAGTACTTTCAATGTGTTGCCTTCCGGGTAGCTTTACGGCAAACTCTACGACGGCATTGCTGCCTTGCTTTGTCTTTACGTTCTTGCCATACTGCTCTTGAGTAAGTATTTGTTCCAGCAGGCTTTCAAGTTGGTATTCGCCCAGCACACCTCTTGTTTTTACATTGCTCAGTACCCGTTTAAGATCGCCAACGCCTGTTGCCAGTTGCTGCATATCTCCAAGCCCTTTGTGTACCGCTTCGAGTCTTTCGCTTACAAGTTTGAAAGATTGCCCGAGCCTTGCTTCAAGTGTTTGCTGTAGTTTTTCGTCAACTGTTATCCGCATTTGTTCCAGCTTTTGCTCGTTACCCTTTTGCATTTCTGCGATTTTCTTTTCAAGCGTTTGCCGCATACTGTCGAGGCGGGTGCCTATGTCCGTATTCTGTTCAGTCTGTTTGCTTAAAAGTGCGTAGAAACTATCTTTCTGAATGCTATTAAATTTATGAATTGATTGTGAGAGGTCTTTTTTAAATACTTCGAGAGCCAGCTTTATCTCTGTACGTGTTTCCTTCACATTTATACCATTAGATTCTTTGAAAGCAGTGAGTTTATAATCAATTGTACTGGTCATGTGGTTTAATTTTTCTTCAAACGAAAACAGGGAGGAGGCAAGTTCTTTTCGTGCCAATGCAGCATTATCGAATACTTCTTTACGATTCCCCGCAATCTCTGCTTTTACCGAAAGGTCAATTCGTTGTATCTCATTTTTTAATGACTCAAGTTTGTATCCGATCTCGTTTTCTTTGCTGTTATTCGTATTTAATGATATGATGAGATTGATGACAAGCAGTATAGTAATAATGGAAAGAGCGATATATATAATAGTCATAAGGCAATTTAAAGTTTAGTATTGAATAAAAAAGAGGAGGAAACTAATCAAAAGAATTAATTAAGCTAAAAGATGGCTTCAATGTGGCATTTATACAGTGATTAGATTAGAAGTTAGCATGTAATTTTTTAAAGGGTTAACGCAAGATTGGCAGCAATGTAAAACACTAGACTAAAAGGCAAGGATTAAGACTAACATATCAGATCGAAAACTTGCATACTAATTGTTTTACCAGTGCTTTTTTTATGACGAAAATCACGCTTTAATATCTCTGAAGTCATCATTGCCCAAGCCACAGAAAATTATCTTGTGTACACAACGCTATACAATAAAGGTTATATGACGAAACTAACTTTTTTACTAGTCGTTTTAGCACTGATGTTGCGAATATGATAGCGCCGTAAATGAGATTGAGCGGGCCTAGCAGATGCAATTATTCGTTAAAGCTGTAGCACATTTAAAAAACCTTTTTTCGCACCTTGAACAGTAGAGTTTAAGACAAATACCTGTTTTAAACAGGAAATTTTCACATGCAATACTGATCCGGATAAAACCATCAAGTAGATTTATTTCAGCTTCTGCACATCAAGTATTGGGGTATAAACAAGCTTATAATATTTTTTCTAATCCTATGATTAAGAGGTGATTATTGTAAAAGATTTTTATTGAATTATTTGTTACTAAAAATATTAAATTTTAGTTTTGAGTTTTAAAAAAGTTTAATTATTATTGTTATATAATTAATTGATTTAATTTTACTTCCTCTATCCTAAGGTCAAAAAGCCTATCCATATATTCAGTTATTAATTTTTTTAATAAATAAAAAAGAAAATTTCTTTTTTAAAAATGAAGGTATTTTCTAGGGCAAGTTGGGTTATAATAAATATATGGTAAATAATTAAATGGTTGGAAGACCACTATTAAATACTTCTGACTACTTTTCTTGTTTTCCTGTTGTGCAAAAGGCTAGAAAAGGTTTATTGGTATAATACCAATAAAATCTTGGAATGAATGCAGACTCCCCCCATCGCCATTCATAGCTCTATATGTACAAAAGTGGCCATTAGCAGTTTTGGTCAATAATCGAAATAACAGTTTTAGTCTCCTTAATTATTTATTGGTGATATTAGTGATGTTAGTCATTTTTATTTCTGATAAATGTGGCTTGTGAGGAGAATTAGCAATGTTATTTTGAGTTGTTATTGGAAAGTGGATGAAAGGATATCTTAAGTTTTTTATCTCTCTCTTTTTGTATATTAAAATTTGCTTTGTACCAATGTATTTGTGACAAAGTTGGGCAGAGCCTGCTTATTCCTTATTTAATGCTTAAAATAATAATATGAACAAAGAAGTGAAATGGTATGCTGTTTATACCAGGCCTAAATGGGAAAAAAAAGTTGCTACTCACCTGGAAAAAAAAGGAATTGAACATTATTGCCCTTTAAATAAAGTGTATCGTCAATGGAGCGATCGCAAAAAAATAATTTTTGAACCTTTATTTACTTCCTACGTATTCATTCATGTGGCAGAACATGACCACTTACGGGTGCTTCAAACAGACGGCGTTATAAATTTTGTGTATTGGTTAGGGAAGCCAGCTGCTATTAAGGACAGTGAGATCAATGCGATAAAATGTTTTTTATCGGATCATCAAAATGTGCAGTTGGAAAAAACTAAGCTTACAGTAAATGATAAAGTACGCATTACACAGGGACCATTAATAGCAATGGAAGGAAATGTGATAGAAGTAATGAATCGTACCGTTAAAGTGGTTCTTCCTTCACTTGGCTTTACCATGACTGCCCAGGTGCAACGTTCTCATATTGAAAAGGTTACCACAAGACGAAAACAAGCTTTTCTTTAAAAAAAGCTACTGATAAAACTCACAGATATTTCAAAGAGCCTTTTTTATTTCAGTATTGCGACTGCAGTTATCCATCAAGTTTTTTTATCTAAATGTTTTAACAGGAGGTTCATTAATTCATTTTTTGTAAAGACTAATTGCTATTATGTGGAGGACCTTTTATTTCAATAAAAATTAATTATTTGTGACTGACAGTGAATAAACTTATCTCTAGTGTTTTCGTTATTCTATACTCCCCATTACTTCTTATCTATTCTTAACAAATTTCTTTAGAGTAAATCTTTATGCTTAGGAAGAAAAACAGAATTCTTTTGATTGGGGGAAATTATTTTCCGGAACCAACAGGTATAGGTAAGTATAGTGGTGAGATGATGAAATGGTTGGCTGAACAGGGAAATGATTGTACTGTGATAACTACTTTTCCATATTATCCCCATTGGAAAGTACAAAAACCATACGAAAAAAGGTGTTTTTGGTACAAGGCTGAAAAGATCTCTGTGATGAACGAGTTTTCAATAAATATTATTCGTTGTCCTCATTATGTACCTAAAGAACCAACAGGGATTAGAAGAGTAATATCGGAATTCTCATTCTTTTTTTCATCGTATCCGGCAATTCTTCTATTGCTTTTTAGAAAGAAATTTGATTATGTAATTACTGTTGCACCTCCTTTTGAATTAGGATTACTTGGTATCTTGTATAAAAAAGTGAGGGGTGGCAAATTTTTGTATCATATACAAGATCTTCAGATAGATGCTGCTCGTAACTTGAAAATGATAAAAAGCAACAGGATTGTAAAAATATTTCTGGCGATAGAGAAATACATAATCAAACATGCAGATTTTGTTAGTACTATTTCTAAGGGAATGGTCCAAAAGGTTAAAAATAAATGTAATAAAGACGTTTTTCTTTTTCCAAATTGGGTAGATATTGAAACATTTTATCCTCTCAGAAATAGGGCTGACCTTAAGCATCATTTTGGTTTTAATTCCACAGATATCGTTATTTTATACTCTGGTGCTATTGGACATAAACAGGGATTAGAAGCAATTCTATATTCCGCTAAAGCTTTAAAAAGTTTATCTAATGTAAAATTTGCAATTTGTGGTTGTGGTCCTTATAAAGATCATCTTACCAGGTTAAAAAACGAGATGAATTTAACAAACTTGCTTTTTTTGCCTTTGCAGCCACTAAACATGTTTAATTTGCTATTAAATATGGCTGATTTGCATTTGGTATTGCAGAAGGCAGAAGCTAGTGATTTGGTTTTACCTTCTAAATTAAGCACAATTTTATCAGTAGGAGGAATTGCAATTGTTACCGCAAATAATGATACAAGCTTGCATGAAATAATGAGTTCTAACAATATGGGTATTTTAATAGAACCAGAAAACCTTCAGTCTTTAGTAGAGGCTATAAAGAATAATATAAGTAATTGTAATTTAGAGGAAAAGAGAAAAAAAGCTCGACTTTATGTTGAGAAGCATTTGGAAAGAGATAAAATTTTAAACAATTATTTCTCCAAAGTTTTGAATAATGAAAAAGCCGATTTTAAGTTGGTTGTTAAAAAAGTCATTTCAACAGCTAAGTTAGATTAACAGCTTTTTCCTACTCTTTAATTATATATTTAAACGTCAATATATAATACAGGCAAAAAAATCGTCTTTATCTAGGTAATCTAATTGAGTATTTTTTTTACTCTTTTCGGATTTTCTGCTGCAAAGAATAATAACAAGAAGGGATATAAGAGCGATTAGTAAAAGGGGAATGGTTAATACTACAAATAAAAACTTATACATTTTATTTACTAGTGCTTTATAAATTATGTTTTTAAATAACAGAAATCAAAGTAACGGATACGCCACCCTTTAAAACTTTAAATTTTAATTTTCGCAAAATACTTGTGGCTTCATTACTTTAACTGCCCGTAAAAATCATGCCATCTCGGTTTCTATTTCTACAACATTGCAATAACAATTGCACGATATATTGATCGGAAACTGGGTACCGTAACAATCTGTAAACCTAATTAATTTGTTAATAACCAAACTTGATTTTATTTTTCCTGCTGGGAGGGATTTGCTAATTTCAAGTTCAGCATCCCATTAACATACCTCCCGTTCTGCCATGATTAAAAAAAATAAGTTCACTTTTCTTTTTGCACTTTCCTCGTTTATGTTACCAATAATTTTTTTGACAGCTTGTAATTCTTCAAGGAAGATTAGTAAAGATTACCTTTACTTTAAGTCTGGCGCAGACACAGTAGATATACAACAAAAGGAAACGGTTATACAGCCTAATGACTTGTTGAGTATCCAGGTTTTTAGCAGGACAATTAATCAGGAACAGGCAGCAATTTTTAATATACCAAACACGAATAATGTAGCTGCTACGGGGTACCAGGTAGACTTGCATGGAAATATAGAAATGCCAATAATTGGCAGCATAAAAGCAGTTGGCCTGACAAAGGACCAGTTACAGACACTATTAGCAAAAAAATTAAGTGATTATGTTAAGAACCCGTCCGTACTGGTTCGTTTTTTCCAATTTAACGTAAACGTACTTGGTGAAGTTAGAACACCGGGGACGCAAAAATTTTTAGTGGATAGAGTTACGATTATTGATGCTATTGGTTCTGCTGGCGACCTTACAGACTATGGTAAAAGGGAAGATGTAACTGTAATCAGGGAGGAAAATGGAAAAAAGATTTTTCAACGGGTAGATCTACGTAGAAAGGACATTTTTGAGTCGCCGGTTTATTTATTACAACCAAACGATATTGTATATGTTGGGGCAAATAACAAAAAATTGAAAGCACTCAACGTAGATGTTGATACTCAGAGAACAACAGGATTAATTTTTAGCATTGTTTCTATTGCTGCTACACTAACCTCATTAATTGTTACCTTTTCAAGATAATCATGAATCAGGAAGACAAAGATTTGTTCGCAGGAAGTTCAAATGGCCATACAATAAAAGAACTATTATCAAAATATTTTGCCAACTATCCTCTGTTTATTAGTTCACTGATAATTTGTGTAGGAGCGGGTATTTTATATACACGTTATACACCACCAAAATATTTGGCTACCACGTCAGTATTTATTAAAGGCAATGAAAGCAGTGGAACAATGGGAGGAGGCAATAGCTCAGATTTGATAGAGTCCGCTTTGAACGGTAAGCAGCAAGTAAATATTGATAATGAAATACAGCTGATTAGCTCTGGTAGCTTAATGGAAAGGGTGGTTGCTAAACATCAATTCAATATCTCTTATTTTAAGTTGGGCAAATTGCTCGTGTCTGATTTGTATTTGGATGCTCCTTTTCGTCTGGTGCCACAGCGGATAATCGATAGTACCAAGTCGCAGAGTATTACGATAAAAAGCCTAAACAAAAGTGGCGGTACGTATTTATATGGACCTGAAAAAGAGGAAAAGATGTTTACTTTTAAGTGGGGAAAACCTTTTGCCTTAAGCAATAATACTTTCATATTATTTGCTAATGGTAGTATTCGCGATGGTGACGGAGACTATATTACAACGTGGAGACCGGTAACAGCAACTGCAGAAGACTTATCGGACCAACTCACCGTTACTGCACTTGACAGTAAAACGAGTATTATTCAGCTTAGCATTTTAACAGAGAACCTTGAGCAAGGGAAAGATATTTTAAATGCTGTTGCTAATGAATTTAATTTATCTGATATTGAAGATAGAAATAAATTATCTGAAAATACTGTTCGTTTTATCGATGAAAGATTAAATATAATTTCAGGCGAGTTAAAAGGGGTAGAAGGAAACATGGAAAGCTATCAGGGAAGTAATCAGTTGATTGATATAAAAAGTCAATCGTCACAATCGTTTGATAATTCAAATGCCACTTCTAATGCTATTAAAGAATTAAACATACAGCAAGGTATTGCAGGTATGATATTAAATTACTTTAATGATCCTGCTAACAATGATAAGTTAGTTCCTTCTTCACTTGGTTTAAACGACGCCACCCTTGCCACACTTATTGCACAATACAATGAGTTGCAATTGAAGAAGGAAAGGGAGGCACCTTTGGTCGCTTTGAAAAGTACAGTAATGCAGGATTTGAATACTCAGTTAGAAAATTTAAAGGTAAGTATTCTTGAAAATTTAAAAAATATTAATAGAAATTTAAAGTTGCAGGAGGCGAATTTACAGCAACACAATAATCAGTACAAACAATTTCTTTCTGCCCTGCCGCATAATGAAAGGGTAATGCAGGAAATTAAAAGAAAACAAAGCATTACTGAAGGTTTGTATTTATACCTGTTACAAAAGAGAGAAGAGGCAGCTATTTCCAGCACTTCAGCCAACGTAGCTCATTACAAACAAATTGATCCTGCTAAAAGCTTCGGATCAGTGGAACCTAATATCAGGAACATAAGGATGTACACAATCTTATTAGGACTATTTTTACCATTTGGATGGATCTATTTAGCAGATATGTTAAATGATAAAGTGTCAAATCGAAATGATATAACAAAGCGAGTTGAAATTCCAATTATAGGAGATATTAGCCACATAAACAAACATAAAAGTCGTTTTGTGTCTTCACAAAGGCGGGACTTGTTAGGAGAGCAGCTACGAACTATTCGTACAAATCTTTCTTTTTTAAATAAGAAGACACAGGTAGTATTAATTACTTCCTCTGCCACTAATGAGGGTAAATCTTTCGTTAGTATTAACCTGGCTTCTGTTTTGGCTATGTCCGGAAAAAAGGTTGCTTTACTTGAATTCGATTTGCGCAAACCTGGTATTAGTATGGCGCTGAACATCGATAATAACCTTGGTATTACGGATTATCTTACCGGCGCTACAAATAATCTTGGGAAGATATATCATATCTCCAAGGAGATACCCTCATTAGATATATACCCGTCCGGCGCTGTACCTCTAAACCCGGCTGACGTACTCCTTAATGAAAATATTTCTGCTTTGTTTGCTGAGCTTAGACCTAAATATGATTATATTATTATTGATTCTGCTCCTGTAGGAGTGGTAAGTGATGCTTTTATATTCGGGTACTATAGTGATGTTGTGTTGTATATTATACGTCAGCGCCAGACTTTGAAAAAGCAACTGGATTTTGTAAATGATATTTATAAATCTAGAAAGCTAAATAACATAGGATTGATTTTAAATGATGTAAAAACTGGTGGCAAATATGGATACAGTGGTTACGGTTATGAAAGTAAAAACGGATATTATAATAATGAACGCTTAAATGGTAAAAAAGTTTTTACTTGGGCCAAGAGGAAAAATTCAATAAATATTTAATTATAACTAATTAATTGGGGCAGGATTTTAAATTTAAATAGGATTTCGATCAATTGTAATACTTTTCTCACTATTTATACCGAAGCATTGTTAGCGCGCACTTTTTCTGACTTTTGACTAAGTAACTTAATTTTCTGCATTGAAATTTAGATTTGTTTAGTCTCTTCCAATAATTCCAATCACCGTAGTTTAAGGATAGACAAAAGCAGCTTTTCTTTTATACTGCTAATTTATTAAGCTTTAGTGTTAGTACTTATGCTAAAGGGAACTATAACCTTAAAACCTTCTGAGAAAGTTGTTTTTGCTTCATCAATGAATAGTTCAGCAAATAAAAATTTTTGGTGGAAATGGCTCATCGTAATTACTATTTTGTCTCTTTTTTTTGCTATTTCCATAGATTTTGCACCCTACCTTCATTCTGACGAGTTTATGATTATTGATTTAGGGCGAATAATACTAAATCCTCATACAGAATGGTCAATTGCCTGGATTACAAAACTCGATCATCCAGCTTTGCTTTGGTCTTACATTGGTCCGGTAGTACAAGAATTTATTTTTGAATACTTCGGTCAGTATGGACCTAGAATATCGGCTTTAGTAGGAGCTATGGTAGCGGCAACAACAATGGTAGGATGGCTTCATGCCCGAAGAGTTTTAGCCAATTCAGCGTTTATATTTGGCGTCATTTTTTTCTTAGATCCTCTTTTTGTACAATCTTATACCATTGGTAGAATAGATGGATGGGCAATGGGATTGTGTTTAGCGGCTTGCTGGATAATTAGCGACGCTAGACTAAGGTTAAGTTATAATAAGTTATTTAGAGGAGGTTTGTTACTTGCTGGCGCGTTAACTATAACTGCATTCTTTACCTGGCCCTCTTCAGTTTTCCTGTTTCCTCTTATACTGCTGGAGCTTATTTATCTTTTTATTAAATATAGAGCAACTAACAAAGATTATTATATACTTACCAGCCCAATAGTTTTCTTTGGATTGGGTGCCTGTACAATGGGTCTACTTTTACTTTTGCCTGTTTTTTCATTATTAGTTCAACAATTTATCAACATAACTGAAGGGCTAAAGACAAATACGCGATCAGGGACGGAAGGAGGCACTCCTCACATTTTTTACCATTTTTTTACTCAGTGTATTGCGTTATTTAGAATTATTAAGTTTAGCCCAATATTAGTGTTATCAGCCATAGTATGTATGGCGATGAAACGTGAAACAGGACTAATTGTTGCTTGGTTCACCGCAGTACTTGTAATGTTATTTACGGTAGTTTATATACATCGTGTTCAATACCTGTTACCTTATTTCATAGCTGCTATTGCAGGTATGTATCAAAAGGAGGATAATCTTAAAAACAAACATTCAACTTATTTGCTAAAAAGAAGTGCAATATCCTTGCTCCTTCTTTGGTCTATAGGCCTTTCTCTTTTCATTCGATCGGCCTTAGCATTTAATGATAAGACTTATAGAAACAGGGCTGCGGTTTATAAGGCTGCCCAAGTCATGATTGGTAAAGGAAAATATAAAGTATTAATTATACCTTATGAATTCTATTACGCAGGTCGTTCACTCAATTGGCAAATGTATAAACCCTACCTGGGGCAAAACGAGCCTTTCTCTACCAAAGAGTTGGAACGTATTCTACCTCATGTTGATTATGTTATTACCAATTTTCAGTCAGAAGAGACAGCAGGTTTTGTGCAGCAACTAAAAAAAGAAGGAATGCGTTACCAGGGAGATTATAACATATATAATTTTCCAGTAGAGAAATTTAATGGGATTACTACGAATATAACACGATTAAGAAATTTATATTCAATCTTTTATCAGCCGTACGGTCCTTATAGACTCTATGAAAGGTGAGTATGAGGTGCAACTTATATTCATGGGCAGCAAATGTTTGTAGTAAAAAGATCCTCAATTCTACTTGTTAAGTATTGATTATGCAGAGGAATGATACTGGGCCTATATCTATCAGTCGGGATCCTTTTAATAAAATCAGACGAAATTTGATTTGGAAGAATTTAAATATTCGTTTTTGGCTGTTTTCAATTTTAATTCTGGCAGTAATATTTTTAATAGAATCATCTACTATAGATGTAATGCCTAGCTTACAAAAAGATGAAATTCAAATTACAGATTATGGAAGACTAACTCTGAATCCATTGAGTGATTGGTCAGTTAATTGGTTAGTGCCAGAAGGGAAGCCAATTTTACTATGGTCTTATCTTGGACCCCTGTTATCCGAATTAAGCTATCAAATTTTTGGTAATTCGGGATTAGGTCCAAGAATAGCCGCACTATTGGGAGGGCTAGTTGCGGCAATAATGTCGCTGAAATGGCTATCTGCACGTCAAGTACCATTATATGCTGCTTGCTGTTTAAGCTTAGCATTTTTGCTGGACCCCTTATTTGTACTTTCTCAAAGGATGGCAAGGGTAGACAGTTGGGTTATAGCAATTTGTCTTGCTGCCTGCTGGTTGTTAAGAGCATCAGATTTAAAGAGAGACAAGTTTTTATGGATTCGTATAGTCTGTGCTGGTGGTCTATCTGCTGTTGCGGCACTTGTTTGGCCCTCCTCTATATTTCTTTATCCACTTATAATGCTGGAGTTTGCCCATTTAGTTAAATTTAAAATAAGTGATACTGGAAGTTGGAAATATGCTGCTATAAACGTATGTTATTTCATTGCCGGGTGGGTCTTCTTTTTGACAATACTGCTAGTTCCAATTTGGCATAATTTGTCAATAATTTTCAACGACATGTCAAGCGTTGTCTCTAAAAATGTCGATACCTCTAGATCTTTTTCGACGCGGATTTATGCAATATTTAACCAACACCTTTGGATGAAGCTAATAAAAGCGTTTGTAAAAACGTTAAGTCTTTTTCTGCCATTATTAGCGATATTTGGAGCTATATATCGAAGGGAAAAAGGGCTAATACTTGTCACAGTTTTTGTTGTCGCTTTAATTTTTGCTACGTTAATATATGAGCTTCGGGTTCTATACCTCCTCCCTTATCTTTTGCCATTAAGCGGTGGTATTTTTCAGCGTTTAGCAGATACTCCGGCAAAATTATTGTTAAGGCGAATTAGCGTGTATGCCCTTGTTGGAGTGGTATTATGGGCTGTCGTAACTTCCCTGTTTGTACGATCTGTCTTGGGTTATCAGGATAAGATGGAACGTAGTCGTGGTAAAATTCTTCATGCTGCAAAAGCATCAATTGGGCGTGGCGATTATAGGGTCTTTTTAGCTTTTAATTATGAACTTTATTATGCAGGTCGATCTTTAGGCTGGAAGCTTTATACTCCCTATGGCCAGCAAGATTATGATAGTGAGGGTAATTGGATAGATAAGGGTTATAATCCTTATAATAAATTCATTGAGCTTTTTTCCGAAATGGATTATGCCATCTTTTCTGACGGTAATATTACTAAGGAACTGTCAAATGAGTTAGATGCATCTGGACTACGCTACTACAGTAAAATGTTATTGAATAATGAAGAGGGCAGCCTTAATGAAAGTAGAACTGGCGGCAGAATGAGAGATCTGATACTTTTTTATCTGCAAGGAACCAAAAATTATGGCCCTTATTTGATCTATAAAAGGACTAAAAATCCAATAGTTGAAGCTAGTCTTAGATAAACGCACAAAACTTCCTGGCCTTATTAATTCAAAACTATACTGTAGTATCTATTGCTCCATAAACGATTACCTTTTTTAAGTTAAAAACTATATATATGATAACAATAGGCATCATCGGTTATGGCTATTGGGGCCCTAATCTTGTCAGGAATTTTTTTGCGGCCAAGGACTGTTGTGTCAAATCGGTTGCTGATTCGCGTTTGGAGCGCCTACAGCAACTTGGCAAAATATTTCCAGGAATATCGGGAGTGTGCGATGCAGATGATATTATTTATGATCCTGATATTGATGCTGTAGTCATTGCTACACCTGTTTCTACTCATTTTCAGCTCGCAAAAGAATCTTTGCTACACGGTAAACACGTGCTCATCGAAAAACCTATGGCATCTTCAGTTCAAGAGGGCGAAGAATTGATTGAGCTTGCGGAGCAAAAGAACTTGTTACTTATGGTAGATCATACATTTCTTTATACAGGCGCAGTAGAAAAAATGAAACAGCTGGTAGCAGATAAGGAATTAGGAAATATTAAGTATTTAGATTCAACCAGGATAAATTTAGGATTATTTCAACCTGATATTAATGTGCTTTGGGATTTAGCTCCTCACGATATCTCTATACTAAATTATATTATTAAAGAAACTCCATACAGCGTGAATGCTACAGGCATTACTCATACTAATAATGAAATTGAAAATATTGCTTACCTAACGATTAATTATAATTCAGGGTTTATTGCCCATTTCAATTGTTCATGGACGAGCCCGGTAAAGGTGAGAATGATGTTGATTGGTGGCGATCAAAAAATGATTTTGTACAATGACCTCGAACCGACGGAGAAGATTAAGATTTATGATACCGGCTACAATCATAAAAGTGACGAAGAAAAGAAAAGAATTCTTGTTGATTACAGAACGGGAGATATTCACGTGCCGAAGCTTAATACAACTGAGGCTCTTTTAGGAATGGCAAACGATTTTGTTGCCTCCATTCAGGAGAAAAGACAGCCTAAATCTTGCTACCAGATCGGTCTCGATGTGGTAAGAATTTTAGAGGCGTCAAATAAATCTATTAAAAATAACGGATGCGAGGTCCTATTAAATACGCCTAATAGGGTTCTTAAACAAAAAAATTACCAAGTACTAAGACATTAAGATGGAAACCGTTTCTAATAATAGTGATAAGCAAAGCTTACAAAATGTAAGATTGGGAAAAGATGTGAAGATTTACAATTTTGTAAATGCTTATGGATGCAGCATCGATGACGGTTCTAAAATCGGAACTTTTGTCGAGATCCAAAAAGGAGCAACCATAGGAAAAAATTGCAAGATCTCCAGCCACACTTTTATATGTGAAGGAGTGCATATCGCCGATAATGTTTTTATTGGCCATAACGTAACCTTTATTAATGATAAATTTCCAAGGGCTACCAATGAAGACGGTTCGTTGCAAACAGAAACAGACTGGAATTGCGTAGAAACGTATGTGGAACAAGGTGCTTCTATCGGCTCAAGCGTAACAATACTTTGTGGAGTCAAAGTAGGGAAAAGAGCTGTTATAGGAGCCGGATCAGTAGTTACGAGAGATGTACCCGAAAATGCAGTTGTTGCGGGTAATCCAGCCCGCATTATTAAGTATTTAGAAAAAACACTTGCCTGATATGTATAGTGTAGCAACCCAAAAAAAAATTCAGTGCCTCGATCTGAAAGGCCAACATCAACAGATTAAAAAAGAGGTATTTGAGGCTTTTGAAAAAGTGTATGATAATACCGCTTTCTCTGGAGGACCATTTGTAGAAGAGTTCGAAAAAAGTTTTGCTTCTTTTTGTCAAACAAAATTTGCAGTAGGTGTCAATAATGGTACTTCAGCTCTACATCTTGCAATGCTTGCTTTAGGGATAGGGTCAGGAGACGAAGTTATTGTTCCTGCCAATACCTTTATTGCTACCGCCTGGGGTGTGTCATATACCGGCGCTACTCCTGTATTTGTCGATTGCACGTCTGACACATGGCAAATTGATGCGAATAAAATAGAAGAAAAGATAAGCCCACGTACAAAAGCAATTGTGGGTGTGCACTTGTATGGTCAACCATTTGATGTAGATTTGGTAGCAGATATATGCAAGAAACACCACCTTTATTTACTGGAAGATGCGGCGCAGGCGCAAGGTGCTGAGTATAAGGGTTTGCCTGTTGGCGGATTTGGAGAAATGGCCTGTTTCAGTTTTTATCCCGGAAAAAATTTAGGCGCATGTGGTGAAGCTGGCGGCATTACCACAAACAATGAAGAATACTATAAGCATTTATTGAGCTTAAGAAATCATGGTTCTAAAATTCGTTATTATCATGATGAAATAGGATTTAATATGCGAATGGGTGGTTTGGAAGGAGCTTCTTTAAATGTGAAACTGAAATACTTGGAAGGATGGAATAACCGAAGAAAAGAGATCGCGAAGCGGTATCAACAGGATGTCAACAATCCTCAGATAACTGTACAAGCTCAACCACATTGGGCAAATTCTATTTATCATTTGTTTGTAGTAACAACAGACGATAGAGACAGCCTTATTAAATACTTACATGAGAATAATATTTTCCCGGGTTTGCACTATCCCGTTCCATGTCATCTGCAAAAAGCCTACTCAGTGCTTGAGTATAAGGAAGGTGATTGCCCTAATGCAGAATACTTGGCAAATCATTGTTTGTCACTACCAATGTATGCTGAACTGGCAGATGACGAAATTGAGTATGTAATTGATGTTTTGAACAGGTATTAAGGTATGCTGATAAACAAATTGAGTAAAAGGGTACAAGCTTTGGACCTTGATTTAAAAGGGAAGGTAGTGCTTACGGAAGCTGCAACAGGTGCATATGTGGTAACACCAATTTTGGCCGCAATTGCAGGAGCTAAGGTTTATGCTTATTCAAAAAATACCCGATACGGAACAGTAGATGAAGTATTTGAAAAAACTAAAGAAGTTTATTCTGATTTTAAGAACAACCTGGATATAACATTTATTGATACCATTACGCCTTCGGTAATTGCACAAGCAGATATTATTACGAACTCCGGCCATTTGCGGCCATTAAACAAAGAGAAACTTCAGCATGCAAAAGATGATGTTGTTATTCCTCTAATGTATGAAGCATGGGAATGGCGCGATGCCGATATGGAGATTGACTACATTAGACAGAGGCGATTTAAAATTGGAGCTACAAATGAAAGACATCCTGAAGTAGATGTTTTTAACTTTTTAGGCGACATGGCCGTAAAGCAAATATTAGACGCGGGGCTATGTCTTTATCGCAACAGGTTTATTCTCCTCTGCAATAATGATTTTGGACCTTACATTGCTAAAGTAGTAGCAAAAATCTGTGATAGATTAGGCATTATAGACAAGCAGGAAAACAAGCATAAATACGATGGTTTAGAAAATGTAGAATGGCTTAGCTGTTTCCCGGAAGTAAATATTCCTGAAAATTATAAAGATGCTGAAGCTGTTATTTTCACAGCTTACCCTTTTGGTGATACATGGATAGGCGATGACAGTCAATATCCAATATCAGTCGAAAGTATTAAGTCAGGTTTAAACCATCCATTGATCTTGCGATATGCAGGAGATGTTGATGCGAAAGCATTAGATGCTGCGAGCATCAACTATTTTCCTGAACATGTAGGCAGTGGTCATATGGGTATTCTTCCCTCTGCCATCGGTTACGATCCTATTATACGTTTACAGGCAGGTGGGCTAAAGGTTGGTGAAGCATTAATTACGGGCAACTACCATCACAATAATATTCCCATACTGGAACTGTTATGAATTCAAGGGAAAATTTAATAGCTATTGGCCGTTCAAGATACTTGTACGATGCTATCCGGTATTTAAAATCGATCGGATACACATTCAAAGCTATTATTACAGAGGAGGCATACGAAGAGTATGATATCAAGCATCACGATTTCGAAAAATTGGCAAATTGTATTGGAGCCCGTTTTTTCATAACAAAGGTTTTGTATACTGATGAAATCATTGAAATAATAAAGGGCAATAACATCCGTGTAGCAATCAGTGCCAATTGGAAATTTACTATTCCTAAGAAATTTCTTGATTTATTTGAATGTGGCATTCTCAATTTTCACCTTGGCAACTTACCTGATTATAAGGGCAATGCTACTGTTAACTGGAGCATTATTAACGGAGAAAGACATATTAACGCCAATATCCATAAGATGGATCCTATTCTCGATGCAGGTGACGTAATCTGTAGAAAAGCAATACCCATAACTGACGATTCGTATATAGCCGATATTTTAAAGCAAGCTGAAGAGGCTGCGCCTTTGCTTTATGAGGAGGCAGTGAAAAAAGTTTTAGAAGACCCCGACGCTTTTGAATTGAAAGGTAGTGTACACGGCCTTCGTTGTTATCCCCGGCTTCCTGAAGATAGCCAGATTGACTGGCATCAAAATGCAGAAGATATCCATAAACTTGTTCGCGCTTCCGGCCATCCTTATAGTGGTGCTTTTACTTTTTTTGATGGAGAAAAAGTAATTATATGGAAGGCTTCTTATTATCAGCCGCAAGAGCCGTTTTTGGCGGTGCCCGGCCACGTAGTAGCTGTTGATAAAAATACGAACAACATTATTGTAGCATGTAAAAATGGAATGTTAGAGGTGCAGGAAATAGAGCATATGGGAAAACGAATGCCTGCCGCAGCACTTATCAAAAGTATTAGAGTACGATTCAAATTCAAATCATATGTTTGACATCGAGCAAAATACAGTAACAGTAATTATTCCCATATTTAATGAGTATGAAGGAATACCATTCCTGGTAAAAAGCCTGAATGAGTTTTTTGCAGAAAATACTCTTATTAAGGGAGAGGTTATTTTTGTTAATGACGGTTCTGTAGATCATTCAGCCGCAAGGCTTTCTCACATGGGGCATGACACGTACCACGCAAAAATTATAAACCTTTCACGCAACTTTGGCTCCCATGCAGCTTTGCGCGCTGGCGTCGCCTATGCTTCAGGTGATTTTATCTGTTTTAACTATGCAGACCTCCAGGATCCTCTTGAATTGATTGTAGAAATGAAGGCAAAGATGGAAGAAGGCAACGACATTGTTTGGGCACAACGTGAGAGTACTAATTCATCATTTGCCGAAAGGGCCTTCTCTGCTGGCTATGCCTTTTTAATGAAAAAGTTTGCTTTTAAAAACTTTCCTGAAAAAGGTTTTGATATTGTCATGTTTCGTAAAAAAGTAGCGAGACAATTAGTTCGTAATATAGAAGCAAACTCTTCCATTTTTCTACAAATATTGGGACTGGGATTTCGGCAGGATTGTATATCTTATAAAAAAAGGGAAAGGAAGACAGGCGCTAGCAAATGGACAGTTTCAAAAAAAATAAAGCTTTTTATTGATTCCTTCGTTGCCTTCTCATTTGCACCTATTAGGCTTGTATCAATTATAGGCATTATGTTTTTCTTTTTTGGTACTTTATGGACTGGTTATATTATTTTCAGAAAACTTGTCTTCAATGATTTGGTTAGCGGCTGGCCTGCCCTTATCTCTATATTGATGGTAGGTTTTGGGATCACTAATATTTCATTAGGAATAATTGCCGAATATCTATGGCGAACGTTAGATGCTAGCAGGAAAAGACCTGTTTTTGTGATTGACGAAGTAGTGGAATTAACTAAAGAAAGCGAAGTTTTTATCCAAGAAAAATAAAATGGCAAAAGCAATCTTATACATACTATTATATGCTGCTTTTAATGTTTCGGGAGCGGCATTAATTAAATGGCAATTAAGGGGTAAAAGCTTGGCAACACTTAATGACTGGTTGAAATTCTTACTTAATCCGCCATTTGTAATGGCCTTTTTACTAATCATACTTTCAGCGCTCGCATTATTCAAAGCTCTTTCAACAAGCAATTTTTCTCTGATTATACCGATAGCTACCGGCATCAACTTCATCTTTACAATAGCAGTAGGTTACTACCTGTTCCAGGATAAGTTATCCGTACTATCTTTTTTAGGGTTTGTATTAATTATAGGCGGAATCATCATCTTAAGTATAAATAATCATGCACATGCATAATAAAATTTACAACAGTAACATATTAATTACAGGTGGTGCCGGGTTTATAGGCTCTTACGTGGTAGAAGAGTTGTTAAAACATGAACCCGCAAAAATTATCATTATTGATAACCTAATTCGCGGCACGTACGAAAACATGCGATCTTTTTTAGATAATCCCTTAGTTGAGTTTGTAGAAGGTGATGTAAGGGATGCAGAGTTGTTGGAGAATTGCATTAAAGGTGTCGACTATGTTTTTCACATGGCGGCTCTGCGAATCAACGCATGCGCTGCTAGTCCAAGAGAGGGTTTTAATGTAATGTTGAAGTCGACCTTTGAGTTAGCAGAATTGTGCGTAAAACATAAGGTAAAAAAGGTAATCTATAGTTCCAGCGCTTCGGTATACGGTTTAGCACAACATTTTCCAACACCCGAAACAGATAACCCCTATAATAACCAGACTTTTTATGGTGGTGCAAAATTATGGGGCGAGCAATTGTTCAGAAGCTACAAGTTTATGTTCAGTTTAGATTATGTAGCGCTGCGATATTTCAATGTCTATGGACCGCGTATGGATACCGACGGCAAGTACACTGAAGTTATGATTCGATGGTTGGATTGCATTAACGACGGAAAGCCGCCGCTGATTTACGGTGATGGTAGCACAACCATGGATTTTGTTTATGTGAAGGATGTAGCAAAAGCAAATGTAGCTGCCTTATTATCCGATGTATCGGATGAGGCATTCAATGTGGGTAATTGCGAAGAAACAAGCCTCAAGCAACTTTTACAGGTTTTGCTCGAAGTAAATAATTCAAACCTAATTTCAGAGCATAGAGAAGAAAATACAATAAACCCGGTAAGCCGAAGACTCGCAGATAATAGCAAAGCGAAAAAGTTATTGAATTTTGAGCCTTCGGTTGGTTTAGAAAAAGGTTTGTATGAATTAAGTAAATGGTATTTTGAAAAGAAAAAAACAATTGTTTATAACGTATGATTCCGATAGCAAAACCATATTTAACAGAGGAAGAAGCACAAGCCGCTTACGACACTATTCTTTCAGGATGGATTACGCAAGGACCAAAAGTGCAGGAGTTTGAAGAGAAGTTTGCTGCTTATACCGGCGCTAAATATGCTGTTGCTGTCTCTAACTGCACTACAGCTTTACATTTAGCCATGGTTGTTGCTGGCATTGGCCCAGGTGATGAAGTTATTTGCCCATCGATGAGTTATATAGCTACCGCCAATGCTATCAAATATGTTGGCGCCACACCTGTCTTTGCCGAAGTACAAAAAGAGACATACAATCTTGATCCTGTTGATGTCGAGAAAAGGATAACAATAAAGACGAAAGCCATTTTGCTAGTACACCAGATAGGCATGCCTGCCGACATTGATGCATTCAAAGTGTTGTGCAGCAAGTACGATCTAAAACTTATTGAAGATGCTGCCTGTGCTGCGGGATCAGCATATAAAGGAAAAAAGGTTGGTTCTCATTCTGAATTAGTATGTTTTTCTTTTCATCCCAGAAAAGTTATTTCAACGGGCGATGGGGGAATGATAACAACAAGTCGTGAAGACTACTACAACCGGCTCAGGTTATTGCGGCAGCATGGGATGTCTATCAATGATCGGGTCAGGCACGAAGCAAAAAAGATAGTTTTTGAAGATCACGTAGAGGTTGGATACAATTACAGAATGACAGATATTCAAGCTGCAGTTGGTATTAAGCAATTAGAGAAGCTTGATTGGATTGTAAATGAACGAAGAAAGATTGCAGCGGTCTATAATGAAGCTTTCCGTCATTTATCTTTTTTGCAATTGCCGTTAGAAAAGGAAGGATATTTAAGCAATTATCAATCATACAGTATTTATCTTAAAAAGTCTTGTCCCATCGACCGAAATTCATTGATGCAAAAATTGTTAGATAAGGGAATTGCAAGCAGAAGAGGTATCATGACCTCACACCGGGAAAGTGCTTATAAACAAGAAGCAAAGAACGTAAGTTTACCAGTTTCTGAGGATCTGCAGGATAATTCTATTATTTTACCCTTGTATGTACCTTTGCAGAAAAAGGAGTTAGAATTTATTATTGATACTTTTTTGTCAATAGTTAAAAATAAACATCAAGAAGTTCCTGCATTTTAATTAAAAACTTACAGAGTGATAAAATCCTTTTGTGTGTTAAATATACTAGTATTACTTCTATGAAAGCACTTGTTCAACGGGTGTATTCAAATCCTTCTTACGCTAAAGTGCTTGAATGGAGTAAGCTTTTGACAATTACAGGTTCTGCCCAAGTTGTGGTGCAGGTAATAGGCTTTGCAAGCGGAATTCTGATTATTCGGCTATTGTCGACACAAGAATATGCATTTTATACAATAGTAAGCACTATGTCGGGCGCAATGATTATGTTAGCTGATGGGGGTATATCAACTGGAGTGCTAGCTCAGGGAGGCAAGGTGTGGCAAAGTAAAGAAAAGCTTGGAGTAGTTATTGCAACAGGTATTAGTCTTAGAAAAAGGTTTTCAATAATTAGTCTGCTCTTTGCAATCCCTGCAATGCTTTTTCTTCTAAGGCAGCAACACGCTACATGGGGGATTGCCATCCTTATTACTGTGTCACTTATTCCTGGCTTTTTGTCAACATTGTTTGGTAATTTACTTGATATTGCTCCAAAACTCCGGCAGGACATTTCACCTTTACAAAAAATTCAAGTTCTTACTAATCTGGGGCGTCTCGCTTTGTTGTGTATTTCCCTCTTTATATTCCCTTGGGCATTTATCGCAATCCTTGCTGCAGGTCTTCCTCAAATTTGGGCAAACAGACGTTTAGAAAAAGTGTCATCCAGTTACGCTGACAGGAATCAAAAAGCGGATCCTGTGATTCAAAAAGAAATTCTGGGTACAGTCAAAAGAACTCTTCCTGATGCAATTTATTCTTGTCTGTCAGGGCAAGTTACTATATGGCTTCTTTCAATATTTGGATCAACGGTTGCCCTTTCTCAATTGGGTGCTTTAAGCAGACTTAGTGTAATTATCAACTTATTTAATATATTATTTTATACTCTTGTTTTACCTCGTTTTGCTCGTTTACCAAACAATTCAATATTGCTGATTAAACGTTATGCGCAAATTCAGGTAGGACTATTATTTTTAACTTCCCTCATTGTCACCGTCATATGGTTTTTTTCTTCCGAAGTATTATGGATTTTAGGACCGAAATTTTCCGGTTTAACTAATCAGCTCGTGCTGATTATGGCAGCAAGTTGCTTAAGTTCTATTGCCGGTTTATCATTTTACTTATGCACAAGCAGAGGGTGGGTAATTAATCCAGTAATTTCAATTCCGGTAAATATATTATCAATAATTTGTGGAGCGTACCTTTTGGATGTTTCATCTTTACATGGAATATTGATACTTAATATAGTTATAGCTATTGTTAATATGACGATGCATGTTTCCTACGGAATAATTAGAATATTGACGGCGAGCAAAATAAACACGGCATAAATACTTATTAAAATGATGGGTTAAAAATGAGTTTATGTATTGATGTAAAAGCAGTTAAATAAAATGTCTTTGAAGATATTATTTCTTAATTCTAGTATACCTAATTATGTTACTGATGGATTATTTCATGGATTGCGATCAATTTCCGGAGTTACAGTAATTGATATTCCTAGAATAGATTACATGTATGCTGATGCTTCTCATAACGATTTAATTAAAACTGGCAGCAGAGGAAACACGCTGTATAAACTACTAGATACAAAAAGTGATGAAAATGGAAAACGTACATTTTGGCAAGAGGATCTTGAGGAGTATAATTACATAGTTTTTACAGATATTTTTCATCAATGCGATCTTTTTCAATTTATTTACTATTCTATTCACCCCAAAAGAAGAAAGTCTCTATGTATTGTTGATGGTTATGACGTAACTTCTATGTTTCCATTTATTAGAAATTCTTTTAACCTGAGAGTAAGACCATGGGCATACTTGTACAATATAAAAAAGGTAAACTACTTTAAAAGGGAATATGAAAATACAGGAACCTTATATGGGCTGTCTGAACAAAGGCATCCTGTTATAAACAAATTATTTTCTAAGATATTAAAAAAACCCGTAAATCTTCTTCCAATTTCGATGTCGATTCCAAAACAGCATATTGAATTTATTCCCGTGAAGGAAAAGTTTCAGGACTTTGTTAATTATAATGTCGATAACGATTTGAGTGCCTTATTTCCTGAAAGGCCGTTATCTGAGTTAGGAAAGTGGCAACCTGTTTTTGAAAACCAGAATGAATATTTTAACGATATCAGAAGATCTAAGTTTGGTGTTACGGCAAAAAGGGCAGGGTGGGATTGTTTGCGCCATTACGAATATGCTGCCAAAGGGGCTATACTATGCTTTAAAGACCTTAAAAGGAAAAGTGATTTTTGTGCTCCCTTTGGTTTAAATAATTCAAATTGTATTATTTATGATAACAAGCTGGAGTTGTTGAATACAATCAAATCCATGTCTATCTGGCAATTAGAGAGTATACAGGAAGCACAGTACAAATGGATAGCTAATTTTACAACTGAAAAAGTTGCTTTACATTTTATAGATCAATTGGAGTTAGCTAAAACGACTTGCTAGAATTGACTTGATTGGTAAAGTTTAATAAATCACATTATGAGAATTGTTTTTCTATGTGGCTCTTTAGAACCCGGGCGTGATGGAGTTGGTGATTATACAAAACGCTTGGCTTGCGAGTTAATTCGGCAGGGTTCTGAGGCTGCTATTGTCTCGCTTAATGATAATTTTATTACTGAACCATTAGTAGTTACAGAACAAATCGATGAATTTGTATTGCAGGCGTTGCGTCTTTCTTCTACAATGTCTTGGAAGAAACGCTTTGAAGTTGCCAAAGAATGGATAGACAAGTTAAGTCCGAATTGGCTTAGCCTCCAGTATGTGCCTTTCTCGTTTAATTCAAAAGGCTTGCCCTTTGGTTTCAACAGGCTAGTCGCAAATTTAAGAAAGGGTACATATCTACATGTCATGTTTCATGAACTTTGGGTGCAAGGCGGTTATTCTTTTAAAATGAACATTTATGCTTCCCTACAAAAAATGATTATTAAGCAGTTGAAAGAGGAACTTAAACCGGAAGTAATTCATACTCATTTACCATTTTTTTATCTCAAATTAAAGAAATTAAATTTTGACGTAAAGCCTTTGCCATTGTTTTCTAATGTAGCGGTTCAAAAAAATGAAAGAGCAAGTCATGTAGATGAAGTTTTCAGAGTAGGAATTTTCAGCCATATCGATATTAATCAATCTATAGTCAATTTTCTTCAAAATTTAAAGCAAATAATTCATGAAGATGGTATTTTGTTTGAAGTCCTTTTGATAGGTGAGAATAATCAATTGAAGCACTTTGGAAATTTTTTAGAAGGGTTAGATGGTTTTAGTAACATAGTAAGATATACCGGCTTTCTTAAAAGCGCTGCGGTGTCTCATGCTATACAAACTTGCAGTATTGGCCTCACGTCTGTTAAAAGGCATGCTTTAGGCAAAAGCGGAACGGTCGCAGCATTCTTATCTCATCAAATCCCTGTAGCAGCTCCATGTTCCTGTTCGGATATAAATGACAGTAAAATGGGTTTTTTCTCAAATAGAATTTGTAAATCAATAATTATAAATCCTGATTTATCAAGCATTAATCAAGCTAAAATAGCTACTGAAACTTTTGGCGAAGAAATTGAAATTTCGAGAATCGCAGAAACTTTTTTGAAAGATCTGTGCAATTCATACTAAAACATTTACTTTATTTTCAATAATACAGAAATGCGAACATCTTACTGATTTGATGAATAAGCTAAAATACATAAAAAAAGTGTCAGTAGTCATTCCCGTGTATGGCCAGTGGAAGTTAGTGAAAAGAAATGTCGATGCCCTTCTTAAATACGATAGAAAAAACATTTATGAAATTATTATTGTAAATGACAAATCTCCTGAAGAAAACCCTTATTCATTTGATGATACGGTAGTTAAAATAATAAACAATGATAAAAATATAGGATATACAGGTACAGTCAATAATGGATTAAAGAAAGCAGAATCAGACGTTGTAATACTTTTAGATTCTGATGCTTTCCCTATAGAAGCGTTTGTAGAAAAGTTATTAGCAATGTATGAAGATTCAAATATTGGATGCATTGGATTTCGAACAGTTGATGAAGATGGTAATGAAACAGGAAGTTTTGAGCAATATGAACCCTCGGTTATTGGTCTTATTTTAGGACAGCAATTGCAACTCAAACTTAATATGATTGAATTTTGGAGAAAAAGAAAAATTTTGCCGTATTCTTGTTCTGTTAGTTTTCGTAAGAAGTGTCTTCAGGAGTTGGATTACTTTGATGCGCAACTATTTCCGACGTTAGAGGCTGATAATGATATTTCGCTGAGAGTGCATCAATCAAAATGGAAATTGATTATGACCCCCGAAATTACTCTGTGTCATAAAGGTGGTAATTCCTATAACATCAATTATAAAAGAGTTCTAATGTATCATGAGAGTAGGTGGAGGTTATTAAAAAAACATAGTAAAATTAAAGCCCCTGCATTGGTGAAAGAACTGATTAAAACAAGAATAAAGGTTGAATTATTAATTCTGGCTTTTCTTGAAATAATAAAATATAAAAATATGGATATTGGGGAAAAAATAAAAGGACGAAAAATAATATTACAGAAAGTAAATACTTTCAATTAGACGTTGGCTGACGTTAGCTATTATCTTTTAATCATGGCACTGAAGATTCTCTTTTTAACTCATAAATTTTATCCTGATATTGGAGGAATTGAAACTATTTCCTCCCTTTTAGCTTGTTCCTTTGCAAAAAAAGGATATGATGTACATCTGTTAACCTGGTCTGCAGACCCAACAGGAAAGAAGTTCCCATTTACCGTAATAAGGAAGCCAGCGTTGCAAAAGCTTTTTCAAGAACATGCCTGGGCCGACATGGTGTTTGAAAACAATTTATGTATACGCTTATCCTGGCCCGGTTTGTTTTATAAACGTCCTACGATAATTGGACTACACACGTGGATCTCACAGGTAGATGGTAAAGTAGGTTGGCAAGACTTGTTTAAATATAAGTGGTTAAAGAGGGCGACTGGAGTCATCGCATGCAGCGATGCTGTCAGAAGGCGTTGTTGGCCAAAGGCATTAGTAATAGGTAATCCGTACCAGGAGGAAATATTTCGAGTCCTAACTGATATACCACGAACCCTTGATTTCGTTTTCCTTGGAAGACTGGTTTCAGACAAAGGAGGAGCACTAGCGATAGAAGCCTTCCATCGTCTTGTCTGTCAAGAAGATGGTCAGAAAAAGGAAAGCAATAGACGAATATTGACTATTATAGGTGATGGACCAGAACGAGGAAATCTTCAAGGATTAGTTGCTAAACTTGGAATTAAAGATAATGTAGTTTTTACCGGTGCTCTGGGAGGTGAAGAACTTGTCAATTGTTTAAATCAACATAAGTTTCTTCTTGTTCCATCAATATGGGAAGAACCATTTGGAATTGTTGCTTTGGAAGGAATGGCTTGTGGGTGTGTGCCAATTGTATCTAACGGTGGGGGATTACCCGACGCGGTTGGTAATGCGGGCCTAGTTTTTAAAAGAGGTGATGTAGATTCTTTAGTAGCTGCCATACAAAAAATAAATAATGAACCGAATTTGGAACAACAATTGAGAAACGCCGCACCTGCTCATCTTAAAAAGCACAAACAAAGCATCGTTTTCGAGCAGTATTTAGATTTATTGAGGAAAGCGGTTTTAAGTTTTTAATTAAGGTAATGAAAATACTATTATCTCATCCAACAGGTAACGCAAATGTTCGTGCTGCAGCCGAAGGTTTTTTGAAAGCTGATATTTTGGGTGAATTTAATACAGCTATTGCAGTTTTTCCCGGAAGCATTTTCCATAGATTAAGCGGTATTCGCCCATTGGCAGAATTTCGTCGCAGAAGTTTCAACGAAAAGTTGCGACCTTTTACAAACACATTTCCATGGACAGAGATTGGAAGGTTTGCTGCCTTAAAATCAGGAATGCAGCAATTGACAAAACATGAAACAGGAATGTTTTGTATCGATGCAGTTTATCGAAGTATGGATCGTCATGTCGGTAAAAGGCTTAAGCATGCGCGCAAAAATGAAATTAGCGGTGTATATGCTTATGAAGATAGTGCGGTTAAAACATTTGTAAAAGCAAAAAGTCGAGGACTAAGTTGCTTTTATGATCTACCTATCGGCTATTGGCGATGTGCGAAGCAACTCTTGGAAAAGGAAAGGGAACAATGGCCCGATTGGGTTACTACTTTAAGTAGTTTTAATGACTCTCAATACAAATTAGCACTTAAAGATCAAGAGCTGCAATTGGCAGATAAAATATTTGTTGCAAGCCAATTCACTGCCGATACATTAAAACACTTTCCTGGAAAGCTCTCTGATATTAAAGTCGTGCCATATGGTTTTCCCCCCGTTGTTGAAAAGCGGCATTATAACATAACTGCCCATCATCCTTTGAAGCTTCTTTTTGTTGGCGGCCTTTCTCAGCGAAAAGGTATTGCCAACCTTTTTGCTGCCGTCAAAACTCTGGGCCATTACGTTGAACTGACGGTAGTAGGCCAAAAAACAACTAATTCTTGTGTCCCCTTAAATGCTGAATTGAGCAAGCATCGTTGGATTCCCTCTTTGCCGCATTTAGAGGTACTTAAATTAATGCAGACTCATGATGTCCTTGTTTTTCCCTCTCTTTTTGAAGGATTTGGACTAGTTATAACAGAGGCTATGTCTCAAGGAACACCTGTTATTACCACTGAAAGAACTGCTGGTCCTGATTTAATTGTCCACGGTCAAGATGGGTGGTTGATTGAAGCCGGATCTACTGATGCGTTGAAAACTGCTATTGAAACGATCCTGTTTAATCCGGAAATAATACGAAATGCAGGTCGGGAAGCTATGGAAAGAGCTCGAATAAGACCGTGGGAGGTTTACGGACGTGAACTGGCAGAAGCGATAGTTGATAATACCTGATCTGTTTAATTAATCGGTTGAACTATTACGATTTGTATGTTGAATTATTTTTATGATAACTCTGCTGTAAGTAATTTATCAGTTAATGCTCATCAATCTGAGTTACGTAAAATAAATTACTTTGCCGACCCTATGCTTAGGTTAAAGCGGGCAGTTTGGATTTATTTTTTTCTTTTGATTTTTGAAGGCGCTTTGCGCAAGTGGGTGTTTCCTGGATTAGCTACTCCGTTACTTATTATCCGCGATCCAATAGCTTTATGGCTTATTCTTGTTTCCTGGAAGAGAGGCTTACTACGTATGAACCCATTCTTATTTTTAATGATACTAATAGGGATAATAAGCACATTTACTGCTCTCTTTTTAGGACATGGAAATTTTTTGGTAGCTGCATTTGGTGCAAGAATATTAATGATACACTTTCCATTAATATTCGTTATCGGCCGTATTTTTGCGAGGGCAGATGTTATAAAATTGGGAAAGGTATGTCTTTGGATTTCCATTCCAATGACCGTGCTTATAACACTTCAATTTTATAGTCCCCAGTCGGCATGGGTAAATAGGGGTATTGGTGGTGACATTTCTGGGGGTGGTTTTGACGGAGCTCTTGGTTATTATCGTCCGCCGGCTACTTTTTCTTTCACAAACGGCACTACACTTTTTTATAGTTTCTGTGCACCGTTTATCTTTTACTTTTGGCTAAATAGAAAAAACAGAAGTAATTTAATGGTTATTGCAGCTACTATCAGTCTATTGGTTGCTATCCCCCTTTCTATAAGTAGAGGGTTGTTTTTTTCAGTGGCAGTAACTTCAGTCTTTAGTATAATGGCTATTTTTAGAAAGCCGAAATATATAAGAGGAATGCTTCTTATCTGCATGGGTGCACTAGTAGCTATTTTTTTCTTTAATAAAACGAGTTTTTTTGAAACGGCAACTCAAGCATTTAGCTCTCGCTTTGAAAATGCCAATAAGGCAGAGGGTGGTGTAAAAGGGGTTTTGGGTGACCGTTATTTAGGAGGAATGGTTGCTGCACTGACACAATCCTCAGGATTACCGTTATTTGGTTATGGTATAGGGATGGGCACCAATGTAGGAGGAATGTTGCTAACAGGAAAAAATGTGTTTTTAATTTCAGAAGGAGAATGGGGGAGATTGATTGGAGAAATGGGAACCTTATTAGGCTTGAGTGCTATTTTTTTGCGGTTAGGGGTATGTGCAAAAATTTTAATTGCCTGCTATAAAAAACTTGTACTTGGCGATCTTCTGCCATGGATGCTTTTAAGCTTTGCTTTATTACAAATACCGCAGGGGCAGTGGGCGCAGCCTACTTCTTTGGGCTTTAGTACAATTATTGGAGGTATAATAATCGCTTCATGTAGGTTTTCAAGTGAAAGATAGATGTTATCAATGACAATAAATCTTGCATTCTCATGAATATTGCTTTCTGCATCAACCGGTTAGCACTAAAGGGGCTAGGTGTAACACTTTATTCTTTGATCTGCAATTGTTCAAATAAAAGCAGTTTGAAATTTTGGTTTTTATGTTCAGATCTTAATGAAAAAGACCGGGAAGCAATTTCGCAGCTTCTAATAGGAGCCGGCCTACCAAAAACTCAGACTTTTATTGATTTTAATCCGCGAAAAGAATTTGGAACTTTTCCATCTTTACATGGAGATTGGACTGCGTATGGGCGATTACTTCTCGTGGATTTTATAAATGAAGATCAAGTGCTTTATTTAGATGCTGATTTAGTAGTTGAACTGGATGTTTTGGAAGTGGAAACTTTTGATTTTGGTGGAAATATATTGGCTGCTGTTGGGGGAGGCAAATTCAAGTACACATTAGGTAAAAAATTTTACATTGATAAATTGGACATATCTCCAGAATTTGAGTATTTCAATTCTGGTGTTCTTTTGTTTAATCTGAAGGAGTGGCGTACCCAAAATGTGAAGGAGAAGTCTTTGGAAATTGCGGAGAAATATCAGAAAGAACTTCCTTCTCACGATCAATCCTTGTTAAATATAATTTGTTCCGGCAGATTTTCAAAATTGCCTGCATCATTTAATTGCGAATGGATTGCTTCTGAACCTAAGCCTAGTATTTCAAAAAATATGATTTTGCATTTTGTTGGTTCCCCAAAGCCTTGGGATCCTTTAGCTTTTTTATTTCATAAAGGATACAATACCTGGAGGAGTTATCTGAGTCCAGAATGGAAAACTGAGTTCTGCCATTATTCCTTTGCGGATTATAAAAGAACCTGGAGAATCCGAAACTCATATTTACGAACCATAAATATGAGTTTAAAGAGCTTAAGAACCAATAATGGTATTGGTAAGATCATCAGTCGATGAGATGTTATATAAGATAAAGGTTGTTTGCTAATACAAGCCCATGCATATAATCTTGATAGGAAATTATAAGCCGGATAAGCAGGAAAGTATGATTCGTTATGCACTAATGCTTGAATCAGGGTTTATTAAGGCCGGATTTAAAACTCGCATTTGGTGGCCAACTGTCTTTCTAGGTGGTTTTGTTAAGTCCACTACGTCAGGTTTGGGCAAGTGGTTGGGCTATATAGATAAATGGGTTTTTTTTCCCTTAATCTTGAATTACAGATTATTAAAATTAAACCAAAATAATTTTAGGTTTCACGTATGTGATCATTCAAATGCACCTTACTTAAAACATCTGCCAGCCGATACTACTGGGATTACTTGTCACGATGTAATTGCAATAAGAGGTGGACTAGGTCATGCTGACGCTTATTGTGATTCATCAAAAATGGGAAAAATACTTCAAAGGTGGATTTTGGGTAATTTATGTAAAGCAAAGTTATTAGCGGCAGTATCCACATTAACACTTAATCAATTGAGAAAACTGATCTTACACCCATCTATTCAAAGTAAAAACTGGCGTGTGATTTATAATGCTTTGAATGCAGAATTTACACCGATTGAAGAGAAGAAAAGAAAACTTTTGTTGCAGAATACTGGATTATATCCCGATATGCCTTTTCTACTGCATGTTGGTTCAGGTCTACCAAGAAAAAACAGAAAAATGTTATTAGATATGGTACATGTTATTAAAAATGAATGGCAAGGAAATATTTGTTTTGCTGGTGACCCGATTGATGAAAAGCTTCTTTCCTTGGCGGAATCACTTGGCATAGAAAAGAGAATAGTTTCTATTATTAAGCCCGATCATGATACTCTAGTTGCCTTATATAATGCTTGTGAAGCCTTTATTTTTCCATCCTTTTCTGAGGGATTTGGTTGGCCGCTTATTGAAGCACAAGCTTGTGGCGCACCTGTTATTGCAAGCAATATAGAGCCTATGCCTGAAATAAGTGGACGAGCCGCCTTACATGTAAACCCGTACAGCCCTGAAGAATTTGCAGAAGCATTTCTTTCTTTAAAAGATATTGATAAGCGATCTGAAATAATAGAGAAAGGATTTTATAATTCACGACGTTTTTCTTTAAATAAAATGATAGATGAGTATCTTGCCCTGCATAAATTAAAGTGCATAGAGTCGAAAAATTATGTTTCTGAAAGTTATTAGTTATTTTCTTCCATGGCCTTTAAGAAGAAGGGCATTGCAATTGTGGTTTGGTTACAATATTCATCCCTCAGCAAAGATTGGCTTTGCATGGGTATTTCCGCACAATCTTATTATGGCTGCCAATACGAGAATTGATCATTTTACAGTTGCTATTCATCTTGACAAAATTGAGATGGAAGCAAACTCATCTATTGGCCGTGGTAATTGGATAACCGGTTTTTCCGCTTACACTAAGTCTCCACATTTTAAACATCAGGTTGGACGAAAAGCAGAATTGCTTCTTAAAGAAGCTGCAAATATTGTTAAGAATCATCATTTTGATTGTACTAATACAATAGAAATAGGACGATTTTCTACTATTTCCGGTTATAATTCCCAATTATTGACCCATTCTATCGATTTGGAGGAGAACCGCCAGCACAGCTCCCCAATCTTTATTGGTGACTATACTTTTGTGGGTACAAATGTCGTTATTTTGGGCGGCGCTTCACTTCCTAATTACTCAGTATTAGGGGCAAAATCTTTACTAAATAAAGCTTATACTGAAGAATGGAAATTGTACGGTGGAGTTCCTGCAAAAGCCATTTCTGACATTTCGAACAGAGCTAAATATTTTACAAGGACGGAAGGCTTTGTGTATTAGTAATTTGGATTAATTTTTTTTAGTAATGAGGGTTTTACATATAATTTCAGAAATGGATCCTAAAATGGGTGGGGTTGGCCAAGCTGTAAGAACAATGGTAGCAGGTCTAACCAGATTAGGTATACAAAATGAAATAGCTTGCCTTGATGCTCCGGATGCCCCTTTTCTCGTTGATGAAAAATCAATTGTGTATGCTTTAGGACCGGGGAGAGGACCATGGAATTATAGTAAGAAGTTGAGTTATTGGCTTAAAGCAAATTTAACCCGGTTTGATACAGTAATTGTTCATGGCCTTTGGCTTTATAATAGTTATGCTACGTATAGAGTATTACTTCAACTTAAAGCAGAAAGCAAATTAAATAAGCAAAGAAGAAATTTCCCGAAACTTTTCGTTATGCCTCATGGCATGTTAGATCCTTATTTTCAAAAAGCTCCGGGAAGAAAATTAAAAGCTTTGCGAAATCAGATTTTTTGGAAACTTGCTGAACATAAGCTAGTAAATGAAGCAGATGCTCTGTTATTTACCTCCTTAACAGAGCAACAACTTGCCCGGGAACCCTTTTCTCCTTATAAGCCTAAAAGAGAATTGGTAGTGGGTTTAGGAACGGAAGAGCCTCCTTGTTATACCACTGCTATCCAACAAGCCTTTATTCAACAATGTCCTAAAATTAGAAACAATCCTTATATACTTTTTTTAAGTCGTATTGATGATAAAAAGGGGGTTGATATCCTCATTCAGGCTTATAAAAAAGCCCTTAACAAATCCGGTTCTATACCTAAACTTGTTATTGCAGGACCAGGTTTAGAAACTGCTTATGGCAAGCAAATGCAACAAATGGTTTTAGATGCATCTCTTACAGATCACATATTTTTTACCGGCATTGTTAATGGCTATTCTAAGTGGGGAGCATTTTATGGCTGTGTAGCATTCGTACTTCCTAGTCATCAGGAAAACTTTGGAATTGCCGTCATAGAGGCATTAGCCTGTGGCAAACCAGTGTTAATAACAGACCAGGTAAATATCTGGCAGGAAATTAAAGAAGCGGGGGCAGGTTTAGTTGCAGCAGATTCAGAAGATGGAGTAATAGGTTTAATACAAATGTTGTTGTTGATGAATGAAAATGAGAAAGCACAAATGGGAAATCAGGCCAGGGCGCTATACCAAAAACATTTTGCAATAACTCCGGCCACAAAGAGATTATTTGAAGCTATAACTTCAGCCCATATTTGTTAAATTTCATTTGTATATTTAAGATGTAATAATAATGCATGCATAACCAGGATACTTTTACCGGTCCTTCTTTTTCGTTACGTAATAGAGTAGGACGCGTTTTGTGGGGCGTGGTAAATGTTTTTTTTAGATTTTCACCTATACCATTTTATGGGTGGCGTTCGTTACTACTTAAAATATTGGGAGCAAAGGTGGGTAAAGGGGTTCATGTTTATCCTGCAGTTAAGATATGGGCTCCCTGGAATTTAGTGCTTGAAGATGAGTGTGGAATAGCTAACGGCGCAATTCTTTATTCGCAGGGAAAAATTACAATAGGTCGTCGTGCTGTTATTTCTCAAGGAGTTAACCTTTGTGGAGGAACTCATGATTATACTAAGATTGGCTTTCCCCTTGTTACTAAACCAATATCTATTGGTGACTATGCATGGGTAGCTGCAGAAGCTTTTGTACACCCCGGTGTTAAAATAGGGGTAGGATGTGTGATAGGAGCGCGGTCTGTCGTAACTAAGGATATGCCGGATTGGACCGTATGTGCAGGACACCCCTGCGAACCAATTAAGGAAAGAAGGATTGATAATTTTCCTATGCCTTCAAATATTAACGATAGACGTTTTCCTCTTAAAGCTCATTAGATAGCAAAATTTTTAAATTTTTATTGTTAACAGCAGGAATCCCCTATCTATATATCCTGCCAATGCACACCTATTTGTCTTTTCATGATTTCAGTTATCATTCTTACTAAAAACGAAGAACGAGATCTTCCTAATTGTTTAAATTCTCTTATCTGGTGCGATGATATTCATGTACTTGACTCAAACAGTACAGACCAAACAATACAAATTGCAGTAACCTATGGTGCTAAAGTTGTAACCAATCCTTTTATTAGTTTTGGAAAACAACGAAATTTTGCATTAGATAATATCAATACAAAGCATAGCTGGATTCTTTTTCTTGACGCTGACGAAGTGGTATCGAATAAATTTAAAGATGCAATGATATATGCAATAGAAAATGCAGCTGAGGACACTGCAGGCTTTTATTGTTGTTGGAAGATGATGCTTGAAGGAAAGTGGCTTAAGCATTCTGATAATTTTCCTAAATGGCAGTTCAGACTCATGCGCAAAGGCAGAGCAAGGTTTACCGATTTTGGTCACGGTCAGAAAGAAAAAAATATAATTGGAAAAATGGAATATATAAAAGAGCCCTATTTGCACTTTGGTTTTTCTAAAGGGTGGATGAATTGGATTGACCGTCACAACTTATATTCCACGAACGAAGCTTTAGCACGAATTAATAATTGTCCTCCTTTCAAGAATATTTTTCATCGGCATGAAAGTGTTCGTAACCCTGCCTTAAAATGTTGGCTTAGCAAATTACCGATGTGGCCTTTTTTTCGCTTCTTCTACACCTATTTTATAAGAGCTGGTTTTCTTGAAGGACTACCTGGTTTTATTTATTGCGTTAATATGGGGTACTACGAGTTTCTTATTCAAATTAAAATGAGGGAAATAAAGAACGGGTATAATTTCAAAACTAATATCTAAGGAAGAAATAGTTTATGAACTTTATGTTTACATGTGAAAATACAGTGATACTGAGAAATATTAGTGTCGCAAATGTTCAACTCAGGTTTTGTGATGAATCATCTTACTTGTCTTCCATTCATTTATTACTACACTAATTAATTGCTTTACAACATCTCATTATAATAATGGAAAAATAAATAGTAAGATAGGATTTTTTATAGAATATAGGTTACATTTAAATAGTAGATAAATTAATTCTGATAAAGATGTATCACAAGAAATTATCGATATTGGTATATTCAATTCTATTTCTTACAACATCAACCTTGGTATTAAGTCAGCAAATCAACAAGTCTTTTTCCTTTATTTTAAATAATAGTGCCAAAACCAGTGCCGGGATATATAAGACTGATGGAACATTAATTAGGACGCTTTGGAGTGGTGTAAATTATAACGCGGGAACCTATAAAATTAACTGGGACGGTACTGATGACAATAGAAATAATGTTCCTGTTGGAAATTATATTGCAAAAGTACTATCTAATAATGTTAGCTATAAGTGGGAAGGCGTTATTGGTAACACTTCAGATAGCATGACAGGCAGCACTGTATATCATAGTAATGACATTATAAAGTGCATGGCTATTTCTGGGAATACTGCCTTTTGTGGCGCCGGTTATGCTGAAGGCCATTCAAGTCAAATTAAATTTAGTTTAGCAACCCCTCAACAAAAAAAAGAAGTTTTTGGAGAACATTCTACAAATCAATCTACATATTACAATACTACCGACGGAGTAAATGTATATTGGGCAGGATATGATCCCTTTAAGCCATCTAATCATTTTGTCTTTGCAACTAAAATCAATGGAGGTGTTGAAGCACTTTTTTCATCAGGAAGTACACTTAAAATGACATATGGAATAACTTATAAGAGTGTTATTGATTATTTAAATAATGACAACGCCACAATTACAGGTTTGGCAGTCCAGAAAAATCATGATTATTTATTTGTATCCCATAAAGTTTTAAATCAAATTCATGTACTTAACAAATCTACAGGTGCTTTAGCGCAAATTATATCTTTTACGTCCCCCCGAGGATTAGCTATAGATGGTAATGACAACCTTTGGGTTATTAGTGGAGCTAACACAGTATCAAAATATACAGTTAATAGTAAAGGTTATTTATCATCAGCCATTGTAAGAATTTCAGGATTAATTAACCCTTTAGCAATAGCTGTTTCGCCAGATAACAAAACAGTAGTAGTAGCCGATGCCGGAACAAGTCAACAATTAAAAGCGTTTAATAATTCCAACGGATCTTCTTTATGGACGTATGGGCAATTAGGAGGATATAAAAATGATGCAACAGTTTTAAATAACAGATTTTATTTTAGTGACCTAAATACAGTAATTAACAGCACCTTTATATGCTTTGAACCTAACGGCTCCTTTTGGGTAGGTGATACGGGGAATTTCAGAATGCAGCATTATTCTGCCGACAGAACTTTCATCAATAGAATAATGTATTTACCCACAATCTATAGTGTTTATGCTGATCCTAACAAACCTTCCCGTGTAATTGCCGGTTATTTGGAATTTGCGGTAGATTATTCAAAGCCGGTTGGCGCAAATAACGGCTCATGGAAACTGGTTAAGAATTGGATGGCTGCAATTCCGCCTAAATATTTTGGCTCTTTTACCCGAATTCTACAGTCAGTTACAACGCTTAGTAATGGCAGAACTTATGCCTTAAGAAGAGATGAAACAACAAATACACCTGTAGTGGTAGAGCTGCCCGCTACTGGACAAATAAGGTTTACAGGAATCAAATTTGACCAAAATAGTGACAAACAGATATATAGTGATGGATCTTTAAGAAGCTATTTAGTTACAGCTGCCGGTATCAGTTGGTATAAACAGACTTTGACAGGGTTTGATAATTCAAATAATCCAGTATGGGGGCCGCCAATCTCGCTTGCTTCGACCAGCGACCGGTCTCTTATTCCAGGTAGTGCGTACCCTTTACCTATACCAATAACTTCATCAAATATTGTTATAGCATTTAATGGAGGAGGTGACTCGGGCTACGCTTTGGGTGGTATAAAAACTGGTAGTGCCAAATGGAAGTGGAAAACAGCTATGACAACCCATAAAGAATATGAAGGGGCATTTCCTCCAGATGGATATTTTGATAAAGGTAATGGTGTCCAATATGCCGGAAACGTAGCTTTGGCATTTGATAGGAACATAGTATGGGGATATAACGGAGAATTTTGGAAACAAAGCCAGACAAATAAATGGAACCATGTGTATGATAACGGTTTATTTGTAGGTCAATTTGGTGTCACTGGACCTGAAGTAAAAGGACAAGAAGCAGCAGCAATGATGGCGGGTAATGCTTTTTCTCCTGCAATGGTAAAAGTTGGAAACAATTATTATCTTTACCATAATGATGAAAGCCATCATGGTGGTGTCCATAGATGGAAGATATCAGGGATTGAGACTATACAGGAGCAATCATGTCTACTATCAGATTCATTTTTAACGAGTATAACACCTTTACTACCAGGCATAGATTTAATGGCTGGGTTGCCCTTCAATAAAATTCTTGAAGATAATACAGCAGGATGGACAAGAAATCCTACTGAGAATAATATAAAAACCTGGATTGCCCGAACAAACATAAAAACCTACGATAAAAGAAAGTCTCCTGATTTGTGGGTTGCATGGTCAAATAACATAAGTCACTCGATCAGAAGGGATTTAGGCTCAAATACAAATTTATCTTCCTGGGATTTATCAGGAAAAATAAGCTATGAGGGGAATATGCCAAACACCGATAATGCCATGCTTTATTTTGATGTTTTAGACAATTTTGATAAAATACTCGTTAGATTTTATACAAAAATTAATTTTAACAACTGGACTGTAAGCATCTATGCCAATAATATTTTAGTGAGTTCAGGGGATAGTGATAAGATGGAGAATATTTTGGCTGAATTTCAACCGCTTGATATTAAGTTAACTAATGGTGCAATAAAAGTTACTTATGCAAAGTATCCCGCTGTAATTATTAAATCTTTTGATGCCGCTGCTAATATACACAATCCTAAAACAATGAGATTGAGTTTTAAGTATGTTCCATCTGGTAATATATTCGGAAAAAAAATAGACTTGGATGAAATGCGTTTTGTTGCAACTAAATCTACCAGTTCTATTCAATCCTTAAATGCCGATACAAGTACAAGTATTGCAACTACTTCTAAATCCAATGTTATAAAGACAGGCACCAAACCTGAAGTTGCTCAAAGCTTTTCAAATATTGATTCTAAAAGGGTTGGCATGAATTTAAAAAAAAGAAATAATTATTATGAGATTAAAACGGGAGACCAAACAGGAATTAACAGATACAGTAAAATATTAAAGCTCAAACTCAAGGAAGAAAAAGGAAATTTTAATGTGTATCCAAATCCTGTTACCGATAATTACCTTACTGTTAAGTTCAATAATATTTCTAAAGGAATATATCTTATTAAATTGATAAGCAGCAATGGACAAACTATTTATACAAAAACCCTTACTCATTTAGGCGGTTCAGCTAGCCAGTCAATTCCTTTTAATCCTAATTTTTCCTCCGGAACATATAATTTGCAGATAACAGGAGATGGCTCCTATTTTAACAAACGATTATTGAAATAGGATTTTTCTTAAAGTTTTAAGTCGACAATAACTTAAACCTGTCCATACATTTCCAGATGTTATTTTATTTATTAAAGAGATTAATAAGAAAGTTGTAAAATTAAATTTTATAACAAAGGACGGGGCTATAAGATGACTCTGAGGAAAAGCAAGGTGTTACATAACTTGAGTTCCTATCTTCATAATTTAATTTTAAGATAATTATATTAATAAAGCCCTAGTATAATAAAAATATTATTACTTCGTTCACTTTAGCTAACGAATAAACAATTATGAGTGCCGGAGTAAAATTATTATTAATAATTATTTTTTTAACTAATTACAAACCGTCGTTTGCACAAAAGAATTATCAAGTATCTAAACGATTTGGTTTTTTGATAGGAGTAGATGCATCAAATATGAATTTTAATAAGGGTGTTCCAACACCTTCTGTTCCTGTTAAAGCTAACTGGAAAAGTGGAATAACAATGGGTTTTCTGGTTCAGGTGCCATTGGCTCAAAAGCTTTTTTTACAACCGGAATATATTTACACAAGAAGAAGAAGTGCCGATGAAAGTACAGGTTTGCAGTACACCGCTGATTATTTTGCTATGCCCATTCTGCTGAATTATTATCTATCTTCCCGCTTTTCCATGGTCGTTGGGCCTCAGCCGGAACTATTAATACATGCTCAGTCGTATAAAGATGGAATCAATAGTAACATAACTCATGATACGGAAGAACGTAGTGTGGCGGGGGCGGTAGGGTTTGATGTTCGACCAAAAGCAAATTTTATTCTTTCTGCCCGGTACTTGCAAGGTTTTAATCATATCGGCATCGGCCAGCGATCTAATGTGAAAGAATTTAAGTATGAGGTAATAACTCTAACGGCAGGTATAAGATTCTAAAAAAGATTACACTAGCTTTCAACTTCCATTTTTTTAACCTGTAAAAAATCAAAGTGAAACGACATTATTTAATCTCCAATTTTTTTTCAATTTCCAAAATACACCTCCGATTGTTTTATTTCCTAAAAGTCAGTTACCAAGCTAATTTTAAAATATTTCTACATGCGGTTCCCACCGCTTGACTTTTAATTTTCATTTACCCGAATCTTATATTCCTCCTTTTAATGCTGTTTTCGCAGCCTTCTCCTCTACAAATATTTCCTTCTCTGTTTCATTTTCCCTTTACTCTTTTTCTTTTTAACTGTAGATTGTTTTAGTCTTTTGGTCTCAAAGCCTTCATAATTCATTTCATGTCTTTCACTTTATTTTTTTTTAAAAATTCCATCTTCGATTAGTCCATACTGAGATTTCTTTTTACCATCTCGAGCATATGCTCGTAGTGAGACCCTTTCCAGTAAATTTTTTTACAGCGGGAGCACTGAAAAAAATCGTCGAAAAATTGAATAGTTTTAGGAGGAAGTTCTTTTAAAACACTTTCTTTTTCAACTTTCTTTATTTCCCCATTGCATGACAGGCATCTTTGAAAAAGTGAGACTTCTGGTAAAAGGTTGAAGCGGTTTACAACCTCTTGCAGTTGCTTTTCCACCGTTTGCGACCGCAACCAATAACCCCATTTTATTGATTTGTGCTTTAATAAGCCTATGTCACGCGTCAAAACAACTCGTTGCTCTATTTCTGCAATCTCAACGATAAATTTATCAGAAAAGTCATTTTTGTATAATGTATCGAATCCAAGTATTCTTAGGGCTCTTGCCAATCTTCCAACCTGTACGTCTGCAACAAAGGTTATTGGGTAATTAAGAGTAGGTGAGAGCGAATGACTTTTTACAAATGGTGTGTTTGCGTTTGCAGGATAAACCTCAACGGTATCATTATTAGTAAGCTTAAATGTAAAGTTTACCGGCGAACCATTTACAATAATAAAATCTACTTCAGTATGTGGAATGCCAATAGCCTCAATAGCATCTTTAATTGCAGGAGTTCCTTTAAAATTATACCTAAAAGGTTTGTATTTATTAGTTGCTGGAAGAAAATCGTTCAGCGTTAGGAAGAATTGAAAAACCGCACTTTGAATCATATAGCTATTCGCACTCTGAGTATTACATTATGTTTCAATATTCTATACCTCCGTCTTTTATGCTTTCCTTTTTGTGTTTGTCTATCGTTTCCAGCACTTGTTGAGGGTTAACATAGCGGGTAAGCTCATTAATTTCCGGATCGTCAGCTTCCTTTATATTAAGTTTATGAGCAATGGCCGTGACCAATGTAATTAATCGTGTTATTTCATGCTCTGCAAGTAAGCTTACCTGCAGATCTAAATTTGCCCGTTTGTCAGCCAATTGATTCATACGATTCTGACGGATAAGAACAAAGGTCGATAAGAAAATTGCCTCGACAGAAGCCAATATCATTAATCCGGTGAAAGAAGGATCTATGGGTTTAATACCGAGTAATCCGACATTATAAATAATCCATAAACCAAAAATTATAATGTGAATATACACAAATGACATACTTCCGGTAAATGACGTTATTTTATCAGCGATGTGTTCATCAGAAGTCTTTTCTTTTTCTTCCTGTTGACGAAGTTTAATTAGCTCCCTGATATTGCGTTCCATTACTCCTGCAATCTCCGAAACATCCTCAGTAGACCTTGATAGCTTATCTTCATTACTCATATTCTAAATTTACAACTAGATCAATAGATTGTTTAAAATCAGGTTATAATAAGGATGAAATTGTAAGCTGTAACTACTTGCTCTTGTAGTATTTGGAATAATAAATATGGAATTTAGTGAAACTGAATTAAAAACTTATCTAATGGTTCCTGATGTTGAATAAGCGTAGTTTTGCCGGTCTCAAAAATTGTATTTATTCTTTTGCAATATCTGCATGCTGTTTGCGATAAAAGAGATAATGTCATCTTTATATGGAATGCTGTGAATAAAATACCTTAAATGAATTTACCCCTTTCTCTGCGAGCATTACAATACTATAATTTCCGGTTATATTTTTCCGGCCAGGCCATTTCTCTTATCGGCACCTGGATGCAACGCATAGCAGTAAGCTGGCTTGTTTATTCTGTTACACATTCTGCTTTAATGCTTGGCGTTGTTGGGTTTGCGGGTCAGATACCTGTTATGTTGCTTTCTCCCTATGCAGGTGCTTTTACTGATCGTCACAGCCGTTATAGAATATTATTAAGAACACAGATAGCAGCTATGTTACAGGCTGGTGTGCTAACGCTAATGGTAATGAAAGGCTTTTACAATATTCCCGGTATTATTTTTTTAAGCGTTGTACTTGGCGTTATCAATGCATTTGATACACCTGCACGACAGGCTCTTATGATTGTTTTAATAGATGATAAAAGCGATTTGCCAAATGCTATTGCCCTTAACTCTTCTATGGTAACACTGGCTCGCCTGTTAGGGCCTGCAGCAGCGGGAATCTTACTTAGCAGCTTTGGAGAATCAATTTGTTTCCTGATTAATTTTTTAAGTTTTATTGCAGTAATTGTTTCGCTTTTGCTGATGAAGTTGAAAATACCGGAAAGAAAAAAGCAACAGGAAAACATTTGGGAAGGATTGGTTGAGGGATATAATTACCTGAAGCATCACAGGGGAATTCGTTTAGCTATACTTTTAATGGCGCTTACCAGTTTTTTAGTAATGCCTTACTCGACCTTGCTGCCTGTATATGCAAAGACGGTTTTTAAGGGAGATGTTACTACTTACAGCTGGTTGAACAGTATTTCAGGATTAGGTGCGCTGATGGGCGCAATATTTATGACCAATCTTAAACCCGGAAGAAGTTTGCCGAAAATTATCGTCTACTCCAGCCTCTTGATGTCGGTAAGTTTAGCACTATTTTCTTTCACCTCTTATTTTCCATTAGCGTTATTTTTACTTATGCTGGGTGAAAGTGGTATGCTTGCGCAAATAGCTGCAACCAACACTTACATTCAAACCAATGTAGATGAGAAAATGAGGGGAAGAGTTATCAGTTACTACGTAATGGCTTTCCAGGGTATGCAACCTATCGGAAGCTTTCTGATAGGTTTTTCAGCTCATTATATAACCGCACCTCATACAGTACTCATTGAGGGTTTAGCAGGTATAGTGACAATATTATTCTTTATACCCCTTGTAAGAAAGAAAAAAGCTGTGGAGGCTGAAGTAAAAGAATAAATTTTATTTTTTGCGCTACTTATTGAACACCATGTACCTGCATATCTAATACATAAACAGATTCCGATGCTGTAATAAATAGTTTATCTCTATTCTTTCCTCCAAAACAAACATTGGCTGTCCATGGCGCAGGTATATCTATATGTTCAACCTGTTTACCTTCGGCATTATATACGGTTACTCCCTTTCCGGTCAGATAAATGTTGCCTTTGTTGTCGATTGTCATACCGTCGGAGCCCTGTTCGATAAATAGCTGCGGCTCTTGTAATGACCCATCAGGATTAATTGCGAATTTGTAAGTCTTGTTGCCTTGTATATCTGCAACGTACAGAAGTGTGCCATCGGGTGTTCCGATAATTCCGTTTGGCTTTTGAAGACTGGAATCAACTACAATAGCTTCTTTTTTATTTGCAGGAAGAAAATATACCATTTCTTTTTTTATACGCGGGCCCTGTCTCGTCCAGTAATCGCGTTTGTATAAAGGGTCAGTGAAATATATTCCTCCATTGGGATGTATCCACAAGTCATTTGGCCCGTTAAATAATTGCCCTTTATAATCGCTTAGTAAAACGGTGGTTTTACCAGTGGGAGTGATAGACCACAATTCGTTTTTTTCATCAGCGCAAGAAATTAAATTGCCTTTTTTATCAAAATACAATCCATTAGATCTGCCCATTTTTTCAAAAAAGAGAGAAAGTTTTCCATCCGTACTATACTTCCATATTTGATCATTTGGCTGATCTGTAAAAAATACATTTCCGTACTTATCAACTGCTGGCCCTTCTGTAAACTTAAACCTGTTTGAAATGAGTTTCGGCGATGCTCCTTTTGCAATGATGCTGCTTGGAGTGGTGTCATTATTTTGAAAACAATAACCGGCTGAAGGAGTAGCTATGAGAAGAATAAATAAATACTTAATAATTTTTTTTTTCATTTGACAATTTTGAAACAAGAAACGGATGAATTATTGAAATTACTTTTTAAAGTGCAGACAAGCATAAATGGGAATAAAAAATCTTATAGGGTAATAAACCACTATTTTAATACATATTAATTGATTCCTGATGCTTTTGTTTCATGGGTTCATAATATCAAATAATACTTCTCTTTTTTCACGTGAATTTTTTGCGCCGGCAATTGGCGCTTCCAGTATGTCGTTTTTAATTGCCTCCATTGCTTCTTCCATAAATTTATCTACAGGCAGACCTCCATGAGATAGTGTTTTATCCTCGCGTCTGTCGCTTCCCAATTCTGTATCCACCGCCGGTGGCGCTATCTCAAATACTTTTATTGAAGTATTTTTTAATTGATGGCGCAGTGATAATGTTATTGAATGAATAGCCGCTTTTGTAGCACAATAAACAGGCATAAAAGACAAGGGTACAAAAGCCAACCCTGACGAAATATTAATAATTGCAGCTTCTTTTTTTGTAGAAAGATGTTGAGCAAACAATGAAGAAAGATGTATTGGTGCAGTAAGGTTTGTTTCGACTTCATTGTTTACCCTCGTAAGGTCTACGGGTTTTGTAAGGTCCGTTAATAATTGAACGCCTGCATTATTGATCAGAACATTCACATCGGGAAAGTTAGTAACGACCCATGCGGCAAGTTCTTCACGGTCCTTTGTTTTTGCTACGTCACAAACGCGCGTAACAATTTCTTTTTGTTGGTGTTGTATTTCTTCTAACCTATTTTTTCTGCGTCCGCAGATAATCACTTTATTGCCTAACTTCAAAAATTCTTTCGCGAAGGCTAATCCAATTCCTGATGTACCTCCGGTAATAAGTATTGTATTTCCTGTAGTTTGCATTTAGAATATTTTAAGCTCAAAAATAAAAAGTCAAAATTCGCATTAATGCTTTAAAAAGTTGGTTGATAAGAAAAGCCAATAACCCATATTAATATTGATTATTGGCTTTCATCTATGATCATCTCCTGCCATTTAACTTTCGTTATTCAACTGTTTTGTCAACGGTCATCTGTTAGTCCATCTAATACCTTAATCTCTGTTATACATTATTGTCCATTCTCTAAGCCGATTCTCTGCATCGATAGTCACCTGGTGGGGAATAAGTCGCCATTCCCAATTGTTTTCACCTGATGCCGGCGTGTTAATACGTCCCAGTTCATCTATTCCTAGCACATCTTGTATGGGTAATATGGCAATGTTGGCAACAGATGCATATGCAAGACGAGCCATTTCTATATGAATGTCATCTTCTGTTAATTGCTTTCCAACATACTGCTCAATTTGGTGGTGATACTTGTTACCCTCCTGGCGGTACCATCCGCGCATTGTATTGTTATCATGTGTGCCTGTGTAGGCAATAAAGTTTTCAGAATAATTATGAGGTATGTGAGGCGATTTAGGCATATCATCACCAAAGGCGAACATCAAAACCTTCATTCCCGGAAAATCAAATTCGTCCCGAAGTTCGTAAACAGCATCATTTATTTCGCCGAGGTCCTCTGCTATAAATGGTAAATCTCCTAACGCTTTTTTTACTGCACGAAAAAAGTCTGCCCCAGGGCCTGGTTTCCACTTACCATTTTTTGCTGTTTTTTCATTTGCAGGAACTTCCCAATAATCGGCAAATGCGCGAAAATGATCAAGACGCAATAAGTCAAAAAGCTCTATATTCTTTTTAAAACGTCCTATCCACCAGTCGTAGTGGTGCTTTTTAAGTACATCCCATCGAAATACCGGCATGCCCCATAACTGCCCATCGTCGCTAAATGCATCAGGAGGAACGCCGGCCATTCCAATCATGTTTCCTTCTTCATCCAGACTAAAGAGATGTCTATTTGACCATACATCTACTGAATCATAACTGATGTAAAAAGGCAAGTCTCCAAAAAAATGAATGCCTTTATTATTACAATAAGCTTTTAAATCCTTCCATTGTTTCGAAAAAATGAATTGTAGCCATTTTATTTTTTTAATGGCTTCCTTATTTTCAGATACTAATGTGTGTAATGCTTTTTTATCCCGTAGTTTAAACTCCTCGGGCCATTCAAACCAGGGTTTGCCTCCATTTTCCTGCTTTAAAACCATATATAAAGCGAAGTCATCTAGCCAGTGAGCTTCTTTTTCGCAGAACTTTTCAAAGTCCTTTTTAAATTGATGTCCCTTGCCCTGCTGATAATTTTGCCATGCTTTTTCAAAAATTTCAGCTTTTATACGTTCTACTTCATTAAACAGTGTTTTCCCCTCCTGCGGAAGGTAATACTGCTCAAGCTCTTTCGTATCCAGCAAACCATCTTTTGCTAATACCTTGGGGCTAATAAGCAAAATGTTTCCTGCCCGGCTTGAGATAGAGCTGTAGGGTGAATGGCCTTGTCCCTGCTCGGTAGGGTTTAGTGGTAATAGCTGCCAGTATTTTTGTTTGCTACGATTTAAAAAATCTGCAAATAGTATTGCTTCAGGTCCCATGTCGCCAATACCAAAAGCTGAAGGCAGTGAAGAAATGTGCAGTAAAATACCGGCGGCACGTTTGTTTTCCGTCATAGTTTATTGTAATTTGAGAACTGCCAGCGGCAGACTTTTAAAGATTTCTTTTACAGCAATTCCTTTTTCGTGATTTCCTTTTGTTTTGCTAAATAAATGCTCATAAGCTGAAGGCGCTTCTGCAGGTAAAATAAGTCTGGTATTATACCAGTTGATAGAGAATGCTTCTTTTCCCTGCTGAGTACTTACAGATGCAAGATGAAGTGGTACAGCAATTACATACCAGGTTTGCTGATATTTTCTTGCAAATGCCAAAACATTTTCTTTTAATTCGCCTTCTACAACAAGTGGAACATAATCTCCTTTACTAAACAGCTGAGCATTTTGTTTCCGCTCTTTTAATAACTTATGTACGAGCCAAAGCTTAATTTTTCCGTTGTACCTGTTTTCCCATAAGTGATACATCAGGTTCTCGTGTTGCTCGTCTGCCTGCGCTTCCAGTTCCTCCATCAATCGCTGCCGCTCACCATAGTTAACAGGTCTGCGATTATCCGGATCGACAAGGCTAAAGTCCCACAGTTCTGTTCCCTGGTACACATCGGGAATACCTGGGCAGGTAAACTTTAGCATCACTTGAGCTAAAGAATTTATAATGCCAAAATCAGCAACTTTTTTATGTAATTTTTCAAAATTTGACCAAAAAGGTTGATCAGAATCTAATAAACGAACAGCAAATTCTTTGGCAGCATTTTCATATTCTTCATTCGGTGTTGTCCAGTTCGAATGTGTTTTTGCTTCGCGAAGTGCTTTTTGGAGATATTCCTGGATGCGTGTTTTAAAATCGTCATCTTCCTGGCCCGGCATAGGAAATGCTCCTATCAAAGTCTGATAAATTAAATATTCATCATTAGCATCAGGGGCATTATTTTGTTTAACGTTATTATTAAGCTTTTGCCATTCTTTTACAGATTCGAACCATTCTTCGGGCAAGTCTGTCAGTACATTTAATCGGGTGCGAACGTCTTCCCCTCGCTTGGTATCATGTGTAGAAGTTCCATTGATAGAAAGAGGCCATTTTTGTTGGCGGTCAATCATCTGCTGATGAAATTCTTGTGGACTTGTGCCAAAGGCTTCAGGTGAATCGCCAACCTCATTATGGCCTATAAACCTGTTGTAAGTGTACATTAAAGTATCTTCAACTCCTTTAGCCATAAGCGGACCCGTAAATTGCATGCAACGCTGGTAAAATCTCAAAGCGCGGCTATTATAATCAAGAGTTTCTTCTTTTGGTTTTATAAGAAGAGCTTCCTTTAATAGTTCTATAGCCGGAGCCAATTCTGCCCCGCTATTGCGTATGCCAATCAATATATTCAGTACTTCATCACTCTCTTTTTCCGTCAGGGGTAACCTGTTTCCGTAATAGCGATAAACCGGACACCTGATTAAAAATTCTGCAATGGCTTCTTTTAATAATTCCATGTCTACCTTGTCCAATTCATCTTTTTCGACGAGGTTCATTTCAATAAAAAGGTCATGAAGGTTATTTAATTCTCCCGACATGTTTTCATGCAAAATGTATGATTTCTTATCGTGCAACTGTTGGTGTGCTGACTGGTCATCATTAACAAGCTCTGTATAGAATTTTGTAAACTGTTCTTCACTGGTTCTTTGGGGAAAAACATTGTTAACCATTGAAAGGAAGTCATAACCCGTATTACCTTCGATGGGCCAGTAATCCGGTAAATCTTCACCCGGTTCAAGTATCTTTTCTACAACTATATATGTTTCTTCGCCTGCCAGCTCTCTTAACTGTTGCAGGTAACCCGTCGGGTCATACAAGCCATCTATATGGTCGATTCGCAAGCCTTGAAATATACCCTGATCCAGGAGGTATTTAATATACTGATGGTAATGTTGAAAGACATCTGCATTTTGCATATTCAGGCAAATGAGACCGTTAACAGTAAAGAAGCGGCGAAAGTTTATCTGGTAATCAGTTTTCTGCCATTCACACAACTGGTACACCTGCTCATCTGCTATCTTCTTAAGCAGTTCTTTATCGCGGTTCACCTGTTGTAAGCAACTTTCTATGTAATCTTTTGTTTGCTCATTTTTTGCCAGGGCTGCAAGCTGAAGCTGAAATTCATGCAGCGGTTCTGTGTAAGCTGTCGGTTCTTCTACCTTTTGTATTTCCTTTATCTGGTCAATTAATTGTTGAATGGCTTGCACCGGTTCTCCCTCTCCAGCCTGAAGAATGGAAAAATAAGAACGAAGACGAATAGGCCAGACGCTTTCATAATATTTAAGCACAAACCCTGGCTCGTCAAAATCTATTGTAAGCTCTCCATTTTTTATGACCTCGTCTAAAGGACTGCCTAAAAACGGAATCATTATTTTGCCGTGATATATCTTTCCTGTCCATGGAACATCAAAAAAAGAGGCATATAGAGATCGCTGGCCTTTTTCAAGCACGTCTTTTAACCATGGATTGGTAGGATCAAAGGCCATATGATTAGGTACAATATCCTGTAGCCAATTTATTCCATGCTCTTTAAGTCTTTCGCTAATAGATGTAAGCTGTTCTTCTGTACCAATTTCCGGATTTATTTTATGCGGATTTACTCCGTCGTACCCGTGTAGACTTCCGGGTGTCGCCTCAAAAATAGGAGAGGCGTAAATAGTTGCAACCCCGAGCTTTATAAGATATGGAATAATCTTTTCAAAATCTGTAAATGTAAAGTTGTTATGAAATTGGAGTCGATATGTAGAGATTGGGTTAATCATTAAAATTTTTATAAATTAGAAAAGATTCCGGTTGAATCATAACAGTTGATTCGCCAGGAATAATATCGGGGGAAGCAGCCGGGCCATTCCATATAGGATCTGCAGAGTCTAAAAGCTTTTGCCACTCTTTTTTATATTTTGGCAGCGATAGATTTTGTTTCTCTTTTGAAAAATTCATTATACAATAAATATGTTCGCTTCCATGCCACCTATGCAAGAGGAGGGTTTGCTTCGACTCATCAATCTCTACATCCAGATGATCTCGGTTTAGATCACTTAACGCCAGTTGTTGCTTCCGAAGTGCAATAAGAGTTTTATAAAACTTCAGCGTTGTTTCATGAGGTTCCTGTTTAACAAGTTGCCACTGCAGCTTTGACTTTTCAAACGTGCTTTCAGCAACAGGATCGGGTGCTTCACCCTCTGCATGAAAAGCAGCAAATTCAGCTTTACGTCCTTTTCTTACTGCTTCTGCAAGGTCGGTATCAGTGTGGCTTACAAAGTACAGGAATGGATGTGGTTCGCCGTATTCTTCTCCCATAAACAGCATGGGCAAATAAGGGCTCACCAATACTGCACCTGCCATTAACTTCTGCATTTCTAAACTAACTAGTTTGCTGGTTCGTTCACCGAGCATTCGGTTACCTACATGATCATGATTTTGAGAAAAAACAATAAATTGTTTTCCAGGATTATTATCTGCTTTTACACCAAAAAATTTTTTCCGGTGAGGCGAAAATTGGCCATCAAAAACATAAGCATCTTTATAAGCTTTTGCCAGGTGACTCAAACCATTAAAGTCTGAATAATATCCGTTCCTCTTTTCTCCTGCCGTTACCCGTAACGCATGATGAAATTCATCTATCCACTGAGCATCCATTCCGAAACCCTGTTGTTCGAGTGGATTTATAAAACGATTATCATTTAGATCTAACTCTACTATAAGGTAGTGTGTACGGCCTGTTTCTTCCATCAGTCTGTTTACCTGCTGCTTTATCTCCCTCAAAATATGTACAGGACTAAAATCTTTAATGGCATGAACTGCATCCATACGAAGCGCATCAATATGAAAATCGCGAAACCACATTAATGTATTTTGAATAAAATATTGTCTTACTCCATCGCACCATGTGTCATCAAAATTGATAGCCTTACCCCATGGAGTGTTGTATTTATCGGTGAAATAAGTGCCAAAAGCACTCAGATAATTTCCTTCAGGACCAAGGTGGTTGTATACGACATCAAGTATTACAGCAAGTCCTTTTTCATGACAAGCCTGGACAAGATGCGAGAGACCTTCCGCACCTCCATAAGAATCCTGAACCGCGAATGGGAAAACACCGTCGTATCCCCAATTGCGACTGCCGGGGAATTGTGAGACAGGCATAATCTCAATAGCATTTACTCCCAGATCTTTCAGGTAATCGAGTTTTTTTTCTATACCTGAAAAAGTACCTTCAGGAGTAAAAGTGCCAGTATGAAGTTCATAAATCACATACTCTTCAAGAGGAAGATTATTCCAACCAGTATCATTGACTGTAAGAGTACGAAGGTTTATGGCTTTTGAAACATCATGTACACCATTGGGCTGACTTAGAGAAGCAGGATCAGGATATTCTTTTTCATCTAATTGAATTTTATATAAATCTCCAGCTTGTATCTCATCTGTAAGTGTTGTCCAGTAGCCCAACTCATCTTTAACAAGCTTAATTGTATTTTTCTTGTTAACAGCAATAGCAACATTCTCTGCGAGAGGTGCCCATATAGAAACTTCCGCAAGGCCGTCTTTATTAAAATTAATTCCTATCGATCGTTTCTTAACATCTATTTGATTCATAATAATAAAGGATCTTGTTGTTTTAACAGAACAATGGAGCGACCCTGTACTATAATTGGATCCTTAGCAGAATATCTACCCTCAATTTTATTTACCGTATTCTCATAAGTATCTAAAATTTTAGTCCACTGTTTACCATATTTTTTTTCAGGAAGTATATACTCCAGTTCATCATGATAAGCGTTGAAAATAACATAAAAGCTATCATCAATTATATGTTCACCTTTCGGACCTTTTGATCTTATGCCATAACCATTTAAGAAAACGCCGAGGGATTTTGCAAAATCATGTCTCCAGTTTTCTTCTGTCATTTCTGTGCCTTTTGGTAAAAACCATGCAATGTCTTCCAACCCGGAATGAAAAACAGGTTCTCCCTGGAACCAGCCACGCCGACGAAAAACAGGATGATTTTTACGGAAATGAATTAATTTTTGAGTAAAAGCTAACAAATCCTCATCTGCATTTTCCCAATCCAACCACGATATTTCATTGTCCTGGCAATAAGCATTATTGTTTCCCATTTGTGTTCTGCCCAATTCATCTCCCGCTACTATCATCGGTACGCCCTGAGACAAAAACAGTGTGGTCAGAAAGTTTCTTTTTTGTTGGTTTCTAAGTGCTATAATATCGGGATCATCGGTTGGTCCTTCTACACCGCAATTCCACGAACGGTTATGGCTTTCTCCATCATTATTATTCTCTCCATTCTCCATATTGTGCTTTTCGTTATACGATACCAGATCGTGCAGTGTAAAGCCATCGTGGGCGGTAATAAAATTGATACTTGCAGTAGGTTTGCGATAGTCATTCTGGTATAAATCAGGACTTCCGGTAAAGCGTTGCGCAAATTCTCCCAACATACTCTCTGCACCACGCCAGTAATCTCGAAGACAATCCCTGTATTTACCATTCCACTCAGCCCAACCCGGCGGAAATTTCCCTACCTGGTAACCGCCTTCTCCAATATCCCACGGTTCGGCTATAAGTTTTACCTGTGAGATAACCGGATCCTGGTGAATGATATCGAAGAAAGATCCTAGTCTGTCTACTGCGTGTAGTTCACGCGCAAGGGTAGAGGCAAGATCAAATCGAAATCCGTCGACATGCATCTCCAAAATCCAATACCGTAGGCTATCCATAATTAGCCGGAGCACATTGGGCATCATCGCATTTAAGGTATTACCCGTTCCGGTGTAATCCATACAATAACGACGGTCGTCTGTAAGCCTGTAATAGGATGCATTATCGATACCGCGAAAACAAATAGTAGGTCCCAAATGATTTCCTTCACCAGTATGGTTATATACAACATCGAGTATTACTTCAATACCCGCTTTATGTAATTCTTTAACCATAGTTTTAAACTCGGATACCTGTTCTCCATGTCCTCCTCCTTTAGAGTACCTGATGTCCGGGGCAAAAAAGCCAATGGAATTATAGCCCCAATAGTTAGCGAGATTTCTTTCTGCAAGATGCCGGTCACGAATGAAATGATGAACAGGCATTAGCTCTAAGGCCGTGATGCCGAGATCAGTGAGATACTTAATCGTAACAGGGTGAGCTAACGCGGCATATGTTCCTTTTATTTCATCTGGTATCTCGGGATGTGTTTGGGTAAACCCTTTAATATGTGTTTCGTAAATAATAGATTTATGATAAGAAGTCTTCGGTGGTTTATCTCCCTCCCAGTCGAAGTTAGGATCAATAACAACGCATTTAGGAACAAATTGGGCACTGTTTATTCTGTTAAATGTTAAGTCTGCATCATTTGCTCCTAAAATATAACCAAAAAGAGAGTCGTGCCACTCAATCGTTCCGGCAATAGCTTTCGCGTACGGATCAATCAATAGTTTAAAAGGATTAAAGCGGTGACCATTTTGGGGGTCGTAAGGACCATGTACCCTGTACCCATATAGCTGGCCTGGCTTCAGATCAGGAACGTAAACATGCCAGATCTGGTGAGTTCGCTCTGTCAATTCTATTTTTGCCGTTTCTTCACCGCTTTCATTAGAATCAAAAAGACATAGTTCAATACCTGTTGCATTATCTGCATACAGCGCAAAATTTACTCCGTTACCATCCCAAGTAGCGCCTAGCGGATAAGGGTGTCCGGGATAAACGGTAATATTCATCTGGTTATACATTTAGATCAATTGTTGAGTAATTTTCCCAACGAGGTTTTTTAAGTTATTGGTTTAGATATTTTAGCCTCTAATTTCTATTTTTTTTATTAATAACAAATTATAATTCACTGGTAATCTACATTTTACTGCTTTTTAAATGTTTTTAAATTCAATATTCTTGCCAACAGTAAAAGTTTTAAAAATACCGTTGCAGAAAAAGTAATGATAATTTGTTTTGATTACTATAGTTGTGGGCTTAATGCAATGCGGTATTGAAAAAAATTAAAGCACGAGAAATATTACAATACGCTTATTATTAGTTTGACCACAGGCGCATTAAATGGAAAAAGCTTGGCGAAGTTAGTAAAACAAAAAACGCCGGGCATTTAGTCCGGCGGTTTTTTAAATATAAAAATTGTAAAACTATTTTTTATAAACATTTATAAAATCATTTTAGTCTTTTACCTGCTACAGCATCTAGTCTGCTATACTTAGCCATGCTGTCGATATACCTGTTCTTTGCAGTCGTGTCACCTTGAAGTTGTTTCATCCACATACTGTCTGCAAATTTCCAATATATTCTTTTGTTATCCTGAGCTTTGACTTTCGCTATTGTTACAGCAAATAAGATAATTACTATTGTTTTCATTTGTTTCGCTTATGCCATTTAATAAATTCGGTTACCGCGGCAAAGTAGGGTTTTAAGACGAGCAAAACCTTGAAAACGCTTTTCTTTTAACTTCAGTTTTTATTTTTACAATTCATACATATTATGCCTTCCTAGGTAAAAGTAAAAGAGATCCTTCCGTTTAAAACCTGTTCCAAAATGTAATTTAATTTCTTGCGATTGGTCAGCTCTTCGTTAATGAGATCTGGTATTTCTTAAAATTTATTTGCTTCAGTATTATTTAAAGTCTTTTATTTACAGCAATCCTTTATAAATGTATTAAAACTGTTTTTAATTATGGTTTCCCGTTCGATTGTGTTCCCGGTTATTGTCATGTTTCTTCTTGTTGTTTTAATTGTAGCCTTTTCAGGTAATGTTGCACAAGTGAAAAGCATCAGTCAAATAAATGGTGCCGATACTGCATGGATGCTAACATCCTCAGCCTTAGTACTGGTAATGACACCCGGCCTCGCTTTTTTTTATGGTGGAATGGTTAACAAGAAAAATGTTATTTCTACAATGCTGCAAAGTTTTATATGCATGGTTGTAATAACGGTATTATGGGTTTTAGTAGGTTTTAGTCTTGTTTTTGGCGACTCAGTTATAGGCATTTTTGGCAACCCCAAAACTTATTTTTTAATGCATGGAGTTATTGAGGGAGCACCCTGGAAAATGGCTCCTACTATACCTTTTGTACTGTTTGCTTTTTATCAATTAAAGTTTGCTATTATAGCTCCTGCATTAATAACGGGAGCTTTTGCAGAACGAATTCGATTCAAATCTTATATTGTTTTCATTGTTTTATTTAGTTTATTTATTTATTGCCCAATTGCGCATGCTACCTGGCATCCTGACGGTATTTTAGCGAGGTTTGGTGTGCTGGATTTTGCGGGGGGAACAGTGGTGCACATGAGCGCTGGCTGGGCTGCCCTTGCTTCTGCTATTTATTTAAAATCGAGAAATAGTATGACACATAAACCAGCACGTATAACCTATGTGATATTAGGAACAGGGTTGCTGTGGTTCGGCTGGTTTGGGTTTAATGCTGGTTCGGCTTTTGGTGCAAATAATATTGCAGCAACTGCCTTGGCAACAACCATGACATGTTCTGCAGCAGCAGCTTTTGCGTGGATTATATTTGATGCTATGCGTGGTCGCCTTCCCTCAGCAATGGGAAGTTGTATAGGAGCTGTTGTAGGTCTCGTCGCTATTACTCCTGCGGCAGGTTTTGTCAGTATTCCACATGCTTTGGCCATAGGTATTGTCGCAAGTATTATAAGTAATATGATGGTTGAATGGCGTACACGTACTTCCGTGGATGATACGTTGGATGTCTTTCCTTGCCACGGTGTTGGCGGAATTGTGGGAATGTTATTAACAGGTGTCTTTGCGAACAGAAATATAAATAGTGCTGTAGTAGATAACGGACTTCTTTTTGGTGAAAAAAAACTTTTCTTCATTCAATTAATCGCAATGATTGCCGTGTCGGCGTTTTGCTTCGGCGCTTCTTTTATTTTGCTTAAAGTGACAGATTTAATAACACCTTTAAGAGTAACTGAAGGTGAAGAACTTCAGGGATTAGATTTAAGTCAGCATGGAGAGAGTTTATAAAAAGAATTTTTACTGCACAATTGTTACGACCTCCATTATTAAAATAAAAACGCTTCTATTCGTTTTATAATTGAAGGAAGTTTATTAAAAAAAGCCGCCTGTCTGGTATTAGTAAATACCAACCAAGCGAAACAAATCAAATCAAATCAAATAAAAAATTATGGGCTTTTCTTCTAAAACGAAGGTACTTGGTTGAGGAACCGAAAAACAAAAAAGCTCAATTGTAATTTAAAGGCATTAAATGCTCATCTTCTTAAGCATAGCACACCCTAATTTTGCTGTTTTATTTTAAAAAAAATTACAACTGATTTAAAAACTTTTTTTGAAAAAATAATGCCTATTGCATTTGCAAAATCTATAGTTTATATTTATACTACTATTTTAAATAGTTCCATCCCCCGTGATTTTTGTGCAAGCCTATTAATAACAGCATCGTTTTTACTTTCTGCTTTATCCTCCATTTATTAAATTAATAGGAAAAGAAAAGTATATGAAGAGATTTATACTTTCATTTATCTTAAAAGGTTGTTTCGTTGTATTTGTTTTTGAAAACATGAGCTCCCCGGCTTTAGCTCAGTCAGCCACGCAGTCTATATTATTAACCAATCTTCAGAGACGGCAGAAGTACAACAAGGAGGTTCTCAGAGTCTGTCTGAGTACATTGTAACCACTGACAAAAATCCAGTCAGTGCAAAATTAAATGCTGTTGATGGCTCTGGTAATATACCAATATGGCTTACAGTAAATGGTAAAATGCTTAATGGTATTGACTATGTTACAGGATCTGAAATCTCTTTTAATTTTGATGCCGCAAGCCTTGCGGTTGGTACTTATTATGCTGTTGTAACTGCTTCTGCATCGGAGTATGATAGTGCAGTTCTTAATATTCAATTAAATGTAATAATAACCACAACAGGTAGATTGGCAAATTTTAAAGTTAATTTTCAAGATTCTGCTACAATACCTCCTGACGGTTGGCTTAGTGATTTCGGCCAACCATTTGGCTTACGCAGTTCTGCGTATCAAGGCAATGGAATGGCTTATGGGTGGATAAAAAGATTGGATAAAACAACTCTCGACCTTACTAAAAATACCCGTAAAAGGATTTCTCCTCAAGATACTTTGTTATCAACTTTCATACATATGCAAGGCGAGGATTTATCTTCCTATGTATTTAAAGGAACCCGTATTGAAGGTATATGGCAAGCAAGGGTCGTCAACGGAAATTATGAAGTAACTGTTTCTGTCGGGGATGACATAAGTACCAATAGCAGACATTCAATAAATGTTGAAGGTATAAACGCCATTAACAGTTTTATTCCAAACTCAACCACCAAGTTTAAGTCTGCAACTGTTATTGTATCGGTTTCTGATGGGTTTTTAACGGTTGATGCAATAGGAGGCAGCAATACAAAAATAAATTGGATTATTGTAAGACCTTCCAGGATCAAAAGGCCTTCAGTTGTGGCGGTAAATCCTGATAACAGTTCTGTAAATGTCAGCGAAAATACTTCTATATCAACAAGTATTTTAAAACTGCCAAACGGTGGAATAAATAATGCTACCATTACAACAAGTACTGTTTACCTGACCGAAGAAGGGACTGGAGCTGTAGTACCATCAAATGTTAATGGTACGGGTGGGGGAGATGCAATAACTTTAGTGCCCGCTAATCCACTAAAAGTAAGCACAACATATAGATTCACTATAAGCGCAGGGGTAAAGGATTTATCAGACTCTTCATTCATTCCTTATTCGAGCACCTTTACAACTGGGGCAAGTTCGGGAGGTGATCTAACTGCCGTTAAATTTGACAGAAACGAGCTGCCTAATGCTTCAGGTCAACACACAAGTCTTACTATTGGCCCTGACGGAAAATTATATGCCTTAACAATTGACGGAGTAATTAAAAGATTTATTATAAACCCTGATGGTACACTTACAGCACCAGAACTATTGTTCTCTTTGCAGGACGCCTACGGCAGCCGCATGCAAAGGCTTGCTATTGGTTTTGCTTTTGACCCTTCCTCCACCGCGACTAACCTTGTAGCCTGGGTTACCCATAACAGCTACGTATTTATAAACGGACCCGATATGGATGGAAAGTTATCAAGACTTAGCGGTCCTAACCTTGAGACGGTTGAGGACATATTAATTAATCTGCCAAGGTCGAAAAAAGATCATCTTTCCAACAGCATCGCTTTTGGTCCTGACCTGGCTTTGTATTTTACTCAGGGTAGTACATCCGCTATGGGGTACAGGGACAAGACCTGGGGATATAGGGATGAGCGCCTGCTTTCCGCTGCTGTTCTTCGGTTAGATGTTTCCAAACTCGGCCATACTCCACTTGATGTGCGTACTGCTGAAACAGGAGGCACTTACAATCCTTACGACCCAAATGCCCCTTTGACCATTTATGCTTCCGGTACTCGGAATGCTTATGATCTCGTTTGGCATAGTAACGGCAGTCTTTACGTACCAACCAATGGCTCTGCTGCTGGAGGCAATACGCCTGCTTCTGTAAATGGTATTCTTCGACCTGACGGTTCTGTTTATAATGGTCCTTCGGTTCCTGCATTGACAAATGTTCAGCAAACGCAAAAGGACTTTTTATTCAGAGTTGTAAATGGAGGATATTACGGTCATCCCAATCCTTTAAGGGGAGAGTATGTAATGAATGGAGGCAATCCTACGGATCCCATAGATCCCGCACAGGTAAGAGATTATCCCTTAGGGACAGCACACGATGCAAATTATCGTGGATATTCTTATGACTTTCAAACAAATGCATCTCCTGATGGCGTGATAGAATATAAGAGTAATAGTTTTAACGGAGCGTTGAAAGGAAAATTGCTGGTAGTACGTTATAGCCAGCATGATGACATTATAACCCTTACGCCGGGTGGCCCGAATAATGATATTGTTAGCGCCACAGAAGGTTATTCAATAGAAGGCTTTTCGGGTTTTAATGATCCTTTAGATATGACTGAAGATACAACCACCGGAAATATATACGTTTCTGAAATTGGAGGAGATGGCAGGATTATGTTGCTAAAGCCAAGAAAGGTAATAATAGCGGCAGTTAAAAAAACATTACTACCGATCGAAGATGCTTATACACGTGCAGGAGATTCTGCAGCTAAAAATTATGGTAATGCAGATTCTTTAATTATAAAAGGTTCTACTGCTATTCGATTTAACCGGTCAGCTTACCTTTCATTTAAACTTCCCGATACTATAAAACATGTTTATCGTGCTATTCTGCAATTGTATGGTAACAACATTGAAAGCTTTGGGATGGTGAACATTTCAGCCTTTGCAGTAGAACAGCGTTGGACGGAAAATGGCATTACATGGAATAATGCTCCTTCCGTTACGGGAACTGCTCTAGGCTCTGTGGCTTGCAACTATGAAAAAAAATATTACGAAATAGATGTCACCCAGTTTGTAAGAGATCACTTGGCCGGAGATAAAATTGTAAGCCTGTCGCTACAAGATGCAACTCTTGGAGATAAAAAAGTAAGATTTAATAGTAGAGAAAATGCACTGAACAAGCCTCAATTGCTTTTAACTATTGACACAGTAACAATAGCTTCTGCCAAAGCATTAATTAGTTCTGCACCTATTCAAAATTCTCATTCCAGGCCATCCTGTGACGACCCTTCAGAAGTTATCACAACTGATAATACAAAACTGGCTTTTACTGGTAATTATAGAAGTCCGAAGGTTTTTCCAAATCCAGTTCATAAAAGATTTAATATTTATTTTCCTGCCAACTATTCAGGAAACCAGACAATGCAGATTGTTGATGCGGTTGGTAAAATATCTCAAATAGGCACCTACAAATTAGCGGCAGGCGGAACAAATATCGACATCAACCTGGCAGACCTAGCTCTGAAACCAGGGGCCTATTTTCTTAAAATAACTTCTGAATTAAAAGTTGAGTTGATTAAATTGATAGTTCAATAATGCTTATATAATATTTCAATGATTATTTAATAAATGCTTTTAGCATTATATACTTTTTCTCCCTGAAAACTTCTCACACCATAATCAAATTTTTTCATTATTGAGTAACCGCCATATTCTCCCTTTTTGTTTAGCGCAATAAACCCTACCTGTATAGTTTTAGCATTTATACCGTTTCTTTTTACAATGCGTTCAACAGCTTTTTTGCATGCTTCTTCAGGTGAAAGGCCTTGTCGCATAAGTTCGACAACTGTATGCGACCCACAAATTTTTATCACTTCCTCACCAACTCCTGTAGACGTAGCTGCTCCGACCTCATTATCTACAAATAAGCCGGCCCCGATGATGGGAGAGTCTCCAACTCGTCCACTCATTTTGTACGCCATTCCACTTGTGCTGCATGCACCGCTAAGGTTTCCTGCCGCATCAATTGCAAGCATCCCTATCGTATCATGATTATTAATTTGCCCTTTTACTTCTTTTGGCTTTTGTTTGTTGATTTCTTCTTCTATATTATCAACAGTGATCATTGGGTCGTAGTGAGAGGTCTTCAACCATTCTCTCCAAGCTTTTTCGCTTTCCGTCGTCAACAAATTTTCTTTTTTAAATCCCTGTGAAAGTGCAAATCGTAAAGCTCCTTCACCTGTTAACTGGACATGCGGTGTCTTCTCCATTACCAATCGCGCAACAGAAACAGGATGCATTATATTTTCGAGAGCAAACACAGCACCGCAATTGCCATTTTCATCCATTACACATGCATCTAGTGTTACTTTACCATCCCGGTCTGGTAAGCCGCCATATCCAACGCTTTGGTCCGATGGATCTGCCTCTGTCACCCGCACACCTTTTTCCACAGCATCCAGCGCTCTGCCGTTTTTTTCCAATACAGTCCATGCGGCCGCATTTGCTTTTACGTTTGGTGACCACGTTGATAAAACAATTGGCCCTTGAGAACTTAATTCGCCAAATTTGTATTTATTAACTAACAATGATGATGATCCAAGAAAAGACGATTGTAAAAATCTACGGCGATTGAGCATAAATGATTTTCTTATCAGTAAAATAATTTCTTATGTTGATAGTAAGTGCCCTACAAAGATGCGGGAATTTTAAAAATCAGAACAGGAATAATTTGATTTATTATAAATGTTGAAAAGTAATATTCTATCCCTAGAATATGTATTTATTTATAATTTTTATAAAGGTTTATAAAGTCGGCACATTCTTTCTTATAATCATTTTAAATACTTCCGAGCTGATTTCAATTATTTTTTAGTAAGCCGTTTCAGACACTTAATAATTGAAATTAAATGTTGCAAAAACTGAATAAAAAGATAGATTTGATTTTGCCCTTTCTTTGCATACGTTTCGCTTAATCATTATGAACATTTCTAAAGCCTCAAATAAAGATATATCGCAAATATGTGCCCTCGTTAACAGCGCTTACCGTGGCGATACTTCCCGAAAAGGATGGACAACAGAAGCAGACTTATTTGATGGTATTCGTATTGATCAACCTACACTCACCACTTATTTAAACGAAACGGATTCGGTTATGCTTACATGCACAAATGAGAATCAGGAGATAATTGGATGTGTATATTTGAAAAAGGAGCGGGAACATCTTTATTTAGGTATGCTTACAGTGGCGCCTAATGTGCAGGCAAAAGGAATAGGCAAACTTTTGCTAAAGGCTGCTGAAGAAAAGGCTATAAAAGAGGGTTGCAAGAGTATTGTAATGACAGTCATTACGAGCAGGCATGAACTGATTAACTGGTACAAAAGACATGGATATTATGAAACAGGTTTAAGACAACCTTTTCCAAAAGATGAGAAATTTGGTAAGCCCAAACTCCCGCTGGAGTTTATGATTCTTCAAAAGGATATTTCGATGAATAATTAAGAAACAGCTTTTTCATTAATGGAATTCGTTAAAGTAACGAGTTCTTCCAGTTGCATTTGTTTTTTATTGTCCAGCAACTGATAACCTGGATCATTAGCAGGAAGCATATTAAGAGCAATAATTGTATCGTGCCATTTTCCTATTTTATCCTGCAGTTCATCAAAGTATTTTTTATCAAAATTTATTTCTTGCTGCAGGTTTTTTGGTAGTGCGGTCAACGCAAACAGAAGTCTTTTAATTATTTTCCTGCTCTCATGCCAAAGATCTTCTTTTATTGGTGGTAAAAAATTTCCCTTCAATTGTTCAAGGCTTTCCTGGTAGTATGATTTAATTCTTCTGTTCTTGATTTTAACTGAACGCAATGAAATACTTTTTTTCAATTTTTTAATATTCCTGCTATAAGTCTTTTTTCTTTTGCACAATTCATCTGACTCTCTTTCAATAATTACGTTTTGTTCTTTTTCAAGATTTTCATTTTGTATATTATTTTCATGTAAAGCTTCTACGTTTAATTGTGCCGTTCTTATCTCACCTGCATGATCAAATAATTCTTTAAGTTTTTTTATTGAAAACTTTCTTTTCTTGGACGAACAGTTTTTTAGTAAGCTAACAACCGCCTTTGTTTTCTTAGCATTCAACCTAAGATTGTGCAGCTTTTCACCGTTCCACGATATGCAGAGATTATCTAAGTTATTCCTCATTTCATCCCATTGCAGATTGAGAAATTTTTGTATTTTTTTTGTTTTTGCCATACTTAATAAATCAACAGCTTATCCTTTTCGTACTAAAAGACTTTGTGCAATGAATATAATAATAAAAGCTCATTAACTAATTTAAAGTTGTGATAGATTGGTAATTTATAAAAATGTTCCTTTTATTTTCTCCATTCTTTAAATGGATGGACCGACAAGTAGGAGTTATAATATTTTTCTTCACCGGTAACTTCTTTTGTAATCCAAACTGGTAAATCAAATGCTTCATCAATATCGGCAAGTTCAATTTCGGCGATGATTAATCCTTCATTATCTTCTAAAAATTCATCTACTTGCCAAAACTTACCGTTATAAATTATGTTGTTTCTTATTTTACTGATAGCAGATGTGCAAAAGTTATCAAGCAGTTGTTTGGCGTCATCTTCAGGAATTTCATATTCAAACTCCGGTCTTGATGCACCTGTTGAAACTCCTTTTATAGTAATGTACCCTTTGTTATCAGTGAGCCTTACTCTAATGGTTTTACCGGGGCTATTGATAATATAGCCTTGCTTTATAAAGTGTCTGTCGTCTTTAATAAGTTTATCCCAGTTATTCTTATTAACTAAATATTTTCTTTCAATTTCAACTCCCATATGTTATTTAATTAAAGTAAGACAATATTTAAATTTATGGAAAGTTCGGGTATGATTATAATATAAATAGTCTCCGGTCTTGCGACCGGAGACTGCTCTTTTTTTACATTATTAAAACTTAAAGCCTATACCTACTTTTATTGACCGGTTGTAAGAGTTAACGTTGCTGTTTGCGTCTACCTTAGATAACCCATAATCGTAAGCGGCCATTACATTTATACCATTTGTAAAACTATATCCAATACCACCTGTAACACCTGCGTCCCAACGGTTAAATTGTGATGATACATCTAGTTTTCTGTTTAATATATTTATACCAAGGGCGCCTGCTGTTGTTTTTAAATCTGCCTGTACAAGGTATGACAATTGCGGACCTGCAAATACCTGGAAGCCATTAATATTGGCTTTGAGCAAAACAGGTATATCAATGTATTGGGAATTCAGTTTTGCTTTAGCGTTAGCGCCAAGAAAGTTAAGTCCTTTTATACTAAAAGCGCCTTTTAATTCATAGCCTTTTTGCGAATAATACAGTGCAGGCTCAACTGAAAATACGGGACCAACAGGTATAGTTGCATAGGTGCCGGCGAAGAAACCTGTGTGATTCACAGTAGTTATGTTGCCATTTGCTAAGTCAAGAGTACTTTTAAGACTATTAACCGCATCACCTCGCATACCTGATGATGAAAGACCTGCACGTAAACCAAAAGTAGGTGTTACCTGTGATATGGCCAGTGATGAAATAGCGATAGAAACGAATAGTAATAGTTGCTTTTTCATATGCTTTAGACGAACGGATTTTTGTTGTCGTTCTGTTCGATGCAAAAGCAAAATGATGCCCAAAGAGCTTAGCTGTGAGATAAGCTTTTGTTAAAGGAATAAATATCCTGATTTGATAAATAACATTGATTTTTGGCCGCACTAAAGTGCCTGCTTTGATATTATATAAGTAACGATAACAAATTCTTTAAATGCCAGGTTTTCCATTTATTCTATTGCCTTTTGTTGTTCGGATAATTGATAAAAAACAGCAACAAAAGGCAATAGAGGATTTTCTAATTACAAAAATGATAGTTTAAAAAATAGTGATAGAAGTATTCGTATAAAAAAATGAAAGCACAACTTCCTGTCAATCTTCCCACACCGCTATTTGTGGTATTATAGGATGTCCATCTGCATCATCAGGATCAGGAGGAAAAGTTTCATCTATAAATTCATAATGCGGGCCGGTAGCTTCTTCAACAGATGTGACTTTCAATGCTTTTTGTTCGCCATCTGGCGTTTTCAATATAGCACTAACCCTATACAATGCTAATGGAAAGTTTACAAGATACTTGCCTGAATACAAGTCTTCAACACTGCAATCTATTTCTTTCGCAGGAGCGGGGCTACCATCGAGACAAGGTCCCTGGGGTGTTAATATAAATGTGACCTTCGCACCGGGATACTTAACTTTAAGATTTGTCCAATAACCGTCTGAAGTAAAAGAACCGGCACCATCGCCGACCCATATATGACCTCCATAATACGCGTTTGCATCTCCCGGGTCTCCATCTTTTCCAAGCCCGAATAGTACCAATTTAAAATCTCGATTGATACCTGGTGCAGAAGCGAAAGTAATGTTGCCGCCTTTGCCATCAGTAGGAGCGAGGTCAATGCAAACTTTCCGGCCATTAAGAGGCATATAGGCCCTTACATGATAAGCATAAACACCATTAGCTACTTTAGATTCATAATGACTGTTTTCATCCATGTTTATGTTATAAGCTTGGTCATCATTACCAATTCCACCCGGCCCCCAAATGTGAACAATAACTTTCGATCCGGAGATTTTAAATTTGTTTCCCGCGGCGTCATAAATGTTACCGGATACAACGTTGGCCTTTGCATTCCCTGTATTATCTCCGGAATTTTGTGGTGTTCCATCTACTCCCTTTTTACAAGCCATTAAAATGCATGAAGCAAACAAACAGCCCATTATAGTTTTGATTGTCGCTGATTTCATATACACAATTTTTATACAAATTTGTAAATTATACGAGGCGTTTGCAATTGCATAAATATGTTAATTTGAAAAATATTTTAAAGAGAAATTTCATTAATGCATCACATAAATGAGTTACTATTGTTGCAGTTACTGCTAATAAAATTTGCATTCAAAACCTTCTGAATAACCAATCGGAGTATTATGTCCTTCGCGATAAAATCAAGATCTTTCAGCATTAAATAACAATATTGTTTAGAACTGCTAATATTGTTGCTGCATGAAACGCTTGTATTAGCTATAATGCCAGATGACACTGCACTTATATTATTATTGCAACAAGGCTATTACAAAAAGTATTACTTGGCTTAATACTGTTTCTTCATACAAATACCGATACCAATAATAACTATTCCAAGAAAGGAAAGTATAAGAAATGAAATTTTAAGGCTTGTTACGCCAGCTATAAAACCGATCATTGGTGGACCGATTAAAAGACCTATGAAGCCTATGGTTGATACAGCTGCTATGGCAATGGCTGGCGGCAACGTTTTTGATTTTCCTGCTGCACTAAAAACCAAAGGAACTACAGGTGAAACACCAATGCCTGTAAAGAGCATTCCGATGGCAGCAGGATAAAGATGAGGAAAGTATACTGCCAGCAACAATCCGGCAGTAGTAAAAATGCCGCACGCTATGATAATTTTTTTAAAACCGGTTCTATGTGTGACCCAGTCTGTAATGAAACGTGTTGCTGTCATCGAAATCATAAATGCGGTGTAGCCGACACCAATGTATGCAGGATCAGTTGTTACTACCTTTTTAAAGTACACACCGCTCCAGTCAAACATTGCTCCCTGGCACATCATAGAACAAAATGCGATTATTCCAAGACTCAAAAATGCCTTATCAGGTTTTACAAAAAAGGGTCTTTTTTCATTGCTTCTTACATTGTTATCGTCAAGCAAATAAGGTGAGCAAATAATAAAGCTGAGAAGTGAAATCGAAGAGATCAATAAAAAATGCCATTTTACCGGAAAAGCTTTAGCTATAAGAAAAGTGCCGATTGTTGCAGCAAACAATCCGGCGAAACTCCACACACCATGAAAGGAAGAAATGATAATTTTCTTATATAAAACTTCCAGATCAATCGCCTGCGTATTGATGCCGATGTTCAACATATTGCCGGAAGAACCAAAAAGAAAAAGACATAGCGCGAGCTGCCATACAGATTGTGAGAAGCCGATTGCTATTAAAAGGCAACTGTAAATAATAGAGGCAATAATGACTACTTTTCGGCTTCCGGTTTTGGCTACAAAATATCCTGAAAACGGTACCGTTAAGAACGAGCCGACGGGCATAGCCAAAAGAACTGCTCCTAAGGCTGTTTCCGATAATTGGAGGCGTTGTTGAATATTGGGAATACGTGATGCCCAGGTAGCGAAGATGAAGCCGTAAAAAAAGAAAAATAAACTAATTCGAATTCTTCTTTCGCGAAGCGATACTTGATTTATTTCCATTTGCAATACAATTACAACCCGCTTCCCCGAAAGCTTTTTAATTTTTTTTATTATAACCGGTATCCGTTTTTATAGACACATCATGGCGTGTTTCCAGAATTTGTTTTGGTACCTCTGCGTGAACCTTTAAGTAGTTACTTAATCGCTACTTCGGTCACTCAACATGCACTTAGGCTGTATAAACGGGTTGCAATATTACGATGTGTACATATAGGAAAATCTCGCTAATAAAAAATTAATTATAAGAATAAAAAGAGAAAGGAAATAACAAAAAACAACAATATGGATAAAGGTTGTTTTGATTATGGCCTTTTGTATAAAGTTTTTAGCTATTCAACCTCATATTTCCTGATTTTATTTTAAAAATAAGTTATTACACAAATTTGTATATTGCGTCCCTATTATTTAAAAATTAACGAAAACGATGCATTTGAAAAAAGCTTGTCGCAGAAATTATTACTATTTCTATCTCTCAACTGTAGTGATTTTTCTTGCCTGGGTCGGACCTTCCACATTAAAGAAAATTGGTATTGACAGAAGCAAATTAACAGAAGAACAAAAACGGCTGCCAGAAAATGCGGTCAGTGCTTTAAAGGTAGCTGATGGTCTCAAAGTAGCTTTATTTGCAAGTGAGCCTATGATGACCAATCCTACCAATATGGATATAGATCAAAAAGGCAGGGTTTGGATAACTGAAGCTTATAATTACAGAATAAATCTTCATCCTGATCATCCGCGTAAAGCGGAAGGTGACCGCATCCTAATTCTTGAAGATACAAATGGAGATGGCAAAGCTGATACAAGCAAAGTTTTTTACCAGGACACTTCTATAAATGCCGCTCTAGGAATTTCAGTGCTGGGAAATAAAGTGATAGTATCATGCAGTCCATATGTATTTATGCTTACTGATTCAGACGGCGATGATAAGGCCGATAAAAAAGAAATTCTATTTCAGGGAATAGGAGGGGAGCAGCACGATCATGCTATTCATGCTTTTACTTTTGGCCCCGATGGTAAACTGTATTTTAATTTTGGTAATGCAGGAGACAGCATCCTTGACAAAAATGGAAATATAGTGAGAGATGTAGAAGGAAATTCTGTAAATAGTAGCGGTAAGCCTTACCGCCAGGGTATGGTCTTCCGTTGCGATATGGATGGTAGTAATTTCGAGGTACTTGCAAATAATTTCCGTAATAATTATGAAGTGGCTGTAGATGCGTTTGGTAATCTCTGGCAATCAGATAATGACGACGATGGCAACAGGGGCGTACGTATCAATTACATTTTAGAATATGGTAATTATGGCTATACTGATGAAATGACTGGTGCAGGATGGAGAGCAAGAAGAGTAAATATGGAAGATTCCATACCTATACAACACTGGCATTTAAATGACCCGGGTGTTGTGCCAAATCTATTACAAACAGGTTCTGGTTCACCAACAGGAATGTTGATATATGAAGGCAACATGCTTCCCGCTGTATTCCAGAACCAAATGATTCATAGCGAGCCGGGACATAATATTGTTCGTTCTTATCCCGTAAAAAAGAATGGTGCAGGGTATACAGCGCAGATCGTTAACATTGTGGAATCCATCGACGATGAATGGTTTCGTCCTTCAGATGTCTGCATAGCCCCTGATGGGTCATTATTTATTGCCGACTGGTACGATCCGGGAGTTGGTGGTCACCAGGTGGGAGATCTCAATCGCGGACGTGTTTTCAGAGTGGCGCCAGATGTTTCAAATTATGAAGTTCCATCTTTTTCTATCAATACTACCCTTGATGCTATAAAGGCACTTGAAAACCCTAATCTTGCCACACGGTACCTGGCATGGAAAAAATTGCACGAGCAGGGAACTAGTGTTGAAAACGATTTGGTGAACATTTTTAATAGTTCAGATAATCCTCGTTTTCGTGCAAGGGCCTTCTGGTTATTAACAAAGCTGCCGGGTAAAGGCAATGATTATGTAAATAAAGCTTTACATGATAAAAATGAAGATTTACGCGTAGCAGCATTTAAGGCAGCACGTGAACTTAAGTTAGATCTTATTCCACTTGTAAAAGAGGTTGTCAAAGACCCGTCACCACAAATACGCCGGGAGGCATTGATTGCTCTACGTCATAATACTTCATCCGAAGCCCCGGGACTATGGGCAGAGCTGGCGCAACAGTATGATGGAAAAGACCGCTGGTACCTGGAGGCATTGGGTATAAGTGCGGACAAACAATGGGACAGTTATTTCGCAGCTTGGAAGTCAAAAGCAGGTGACAACTGGAATACTGCGGCAGGAAGAGACATTGTATGGCGGTCAAGGGCAAAGGCAGCATTACCTTTACTGGCAAGTATTATACAAGACAGCAATATAGATCCTGAAAAAAATCTAAAATTCTTTCGCGCCTTTGATTTTCACACTGATCCATCAAAACAGGACATTCTTCTCTCTTTATTAAATGGAAATCATCCAAGTCAGAAAATAATTACCACATATGCCCTGTTGCAGCTTGATACTACAAATTTGGCAATGACCAATGATATAAAAAATGCTATCGATAGAAGTCTTGAGGCTTCAAAAGGTACCGGTCAATTCCTCGATCTTTTGGCAAGATATAAGATAAAAAATAAGAACCCTGAATTACTCACTATGGCCGTGAAGAATAAAAATGATGAATTAAGGGAAATGGCCGCAAAAATATTAATAGCTAATAATGGGGGCAGCCTGGTAAAATCGGCTGTTCATAAAGACACTGCGACTGCAATGACTCTTGTAGGTGCATTAGGTGGTTCTGAAGATCCGAAAGTAAAAGATATGCTGCAGTCTGTTTTGATGGATAAGAGCATCAATCTTAAAGTAAGACAAAAAGCTACTCAGATGTTTGGTAATGGTTATACCGGCCAGGAAAAACTTATGACCCTGGTATCGTCAAAGAAACTGCCGGTTGAGCTGAAGAGTACAGCACAAAAAGTATTATTAAAAGCCTGGAGGTCTGACATACAATCGCAGGCCAAGGCTTTCTTTAACCAGGGAGCAGGAAATACTTCATTTCAACCTGTAGCAACTTTAATAAAGCTGAATGGAAATAGTGATAATGGTAAGAAGATGTTTACGAATGTTTGCTCATCATGCCACCAAGTAAATAACAACGGAATTGATTTTGGGCCTAATCTTTCAGAAATAGGCGCTAAGTATGCAAGGGAAGGCTTGTACGAAGCTGTTTTGCATCCTGATGCAGGTATAGCTTTTGGCTATGAAGGATACGTATTTAAAACAAAAGATGGCAACCAGGTACTAGGATATATAACGAGCCAATCAAAAGAAGATCTATCAGTAAAAATGATGGGTGGCTCAGTATCGAAAATTAAAAAAAGTGATATTGTTTCTCAAAAGCCGTATGAGCATTCACTAATGCCAACCGGATTGGTAAGTGGAATGAAACAGCAGGAAGTTGTTGACCTAATTGAATACTTATCTGCTTTAAAAAAGAAAAGCTAATTGTTTTTGTAAAAAATTAATTCTCATATAAAAAATTATCTGCAATGCATCATCATAAAAACTCTTCAAGAAGAAGCGCATTAAAAAAAATGGCGGCTGCCACTGCAACAGCAATCGTAAGCAGTAGCCTGGTAAATAGAATTTCGGCAGCAGAAAATGCCGTGGATGACAAACTCAAAGGAGTAGTAAATCACTCGGTTTGTCGTTGGTGTTATGAAAGTATTCCCCTCGACGACCTTTGTAAAGCAGCTAAAAATATCGGCCTCTCTTCCATTGAACTGGTCGGGCCTGCAGAATGGCCTACACTAAAAAAATATGGCCTTACATCTGCATTGCCGTGGGGAGCAGGCATGGGCATTACAAAAGGATTTAACGATCCGCAATATCATGATGCACTTATAAAAAGTTATGAAGAAGTTATTCCACAGGCTGCAGCAGCAGGCTTTAATCAAATCATCTGCTTTTCAGGCAACAGAAACGGTCTTGATGATGAACAGGGTATAAAAAATTGTGCAATAGGTTTAAAAAAACTGATGCCGGTCGCAGAAAAATATAAAGTGACAATGGTAATGGAGCTGTTGAACAGTAAGGTTAATCACAAAGATTATCAGTGTGATCATACACCGTGGGGAGCAGCACTGGTAGAAAGTATTGGCTCAGACCGGTTTAAACTTTTATATGATATTTATCACATGCAGATAATGGAAGGAGACGTTATTGCAACAATTAAGAAATATAATAAATACATTTCGCATTACCATACAGGAGGTGTTCCCGGACGAAATGAAATTGACGAAACGCAGGAATTAAATTACCCTGCCATCGTCAAGGCTATTTATGAAACCGGGTACAAAGGTTTTGTTGCACAGGAATTTATACCAAAAAGAGAAGACAAGATTGCTTCCCTAAAGCAAGGTGTACAGATTTGTGATGTTGCGTGAAAAGTAAAAAATTAGAGGTGTTGCCTTATTTAGCGCTTCCAATTTTTACTAAAAAAAGGAAGCGCTTTTGTTATAAATAAAAAATGCTCAAGAAAAAACCAGAGGTAGATATTGTTAATGAAGTGTTGGAAGAATGCATTGTAGCTTACCCTGTTTCTTCATTTATAATAAGCTTATATAAGCAATATGGAGAACGGGGTAGCCTAAGTAAAAAACAATTGCAGGGACTGCATAGCAAAGCTTCAAAAATAAAGGATATAGCGCCGGGCAAACTTGCTACGTTAGAAGCTATCATAAACAAAATGCAGACGAGGGATAAAGATCCGCTGCCTCAGCCCAAACCATTATTTCAAAAAGAAGAAAGTACCGGCCAAATAATAGAGGAAATTTTAGCAAAATATCCGCAGCACAAAAGAGTGTTGTTTCTTAAATCGAAATACGATAACAACGAGGTACTATCTTCTTCTGAAATGGATGATTTAAAGAGATTCAAGCAATTGTTGAAATAAAACGAATTACCTACTTTTTTTATTAATTGCGTTCATCATTTCTAATAGTGAAACCGGCCTTTTTTAAATGTTTCTTTAAGCTGCAGTTGCTGTTTTTGCGGCTTTTAGCGTTTTCAGATACTTGTATATCGCGGTTAACTCATCGTCAGTCATTCTTTTAAATGAATTCCAGGGCATTTCGCTGTTTTTGATATTACCCATTCTGAAGCGTTTGATAAACATATCTCTTGTCCATTCAAAAATCCTGCTACTTGAGTCTGTTGTAAGGTTAGGGGGTGTATACGCAGGAAGATTTTCTGCCTTTTTCATTGGAGAGCCTCCTGCAAATGCTTCGCCAACTATAGCACCTTTCATATCGTGCTTACTATGACAACCACTACAATTACCTAAGCTGTTTACAAGATAACGGCCGTACAAAGCAGTAGTATCAGGGCGTACTTTTTGCGGTATTGATTCAGAGGGTCCAACGGGACTTATCATAAATGCCTTAATCATTTTTCCTGCTACGTTTAAGGAATGTGGCGGCACTTTATTTCGCACTGGCTTTTGGGTGCGCAGGTAAGAAATAACTGCCGTCATGTCTTCATCACAGACATTGTGAAATGGCATAAAATCATACATGACAGTACCATCAGGATGCACTCCATAGCGTAAAGCCCTTGCTATTTCCGCATCAGTATATTTGCCAATTCCGGTTTCTTTATCAGGTGTTATGTTTTTAGTATAAATATTTGCGATAGGTAAAGCAAATAATCTTCCGCCGCTTAAGGGAACATCCAACCCTGATTGAATTAAAGAATCTGCATTGGCTGTACTATGACAATCTGCACAATGCGCAATACTAAAAACAAGATGTTTTCCTCTCGCTATTACAGCCTCATCAGTACTGGCTTTAATAGCTGGGTAAGGTGCAGTATATTTTACATTTTGACGTGATGCAGCAATAATTGTTACACCTGCAATAAGTGAAAGAATGATAAATCCGGTCCACTTTAGTATTTTTTTCATTTTGTAGTCAGTTTAATTTGTATAGCTTTTTATAAGCAGAAGAAAAATTAGCCTCACAAAACTGTTCAGAAATAAATGATAAAGGAATTGACTTTTGAATGAGCGGTGATTTTCGCAGGATGAATTGTAGAAGAGGATGACAGAAGAAAATTGACAGATGCAGAAAAGGGAAATAAAAATTATTGAAAATAAGGTGCGAGGAGCGAATTCTTTTTTAGAACCACGTTGGTATAAATGAGGTGAAAATTATTTTTTTATAGTTGAATCCCTTGGGATAAGAACAGATGGAAACAACTGAACTACTGTATCTAGTGGAAAGCTCTTTTTCTCAATAGATTTAAAGAGCAATGAGGCAGCGGTCTTGCCCATTTCGTAGGCAGGTTGTGTAATTGTGGTAAGTGATGGATTTAAAATTGCCGCAGTTTTTAAATTTGAAAAACTTATTACTGCTATATCTTTCGGAATTTTTAATTGCAAATGTTGGCAAACCAAATATATGTTAGTCGTTAATCTTTCAACACTTGCTATAATAGCATCGGGCCTGCTTTTGCTTTGCAGCAGATTTCGAATTACTGCATTGTTATACTCGTCATTTAAGGTGCACTCAACAATATAGGCTTCTTTAACTGGAATATTATTATCGGTCAATGCCTGGCTATATCCTTTCATTCTTTTACCAGAGATTGATAGGGTTTTAGAAATGGATAAATAAGCTATTTTGCGATATCCATTATCAATAAGATGTTTCGTAGCCGTATAGCCGGCATTATAATCATCGGTGCAAACCTTTGCTGTACTTATTTCATCACATATTCTATCGAAGACAACTATTGGAATTTGATGGCTTTGGAGGTTCGAGATGTGGTGGGTGCTAACTGTTTCAGCACTTACAGACAGTAAAACACCATCCACTCTTCCGCTTTGAAAATCCATAAAAATGGCTTTTTCCTTTTCAAAGCTTTCGTGAGTAAGATATATTAATACATGATACCCTTTGCCTTGCACAATTGCTTCGATGCCATTAATAGCTTCTGCAAAAAAGCTATCGTCTACTTCAGGTATTACAATCGCTATCGTTTTACTTACTCTTTTTCTTAAACTGCTTGCATAGGGGTTAGGAACATAATTTAGTACAGAGGCAAGGTGTAATACCCGTTGTTTTGTTTCATTGCTTATTTCATGGCTGTCTCTTAAAGCTTTTGAAACAGTTGCAGTAGAGAGATGAAGCTTATCTGCTATAGTCTTTAGATTTACGTTTTCCATTTATAAAAGCAAAGCAATGATTGTTACGAAATCGGTTAAGTAAATAAACCCACGAAAAAATTATGTACGGTGTAAGAAAAAACAGAAATTTACTATTTAGCATTTAGTTTGCTGTTTCCCTTAAAATCTGGTTTCTATACAAATCTAAAATCCAATTAAAATTAACCCCTTCAAATCTATTTTGAGTTATATCCTGATTTAAAAATCCAAATTAAAAAATCTTTCCAAAAAAGTTAATGCCATGAAAAAAAATATCAGTGAAGCTGAAATCAATCCATTATCTTCTTTAAATGTCTGGGAAGATGATTTGCTTGATCGCTACCCTGACCCTGAAAACATTACTGAAGGTAAAGCTACAGAAGAATTTAGAAATTACGATAAACCTGCACGCGATAGCGTACGGGAGTTTTACAGGTTAAATCATCGTTACCAGACCTTTGAGTTTGTAACAGAAAAGAGAAACGATTATTTAAAGTTTGATAAGAAAGAAATGCCGGTGTGGAGCGCTTTTGATTTTTTAAACACGCTTGTAGATGACTCTGACCCGGATACAGACCTCGATCAGTTTCAGCATTTGTTGCAGACCGCTGAAGCAATACGTGCCGATGGACATCCCGACTGGATGGTCCTTGCCGGATTATTTCACGATATGGGTAAAGTATTGTGCCTGTTTGGCGAACCGCAGTGGGCAGTTGTTGGTGATACATTTCCTGTTGGTTGTGCCTTTTCAGATAAAATAGTCTATAGTGAATTCTTTGAGAATAATCCTGATTATTATAATCCAAAATACAATACAAAATATGGTATCTATTCACCTAACTGTGGTTTGAAAAATGTACAGATATCGTGGGGCCACGATGAATATATTTATCACATGATGAAAGATTACCTGCCAGAACCGGCTTTGTATATGCTGCGGTATCACTCTTTTTACGCACAGCACAGAGAGCATGCGTATGATCATTTGATGGATGATCACGACCGCGAAATGTTTAAATGGGTTAATCTTTTCAACCCTTATGATTTATATTCAAAAAGTCCTGTTCCACCGGACTGGAACGAGTTGAAGCCTTACTATCAGCAACTGGTAAGTAAATATTTGCCGGCAACTCTAAAGTTTTAAAACCAAAAAAATGAAGTTGATACTTTAATAATAATTCTAGCTACGAATCCCCCTGACAGGCAGTAAGAAGCATTATTAATACTAATGTCTTTTTAGCTGCCTGATTTTTTTTATCTGTTAAATGTTGTTAGCAACCTCTTCCTGTAGATAGATTTTTCAATCTTTGATAAAATTAAATAAATCGAACTTTTTCTTCTTTTCATCCCTTTTAAAAGCTGTTGATGTTATAATATTCCTTCTAATGCTTTATTTTACAAAGCATTTGTCGAAAGACCTATCTTATTAACGATTTTATATGACTAATCAACTTGCTTTTATTGACTACGTTGTCTGCATTATATATTTTTTATTTGTCGCCAGCTATGGCGTGTGGATATATAATAGGAAAAAGAAAAAAGCAACCGACACCAAAGATTTTTTTCTTGCTGAAGGTTCGTTAACCTGGTGGGCAATTGGTGCTTCTATTATTGCTTCGAACATTTCTGCCGAACAATTTATAGGCATGAGCGGTGACGGATTTTTTGCCGGGATAGCAGTTGCAGTTTACGAATGGTTGGGTGCTGTTGCACTAATCATTGTAGCTGTTTGGTTTATTCCTGTGTATCTTAAAAATAAGATATACACGATGCCTCAATTTCTAAAAACCAGGTACAACGAGACAGTCGCTTTAATCATGTCGATATTCTGGTTGTTTCTATATGTATTTGTAAATCTCACTTCCATTTTATATTTAGGAGCTTTAGCGATCAATGGATTATTAGGTGGCCAGTACCTTCACATTGTTATGATCGGACTGGCAATTTTTGCATTAATCATTACTTTGGGAGGAATGAAGGTGATCGGGTATACAGATGTTATACAAGTAACAGTGCTGGTGTTTGGTGGATTGGCCACAACTTATATGGCACTAACGATGACCAGCGAAAAGTTTGGGCTGGGAACAGATGCAATTGCAGGTTTTAAAGTTTTATTGAGAGAAGCTCCTGATCACTTTCATATGATATTTAAAAAGCCGGGCGTCAACGCGCCGCAGGAGCAGCTAAATAAATATTTGATTTTACCGGGGATATCTATGTATTATGCGGGTATTTGGATCAATAATCTCAATTATTTTGGATGTAACCAATATATCACGCAGCGTGCATTGGGTGCCGACTTGCACACTGCCCGCACAGGTATTTTTTTCGCAGGTTTTTTAAAGCTTTTAATGCCCGTTATTGTAATGCTGCCGGGCATTGTTGCTTACGTGTTGTATAAAAATAATCATTTGCCTCAGTTGGTCAATGGTAAAGACGGCGCTTATTCTGCAATACTTACTTTTCTGCCCAATGGTCTCCGAGGCTTATCCATAGCTGCGCTTACGGCTGCTATTGTAGCTTCCCTGGCAGGAAAATCGAACAGTATTTCCACCATTTTTACCCTTGATATTTATAAAAAATATTTTAACCAAAATGCTACTGAAACAAAAATGGTATGGATGGGAAGGCTTGCCATTGTAACAGCAATGATAATTGCTATAGCTTTTACCTGGAACGACGTTTTAGGTATTAGCGGCAGTGGAGGTTACACTTTTATTCAAAAATATACGGGATACATAAGCCCCGGTGTATTTGCCTGTTTTATTTTAGGCATGTTTTGGAAGCGAACAACAGGCGCTGCAGCGCTGGCAGGTATTATTACCGGTTTTGTTTCGTCCATTTTTTTCGGACAGTTAGCGGTCAATGTCTTGGGCACAGAAACATTATTATATACAGCCTTCCCAACTGGTACAGGTAGTTATGAAATTCCTTTTTTAATTTGTATGGGATGGTCTTTTGTAATAACGGTAGTAGTCATGGTAGGGATCAGCCTTGCCGGACCGAAGATAAATGCAAAAGCTCTTTCACTAAATTCTGAAATGTTTAGTATACGACCTTCATCCATTGCACTGATAGCTTCTATTCTGCTCATACTATCGGCCTTGTATATAAGGTTTTGGTAGTGAACTTTTATAAGAACCTGTATAAATAAAAACAATTGGGGGTAACTGCAAAACGAAGAAATGTTTTTTATAACCAAAGCATGCCAATAGAGGCATCGACACACCTGGTGGATAAACGGGGAAAATAAAAACTATGCAATTACAAGTATTTATGGCAAAAGCAAACTGCCTTCATTAAGCCTCAAATCTTAACAGGTTCAAAAAAAACTAAATTTGGTTAATATATCCTGGAGTATAATTTATACGAGTTCCCCAAATAACTTAACAACTTCCAAAGCTTCCTTTACATCATGTACCCTTAGTATATTAGCTCCGTTTTGTAATGCAACTGTATTTAGTACTGTAGTTCCGTTCAAAGCTTCCTCCGGGGTAATTCCAAGCGTTTTGTACACTGTAGCTTTTCTTGAAAGGCCGGCCAATAAAGGTTTTTGAAGAATTTTAAAAACCGAAAGATTTTTTAATAAAGTAAAATTGTGAGCTATAGTTTTTGCAAAACCAAACCCGACATCAACAATTACATCATTAATTCCTGCTTTGCGGCATTCTTCTGTTTTTTTAATAAAAAAGTCAAGAACTTCCAGCGTTACATTTTCATACTTAGCAAATTGCTGCATTGTTGCAGGTGTCCCTTTCATGTGCATAGCAATATAGGGTACACCTAAAGATGCAACAACGGGAATCATTTGTTCATCGAGTGTTCCGCAACTTATATCGTTAACCAATAATGCGCCCGCATTTACTGCTTCATCAGCTACTTTAGAATGATAAGTGTCAATTGAAATAAAGGTTCCGGGGAAACGTTGGCTAATTGCATCAATAGCCGGAATTACCCTTGATAACTCTTCGTCGATGCTAATGTCTTTACTTCCCGGTCTTGTGCTTTGACCGCCGATGTCAATAATAGCAACCCCTTCGCTTATCATTTTTTCAGCCTGCCGTAATACATCATCTAAAATTTGTTTTCTGCTGCCACTATAAAAAGAATCAGGTGTTACATTTATAATTCCCATTATAACAGGTCTATCAATAACTAACAGTCTGCCTTTACAGTTGAGGGTAAACATTGGCGCCTTTCCTTTATTTTTGACAAAGTTAAGTATGTAGTTATTAGGGGTAGGGGAGGATATTATTATTAAGTAAATGTTGAAAGAATGTGTTTAAAATTCATGTTAATACTTACTTCAATTTTTTATCTGTTTTCAACCAATTTTCCAAATAACTGACTTAATGTTTAATTTCACTCAAATAATTAATTATTAGATTTTAACTTATAAAAGAGGCAAGGGAAAAAGTAATCCTATGAAAATTCCACTTTATATAATACGAATTATTGTTGGCGTTTTATTCATTTTTTCGGGTCTTATCAAGGCGAATGACCCAATGGGCCTTAGCTACAAGATGCAGGAATTTTTTGAGGTGTGGGGATTGCAATCATTAGACAGTTATACATTGGTTTTAGCAGTAGTAATGAATACTTTTGAGATTGTTGCGGGTGTAGCAGTTTTAGTAGGCTGGCAAATCAGAATTTTTAGCAGACTTCTACTACTGCTGATAATATTCTTTACTTTTCTTACCGGGTACGCATTGTTTTCGGGCAAAATAAAAACATGCGGTTGTTTCGGGGATTGCATACCTCTTACACCAAAGGAATCTTTTATCAAGGATCTTGTGCTATTAATTTTAATTGTTGTAATATTTATTAAACAAAACACAGTCTCGCCTTTCCTTAACAGGTTTGCGGGTTCTGCGTTTATGACATCCGCAGTTTTGTTTTGTATCGTTTCTCAATGGTACGTATTAAAACATTTACCAGTGATAGATTGCCTTGCGTACAAAAAAGGTAATAATATTATCGATAAAATGAAAATACCCGACGGGGCGGTTGCCGATAGTTTTGCTATAAAGTTCAGATACAAAACAGCTGGCAAAGAGGTAGAATTTGGAAGCGATAATTTCCCTGATGATTTCAACGACAGCACTTACCAATTTGTAGATCGGGTGCAGGAGTTAGTAAGACCTGGCACTGCCACCGCCGCTATAAGTGACTTTATACTATACGGAGAAAGCGGGGAAGATACCACGATGGCTATTCTCAATCAGCAAGGTTACTATGTGATGTTGTTAAGCAAAGACGCGAATGAAGCCGAAACTGACTGGAATAAAAATGCAGTTGACGTTTCGACTGTTTGTGTTACAAAGAAAATTCCTTTTTTTATTGTAACTGCCACCACTGAAGCCGCTGAAAAACAATTACCTGCAACTGAAAATATTCATTATTTAAAGTGTGATGCTACCGTTATAAAAACTGCAGGACGTGTAAATCCGACCTACTTTATAATGAAACAGGCAAATATAATAGGAAAATATGCAAACAGCGACTATGAAGAAGTAATTAGGCAACTAAGCAATATAAAACAGTAATTGTTTGTATAAACCTTCAAAACCAATTAGTTCATGCTCACATATGTTGTAAGAAGGTTAATATATGGAATGATGGTTTTGCTAGGAGTTGAAATAATTGTTTTCTTTTTATTCCAGGGTTTTGGCGACCCGGCAAGATTGGTGTTGGGCCAGACGGGAGACAGCGCAACCATTAGCAATATAAGAAAAGAACTGTACCTGGACCAGCCAAAATGGAAGCAATTTATTTTTTATCTTAATGACGTTTCTCCTGTATCTGTTTACAAAAAAAAGGATATTGAAAATAAAAAGTTGCATGGGTTGTTTATAGGCCGCGATACAAAATTTGTTTTAAAAGTTCCATATCTCAGGCGGTCGTATCAAAGTAAAAGAGATGTATTAGATGTATTGACTGACGCTCTGCCGGGAACAATGATACTTGCCTTCTCAGCGATGCTTATTGCTACAGTTGCAGGAGTATTGTTAGGTGTACTCGCCGCAGTCAGGCAAAATACCTGGTGGGATACTTCATCTGTTTTTGCCAGCGTTTTGGGCATATCTGCACCGTCTTTTTTTATAGGCATCGTTATAGCTTATGTTTTTGGTTTTGTCTTAAGTCATTATACAGGTCTTAACATGACTGGAAGCCTTTACAACATTGATCCATTCGAGGGCAGGCAACTGCAGTTGCAAAACCTAATTCTTCCGGCCATAACATTAGGTATCAGGCCCATGGCTATTATTACCCAACTTACCCGCAGCGCCATGCTTGACGTGCTTGACCAGGATTATATACGAACTGCTTATGCGAAAGGGTTGAGCAAGAAGGTGGTGATATTTAAACATGCTTTACGTAATGCATTAAACCCTGTAATTACAGCTATTACAGGATGGTTTGCAGAGTTGCTTGCAGGAGCATTCTTTGTAGAGTATATTTTCGGCTGGAAGGGAATCGGAAAAATAACCGTAGATGCGCTTGAAAAATTAGACTTCCCGGTGGTAATGGGGAGCGTTTTGATAACGGCTACTTTTTTTATTGTAATAAATATGTTAGCAGATATTCTATACGGTATCGTAGACCCGAGAATCAGGACCAAATGAATTATTTTTCATGATAAAGGTCAGTTTTTTATTACGTAAAAGGGATAAACTTTACAATATCTAATAAAAATCAAATGAGTACAGTAGCTGAAATATTACAAAAAAAGGGACCTGTTTTCAACTTCGTAGAAGCTGACACTTTAGTTATTGATGCATTATCTTTAATCAAAACAAGAAATCTAAGTTACCTGGTAGTTCAAAAAAACGGAGAATATGCTGGGTTAGTTTCAGAAAGAGATTATGCGCAAAAAGTAATTTTAATGGGCAAAGCATCTGCTTCAACAACGGTAGAGGAAATTATGACTACAAACCTGCCCAGCGTCACCAGTAGCACCTCTGAGGAAGATTGCAGGCTCACGATGAATTCTTATCAAACGCGTTATTTACCTGTAATCGATCATTTTGATTTTAAAGGTGTAATCACCATTCATGATTTGATGAGAGAAACCTTGCAAAAAAGTGCAGAACGTCATGATGTTTATTAAAAATAACAATTAGGATTAGTTATTGAATAACCACTTCTCTAATAACCTTTTCACCTAAAGCTTCATTTACTCTTTCAATTATTTTTTCTTTCTGGTACATCAGTTCCTGCTTTAACGGGCCAACGTTGGTATGTATAAAAAGGGTATGATTTATTATTTGTATCCTGTCAGTATATTTTGCTATTGTCTTTCCCATAATGGTTTCCCAGACCTGCTCGATCTGTAAAGCTTGTATGCCTGTTTTTAAACGACTTTTTTTTAAAAAAGCTTTTATAGCGTCACCAATTGAAATTTCAGCCATAAGGTTAAAGGTAAAATCTTATTTAGAAGTAAGAAAGATTGTGGATAATGAAAAACGTTTTACTTTCTTTTTCTGTATCTAATAACTTGTTTTAAATTAATTGATTGTTTTCGTCAGAATAATCTTTGCCTGTCAACTTGGCCCCCCGAAAAATCTTATAATACAAACAAATCCGCGGCAATGCCATCCGCTAATAATTTACCCTTAGTTGTTGTTTTAAGATAATCATTTTCTATTGTAAGATGATGGTGATTAAGATGAGGCCGGGCAGTATTAATGAGATATTCGTATTTATCTTTCCCAAAATTTAGTTTTACTTTTTCCAGTGAAATACCTTCTGTAGTGCGCAGGCTTGTCATTATATATTCGTTCAACTGCTGTTCCCTTGTCAATACTTCTGCCTCAAAAGGTACAAGTCCTTTTTTGATACTTTGAATGTATAAAGCATTATTGGCAACGTTCCATTGGCGGCTTAACCCGTTGAAAGAATGTGCTGATGGTCCTAATCCTAAGTATGGTTTTCCCTGCCAATAGCTGCTGTTATGTTTACTTCTAAAGCCAGGTTTTGCAAAATTTGAAATCTCATAATGCTCGTAACCGGCTTCTTGCATCCAATGCATCAACAACTCAAAATGCCTTGCCTGTTTTTCTGTATCTATATCAGCAAGCGTTTTTTGTTTTATCAGCTTTTCAAGAGCAGTTTTAGGCTCAACGGTAAGTGCATAACATGAAAGGTGAGGAACCTGAAGATCAATAGCAGTCTTCACATTTTTCTCCCATGCTTCATCAGATAAAGTTGGAGTGCCATAAATTAAATCGATAGTCAGATTATTAAAACCAGCTTTTTTTGCAAGTGCAATGCAGTCAAAAGCCTGTTGAGCAGTATGCGCCCTGTTCATCCACAAAAGGTCCTTCTCAAAAAAGGATTGTATTCCAATGCTTAGCCGGTTTATGCCAATTTCTTTCCATTCGGCCAGTTTCTCTGAGGTGATATCATCCGGGTTAGCTTCTAAAGTAATTTCAGCAGTATTTTCAATTATAAAACTTTTTTTCAGGGTGAAAATAATATTTTCAATATCTGCCGAAGGAAAAATAGATGGCGTACCACCACCAAAATAAATCGTAGTTACCGGTTCTGACAGATACGTTTTTTGTAATTCAATTTCCTGTAGTAGGGCATTTACAAAACCTTCCCGCAACTGTATAGTAGTGGAAAAATGAAAGTTACAATAGTGGCAGGCTTTTCTGCAAAAAGGGATATGAATATAAACACCTGCCATATAAGCCGAAACTTTTGTAATGTTGTTTTAATAAAGATGGCAAAATTAACCAGATATATATTGATAGCAGCGTTAAGCATGTTAATGTCTTGCACCTTTTTTAGCAGGGTTTATTGTCAGAATAATTATCGCCTTATTATTCATTGTATTGATAAAGACAGCTTATTTGTTGCACATAATCTCGTTTTAAAATCTTCATTTAGCAGTGCTTTAGATTGTAGTGATTATGTAAATAAGCTTCCGTTTGTTTTACAGCAAAAAGGGTACATCTCTTCTTCAATTGACAGTTCAATTGAGGTTGAAAATCAAACTGTTATTTATCTTTTTTTAGGTGAAAAATATGATTTACTTAATCTTCATATTCACGAGCAGGATAAGAATTACCTTCAGCAGGCAGGGGGGGAGTTGAAGATAGGAAAAAAAGAAAAATTTAATTTCGAAGATTACAGGAAAACTACAGATAGACTCCTCGATTATTTTGAAGCCAATGGCTTTCCTTTTGCCAAAATAAGTCTCGATAGTGTTTCCATCACAGGAAGTGAAATAGATGCAACTCTTAATATTGACCGAGGTTTTCCTTACCGTATAGATAGTATTAGGTTGTATGGACCTGCTAAAATTTCCAGAAACTTTATTCATCATTATCTTAATATAGAGAGGGGCTCACCTTACAATAAAAAAAAACTTGAAAAAATTAATCAGCGATTACTGGAATTGCCTTACCTGGAGCAGGTACAGCCCTGGGACGTAACTATGCTAAATACCGGCAGTCTTGTTAACCTTTACTTAGCGCCTAAGAAAAGCAACCAGGTAAATGTGCTCGCAGGTTTTCTGCCATCTAACCAGCAATTAGGTGGAAAATTGTTATTAACCGTTGATGCAAATTTGCAGTTGCAAAATGCATTTGGAGGAGGTGAGCATATGGGGCTAATGTGGCAGCAGATACAACCCAAATCGCCCCGCCTTAACCTGCAATTTACCCAGCCTTACATGTTTAATTCATCCTTTGGTATCGATTTTTTATTTGATCTGTATAAAAAAGACTCTTCATTCTTAAATATAAATAGCCAGTTAGGATTGCTCTACATGTTATCACCCAACAAGGCGGGAAAGGTTTTTTTACAAACTCAACGAACAAATGCGCTCCAGGTAGATACACTAAATATTAAAGCTTCGAGAAGATTACCCGATGTCGGAGATGTAAGTTCAGTAAATTTTGGAGTTGACTACGATGTTGCAAATACAGATTACAGGTTTAATCCGCGCAAGGGAAATGAATTGAACATTTCTGCGCTAGCAGGAAATAAAACAATAAGAAAAAATACAGCTATTACCCAGATTAAAGATTCTTTCTTTGATTATAGTACATTGTATGATTCGATTAAGTTAAAGGCTTACCAGTTAAGGGTGAGAGCAAAAGCCGCGCATTATTTTAAGATGGGGAAGCAAACAATTGTAAAGACGGGAATAAATGCGGGTTGGTATGAAAGTCCAAGTTATTTTAGAAATGAATTGTTCCAGATAGGAGGCTATAGGTTACTGAGAGGTTTTGATGAAGAAAGTATTTACGCAAATAAGTATGTTGTTGGTACTGTAGAATATCGTTACCTGGTTGGTTTAAACTCGAATTTTTTTATATTTAGTGATGCAGGCTGGACCAGTAATCCAATTATAAAACAATCAAATACATATTTAGGAGCCGGGGTAGGGCTGTCGTTTGAAACGAAAGGAGGCATTTTTAATGTCAGTTATGCTGTAGGAAAACGAAATGATCTCAGTTTCGATATAAAGCAATCTAAAATTCACATCGGCTATGTCAGTATTTTTTAAGTAATAGAAAAATTGTGCGGAAGTAATTATTTTTTTCCCTCTCATCTCGCTAAGATATTTTTGCCCATTAATAATGCTGTTGAAAAAAATCCTTTTCATATTTTATTTTTGCTTTGTATCTTTTTGTGCCTTTGCCCAAACAGACACAGGTAATGCATCTACAGATACGCTGTCGCGTGCATCACGATCTGTTACTGCCAAAAAAGTAAAAAGGCGCGCTGTTACAGATTCTGTTAATAGATATGCTGTTTCAGATACATCTGGTGTAGTTGACAGCGTGCCCAGAGTTGATTCTTCGGTGCCTGTCTTTTCTGATACTGGCAGGCGACCTGTTGATACTGCTAAGATTTCCATTCCGGTGGTATCAATAAAAAGGCCATTTGATTCTATTTACCGAAGGTTGCTGGATAACCCATATATAACTAAAGCTAAACCGATATACCTCGTAATAAATGTAAAACAAAGGCATTATAAAGATGAAGTTTTTTATCTTCTTTGCGGATTACTGCTTTTTTTAGCCTTTATACGGCTTGTCTTTAACCGGTATTTTAAGAATATTTTTAAACTTTTCTTTCAGCCATCTTTTCGCCAAAAGCAAACCCGGGAGCAATTGTTGCAAAATAATTTTCCATCTCTTTTACTCAATTTGTTCTTTATTTTTTCGGCGGCAACATATACTACATTTCTTCTTCAGTATTCTCACCTTACCAATATTGGTTTTTGGTGGCTGTTGTTATATACAAATGCAGCTTTACTAGCACTATACATTGGAAAATATATCTTACTAAGCTTTGCCGGCTGGGTTTTTAATGTAAAAGAAGCTACTGAAGCATACATTTTTGCAGTCTACCTAATCAATAAAATTCTTGGCGTCGCCCTAATTCCGTTCATCCTATTGCTGGCATTTGCGCAGCCAGCTATAATTAACATTTCTATCACAACTTCGCTATTGATTATTTTTCTGTTGTTTATATACAGGTATCTTGTTTCTTATGCTCCTATACGTCGCGAGGTTAAAGTGAGTATGTTGCATTTTTTCTTCTATATTTGTGCTTTCGAAATTATCCCCCTTTTACTCATATACAAGACGTTAATAATTTTTTTAGATAATAGTCACTAATTTTGAATAAAATATTGAAGCAACGCATGGTAAAAAACGGGGCAATAAACGGAATAAGCAGTAAGGCTGTGAAGAGAGTTCTCATAACCCAACCTAAACCGGAAAACGAAAAATCGCCATATTTTGAATTAGCGAAGAAATATAACATCGACTTTGTTTTTCATCCTTTTATAAGACTTGAAGGCATACCTGCAAAAGAATTTCGCAAGCAAAAAATTGACATTTGCAGTTTTTCTGCAGTCATTTTTACTAGCCGAAATGCTATTGACCATTTTTTCCGTGTTAGTGAAGAAATGAAAGTTACTATTAGCCAGGAAACAAAATATTTCTGCATAACTGAGGCAGTGGCCTTATATCTTCAAAAATTTATTTTGTACAGAAAGCGAAAAGTTTTTTATGGAGCGGATGGTACAAATAAGAGCATGTTTGATGTTATTAATAAGCATAAGGATAATGAAAAGTTTTTATACGTTTGCAGTGAAAACCAGCAGGACAATGAAATTGTAAACTGGCTGAAAAACAATAAGTGCGAGTTTGCTCTTGCATTTATGTACCGCACTATTAGCAATGAAATTGCTCCTGTGATGGAAGCACAGTATGATGTTATTTGTTTCTTTACTCCCACAGGTGTAAAAAGCCTCTTTGACAATATTCCTTCATTTCAGCAATTAGAAACAGTAATAGGCGCTTTTGGAAATAACACTTCTAAGGCAGTGGAAGATGCCGGCCTCGTGTTAGATATAAAAGCTCCCGCACCTCAAACTCCCAGTATGGTTGCTGCTTTAGAGCAGTTTATAACTTCTGTAAATAAAAAGGAAAAGAACAGTATTTAACAAGCACAAGCCTAAAGAATAAATTTCAACGAGAAGAATAAGGTCTTTTGAAAGATACGGGAAAGGAGCTAAAAGCACCTTGCAAAATTTTCTGGAAACTCATTTGATAAAAGTTTACTGAGGCCTTTTCATTAAACTTTTTTTCTTTCGTATTGCTGACAGTGGCTCTCCTGCAGAGCTTGTTTCCATCATATTTACTTTTTGGACATAAAAATGTATTTATGTTGTTTTGTTCTTTGTAAAAGGGATTCTTCTTTTTCCTCCAATCGCTGCAAAAGATTTAACTGATTTATTGCACGGTTAAAATTTTGTCCTTCATATTTTGCGCCGTAGTACACGTCATTATTAAAGTAATCAGACAGAAAACGAATGCATTGCATATAGATCATAAATTTCCCGGAATATATAAAACCTTTCTGTTCTTCTTCTGTAAGGTCTGACTTCATCTCAGCCAAATAACCTTCTACAATAGCTACGAAATAATCATCTCTTACCTCAATTTTTGAAAAGTCTTTTTCTTCTTCACTCACTGGGCATAAATACGTACGCATCATATCTCCTACATCACTTATGAAGAAACCAGGCATTACTGTATCAAGATCAATTATACATAATCCGCAATTTTTTTTATCAAAAAGTACATTACTGATTTTCGTGTCGCAGTGCATCACTCGTTTTCTGAATTGTGGACTCTTTTTTATTTGCTCAAATTCATCAACAATGTACCTGTATTTTTCTAACTGCTTACTTATATTTGCAGCTATAGAAAGGCGTTCTTTATTTCCTTGCTGTAACGATTCTTCAAATTGCCTATAGCGCAAACTGAGGTTATGAAAGTTAGGTATTGTTTCTTTCAATAACTTCTCATCAAATTCTGCAAGAAGATGCGTAAATTTTCCGAATTGCCGCGCTGCTGTAAAAGCAAGTTCGGGACTTTCAACAGTAGTATAAGTAACTGAGTTTTTTACAAATGGAAGTATTCTAAAATAGCCATCATCGTTTTGTACTATTTCACGGCCATCTATAGAGTGGATGGGGGTAACGAAAAAGTAGTCAGGAAAATGTTCTTGCAGGTAATCTCCAACCAAACGAATATTGTTAGAAATTGCATAAGGGTCTTTGAATACGTTGTTATTTATTCGTTGAAGAATATATTGTTCGTCATTTTTTTTTAATAACCACGTATGGTTTATCAGGCCTGTACCAAAAGGCTCAGTAATCCATTCTTCCGGTTTAAATCCATAAATTTCTAATATTGAAGCTAACATGTAAGGTAGTTAATGTTAAAAAGTAATTTGCTATTCATTATCATTCTTAATCGGTTTTGAACTATTCCTATTTAAACAACTGGTTTCTTTTCCAACCCTTTAAAATAATCTTCACCTTCACTTATGGTAAGGCAAATGCTATATAATAATCGCCGGATTTAGTTGCCATTTTTCCGCCACCGCCTGCAGCAATTATTATATATTGCTTACCATCAACCAGGTAAGTGCTTGGTGACGAATAACCTCCTGCAGGAAGCTTTGTTTCCCACAATATTTTTCCCGTTTGCTTATCAAACGCCCGAAATTTTTCGTCTTTTGTCGAAGCAATAAATACCAGACCACCTGCAGTAACTATGCTGCCTCCCAGGTTTGGTGATCCTGTTGGGGGAATACCTTTTTTGGTAAGTTCATCAAATTCACCTAGGGTAACCTGCCAGGCAAAATCTCCCGTATTCAGATTTATAGCAGTTAATGAACCCCAGGGAGGTGTAATGGCGGGGTATCCCTGAGGATCCCAAAAGCGATTGTATCCGGTATTTTTATAAGGATAAGGTTTTCCTGATTCATTATGGATTAATCCTATATAACTTGGTAAATCATTTGAATTAACATACAAAAGATTTGTCTCAGGATCAAAAGATGCTCCGCTCCAATTTGCGCCACCTAAAAGGCCGGGCATAATTAAAGTAGGCACATTGCTGATTGGAGTAAATTGAGGGCCGCTCTTACTTTTTTTGAATACATCTATAGCAAATGTATGAGCTTCAGGATTCAAGTTAGTCATGTCATTTACAGTTAAACCGGTGCGTGCAAAGGCTTTAGGTTTAATGGGAACGGGTTGGGTGGCAGAAGTATGCTCTCCAGGAATATTAGAAGCAGGTACGGCTTTCTCTTCTATTTCAAACAAGGGTTTACCTGTTTCCCGGTTGAAAAGATAAACATAGCCCGTTTTGCTTACCTGCGCCACCGCATCTATTTTTTTTCCATTATGTTTTACAGTTACTAAATTGGGAGGACAGGGAACATCTTTATCCCAAATATCATGATGAACAGTCTGAAAGTGCCACATTCGTTTACCTGTATTGGCGTCGAGAGCTACTACGCAATTTCCAAATAAATTATTTCCGGGCCGATCCTGACCATAAAAGTCCCAAGTAGGAGAGCCCGTAGCTATAAAGGCTATTCCACGTTTTTCATCAAGGCTTATACCTGACCATGCATTCACTCCTCCTGCCTTTTTCCACGAATCGTTTCCCCATGTATCATTTCCAAATTCGCCCGATTGCGGGATCGTATGAAATACCCAATTTAATTTTCCTGTCTCAATATCAAAAGCCCGAACAAATCCCGGTGCTGCAGGTTCAGGTCCTTCTCCTACAGTTGAACCCATAATTAGATTATTTTTGTAGACAACTCCTGGTGTCGTAGAGTTATAATGCATACCCTTTATATCCCGATTAAGTCCTTGTCGCAAATCAATTTTACCATTATTTCCAAAGTTCGAAATTGGCTTGCCCGTTTGCGCATTTAAAGCAAATAAATAAATCCCTGCGCTGTAATAAATTCGTTTGTTTTTGCCGCTTTCCCAATACTTCACTCCACGATTTACCCAATAGCCTGTTCCGGGAGTAATGTCTATTTTTTCTTCCGTACGCAATTTTTGTAAAACTTCCGGGGGTAAAGGGTCAAAACGCCATATTTCTTTGCCTGTTGCAGCTTGTAGAGCTACCAGTTTTAATGTTGGAGTAGATGCATATACAACTCCATTCACTGCAACAGGATTACATTCAATTGTTGTTTTTAAATCATCTGAATAATCACCTGAGCGATATGTCCATGCCACCTTTAACTGACTGACATTTTGCTTGTTAACCTGGCTAAGAGTTGAATACCGGCTTTTAGTGTTATCTCCTGCATAATCATTCCAGTTTTTGCCTGCGTAGTTTATAGTGCTTCTGTTAGAAATGGTACAAGCCGAAAGCATTAGTTGTAATAATACAACTGATACAAATAAAGTTTTGGGCTTAATGAACATACGATCTACAAATGTAAAAGATGCTTTTTTCATATTGGCAAAACCCACTATAGTTTATCCTTAAAGTTGAAAACTTACTTTAATTACTTGTAAACCAATCATTAATTTTTGAATTCATTGCTAATTCATACACATACATCCAATCAGAATTATTTGTGCCATTTGCCAGGTGATCATGATGATTTTGGTCAAGAATATAATCAGCCGGATTTGCAATTATACGTGTCTTTGAAAATATTTGTTCGTAATTGTTTCTTATTGTACTGAAGTTGTTTACATAACTTTTTATACCATCTTTTGCAGCAGATTTACCAGCGGCCGATGCATTATCATACTTTTCTAATAACACCAGCAGCTTTGCAGGATATATCTGCAATTCATTTATCTGGTTCATAACTGCTAAAGTATATTCATTGTGGCGGGCAAGTTGAGTCGCTTTGGCTAGTTTGTTTTTAATTTCCTGGTACCTGAGAACCTCTTCCTTAGCCTTTTGAATTTTTGTCTTATATTTTTCACTCCATGCATTATTATTCTTCTGATCAGGCAATTCTATTAAGTGAATTTTTCTTGGATAGTTACTCCTGTCGCCTTTATCAATCAGCGCTGACTCCCAAAATACCAAAGCCTTCTCTAAGGAATCCTGAAACTCAAAAGATGCAGTAGCCAGGGCAGGTGCATAGAACCTTTGACGGAACATAGAGTGAACGTTATCTGCTGTAGCATCTGTATGATTCCAACTGAAAAAACCAAAATCATATAAACCACGCCAATAAGTTTCAAAATGAGGAGAGCAATCATCCCATGCCGTGCATAAAATTCCATCCATCTTCTTTTCAGCAGTTATTCTACAAAAATCCTTAATAGGTTGAAAATTAGATTTTTCACGTGGAAGCATTGGCCACATGGTTTGAGCAGCAGTAGCAGCCATAGCTTTTAAATGATGAGACTTATACCAATCTATCGCTTTATGATTGCCAGGTATATCAGGGCTGTCGTAATTCCAACGCATATACACACATTCCTTTGGGAAGAGTCCAATGTTTTCTTCTAGCCGGTGTGCATTTGCCTGCCATATTTTGTTTACCTCTTCTGCCGGAACTTTTGGATCCCATGTAGTTTGATAAAGGTCAGAAAGTTTAAAAACCATATCATCCCAGAAAATAGGTATTCTGTTATGGGCTGTGGCAAATTCACAAACTTTTTTCAGCCATTGCATTTGTAATTGTATCGGAGTTAATCCTGACTTTTTTGATAATTCTGACATGCCTAAGTTGCCTACTTCATCACCGCCAACATGTAAATATTTTCCATAAGGAGTTGCCGCTATCGCATCTTCGTATAGAGAAAATTGCAAATCGTACGTTTGTGGATTCATAGGATCAAATGACCAGTCAGATGTAACAGTATCGCGCAGGTTTTTATACTTATCGTGTTTTAAAATAAAGGAAGCATGTCCCAATCCCTGCACCAACGGACTGATCTCAATGTTTCTTTCTTTTGCATAACGGCTAATTGCGGCGAACTCATCGACAGAAATAGCATGAGATGCTCCTACTAAAGGAGCTTTGCGATAACGCAGCTTATCTTCAAATTCAACAATAATGGCATTTACTTTTACCTGTGCCAACCGGTCGATCATGTCATAATAGTACCGTCCTGCATCAAGGTGGTGCTTTAAGTCAAGGTGTATAGCACGGTAAGCAATATCAGGATAATCGGTTACTGTGCATGCCGGTATTTCTATTTGTTGAGCATCTGCATCCTCCAGCAATTGTAATAAAGTCTGGCATCCGTAGAATAAACCTGCCTGGTCAACAGCATTAATAACAACATGATTATCATTTATTTTAATTGTATAGCTTTCAGGAGACGCAGCAGAATTTTTAGATGTTGTAATATTTAATTCAAGTACTCCTGCACCTGCGGTAGAAGTTAGCGGTAAAGATTGTAAAACTCCATACAAAACCGGTTTTACAGTTGTTCCCTTTAATAAAACTGATCGAAGTGTATTAGCAGAAATTCCTTTTCCTTTTATTAATTCAATTTTTTGTGGCTCGGGCATCAACTTAAAATGCTTGTCAAAATCTTCTTTATCAAAAGCATAAAGGTGCAACGATATTAAGCTGAAGAGAAAAAGGCAAAGACACTGTAAAGGTTTCATGAAAAGATTGTTTGTAATAAATCAGTGAATAGTTTTGATAATAGTATAGAGTCATTATTATTTTGAGATACCAGATGTTCGCCTGTTGTAAACTATCCGTCCTTTTATAATCGTCATTTCTATTTCGATGTTGTTATTAAAAAGCACGATATCTGCATCTTTACCTGCCACCAATGCACCCTTTTTATCAGACACTTTCAATATGCGGGCAGGTGTAGCTGTTATCATTCTTATTGCATCTATTAAAGGTACGTCAGCCATAAAAACCATGCTTCTTACTAAACGGTCTGCTGTTGCTACACTTCCTGCAAAAGAACTTCTGTCAGGCAACTTTGCTACGCCATCCTCTACTATTACCTTTAAGCCGTTATGAATGTTTCCTAAAACACTTTCTCCTTCGGGCATTCCTGCCGCACGCATAGCATCAGTAATCAATGCTGTTTTGTCTGCCCCTTTAATTTTATATACAAGTCTGAGCAAAGGTGGAGGAAGATGGATACCATCTGCTATAATTTCCACATCCATTTCATCAATTATAAATGCGCTCTCAACTGCTCCGGCATATCGGTAAGCATTCTTGCGAGTCACTCCAGACATAGCCGAATACAAATGGGTAGCCAGCGTATAACCATTTTCAAATGCAACTATTACCTCCTCGTAAATAGCATCTGTATGTGCCAGCGCAGTTAAGATGCCTTTTGATTGTAAACACCGTCCAAACTCAATAGCTCCTTTTAGTTCCGGTGCAGCACTCCATCGTTTTATGGATGAAGAACGAGAAAGTATGTCATTATATTCAGCAGGGTCAGGATTTCTGATATAACGCGGATCCTGAGCTCCACGCTGACTCATAGCAAAATAAGGACCTTCGAGATGCATGCCGAGAAATTGAGATCCATTTATATTCTTTTGGTTTGTACTCTCATATATTTGCAGGGTTTGCAATAATTGTTCATTTGTGCTTGTAAGGGTAGTGGGCAACATAGACGTAGTTCCATATTGCGCATGGGTTTCTGCAATTTTAAGGAAAGCAGTTTCATTTCCATCCATAAAATCATGACCACCTCCGCCATGCACATGTATATCAATAAAACCTGGAGCTATATATTGTCCCCTGGCATCTATTTCAAGAGCATTTTTTACTTCTATATTCCCTTGCTCAATAGCTGTAATAACGCCTTCTGAAACAATCACTGTTCCATTTGGAATAATTCTATAAGGCGTAATAATATTTCCGTTATATATTTTTAATTGTTGTTCTTTCATCTGGTATTTTACCGCAAGCCGCTGTTATTTTAAATTGTTTAGAAAGCCTTTAAATTAAAAACTCCATTTTCTTATTTTATGTCCGTAAAAGGCATAAAACGCCAGGTACAGGTAACAGGGAAATAATACCCAATAAGCGTATCGAACATTATATAAATCTGCAAAATAACCGTAAAAAAGAGGCAGAATAGCATTGCCGCACAAGCCCATTATCATTATTGAAGCACCAAGTTTAGTAAATCTTCCGAGGCCATCTAAAGCAAGCGGCCACAACCCTGCCCAAACTAACGAATTTGCTAACCCCAGTAATACCACAAACCAAATTGAAACATCTGTAGTATGGTTAAAAAGAGTTACCTGGCCATGAGCATAAATGATAAGTATTGTAAGGAATGTTCCTAGTACTGTACACGCTCTTAAGGCATTTACCTGTGTTATGTATTTGGGGATAAAAGTAATACCGAGTATATAACCACAGATAGTGGCAAAGAGTGTATAGGAAGGAAAAACTTTCGCTTCCATTAAATCTATTTGCATAGAGTTCGCATATCCAATGATCGTGTCAATTGCAATTACCTGGGTACCCACATGCAGAAAAATACCTAATGCGCCAAGTATCAAGTGTGGAAATTGAAAGATGTTTTTTTTTGCGTGATTAGCTGTAGCTACTTCAGCAGTTTCCTCTTCGGTATTTATTTCAGGCAGGGGAGAGTATCGTACCATTAACCCTAAAAAAAATAAAACAGCGCCAACACACGTATAAGGAAGTATCACCCTTCTTATCAGTTCGTCTAATGCGGCATTTTTTGCCATTTCGTTCATAGTTCCCAGCTCGCGAAATAAATCATTATCAGTGGCTTTTAAAACAACTGCAGCAAATAAAATGGGAGCAAGAATGCCAGCTCCTTTATTGCAAATGCCCATAATGCTGATGCGCCTTGCCGCGCTTTCCTTCGGACCTAAAACAGTTATATATGGGTTGGCCGCGGTTTGAAGAACTGCAAGGCCGGCGCCAATAGTAAAAAGACCTAACAGGAACACTTCATAAGTTCTTGTAAGAGCGGCGGGCACAAAAATAAAGGCACCTGTGGCCATTACCCAAAAGCCTGCCATCATCCCTTTTTTAAATCCTACCTTTTTTAATAAATAGGAGGAAGGAACAGACATTATGAAGTATGAAATATAAAAGGCAAAGGTTACCAGGTATGATTCGAAATTTGTTAATTCGCACGCGATTCTAAAATAGGGGATCAAAATAGAATTAACCCACGAAACAAAACCAAAAATAAAAAACAGAAGGCCAATAATGAGAATAGAAATAAAGGAGTCACGCCTGGTTAAGGAATTAATATCTATGGTGGCTGCAATCGTTTTACTCATCGTATTTATTTAATAACTACTAATTTCTGACAGTGCATGTACTTGTTTGAGGTCTTGTTTATGGTAAGTATTCCACGATATCAATCATGATACAGTATTGGCCGAAAGTTGAGCTGCAGAACCTTTATCAAGATATAAAGTGCAATCAGCATGTTGTTGCAGAATGCTTGCCGGATATAGATTGCTTACTCCTTGCTCAACTGTATTTTTTACAGCCATTGCTTTTCTTTTATCAGGCACTGAACATATAATATGTTTTGATTTCAAAATTTGTTTTACCGACATACTTATTGCCTGCCGCGGTACTTCATCAATTGATGTGAACCAGCCTTCACCTAACTGTTGTTTTCTGCACGCTTCATCTAACTCTACAATTAAATATGGCTGCTCTGTTTCAAAATTTGCCGGTGGATCATTAAAAGCAAGATGACCGTTTTCTCCAATGCCGACAAGGGCAACATCAATCGTAGATCTACTTATCAGTCGTCCTAAACGTTCACATTCTTCTTTTGGATCAGCTTCACCATTGATTAAATATGCGGCGTTTAATGCCGGTACTTTTGATATGAATCTTTCCTGCAGGTATTTTCTGAAACTTGCGGGATGAGTGATGGGTAAACCGATATATTCATCAAGATGAAACATGACTACTCTGCTCCAATCAATACCTTCTTCAGATATAAGTTGATGTATTGTTTCAAATTGGCTGGTACCAGTGGCTAATATAATGTTGGCATTTCCGTTTTCTTCTATTGCCTGCCAAATGATTGCTGAGGCAGCAGCCCCTGCAACCTTACCTAATTCTCGTGCATTTTCACTTATGCTAACGTTCATTTTTACATTTTAATTCAATTATTCAAAGATTTTCTGGCAGCCACTAAGACGTTAAAATTGCAGGAAAACTGCAAATTTATTTCCCTGATGAAAGTTTCATTAGTTTCTTTATTACATTCAAATGAACCGGGTACGAATATTTGAAAATAGGAAATAATATTTCTTTTGTTTCCTCAGGCTTTTAGCCATCGGTCAAACCAATTAAAAGCCTCGATCTGCATTTGGGAGTCAAATTTGTGCGGGCCCGGATAATAGGAGCATTTGAAATTGCCTTCTGCTCCTGCTTTTTTAAATACTTCAGTCAATATGTTTTCTGCCCTGTTCATTTCAGGTAGAGTATACAACTGATCCTCGCTATTATTTAAAACGAGGGTTGGAAGAGGCGCACGTAAACCCAATATTTCAGGAAAGTCTAATTCGTTGGGCAATAAAGGCACATAAGTCATCCAGGTATGAGTGAACGATTTATTAAGCAGAAAGTCTTTCCAAGTAGTCATAAATCCTACGTCAACGGTGCACTTAATCCTTGGGTCCAATCCCGCCATAAAAACGGTTCGTATTCCTCCTCCGGAAAGGCCTCCGCAACCCACTTTGCTGGCATCAACATCTTCCCTTGCACATAAAATGTCAAGTGCTTTTCGATCCTCTGCAAAAAATACCGCTGGCCATGTTGTTCCTGCACAGAACAAGGATTTCGCCATTACATGTTCGTGTTCACCAGCCCAGTCATTATACGCTTTTATGTTCTCAGGAGTTTCAGTATTTTCGGCTTTTCTTCCATTGCGTATACGTTCCGGCACGTCCTGAAGCATTACTCTTCTGCTTCCAAATGTAAAGGCATCAGGAACCAAAACAACATAACCCCGTTTGGCAATTTCATTGGCCCATGCGAAACCTGAATAATAAACCTCCCGGTGTTCTTTCATCAGCGCAAGTTGATCATCTGACGTTTTTGTGATCTTTTTGCAGCCAAAATATTTGTTTCCGCCATGATCATGAAAAGCCAGGACTGCAGGTAACTTACCTTTTGCGTTTAGTGGTTTCAGCAGAATTGCTTCTGTTGCTCTCCCGTAGGGCAACTGCCAGGTCACCTCTTCTATATGCAGACCGTCATAAGCATATTGCTTTTTCACAGTAACTTTAGGAAGGCCCCCAATATCAGGAATGGCTAACCTTTCAGTAAGCCGTTGTTTTGCAGAATTTCTCCATGATTCCAGGTTTTTCCATTCTTCTCTGCGAAAAGAAAAAGAGGGTAGCTTAGTTTCATTCAGTGAATTAGCCCATGATCCATAAAGACCGATGATGCTAATGTCGTTATTCGTATAATCGGTGTTACTCACGGCAGCAGTGGTGTTTATTAAATTATTCTTTTGATTTTTTTCCGGATTATTGTGTGACGCATACCCGTTAAGGATGTTGCCTCCAGCTACACTAATGCCTGTAAGGCTTGCAAGTTTTAAAAATTCCCTTCTTTTGTTAGGCATTTACACATTTTTTTGAATCTTTATAATATATTATTTGATTTCACACATTCACTCAAACTTTCTATTTATTCAAATCAGGTAAAACAAATAGCTGAATGAAAAAATCAATCAGTAAAAGTGAGTGATATTCCCGCATTGTTTGATTATGAAGTACGGATATTTTCAGTAATAAATATTATTAAAACGCATTGCAAACGTTTGCGCTAATTTTATGAAGGTGCATCTACTAATTCTTGTTAAGCATTAACCAGCTGTTTAAAAAGGAAGAATTTTTGTAGTTATATTTTTTGTAGGATGTACGCTGATCTTATACCTTGTTACTAACGATCACAGCAACGTTTGGCATTCGATCTTTTTTATTTTTTTATAGACTACTTTACATGATTGGAAAGAGTACTTGTACTTTAGTAAAAATTAATTTTTAGGGTGAACAAGGTGTTTTCACATGACAGGATTTGCCCCCCCTTATTTAATTTAAAATCGGCCAGTTTGTGTAGGAATCATTTGTCTCGAATGGTTCTGAGGGAGCAACGCCTTTTAGTACGAAATTGCATTTAGTTAGTCTTTCACTCCTGGGTTGGCCCAATAGTGAAATTGCTCTTTTAATAATTTTATTTAATTCTTTTGAAGTTGTCGGTTTTACCAGATAAAATGCAGCGCCGTATTCATAAGCGTCATTAATGTCCTTAATATTTGCAGAACTTGCGTAAGTGATAACAGGAGTAGCCGGAAGTAGTTTAAGATTATAAATATCCTTCAAACAATTAATTCCATTTTTTAAAGGCATATCAAGGTTAAGAAATACGAGGTCAGGATTATCATTGTTTTTTATATATCTTAAAGCAGCTATTCCATCTGGCATAAATACACATTTGCATGACGGTAAAATATCCTGAAGTGCTTCTGTTAGCATCAACGCAAATTCTTTTTCATGCTCCGCAATTAAAGCATTGATTGAAGATGAATTCATAAATATTAGATTTGTTTTATTAGGGGTTTTAGTATCTATCGCAAGATAACGTTAAGCATTAATTTTAAATATGTATGTATGAGAAACTTCTTTTTTAATAAAAAAACTTTAACAAAAATCACAATTCGATGAGTTAAAGTAATTTTATGGTTGAAAGAACGGGTGGCATTTGCTCATTGTGAGAGTTTAAGCAGAAGATATTTTAGAAGATAACAAAAAGTATACTACAATTATTACAACCTATAATTTTATTATGTTATTTTATTTAACAGTTTACAGCCTTAAAATACAAATACTCCCGTTAAACCTAGGCATAATCTTCTTGTCTTGATCGATTGAGTTGTTAGCATTTGTGTTTTATCGGTGCTGAAATTATAGTTGCATAAATCCAAAGTAGGTAAGCATATAATACTTGTATTTTTAAAATAATATAATAAAAGCACATAATTCACGCGCAAAAATGTCCGGATTTAAATTTTTTTACAATTATAACACAATACTCCGCTTATCGAAACTGTCAATAAGGCCAGCAAGTATTACCTTTGCATTTGGGGGAAGTATTAATGGACAGTTGAAGAACTGCAATTTTGAATGAAGGGAATTTAGCTAATTGAACTCTGAAAAGAAAATTACAATCATTTCCATATCTTCTATTTGTTCAAATCGATAAGAAAGTTATGCATCAGTATGCAATAACTGCAAGTCTATACCTCCCCGGCATGTGAGTTGAATTTATTAAAAATTAATAAAGCTAGTAGAAACATTATTAATATAAAAGGTTATGATTAAAGTTTCAGAAAGAGCAAAAGAATACATTACTGAATTAATGGCTGCAGAAAATGCAGGCTCCGAAAGTTTTGTGAGAGTAGGAGTAAAGGGCGGAGGATGTTCAGGATTGGAGTACCAGTTAAAATTTGATACCGAGCTGAAGCAGGGAGATGAAGTCTATGAGGATAAAGGAATTAAAGTTGTAGTTGATTTTAAAAGCTTGCTTTATTTGTTCGGAACAGAATTAGACTATTCAGGAGGCCTAAATGGCAAAGGGTTAGTATTTAATAACCCGAATGCAACTAAAACGTGTGGATGTGGGGAAAGTTTTTCGGTTTAAATTATTAATGTCAGTTAAAGAAACGAGCACATGGAAACAAACGATCAGATAATTCAGGATATAACGTCGCAGGAATACGAGTTTGGTTTTATCACGGATATTGAGATGGATAGGGCTCCTGTCGGTCTTAATGAAGACACTATTCGTTTTATTTCTCAGAAAAAAAATGAACCGGAGTGGATGCTGAATTGGCGCTTGAAGGGTTATGAGGCTTTTTTGAGACAGGATATGCCTATATGGCAGAACTTCAAATTACCGCACATTAATCTCCAAGGCATATCTTATTACGCAGCTCCTAAGACAAAAAAGAAATTTAATAGTCTTGATGAAATAGATCCGGAACTACTGGCAACATTTGAAAAGCTGGGAATTCCACTAAATGAACAAAAAGCGTTGTCAGGAGTTGCAGTTGATGCAGTTTTTGATAGTATTTCAGTTGCGACAACTTATAAAGAAAAATTAAGTGAACTGGGAATAATTTTCTGTTCATTTGGAGAAGCCGTACAGGAACATCCGGAACTTGTAAGAAAATACGTAGGTTCTGTTGTACCTCATTCTGATAACATTTTTGCATCTCTGAATACCGCCGTTTTTTCAGATGGTTCCTTTGTCTATATCCCAAAAGGAGTTCGCTGCCCTATGGAGTTGTCAACTTATTTTCGTATCAATGCAGAAAACACTGGCCAGTTTGAACGAACACTAATAATTGCTGATGAGGGCAGCTATGTAAGTTACCTTGAAGGTTGTACTGCTCCAATGCGCGATGAAAATCAATTGCATGCCGCAGTAGTTGAGTTGATAGCACTGGAAGGTGCAGAAATTAAATATTCAACCGTACAAAACTGGTACCCCGGTGATAAAGAAGGCCGCGGAGGTATTTACAATTTCGTAACAAAAAGGGGTGTTTGCCGGGGCGCTAATTCTAAAATTTCCTGGACACAGGTAGAGACCGGATCTGCTATTACCTGGAAATATCCTGGAGTTATTTTACAGGGAGATAATTCGGTAGGTGAGTTTTACTCTATTGCCGTTACAAAAAACAAGCAAATTGCTGATACTGGTACCAAAATGTTTCATATCGGCCGCAATACAAAAAGTCGCATTATTTCAAAAGGTATTTCTGCGGGACATAGTAACAACAGTTATCGCGGGTTAGTACAAGTAGGACCTAAAGCTGAAAATGCACGAAATTTTACACAATGTGATTCTTTGCTGTTGGGAAGTGAATGTAGTGCCAACACCTTTCCTTATATAGAAACAAAGAACAACACAGCAATGGTGGAGCATGAAGCCACTACTTCAAAGATTGGGGAAGACCAGATTTTTTATCTAAATCAGAGAGGTATTAATACCGAAAAAGCTGTGGCATTAATTGTGAATGGATATGTGAAAGAGGTCTTGAACCAGTTGCCAATGGAATTTGCGGTAGAAGCCCAAAAATTATTATCCATTACACTAGAGGGAAGTGTAGGTTAAACAATAAATTATAAAGAACAATGTTGAAGATTAAAAATTTGCATGCGCGGGTAGAAGAAAAACAAATTCTAAAAGGCATTAATCTAGTGGTTAACGCCGGTGAAGTGCATGCTATCATGGGCCCGAATGGTTCAGGCAAAAGCTCTTTAGCGTCGGTACTGGCCGGCCGCGAAAATTATGAAGTATTGGAAGGAGAAGTTGATTTTGACGGAAAAGACCTTTTAGATATGTCACCTGAGGACCGTGCGCGTGAAGGATTATTTATGGCGTTTCAATACCCAATAGAAATTCCAGGCGTATCAAATATAAATTTTTTAAGAACGGCTTTAAATGAAATTCGTACTTACAAAAAATTACCGGCGTTGGATGCAAAACAGTTTTTAAGGTTGAGCAAGGAAAAACAAAAACTGGTAGAATTTGATGCAAAATTGGTAAACAGATCTTTGAATGAAGGTTTCTCAGGTGGAGAAAAGAAAAGGAACGAAATTTTTCAGTTAGCCATGTTAGAACCAAAGCTTTCCATTCTTGATGAAACTGACTCTGGCTTGGATATAGATGCTCTACGTATCGTGGCAAGTGGTGTTAATAAACTTCGTTCAAAAGATAATGCTTTTATTCTTATAACACACTACCAACGCTTACTTGAATATATTGTACCGGATTTTGTACACGTACTATACAATGGGCGTATCATAAAATCAGGTACGAAAGAATTAGCATTAGAATTAGAAGAAAAAGGATATGACTGGCTAAAGGAAACTTTTCAGGAACAAACGGTTCAATTATAATTAATGACGAAACAAATTACTATACCATTATACGAGGACTTGTTAAATGGTTTTAATAACACAAGTATACACGGAGAGAATGAAACCATACAAGAAGCAAGAAGAAACGGATTTGAAAGTTTTAAGAGATTAGGTTTCCCTACCCGCAAAAATGAAGACTGGAAGTATACCGGTATTACTCCGTTTTTACAGGAGCAATATCATATAAACGGTATTGCAAAAGAAGCGGAAATTTCTGCAGCTTTGATTAACCAGGCCTCTATTCCATCTTTAGATAGTTACCGATTGGTGTTATTAAATGGTCAGTTACAGACCCCTATTGATACATTGCCTGATTTTATCAGGGTAAAATCTATCAGGGAAGCGAAAGAGAATGTTGATCTTGTAAAATATTTTGGGAAGAATACAGACGTAAATTCATTTCACTTTGCAGCTTTAAATACAGCGCTATTCTCTAACGGGCTTTTTCTTGAGATAGATGCTAAAGCTATTTTAGATAAACCGTTGCATATTGTGCATGCCTTTACAGCTACCGGTAACCTATTTATTCAACCGCGGCATTTAATTGTAGTGCATTCAAATGCATCTTTAAGTGTGATTGAAACCGTTGTTTCTGAAAATCCGCTTTCTAAAATTTTTGTAAATAGTTTAACCGAGGTAGTGGTGGAAGAAAATGCCTGTTTTGATCACTATGTAATGCAAATAGCTCAAATTGGAACAAGGTTAGTTCATCAAACAGATGTAAGCCAGAAACGCCATAGCGTTTATAGTAATTACACATTTTCTATGCCTAAAGCTGACTTGATCAGGAACAATTTGCATGTCTCATTAGATGACGATCAGACTGAAACCCATTTGTATGGTTTGTATTTAGGTGAAGGCCAGCAATTGATCGATAACCATTCTTTTATCAATCATAAAAGGCCTAATTGCAATAGCAATGAGATCTACAAAGGAGTACTGCTGGATAAAGCAGTAGGTGTATTTAACGGAAAGGTTTTTGTGCAGCCGGATGCACAAAAGACAAATGCATTTCAACAAAATAATAATTTACTGCTAAGTAACAAGGCAACAATTAATACAAAACCACAGTTGGAAATTTTTGCAGATGATGTGAAGTGTAGTCATGGTGCAACTGTAGGACAGTTAAGTAAAGATGCAATGTTCTATCTAAGGTCAAGAGGTATTGGAGAAGAAGCTGCAAGAGCTTTGCTGGTAAACGCTTTTGCGTTTGACGTAACTGAAAAAATTAAAATACCCGCACTAGAGCAGCATGTCAATCATCTTATTGCTCAACATATTCCGGTTAATAAAAACTAAGAGATGTTTAACGATAATGATATTATAACAAAGGCAGCGAAGCTTGATATTGAAAAAATAAGAAGTGATTTCCCTATTCTGCAAACACTGGTTTATGGTCAACCACTTGTATACCTGGATAACGCTGCTACCACCCAAAAGCCAAAGTCTGTTCTAAAGGTAATGGATGAGTACTATAAAGAATACAACAGCAATGTGCACAGGGGTGTTCATTATCTAAGCCAGAAGGCTACAGATGCGTTTGAAGTGGCGAGAAGAAATGTGCAGGCTTACATTAATGCGAAACATGAACATGAAGTAATATTTACAAAAGGCACTACAGAAAGTATTAACCTGGTAGCAAGCTCTTTTGGAAAACGCTTTGTAAAGGCAGGCGACAGCATCATCATATCTGCTATGGAACATCATTCTAATATTGTTCCATGGCAACTAATGTGCGAAGAGAGAGGTGCTACATTAAAAGTAATTCCTATCAACCAAAAAGGGGAATTATTGATGGACGAATTTGAACAGTTACTGGATGAAACGGTGAAACTTGTTGCTGTGACCTTTGTGTCGAATACTTTAGGAACAGTAAATCCCGTAAAAGAAATTATTGATAAAGCTCATGCTCAAAATATCCCGGTATTAGTTGATGCTGCCCAGGCAATACAACATATAGGAATCGATGTGCAATATTTGGACGTAGATTTCTTAGCTTTTTCAGGACATAAAATGTATGGCCCGACTGCAGTTGGTGTTTTATATGGAAAAGAAAAGTGGCTAAACGAAATGCCGCCCTACCAGGGTGGTGGTGAAATGATCAAAACGGTTTCTTTTAAAAAGAGTACGTACAATGTACTTCCTTTTAAATTTGAAGCAGGAACACCAAATGTAACAGAAGTCATAGGCCTTAGTGTAGCTATTGATTACATTAATGCAACAGGACTTGATTATATTCGTGAAAGAGAGCAGCAGCTAATACATTATGCAATTGATGGTTTGAAAAGTATAGCTGAACTTAGGTTAATCGGTGAAGCTAAAGAAAGGGCTGCTTCTATTTCTTTCCTAGTTGGAAATACTCACCCTTTTGACGTAGGTGAGATTCTTGATAAACAGGCTATCGCTGTTCGCACCGGTCACCATTGTACAGAACCTTTGATGGACATATTTAAAATTCCTGGTACGGTACGTGCTTCTTTTGCTTTTTACAACACTGAAGAAGAAGTGGATAAGCTTGTAAAAGGCGTAAAAAAAGCTGTAACGTTACTTAGTTGATAAATGGGAGATTATGACAATTAATGAGAAGCAGGATCAGATTATAGAAGACTTTGAGTTGTTTAATGATTGGATGGAGAAGTATGAGTACATTATTCAGTTAGGTAAAGATCTGCCATTGATAAACGCACAATATAAAACCGATGATAACCTGATTAAGGGTTGTCAGTCTAGGGTTTGGTTACATGCGGATTACCAGGATGGGAAGCTTTTTTTTACTGCCGATAGCGATGCCTTAATAACAAAGGGCTTAGTAAGTATGGTAGTGCAGGTATTATCAGGTCATACGCCAAAAGAAATAGCAGACGCTGATATTTATTTTGTTGACGCCATTGGGTTGCGAAGTCATCTTTCATCTACCCGTTCCAATGGGTTATTATCAATGCTTAAGCAAATGAAAATCTACGCGATAGCTTATCTTGCTAAAGCTTTGCAGTAAAGATTATGGAAGTAACAATAAAAGATAAGATTGAAGAAGCTCTTCAGACCGTTCACGATCCGGAAATACCCGTTAATATTTGGGAGTTGGGATTGGTGTATGAGCTTAAAATAGATAATGGGGTGGTTTGGATTACTATGACCTTAACAGCCCCTGCATGTCCCGTTGCAGGAGAAATTATACAAGAGGTACAACAAAAGACAGAAGCAATCGAAGGAGTAAAAGAAGTTCATGTAACACTCACATTTGATCCTCCATGGACAAAAGATATGATGAGCGAAGAAGCTAGGCTTGAGCTAGGCTTTATGTAATATTCCAAAAAAATCTTCATTTTGGTTTAGCTCCCCATTAGAAGAGGTAGAAAGCTTAAATCATGTGTTTTTTTTACATAAATTGGTTTCACTTAGTTAATAAGATTCAATATTTCTTTTTCAATAAAACTTACCTACAATATTATAAACATAAATCTATCCCTTTTAAACATATCCTCATTTAAATTGACTTTTTAAAGCCGATCTTTAAAGCCTATCGACAATCGAGAAATTCAAAATATATAGGCAAAGCCAATACCTAATAACTCTTTTAATTGTAATTTGGCACCTCCTGTAGATCCATCGCTTTTAACTGTTTTTATATTGTCATCATACATCATATCAACAGAGAGGCTCATGTTAACAAATTTTGTCACCTTAACAGCCAGAATATTTGTCCAATACAAGTTTAAATTCTGTGGTTTATCCAGATAGTTAGAAAATAAATCTAGCCGCGTATTATAGGTAGCAGTTTCACTTACCTTAGCTTTATAAGTAACTGAAGCGAAGGCGCCGACTTGTAGTTTGGATTTTTTGCCTGGATCTACACCAAAAGCGCCCGCTGAAGACAGGGAATCATCACGCACAATTATCCATCTCGCCGTTACAGGAGATAAAAACACAGAAAAATTATCGTTTGGTTTATAATCGAGGCCTTCTGATAGTAATACATAGGCTGGCGCCATAAAGGTAGAGGTAAGTACCTTGGAACCGGAAGATGGATAAGCATAGCCTTTTGCAAACTGGCTTCTAAAATTAAATAAGGTACTCACGTACCAATGTTTGCCAATATCATATCCATACTTTGAAATGAGATCAATACGGTCATCAGCCTTTCTTTGCCCGAGGCTTGTAGTGCTTACAATTCCGTACGCCAAATTGAGCGTATTATCCCATGAATGTTTTCTTTTTTTATAAAATGCATACAGGTTCAAAAAAGTTGACAGGGACAAGGAAGAGTTGTCTCCTCCTGCTGCCCAGTTGCTCAGAGCGGCCTGGTTAAAATTGAGATTATATAATCCTCCTGTCTTCCAAACTTTGGGAACGGTGTCGTTAACATCTTTTACAATAGTTTTAGACGACGCCTCATTTTTTAATCCCTGAACTGTAGTATCCTGTGCATTTGAATAAGCAGCAAGAAATAATAAAGCATAAACACCTAATACTTTTTTCATATAATAGAGTTAAAAGGTTTAGCTTAAGCGAAAACAGAAGGGCCATCTATTGCACTGCACCTGCCAGGTCTTACTATGTCATCATTGGTAACAGGAGCAATAGAATGAAAGAGATTAAACATTTCTTCTACTCTCTTTAATTTTAATCCGATAATTATTTTTTTACAGAATCTCTAATTTCCATCAGTAGCTTCTCCTGCAAGGTTAAGGTGGGGGCTTCTGGCGCAATTGGTGCTTCTTTCTTGCGTTTCAAACTATTAATTCCTTTTAGTACGATAAATAATACAATAGCTATAATAATAAATTTAATAATGGCGGCAAGTAAGTTGCCATATTTTACCGCTCCCCAGGTCAGTTTATTAAGATCTTTAGCACCTGCAGCATCTAATGCTGGTTGCAGCAACAAAGGAGTAATTACATCTTCTACTAACGATGAAACTATTGCACCGAAGGCAGCACCGATGATAACAGCAATTGCAAGTTCAACAACATTGCCTTTCAAAGCAAACTCTTTAAATTCTTTTACTAGTCCCATAAGTAAGTTTTTAGGTTTAAAAACTAAAATAAAAAAAATATTCAAATATTCCTATTTAATGATCAGTTAGTTAAGCACGAAACAATTGAATCTATAGGCAAAAATTCCTCTAAGTGTCCCTTTATTGAAATATGCTTCCTAAAAAATCGCGAAACTTTTAAACTTTCGAAATGACCAGGCTGTTGGTTTATAACCTTTTTATTTTACCTGTTGCCGGTCTTTTATATTATACCAAATGCTCATTGCGAAGCTGGTTAAGAACACAAATAAGGTTGTATTGTCAACAAGTTTTACGGGCAAGTTTGCATGTGTTAGTTTGAGTATAAGAAAATGAATATATGAGTTGGAATGATCGAAGTAACCTAGTTTTTCCCTTACTTGCCAGTGCCAGTCGGTACAAAAACAATATCCCCAGCCATACCAGGCCCCAAGTATGAACCAAGAAAAAGCAGTTAAAGAAAGTGTTATCAAATGTAGTTTACGTGTTTTTTTAAAAATCCAGCCTATTATATTAAATAAAGTAAATAGGGTATGAAATACAAAGAAAAAGATATTGAGAAACTGATACCACATAAAGTAGTTTGGAGACTAAGATACTCCCTCTGCAACCTAGACAAATTTTTCAAGCACGCAATTATAAAAAGAGTACGGCACTCATATAAGTTCGGCAAAAGCCTAAAAACCGTACTCTTAATTACCAAAACCGAAACAACGTTACAACATTTAGTTTTATTAAGAAATTGCCATTCGCGCTTTTTTCTTTTTACAAACTACACTAGGTCATCTGCCTCTTTAAATTTTAAACGTTGGCGTATGTATGGGCAATACTCCCAATTCAGTGAATTTTAATTTAGCTGCTGGGGAGTGGTAAGGGCGTCACGAGAAACAAATAAGGCGCCGCTAAATATAAATGTTTTTCGTTGCTAATTTGGTTTCTTTACTTACCATCAAAATAGGCAGGATTATTACTTTAAAGAGTTTCTAATATGGTTTCAAAATCATTTGTAAGAAGTCATTTAAGAAGAGTAAGCGGACCGCTTAGCGGTTTCTCTCCATTTTTTAAATCAATTAAGTAATAATATGTAGCGACAGGCATAGGCGAACCATTAGACGTTCCGTCCCAGGGTTGTTGGTACCCCTTCGAACTAAAAACTTTACTGCCGTAACGGGTAAATATTTCTACCGTGCAGTTATCATAATCTTTAAGTCCTTTAATAATCCATTTGTCATTAATATTATCTCCATTAGGGCTGAAGGCATTAGGAATTGTGAAAGTTTTAAAATGTTTACTAACCCTTTTAGACAAATAAAACATTGAATTATCTAATATAATTCTTCGGGTGTTTACTATAGCAGAAGCAATAGGAAAAGAACCGGTAATATTTCCCGGNGACTGNGCCGGGTTCCATAAAAAAGGTTTGTCCCATTTAGAATTTCTATAAATAGTTATATAACTATTATTGCGCATGCTTTTAAAAACTTCACTTTCGATA